>NZ_QREG01000062.1 GCF_003386095.1 Marinoscillum furvescens DSM 4134 | reverse complement strand
TCGTTGGCCTTGCAGGTGGCAAGGAATGAATAGAGCACGGCTGCCCACTGTGCTGCGTCATGAGACCCTGCGAAGAGATAGTTTTTACGACCCAGGGCTACTGGCCTGATGCTGTTCTCTACCAGGTTGTTGTCGATGTTCCAAGAGCCATTTTCAGTATAACGCACTATTCTGGGCCATAGCTTCAGGGCATAGGTGAGCGCTTTGCCTATGCTGCTTTTTGGAGCCACATTTGGACATTGCTGTTCCATCCATTCCTTCATGGCTGTGAGCACCGGAACAGCATATTGCTGTCTGGCTGCTTTTACCTGGTCTGTATTCAGGTTTTCTTCTTTACACTGCCGCTCCAGGGCATAAAGCTTCTGTATTTGAGCTAAAGCATATTCAGATCGCCTGGAGTCGTTTTCCTTTGCCTGATCAAACTTACGGCGCACGTGTGCCATGCAGGCAAGCAGGGTGACTCCTGATGCTTTGTCAAAACGATCATATGCCGCATAACCGTCTGTTTGTAAGGCTCCACTGAAGCCTTCCAGCACACCTTCTGGCCCTTGTGCTCCACGGCTTTGCTGATAGTCAAAGATGACCATGCCTTTTTCCGGAGAACGGTAAACCCACATGTAACCTGTATGTGTCGCCCCCGGCTTGTTACTGCTCTGAACCGGGATAGGCGTTTCGTCGGCCATCAAATAGCCGCTAGACAGCACCTCCTTCCTGAGCTCATAATAGAGGGGATCTAGCAGTTTACAGGCTGCTTTGAACCATCCGCTGATCGTAGATTCGGCTAGTTTCAGGCCTTCACGTTTAAATATCTGCACCTGTCGGTAAAAAGGCAGGTGATCTACGTACTTGCTGATCAGTAGGTGTGCCAATAGCCCTGCGCCTACATTGCCATTGGGTATCGGCATAGTCGGTAATGGAGCTATGAGTACTTGCTTTGTATCTTCATCCTGGGTAGGCTGTACATATTTTGGACGTACGTACCGCTTTACATAGACCTTACCTGGAGTATACTCAAGAATCTCGGTGATCGCCTCTCCAAGCTTTTCGGCATTGTCCTGCTTATCCTCTGGCTCTAGTACTTCTTCCTCTCTAGGCAGGTGGGCAGGAAGTACCAT
>NZ_QREG01000061.1 GCF_003386095.1 Marinoscillum furvescens DSM 4134 | reverse complement strand
TGGATTTGCTACAAAAAAGTGGACAATTAGTTAAGCGCACTCTGAATATTTAGTTTCCCCGAACTGTTCAGGGGTTTTATAGCCTAGATAGGCGTGTTTTCTTTTTCTGTTGTACCAGATTTCAATGAATTCGAATAAATCGGTTTTGGCTTGAAAAATACTTTGGTAGCTAGCATGCCTGACCATTTCCGACTTGAGTATTTTAAAGAAACTTTCAGCCACAGCATTGTCCCAGCAATTTCCCTTACGACTCATACTCTGTCGGACTCCTTTTTGCCTGATGTGATCAGCAAAAGCATTTGCTGCGTACTGGATTCCTCTATCTGAATGAAAGAGTAGCCCTGGAGATACTGACCTGTTTTTAGCTGCCATCTTCCAAGCTGTCATTACAGTGGCTTGTGTAGTCATTGTTGTACTTAGCGACCAACCGATGATCTTTCGGTCGTACAAGTCCATTACAATAGTCAGGTAAAGCCAGCCTTGCCTGGTAGGGATGTATGTGATATCGGATATCCATTTTTGCCCAGGTCGATTGGCGTGAAAGTCTCTCTTTAGGTGATTTTCGGCTATTGGAAATGAATGTTTTGAGTCAGTTGTTACTCCTCTAAACTTCTTGGTCACAATGCTTCTAATGCCTTCTGCACGCATGATCCTGGCTACTCTTTGCCGGGATACTTTCCATCCCATATCATGAAGGTCGTCGGTCACCTTGGGGCTGCCGTACCTTTGCTTACTACTCAAGTAGATTTCCTTGATATCTAGCAAGAGCCGCTCTCGCTGTAGATCCCTATGGGAAGGCTTGTACTGCAACCAACTATAGTAGCCACTTCGACTCACCTTAAATACCCGGCACATCTTCTCAACGGAATGTTTATGTTGGTTTGCTTTCATGAATTTGAAAACTTCCCGTCGTTCTTGGAGAAGATGCTTACTGCCTTTTTTAAGATATCACGTTCTTCTTGAGCATCCCTCAATGCTTTGTTTAGCCTAGCGATCTCTTTCTGTTCATCGGTCATATTTACATTGCCATGACCTGAAAAACTCCCTTCCTTGTATTGATGATATTCTCTCTTCCAGCGAGTGACCAGCTCAACCCTGATACCAAGCTCATCGGCTACTTCTCTGGTTGGCTTCCCTGATAAACACAAGTTCACTGCCATCATTTTAAACTCCTTATCGAAGTGTCTTCTTTCTCTTTTCATTATCAGTAAATTTAACTCCTACGAGCTTAACTTACTGTCCAGTCAAATGTAGCAGGTTCA
>NZ_QREG01000060.1 GCF_003386095.1 Marinoscillum furvescens DSM 4134 | reverse complement strand
ACAAATAAATACTGCCTGCCTGTATTCTAAGACTTAATCAAATAAAATGAGTGCAATTTTTGATCAAGCTGCAAACTTATAAGTTTCAACATATGGTGTACCTCTTTGAACAACAGCAAATATTCTGGACAAGAGCTTATTTCTGACAATATTTAAAGTGCTCATTTCATTTTTACCCTCACTTATTCTACGTTGATAGTACAATTTCATTTCAGGGTTGAACTGGATGGCTG
This sequence comes from Marinoscillum furvescens DSM 4134, assembly GCF_003386095.1. Lineage (GTDB taxonomy): Bacteria > Bacteroidota > Bacteroidia > Cytophagales > Cyclobacteriaceae > Marinoscillum > Marinoscillum furvescens. The sequence continues at coordinate 1,109 of NZ_QREG01000060.1, read as the reverse complement.
TTCCTGCACAACAGGTTAGTAAAGCTTTAATTCTTTTGTTGGCTAAATGGCTAACTTTCTTTTTTCGTATCATTGTTCCTGACTCATAGGGAAAAGGAGCAATTCCTGAGTAACTGGCGAACTTTCTCCATTCATTGAACGATTTAAACCCTTGGGTGAGTATGATCATAAGCAGAGCTGTTTGAGGTCCCACCCCTTTAATACTGTTGATCAGCTTAAATTGATTTGACAACTCTGGATCTTCTTCAATGAGTCGATAGAGTTCATCTTCTACTTTTTTAATTTCTTCATTTTGGAGTTCAATCATTCTTTGATGCGAAGCAAATAGGACTTGATGATCGTCTCTTTTGAGGATTGACTTGTATTCCTTAAAACGCCCTTTGAAAGCAGCTCGCTCTTTGACCAACCTTTCACGGTATGATAGTAACCTTTGGAGTTGTAACTGTCGATTATCTGGCATAACATAAGGCTTTATCTTTTCCCGTTTCTCGTAGACGTATTCGGCGATTGCCCGTGCATCAACCTTATCGTTTTTGCCTCTTCTCATACCCAAAGATCTTTTTAACTCCAGTCCTGGAATTACTGCGAAAACGTATTGGTTCTCATTAAGAAAAATAGATAAAGAAAGAGAGTACAATCCTGTATGCTCAAAGGCAAACAATACTTGTTCTAATGAACAGTGGGTGTGCTTGCAAACCCATTCGATCATTTCCTCAAAACCCCTCTCATTGTTGTCAAGTTTGCAATGGATATTTTCGCCGTAAATAGAAATGTCCAGATGGGATTTGCTTACATCAATACCGATAAACGCTTTAAAATTCATAACTTGGATGTCTTAAAATGATAAAATGAATTGCCCAAACTAACACCTTTAGAAGGCCTCGAAACCTAAAATTCTAATTGGTTCTGACGGGCAATCCTGGAAAGAGTGGGGACTGATACAGGCAATAGGTCGTTAACCTGGCCGGCAAGAAAGTTCACCCCATTCTTTTCCTAATTTATACTTATCCACACTATTCACAAATTATGAGTCTCCCCCTAGAACCCCCTCATGTGGATAATAGTAGTAGTCTTAGAATATCAATAGATTGTAAACCTAAAGGCCGGCA
>NZ_QREG01000059.1 GCF_003386095.1 Marinoscillum furvescens DSM 4134 | reverse complement strand
CAGATACCAAGGTAAATGACCTCTCCAAGCTACTGCCAACAACCCCATAACTAAAATCAAAAACTTACACTACACGCTCAACACCGAAGGGATACTTCGTTCATTGTTAAAACCAGTGTAATAGTTGTAAACATTCCCGAGTTTCTGGTATTCAAGGCCATACGTAACCCAGTAGTTGTCATTTGTTTTGGAGTAGAAATAAACGCCACCCATAGGGAAAGATAAAAGACTTTTACTTGTGTTATATTCCGGATCTGAGCTAAAGTCCTTACTTGAAAGTCCTCCTATTTTGATTTCTATAATTTTTTCTTGAGCGAGAAGTTCAGATGCTGTAAGTGAAAAAGTTACGATTAAAAATATTATTTGTTTTCTCATTTCTACGTTGAGCAATTTTTTTCTATCGACCAACTATCGGTTTGAGTGCCTACGCGACTCACCCCACAGTTGGCAAGTACAGCTAAAATAGTGAAACTGCCCAACACCTACAACGGCATCTACGAAGCACTGCGTTCTACAAGTCAAAATCCAGAAAGATGAAAATAGCTAGAAGCACAGAAGCTGGCAGAATGGGCAGCTTCACGGTCGAGTTGCACAGAAGTATCAAGTAGCTCTGTTGGCCATTCGCCATATCGCTTGTTACAGGGCCGTTTTATCCTTCTCGATAGTTGAAATGCACTTCATCACCACTGAAGAATGCCTTGTTCTCCTTCTTGCTAAAGTTCAATCGCGGCTCATGAGTTAGTACTATGTTCTGGGTATCAATCCAGTTAGCGGTAAGTTTGCTGTTGGCTTTGTTGTGATAGAATATGCCTGCACCACCTCCTGAAAACCAGTTCATGATTCCGCTTGTGTGAATGTATTCTCCGTTCGAGTATTCGTCTTGAACCACAAGCTCCTTTTGGTTGTCAGGAGATATGGTTCTGAGAATTTCTGTTGCAGAGAATTCGATTTTTGGCCGTACTCTGCGCTTTGCTTTTGGCCTTTCATTAGAGATTAAGGTCAAGAATTTTTCAAGTTCCTTTTGTCGCTTTTTAAGTGACTTTTCATTAGCACCTAAATCTTTCCAGACCTTCAAGTCATCACCAGAAGAAATCAAATCAACAATGTTTTGCAGGAGTTCGGGTTCAAGAGATTTCGTCTCCCACTGAGCAAGTGCCAATCCAATTAACGAATTATTACGATCATCTGAATCGCTGAAGTATTCTTGGAATTCACGCCTGATTTCCTTCGATACGGAAGTAGGATTCTCACCAGCGTTGTAACGTTCGAAAAATTTAGTGTAGATGTCTAGAGTTGTGTCGTTATCTTTTATTTTCTCACTCCAAGTTCCCATGCGAATTGCAGTTATGCCCTGGTAGAGTAGAGCCTGACAGCCCTACATGTTGCTATAAATATAGCGAAATAGAACTGCCAGCGCCCCCTTCATCAAACCGTGCATGAAGTTTTCCC
>NZ_QREG01000058.1 GCF_003386095.1 Marinoscillum furvescens DSM 4134 | reverse complement strand
AGCGTAGCAAGTCGCTGGAACATGTTTTTATCCAGGTTACGTTGCTGGGAGTAATTAATCTCTTCCAGTGTAGTTCGTTGCTTAAAGTGGGCTTGTTTGAGCAGCCTGTTAGTCTTCTGATGCAGTCGGGCTTCCCATTGATGATCGGTGAGCAAGCCCAGATACTCATCTGTGGTCATCGATGTTTGCTGACTGGAAGCAAGATGTTGCTCATGTAGCTCAGCCATGGCTTGCAGTCGCATGGCACGTAGTTTTTCGCATGTTTGTGCGTTGTTCATATTCTAATGTATTTAATGGTTATTGATAGTAATTAGCCCCTCGTATGTTACTATGCGCCGGGATGTGTGGAGCCTGCTTGTCCATCTGGTCAAAATCCAGATCTAGTTCTTCCTGTTTGTTGAGTAAGATATTTTTAACCAGCCCGTATTTGTATTCTCCCAGGTCACAGGCTCGCTTGCAGGCTTTGTTGAGCCGGTCACTACCATGATCACTGCCCAATTGAAGGATTCCGTTTGCTCGTTTGTAGTTGATTTCAGGGTAATCAGCATTGGTGAAAAGGCCTTTCATAAACTTAACCACAGCTTCACCATGTTTGCAGGACTTCTTCTCGAAGAAGCTGGGACTCCACTGCGAGTAAGCTTTATGAGTACTGCTAAGGTGGTTTTTATCGGTGATATAGGCTCCTTTCACCGGATTACGGTGATGGCTGGCTATGCGGTGATGGTTGTGATAAACTTCAACCCAATCTTGAGTATAGTGGATTTGTGTCTGACTGCCTATATAACGATACGGAACACTGTAGTAGGTTTTATCAGGTGAGAAGTAGACATACCCCATCTTCTGCACTTTGGCCCTACAGTAATCTTTTAGTTGATACGGGTTGTTGGGTAAGGGCTTTAGGTAGCCTCTGTCCAATGACTGGTATAGTTCTCTACGGCTGGCTTCTTTCCGCTGAAAAAGCAGGTCATTATAAATCTGAAGTTGTTTACTGACCTCTGTATTGAGATCTGTGAGGCTAAAGAAGGTCATTTGTCGGATGGGATAAAATATCCGTTGATAAACTAGGCGAACAGCGCTTTCTACCAATGCCTTGTCCTGTGGTGCGTAGCTGCGGGTAGGGTTTATTGCGCAATTGTAATGCAGTGCAAACTCCTTAAGTGATCGATTGATATCAGCCTCGTATTTACTGGCTTTGGTCACTGCTGACTTTAAGTTGTCAGAGACAATAGCCTTAGGCACTCCTCCAAAAAACGCTAATGCGTTAGCCAGGCAGGTGAGAAAATCTTCTCGCTTTTGACTGTTACAGGCTTCCACATAAGTGTATTGGCTACAGGGAAGGATAGCTACAAAGACTTCTGCTTCTTTAATTTCACCAGTTTGCTTATCTACTACAGATAGCTTTTTGCCGGAAAAGTCAACAAACATCTCGTGACCTGCTTTGTGATCCAGCTTCATGGAGCCCTTTTCTCG
>NZ_QREG01000057.1 GCF_003386095.1 Marinoscillum furvescens DSM 4134 | reverse complement strand
ACCGGGGAGATGAACGCCCTGATCAAAGCATTCCGCTCCAAACACCAGCGCGCCAAAGACACCTACTACGTCTTTTTGGTAGCCAAAGCGGAGAACGCCAGCAAACTGGGCTACATGCCCCGCAAGAAGCAGTGGGGCTTTGTGTTTACCGAAAGCCAGAGCACTGACCAGCTGATCACCACCATCGCCCATGAGCTGGGCCATGGGGTGTTTAGGCTCGAGCACACCTTTAGCGAAAAGGGCCTTCCCAAAGGCCAGACCGATAACCTGATGGACTACTCCCCAGCAGGGGAGAAAGACAAAAAGCTCTACAAGTACCAGTGGGACCATGTCCACGACCCAGCCAGCGTAGTGACCCTGTTTGATGACGAAGAGGATGGGGCGATGGTGGCAGCCACTATGTTTGATGCACTTTTTGAGGGATCAGAAATAGATGTAATTCCGACAGAAGATGCGCAAACGGAACTTACCTCCGGTGGAATTATCCTGACTTATAAAGGCCAGAATGTAACCTTTAATGGGTTTAGAGTAAGCTTTGGTTTAAATGCTGCTAATGGTTCATTAACGATCACGGAGATAGCTCCCCGCTACTCACCGGACAATATTTCTACGATAAACATTCTAATTGCGAGAGCTACTAATCGTTTCAAGGAGCTACTAGAGGTGCGAGATGATTACCCACCTTTTGAAAATGTTGCTGTTGCAGAATTGGCAATGGAAGAAGAAGCTGCCAAGATCAAAGAGTTTTTGGCGCAGACGATTGAAACATTAAACCAGGAAGGTGACCAACTTGAAGACTTCATTGGCTTGCCTGAAGAAGAAAAGGAAAAACTCAAAGTTGCCATTGCTGATTTCAAAGACAACCAGGATATAGATTCCAAAGTGACCGTTCTGGATGAGGCCACTTTTGATGAACTGAAAGATTCCTTCACTCCTGAGAAAGAAGTCCACTTGCTGCTAGGTAAATCAGCGGATGGTTACAAAAAGCAGTTCTACTATCAGGAGGACTTTTTCAACTACCCAACGGGCAAAACTACATACAGTGGAGAAAGCATCTCTTTAGATTATCAGCAAAGTGATGTTGAGGCGATCAGGGACCAGCATATCGACAAATCGATTGACAATCCAAATGCCATTGGCGATCTGACCAAGAAGCCAGAACCTACCCTTAACATCTTTGAGAGGGATATGTGGGTAGTGAAAGTGACCAAAGAAACCCTTGCAAAGATCAAGGTGCCAGTGCCGATGTGGAACACAGAGGTAGAAACAGATACCTATCCGTTTGAGCTGAATTCGTTGACTGCCGGCCTTGGAGACGGGGCAGTGGATGAACTGAAAAGCATTCCTGACTTGCTGGTGCTGACCCTGAGCTTGTTTGATGAGCAAGAGCGAACAGCTTTACTTCAAGCATTGGAGCAACTGGACTATGAGACGGTCAAAAAGATGTTTCAGGAAAAGGCTGACAAATATGCCGG
>NZ_QREG01000056.1 GCF_003386095.1 Marinoscillum furvescens DSM 4134 | reverse complement strand
AACCAAGTCCCGAACGAGCCCAGATGGAGTGGAATCGTTAGCTGAAGGCAAGGGTGTCCTGAGTAATTGGGAATCCAAAGGAAGCTTAAGGCAAAATGTGGATTTGACGAACAGGAACCAGATACAAGGCCTAAGTCTGGGGGTAAGCCTGCCTTGGAAGGTGACGCCCAATATCCATCCGTAACCGGACAAGGTAAATCTGGCAAGTCCACAGGAAAGAAGGAAAGTTTACCATGGGAGATCCTACCAGCGAGAGTTGGTCAGGAAGTCAGCAGCGGCCATAGTACTGTCTGAGGGTGGTTAACACCCACCTTAGGGAAGGGCCAAATCTTTGAACAAGGAGCAGTCGCTTCACAACCTGTAATAGCCATGTTAAAGACAGGAAAATATCAGGGATCTCAGATGAGTCTATTAGACGAATGGGAAAAGGATAGCCTTCCAGTGAAGGGCTCAGACGTATTCTGTGAACGAACTGGCAAGGTAAGTCAGCAGTGGCTATCAGCGTGTGAAGAAGAACGAGCCTTGACGAGAGGTTTGATGGATAAGGTATGCAGTCTATCGAATCTTACTGCAGCGTTGAAGCAGGTAGTAAAGAACGCAGGGTCACCGGGTGGAGATGGTATGACCGTCAAGGAACTCCGACATTGGTTTTCCAGCAACCATCAGAGTTTAATCGAACAACTGAAGAAAGGGAGCTACGAGCCAATGGCCGTTAAAGGAAAGGAAATTCCTAAACCTGGTGGAGGCGTACGCCAACTAGGCATACCAACAGTCCAAGACCGACTGGTTCAACAAGCTATAACCCAGCAACTAAGCAAACGCTACGATCCTATCTTCTCACCACACAGTTATGGCTTCCGTAAGGGTAGAAATGCCCATCAGGCTTTAGCCCAAGCTGGAGAGTACGTGAGGGAAGGATACAATTATGTAGTAGACCTTGATCTGGAGAAATTCTTCGACAAGGTGAATCATGATCGACTGATGTGGTTGCTTGGAAGACGTATATCAGATAAGCGGTTACTGAAGCTGATAGGCAAGTTTCTGCGGTCAGGTATACTAATGGGAGGCTTAGAGAACCAACGGATAAGTGGCACTCCTCAGGGTAGCCCCTTATCTCCATTGCTATCCAACATCGTATTGGATGAGCTAGACAAAGAGTTAGAGCGAAGAGGCCACCGCTTTGTGCGCTATGCGGATGATATGATCCTTCTAGTGAGGAGCCAATTGGCAGCAGAGCGGATTTATTCATCAATTACCAGCTTTATAGAGAATCGCCTTCGACTGAAGGTGAATAAGGACAAAAGCCGGGTATGTAGGCCTTATCAGCTCAATTTTCTGGGACATTCAATAATGTGGGATGGTAAATTGGGTCTGAGTAGACGAAGTGAACAACGATTTAAGGAGAAGGTAAAGAAGGTCACCCGCAGAAAACGGGGTATCAGTCTTGATCAGATGATCAAGGAACTCAATAGGGTGCTCCGGGGGTGGCTCAATTACTTCAGAAACGCAAAGATGCTAAGCAGGCTTAAGCGATTGAGTAGCTGGATACATCGAAGGATAAGATG
>NZ_QREG01000055.1 GCF_003386095.1 Marinoscillum furvescens DSM 4134 | reverse complement strand
TTCATACTAAAAAGTGTGTTTCTGGCTTTTGAGTAAGGTTTTTACTTGAAAAGTGACTGACCCAGCGTAATTTGTAGGCGTGTTTATACGTCAAAAACAAAATGCCAGTGGCAAAATCAGTGTTCAGATTATTGATACGTCGGGGCCCAAGGATCGTCTGGTCAAAACTATAGGTTCCAGCTCAGACCCTCTTAAGGTGGAGGAATTGATGAATCAAGCCAAAGAATGGTTGGCCAACTACACGGGTCAGCAATCGTTATCTTTTGGTTTTGTAGAAGATGAGCACTTTGTTGAAAACTTGAAAAACGGACTTAACAAGGTATTATTGGTTGGTCCGTCTTTAATTCTCGGTAAAATTTATGATGAGATCGGATTCTCTAAAGTTGGTGATGATATGCTCAGGCACCTGGTTATTAGCAGACTGGTATTTCCGCTGAGCAAACTTAAAACCTGTGAATACCTGCTCCGTTATCAAAATCTGGAAGTCAGTGTAGATCAGATCTATCGCTATCTGGATAAGATTCAAGCTAACTTCAAGCAAGAGTTACAACAGATTAGTTATAATCATACCTTGACACTGCTGGGAGGTAGTCTCTCTGTGGTCTTCTATGATGTGACCACTCTCTATTTTGAAGCCAGTGATGAAGACGATTTACGTAAAACTGGTTTTTCGAAAGAAGGAAAGCATCAACACCCTCAAATCGTTCTAGGCTTACTTGTAAGCACCAATGGCTACCCCCTATCATTTGAGATGTTTGAAGGGAACCAGTTTGAGGGTCATACCATGGTACCTGTATTAGAAGCCTTTAAACGAACCTTTCAGATTGATAAGCTCATTGTAGTGGCCGATGCAGGTTTGATGTCAAAAAAGAACCTTGAATACCTCAGTGAACGTGGTTATGAGTTTATCATTGGCGCTAGATTGAAAAACGAAAGCACCTCCATTAAAGACAAGGTACTAGCTCTTAAATTAAAAGACGGGCAGAGTGCCTTACTCGACTATCCAGGAGGTCATAGACTGATCGTTACCCACACTACCTCCAGAGCAAAAAAAGACCGTAGAAACAGAGAAAAAGGCCTGCAGAAGATAGAACAGAAACTTAAAAGTGGTAAGCTCAGTAAACAGCACATTAATAATAGAGGATACAATAAGTATCTCAAACTACAAGGAGAAGTCAATATCTCTATAGATTATGAGAAGTTCGGAGCTGATCAGCAGTGGGATGGTTTAAAAGGTTACCTGACAAACAGCAAACTATCCAAAGAACAAGTAGTAGCTGAGTACAATGAACTCTGGCAAATCGAAAAGGCTTTTAGAATATCTAAAACAGACTTACGCGTAAGACCGATCTACCATCGTTTGCCAAAGCGAATAGAGGCACACCTTATCGTCGCTTTCTGCTCCTACAAAGTCTACAAAGAGCTCGACAGACAACTCAAGGCGCAAAAATCTGATATAAGTCCTCAAACAGCCATTGAGCTAATGAAAACTATCTATCAGATAAATGTGCGCCTTCCCAAGTCAAAAAACATCCAAAGCGTGATCTTCACAGAAGGAGAACCGCAAAAGCAACTAATGAAAATGTTCGGCTTTCAAACTGACTGACCCAGCGCGGAAAACAGGA
>NZ_QREG01000054.1 GCF_003386095.1 Marinoscillum furvescens DSM 4134 | reverse complement strand
AAAAGGGGGTGTCTCAAAAGGGCATCCTCTTTTTTGTGTTGAAAAAAAATCAAGGCCGAGATCTCAAGAAGTTCTCGGCCTTTTTAATTGCGACTAATTGTTTAAATTAGTCGTGTGCCAATTAATTCAAATCTAGTCTTTAAAGATTACATACCCAATCAAGTAATGCTGCTTCCTCCTTCTTTGGAGGAATTGATTGAGGAGAACCATCCGGTACGGGTGGTCAATGATGTAATCGACCGTATCAATATTGAGCCCTTACTAAAGCAGTACAAGCCTGGGGGCACCTCGGTGTATCACCCTCGAATGCTGCTCAAAGTACTAGTTTATGGCTACTTGAGTAACATCTATTCATCCAGAAAGATGGAAGCAGCCCTGAAGGAGAACGTACACTTCATGTGGTTGTCAGCGATGAACCGCCCCGATCATAACACGATTGCCCGTTTTAGAAGTGAGCGACTGAAAGATGCTTTACGCCAGGTGTTTGGTCAGGTGGTAGAATTACTAGTAGAAGAAGGGTTAGTTAGCATCAAAAACATATATACAGATGGAACAAAAATAGAGTCCAGTGCCAATAAATACACTTTTGTATGGGGTCGGGCCATTAAGACCAGTAAAGAGCGTATAGCTAAACAACTGGATGAATTATGGGACTACACTCAAAAGTTGGCTGAAGAAGAATTAGCCGATGAGGCCAAGCCAGACTTTAAAGAAATTAATCGTGAGAAGGTAGTCCAGACCATTGAGAAGATTGACAAAGCTCTGGAAGGCAAGTCAGTGAGTAAGAAGGTCAAACAAAAGCTGAACTACGCCAAAAAGAACTGGCCAGCTAAGCTTGACGAATACACCGAAAAAGAGACGGTTATGGGAGAGAACAGGAATAGTTACTCCAAAACTGATCCTGGAGCCACTTTCATGCGAATGAAGGAAGACCATATGTTAAACGGCCAGCTAAAACCAGCCTACAACTGGCAAATTAGCACCTCAGACCAGTTCATCCTCAATTACAGCATCCACCAAAACCCAACCGACACACTTACCCTAAAGCCACACTTAGAACGCTTTAAAGATCTATATAACACCTATCCTGAGTCCATCTGTGCAGATGCCGGATACGGTAGTGAAGAAAATTATGACTATCTGGAAGAGAAAAATATTGATAACTATGTGAAGTACAGCTATTTCCACAAAGAGCAATCAAAGAAATGGAAGAAAGACCCTTTCAAGTCACAAAATTTATTCTACAATGAAGAGCAGGACAAACTGTATTGTCCAATCGGACAGCCAATGGATCGGATAGAGGATCGAAAATCAAAAACATCCGGAGGTTATGCACAAACTTATGCACGATATCAGGCCAGAAACTGTGATGGATGCCCGTTGAGAGGCTCCTGTTATAAGGCTAAAGGCAATCGGATTGTAGAAATCAACCATAACATCAGGCGGCATAAAAAATTGGTGAGAGAAAATCTCACTTCTGAACTGGGTCTAAAACACAGATCCAAAAGACCCTGTGATGTTGAAGCTGCTTTTGGAGCCATTAAGCACAATAGGGGCTTCCGAAGGTTTAGGCTGAAGGGACTAGACAAGGTTGAAATAGAGGCTGGATTACTAGCTCTAGCACACAACCTGGCCAAAAAGGCCAATTAGCTTAACTGAGGTGACTCTTC
>NZ_QREG01000053.1 GCF_003386095.1 Marinoscillum furvescens DSM 4134 | reverse complement strand
ATCGAGTAGAGCAAAGTAAAGGAGACTTTTAGACCTTCGGAAACCCGGAAAGGATTTCTTCTTTACTTCAGCCCTCTCACACCACCGTACGTACGGTTGCGTATACGGCGGTTCTTAATGTTAATTCATAGATGGTATCGTTTTAGCTCGTTTTGCAAGCTTACCAGACCAAGTTTATCAAAATAGCTCTTGGGATAAGCCTGATTCATATGGCTTGCCCCGCTATTCCACCAAGGGCCTCTTTGGTTGAAGCAGGATTGTACTGCTCGCTCCTCCGATAGCCCTCTATTCATCAGAGCTTGAAGACGTGTCCATCGACGTTTCATTTGTCGCCATCTGATCTTGCGGAGATGACGCCTTATCCAGCCGTCTATTGCTTCGGCAAACCTTTTGACCTCACTCTTTGAGAAGTAGTTTATCCAACCTCTCAATAGTGGGTTCAGGTCTTCGGCTATAAACTTCTGCTGATTACGTCCACGACCTTGTCTAAATTTCTCTTTCAATTTACCCTTCAAGCGTTGTATACTCTCCGGTGATATTCGTAGTTTACTGTCCTTTTGGGAAGTAAAGCTGTATCCCAGAAAACTTCGCTTCCATGGTCGGTCAATGGCACTTTTGGTCTTATTGACTTTTAGCTTCAGCTTATTCTCTATAAAACCTGTAAGGCTTTCCATAACCCGTTCAGCTGTCCGCCTGCTCCCAACGTAGATTTGGAAGTCGTCAGCGTAACGAACAAACTTATGGCCTCTACGCTCCAGTTCCTTATCCAACTCGTCTAAAACTATGTTGGACAGCAGTGGAGACAGAGGGCTGCCTTGAGGTGTGCCTTTGACCCGTCTTTCTTCAACTTCGTTTATCATCACCCCGCTTCTAAGATATCGGTCGATCAGGTGGATTACGCGTCGATCCACGATCTTCTTCCTTAGCTTAGATAACAGTCGTTCATGATCTACCTCATCGAAGAATTTACTTAAATCCATGTCTACTACCCATCGCTTCCCCGACTGGATATGGGTTCTCGATTGTACCACTGCCTGTTGGGCATTGCGGCCTTCCCGAAAACCATAACTCCATTCGGAAAACTCAGGATCGTATAAAGGATTGATGATTTGGTGAATGCCTTGCTGGATCATTCGGTCTACTACCGTCGGTATTCCCAGTAAACGTTCTCCGCCCCCGTCTTTGGGGATAGATACTTGTTTTACTGCTTGTGGATAGTATGACCCTTCCAACAATGACTCTTTGATAGCTGACCAGTGCGCTTGCAAGTAACCTTTCAATTCTGTGACTTCCAGGCCATCTACTCCTGGAGCTCCTTTGTTTGTCAGTACTCGCTTATAGGCTTTGGTCATGTTCTCTCGGCTAACTATCTGCTCCATGAGCTTTGACGACTCCTGACCTTTGTCTCTATTATTCCCCGTCCGGCTTGACGCGCTCATTGGATACCTCCCACTTTCCGAGTAATACCTCCCCAATAAGTCTGACTTATCTCAAAGTCAGCTTCTGCTCCTATTTCCGTAGACGTTAACAATAAACCCATAGGTCTTAACATTAAGTTTGATCCTTCATCCAGATAGTCCTGAATTACTATGATCGCTGCTGACTCCTTGGCACATAGAAGACGAATCCATTCCAAGGTATCCCCGGGTAATGCGCAAATACCTTCACACTTATACCTGCTACATCTACACTCTATTTTCCCGTATGAGCACTGGGCTTTGGAGATATGCGCCTCCTTACCCAAACAGAGTGCCTTTTATGTAGTTCTTGTACATCAGGTCAGTGCTTTGCTTTCGGCTTCCTTCATGCAGGTCTTCACAGACAATACACTTGCCGCTCAGCTAGTACTTCCCCTCATCGGGCGTACAGAGGACTTGTCCCTTTTTTT
>NZ_QREG01000052.1 GCF_003386095.1 Marinoscillum furvescens DSM 4134 | reverse complement strand
GTAGAGTAGAGCCTGACAGCCCTACATGTTGCTATAAATATAGCGAAATAGAACTGCCAGCGCCCCCTTCATCAAACCGTGCATGAAGTTTTCCCTCACACGGCTTACCGATAGCATTCTTATTCAGCTTTTGAGAGTGTCTTTAAACGCGCATATTCTTCCAGATCTAGCAGGCCATAAAACTTAACCAGATTCTCGTAGGGTCGCTGGCGTAGCTTCCTATGCGCTTTTCGACCTTTACCCTTCATCCATTTGTAGAGCTTGTAAGACAGATGTTGTTTAATCACCCTTATGGTGTCCCATATGTGGCTGACTTTACTGATAGAAAAGTAGTTTAACCATCCTCTCAGTACAGGGTTAAGCTTCCATACGATCCATTCTATTGTCCAATGCTTGCGTTTCCTGAATAGCTCTTTGAGTACAGAAAACAGCTTGCTTCTGGACTTTATGCTCGGCTGTATGTTGGTATAGTTCCGGTGGTTCCATGTAAACTTTGATGGAATGCTCCGAAACTCAAACCCAAGGAAAAATAGACTGCTCTTGTTAATGTGAAGTAGCCTGGTCTTCTCCTTATTCAGCTTTAACCCCATGTTGCTCATTATCTGATCGATGTACCTCAATATACTTTTACTGAAGTACCACTTACCCATGAGCAACCAGTCATCAGCATAGCGCACCATGCGGATGCCTGCCCTGGCAAACTTTCCATCTGGATTGTTCACAATCCTATCAAATGCGTGTAGGTAAATGTTGGACAGCAGAGGTGAGATGACGCCACCTTGTGGTGTTCCTTCTTTGCTGCTTTCCAGTGTACCATCCAGTAGTTGTACTGGAGCTGTCAACCACTGCTGGATTAGATCCAGTATCCCTCCGTCCTTAACGCGTTGCTTTAAGAGCTTGAATAACTTTCCATGCGGGATCGTATCAAAGTACTTTGATAAGTCTGCGTCATAAACAAATTTATGACCTGCATAAATGTTCTCCTTTACTTGCCTTATAGCATCTCTTGCGCTCTTCTTTGGACGAAAACCGTAAGAGGTCTCACAAAAATCGGCTTCCCATAGGGGTTCAATAGCCATCTTAACGGCCATCTGCACCACTCGATCCCGGATCGTGGGAATGCCTAGTTTCCGATATTCTCCTTTGGTTTCTTTGGGGATCAGCACCTGCCGAACAGGACTGCAGCGGTAACGTCGGACTTGCAAGTCTTGCTGGATCTTTGTGAGGAAATCCAGTACTCCGCCTTCCTCAATCGCAGCGAAACTTTGCCCGTCTACTCCTACACCTTTTGAGTAGTTGTGTTTTACTCGATGGTAGGCCGTCAATAGAAAATAGTCCTGACATATCTTATCATACAGACTATACCCTTTGAAGCCTTTTTCTCTCTTGGCTCGAACATATAGCTTCCTTTGTAAAACACGAACTCTCTCGTCGCTTTCCGACGGACGTGCTAATAGACTCTCGTCAATACATGTCGTTCTGTTTTTCATTGTAAGCTTTGCTAAAGTAGAGCCCCTTCCCTGATCTGAGTTATGTTGTCTCAGGTGTCATTGGTAATATGGGCTCCTCCGACTTCTTCTATTCCTGCCTAAAACTTCGTACTACTTATATCCAGACATTTAAGGTTGCCAGCCTTTTAGAACAGAAGATCTCCCACGTTTGCCACAAATCCATCTATAATCACGCCATCCCTATTACTCCGGTAGTTCACTGAAATTCATATGACTGTTTATCCTTTCAGTGTGACAGGGTTCGATATCGTCAACAATCTCCCCAAACTACAGGCTAAGCTATCTCGAAGCTAATATCGGGTTCACGCGTAAAGCATTACGGCTTGATTATTCGAATTCCAGAGCTCCAGCGGGCAGCTCGCGCTGCATACTGTCCAGTCTTCTTCAGGGTGAACAGACAATTGCCCTGTTGGGATTTACACCCATTGGATTTGTACCACTTCGTGGCACACTAACG
>NZ_QREG01000051.1 GCF_003386095.1 Marinoscillum furvescens DSM 4134 | reverse complement strand
GCTGCATACTGTCCAGTCTTCTTCAGGGTGAACAGACAATTGCCCTGTTGGGATTTACACCCATTGGATTTGTACCACTTCGTGGCACACTAACGTCCAACTAAAATGAGTATGCGCCCAGTCGTTAGATGTACCACAGTATACTTTTCGCATGGTTCTTTCAGGTGACTCAGTTCGCATATTCATTTTAGTGTTTGTTAGACGTATTGTTTTGCAGTAATTTTTCTAGATCATCGTTAATTACCTGATGTTTATTGATCAGCATTTCTTTTACTTCCCATAAGTATTTAAGGGTTTTTGAAGAATGAAACGAATTGCAATCATAAATTTTTTCAAATACCAAGTCAGTTGTCTTCAGCTTCTTAAAGTCTATGGGCATGCTAAGTAAACCCTTTTCAAAGTCGCTAATAATCTCCTTCTCAATTGACCTACTTGATCCGTACTCAAACTTCTTTATTGAGTTCATATTTGAAACTTCATCTAAGATGATCTGGATCATGTGAAAAATCTGAGAGTCATTTATCAGAGTAACTAAGGATAATTTTTTGTCTTCATTTTGTGCATTGGAAGAATGAGTTCGATCTTCAAGTGAAAGTTGCTGGAATAGAATTCGACAAAATTTCAAATAATTCATTTTACCAACCTTGGTCTTCAATCCAACCTTACCAAAAAGATCATCCAGAAAAGGAATGATAATTTCTGTTTCAAAAAATACAGGATCTAATTCATACACAAGACTGTAAATATTATCTCTCCACATATCGGGAAAGAATTTTTTCAGAAGTTTTTTCTTAACTGTTGGATTATTCGAATTTGCTATGAATTTGGCCGTGAAATACTCCTGAAAAGATCTATGTGTAAAAGTTAGAAAGAGTCCATCTTGGATTAGAAAGCATACGGCTTGCATAAGATCATTCAAAAATTGATCTTCTTGAACGCTGACCCCAACAAGCTTTGACCCATTAGAGATATATTTCATTGCTTCAATCCTTGAAAATTGAAATTTCCGATCATCATAGGTTAGAATACAAAATGAAGAAAGTACCCTTTCAAAGGCAATAATGTCAAGACTTGATTCTCTATCTCTTTTGTAAGCACCTTTAAGAGCATCATGTCTTTGAAAAAGAGCTTCATATGCTTGATTGTAGAATATGCTTAATTTATTAGGGATATCGGCGCTGTAGCCATAAGTCAATAACATTATTGACAACAGCAATGGATTCGACAAGAACGAATTATGCTTTTCAAATAGACCTGTCTTTAAATCTTCTATAAATTTTTCTTTGATCTCCTCTTCCGCAGGTAACTTCTCAATTAATGAAATTGACTGATTAAGTGTTAGCGGTAATGTTTGGAAAAAGGTGAAAAGTTCAAACTCTGTGATTTTATCATCTGGGCGGGTTGATATAACATAGGTGCAGTTGGAATAGGTCTTTGAAAACTCTTCAATATCCTTGATTAGGTCACTTCGTAGTGAATTTTTTACCTCGTCAAGACCATCTAGAAAAATAATGAAATGTCCTTCTTCCAAAGCTCTTATTAAATAGTCATCCTCTAAGTCCAATTTGAATTCTTTGAAGGATTTTGAAATTAGATCTGTAAGAACTTGCTCCTTATGGTTACTATCACGAAGCTCCAAGAAGACAGGAACCTTATAATTGGTTTTTAACGAATTTAGCAGCAAGTGTTTGAGTAAAACAGACTTACCTGCCCCACCAGAGCCTTGAATCAGAATTCTAGTATTAACATCTACGATTTCAGTTATTGAGGCATTTTCAATTCTTTTCGTTTCACACTCGATACCAATTGGTTCATAGAATTGATACAAAGGTTTTGGATCGTCTCGAATAAAAAAAGTCCGAGTTTTACCGTATCGGTTAGCAATATTCCTTAAATAAACTGAGTATTTGTTCTGAAGCTTAATCGATATCTCATTGCTAATCTTTTTAAATGATTTACTAGCAATTGAGCCGATATCATTTATTTTATGTGACAAGAATGATCCAATTACTTCATTTATGTTGAATTCTTCCTCCATATCATTACGTCTAATGGGTGTGTGTATGTTTTGTCGCCCTCTACGGGTTTAAATTGATAACTATGATAGGAAGTAAAGAATTAATTGAAGAGGCAAGACAAGCTTATGAGCCTCTTAGAAAGGTATCCCTTCGGTGTTGAGCGTATTGCCTAGGTGGTATAAGGTGTTGAGTTTTGCATAAAAAGCAATGCAAAGAAATAAGGAAGAGATGTTTGCA
>NZ_QREG01000050.1 GCF_003386095.1 Marinoscillum furvescens DSM 4134 | reverse complement strand
CGTACGTACGGTGGTGTGAGAGGGCTGAAGTAAAGAAGAAATCCTTTCCGGGTTTCCGAAGGTCTAAAAGTCTCCTTTACTTTGCTCTACTCGATTTTAAGGAGTTTTGAGTTTTTGAAATCCCTCAAGCTATCCAGACTTTTCTTAAGAATCGATATGAAAGGATTTTATGGGATTGTGGTTGAGGAAGTCATCGGCCGAAGGGTCGGTCCCATCGCCCCGATCTTCCACCCTTGATAAAAGCAGTTGCATGAAGATGTAGCTGCTTTTTTTTGTTTTAAGGAGTTTTGAGTTTTTGAAATCCCTCAAGCTATCCAGACTTTTCTTAAGAATCGATATGAAAGGATTTTATGGGATTGTGGTTGAGGAGGTCGTCGGCCGAAGGGTCGGTCCCATCGTCCCCGATCTTCCACCCTTATAAAAGCAGTTGCATGTAGATGTGGCTGCTTTTTTTGTTTTAAGTTTTTAATTGAAGCCTAGGATCAATCCGAAAATCTGTGGTGAAATAGGATTATAGAAGGACGGGCCTTAGTTCATTTTAGATTTTTCGGATGGAAATCAGGTTACAAATAAATACTGCCTGCCTGCAAAGGCAGGTTTGAGCATTGAATTAACGTAAAAACACAAACGAGTATAAAATTGCGAGTTTATTTATTTGCTGATTTTCATTTGGAAAAGCGTTAAGAAATGGACTCAGTCCGGGGCGCGTAGCCCTTGATTTTTGCTACTTTTCATCTAAGGAAAAGTAGAGAAATAAATCCTATAGCACTGTCGGTCGCACCATTTCAAAAGCAAACCCCTTCAGGCAAACCCATATTTGAAATTTCTCTGGTAAGGCCTACATAATTATTGCTTGATTCAAGCCTAGGGTTGATTTTTTAGACTTGGGGATTAAGGATCTGGAGGTCGTCGGCCGAAGGGTCGGTCCCATCGCCCCCGATCTTCTACCCTTACGAAAAGCAGTTGCATGTAGATGTGGCTGCTGTTTTGGTTGTGTGGTCCTTTCGTCGGTTTTGTCAGTTTGAGCTTGTCGAAAACTAGGACAAAACCATGCAGAACTAAAGAGGTCGGGTCTTATCCTTCGACAAGCTCAGGATGACCCGACCTGTCGTTCCTCAACTCCATGCCTGCGGCAGGTAAATAGGGTGACTCGAAAACCATGCTGAATTCTTCAATTGAACAGATCCTCCTTAAAACGTGGCTAACATCGAAGTAGGCATTCTTTTGCATATTGCCTAATGGAATTTTACTTCTCCAGTCTCACTACCAGTGTCTAAAGTCCCCCTCTGGAGTTGACTCCAACAAGAAAGATTACTCTTACCCTCACCAAACCCCAAAATTGTAATTCTCACCGCTAGGTATTAGTTTAGCTGAGCTAACTAACCGTTATCGCCAGCTTAACCATGCTTACTCACTATCGCCAAACCTGGGAAAGGCTACAGCTATACCCTTCCCTCAAGTACCTGCTTGCACCACTAATGGTGCTATGTGCCCTCACTGCACTAAGTCAAAACTACCCCACCCAGACCCGCGAGCTCCCGCCCGTCACCATTACCGAAGAGCGTGCTCGTGACCTCATGCGCCAGCTCACCGACCTGGATGCCTTCATGCATGCTGTCGGGATCAAAAACATCGCCAATGACCAGCGCCTGGAAGCTTATGCCACAGGCTTTGCCGAGCGCAACCAGATAGAAGTCTTCACCATCGGCTACATCGATAGTGATGAGCTCTGGCCACGGGTATTTCGCAACATCCGCCTCAAAAAGCTCAACAACATCACAACCGATCAGCTGCTGGCCGCCCACATCCTGTTTATTCCTCAGGACGATGGCTATACCGTAGAGCTCAAGCTAGAAGGCAAAACCACCGAAGTATACGAGCTACTGGAGCTCACCAAAGAAGAAGTAGAGCTGATCGCCAAAGAAACGAGCGACCAGCAGCTGGGCAGCACCGTCTATGCCAAGCCCAAAGAAGCCCGCGAGACAGTGGTGAGCGCCATGATCGCTGCCTTGCAGCGGGTGGAGCAGCAGACCGATCCGGTAGCACAGAGCATTACTCCAGTCACCTTTCAGCCAGCCACTGACCAGAAGTTTGGCTTTGATGCGCCCACCCATGACCAACTAGCCGCCGACTACCCCACGGTAACCATCGGAGGGGAGACCCTTCGCACTTCATGGAAGTCCCTCAAGCAAGGCACCCCCGACCCAGTCATAGCCCTCGACAAGGCAGACCAGGAGCTCACCTTTGAGTACAATGGCGCACCCCTAGCTGCCACCCCTACAGACAATACGTACACCCTCCAGCCCGTAGGCGGGGCAGATGGCACTACCGCAGAGCTCGTTGCCAAAGTAGGTGAATACACCGCAGGCGTCTTGCAGACGGTCAGCTATTCGGAGGTATTGACCAAAGTGACCATCGTGCCGGTAAATGGCGCGGGGGCAGGCATTACCCAAAGCCAACTACAAACCCGCCTCAACGAGATCTATGGTCCGGCTGTAGCCAGCTGGCAGGTGGAAGTGATGGCAAACCAGACCCTCACGGGCTGGGACGAAGACGGCAATGGCCTGGACGATGGACAGACCGGCATGCTGTCCAACTATACCGGGGAGATGAACGCCCTGATCAAAGCATTCCGCTCCAAACACCAGCGCGCCAAAGACACCTACTACGTCTTTTTGGTAGCCAAAGCGGAGAA
>NZ_QREG01000049.1 GCF_003386095.1 Marinoscillum furvescens DSM 4134 | reverse complement strand
TAAAATTACAGCAAGAAAGGTGGCTGCAAAAAACTGCCAAAAAGCTTGGATACCAGCTTACAGTTAGTGCGTAGAAAAATACGTCATCGGTAGCTTGTCGAAAGGTCAGACACCTCCTTTCCATAAATCTCAACCGCAACGCCAATTAACCTTGGAGGTTTCCAAAACCTCCAAGGTTTCTCTCCGAGCTCGCTACGTCTGAGGAGGGTTTACCATGACAAAACCTTGATGGAGTGCTACCTTGTTGGTCACGCCCATGTTGGTCTTGTGACCAACATGTGAAATACAAGTAGGTTATCGTAAATGAGCGAGCATCAGCATGTCAGATAGTCCTTGTTTGCATAGTTACAGGTGACAACACCTGCAGCGGCCATAATGCACTGATAAAGGTTTAATTAGTCTAAATTGGCTATTGGGTTAGCGTTTTGGTTTTTTTGGTGTAGTAGCGGAGGAGGAGCGGAGTGCTGCTATTTTAGAAGGGTCCTGTCGGGTATCAAACAAGGTGATAATTTCAATCTCATCTGGACTAACCCGATAGAATAGACTGTTTTGTTTGGTAACAACGCATTTGTAAAGCCCTTTTACTTCTACCGATTCTGGGCAACTCTGAGGGTAATGGGAGATTTGGAGTATGCTCTTATCTAGCTTCTTGATGAAGTCATTTTTTACTTTTGCAGACCATTTATCTTCTAGGAACTCTAGTAAATCGCCCAATTTCGATTTGGTTGTAGGAGATAATACTACTCTTCTTCCTTTCATCGATGTTTAGCCATCACATCCTCATAATCGAACTTTTCTCCTCTGTCCAGTTGATCAATACCCTGCCTAATTTCCTTTCTTTGTGATTCAGTTAGATCATCCCAAAAGTCTTGTTCATTGGCTTTTACAAACTGCTTGAGTTTATCAACCAACGACATGTCCTTAATTTGTGTGATGTACTCGATCAATGCGTACTTTTCTGTTTGGATGTCCATACGTGTTCTGATTTCTTCTGTAAAAGTAACGATTCTGTGAGCATTTAGCGTAGCTGATTCACCTCCAAGGGTTTATTACTACCAAGAAAGAGACAACCAATCTCACCCTACGCCCATGTTGGTCTTGTGACCAACATGTGAAATTCAAGTAGATGATGCTAAAAGAGCTTGTTTGCGTAGCTGCAGGGGCCAACACCTGCAGCGGCAGTACCAGAGTTTATAGAGGCATTGTCGAAATAAACACGCCCCAAGCTCCGGTAAACCTTGGAGGTTTTGAAAACCTGCAAGGTTTCTCTCCGAGCTCGCTACGTCGGAGGAGTATCTGCCGGAGGCATCTTGAGTCGGGTCATCCTGAGTTGGGGGACGCCTCGTCTCGAAGGATAAGACTCGACTCCTAATTATCGTAAGGTTTTTTCTTATAGTTCGACAAGCTACCGATGACAATTCCCTGACGGATTGCCATCGACGCCCATGTTGGTCTTGTGACCAACATGTGAAATAAAAGTAGATTGTCGTAAAAGAGCTTGTTTGCGGAGCTGTAGGTGACAACACCTGCAGCGGCATCCCTTTCCATTGTCGATAAGGCCAAAATGTTAACATTTTAAGAAATATCTGAGAAATTGTAATAGACGGTTGCATGCTTCTGAAAAATCCATTTATTTGCAGCACTGATTAAGAACCCAGGCAATGACTAGAACCTATTGCCTATAATGTATCGCCATACTAGCTATGAAGCCAACCTTACTTACCGCCATCTTACTGTGGGTGCTTGGCTCCTGTTCACAGCAGGTGCAAGAGCAAAACAGTGTTTACTTACAGGTCAATCAAAAACTTCTTTCGGAAGAGGTCTATACCTCTGAGGGTTTTTTATTTAAAAAGCCTAAAAATTGGGTTTCAGTAAATGAATCACAATCAGGTCCCCCTGTTTTTATGAATCCGGTGGATTCTTCCTTTATGCTACTAAGTGTGCCTACTCCTGATTTGTCCAGTTTCAATGGGCCACAAAGCAGTGAATTTGTTCAAAACTCCATTCATTTTTCACAGGACGTCTATCAGAATGAGACTATGGTGTTTTTTGCCGTTCGGATGAAAAACGAAATAGACTCTACAGGAGTGATCTATGTAGTGCCGCGCGCTAGTGTAGACCAACTGGCTCCGGTGATCGAGTCGTCTATCGGTAGCATAGAGCCTGCCAGAGGGTGATTTCTAAAATAGTATTTTTCTAATTTTTATATTGTTTAACTTAACTTCATTATTACGATGAAAAAACTATCGTCAATTGCAATCGCATTACTTATCATGTTGAGTGTATCATCTTGCTACACCATGACTCACACTGTAGGAGCTGGTGCTCAGGGTACTAGCACTACAGCTAAAAAACAGTGGTATGCACTTTGGGGATTGGTGCCTATCTCTAATGTAGACACTAAAGCGATGGCTGGTGGTGCTTCTGACTACACCATCACTACTCAGCAGTCTTTCGGAGACGGTGTGATCGGTATGTTCACTGGTATCGTTACCATCCAGCCAAGAACTGTAAAAGTGACTAAGTAATTAGTCCTAAGATCTTCTTTTAGAAAGCCAGCTGATTCAGCTGGCTTTTTTTGGTGTGCCATGCACACTTTCCTCTACCTCTAGGGTGAGGTTGAGTTTTTTTTTAACCAAGTCCCGAACGAGCCCAGATGGAGTGGAATCGTTAGCTGAAGGCAAGGGTGTCCTGAGTAATTGGGAATCCAAAGGAAGCTTAAGGCAAA
>NZ_QREG01000048.1 GCF_003386095.1 Marinoscillum furvescens DSM 4134 | reverse complement strand
ACCTCCACCCCTTCCCCTTCCCTAAGCGGTACTGTTGATGATTTCCAGGCGAGCATTAGTGTTACGGTGGCAGGTGTTAGCTATACAGCGACCAACGACGGTGCTGGCAGCTGGAGCTTGGCAGCAGGGGAGCTAGCTCCATTAGCCGAGGGAGTTTATGATGTAGCAGTAACAGCGACCGACTCAGCGGGCAATGTAGGAGTGGATGGTAGCGTAGACGAGCTGACCATTGATCTCACAGCTCCGGTGCTTACCCTTGCGGATGTTTTGACCAACAACCCCTTACCAACAGTGAGTGGAACAGTAGATGATTCTTTGGCTACAGTTACCCTAAAAGTAAATGGCCAAACCGTGAGTGCTGTAGTTTCCGGCACCAGCTGGACAGTAGCTTCAGGAACATTAGATAGCCTCTCAGAAGGAGTTTATAGCGTAGAAGCCATAGCGACAGATGCAGTAAGCAATGCAGATACAGTTGTTGCAAGCCTAACTGTAGATACGACCGCACCGGTTGTGGCTGTGTCAACCCTATCCACCTCTGAGACCTCCCCTGCCTTAAGCGGTAGTGTAGACGATGCATCTGCTAGTGTGAGTGTGACTGTTAATGGCAGCAGCTATACAGCTACCAACGATGGTGCTGGCAGCTGGAGTTTAGCAGCAGGCCAACTTACCGGCTTAACCGACGGAGTTTATGATGTAGCAGTTACCGCCACCGATGAAGCCGGAAATGCAGGCACCGACGCTACTACTGATGAGCTGACCATCGATACAACGGCACCAGAGGTGACCATCAATGACCTGGAGACGTTAGAAGATAGCCCCGAGCTTACCGGCACGGTAGATGATGAAACAGCCATCGTCACTGTTACAGTCAATGGCAATACCTACACGGCCAGTGTGAGTGGCAGCACATGGACCCTTGCCACCGGCACCATTGCTTCCCTGGCAGTAGACACCTATACGATGAGTGTGACAGCCACCGATGAAGTAGGCAATAGCAGTAGCAGCAGTGCAACACTGACGATCATGCCAGGCGCACCACGAGCCTTGGCAGCCAGTGATGTGGAGTACTTTAGCTTCACTGCCAACTGGGCACCACGTACCGGAGTGACGAGCTACCGCTTAGATGTAGCCGAAGACGAGTTTTTCATCAACATGCTCCCAGGACTTAGCAACAAAGAGACGACCGAGACAAGCGAAGCAGTTGCAGGAGTTTACTACGGTCAGACCTACTACTACCGCCTCAGAGCCGTGTATGCCTCAGGTGATGAATCGCCCAACTCCAATGTGATAGCGGTGACCACACCAAAAGATCCGAAGACCGCCGAAGACTCACTGGCGCTACTAAGCATCTATGCAGCTACCGGAGGAGACCAATGGACCGGTGATATCAACTGGACAGAGGGCCTACCACTGAGAGACTGGAATGATGTAACGATGATCGGCACACGGGTGACCAGTGTAGACCTGGCAGGCAAAAACCTGACGGGTAGCTTCCCTGCTATCACCACCGGCTTAGACGCACTGACCACCCTGGACCTGTCCGGTAACGACCTGACCGATATCGCCGACCTGACGAACCTGACAGCCCTGAGCACACTGAGCGTCTCTGACAACCACCTGGCTTTTGGCTCAATAGAAGCCAACCAATCGATAGCAGGCTTTAGCTACACACCGCAAGACAGTGTGAGCACCTACCTGGAAACGCTGGAGCAGCAAGGCACCAACTACACGATAGACCGTACAGTGAGTGGTAGTGCCAATAGCTATACGTGGTACAAACAAGACCTGATCGATGGTAGCATCACCGAGCTGACCAACAGCGGCAGCACACTGACGGTGGCCATCGAAAGCTTTGACGATGAAGGCGCCTACTATGCAGAAGTGACCAGCAGCGTGGTTACCGACCTGACGCTGATCACCTTCCCGGTAGTGCTGAAGGTAAGCTCCCTGGAGCGGGACTTTGCAGCCTTGCAAAACATCTACGACAAGATGGGCGGCTCAAATTGGCCATCACCTTACAACAACTGGCCGAATGAGGCAAGCTTTGATGACTGGGCAGGCGTGACCATCGAAAACGAGCGAGTGACCAAAGTAGAACTCCCTGAGATCAACATGACAGGTGTGTTGCCAAATGACATATTGGACATAGCCGGTCTGGAAGTACTGGACTTGTCGGGCAACCGCATCTCCACGATACCGGACTTTTCATCGCTGGCCAACCTGACGAGCGTGGACGTGAGTGGCAACAACCTGGAGTTTGATGACCTGGAGAAAAACATGGACCTGGAGGCCACGATAGCTTATGCCGACCAGCGCCGCATCGGAGTGATCGAGCGAGACACAGTGTATGTAGGCAGCGAAGTGCTGCTGAGCGTACAGGCAGGCGGCAGTGCGAATACCTACACGTGGCTACTGACCAATGACCTTGGTGAGAAAGTACCCGTAGCGGGACAAACCGGCCCAGATTTGCTGCTGGATGGAATCGGCTATGAGACAATGGGCGACTACCGGGTAGAAGTGACCAATAGCCTGGTACCCGACCTGACGCTGACCACCCGTTTGAAACAGGTGATGGCCGTGTCCAACCTGAAGTTTCTGGCCCTTGACTTGTTTGGCGATGCCTTTACAGCAGCCGAAGGCTATGCCCTTCGAGTGACAGCTCCGGGTAATCCATATGATACGATTCAGACGATTCGAGGAGGCGACAAAGAGGCAGGGTTCTTCCGCTTTGATAGCCTGATACTGGGCGACTACCTGATCGCAGTGGCCCCGGATGACCTGGACGAGTTCTTGCCTACCTACTATCCGAGCACGGATGTTTGGACACAAGCCAGAGAATACATCCTTCGTAGTGATGGGACCGATACATTGTTTATGGCACAGATACCACCCCCACTTCCACCGCTTCCTGATGGAGGGGTAGTAGGCGGATCGATAGAGTCAGACTTCCAGGACAAGGCATCTACAGAAGACAGTCTTGACAACACGGGAGGCCGTATCCATGCACGCCGTAAGGTGAAGCGTGCGGGCTGTTCGATGCGAAGGTTTGTACGTCGGGGAAGGACGTTTGCACAGGACAGCATTTTTGAGCTGTATGCTTATGTGCAGTCCGATGATGAGGGTAGGTTTGAGTTTACGGACATAGAGCCGGGCTTGTACCGTTTCAACATTGAGTATCCTGGTATCCCGATGGACAGCAGCTCGTTTGTGCAGTTTGAGATCGGTGCCGATGGTGTGGAGAAAAACAGCTTTACGCTTGAGGCGACAGTTACTGAGGAGGGCATTAAGGTAGACAAGATCGAGGAGCTGGGCTTCTACCGGCACTACTTCAAAGACCTGACGATGTATCCGAACCCTGCGGATGAGTATGTGACACTCCGCTATGCGAAGCTGTGGGCCGAGACAGTGAAAGTACGCATCGTGAGTCTGGAAGGCCGAGTGATGCTAGAGGAAGACATGCAGCGCGGCTACAATCAAGAGCTGACCCTGGATGTAAGTGACCTCAACCAGGGCGTCTACCTGCTCAACTTCATCGACACAGAAAAATCTGGGTCCAAGACGATTGT
>NZ_QREG01000047.1 GCF_003386095.1 Marinoscillum furvescens DSM 4134 | reverse complement strand
CAAGGTAAATGACCTCTCCAAGCTACTGCCAACAACCTAAATAGCGCTTAACACAAAAATCTAATTATTACAGACGCTCAACACCGAAGGGATACTTAGAAAGCATTATAATTTTGACAGGGGTAGCTTTTACGAAGGGTACTATATCGCAAGGCTAAAAAGTCTAGTGGAGGGCAATAAAATTATACATGATGTTATGCCTCCGTTGCCTGACTTTAGAGCTATTAGAAAGCAAAAAGGGCTCACTCTTGTAAAGGTTGAAGAAGCAACAGGGTTGAATAACGGATATTTGAGCCAGCTAGAAAGCGGTAAAATTAAAAGCCCTGCCTATGAAACTGTTAGAAAGCTACACCATTTCTACAATGAGGCATAACGCTCAACTAAAATGAGTATGCGCCCTAGTGGCTAGAAGCACTGAAATTTCTATCTCGAAATATCCTTTCAAAATGCTCAGTTCGCATATTCATTTTAGTGTCTGTTGTGCCTCGTATTATATTTTTCTATACGTTTCGATTTCTCCCGATTTGATCAGTTCGTTAATCTTCTCAATGGTGTTGTTCTGCTCGCTCGGTTGTCCAAGGTTATACAATTCGTCAAATGGAGAAAAGTCAAGGATTTTGGATTTCATAGTTTCCAATGTTGGAACTTCATCCAGTTCAGCGTATTCTTCCAAGGTATATTCTAGATAGACCGTGTTCGGATTTATACCAATTTGGTCAAGTAAAAATCCACCGGTAAGTTCAACGGGTTTTAATTCCATGAATCGTTTGACGTCAGTTGGTGCTGGATAGGATGTAATTGAACCAATCTTTTCGGAATACATGATTGGGACATTGTTCGAATAGTCTTTTTTGGACTTGTAGACAATTACATTTTTTAAATCCATCACATTGAAAGTTGAAACCGCCGTTTTTGTTGAACTACATCCAAACAGCAGGAAACCACAAGTAATTATATAGATCAAAGCTCTCATTTCACAAGAAGTTTTTTGGTTTCAATTATGCCATTGTAATTTGCTCGTACGAAATAGGTTCCTGAGGATAAATTACTAATTGGTAGTTCTGTTTCATTAGATATATTTTCATGAAGTATTATCATCTGCCCTTGAAGGTTAATAATTTCTATTCGATCTATTTGATCTGCTAGGGCTCCTAGTCTTACTCTAAACTTGTCAGATGCAGGGTTTGGGTAAATTGTAAAACCATCCTGTTTTTGTTCGGTTCCCAAAACCATTGACCGCTCAAGATTAATATCTAGTTGATATGTTCCTCTTTCTCCAATAAAATATGGAGAAACCACAATGGTTATATTCTCATTCCCTTCTGATGTTATAGGACTAGGGAGGATGTCATCATACGCTTCTGACCAGTTCTCACCATCAAATGAATAAAGGAATAAACCATCAACAGTGTACGTAGATCCATTTCCGCTATTGTAGGAATCATGAAGTCTTATATCAATTGAATAGTCATAATTCTGATCAAGGTCAATTGAATAGAAATCCCAATCTGTTCCGATATGAATATTGGAATTGTTTGTCGAAACAGACGACATATCCGATGAGAAGTTGGCCGTTAATGAATAAGCGTCAGTATAGTCATCATTATTCTCGTATAGGTCAGGATTTAGAGGGGGGACTTGAAGAACTATTTTAATAGGGTTTATAAACGTTGATGTCGAACCAGTGAGTTCATAGTCATAACCATCCCATTGATGCAGCAATGCTAAAAAATAGGTTCCAGGAGGTACATTTAGGTTGCTGGTTGTAAAAGTTAACCCATCTGAGAAATGACAATTAGAACATAAAGTTACACCTGTTTTTTCTTCGATGGTTGCCACAAACTCACCTTCAAGGTTGTAAAGGGATACGTCCATAATTCCCGAAAAGTCTTCTGAATAATAGTTCGCAACATCAAGTTTTATGGACAGTGAACCTTCATTGTATAAATCTTCTGTCAAGACATCAATGGTTGAATAAAGGCTAATTATGTTTTCGTGTACAACCTCAATATCTACATAATCAGAAGTTAAGAAATCCCAAAAATCCGCTTTAATACCAACCCAATTTCCACCAGTTGGTCTATAAAAGATATGTATTCTGTATTCACCCGGCAACATTGTCAGAAGTCCATCAGTGCTGAATGTGATTCCGTTTGTGTAGTGATATCCGGATTGAAGACTCACATTCGGAATGATCTCTACAAAATCAACAAAAGCATCATTTTCATCAAAGATTGCCGCCGAATAATCACCGCTGAAAGTGTTGTTACCATCATTTAAAATATCAGTTGTGATTGAAAAGCCTTCACCATAAGCGATTGTTGATTTATTGGTTTCGACATCATCGTAGATTTCAAGCTGATAAGTTTGTGAAGCATCAGGGGGCTTGATTCCTATTAATGCTTGTTGTCCTTCATTGTAAGAACCTTGTCCAGCACCTATTCCTCCAGTTCCTGGAGTCAAGGCGTCAAGTAAGTAATAACCATCCAATTGGCCTCCCCATCCCCAATTCATATGAAAGAAATCATTGTTATCATATCCATCACATACCCAAGTATGTCCTCCTTGTCCAAATCCTGCATATTGTATAGGTCTTCCAGCATCTAATTCTGCTTTCAGTTTAGACTTCCATTGGGAGTCGGAGTAGTTGCTTCTTTGTAAACCTTCTATTGATTCGGCATCATAACCAAAATAGGTTTTGAATGCGTATTCACAACTCTGTTCAGGAGTTGGTGATCGATCAATTATGACATAAGAACCACTAACATTAGGCCCATACTCCATTTCTACAGCAACCCCACAATGATAAAGTAGTGTTGCTACAGCACTATTTGCACTATTGAGCGTATTAGGCATTGATTCCCAATCATAATATGTCGAACTGAAATTTGCAGACAATGTGCCATATGTCTCGTGATTATAGGAATGATAGCTGAAACCTTTGGCAGGATATTTCCAATATTTCATGATTTGAGCCATAGCTGTTGCTGGACATCCAGTAACGGCCCTCGTATTGTATTCACTATCGTATGGACACATATCGTTAAAATATGGACTCTGATTCCACTTAGTTTGCATAAGTGGGTTAACTGCATTTGATTCACTTGTTCGAGCATTGGAGGTTTCACCTTCATTTAGCAGGTTTTTCCATTGAGAAATGACATCTTCTGTTGGTTCAATGTCATTTGCTTGGATGTACCTGATTTGCTTTTTATAAGTTTCAAGCCACTTGGCCAGTTGTGGGAAAACTTTGTCCTCAGAAAAATTGCTCTCGTATGAATAGCCTAAAATTGGAAGAGCGGCATCTTCATTGGAAACAATGATAAATCCAGATTCACCGAAATTATATATGAAATACGGAGTGTTTGCAATTGGAGATGACAGTCTTGAGTTGGCGTTGGAAGACGATGTTGGATAAGCCAAAGTCAAATCAAAGTTCTGTGCTGCCACTCTTCCGTTTGAATTGGTAGTTAAACTTTTTAAAAAGTTCGTTGCGACTGTCTTAGCAGTTGGTTCGTCGATCTGCTTTGCAAAGCCCGTTACTGCTAGCAGAAGAAGGAGAATTAGGATTTTTAGCTTTTTCATTTTCGTTAGGTGGTATGAGGCACAACATCCGAGCATAGTGCATATGCACTATACTCACCTTGTACCACTAATCTAGTGGATTTTGAATTCCTGCCAAACCATTTATTGCCACATGAGT
>NZ_QREG01000046.1 GCF_003386095.1 Marinoscillum furvescens DSM 4134 | reverse complement strand
CTGGGTCGTAAAAACTATCTCTTCGCAGGGTCTCATGACGCAGCACAGTGGGCAGCCGTGCTCTATTCATTCCTTGCCACCTGCAAGGCCAACGAGGTGGAGCCTCATCAGTGGCTAAGAAAGACCCTGCAAGTCATACCAGATACCAAGGTAAATGACCTCTCCAAGCTACTGCCAACAACCTAAATAGCGCTTAACACAAAAATCTAATTATTACAGACGCTCAACACCGAAGGGATACCCGGTAATCACCGACAGATTGTATGCGGGAGGTGTTACAGGGCTGGCGTTCG
Organism: Marinoscillum furvescens DSM 4134; assembly: GCF_003386095.1. Lineage (GTDB taxonomy): Bacteria > Bacteroidota > Bacteroidia > Cytophagales > Cyclobacteriaceae > Marinoscillum > Marinoscillum furvescens. Next base: position 3,590 of record NZ_QREG01000046.1, on the reverse strand, counting down.
TGGGGCACTCCTGGTGGGGCACGGTCGTTTACTGGATGATGAGCTTTGGATTTTGTTGGAGCGTCAGTTTATGTAGAAATTCTGGAGCAAAATCAGCACCGCAATCCCAACCTATAGTCCACCTGTCTTTAGTGAAAGTTTTAAAATATTCGACATCTTTCAGCGGCTCGAAGACTTCTCCCCAAATTTCTTGTTTTAAATCTACCACACCAGATAAACCATCCGAAAAAGTAAGTCGTACTTGATAATCTTTAAGGTATTCTGCCTTTTCTACTTTTACTAGTAATGTATCTCTATCCATCAGTCTAAAGGTTTGATTTTATTCAAAGGCTTTCTTTCTTCAATACGTTTCCAGTTTTCCAAGTGTTCATCATTATCATGGGACACTTTCCCCACTATCTCGATAGGGCAGATCCTTTGATTACCTACAGGCCGTACGCGGGCTGGTGTGACTGGGTCGTCCACGACAAAGCCATTCGCCACCGGATTGGTGTTCGTGGGGCACGCCTAGTGGGGCACGCCTAGTGGGGCACGCTAAGTGAGGCGCATCCCATCAGTTACGACTGGTGGGGCCGTCTACTCGATTATGTTTCTTTATTTTATAAGTTCTCTCATTTTTCGAATTCTTGTGCTGTCCAGAACAAGGCTGTCACCTTGATAAAACGCAGTTGGTGCTATGATGAAGTCTATTATATAGTCGCCTAGCTCGGCGGAATCAGAAAGTGATATTTCATTAAAAATTCTAGTAGCATTCGTATTGCGCCAATTTGCCTCTTGATTATAGCCTCTTACGATAGCTTCTTTGCTATTAGTGCTTGATGACTGAGCAAAGCTGGTTTTAACGTTTGGGAGACTGTGCCAATTCAGTGATTTAATGGCATTTTTAAAATCGTTATTATGTAGATAATCATCAATTTCATGCTCAATAATAAGTTTCTTTATTTCAGAAAAATTATCAATTTCGGTCGCCATAAGCATTAAACTGTCTCGTGCTTGTTGGCTTTTGTTTTTTGATAGCAGCAATTCAACTTTTTCTCGAAATTTATTACTAGTATTATTTTCCAGCACGGCAGCTACAATGAAATAAACTGCAACAAGCAACCCAATACCCAACAGAATTACAAAAACTCTAACATCAATTTCGAATAGAGCGTTTTTGATTTTTGTTCGCTGAATAATTAGAATTTGTACTTCGTCATCAGTCAACCCAATTTCTCTACCTCTTTCAAAAATCATAGAATTGGCCAAGTCAAAAACTGAATCATCCTTCAGTGATTCATCAATGAACTCAATAAGTTGATCCTTATTCTCAACTTTTCTCTTTCTGGTATGTTCGAGTTCTTCTAGCCACTCATAAACCCTTTTAGTTTCTTCAGGAGTCGCTTTCGCCTTTGTTGATCCCTTGCGTATATAAACCTCATCCTTCTTTATATTGCCAAAGTCTCGAATAGCCATTGAAGGACTATTGAATGAAGGAAGGTATATCTCAATAATTCCAAATTTCTTTCCTTCAAATTCAACTTGGTGTAATATGAAATCCGGGACTGGTTTTACCTTATCCTTGAGTTTATCTTGTAATACTGCGTCATCCGGGAGATTACTAACTCCAACCAAATCAATAGCTTTCCCATTTTTTTCTAGAACTCCAAAGATCAGATAGCCATTTCCTTCTCGCTGAGTATTGTAAATTGACAGAATGTCTTTAATAAACTCTGAAACGTAATTCTTCTTTTTTACATCAGAATCCGTATCAAAATCATAAAATTCTGTTTTGAAGTCCAGTGTCTTGCCTTCCGATGATTCAATTAATTCCTGAAATTTCTCAATGGTCATAAATTGGTCGGTGACGCAGTGAATGAAAGATAACGCCCAACTCGTAAAATGAGTATGCGCCCCACTTGCTAGAAGCAGCAAAGTTTCTAGTTTGCAATGTCATATAAGATGGCTCAGTTCGCATATTCATTTTAGTATCTGTTACCTGTTTTTATTTGGTGAATATAGAAGGGACCTGAGGTAATCCACACCATTTAGCAATTTTATTGTACTTACTAGATAGATCTTTAAATATTTCCCATCCCGATTCAGCCGCTTTAATCGCGTTTTGCAAATCACTATTTCCATCTGTAATTGTCTCAATTATTCTACGGAATTTGCTCATTGCTGGTGATTTTTTGACTTTTTCAGGATTCGTTTCCTTTTCTATTGCCTCTAAAGAACCTTCTAACTCGTGAAATGCTAAAAATGCAGCGCTTGCAGTAGGTAAACTTTCTTTCAATTCATTGATTGTCCCCAAAGTAGCGGATATATCTTTATTAATAGTGATCGAACTGCTTGAGGATATATTTGGACGAAAATCTATCAAAATAGGGTTTTTATTCGCTAACCCTTCTCCAACAATACCCATAAGTTTTTCTATCTGTCCAGCTTGAACGTTAATAATATCCTGCTGGCTTTCTATTCTGTATTTAGCAATTCTTAATTCATTTTTTATCTCAAGAACAAGTTTATCATTCTGGGTGAATTTTTCAGGAGTTTCCTTCCCAGTAACTATTAATTCATATTCATGTAAGGCTTTTTCAATAATTTCTGATTTACCATCCTCCTTCTCTATTATGAGCCTTACATGTAGCCCATCTTGTTCAATTTTAACTTTTGCGTCTTCATCTGGGTATTGTTCACGTAGATATGTCCCGAAGAAATTCAAAATATTCAATCCAGCTTGATGATACTCAGGAGGAAACTCAATGCATCTATCTACAACTGTTTGTATATCAACTAAGGGGTCTGACTCTATTTCGAAAACCTCAAGACCATTAATGGTAAATTGATCAGAATAACCTAAAATAAGAAATTGATATGGATGACTTAAAGGACTAAGCATATCAAGTTGACGCTGGTATAACTCGAAAGTTGACCTATGCAATCTTCGACCATCCATGTTCTGTTGATAATCAGAAACTGGTACTACCATGATAGGGATTTTAGCAGCACCATGTCGAATTGCCAAAGTGGTTTGCTGAAATAGCCATCGACTTAAGTCATGTATTAAAAGAGATCCAATACTAATCGTTGCGCTTATTCCATTTTTCACCGGCCCAAGTCGACCAATATTTACTCGTTGACCAGTATTAGAGTATAAAGTTCGATTAACAATTTCCCATCCTTTCTGAAACAGAGTGTTTTCCCAAATCTCATAAGGATTTGGTCTCTCTTCGTTCTTCTGCTGTTCTGCCTCCAGATCATGAATGTAGGTTGTTACTGCTGATTGTAACTCTTCAAATTCTTCTGAGTGATGACTTTTAAGATCACTCCATGCGTCTTTATATGAAATAATTTTTGTGATCTGCATCGTGTAATTAATTACCGCCAACAAAAGTGTCTAGCACACTTAGTGCACTATAACCTATTATACCCGTCGAAGATAATGGTTTTTAAGAAAATCGTGAATACCTAAACTATCGAACAAGCCCTGTCAAGTAATTTTAGGACGGGTCCCTTTGTCGACTGTTTGGCAAAAGCCGCCAAGGGTGGTATCACTGGCATCAGACTAAGACATCTCACATCTTACTAGAATCCATCGTGGTGAAGCT
>NZ_QREG01000045.1 GCF_003386095.1 Marinoscillum furvescens DSM 4134 | reverse complement strand
ACGCCTATCTAGGCTATAAAACCCCTGAACAGTTCGGGGAAACTAAATATTCAGAGTGCGCTTAACTAATTGTCCACTTTTTTGTAGCAAATCCAGCGCTGTAGGTTCACGCTTCAAACATATCAAATCTGCGGGAATCCATTTGGCGCTTAGATACGAATAGCTAGTTTAAGTTTTTGCCTAATTCGGCTGAGGTACCAAAAAAACCCTCACCGAGAGGCGAGGGCTTTTTGACGCTTTATGAATGACAAAACAATTTATTAGTCTACGATGACCCGTGCGCGGGTATAGCTATCGTAAAAGTTGGTGTCGCTAAACTTAAACCGGATCATGATGCGGTCCAGGCTGTTGTTGAGCAGGTCCAGGGCTTCGTCTATCAGTGTGGAAGCCTCCTTTTTGGCACTGCGAGCGGCAGATTGCTTGAGTCGTGGCTGCCCGATCAGCTCTCGGAAGTCGTCCAAGCTTGTCATCAGGTCATTGATCTGCGGCTCGGTAATGCCATAGTCGGCCAGGTGTGTTACATTGGCTTGCAGCAGCTCCACAAATGCCTGAATCCTTGGTGGCAGTTCGGCATCCTTTGCCCGGGCAATGTCGGACTTATGGATGGTCGCCTGGGCTTCCAGGTCCGGCTGGTTGCTTAGGGCGGCATAGGCTGCCAGAGCGCCAGACAGTACGGCCGTCTTTTCGGCCAGGTGCTCTTTCAACTGATTTTTCTGAGTAGTAAGACCTTTCACATCCTTACCGGCCGTTTTTAGGTTTTCGTGTACCCCCAGCACCAGGTCATCTAGGCTCGTTTTCACCTGCGAGAGGATCGGTACTCCACTCCATATCGCCTGGTGTTGGTTGAGAAAAGTCTGCACAGATAGCAGCATCTGATAGCGAGTCATTTGACGGTCATTTAACATAGCTTTTAGTTTTTAATAAATGATACAATGCCTGAAATAATGAAAAATATCAATACCAGTCAATAGTTGCTGTGAAAAAATACCGGTAGCCGACAAAAATATGAAAGGGGTGTTCGCTAAAAATGGCTAAAAAGTGCGTTGTATGGGGGTGAATGTGAGATGTTATAATCTTGTAGGCCCTATATGCCAGAAAGGTAAAACGGATTATTCTCCAAGCTTATCAGGGTTTTTCCCAAGCTTTTTTTCTTCACCTTTCACCCTACGTTCCAGTTTTTTGATATCTTCTTCTGAAGGTAAATCCTCAGGCTTAATTCCCCTTTGGAGCAATACTCCTCTTACTCCTTGATTGTTTTTGATGTGCTCGGCCGAGATATGTTGTTCTGTCTTAAGCTTTCTTTCTTTGGTGTTGAAGATAGTTATTTCAGTAGCAAAGTCCTTTGCCTTTATCGTAATGGTGGGGAGAAAGTCAGCTAGTGCTCTTCCTTTGGCTATACCTAATTTTGTTTTCATTTGTTGAGTGGTTTTACCCCCAAACAATGCCGAATCACCCTTGCTTCTAATGATTCCAAAATTTCTATCGCTTCCCGTTTGTTCATAAATTAAGCCACTTAATTCCTTTTCTGATAAACTCAGTTTTTCTCTTGCTTGCAGTCGCTCCCAGTCTTTGATGCGCTGTTCGATGAGTTCTGATTTCCTTGTTTGAACAGCGAAATAATTCTGTGCAAAAGCAATAGGTTCTTTTTTAGGGTCACCATTTTGAGCAATGAGGTAGCACGCAAATCGAGTAATCATTATATCATCGATTTCTTTTTCTGCACCCTTTGGCATTTGGATCGTTTTGTTGACATCAACAAAATGATCAGAGACGTTATTTTCGCTGGTTTCGCAGGTGATTTTTGCTTTTATAATTACTTTTTGAAAGTTTCTCCACTCCGTATATCCGAGTAAATGTTGTAAGTCTCTGGCAAACCAAAACTCAATACCATTTTCGGTATTATTGGAATGTTCTTCAAAAGTTTCAGTTAGCGATTGAATTAGTTCATGTTTCATTTTAAATGATTTTATTCAGGGAGTTTTACCATTTAAAAACCAGGTAAATATTTGCTTTACGCCGACGGTATTAATTGTTCTTCTTGCCAAGTCTCACAAACAAAATACTTCTTTTATTTTTCCCCGTAGCAGGGAAAGCAAGTTGAGCATGTTGTTAATGATAGATTATACAACTCTTGAAATAATGAAAAATATCAATACCAGTCAATAGTTGCTGTGAAAAAATACCGGTAGTCGAAAAAAATACGAAAGAGGTGTTCGCTAAAAATAGCTAGAAAGTGCGTTGTATGGGGGTAAAAGCGAAATGCACCGTTGTAAAAGTTAAATGCACGGATGTCAGATATGATTGCACCAATGTAAAAGTTGATAGCACGGATGTAAAAGTCAATTGTACGGATGTAAGGGTTGATTGTACGACTGTCAGCGTCAATTGCATGAATGTAAAAGTTAATTGTACGGGTGTACGAGTTGATTGCATGAGTGTAAAATTTAATTGCACGGATGTAAGAGTTGATTGTACGAACGCAGGGGAAAAACCCTGGAGGTTTCCAAAACCTCCAAGGTTTCTAGATTGCTGCGAGGTGCTGTTCGATTAAGAATTGTGGTGATGCCTGCCTACGGTGTGGAAGATTTTGTCCTGATGATCCTGCCAGCAAGCCTGTTGGTTTTGTCAGTTTGAGCCCGCCTCCGGCGAGGCAGGCCCGCCCTTCTGCGTGGCAGGTTTTGTCATGGTGAGCCCGTCGAAGCATAAGACAAAACCTTGCAGAACTAAAGAGGTCGGGTCTTACCTTTCGAAACTAGGCGTTCCCCAGCTCAAGGTGACCCGACCTGTCGTTCCCCAGCTCCATGCCTTCGGCAGGTAAACAGGATGACCAGACCGAACTTCCACAACAGTGGGGCTGTCTCCCTAACTCAAAATTGCTATTCTCACCGGTAGGTATTAGTTTAGCTGAGCTAACTAACCGTTATCGCCCGCTTAACCATGCTTACTCACTATCGCCAAACCTGGGAAAGGCTACAGCTATACCCTTCCCTCAAGTACCTGCTTGCACCACTACTGGTGCTATGTGCCCTCTCTGCACTAAGTCAAAACTACCCTACCCAGACCCGCGAGCTCCCACCTGTCACCATCACCGAAGAGCGTGCCCGTGACCTCATGCGCCAGCTCACCGACCTGGACGCCTTCATGCATGCTGTCGGTATCAAAAACATCGCCAATGACCAGCGCCTGGAAGCCTATGCCACAGGCTTTGCCGAGCGCAACCAGATAGAAGTCTTCACCATCGGCTACATCGATAGCGACGAACTCTGGCCACGGGTATTTCGCAACATTCGCCTCAAAAAGCTCAACAACATCACCACCGATCAGCTGCTGGCCGCCCACATCCTGTTTATCCCCCAGGACGATGGCTATACCGTAGAGCTCAAGCTAGAAGGCAAAACCACCGAAGTATACGAGCTACTGGAGCTCACCAAAGAAGAAGTAGAGCTGATCGCCAAAGAAACCAGCGACCAGCAGCTGGGCAGCACCGTCTATGCCAAGCCCAAAGAAGCCCGCGAGACAGTGGTGAGCGCCATGATCGCTGCCTTGCAGCGGGTGGAGCAGCAGACCGATCCGGTAGCACAGAGCATTACTCCAGTCACCTTTCAGCCAACCACTGACCAGAAGTACGGCTTTGATGCACCCGTCCATGACCAACTAGCCGCCGACTACCCCACGGTAACCATCGGAGGGGAGACCCTTCGCACCTCTTGGAAGTCCCTCAAGCAAGGCACCCCCGACCCGGTCATAGCCAAAGATGATGCAGGTCAGGAACTCACCTTTGAGTACAATGGCACTCCACTAACGGCTACCCCTACAGACAATACGTACACCCTCCAGCTCGTAGGTGGGGCAGATGGTTCCACCAGTGAGCTGGTTGCCAAAGTAGGTGAATACACGGCAGGCGTCCTGCAGACGGTAAGCTATGCGGAGGTATTGACCAAAGTGACCATCGTGCCGGTAAATGGCGCAGGGGCAGGCATTACCCAAAACCAGCTACAAACCCGCCTCAACAAGATCTATGGTCCGGCAGTGGCCAGTTGGCAGGTGGAAGTGATGGCAAACCAGACCCTCACAGGCTGGGACGAAGACGGTAATGGCCTGGACGATGGACAGACCGGCATGCTGTCCAACTACACCGGGGAGATGAACGCCCTGATCAAAGCATTCCGCTCCAAACACCAGCGCGCCAAAGACACCTACTACGTCTTTTTGGTAGCCAAAGCGGAGAA
>NZ_QREG01000044.1 GCF_003386095.1 Marinoscillum furvescens DSM 4134 | reverse complement strand
CTTAAAGAACTTTAAAAAATTATTGACAAATTACGCCTTCCTCAGAGTGGCACCATATCGCCGAAATCACTGGCACGGTTAGACCGAAATACCCAATCAAAGCTCTTACGCATGTCGGTAGGCTCTGTGTACAGGTAGTAACTATGTGAAGAGCCGAGGCTAAACATTAAGCTGAAGAAGTGTGCGTAGTTCTGAAAGTGAGGTGTCGTGTGGTAGCCGTATCTTGACACCATTGGGGTAAATTAGCTCAAGGCTCCTGCTCAAGTGGGGTTGAACCTCCACAAACCCTGGCTTCACAGCAGACTCGGTCTTCTGATATTTGGCGTACCAGTAACTGAAGGTGGATGGCGCAATGTTGTGCCTCCGGCAAAAGGCTTTTCGCGACTCAGCACTGTTTTTCCACTGCTCTATGAGTGCAAACATATCTTCCTGGTTTCTTTGCATTGCTTTTTATGCAAAACTCAACACCTTATACCGCCTAGGCAATACGCTCAACACCGAAGGGATACTATGTTAGTGTATCACCTTTCTTAACCTTTATGTCGTTGAGGAATACCTTCTTCGATTTTTCCACATGCAGTTCTTGAGCGTTGGTGGAAACACATATTGAAAGCAGAATTAATAATATTGACAGGAATCTCATATGACCTCTAACGTCTCGCGTATGCTTCGTATCGGCCAATTGAAAACGTTAGTTTTATCACCGAAGGCATGCGAAACGATGCCGAGACTAAAAGTAGTAAAAAAACGCGAAAGATCTCGCTTAATGATTCACCAGATATGAAGTATACGCTATGTTATGTGTATGTTTTTCCCGCATTTAGCCAGTTTTGGGCTTCTTTAACCAAATGTTCTTCAAACTTCATTTTTTGCTTGTGCCTTGGTAATTCGTTGTAGTATAATAACATACTGCCAGCATTGAAGTCTTGAAGTTCGCGATACCAAGTGTACAACTTTTCCAGACCTAGTTCATGTCCCATGTATTGGTTCTCCGAGTTGCTTTCTGGCCATTTAATTGCATAATAGACATTGTTCTGTATCGCTGTCATTAGTTCATATGCACGAGTTGGTTCAGCGACCATCTGCGTCATGAAGTAGTTCAGCAAAATGTTGGCAGCTTCCATTTTAGTTGGCAGTTTAATCTGCAGTTCTGATAACATCTGTTGGAAATATTGATCCAGTTCAAATGAGTTATCCTGCTCATTCATTCCAGCTAGAATTACAAGGGACTCGGATTCCAGTTGTTCGTTCATACCAGTTAGTGCAATGTCAGGATGTAGACTAATTGTTCGGTTACCAAGTACAAAGTCCGCAAGTTTTTGTCGGAAGTTCATCAGTTCAATCTACAGAAATTACACATAACGCCAAGCTAGCAGGAGTGCGCCCCGAACCAGCCGAAAGACACTAAGATAGCGCAGCTACCCAACACCCGCAACGGCATCTACAAAGAACTGCGTTCAGAAGAAAAAATCCAGAAGCAAGACAGTTGCTAGGAGAGAGTCTGTCTCAGAATGGGTAGCGGAGCGGTGAAGATCAGATGAAACTAGAAGAAAGCAGCCTGGCGCATTCGTGCTAGCAACTGTTATCGGCTTTCTTTTTCTTTGTTCGTTCTTGGTAAATGTAGATTCCAAATGCAGTCCAACATGCTATTGTTAGAAAGGCAAAGGAGTTCATGTCACCAGTTCGTTTGTATTTCATCCACTGAAATTCGAATAGAGTTTGCCCGTTTGAGTCAAGTTGGTATAAGTCGGCTGATTTAAGAAGTGAGAGAGTTGATTCTTTATCAGTTAAATGGTGAATAGTGACAGTTGTTCCAATCGGAATTTTTTCAAAGTACTCATCAAACCTATGTTCAAACCTATCGTAGATCCTGAATTCGGTGTTACAATTGGCGAGTTTGATCTTTAAGTTATGTTCGGTTCTAGGAGTTCGTCCAAATGGAGTTTCAGCTTCGATCCAGATGTTAGTTACTCTACCAGTTGTTTTTTGAAAGTCAGATGGATCAAGGTTGTTAACATAGACAAGTCCAAAGAGCCTTAATGCGAACAGCGTTCCAAAAATTGGAATTAGAAATCGAATCAAGAAACTAGCTTTTCCAGATTCGTTCCATATGTACTTAAGCCACTTGATCATGATCGTGCTGAGCAGGGATTGCCGATAACGCTCAACTAAAATGAGTATGCACCCCGGTAGCTAGAAGAGCCACAGTTTCCTGTTCGCATTGTTCTTTCATATTGCTTAGTTTGCATATTCATTTTAGTGTTTGTTAGCGTTTTGTTTCAAACAGGCTTGCAAAGTTAATTTTAAACAATCCACCATCCAGATAACCAATGTAAATTGAGTTGTTGAAATACTCAATGTCGGCAATGCTGTTAGCTGGTAAGCCCGCAGATAATAACTGGTTGAAATTTAGTCGTGAGTTGTTAAATGTTACTTCATACAAATCTTGGCCGCCATTTTCAGAATAGGCAATGATCCTGTTCTTCACTGTCTTGAATATGTACCTTTTGGGAGAATTCTCAGGCCAATTGGTTGTTGTAAATGTAATATGGTGAGTCCATGATTTTCCAGCATTTAGGGAAGTGAAAATTTCTTTGTCAGTTGAATTTATAGCAAACAAAGTGTCGTTTTTTGTTAATAATTGATCAATATTTTCTTCAATCAAAAGACTATAGTTCCCAGTGGAATCAATCAGATAAAAATCTTCATTGATGGTAGCCAGAAAATCCTTCCCGGTTGAATATGTGAAAGTAAAACCTTTCTTCAATTCCAGATCAAGTTCGAATCTACTCATAGGGTTGGCCTGAGTAACCGTATATCCCAGTTGCGGATGTTCGTACCCAGTTACTTTGATAATGTAAAATGTTGGTTTGCTAGTATTTGCTCTAATGGGAATTAATGCGAAATCCTGAATTGGATATCCAGAAATGCTTTGATCAGATAAATTGGTAACTACGGCTAAAGGTTTGTTTCTTGATAATCCAGATGAATATTTGAAATCAAGAAATGTCGAATCATTGGCAGTTAGGTTTATTTGTGGTGCTGTTTCTTGAGGGTGCATATCCGAATCGCTAATGGATAGATTATCTTCAAAGAATTTAATCATGATATAATCATACATGGCAAAGTTTTTATAATTGTCCAAGGTCATCCACCATACGCGGTTCGTTAAACCATCGTATGAGTCATTTGAATAAATTTCAGCGATGTAACCACTGAAGTCGTCCTTTCCTAAAATTCTTAGAGAAGTGGATGTTCTCAACAGTTCGACAATCATTTCATCCTCAAATCTTTCATCTTTGAACCATTCAAAAATTTCAAGTTCAGGTGTTTCGATTATAGGTTCGAGTGGGTCGGAATCCTTACATGAAAGCACCAATAGGATGGTGTATAATATGATTAATTTAGATTTCATAATTATGCGGTTTCCTAAAAATAAACGCTAACGATCAGATATGGCGAGTGGCCACATCCGTCTGTAAAAAGCAGTAAAATAGTGAAACTGCCCAACTCGTACAATGGCATCTACGAAGCACTGCGATCTGAAAGTCCAAATCCAGATAGAAAAAAGTAGCTAGAAGCACAAAAGCTGGCAGAATGGGCAGATTCACGGTCAAGATACACTGAAATATCAGATAGGCAGTTTGGTCCATTCGTCCATATCGCCTGTTATCCACCTACTATTTCCCGGTTCAGTTGTCTATGCGTTAGGATACTTACGACCAGTCTGAATAGTTCGAGTGCCATAGCCACAAAAATTATTTGCTGTGATATGTCATTTGTTGTTATCCTGTTCAGATAAGTTAGGAAGCCAAAAGTTAGTATGACAAACGCCAATCTTAAGGGAAATTGAAAATAGTATATTTTGATTCCGAGTTTTGGGTTGGTAAAGTTGAAATAGGCAGTTGCAACCAGAGATAGAATAATCGAGGATGTTAAGATGCTCATAAGCCAGAATCCTGAAAGCATATTCGTTAGATAGTGCCAAAGAAGGTTAGCAACGTTCAGGAATGTTATGATATCGCAAATGCCGAATAATAGCAGTATTCTTTTGTTGTCAATCCCTTTCATTTCAGGTTTTTAAAGTTCAATGCCAGAATAGTTAGGATTACCACTGCAATCAGTAGTTGGGGAGATAGTGTCCAAGTACCTTCAATTGCTGCTTTTATATTGTTCGCTATTAGTCCGCCAGCATAGAGATAAACCGACCATCTATATTTCTTCCAAAATCCGTATGTAAGTAGGAAGATCACTATAGTTATAATCCAGAGATAAATTGCATCTGGATCATCCTTCACAATAAAGAGTTGGAAGTACAAACTGGCAATTGCGAATAGGCCTGTTATAACAGCCAGTATTCTCATCGAAATATGCGTGAATCTTATTCTCATTGGTAGATTGTGGTGGATAACATCCGAGCATAGTGCATATGCACTATACTCACCTTGTACCACTAATCTAGTGGATTTTGAATTCCTGCCAAACCATTTATTGCCACATGAGT
>NZ_QREG01000043.1 GCF_003386095.1 Marinoscillum furvescens DSM 4134 | reverse complement strand
ACGCCTATCTAGGCTATAAAACCCCTGAACAGTTCGGGGAAACTAAATATTCAGAGTGCGCTTAACTAATTGTCCACTTTTTTGTAGCAAATCCAAGTCCATGCTGTGAGTGCCAAGAGACTCGAGGCTATCGAACAACTGTGGAAGGCGTGCTTAGTCATCAGAGAGTCTATCCCAACACCAATATCTATGATTCTAACAATTCTTCCAGAGGAATATGTAACAATGGATTACCTGAATACCCCAAACCCTAAGGGAATTGAATTTGGTAAAGAATTAAGCAAACTTGATATTAGGTCAGTCTCCCCTGCTCTAGAGGCAACTAAACCGATAGAACAATTGAGACCATTCATACCAACGGATTTATATACACTCTATAAAACATATACTGGTGTGATTGTAGGTGCCGTCTTCAATACCATTACAAAATATGAAAAAGGGACAGTAACTCATTGGAAGAATGAAGAGCCTATGAAAAAGTTACTTTCAGGTGTCTTAACGGAAAAAGAAATAGATCACATCTATGGATTGACTTTCGAATCATTCAAGACGTTGCTTGATTTAATGGAACTCAAAATTATCGAGTGTATCAACCGCAATACCGTGGGGCCTGGGACAACTTCGAACTCACTTGAAGAACTTCTAAAACTTGAGGCCGTATTCAAATTCAACAAAGAAAGTAAAGGAGCCTAGCAGAATTGGACTTAATCAGGGATATTAATGAAAAACTGGAGATACATTACAAGTCTTGGAGTAATATCAGTGACTGCTGGAGCTATCTACAATTACTTTTATTATAAGGCATTTGACATTAATATTTTTGACTATGTCTCCTTAAGCGAAACATTGGTCTTATTTGATGAATTCTTGCCATTCATATTAGTAGTATTGGCAATATCTTGGCCAATGCCTTTAATTCTTGACAGAACAGCCAAGGAATTATCGGAACAATCAATTGGAGAAGGGGATGGTCAAAAATTCAGTCCCTATATTGATAAGGATGGATTCTTTCGAAGACTACTTCAGCATCTTAAAATTAACATCAAGGTGTTTTTGATTCTCATTGTATTTTCTCCGTTTTTATTCTTTGTAGATGATATCAAAGGGAAGGAAATCCTTAGATTGATACTTCTACTGCCAATTATGATATTTGTCTTGAACTATTTCAAATATGAACTTTTTGATAGGCTTTCTAGAATTCACGAAGAGCGGTTTTCAATAAGAGTTGAAGTGGTCTCTCATTTTTTAGTCATTGTTATTCCCGTCTTCATTCTATACTGTAACTTATCGATTAAGAGGGTATTTTGGGAATCCGACAAGGTTTTTCAAATAACATTTAATGATGGTCGCACTATTACCTCGAACGACTCTATTAAATATTTAGGTAAAACCGAAAAATTTATTTTTTTTCGAGACCTTAATTCCGAGGCATCACTAATTTACTCAATTAATAAAATTGACGAGACTAGCATTAAGAAAGCTGAGCCTAACAACTAAGGGTTCAACAGACAATCGGGCTTATGTTTAAGTGCTTTCTGGCTTGTTTCTGTGCAACTCGACCGTGATATCTGCCGCTGAGAAACGGCAGTGCTTTCTACTGAGTTTTGCTCGCAGGATTTTTAGACTTTCAGAACGCAGTGCATTCTACAAACTTTGGATGCACCGGCAGATTCATTAGTTTTATCGAAACTTACCAAATTCGGGGCGCACTCCTGCTAGCTTGGCGTTTGCAGGAATCCTGATGATACCCCAAAAAATGGGACAGTTGATTTTTCATAGATACCGTAGTGCTTGTGGTGCACTTCCGCTATTTTAGCTGTACTTGCCAACTGTGGGTACCGACCTATAGTTAGGCGTTGTAAGCAATTAAAAAAATGGTGTGGGTGTAATAAGTTTAAACTTGTATAAATAGTGTGTTGTGACATTTCTAGAACAGACCATAAAAGAGAAAGGTCCAATTTTATCAAGTGACCTTCTTGACATCCTTCTTGACAAAGAAAAGGGGCTATCGAAAGAAGCAGCTCGCAAAAGACTATCAAGGATTAGAGGCGATGTAGCCAAGGTGAGAGGATTATTCTCCGATAGGCAAATACTCTTCCATGACAAGGCTATTTATAACAGTGAAGAATATTTTGAAGGCTTAACAGATGCATTAAAAAAAGCAGGAAAACAATATCACATAATTCTACAATCCCTAGCCTTCCATTATGGGCAAATTAAAAAGGAACAACTTGCTGCTTACACTGTAAATCCAGTTAAAAATTTAAAAGGTCACTTAACTTTCCATTCGGCAATTGAGAAGCTTGTAAAGCTACAATTAGTCCACCAAGATGATGACAACATATTCCTACTGCCAATTTTAGCAGAAGGCTCAATAAATGGAAAGAGAGCTAAAGGAATTGAAGTGGCTAAGAACTTTCTTCTAATCCAATTCAACGATTGGTCAAGAAAGATCGGGTTGACCTCTTATAACACTTCAGTTTTTCACGGAGAATTTGGGAAGTACCAATTCAATTTTGTCAGTCCAACATATGTAGGCTCGCTCCCAAAATTCAGTGTTAAAAAGAAAATAGTTCCAGGCTTTTTAATAGCCGATGTTCTCATCGGGAATACTGTCACTGAGAAAGAGGTGGAGTTTTTTATTAATAAACTCAAGACCCTAAAGTATCAAAAACAAATTGCGAGTTTCATCCCATTCTTAATTGTAGAATCAATTGACCCCAAGTCACTTAATCTATTAAAATCAGAAGGAGTCGTAATTGGTTTTGTAAATGAACTTTTTGGAGAAAAGTACAAAGAGCTCTTAAACTCACTGATTAATTTAGTTACAAATGCAGGGGCTATTCTCAAAAAGAATCCTGAAGCGTATTTGGACCTAATTTCTAAGTTAAATAAACTAGTCGATGGCAAGACAAATAATTTAAGAGGTGACTTATTTGAATTAGCAGTCGGATATTTTCAAGGTCGGATTTGTAATTCCATAGATATCGGGAAAATCATAAACTATCAGGGGGAGCAAAGAGAAATAGATGTCTTGGGATTCACAGCACAAAAAATTATTGTCTCTGAGTGTAAAGGTTACAATCACAAAATAGATAAAGACGAAATTGATAAATGGTTAGGGAATAAAATTCCAGTTATTCGAAAGTGGATTCTGGATCAACCCTCTATTTCTGATCGAGAAATACAGTTTGAAATATGGTCAACAGGTGGATTCACAGAGGAGGCTGTTAGGTCATTAAATGATAAGATGATAAAAACTAAAAAGTATGATATTGAATTCTATGGATTAGAGGAAATGATGGAAAAATCAAAAGAACTAAAATCTAAGAAATTCACAGAAATACTAAGAGAATACTACATAAAAGAAATATAAAAACAGCTGCCAATCGAGTAAAAGGCCCCACCAGTCGTAACTGATGAGGTGCGCCTTTGGAGTGCCAACCCAGTCACACCACCGAACGTACAGCCTCCTATACGGCGGTTCACCGGCATAGAATAAACGCTCTTTACGTCAATTATTTCTTTCCCTACTCTCTGTAAAGATCCATAACTTCTACTTACCTTTAACGTTAGCAACGCATAGAGTTAGTATGATTTTATCTTTTGGATCTAAGGAAACTGAAAAAGTATGGAACGGAGAACGAGTCCGAAAGTGGCCTATTGAAATACAAACTGCTGGACGAAGAAAGTTGAGAATGTTAAACAACTCTCAAAATATTTCCGACTTAAGAATTCCTCCATCCAATCGACTAGAGAAACTAGGTGGAAACTTAAAAGAATTCTACAGCATCCGAATTAATGACCAATGGCGAATTATCTTCAAATGGGAAGATGGAAATGCTAACAACGTTGAAATTATTGATTATCACTAAAAATGAAGAATATGGAAAAATTACCTAACATACATCCCGGTGAGGTTTTATCAGAGGAATTTTTGAAACCTATGGGGATTTCTGCTTATCGCTTAAGCAAGGACTTGCATATTCCCCAAACACGAATAAGCGAAATCTTAAAAAAAAATCGACGGGTAACCGCTGACACAGCTTTAAGATTGAGTAAGTACTTCGGAACAACTCCGAAATTCTGGCTTGGACTTCAAGATGATTTTGATTTAGAAGAGGAACTCCAAAGCAAAACGGACGAACTCGAAGCAATAGAAAAAGTGACGACAGCCTAACAATATGTATGAGGCACGTGCTTGAGTGCTTACTACAATCTCCCCTGGAACCTAACTGTTTCGTCCGCCCCCGAGAAAGGTTTGTGCTGTTTGGTCCCGATAGCTATTGGGATCAGCTCGCGGGAAATTTTATTTGTGAGGTTTATCGTACCTGAAACCTTGTGAGCACCGGGAGACTACTCTACTTTAGAGCTATTCACTACCTGCGGACCGGGCCGCGAAGGCACTCTTTCTAGCTTGGCTTTGTGCAACATATCAAATTCCCCCTATTCTGAATCATTCCCAATAACTCATCCTATTTGGACTAGAAGTTAAATGTAATAACTTTGTGATTACGACAGCTAGTAAAGGTATGGAAGTATCATTGATCAAAATAGGCAACTCTCGAGGGATTCGTTTGAGCAAAACCCTGCTTGAAAAATACAATCTCAGGGATAAGGTAGAACTTATCCTTGAGCAAGGGTTCATCATTTTAAAGCCAGCATCCCAGCCGCGTAAAGGCTGGGAGGAAGCTTTTAAGGAAATGAACGAGCAGGGTGATGATCAACTGCTTTTTGATGACGTTTTTGAAGACGAAGACCTTGACGAATGGAATTGAATCAATATGAGATCGTCCTGGTAAACCTGGACCCAACACTAGGAAGCGAAATAAAAAAAACGCGACCTTGTGTAATTATCTCTCCAAACGAGATGAATAAATACCTTCGCACAGTTGTTGTAGCTCCTATGACAACCAAGTCTAAGAATTACCCCACCCGCATTGAAATAAAGCATGACAGAAAGATTGGCTGGGTCGTGCTGGATCAAATCAGAACGATTGACAAGCAAAGGATTATCAAAAAGCTGGGTAGGTTATCGAAGCCAGAAGTAAAAGAGGTAAAAGCAACGCTCAAAGAAACCTTTATCGATTGAAATACGGTACACACTATATGAATAGCAGTATTGTGGATATTACGGTTCTAACTATGCCACTTTTATCGGTGCATCTGTGCCAGTGATTACGCTTCAGACTGTGCCACTTTCGCGGCCTGCGTCACGGTTCTAACGGTGCCACTCTGGGGAAAGCGTTTTATACTCGGCTCTAAAAAGAGCTGATATGTCAAAAACCCTTGACCCGATGGATTTAAAACAGATCATAACCCTTCACCCCCAGCTGGCGCGCGTTTGCAACGCGTGCCCCCTTCGTGAACCTGCTACATTTGACTGGACAGTAAGTTAAGCTCGTAGGAGTTAAATTTACTGATAATGAAAAGAGAAAGAAGACACTTCGATAAGGAGTT
>NZ_QREG01000042.1:0-2500 GCF_003386095.1 Marinoscillum furvescens DSM 4134 | reverse complement strand
AGCCGGAGCGAAAGCGAGTCTTAACAGGGCGATTAGTCAGCAGTAGTAGACGCGAAACTTGGTGATCTACCCATGAGCAGGGTGAAGTGTAGGTAACACTACATGGAGGCCCGAACCAGTATACGTTGAAAAGTATTTGGATGACTTGTGGGTAGGGGTGAAAGGCCAATCAAACTGAGAGATAGCTCGTACTCCCCGAAATGCTTTTAGGAGCAGCGTATGGGTGAGTTTACTAGAGGTAGAGCTACCAATTGGACTAGGGGGAGTCAAATCCTACCAAATCCAGATGAACTCCGAATGCTAGTAAATATACCATACAGTGAGGGTTGGGGTGCTAAGGTCCCAATCCGAGAGGGAAAGAACCCAGACCTACAGCTAAGGTCCCAAAATCTACGCTAAGTTGAACTAAGGAGGTCCAGTTGCTTAGACAGCCAGGATGTTGGCTTGGAAGCAGCCATTCATTTAAAGAGTGCGTAACAGCTCACTGGTCGAGCGACAGGGCATCGATAATAATCGGGCATCAAGTGTAGTACCGAAGCTTAGGATGTATTTATACATGGTAGGGGAGCATTCTCTAGGCGGTGAAGGTGTGCTGTGAGGCATGCTGGAGCGTAGAGAAGCGCAAATGTAGGCATAAGTAACGATAATGCGGGCGAGAAACCCGCACACCGATAGACTAAGGTTTCCCCGGCAATGCTAATCAGCCGGGGGTTAGTCAGGACCTAAGGCGAACCCGAAGGGGGTAGTCGATGGCCAACGGGTTAATATTCCCGTACCACCTTTATTTTCGATGGGGTGACGGAGTAGTGAAAGTACCGCCTGCTGACGGAATAGCAGGTTGAAGGGTGTAGGTATTAGAGGAGTAGGCAAATCCGCTCCACTAGCTGAACCTGATAGTACCGCAATCCTACGGGAGCGCGGATAGTGTACCTAATCAGACTTCCGAGAAAAACCTCTAAGGCTAGGATAAAGGTGCCTGTACCGTAAACCGACACAGGTAGTCAAGGAGAGAATCCTGAGGTGCTCGAGTGATTCATGGCTAAGGAACTAGGCAAAATGGCCCTGTAACTTCGGGAGAAGGGGCCCTCGTAGCAATACGAGGCGCAGTGAAAAGGCCCAGGCGACTGTTTACCAAAAACACATGGCTTTGCGAAATTGAAAGATGATGTATAAGGCCTGACACCTGCCCGGTGCTGGAAGGTTAAGGGGGGGAGTTAGCTTCGGCGAAGCTCTGAACTGAAGCCCCAGTAAACGGCGGCCGTAACTATAACGGTCCTAAGGTAGCGAAATTCCTTGTCGGGTAAGTTCCGACCTGCACGAATGGTGTAACGATCTGGGCACTGTCTCGGCCATGAGCTCGGTGAAATTGTAGTAGCGGTGAAGATGCCGCTTACTCGCAACGGGACGGAAAGACCCCGTGAACCTTTACTATAGCTTCACATTGGTATTGGGTAAATGATGTGTAGGATAGGCGGGAGACTCTGAAGCTGCGTCGCTAGGCGTGGTGGAGTCGTTGGTGAAATACCGCCCTTTATTTATCTGATGCCTAATCCAGTAATGGAGACAGTGTGTGGTGGGTAGTTTGACTGGGGTGGTCGCCTCCAAAAGTGTAACGGAGGCTTTCAAAGGTACCCTCAGCATGTTTGGTAATCATGCGTGGAGCGCAATAGCATAAGGGTGCTTGACTGTGAGGCCTACAAGCCGATCAGGGTCGAAAGACGGATATAGTGATCCGGTGGTTCTGTATGGAAGGGCCATCGCTCAAAGGATAAAAGGTACTCCGGGGATAACAGGCTGATCTCCCCCAAGAGCTCACATCGACGGGGAGGTTTGGCACCTCGATGTCGGCTCGTCACATCCTGGGGCTGGAGAAGGTCCCAAGGGTTGGGCTGTTCGCCCATTAAAGTGGCACGCGAGCTGGGTTCAGAACGTCGTGAGACAGTTCGGTCCCTATCTGTTGCGAGCGTAAGAAACTTGAGAAGATCTGTCTTTAGTACGAGAGGACCGAGATGGACTAACCGCTGGTGTACCAGTTGTCTCGCCAGGGGCACTGCTGGGTAGCTACGTTGGGAAGGGATAAGCGCTGAAAGCATCTAAGCGCGAAACCCACTTCAAGATGAGGTTTCTTTAAAGGGACGTTATAGATGATGACGTTGATAGGCTGCAGGTATATAGGTAGTGATATCAGAGCTGAGCAGTACTAATTACCCGTAAGCTTTCTAGTTACGTCCATCCTTATGCAGGATGGAGACGATAAACTTGCTTTTGTTTTTTCAGAGAATCTTTCACATAAAAATGTCATAAGAAATTTAGTGATCAGAAGAGGTCACAGAAGAGTTTATGGTGATTATTGCGGCGGGGTCCACCTCTTACCATTCCGAACAGAGAAGTTAAGCCCGCCAGCGCTGATGGTACTGCAGTAAAATGTGGGAGAGTAAGTCGTTGCCAGTCTTTATCAAAGGGTAGTTCTTAATTGAGCTACCCTTTTTTTATGCGCTAG
>NZ_QREG01000041.1 GCF_003386095.1 Marinoscillum furvescens DSM 4134 | reverse complement strand
AACGGAACATTGACATTGAACGCTGACGGAAGTTTTGACTATACGCATGATGGTAGTGAAACTACAAGCGACAGTTTTACTTATAAAGTCAATGACGGTACTGTAAATGGTGATACGGTCACTGTATCATTCACAATAACTCCTCAAAACGACGCTCCAGTAGCCGTGGCAGATGCGTACACCTTTGATGAAGGTTCTACGAACACTGTAGTAGTCGGAACGGGCGTACTCGCCAATGACTCAGATGCGGACGGTGATGCCATCACAGCGATCCTGGTAAGCGATGTTTCAAACGGAACTTTGACTTTGAACGCTGATGGTAGCTTCTCTTACACACATGATGGTTCAGAAACTACTAGCGATAGTTTTACTTATAAAGTCAACGATGGAACTGTAGACGGAAACACAGTAACTGTTTCATTGACTATCAATCCTGTAAACGATGCACCAGTTGCAGTAGCTGACAGTTATACCTTCGATGAAGGATCTACAAATAATGTAGCAGCAGGAACAGGCGTACTTGCCAACGACTCAGATACTGATGGTGATGCCATCACGGCAATCCTTGTGAGCGATGTTTCAAACGGAACATTGACCTTGAACGCCGACGGTAGCTTCTCCTACACGCATGATGGTTCTGAAACCACAAGCGATAGCTTTACTTATAAAGTCAACGATGGAACTGTAGACGGAAACACAGTAACTGTTTCATTGACTATTAATCCTGTAAACGATGCACCAGTTGCAGTAGCAGATAGCTACACCTTCGATGAAGGATCAACGAATAACGTAGCAGCAGGAACAGGTGTACTCGCCAACGACTCAGATGCGGATGGGGATGCCATCACGGCAGTTTTGGTTAGCGATGTTTCAAACGGAACATTAACGTTGAACGCTGACGGTAGCTTCACATATACTCACGATGGTTCGGCTACTACTTCCGATAGCTTTACTTACAAAGTCAATGATGGTACTGTAGACGGAAACACTGTAACAGTAGACATTACCATCAACCCTGCTGCAGGCGGTGGAAATACAGCTCCTGTGGCTGTAGCTGATGCCTACACTGTAGAAAATGGTAGTACCAACAACATCACAGCGGCATCAGGTGTATTGGCCAACGATTCAGATGCCGATGGTGACGCCATCACGGCTATCCTGGTAAGCGATGTTTCAAACGGAACCTTGACGTTGAACGCTGACGGAAGTTTTGATTATACCCATGATGGTAGCGAAACCACCAGCGACAGCTTTACTTACAAAGTCAACGATGGAACAGTAGACGGAAACACTGTAACAGTGACATTAACCATCACTCCTCAAAACGATGCTCCAGTAGCCGTTGCAGACGCATATACTTTCGATGAAGGATCATCGAACACTGTAGCTGTTGCAACTGGCGTACTCGCCAATGACTCGGATGCTGATGGTGACGCCATCACAGCAATTCTGGTAAGCGATGTTTCAAACGGAACACTGACGCTCAACGCTGACGGTAGCTTCGATTACACCCATGATGGTAGCGAAACCACTAGCGACAGCTTTACTTACAAAGTCAATGATGGAACAGTAGACGGTAACACCGTAACTGTAGACATTACGATCAATACCGCTGCAGGCGGTGGAAATACAGCTCCTGTGGCTGTTGCTGATGCCTACACTGTAGAAAATGGTAGTACCAACAACATCACAGCGGCATCAGGTGTACTGACGAACGATTCAGATGCTGATGGTGATGTCATCACGGCAATCCTGGTAAGCGATGTTTCAAACGGAACATTGACGCTCAACGCTGACGGTAGCTTCACATACATTCACGATGGTTCGGCTACTACTTCCGATAGCTTTACTTACAAAGTCAATGATGGTACCGAAGACGGAAACACTGTAACAGTAGACATTACCATCAACCCTGCTGCAGGCGGTGGAAATACAGCTCCTGTGGCTGTAGCTGATGCCTACACTGTAGAAAATGGTAGTACCAACAACATCACAGCGGCATCAGGTGTATTGGCGAATGACTCAGATGCCGATGGTGATGCCATAACGGCGATCCTGGTTTCAGGTGTTACAAATGGCACTTTGACGCTCAACGCTAACGGTAGCTTCACATACACTCACGATGGTTCGGCTACTACTTCCGATAGCTTTACTTACAAAGTCAATGATGGTACTGAAGACGGTAACACCGTAACGGTAGACATTACCATCAACCCTGCTGCAGGAGGTGGAAATACAGCTCCTGTTGCTGTAGCTGATGCCTACTCTGTAGAAAATGGTAGTACCAACAACATCACAGCGGCATCAGGTGTATTGGCGAACGATTCAGATGCTGATGGTGATGTCATCACGGCAATCCTGGTAAGCGATGTTTCAAACGGAACATTGACGCTCAACGCTGACGGTAGCTTCACATACACTCACGATGGTTCGGCTACTACTTCCGATAGCTTTACTTACAAAGTCAACGATGGTACTGAAGACGGTAACACCGTAACGGTAGACATTACCATCAACCCTGCTGCAGGCGGTGGAAATACAGCTCCTGTGGCTGTAGCTGATGCCTACTCTGTAGAAAATGGTAGTACCAACAACATCACAGCGGCATCAGGTGTACTGGCGAACGATTCAGATGCTGATGGTGATGTCATCACGGCAATCCTGGTAAGCGATGTTTCAAACGGAACATTAACGTTGAACGCGGACGGTAGCTTCACATACACTCACGATGGTTCGGCTACTACTTCCGATAGCTTTACTTACAAAGTCAATGATGGTACTGAAGACGGTAACACCGTAACGGTAGACATTACCATCAACCCTGCTGCAGGCGGTGGAAATACAGCTCCTGTTGCTGTAGCTGATGCCTACTCTGTAGAAAATGGTAGTACCAACAACATCACAGCGGCATCAGGTGTACTGGCGAACGATTCAGATGCTGATGGTGATGTCATCACGGCAATCCTGGTAAGCGATGTTTCAAACGGAACATTGACGCTCAACGCTGACGGTAGCTTCACATACATTCACGATGGTTCGGCTACTACTTCCGATAGCTTTACTTACAAAGTCAATGATGGTACCGAAGACGGTAACACCGTAACGGTAGACATTACGATCAATGCCGCTGCAGGCGGTGGAAATACAGCTCCTGTAGCTGTAGCTGATACCTACACTGTAGAAAATGGTAGTACCAACAACATCACAGCGGCATCAGGTGTATTGGCGAATGACTCAGATGCTGATGGTGACGCCATCACGGCTATCCTGGTTTCAGGTGTTACAAATGGCACTTTGACGTTCAACGCTGACGGTAGCTTCACATACACTCACGATGGTTCGGCTACTACTTCCGATAGCTTTACATACAAAGCCAACGATGGAGAACTAGATGGAAACACCGTAACAGTAACCATCACCATCAACGCCGCTGCAAATGCTGCACCGATAGCAGACGATGAAAACGAACAAGTGCTGCGCGGCGGTACTGTGGTCATCAACATCGCCGATGGAGACTGGGATCCTGACGGAGACCTGGACATCAACACTATTACCCTGATGTCTGAGCCACAGCATGGCATGTGGGCCATGGCCGGCGGCATGGTGGAGTACACACACGATGGTTCAGAGTCTGATCAGGACCAGTTTACCTATCAGGTATATGACAAAACTGGGCTAGTATCTAATCTGGCTACAGTGACCATCGATATTTTGGAAGGCAATCAACCACCTGTAGCAAATGATGACGCTGCAGCGGTAAGCTTTGGTGAGGTGGTATTGATCAATGTAGCTGAAAATGACCAGGACCCTGACGGGAAGTTGGATCTTGCTACCATTGAAGTGGTAGATCAACCGTCTTTTGGCACAGTATCTATCAACAACGATGGTACAGTAGCCTACCTCCATGAAGGTGACCAGGTATCCACAGACCAGTTTACCTACACCATACGTGACGAGGAAGGAAACATCTCCAACGTGGCCACAGTGACCATCACCATACGTCCTGAAGAAGATGAACCTGTAGAGGTACCTAATGCATTTACGCCAGATGGAGATGGTGTAAATGATACCTGGGAGATTCCGGATATTGTAAAGTACCCGAACAACATGGTAAAAGTGTTTAACCGATGGGGCAATAAAGTAGCTGAAATCAAAGGTTACAACAATACCACCAGAGTCTGGGATGCCACAGCTGAAGTACAATACCAGCTTGGCAACGAAAAAGTCCCTGCAGGCACCTATTTCTACATGATTGACCTGGGAGATGGGAAAGAAACCTTAAGTGGATTTGTAGTGGTCAGCAGGTAGACGAAAGATACCTACCGTTCACCGACAAGGCGAGCACACTCAACGTTTTTAGAGAGTGCTCGCCTTTGTTGTTTATATATTTACATCAATAAAAAACCTTCCTAACAAGCCGAAAATAAAGGGTTTAGGTATTTCACCTAGTACTCTTACGTCGATCACCTAAATAGGCAAAATAAGAAATTCACCCTGAAATAAATTGACACTTTAAGCGAATTTTGTCTTGTTGATAAAGTTTAAAGCTCGGCAACATATGTGACCAACTTCCCACCAGGTTACTCGAGATTTAGCCAACATCTCTTCCCAAAACTTTCCCAGTTTCTTTTCCCAACCAAACGCAGGCCTCGCTTGCAAGCAGATAGTACTGAACAGGAAAAAGAAATAGACAACACACCATAATGAAAGTTTTAACCAAATACCTCATCATCTTCATCGGCGCACTGGCATTCGCCCACGAAGGTATCGGCCAGCAGCAGGCCATGTTTACACAGTACATGTTCAATGCAGTGGCCATCAACCCAGGAGTGGTTGGTACGCACGGATCACTCAGCATGACCGCTCTTGCCAGAGAGCAATGGTCTGGTCTGGAAGGTGCTCCCAGTACTCAAACACTTTCTATTCACGGTCCTACCCTCAACAAAAGAGTAGGCCTTGGGCTTCAAGTACTACGTGACCAAATTGGAGTTACCAAGCAGCATGCGGTATTTGGCTCATATGCTTACCGCGTAAACTTCCGAAACTCAACACTATCTTTAGGAATTTCTGCCGGATTCAATAGCTACAACACTGACCCCTCAAGCCTTAGAACAGTAAACCCTGACGCTCACATCCAAGATGATTACGCAGCAGGCTTTAAGCCAAACTTTGGTACGGGAGCATACTTCTACACCAACAGACTTTATCTAGGACTTTCAGCTCCTATGCTGGTAAACCACGACGTAACCTGGGACACAGAAAACACTGATCGTCCTCAGCAGCGTCAGCACTACTTCCTAATGGGGGGATATGTGTTTGACTTGGGAATGAACTTAAAATTGAAGCCAAACTTTCTTGTAAAATATGTACAAGGCGCTCCAATTTCAGCAGACATTAATGTAAACCTACTCATCCACGAGGTACTGTGGATCGGGGTAAGCCACCGCTCTTTCGACAGTATCGACGGGCTCATTGAGTTTCAGTTGACCAATCAACTGAAAGTAGGATACGCACACGACTTTACGCTTTCTGATCTTCAGGAAGTAAACAATGGAACGCACGAAATCATGATCAACTACCGTGTAAGTTTCAAAGCCAAAAAAGCCATTACACCACGTTACTTCTAAAATTTAATCGTCATGAACTTACACCACAAACTCATCTTTATCGCCACGCTGATGATCGCTAGTATCAGCACACAAGCACAGCTCTCCAAATTATTTGAACGCAGCCTGCTACTTGGTGACAAAAAATACGAAGCTATGGCTTACCAGGAAGCCGTAGACAATTACCTAAAAGCCCTCGCTCGCGAGGAAAACAACGTTGAGCTGATCGAGAAAATCGCCGACTGCTACAACAAGCTCAACAACCCGGTAAAAGCAGAAGAATGGTATGAAAAGGTAGTTATGCTTAGCGAAATAGCTGAGGTAGACCCTATCAACCTCTTTCACTACGCCGAAGCTCTAAAAGCTAATGGCAAATACAAAGAAGCCGCGGCGTGGTTTAGAGCATACAATGCGCAGATAGATTACGACGACCGTATCGCCAGCAAGCTTCAAGCAATCGAAAACCATCAAATCTTGATGGATGATGCTAGCTTCATCAACGTAGAAAAAGTAGCCTTCAACAGTGAAGAATCTGATTTTTCTCCAGTATACTATAGTAAGTACATCGTGTTTGTATCCAACAGAAAAAATAAAGTATTTGAGTCAACATACTCCTGGGATGGATCTAACTATCTGGACACCTACTTTGTATTGTTAAACTCTCCGACTACTTCTGAATACGAGCCGGTACCTTTCGACGCTACCATCAATACAGCAATGCACGATGGCCCCATCTGTTTCTACAAGTTTTACTCCAAAGCGGTATTTACCCGAAACAGCCTCTACAAAGGAAAACACAAGAGAAGTAAAGAAAATACCAGCCACTTGCAGATCTATTTCACAGAAAAGGTTTCTCCCTCAGATTGGGGTAATATCACGCCTTTCGAGCACAATGATCCTGAATACTCCATGGGACACGCATACATCACCAATGATGGAAGTACCATGGTATTTGCTTCCAACATGCCGGGCACCTACGGAAAGAGTGATCTTTTTATTTCCAAAAACATCGGAGGTAGCTGGACGAAACCAGAAAACCTGGGTGACCATATCAACACACAAGGTGACGAGTTCTTCCCTTACATCGAAGACAGTGTACTCTACTTCTCTTCAAATGGACACGGAGGATTAGGTGGACTGGATATTTTCCATGTGGACCTGAGAAACCCTTCAGAAGTGCACAATGCCGGTGCTCCATTCAACTCTTCACTAGACGACTTTGGCTATGTGAGACGCCATAAAGAAGGTTACTTTTCTTCCAATAGAGGTGGCAACGACGACATCTATTATTTCAAAGACACCAGACCAGACTACATACAGGTGGCCGGTACCGTGCTCAACGAATGGACCGACCAACCTATCCCCTACGCCGTGACTACAATAGGCCAGGATACAATCACAGCTGATGCAGAAGGAAAATTCACAGCTCAGATCATTCCGGATTCTGCATACCTCTACACAGCCAGTAGCGCAAACCATATCTTACGAGAGACTATTACCAGATCATTTCCACTTACTGAGAAAAATGCCGAAGTAGACTTGTGGATGCGCCCTCTCAAAGCCCACATTACGGTAGTAGATGCAGTAACCGATGAAGTGCTAAACAATGCACCAATCAAACTTCGGGACCTTACCAATGGTGAAGATATAGAACCTTACTACATCACAGATCAAGAGTACATTTTCCCGATCAAAAACGGGGTGATGTATGAGCTAACCGGTGCTATGGATGACTATTTCACCAGTCGCACAATAGAGACTCCAGAGAATGTAGCTGATGCTATCAACTGGAAAATCCCGCTAGACAAAATCGTTTTGCACCAGGAGATCACTTTGGAAAACATCTACTATGACCTCAATAAAGCGACCATTCGCTCAGATGCTAAAATCGAGCTGGATGATTTGGCCTTCATGCTCAAAGAGCAGCCATCTATCCATATAGAGCTAAGCAGTCACACTGATTCGCGTGGAGATGATGCTTACAACATGGAGCTATCGCAGCGTCGTGCTGAAGCGGTAGTTACCTACCTGGCTGAGCAAGGCATAGCCCCTGAACGTCTTAATGCCAAAGGATATGGCGAAACGAAATTGAAAAACGAATGCGGCAATGGCGTGGAATGCCCTGAGTGGGCCCATCAGTACAACCGACGCACAGAGCTTAAAGTAACTAAATACGAGATGAGAGCAGTCTCCGTAAATTAAGACTAATGATGATGGTGTGTTAGAGGGTGCTCTGTGGTGGAGCCCCTCACCTACCACATCGAGAATTTTAGATGATGGTGTGTTTAGAGAGTACTCTGTGGTGGGGTACTCTCTATTTTTTATGAAGTAAAAAAACCTGCCCGATTTACTCGAGCAGGTTTTCATTAATTAGCGGTGATGGGGAACCGAAATCAGTTAACCAAAAATTCAAATTGTTACCTAATTAGAATTTAATCAAGGATTTCAGCAGAACCAATAGTAATACGACGGATCAGCTGTTTTCTTTGATAAAACTACCTGGTTCTCACACCAACGGCTTTCCATCGACTTTATTCATTTCAGTGGTAGCCGTATCTTGGCGGCTCATTCCCACTTACCCGAATGTAGAGGTTTGCCTTGGACTTGTGGTTTGTCATGTGATCCTGAACCAGCAGCATTCCCTGCTGACGGGTAATTTCATTTCCACTAAAGCTTTTCACTTTTTGCGCTAGTTCCTGATCAGACATCCCTTTCATGATGTCCCAGGTAGCTGCCAACTGCTCCTGGACAAATGCCTTCAAATCATCTTTACTCATAGCTGCAACGTCCATCTCTGGGCGTTCTGAGGGAGGGGGGACATCTTTCAGAAAATAATTGGCAATGACTGTGGAAGAACCTCCAATGTGCACGATCTGCTCGGCAAACGTGCGCACACTATCATGTGGTCGGTAGCTCAGCATATCGGCGGGCATGGAATCTATCAGTGCCAGCACCTGACTGGTAGCAGATTGCCATACAGGAGCATGTGCTTCCACAAAGGCATAGGTGGTGTCAGGCACCGCAGCCTCTGCCGTAGCTTCAGCACCGCCCGAAGAGCAATGCATGCTCACCACAGCCACCGCAAGGATGACCAGGACATTCAATAATTTTTTCATCGTTAGATTAGTTTTGGTTTAACTAAAGATACCGAATTAAATACTGCCTTCCTATCTTTATAAAAGTGTTACCAACCGGCCCAGTCCACCAATATTTCCCACAACTAACACCACACCATGACCGTACAATCGACCTCCCTGCCTACCACTTCCACGCTCTTTGAGCGCACGCACCATTACGCAGATAGCTATGCTGCCAACCTCTCCTATCAGCCAGACCTTACAGCGGTAGCCCGGGCTTTTTTTAGTACCGCTCCCAGCTGGGTCACCAAACTATTTGCACTGCGCAATCGGCTGGTAAAGCACCTGGGACTCAAAACATCCAACCCACCAAAAGACCATGAGGAAATGCTGCGAAATTTTCAAGGACAGGAAGGTGAGCAAATCGGGTTTTTCAAGGTATTTGAGCGCTCGACTCATGAACTAATCATGGGCGAAGATGATAAGCATCTCGACTTTCGGGTATCGATATTACTAACTCCGGGCACCACAGGCACCACGCTCACTATTTCCACCACGGTGATATTTCACAACGCATTGGGCAAGTGGTACTTCGTGCCTGTGAAGCCTTTTCATCAAGTAATCGTACGAGCCATGCTGCGAAAAATGGTGAGGCATTTAGAAGAAAATAAATAGGGCTTGATTCCCAAAAAGTATGGGTAAATCCCAAAAAACGCGATCAATCCACATAATTGGGTTTGAAAAGGATTTACAGAAGTACGGGCCTTGGTTCATTTTAGGTTTTCTGGATGAAAATCAGGTGACAAATAAATACTGTCTGAGCTTTTACTTAACATCAAAATCGGTACGTAAACGTGAATGCGAGTTTATTTATTTGCTGATTTTCATTTGGAAAAGCGTAAAAAAGTGAACCCAGCCCTAGATTTTTGCTACCGCGGCGCGTAGCCTTTTCATCGCCTAGCCGGCCGCAAGGAAAAGTAGGAAAAAAACATTAAAAATCACTCTATACTGAAGCTGATTGCAATTAGAAAAGGCAGATCCTTACAGTCACAATTAAACCTATATCATGCTCCCCAAATCTCGTGCATTTGGGAAAAGGTACTTGACCCAAATGCGTATTGAATCACTGGGTTTAGTCTTTTTCTTCCTGGAAACGCGTTTTTAAGCAGACCGTAGGAAGATCAAGCCATGTTTTTCTTTACTTTGCCACCCGCAAAATGAAAAAGAAAAACAACAGACCGGTAGAAGTAGACATCATCAACTTTGGGCGCTATAGCAAATGGGATCGTGACAATGCTGCGCTTCCTGAGTTTATCGAGCTCACCACAGAAGTAGTTGCTGAGCTGGGGGTAGAGTTTGGAATGATCGTAGAGATCCGAAAAGCACGCAATCGCTATCTGGACTTTGTCATCGAGCACCCGCCGTTTACTGATGAAACGGGAAAAGTAGCCCCTCCTTTCACAGGCACATTTCGCGTGAAGCACAATCCTTACCAGTTTTTCCTGGGTGACACCATCTGGGCACCAGTAGGTGATAAGCGGGGGCCCTGGACGATGACCATTCTGGAAGGCGATGAAGTACTTGCTACCAAAACCATAAATCTGATCTAATGCAACCAAGAATCGAAAAAACTGCCGGAATCAAACTGGTAGGCATGAAAGTAACGACAACCCTGAGCACGCAGGATCCCGCCAGCCTATGGAAGGCCTTCAAACCTCGATGTGGCGAAATCCCCAGCCGGAAGGATGGAAATTTCTACTCCGTGCAGGTCTATTCACAAGCGTTTCCCAACCAGTTTACCCCAAACACCCCATTTGACAAGTGGGCGGCAGTGGCTGTGACTGATACCCCCGACATTCCCGAGGGGATGAGCGTGTTGGAAATTCCTGACAGCACCTTCGCCGTTTTTATTCACAAAGGGCCCGCAAACACCTTCCCACAAACGGCTGCAAAGATTTTTGGTGCATGGCTACCTCAGTCAGACTATCAGCTGGCCGACCTGCCGCACTTCGAGGTAATGACTCCTGACTATGCAGGCCCCATGCACCCAGACGCTGAAGAAGAGGTCTGGATACCTGTGACACCCAAGAATTGATCATTTCACACCGGTCTGAGGGAAACGCTTTCATTTTTGCAGCAGCCTAAAATGGCCTATTGACAGAGGAGTTGATTTCTAACCTTTATAGAGAGTTCTCTTTGTAAAGTAATTGACCGCTTTATAATATCTTGAAGGGAATTGAAGTCTAGGACGGGCATTATTCATTTTAGAGATTATGTGGTTTATGGCGGAATAGAAATAAAAACTGTTTGAGGCAATGAAGCATCTAAATCAATTAATCACACTGTTAAGTAATTGAAATAAAATCAGTTACACAAATACTTGGTCAGTATATTGCTTCATTGTTGAGTTTTTTTATTTCCCGTCATGAAGTACATAATCACGTTAAAAAATGAATACGGCCCCGGGGCGCGTAGCCTAGATTTTTGTCCACCGTGGACTCGGCTACTTTTCATCGATGGAAAAGTAGGAAAGCAGAAAGTGTACACCTTTAAAATTCAGTTTTTTTACTTGTAAAAAGTTGGATTAAAAGACATCCAAACCTTAAAGCAGATAATAAAACTCAGTACTAATGTCCGCAAAGAAAAAAGTTTAGATACCTGTCATACCTAGGTAATGATCATCTCACACCGGTCTGTGAAGCAAGCATTTTATACCTTACTTCAAATTTTTTCACCATGAAACATCTAATCTTCATCCTAATGATGGGCTATGGCCTTTTCGCCACTGCTCAGGACTTTCAGCCAAAAGCCAAAATAGATCACCTGGCCATCGTAGTAGATGACCTCCAGCGCAGCACTTCGTTTTATGAAGACGTATTTGGCCTTACGGAAATCACCAATCAAACCCAGAACCCGGACATCCGATGGTACCAGTTTGCCGACGGAGTAGAGCTCCACATCATCAAGCGTAGCAAAGAAGGCATCCGCGTAAAAAAGGACCTGCATCTGGCCGTAGCGATCAATAATCTGGATGCTTTTATGAAAATGCTGGA
Source organism: Marinoscillum furvescens DSM 4134 (assembly GCF_003386095.1). GTDB lineage: Bacteria > Bacteroidota > Bacteroidia > Cytophagales > Cyclobacteriaceae > Marinoscillum > Marinoscillum furvescens. Next base: position 5,626 of record NZ_QREG01000041.1, on the reverse strand, counting down.
TGAAAAAGGAGTCGCCTACGAAAACTGGCCAGGAAAACCCGCCCAATCCAACACCCGCCCGGATGGCATACGCCAGGTATATCTCCAGGACCCTGACGGCTACTGGATAGAGGTAAACGATGCAGATCGATTTTAAAAAGTTTAGAATTTCCGGGTAGAGAAACGTATTGTTTTCACGTTTTATAAGCAAATCCAAAGAAGCAATACTTGTTGTGAATTGGTGTGGTAAGGGTATTTCCAAATCCAGTGGTTCATGCTTTGCATGTTCATCACAATATGAATGCCCCTATTACCGTTGAGGTGGTTAACATGTCGGGAGAAACTCTTTTGAAAGCAGCAGTGTTTTCTGACTATACCATAGACACTTCAAACTGGCCCACAGGAGTCTACCTCTTTCGCCACTCCGGTAGTGAAGAATGGAAGCGCATCCGCAAAGAATAAGTGGCCAGATGAGAAAACATATACGATCATAGTTAGCGGTGAAGGCGCCTGCAGGGATTATTCCCGGGGCGCTTTCTTTTTAAATGGGCTATCCGGTAAAAGTTGGATCAAGTAATATTTCTTCATGGGATTACTTTGGTAATTTTGATTTTAGGTTTTGTCTTAAACTTCGAGACCTGGTGTCCCTCAAATCCAGTTTGACAAAACTTTCCTATCCAGACCGAGTAAAAAAAGACCTCTGAAAAATCAGAGGCCTAAACCGCTAACAAAATGAACCGCTAATCACTTGCTACGATCCTCACAAGCGAGCTTCGGCATCAGTACCAAAACCCCATACCCATGAGGATGAGCAATGCAATCAACACCACAAGTTTCCATTGTTTTCTTTTCATATCTGGTTGGGCAAATAATTGGTTCTTACATATACAACCGGCAAATAGCCAAAATCCCTACCACCTCCATCTACAATTCGTGAGAATCATTAAATTTGGCAAATCTTCAAACCAGCATTTACTAGATGAGCAAAGACTCAGTCTGTGAGGAGCGCGTGTTTCAGGCCGTACATGAGCAGCATGCCACTTCTCTCAGAAATTTCCTGTACTACAAATTTGGCAACCTGGAAAAGGCCCGGGACTTTGCTCAAGAGGCATTTATACGGCTGTGGAACAACTGCAGTAAAGTGCCATTCGAAAAAACACGGAGCTATCTATTCACGATTGGCAATCGGCTCTTTTTGGATGATACCGACCATCAAAAAGTCGTGTTGAAATTCGAAAAACGACAAAACCTCACCGAAAGCCAATCCACCACCAACCCTGAGCACCTCTACCGCGAAGAAGAATTTAAAGAGCGGCTGGAGGCCGCTATCTCTGCGCTCCCTGAAAAGCAGCGTGAGGTGTTTCTGCTTAGCCGCATAGACAAGCTCAAAAACAAGGAAATCGCTGAAACGCTGGACATCTCCATAAAAACGGTGGAGAAGCACATTGCCACCTCGCTAAAAACACTGCGAGAAAAACTAGACGAACTTTCAAACTTAAATCTGTAGGTAGGGTTATTAACTCGCTGCCCGTTATATACCCAAAGGCATTGTATCATGGCTGAGAAAACACACGAGGAACACATCACATCCTGGCTAAATGGTGAAATCACCGATCAGGACCTAAGTCAGCAGATTGGTACTGACCATACTTTAAAGTACCAGCAAATACTGGCCGAAGTGGACACCTGGACTCCGGATAACGGGGAAATATTTGATGCCGCCACCATCACGGCACCCGCGGCAAAATCCCGAACTTTTCCAATCTGGTCATCTCTGGCTGTAGCGGCCAGTGTATTCACCCTGATAGCTATAGGGTTTTGGTATTTTGCACAGCAACAAGACTCAGTGGTACATGTGGCGGGTAGAGGGGAAATCAAAACCATAGACTTGCCCGATGGGAAATCTACAGTAACACTTGCCCCCGGAGCTATTATCAGCTGGCTTCCTGACGACTGGGCTGAAACGAATCGTGCCCTTTCCCTGGAGGGAAAAGCATACTTCGATGTGGAACCGGGAAGCCCTTTTGCGGTAAACGCCACCAATGGTACAGTGGAGGTACTCGGCACCACATTCACCATCGATCAGTTTGAAAGCTCTCTAGAGGTAGTGTGCTACGAAGGACGAGTAAGAGCTACCAACCTGAAAGGTACCGACGTAACTGTAAATGCCGGCGAAGGCTACCGCTACCATGAGGGCACGTGGGAGTCTTTACCTCCTACTTACAACGAACCCACATGGATCAATGGCAAATCGAGCTTTCATAAAGCGCCTCTGACACAAGTACTGGCCAACCTCCAACAACACTACGAAATCAACATTAGTGATACCGCCATCAATACCGAACGGCGGTTTACAGGCACCATACCCCATGACAACCTACAGGTGGCTCTCCAACTGGTGTTTGAACCGCTAGGTATCCGCTACACCCTTCAGGGGAAACAATTAACTTTGAGCGAATAAGATTACACCAACCAACTAACTAATAACATGCGAATATTACTGGCAGCAGTCTGCTGCTTTACCGTATGGGCTACTTCTGCCCAAACGCAAAACACTATACCTCTTAGTAAACTCATTGATCACCTGGAAGGCAAATCCTCCGTAGAATTTTCCTACGATCCTGCCATCGCAGACCAAATAGCAGTTCCCGACAACTATACCGACCTGCCTCTTCAAGATGTCCTTTTCGTATTGAATGCCTCCTATCCATTGGCCGTAAAGCAGGTTTCTGAACAGTTTTACTCACTAGCGGTAAAAGAAGCTACTTACACCATAGCCCTCACCGATGTGGAAGATGACATGCCTGTAGCGCCTGACCTGGTGACGGTAGTGGTCAATGGCACCCCTATCAGCGCAGAGCAGTCAGGCACTGAGCTCAATTTCACCCTAAAGCCCAGCGCTGCTGACTCCATAGCCATCTATGCCCTAGGGTACGAAGTGGCCGACATCACCATCGGCGAGCTCCTCACTGGCTTGTACTTAAAAGTTCCCGTAAGGCCCGTTCGCATTGAGCTATCAGGAGTTACCATCCACGACTACCTGACCAAAGGCATAGACATTAATCCCGCCAATCAGAGCATCGCCATTGCCGTAGGTGACCTCCCCCTACTACCCGGAGAAACGGACGGTGACCTGTTTGCCTCACTGGTAGCCCTACCGGGAATCACTACCCCAGACAACCGCCCCGGCAACCTGTTCATTCGCGGTAGCAGTACCGACCAGTCGCTAATCACCGTAGACGACATCCCTATCTACCATCGTGGGCATTACTTTGGCACCATATCTCCCTACAACCCCAAAATCGTGGATCAGGTAGAAGTGTACAGAAATGGCTTTCACCCTCGCTCAGGCGGACGTGTGGGAGGCGCTGTAGCCATCAAAACTAACGAAGCAACCGACCACCCGGCGTTTGGTGGCGGCATAGGCACCAACACTCTCTATGCAAGCGCGTACCTACATACACCCATCAGTGAGCGATTCGGTTTAAAAGTAGGTGCCCGCCGCTCCTACCCACGCAGCTTCAACTCGCCCAAACTCAATGCCATCTCCCACATGATTTTTGCGGCCTCTGCCCTGCGTGATACCAGTGGCAACATCCATGAAGATTTGGAAGTCCTCTTTGAAGACTTCAATGCTACGGTATCTTTCAAACCCAACAACCGCAACCTGATCACGGCTACAGGGCTCTACACCTTTTCTGGTATCGAGTACTATGCCAGGCGACATGACACCCAGGAGGAAAGCCAAATCGAAAATATCGGGCTCAATGTGAACTGGAAACACCTCTTTTCGCAAAAGCTGTCTTCGGAAACCAGCGTAACCCTTTCGGATTATGACTTTGCCTTTCGCAATGGCGATGCGCTCCACGCAGATCCTCCCCCTATCAACGGCCCGTCGGTATATGCGCTCAACGAGATCAGGGACCTGACGGTATTGCACGAGCTGGACTGGAACGTCAGTCAGCTCAGCAAGCTGCAGGTGGGCGCCAGCTATGCGTACCAGTCCGTAGATCACCGGTACAAGTCTTTTGGCCCACGTGCCAACGAACCCATCCTCGATGATGGTGAACAGCAAGGCCATACCCTCAGCACCTTTGCTAACTGGGAGTGGGCACCGGGCAAAAAGTGGTTTGTGCAGCTAGGCTCCCGCCTCAACTACTACAGTCCACTCTCCCGAGTAGATTTTGCTCCCCGTGCTTTTGCCAACTACTATGCGACCAATGCGCTAACTTTCAAAGGCTCTATGGGCCAGTACTACCAGTACCTTAGCCAGGTGAAAGGGCTGGAATATGCCAGTGGCGGTTTTGACAATGAGCTGTGGCGACTGGCGGATGGCGAAAACGGCCAGGTGATCGATGGCCAGCAGGCTATGCTGGGAGCCATTTGGCACAAAAACAAGTGGACGGTGGATGTGGAAGCTTACGCCAAATCAGCCAACAACGTAACACAGTATAGCGAAGTACGCATCTTGCGCCATGGCTTCTACCTCACGGCAGACTATGAAACGCGCGGGGTGGACCTCTTTATAAAACGGGCCATTGGCGAAGCATGGAACCTGTGGGGCGGGTACTCTTATAGCCGCATGCACATCACACTCGATACCGCCAAGACTACCTACGACCAAAAATACAGCCAGCCGCATGTGATATACCTGGGAGGGTCGTGGCAGCATAACCGCTGGAAGGCCTCTGCGGGCTGGCGCTATGCTTCCGGCCTGAAAGGCCACAACGTGTACTTCCTGCGTGCGCGCAAGATCTACAACCGCAACCGCCAGCAAGGCGGACCCAATGCCCCCACCGGACCGAATCCATTTGAGCGGGTACCTGAGCGCTATGCGCCCGTACACTTCCTGGACCTGTCAGCTTCCTATACGATCCCTAAGACTGCTGAGCGTGGCTGGTCCATGTCATTTGGCCTCTCGGTGATCAACTTGTACAACCAACAAAACCTTACCGATGAAGTGATCCGCGGCGGTGGTACACGAAATTCTGATTTGCTCAAGCGCCAAGCCATGGACTTTGCACCCAACCTGATGGTGATGATCGAGTGGTGATTAAAACCAGCGGATGGGTGATTGCCGCGTGCGGATGGATGGTTGTCGGGAGCGGATGAGTCATTGCCGGATGCGGATGAATGATTGCCGGGAGCGGATGGGTGGTTGCCGGATGCGGATGAGTCTTTGCCGAGAGCGGATGGGTCATTGCCGGATGCGGATGGATGATTGCCGAGAGCGGATGGATGGTTGCCGAGAGGATGGGACCCGTCCTAAAATTACTTGACAGGTTTTTACTTAATTCTAATAATTGTTTACAATGATAAGTGATAATCCTAATTGTACTTTACCTGGATTTCATTAATCCTAGATGAAGTATACAGGCTAGGGTTAAGTCCTGCTTTAGTTTTACTGTAGATTGATTAATCCTTCATTGGCTTTACGGTTTAAATGGTTGTACTAAATCTTCTTTACATGCTATCGACTAATCCTGTTGGTGCTTTACTACCAATACATTAGTCCTAACAGAATTTGACGGTTCAGATGCTAATCCTATCCGCTCTTCACACTCTGTCTTGTAGTCCTGTTTGTTTTTGTCGGTTTTTCCATGGCTACAGAGGTGTGTACCTGTTGTGGTGTCATACCTTGCAAGCT
>NZ_QREG01000040.1:4301-19662 GCF_003386095.1 Marinoscillum furvescens DSM 4134 | reverse complement strand
AATCAAGAGCTGACCCTGGATGTAAGTGACCTCAACCAGGGCGTCTACCTGCTCAACTTCATCGACACAGAAAAATCTGGGTCCAAGACGATTGTGTCCAAAAAACTATATATTAAATAGATATAATAGGATTGAATGAGGAGCCTGGTAGATTTCTATCGGGCTTTTAAATTTTGGAGTTTATCGAAAATCGCAGTTGTTAACTACATAAATCAGGCTATTCACCACATTTATTTTGCCTTTTAGTACCTGGCTAAAGTATATTGCTTCGTAGTATACTAACACCACCGCCATGAGTACCAATCACTTAGCTGCCAAACTAGGGTTCAATTATTATGCCATTGGATTCCTAGTAGTTTTATTTGTACTGAACTGCCCTGTTCTCCACGCACAAAATAACGCCCTAATTTTTGATGGAACGAATGAGCACCTGACGGTACCACATGATCCGACGTTGAATGTGTCTGTCTCAGACTTTACTTTAGAAGCATGGGTATACCCAACTAATACAGGAAGTCTGACTATACTAGCCAAAGGCCATGGTGGAGGTGTCAACAACTCTGAAGTGTTTATTTTTGCTGTAGACGTCCAAAAGATTAAACTTTATCTGCACGGTACAACATCTGGTGCCTGGGGAGAAAGCCTTACTACCGTTCCACTCAATACCTGGTCACATGTGGCTGTGAGTTATGATATCAATGCCAATCAGGCCACTTTTTATTTAAATGGAGCAGCGGACGGTACATTTAATTACCCGGAGCCCCCTTCGGTCACGGATACAAATCCTTTGTTTATTGCACAACAAGGGTACTCTTGTGCATGCAATCATTTTAATGGGCAACTCGATGAAATACGAATATGGAATAAGCAGCGTAATGCTGAAGAAATAGCTAATAATCATGATCGCCCTGTGGCAGGTGATGTACCAGGTTTAGTAGCATACTACGACTTTGAGGCTAATGTTGGTACTTCCACTGCAGTAGATGCTACATTAAATGGACATGATGCCACACTTATCAATATGGAAGTTGGGGCAGATTGGGTCACTTCGGGACCTGTGCTGCAATCTGTAAACAAATCAGCGGTTTTTTCAGGGTCTAATACCTATTTCCTGGCACCCACGGCAGGTGGTTTGCCTTTGTACTCTAGTGCTACGGCGGACTTTACTGTAGAAATGTGGATCAAAGGCGGTCCTCAGGCTTTCAACTACGTGTATATGGAAGCCAATTCTGGTTCTTCTACCGTGCCGCATTCATGGATAAGCACCACGGCGGGTGGTCAGTTACTTTTTGCTAAAAGAGGTGATGGGGTCGTGTCTGCTTATGGGCTTACTTCAAATGCCATCATACTAGACAACACCTGGCATCATATTGCCTGGGTAGATAATGCTTCTTCTGGATCACCAAATGTGAAAGTATATGTGGATGGCCAACTAGACGTTAGTCAAAATTACAGCCTATTAAGTTATACAGGTGTTTTGGATGAAGTAACCATAGGCGCTTTTAATCGAGAAGGGGAACCATCCAGTTTTTTCGTAGGTGAGGTAGACGAAATGAGGCTGTGGACTGGCGTACGCACTGCACAGGAAATAGCACTCAATACCAAGGCGGAGTTTACCGCTGCTCCAAACCTCGAGGCTTACTATGACTTCAACGAAGATTCGGGAAATGCCACTGACAGAACTGTCAATGGAAATAATGCCACAAATATGGGGGTGGCTTTCACGCCTACTACATCTAATGAATCTGATCTGCCACCAATTACTCCATCAAATTTTATCGCTTATGCGGTTTCTGAAAGTGATGTGACTATAGAATGGAATGACCAAAGCAATGATGAAATTGGTTTTGTAATTCAACAAGCAACAGACGAAGCCTTTTCAGCACCAAATTACATTTCAGTAGGGCCCAATTCCATTAGTCATACTATCAGCACAGGTCCTGGTCAGAGCTTCTACTACCGAATAGCTTCCAGAACACAAAATGATACGAGTGCCTACTCAGAGCTTGGACATGCAACCACGTTTGAGTTTCCCTCCAAGGCGCTGCGCTTTGACACCTCTAGCTCCACGAGAATTACAGCGTCCACTAATCTACCTGGAGGAAGTTCCCCCTTTACTTTAGAGTTTTGGATCAAGCGTGAAGGGCAAAGTGGTGATCGCTGGATCACCTGGTGGGGGCATGAAACCCCAGTGGCAGATCAGGTAGTTCTCGTCGGTTTTGACGGGACAACAGGTAGAATCAAACTACACAGGCTTAGCGGAAATGACGTAACGGCCACTACCGCAACCATTCCGGTTGGCACCTACACTCATGTAGGACTGGTGTATAATGGCTCTAGTACTACGGATATCTATATAGACGGCTCCTTTGTGGAAACCGTAGACAATACCGTGGCGGTAAACACTCCACCGAATCCGTACCTCGAAATAGGTACATTCGACGGGCAATCCGCTTATACCTTGCAGGCTGATTTAGACGAGTTTAGGATTTGGGATTATGCCAAAACAGATTTTTCTGATCGATTTTCCTTCCTTAATGGAAATGAGGCAGGGTTAATTTTGGTTTATTATCCCTTTGAAGAAGGAGCTGGATTCACTGCAGTAGATAATAGCACAAATGACAATACTGGGGTAATCAATGGGGGAGTATACGTTCCATCTACTCTGTATAGTCCAGTCGCACCGGATAGTTTATATGTCTATGAAGTGACTGAGGGGCACCTCCAAATCAACTGGGCAGATCAATCTCAAGGAGAAGAAGGTCACAAAATATTGGCGTCATCAAATGCCTCTGGACCATGGTCCGAAATAGCCACAGGCATTCAGGATACTTTTTTTGTACACAATCTAGCGGCTGACACGTCCTTGTACTATCGAGTGGCTGCCTATACTGGTGCTGAAAGTGACACGAGCTATGTCAAGTTTGGTAGTACATTGGATTTTCCTGGCAATACTTTACAGCTAGATGGGGTAGATGATTTCTTTGGCCTTTCTGGGGGCGCTTCATTGCTCAGCGGCAAAAGTGTGTGGACTTTTGAAGCGTGGTTAAAATTGGCTACACCTTTGGTCAAAACTCATGGTATCATGAGTGATCCATCTGCTGCTCCTACTATCATTACCGTAACGTCTACCGGAGTTATTCAAATTCGTGACGCAACAAATACTGGAAACTTTCAGTCTACAGCGGCTGCATATCCCGATGATGGTCAGTGGCACCACATCGCCATTTCAAATAATGGAAATAATACGGGGCAGGGAGCGATTTATATAGATGGAACTCCTGTTTCTCTTGGATCAAATGGATTTACAAGTTGGGCAGCATCTTCTGACTCCTTGGTGTTTGGAAAGTGGGACAACTCTGCGAGTGAATTTTTGGATGGTGAGATTGATGAAATACGGTTTTGGGACATATCCAGATCGCAAACGGATATCCAAAACACCATGAACAATAATCTCAATGGAAATGAAAATGGACTGCTATTTTACTATCCTCTGGATGAAAACAGTGGCAATGCGGTTTTTGATGCTTCACTAAACACGAACAATGCTGAAAGCTTTGGACCAACGAGATCCAGCTCCAATCTAGGGGCACCTGTAGCTCCTGATAGCTTGTACACCACTCAGACATCCCCTTATAGCGTTCAGCTAAACTGGAGGGACCAATCAGCTACAGAAGACGGGTTTAAGGTTTTGGCTTCTTCCACTTATAATGGCATATGGACAGAGATAGCCACCGTTACAGATACCTTTTTTGTGCACAATGTTGGACAGGACACATCGGTATTTTATCGGGTAGCAGCCTACAAAGGCTCAGCGGCTGATACAAGTGAAGTGGATTTGGGGAGCACCTATAATTTTCCAGGCCGTTCTTTGAATTTTAACGGATTGAGCACCCTGGTTTCAGCACCAGAAACATTGGGATATACTTCTAGTTTTACCATTTCTGCCTGGATAAAGCCAGGGAACTTTATTCAGAATCAGTGGATATTCTTTAGAGGAAACCCTGCATCTAATGATGGCATTGAACTGTATATCAACACTTCTGGAAATTTATTTTATGGAGAAAGTGACGGTACTTATGAATCCGTGATTTCGGCAGAAACACTTCCGTTGAATAAATGGACACATGTAGCGGCGACACGCACTGGAACGACAATGCAGCTTTACATCAATGGAGTGGCCAGTGGCACTTCCAATACCGTAACTGGGACTCCACCGGGAGGCCAATTTACAATTGGTGCCAGAGATAGGCTATCCGGTACTGATGGCTACTTTATGGGGCCTATTGATGAGATGACAATTTGGGATGTTGCACACACAGATTTTTCATTTAGCAATGGATCTGTACCGCCTAATGATACCAATTTGATGGCGTATTACTCATTTGATGAGGATACTGGTGATAAGGTAATCGACCGAACGCAAAACGGTAACAACGGAACCATTTCAGGTGCTATAATATGGGACGCATCGTTTATGCCGAGTGTAACCAATACAAAAAATGAAGGGTCAGGATCATTGCGTGCTGCTATCGAAGCGGCCAACTTCAATGTGGGGAGAGATTCGATCATTTTTGATCTGCCAGGGGCAGGACCGTGGGAAGTTTTGCTCAATTCGCCACTTCCTATTATCGACGAATTAGTAATAGATGCCACCAACCAGCCAGGTTATAATTTCTCGACAGGAGATCTCATTTCGCTAAGAGATACTACAGGTACACATTCAGGTATTTTCTTCGATAGCCTGGGTAATGCCTCTTACTCCGCAATTTTCGGTCTTCGGTTCGAAGGTTTCGCTAACGGTATAGCTGTCACGGGAGACAACAACCGGCACATTCAAATCGGCACAGTGGGTAAGCCAAACGTGTTTGTCAACAATAACATTGGGCTTTTGGTACATGCTTCCGATTCCCTTACGATTCAGGCCAATTATATTGGACTGGAATACAATGAAATAGCCTTTGGCAATGATGATGGTATTGTTTTAGAAAATGGTTCAAACGGCTCTTTGATTGGGGGTACTTATTCCGAAGGAAATATTGTCTCAGGGAATATCGACGATGCGATTACCCTAGATGGATTAGGAACCAGTTACAATGTGATTTCTGGCAACATGGTAGGAACCAACGTAGCTGGAAATACAGGAATGGGTAATGGTGGAGAAGGAATTTACCTGAAAGGCGGAGCTTCTTACAACAAAATTGGAGATGACCTTGCTGAGATAGGAAACGTAATAGCGGACAATACTGGCGATGGTATATTGATCATCAACGGAAGTGACTTCAATGAAATTTACGCTAACCATATAGGCATTGATGCGAGCGGGTTGGTAGCTATGCCCAACAGTGATGGGATAGACATTAATGATGCGGATTACACAATAATTGGTGGAAGCACATTCAATCTTTACAATACCGTATCGGGTAATACTGATGATGGTATTGAGGTGGACGGCACTTCCTGGGGTACATACATAGTTGGAAACTATGTGGGTCTGAACGCTGCGGGTAATGCCCTTGGAAATGGTCAGGACGGCATCAAAATAGAAAATGCTGATTATTCTACCATTGGAGATACCCTAAATGGAGCAAGAAACTACGTAGGCGCTAATGGCCTCAATGCGATTTTGGTGAAATACGCGTCGCAGACATTCATATATAATAACTTTTTAGGAACTGATGCTACGGGTCTTGTGGCAGCACCAAACGCTCAAAACGGAATTAAGCTTTTCGGGGCGGATTCTACATTTATAGGAACCAACCATGCGCTAGGTGGCAATGTCATTTCTGGAAACAGCGACGATGGTATCGATATTGACTCCAGTGCTTACACTTTTATAAAGGCTAACATTATAGGGCTCGATAGCCTTGGCGATCAGGCGCTGCCTAATGCATTTAATGGGATACTTGCGAAAAATGACGCCAGCTATTTTTATGTGGGTGATACGATCGCTGGTGCTCGCAATGTGATTTCCGGAAACGGCAGTGATGGGTTAGCATTTAGCTCTTCTCCTTATTCCGGATATATTTTTGGTAACTACATAGGCACAGACATCAGTGGCTTTCAGGATCGGTCCAACTCTGGATCAGGGATTGATATCAACGGCACCTCTTTTATTCAAATTGGAGCTACAAACCCATTAGCGCGTAACATCATCTCTGGAAATAATGGTGGCGGTATCGAATTGTCTGGCAGTTCGGCTACTCAAAACCAAATCATTCAAAATTATATAGGCGTAGACATCAATGGTGCTGGAGGTTCGCTTACCCAGCCATTCGGTATTCACATATTTGATCGGGCGTATGACAACTACATCGGGTCGAGTAATCCTACAGATGCAAACCTAATTGCTGATAATGATTCCATAGGTGTGATCATGGAAGCTGCAGCAGACAGCCTGGGTCCAAACTACTTACAAATCAATGCGATTGGCTGTAATGTGCAGGGGCAGTTGGTTTTCCATGAGCCGTCATCTGGTGTAGTAAACGGAGGGATTCAACCGCCAATAGTCAATAGTATCACCGGAGCGACTATATCTGGAGGAACACCAGGGTATCCAAATGGTGCACTGGTATATGTCTATGAGGCGGACTCATGCTCAAATAGTGGAGGCTTTACCTACGTAGATCAAGCTACCGTGTCATCGGGCTCCTGGTCTATAAGTGGTGCATTTGATCCCCAAAAGAAATACCTCGTTTCAGGGTTCGTCAATGGAGTAGGTACATCTCAGTATAGTGGCTACCTGGAAGTTCCAGACAGTGTACTTGCACAGGTTGATGACTTATTCCAAGCGCAGCTTTCCTGGGGTTCTGTGTCCGGGGCCTCGCAGTATGTTATAGAGCGGTCAGTGAATGACACCCTGTCATTTGGGTATCTCGGCACTACAGCGAACACCTTCTACACAGATGCCACTGTAGATGACGGAAACCTCTACTTCTACCGGGTGTTCTCTGATGACGGCACTTCGCTATCCCAGCCATCTGCCACTGTGATGGCAGATATCAAAGGACCGGGAGCAACTATAAATTTCAATGGTATCGACCAATATGTAGAACTCACACGTACTACGTTAGCTTCAGGGCTTACCTACATGGCCTGGATCTATACCACTGCTTATGATAGTTCTGATGTATACGCAGGTAATCCGGCATATACGATCGTCGGGGATCATGACAATAACATTCGAACGTCCTTTGGGGTGTCTAATGGGCACCTGGAATACAATCATTGGGATGGTAGCTGGTATAAGTTGTCCGGTGGAAGAATCCTCAATGATGGTGAATGGCATTTTGTGGCAGTGACACATTCCAACTCCGGAGAAGTACACATGTACGTAGATGGTTTGGTAGATGCCGTCGGCTCCAAATCTTACAACGCAAGTTCTTCATTCGACCGAATAGGAGGAAGTTATTTGAACGGAACTGGCACTGGAGCATTTTTCGAGGGCTACCTGGATGACGTGCGGATTCACAACGCACCGCTGACTCATGAAGAAGTCAAAAGTGAAATGTATCACACAGACATTTATCGGGCGTCGTTGGTTAGGCATTATGATTTCGATATGGTGAGTGATACACTTTTAGTTGATCATAGAAATCGTGCCGATGGATTACTCCAAAATTTTACAGGAAACGAATGGGAGTATTCGGACTCCTATGTGCCATTTGCGCTTGCTGCGACTAAAGTGACTGCTAATGGCTTTGAGGCCAATTGGCTAGAAGTAACGAATGCTACCGAGTACATCATTGAATATGCTGATAATGATACGCTGAGTAGCTCAAGTGTCGTTAGCCTTTCAGCCCCAGCTTTGGGAGCTTTTATCAATGATCCGGGAGCGTTTGACAATATCAGCCCGCTCACACCTTATTATTATCAGATTTCATTCAAAGATGGTAATTACATATCAGAGCCTTCTCAGCTTCGTCAGTTTATGGTAGAGCCTGGCAATGCTTTGATTTTTGATGCTACGGATGACCTCCTGGATTTTGAAGGACCAGTACAATATGAAATTCAGGATTTTACTATTGAATTTTGGGCATTGATAGAGCCTACTGCCACACGTACTATTGATTTCTTTAAGCAGTACGATCCTTACGGGGGAGGGCAACCAAAGATCGTTTCTGCTTCTACCAATACACAGCGACCGTATATTTTTATTCGAGAAACCACTAGTGGCACCAGTGGCTTGCTTACGGGTAACACGGTGATTTTTGATAGCCTGTGGCATCATATCGCCTATGTAAGAGCAGGTAATACTCTTTCCATTTATGTAGACGGACAGTTGGACAATAGCACGACTATTGGGTTTTCAGGCCCTATTCAATTCCCGGTGGAGACTTATACAGAAATTGCCATAGAAGGTGCAATGGATGAGTTTAGATTTTGGGATCACGCCAAGCCTCAAGAAGAAATAGAACAGCTTCAATTCACCTCACTAACCGGTGGTGAGACTGGATTGCGTGCTTATCTAAAAATGGATGAGGATGACGATTTCTACCTAATGGATCAATCTACTTACTACAATGATGTCTATTGGTCTGGTGCTGCAGGTGATTTTGCTTCACCAAACTGGGCGATTTCAGATACCTACAGCAATGAAAGCTTTGCGGTGACCAATACCAATGACTCAGGTGCCGGATCATTGAGACAAGCAATTATAGATGCTAATGGCTCTAGCGCAGATTTTGTAGAAATCATATTCAATCTTCCGGGTACAGACACCACTTCATGGGTCATCGCACCCTTGAGTCCACTACCTCAAGTGACTGCTCCAGTGATCATCAATGGATCTTCTCAGCCAAACTGGGATTTTGCAACCGGACAAATGCCAATTATTGATGGCTCTGGGTTTACTGGAAATGGACTGGAAATTACCTCTCCATTTGTCGATGTATTTGGTTTGAAAATTAGAAACCTTTCCAACTACGGCATCTATTATTTCGGCGAAAATGCCGATAATGCTCGTGTAGGAGAACCAGGGAGAGGAAATATCTTTTTAAACAACGACACAGATATTTACATCTTAAATGCGGACTCTATTACCATTCAGGCTAATCATTTCGGCGTAAAAGCCGACGGTGTAACGGCGCAGGCATCGGGTGATGCCATTAGGATGATCAACACCGCATCATACATTACTATTGGTGGCTCTAATGCGCTTGATGAAGGAAACATTATCGCTGTTGGTTCTGGTACCGGCTATTCAATTCATGGAAGCAATACGGATCACATTTTTGTGCAGGGCAACCTAATCGGAATTGGAGCCGATGGAGTCACGGATGTTACCAATGCAAGAGGAGTTTATTTCGCATCTTCTACCAATATATTTCTTGGCGACTCTAATGATGATTTGAGAAACTACATCGGTGGGATGAATAGCCAATGTGGTATTTATCTGAGCAATGTCGATAGTGTGCTTGTTACCAACAACTGGATTGGCTTTGGACTGGATAGCCTCACGGCATTAGGGTCTCAAATGTCTGGAATTGAAATCCATAATAGCTCTACCCGCGTACACATTGATCAAAATGTGATTTCTGGTAATACTGTGACTAGTGGTGCGGGCATATTGGCAGCAACACTTACTGGAGATGTGACCCTTACTAATAATATTCTGGGCCTTTCGCCAAACGAGCAGGTGGCCATACCAAACAGAAACGGAATAGCAGCCAACAACTCCAATCAGTTATTTATATACGACAATATTATTGCTGGAAATTTACAGGAAGGAATTTACCTTCATACGCTGGCGTCTGATGGAGCGATCATTCAGGGTAATATTATCGGGACAAACAGCCTCGGCAGTCCTGGTCTGGGTAATGGTCAGTTTGGTATCAGGTTGTACTCTGGAGCTGAAAACCATCAAATTGGCGGCACACTTCCAGGTGAGGAGAATGTCATTTCAGGTAATGGGTCCTCTGGGATTCACATATCCGCTACCTCTAATGGGAATATGATATTTGGGAATATTATTGGCTTGGCGCCAAATGAAATAGATACGCTGGCCAATGGCCAATATGGAATATATATTGGTAATTCGGCTAATAATGTAATTGGGGGCGTAGGTACTGATGTGGGCAACACGATTGCACTGAATACAAATGCTGGTGTCTACATTCGAGATGCGGGGTCTACCAACAACGAGATTATTGGAAACAGCATATTTGGCAACCCAGTTGGAATTGAATTGGCATTTAGTGCGCATGGAAATCAGGAGCCTCCTTACATTTTGGACGTAAAAGACAGTCTGATTATAGGAAGATTCCCAGCAACCGCTTCTACAGGTGAAGAGGTACATGTGTATTCCAACGAACTTTACGACGTAGATCAAGGCAAAACATACCTTGGTGTATTTACTGCGACAGGTGGCGAGACGGAGTGGACTATAGCTGGAGCCGGTTTTACGTCAGCCACGTCCTACCAGGCAACCCTGACTACAGTCAACGGCACTTCAGAATTTAGTGCACACTATATTGTCGACAATGACGGAGATGCTGGTTTTGGTACACTGAGAGAAGCTATATCCGTGATCAATGGCACCAGGAATGGTGGTAGTATATCCTTCGATATGGGTGCGGGACCTTATACCATCAGCCCGGCTACTCAGCTTCCAGATCTTACCAATTTCATCATCATAGATGCAACCACAGAACCCTCATTTGATTGGAGTTCTGGTGCATTGGTAACGTTAGATGGATCTGGGTGTGCGGGATGTGACGGTCTGTATGCGAATAATCAGGACGTCACCCTCGAACTGTATGGTATGCGTGTAACTAATTTCACCAATGGAGTCCGATCAATAGGAGTTCTTGCTGAAGGACATAAGATAGGGGCCATCGGAAAAGGTAATATTCTAGTGAATAATTCGACTTATGGATTGCAGCTAGATGGAGCCAACAACTCCAATATCCGTATTCAAAGCAACCTTGTGGGAATAGAATGGAACGATATACCCGCTGGCAATGGAAGCGGTATCAATGCTAGAGCCAATGGTATGTTGATCGGAGGGCCGCTGGATACTTTACGAAATGTAATTTCAGGGAACACTAATTACGGTCTTTTCTTACAGGGGGCAGATGGCTCAATGGTCGAAAACAATTTCATTGGCACCAATACCCAAGGTCAGGACACGGTGGCCAATGGTTCTGATGCCATATTCATCGCTTCAGGAGATGCAGGCATTCGATTTGAAGGGAATGTGATCGGGGCTGGTCAGCACGGAATGTATTTTCAGTCGCTCAATGACAATCACATCATACGCTATAATTATATCGGCCTGACTGCTGATTCAGTTGCACTTCCAAACGCTCAAAATGGTATTTTCTTTGATGGATCAAATGCGACGAACAACCTGGTAAGTGAAAACATGATTGCCTACAATCAGGGTGCTGGGGTACTGATAAATGATGTAGGCTCTATCGGAAATCAAATCACTGCCAATGCTATTTTTGCCAACGTAGGCGGAGGTATTGTAGGTGGAAATAACAACTATGCCTCCCCTTTGATCGATTTTGTAGCACTGGACAGTGTGCATGGTACGGCCGCTATCGGTGATCGCATTCATTTATATCTGGCAGATACCCTGGGTCAGGGACAAGTATTTCTCGACTCTATAGATGCGGATGGAGTAGGTGATTGGTTCATTTCGGGCTTGTCGCTCACCGGTACGGACCAATTGGTTGCTACCGCTTCTGACGTTACTTCCGGTACATCAATTTTTAGTTTGGCACAAGGGCCAGCACCTGAGATGGATGTTGAGGTGTCTGGTATTCCAATGCCTGATTCTGCAAGTTTTGATTTGGGTGCTATTTTGATGGGCGATACCAAAAACGAATCGGTGATCATTTATAATAATGGATCTGTAGACCTCAACCTTTCGGGAACTCCCCTGGCTGTTTCCAGTAATCCATCTGAATTTACGATCGATTTGACGGGAACTTCAACGCTGGTAAATCCTGCCAATCAGACCAGCTTTGCGGTAGCCGTTACGCCTTCAGTACCCGGGAATCGAGTAAGTGAGATTTCAATCGAAAACGATGATTCGGATGAAAACCCATATGAAGTAATCTTACATGCATTTGGATATCCAAACAACGGAGATGCTGGCACGGCGCTTGATTTTGATGGCGTGGACGACTTTATTAGCCTCAATGCCAACGCTCTGGGTGATGGCTATACAGGAGTGTTTAGTGTTGAGGTGTGGGTAAATGTTCCGAATTATTCTGGATTTGATGCTACCTATGGTGCGGCAATCATTCGAAATACCAATAATGATGCTGTTGGAGATTACTTCGTGTCAGTGCTAAACGACGGGACTGTTGGTTTTATGAACAACAGAACGGGTGGAGAAGACGCCTCAGGTTTTAGAACTACCGTGGAAACAATTACTCCGGGTATTTGGCAGCACATTGCTGTGGTATGGAATGGAAGCAGCAATGAAATATATATCAACGGGAACCTGGCCAATTTGAATGCAGATGCCTCATCTGGAGCTTCCTGGTCTCCGGCTTGGGAAATCGGACGTACGGAGGTTGGACCAGCCTATTACTTTAATGGCGAAATAGACGAACTCCGTGTTTGGTCATATCCGCTGACAGGTACGGATATCAATAATTACTTGTTTACGAATGACCTCACAGGTCATCCGGGTATCGGTGGTGACGACCTTATGGCGTATTATCGATTTGACGAAAATGAAGGGCAATTACTTTATGACTTATCCTTTGACCATCATGGTCAATTGCTCGATGATAATGGCGGAAATGGAGATGGAGATGCTGTCGCCATTTGGACCACTTCTGGTGCGCTGTATTTGGATACTACGCCTCCTACTATTTCCATAAATGTGATAGCTACAGATGACATCATCAACGGTACCGAGGATGATGTAGATGTAAGTATTACTGGAGGGACGGATGCAGAGGATGGTCAGACGGTGACAGTCACGCTGAATGCGCAGACATACACAGGAACGGCCTCTTCAAATACTTGGTCTGTGTTAGTTCCAGCAGTTGACGTACAAGCTTTGAATACGAATGAAACCGTATATGCTGATGTCAACGACCTTGCAGGAAATTCGGCCATCCAGGCAAATAGGGCAATTACGTATGATCCTATTGTACCAACAATTACCTTGGATCCTATAGCTGTGAATGATACCATCAATGCGGCTGAAGATGATTCTCCAGTAGTAGTGTCCGGAACTACTGATGCAGAAAACGGCCAAATTGTAAATATTGCAGCAAATGCCCAGAATTATACCGCTACAGTAAGTGGTGGTGTCTGGAGTACTGGAATTCCTGCCTTGGACGTTCAGGCTTTTAGCGGCTCTGAACAAGTAGACGTGGATGTTAGCGATGTAGCAGGAAACGCCTCAGCGGTTTCTTCACGCACAGTCATTTATGACCCTGTGGCTCCAAGCATTTCTGTAAACACGAAGACAACCAATGATTCTAGTCCTGAACTAGATGGTTCAGTAGATGATCCATCAGCAACCATCGATATTTTGGTTGATGGCAATAATTATCAAGCTACTAATAATGGAGATGGAACATGGGTATTGACAGCAGGTCAAATACTGTCATTAGCGGATGGTACCTATGAAGTGGTAGCTACAGCTACAGATAAAGCAGGAAATAGTGCGAATGACTTAACTGCTGGTGAGCTAATTATTGATACGTCAGGCCCTTTAGTGACGATCAACAGTTCAGAGCCCGACCCTACGAATAGCAGTTCTTTCATTGTCAACATAGACTTTAGTGAGTCGGTTAGTGGCTTTGAAGTATCTGACATTACGGTAACAAATGGATCTGCGAGTAACCTGACAACAGGAGACAGTATCAGCTTCTCAGTAGACATAGCTCCGACAGCAGATGGACTGGTGAGTGTGGATGTAGGAGCAGGAGTAGCCACCGACGGAGCTGGCAATGGCAACACCGCCGCTAGTACTTACTCAAATACATATGACAATACCCCACCTACGGTGGATATCCAGGATGAGCCAGCGGTAGTGAGCAGCACATCGCCTTACAATGTGACTTTCAGCTTCAATGAAAATGTTAGTGGTTTTGTGATAGGAGATATCATGGTAGGTAATGGATCGGCATCCAATCTGACGAAAATCAACGATAGCACTTACACGGTGGACATTACCCCTAATGGAGTCGGAGATATTACAATTGATGTTGCTTCTGGTGTAGCTCAAGACATTGCTGGAAATTTAAATGTAGCAGCAATCCAGGCCATAACGCAATATGACGCCTCTGCACCGACAGTGACGATCAGCAGCTCAGAGCCCGACCCAACGAATAGCAGTTCTTTCATTGTCAACATAGACTTTAGTGAGTCGGTTAGTGGCTTTGAAGTATCTGAAATTGCGGTATCTAATGGGTCTGCAAGTAACCTGACTACCGCTGACAGTATTAGCTTCTCAGTAGACATAGCTCCTACAGCAGATGGACTGGTGAGTGTGGATGTAGGAGCAGGAGTAGCCACCGATGGAGCTGGCAATGGCAACACCGCCGCTAGTACTTACTCAAATACCTATGACAATACCCCACCTACGGTTGATATCCAGGATGAGCCAGCGGTAGTGAGTAGTACATCTCCATTTAGTATTACCCTTCAGTTTAGTGAAGATGTTTCAGGCTTTGTGGTAGGAGATATATCTGTGACCAATGGATCGGCCGGCAACTTTATGGCCGTTGATGCGAGTACTTATACTGCTGATATCACTCCAAGTGGTACCGGTGATATGACCATAAGCATAAACGCCGGGGTGGCTCAAGATGCGGCCGGCAATACGAATACAGCAGCCTTCCCAGCGATTACGCAATATGACGCCTCTGTACCGACAGTGACGATCACCAGTGCTGAGCCTGACCCAACGAATAGCAGTTCTTTCATTGTCAACATAGACTTTAGTGAGTCGGTTAGTGGCTTTGAATTATCTGATATTACCGTTACGAATGGGTCTGCAAGTAACCTGACAACAGGAGACAGCATTAGCTTCTCAGTAGACATAGCTCCTACAGCAGATGGACTGGTGAGTGTGGATGTAGGTGCAGGAGTAGCCACCGATGGAGGTGGCAATGGCAACACCGCCGCTACTACTTACTCGATTATTTATGACAATACTGCGCCAACGGTTGATATTCAGGGTGAGCCTGCAGTAGTGAGTAGTACATCTCCATTTAGTATTACCCTTCAGTTTAGTGAAGATGTTTCAGGCTTTGTGGTAGGAGATATATCTGTGACCAATGGATCGGCCGGCAACTTTATGGCCGTTGATGCGAGTACTTATACTGCTGATATCACTCCAAGTGGTACCGGTGATATGACCATAAGCATAAACGCCGGGGTG
>NZ_QREG01000040.1:2725-4201 GCF_003386095.1 Marinoscillum furvescens DSM 4134 | reverse complement strand
CCGGCAACTTTATGGCCGTTGATGCGAGTACTTATACTGCTGATATCACTCCAAGTGGTACCGGTGATATGACCATAAGCATAAACGCCGGGGTGTCTCAAGATGCGGCCGGCAATACGAATACAGCCGCCTTCCCAGCAATAACGCAATATGACGCCTCTGTACCGACAGTGACGATCACCAGTGCTGAGCCCGATCCAACGAATAGCAGTTCTTTCATTGTCAACATAGACTTTAGTGAAGCGGTTAGTGGTTTTGAAGTATCTGACATTACGGTTACTAATGGATTTGCAAGCAATTTATTTACCAGTGACAGCATTGGCTTTACTGTAGACATTAGTCCGACAGCAGATGGGTTGGTGAGTGTAGATGTAGGTGCGGGAGTAGTCACCGATGGAGCCGGCAATGGCAACACCGCCGCTACTACCTACTCGATTACTTATGACAACACACCACCGACGGTTGATATCCAGGGTGAGCCTGCTGTAGTGAGCAGCACTGCTCCGTTTAGTATTACGCTTCAGTTTAGTGAAGATGTAACGGGATTTGTGGTTGGAGATATCTCTGTGACCAATGGAACGGCTGGCAATTTTGCATCGGTAAACGGCAGTACCTATACGGCTGATATTACCCCTGACGGAGCTGGAGATATTACCATAAGTGTAAATGCAGGTGTAGCGCAGGATGCGGCTGGTAATGTAAACACAGGAGCATTCCCAGCAATTACGCAATATGATGCCTCTGCACCGACCGTGACGATCACCAGTTCAGAGCCCGACCCTACGAACAGTTCAACGTTTATGGTAAATGTTGACTTTAGTGAAGTGGTGAGTGGTTTTGACGTGTCTGACATTACGGTTACTAATGGATCTGCAAGCAACTTATTTACCAGTGACAGCATTGGCTTTACTGTAGACATTAGTCCGACAGCAGATGGATTGGTAAGTGTGGATGTAGGTGCGGGAGTAGTCACCGATGGAGCCGGCAATGGCAACACCGCCGCTACTACCTACTCGATTACTTATGACAACACACCACCGACGGTAGATATCCAGGGTGAGCCTGCTGTAGTGAGCAGCACTGCTCCGTTTAGTATTACGCTTCAGTTTAGTGAAGATGTAACGGGATTTGTGGTTGGAGATATCTCTGTGACCAATGGAACGGCTGGCAATTTTGTATCGGTAAACGGCAGTACCTATACGGCTGATATTACCCCTGACGGAGCTGGAGATATTACCATAAGTGTAAATGCAGGTGTAGCGCAGGATGCGGCTGGTAATGTAAACACAGGAGCATTCCCAGCAATTACGCAATATGATGCCTCTGCACCGACCGTGACGATCACCAGTTCAGAGCCCGACCCTACGAACAGTTCAACGTTTATGGTAAATGTTGACTTTAGTGAAGTGGTGAGTGGTTTTGACGTGTCTGACATTACGGTTACTAATGGATCTGCAAGCAACTTATTTACCAGCG
>NZ_QREG01000040.1:0-2631 GCF_003386095.1 Marinoscillum furvescens DSM 4134 | reverse complement strand
AACGTTTATGGTAAATGTTGACTTTAGTGAAGTGGTGAGTGGTTTTGACGTGTCTGACATTACGGTTACTAATGGATCTGCAAGCAACTTATTTACCAGCGACAGCATAGGCTTTACTGTGGACATTAGTCCGACAGCAGATGGATTGGTAAGTGTAGATGTAGGTGCGGGAGTAGTCACCGATGGGGCCGGCAATAACAACACCGCCGCTACTACCTACTCGATTACTTATGACAACACACCACCGACGGTTGCTATAAGTGATGCTCCAGCTAGTATTAGTGTGGAGGATACGATTACGGTGACGGTTGACTTTAGTGAGATAGTTACAGGTTTCGCTCTGTCAGATGTGGTTGCCACTAACGCTACCCTTGGAGGGCTTTCTACTTCCAATTCGATCAATTATACAATGGACGTTTACCCTTCAGGCGGTGATATAGCGATAGACATAGCCTCTGATGTGGTACAAGATGCCGCGGGAAATGGAAATCAGACGATGATGACAATTGCGATTTCTGTGTGTAATCCACCAAATATTTCATTAACGATTGATGATAATAGGAATTGTGTCAATTCCAACGGAGAAATTGCTGTCACTGCCTCTACTTTTGGAGGTGAGCCATCTAGTTATCAAATTCAATTAGATCAGAGTAGAAACTTATTAGAGCTCTATACAGTAAATGATGGATCCGTTCCTACAATATTTGATTCTCTGGAAGCAGGCTCCTATTCTGTGGTTGTTCGAAATAATGACAATACGATGTGCAGTGCTGATACCAGTATTACGATCATCGATGCTGTAGACTCGCTAGTTATCGATTCGTTATTAGTAGCGGTTACTCCTGAGTCCGGTACTTTGTTTGCGGATGGAGCATTTGATGCTTCTGGGGCTGTCAGTGGTGGTAGTGGCAATTATAGCTATGCTTGGGTTAGTTCCTTGCCAGTAGCTACTCCTGATACATTGAGCACGCTCTCCGCACCGTCTGGATTAACCTATTGGCCACAATCCGAAGCTTTAAATCTCAACGACTACTTAATGTTAGGCACCTTCTCGAGTTCGAATCTCGTTAGTCAAGATCTGCCAAACTACGTGTTGTTAGTGTCGGATAGTGTTACTGGATGCACGGCAAGTCAGCAATTACAGCTTCCTGTGCAGCAAAGTTTAGTTACAGTGAATGCCTTGCCTTTAGAAGATAGATACATCAATGAAGGAGGTAATGTAGGTGAGGTCATTGCGTGGAAATTGAGAATAGATGTTGAAAGTGCAGACCTCTACCCTTCTTACATTCACAACGTGATAGATGGCATTGCTAATAATGGAGATATTAAGCCTACAATTAATTGGTATCGAAATACTACTGATGATTTTTCAAGTGCTACACAAGTCACGAGTTTATCAAACACTTTGAGTTACTTCGAGGGGAATAGCGAATATTCTTTTGAAGCTGTAGATACCTTATATGGGCAGCAGATGAAATACGAAGCAGGAACCTCCACCTATATGTACATGACATTAGAGCTTGCAGATACTGCAAAACTGGGGGCAGATTTCTATGTTAAAGACTTATTGAGTGCAAATGCTGATAGCTCGTTTGGATTTGTGACGGCTTACGGCCAAATGAGTTTTTCAATAGGAGAGACAAATCCTGGGCGTAGGTTCTTGATTGTTAATGATTCTGTTCCGCCTTCCGTGACTCTCTCTACACTTGTTGCAAACAATACCAATAGTGACTCAATAGGAGTGACTATGACTTTAAGTGAACCAGTGAGCGCATTTGATGCTTCAGTGTTTACAGTTACTAATGGGTCCGTTACTAATTTGACAGGGTCAGATAGCAGTTACACCTTTGCCGTGATTCCTGTGGTGGATGGAATAGTATCGGTCGGGTTAGATACTGCCGTGATCACGGATCTTGCTGGAAATGGCAACCGCCCATCAAACGAGCTACAATGGATTGTGGATACCACTGAACCAGTTGTTGGTGTAGATTCAAAGTTTACTGCAGATGGATCTCCTGAGCTTACTGGAACGGTGGATGATTCCAACGCACAAATTTCAATTACAGTAAATGGGCAAACACATGCTGCTGTCAATAATCAGAATGGAACCTGGACGTTGGCATCAGGTACCATCACTCCTGATTTGAGTTTTGGTACTTATGACGTAGTTGCTCAGGCCACAGATTCTGTGGGTAACATCGGGTTTGACCAGACCATAGACGAGCTGACTATTGATGGAACCGCTCCGGTGATTACGGCATTTGATTTGTTAACAAACGCACCATCTCCGGCATTGGCTGGAGGTATCGATGATGTGTCAGCAGCAGTTTCAATCAATTTGTTAGGAAATGCCTATTCTGCCACAAATAATGGCGATGGTACCTGGTCTCTGGATTCTGGACTCATCAATGAATTGAGTGAAGGAAATTATACATTTGAAGCAATAGCTGTTGATGGTAACGGCCAGCGAGATACGGCCAGCGCTACACTTATCATAGATTTAACACCTCCATCAGTAGTGGTGGACGAGCTCTTAACCTCCACCCCTTCCCCTTCCCTAAGCGGTACTGTTGATGATTTCCAGGCGAGCATTAGTGTTACGGTGGCAGGTGTTAGCTATACAGCGACCAA
>NZ_QREG01000039.1 GCF_003386095.1 Marinoscillum furvescens DSM 4134 | reverse complement strand
AGTCGCAATTAAAAAGGCCGAGAACTTCTTGAGATCTCGGCCTTGATTTTTTTTCAACACAAAAAAGAGGATGCCCTTTTGAGACACCCCCTTTTTGCATTTAGAAGTAGTACGGATAGTAGACTTTTCTACCCCGTTTGTCAATGCCAGAAATGATCACTCGTCCTTTGATGCGCTCCAAAATGTGGGCAAACTCCTCAGGACTGTCTATTGCCGTATTGTTGATGTGGGTGACGATAAAACCTTCGGGTATACTTAGTTCAGCAAAGATGCCCGTTCGTTTATAATCTACCACTTTGATGCCGTTGCTTATCCCAATCAGGTCACGTTCTACTTTAGACACTGCTTCAAAAGTAGCTCCCAGCCAATCCGAGGTGAAGGTTTCACGCCTGATTACACCTGTGGTGCCCTCCCGGTTGGTGAGTACGAGTTTTTTGGAGAGACGCTTTCCATCACGCTCTACTACTAGCTGGAGTTGGTCACCAGGGTACATGTTTCCGATGAGCTCTTCCAGGTAAGCCTTGCTAGTAATTGTTTTTCCATTGACTTCCCGGATCACATCACCTTTTTGAAGTTCAGCCTTGGCGGCAGCTCCTTCTCGCTGTACATTGGCGATGATCACACCACTGAGGTCGCTGAGGTCCATCTTTGCGGCAAGCTCACTGTTGATGTCTATAAACTCTGCGCCGGTAAACGCTTTTTGTACCTCGCCGTAGTTTTTGATGTCTTCAAAGACTTTGCGAACAATATTGGCCGGTACGGCAAACCCATATCCGGCATATGAACCGGTCCGGGAGAGGATAGCCGTATTGATGCCGATCAGCTCACCGTCCGCATTGACCAGCGCGCCCCCACTGTTGCCGGGGTTGATCGCAGCGTCCGTTTGGATAAACGACTCTATCGGGAACTTGTCTTTGAGGATGTTGATGTTGCGCCCTTTGGCGCTGACAATCCCTGCCGTCACTGTGGAGGTAAGGTTGAATGGATTTCCCACTGCCAGCACCCATTCGCCTACGTTTACCTCGTTGGAGTTGCCAAAAGTGATCGCAGGCAAGTCCGTCTGGTCTACTTTGATGACCGCCAGGTCTGTACTCGGGTCCGTGCCTATTAGCTTGGCCTCAAACGTCTTTTTACCGTGTACTACGCGAATAATGTCCGCATCATCGATCACATGATTATTGGTAACAATGTATCCATCTTTTGATAAGATTACACCAGAGCCGCTGCTGATCTGCTGTGATGCCCGTGGTTCAAAAAACCAGTCGAGCCAGCTGCCCGTGCGGTACTCGTATTCTCCCAGCGTCTGAATAAAGACCACACTGGACGTACTTTTTTGTGATGCGAGCACAAAATCCCTATCCAGATCAGCCGTCCGAGGTGCCAACTCGGTGTATTGGGGGGTGAAACCCTGAGAAAGAGTGGATGGCTCCATGCGGGTGTAAGAAGCCGTCACCGGCTCTGAAGCCGCAGAGGTAATATGTATAGCTATGGCAGCACCGAGGCCTCCTGCCAGAAGACTACAGATGACCGCCGTAAACAGTATTCGTTTCATTGCTTGCTCGTCTTTTTGCATTTCGAATCTGCTTATATATATGCAAATGCCCTAGAAAGGTTGTGTTAAAAAAGGTGAAAAGCTAAGAGCTCAACATTTCTTAAGATTTAGGAATTAGTTCTGGCAATCATTTACTTTGGATCGGATTTAAAAAGACCTATGGGATTTCGATCTATACTCAGTAAACCGTTTGCGGCATACATAGCCAGACAAACTGCCAGGTGGGCTAAAGCTCCGGGGAAATATCAGGATAAGATACTTCGCGAGATTGTAGCCAAAGCACAGGGAACGGCCTTTGGTAAGGACCATGATTTTCAAAACATTCACTCCTACGAGGATTTTAAGGCACGGGTGCCGGTGAGGGATTACGAAGGCTTAAAAAGCTATGTGGATCGTGTGGTAGAAGGTGAGGAAAACGTCCTGTGGCCAGGAAAACCGGCCTATTTTGCCAAAACCTCTGGTACCACTTCAGGGACTAAGTACATTCCAATCACTAAAGAATCAATCCCCAATCATATGAACTCGGCGAGAAATGCGCTGCTGTCGTATGTGCATGAGACAGGTAATGGAAAGTTTCTAGACGGGAAGTTGATCTTTCTTTCGGGAGCACCCACTCTGGAACAAAAGGCGGGGATCAACACGGGTCGACTGTCAGGGATCGTCAATCACCACGTGCCCGGCTACCTGCGTACCAACCAGATGCCGAGTTACGACACCAATTGTATCGAAGACTGGGAAGAAAAGGTGGATGCCATTGTAGAAGAAACAGTCGACCAGGACATGACCCTCATTTCGGGCATACCGCCATGGGTGCAGATGTATTTTGACCGACTGAAGGCCAAAACCGGTAAGCCGATCAAGGACATCTTTCCCAATTTTGAGATGTTCGTTTACGGTGGTGTTAATTTTGAGCCTTACCGCGCTAAACTCTTCGAAACGATCGGAAAACAAATACCATCGATAGAAACCTATCCGGCATCCGAGGGATTTATTGCTTATCAGGACTCACAGACGGAGCCTGGGTTACTTTTGCTTGCAGATAGTGGTATCTTTTTCGAATTTATACCTGCCGATGAATACTTTGATGAAAACCCAACCCGTCTAAAAATCGATCAGGTAGAACTTGGGGTAAACTATGCGCTGGTCCTCAATAGCAACGCAGGACTGTGGGGCTATTCGATAGGAGATACCGTGAAGTTTATCAACAAAGATCCTTACCGCTTGCTTGTGACCGGGCGTATCAAGCACTTTATTTCGGCTTTTGGTGAGCATGTGATCGGCGAGGAAGTGGAGCAGGCCATGAAAGCTACCTGTGCCAAATTTCCGGAGACGGAGTTGGTAGAGTTTACGGTGGCTCCGGAGGTCACGCCAGCAGAGGGATTGCCGCTGCACGAATGGTACGTGGAGTTTGCCGCTAAGCCTAAAGACCTTGAGGCTTTTGAAAAAGAGTTAGATTTGCAGCTGCGCGAGCGCAACACCTATTACGACGACCTCATATCGGGTGCCATACTGCGGCCCCTGAAAATCGTGGAGCTGAATAAAAACGCCTTTATTGACTATATGAAATCGATCGGAAAACTAGGAGGGCAAAATAAAGTGCCTCGCCTGTCCAATGACAGGAAAATAGCCGATGCGATGCAGAGTTTGAAAGTATGAATGACGGAGAGAAGAAGCAGATAGCCATTTTGGGGTCTACGGGCTCTATTGGCACCCAGGCATTAGAAGTAGTAGACCGTCATCCGGAGCAGTTTCAGGTGGAGGTGCTCACTGCACAAAACAACGCCGATTTACTCATCCAGCAGGCCATTGCTTACAAGCCCAATACCGTGGTGATAGGCAACGAAGCCTTGTATGACCAGGTCTTCGAAGCCCTGGATGCACATGATATCAAAGTATACGCAGGGCAAAATGCACTGGGTGAGGTGGTGAAGATGGAGTCCATAGATGTGGTACTCACCGCATTGGTAGGCTACTCAGGACTCGTGCCCACCATCAATGCCATCAAAGCGGGTAAAGACATTGCACTGGCAAACAAAGAAACGCTGGTGGTAGCTGGTCAGCTGGTTACAAGTCTGGCAGCTGAGCACAAATGCAATATCCTGCCAGTAGATTCTGAACACTCTGCGATTTTTCAGTGCATCGTTGGCGAGTTTCAAAACCCGATCGAAAAGCTGATATTGACCGCATCAGGAGGACCCTTTCGGGGAAAAAAACGAGAGGAACTGCTGCAGATTACCAAGGCGCAGGCACTCAAGCATCCCAATTGGGAGATGGGCGCAAAGATTACCATCGATTCTGCCACCCTGATGAACAAAGGACTGGAAGTGATCGAAGCAAAGTGGTTATTTGGGACTCCTCTGAGCCAGATAGATGTGGTAGTACACCCGCAGAGCATTATCCATAGCATGGTGCAGTTTGAAGACGGCTCTATCAAAGCGCAGATGGGGCTGCCAGATATGCGGCTGCCCATACAGTATGCCCTGACATTTCCGGGACGCCTCAAAGCAGATTATCCACGGTTCAACTTCATGGCGTACCCGCAGCTCACATTTGAGCAACCCGACACCAAGACTTTCCGTAACTTACAGCTTGCATATGATGCTTTAGAAAAAGGTGGCAATCACCCATGCATCCTCAATGCGGCCAATGAAATCGCAGTAGCGGAATTTTTGAAGGATCGGATTGGTTTTTTAGAAATATCGGACATCATTGCCGAATGCATGGCTAGAGTGAGTTACATTAGCGAGCCAAACCTGGAGGATTATATCCAAACAGACCAAGAAACAAGAATAAAAGCGACAGAACTTATAAAATAAATGGAAGGATTAGTAATGGCGGCCCAGCTTCTATTGGGCTTATCAATTTTGGTAGGGCTGCATGAATTAGGTCACCTGGTGGCTGCCAAAATGTTTGGGATGCGTGTGGAAAAGTATTCTATAGGGTTTCCACCGAAAATTTGGGGCAAGCAATTTGGCGAAACAGAATACTCAATCGGTATGATCCCACTGGGAGGTTTTGTGAAAATCTCCGGGATGATCGACGAGTCACTCGATACGAAAACACTGAGCTCAGAGCCTGAGCCATGGGAGTTTAGAGCAAAGCCCGCCTGGCAACGACTCATCGTTATGCTGGGAGGTATCATCGTTAATGTGATCACTGGTGTGGTGATTTTTATCCTGCTGGTGTATTCAAACGGTGAGAGCTACCTCTCTAAAGAAGAACTCAACAAGCATGGAATCGTGGCTTATGATCTCGGTGAGCAGCTAGGCCTCCAGACTGGCGATCGTATTGTCAATGTAAATGGTCAGGACTATGAAAAATACAGTGACCTACGCAGCCCAGACGTGCTTTTAGGTACCGATGGCTTCTATACGGTAGACCGTAACGGAGAGCGAATTACTGTGCCTATTCCAAATAACTTTATTGACAAATTTGCAGACAAGAATGTGGCCTTTTTTGAGCCCCGGCTTCCATTTAAAGTAGGGCAGGTGCTGGAAGAAAGCAATGCTGCCAAAGGCGGCCTGCAGGCTGGAGATCGCTTTGTTGCGGTGGAAGGCAAGTCCTTGAGCTATTTTGATCAATTCAAATCGGCACTCGATACCCTGGCTGGCAAAACCATTCAAACGCAAGTGGAGCGTGATGGTCAGCGGCTTGCTTTGACTTTTGATGTCACCGACGAAGGTACCATAGGGTTTGCGCCTCAGCGCGATGAAGACCGCCTGGCGTATTCGCATAGAGACTTCTCCTTTGGCGAAGCTACTGTAAACGGTACCGAGCAGGCTTTCAATGTGGTGTTTTACAACATCAAAGCCTTCGGAAAAATGTTTTCTGGAGATGTATCTCCATCTAAATCGCTTTCAGGTCCTATCGGTATTGCGCAGTTTTT
This sequence comes from Marinoscillum furvescens DSM 4134, assembly GCF_003386095.1. GTDB lineage: Bacteria > Bacteroidota > Bacteroidia > Cytophagales > Cyclobacteriaceae > Marinoscillum > Marinoscillum furvescens. Next base: position 15,637 of record NZ_QREG01000039.1, on the reverse strand, counting down.
CGGTGGTACGTGGGACTGGAGCAACTTCTGGAGAATTACAGGCCTATTGTCTATGGTATTGGCCTTTATGAACCTACTCCCAATACCTGCGCTTGATGGTGGGCATGTGATGTTTCTTACCTGGGAGATTGTGACCGGGCGCAAGCCAAGTGATAAATTCCTCGAAAACGCACAAAAAGTAGGGATGGTGCTGTTGCTCGGATTGATGAGCTACGCCATCTTCAACGACGTATACAAGCTGTTCTAAGCAAAAAAAACATTAACGTACAATCATTAAAAAGCCAGTCGTAGCAATGCGACTGGCTTTTTTAGTTTCAGGTATTTCCCTTAAAGAATTTATTTTCGTCTGCGGATAAAACTGGAATATCTCTCTATCGATCAAAAGGCGCTGGTCGGTAGATCTCAAACTCTACCCGACGGTTGATCGCTTTGGCTTCTTCGGTGTTTTCTTCTACGATAGGTTTGGTGCTGCCATAGCCTTCCCACTCTACCCGGTTTGCTTCCACTCCAGCAAATTTCACAATATAGTCTCGAATGTTTTGGGCGCGCTGCTTAGAAAGCTCCAGGTTAAAATCAGCGGATCCATAAGAGTCGGTGTGGCCTGAAATTCTCAACATAAAGTCAGGATTATCATACAGAAAGTTTACAATCTTATTGAGGTCTGCATACATCTCCTGTTTCAGGGAAGCTTTTCCATTGTCAAACTCGATAGACTCAAACTTCACACGGCTTGCAAGTGGTTCTGTTACCTTGTTGAGCTCCATTGGCCCATTCAGGAAAAAGGCATCTTCGATGCGAAAAAAGTCATCTCCCTGAATGACGAGTAGGTAGTTGCGCTGGTCGATCAGGTCAAACTCAAAACTGCCATCTTCCCGTAAGTATTTTGGAGCTACTTCTATTCCCTGATCCAGGTCTATGATCGAAACAATCCCTTTGAAGGCCTTTCCTGTAAGGGAGTCAGTAAGTGAGCCACGTACTTTCGTAGTAGCCAGCGGCTGAGCCTCCATGGGTAGCGGAAATGAGTAAATGTCTTGTTTGTTGAGGTCTCGGCTGATGGAGCGGGCGTAGAAGAGTAGTTCAGATTTGGAATCGATGGTGAAATAGTACTCACTGCCCTTACCGTTGACCAGGGGACCAATATTGACTGGTTCGGACCAGTTGCCGTCTACATTGTGAGATTTATAGATGTCATATTCCCCGAAATTGTAGAGTTGCCCATTCGACCCAAAGTACAACACATCAAAGACAGGGTGGTAAAAAGGGCTCACATCATTGTTTCGGGTATTGATCACTGGCCCCATGTTTTGAGCAGGAGCCCACTCCCCGTTTTTCTTTTTATAGGTAAAGTAAATATCAGACAATCCAAATCCGCCCAGGCGATCAGAGGCAAAGTACAGCGTGTCCTCTGTATGGCTGAGCGAAGGGTGCGAGTCCCACCCCAGGCTATTGACATTTACACCGAGGTTTTGAATGTCTCCCCAGGTGCTGTCTGGAAGCAAAGTAGCCGTGAACAGGTCGCAATCTCCGTAGCAATCCATGCAGTCGCATCGAGAAAAATACAATGTTTTGCCATCTCGTGACAATACAGCCGAGCCTTCTTTATATCGCGAGTTGATGGCCTCAAATTCTTTTGCTTTTGTCCACACACCATACTCATTTTTCACGCTGTAAAACAGGTCTTCATTGAAGGTGCGTTTGATCGACAGGTCGATGCTGTTGCGCTGCGAAGTGAAAATGAGGACGTTGTTTTGAACATTGAGCGAAGGAGCATAGTCCGCCTTGGAACTGTTTACCTGCTGCCCCATATTGAGCAGTACTCCACGTGGCGGGCGCAATGTATCTATCAGTTTGCGGTACTCTACCAGCTCGTAGTAATAGTCCAGTGGTACGTATTGGGCGGCTTCCTGATTGTTTAGAGAGTCATAGTAGAGCTCTATTTCGTTGATGTTGATGCCGCGGTGGTGATGCCTCAGCACCAGGCGGTAGAGGCTTTTAGCTTCTTCTTGAGTGCCAAAAAGCTCTGTGAGTTTGGCCAGCCGCCAGATGAGTCTCGTGTCTTTATAGAAGTTTTGAATGCCAAAATTGCTCACATAGCGTCGGAGCGCGTTGTAAAGTTTGGCCCACTCTTCGTTTTCTTCAAGTTTGTGTATACGTTTCAGCTGGTCTGCGTCGTAATAATCCGGAAGCTTATTTATATTTTTAAAATTATAAATATTCAGAATCACGTTTTCAGGAAGCGAATCTGTATCGAAGTGCTTGGTGACAATTCGTTGGGCCATCAAGCCATGAATTGCGAATAGGGAAACTATAATAAAAATGCGGCGGATAGCTCCATTCATATAGGCATGTCTTTTCGACAGTCGTTTGAATAAATCTGGATAAAGATAATACCATTTATGACACACTCGCTAATTTGGCATAGCGATTGACCTAATAGTGGTTCGATCTCGAAACGTTACTTTACAAGAGATTTACTGCCATATTGGCATAAAACTAATGGCCTGTCAGGATGTATCGTCAAAGCAGACAGATGTGCAGTGATTCCACGGCAGCCACAAACACTTGAAAACTTTATGTTTGAAGATAAATCTACTGACACTATCCTTTTTACTGATTATCTGGAAGATGAGTCCGGAGAACTAATACAGCTGGTCTCTGAAGACGATGAGGCGCCCATAGATGACGACAGCCTTCCGTCCGAATTGCCCATTCTTCCAATCAAAAATACGGTATTGTTTCCTGGGGTGGTGTTGCCCATCACGGTAGGAAGGTCCAAGTCAATCAAGCTCGTAAAAAAAGCCTATAAGGGTGACCGGATAATAGGTGTGGTAGCCCAAAAAAACACGAAGAAAGAAGAGCCTGCATTTGCAGACTTGTATCAGATAGGCACCATAGCCAAAATATTAAAAATGCTCGTTTTGCCTGATGGCAATACTACGATCATCATTCAGGGTAAACAACGATTCCAGTTGGGTGAGCCACTGCAGGAGGAGCCTTTCCTAAAAGCCTCTTTCAGTACTGTAAAAGAAGATGAAGACATTAGTGCTGAAGAAGTACAGGCCATTACTACTTCGCTAAAAGAAGCGGCGTATAAAGTGCTTAAGCTCAACCCTGAAATACCTAAAGAAGCTCAGGTAGCCCTGGAAAACATTCAGAGCTATACGTTTCTCACCCACTTTCTAAGTTCCAATATCAACGCGGAGGTGAGTGATAAGCAGAAACTGCTGGAAACCAATAATCCTAAAAAACGCGCGGAACTGCTCTTGCAATACATGCTCAAGGACATTCAAATGCTCGAGCTCAAGCAAGAGATAGCTAGTAAGGTGCACTCAGACATTGATGCGCAGCAGCGGGATTATTTCTTACGTCAGCAGATGAAAGTCCTTCAAGATGAGCTGGGCCAGGGCGGTCCTGATCAGGAAGTCAATGAGTTGCGCAAGCGTGCTGAAGATAAAAACTGGCCAGATGAAGTGCGTGAGCATTTTTTTAAAGAACTGGACAAAATAGGGCGAATGAATCCTGCAGCAGCAGAATACCCGGTGGCCATGAGCTATGCGGAGTTGCTGGTAGATCTGCCCTGGAGTGATGTCACTGAAGATAATTTCGATCTCAAGAATGCCAAAAAGGTGTTGGATCGAGATCACTTTGGGTTGGACAAGGTGAAGCAGCGAATATTGGAATACCTTGCTGTTCGTAAGCTGAAAAACGATCTAAAAGGTCCGATCCTTTGCCTCTATGGACCTCCAGGTGTGGGTAAAACATCACTCGGGAGATCTATTGCCGATGCCTTAGGGCGTAAATACGTGCGCATGTCTTTGGGAGGGGTGCACGATGAGGCTGAAGTGCGAGGGCACCGCAAGACCTACATAGGAGCTATGCCTGGCAAGGTCATTCAGAATATCAATAAGGCCAAGACGTCCAACCCAGTATTTATTTTAGATGAAATAGATAAAGTAAGCTCTGACTTTAGAGGCGATCCATCCTCGGCACTACTAGAGGTGCTTGACCCTGAGCAGAATGGTACATTTAAGGACAACTATCTGGAGGTCGATTATGATCTTTCGAAGGTGCTATTTATCGCTACTGCAAATTCACTGGATACCATTCAGCCGCCGTTGAGAGATCGGATGGAAATCATCGATATCACCGGCTACACACTGGAGGAAAAGGTAGAAATAGCCAAGAAGCACCTTGTACCCAAGCAACTAAAAGAGCATGGCCTCACTACTAGTGACGTCACTATTACCAAGTCTGCAATCACGAAGCTGATCAACGACTACACGCGTGAGTCCGGTGTGCGAAATCTTGAGCGCAAAGTAGCTTCAGTGATTCGGAATGTAGCCAAATCCATTGCTATGGAGGAGGAGTATACCAAAAAGATTACTGACAAGGAGGTCCGAAAAATTCTTGGACCTGAGGATTTTGATAAGGAAGCATACGAAGACAATAAGCTTCCGGGCGTAGTGACTGGTCTGGCGTGGACACCCTCGGGTGGGGATATTCTTTTCATAGAAGCCAGCTTGAGTAGAGGTAAAGGCAAGCTCACACTTTCTGGTCAGCTGGGAGATGTGATGAAGGAGTCTGCGATGACTGCTCTGTCTTATCTGAAAACCAATGCGGATGCGCTTGGCATAGACTATCGCGTCTTTGAGCACTATGATCTGCACGTGCACGTGCCTGCAGGGGCCATACCAAAGGATGGGCCATCTGCGGGGATCACCATGCTCACAGCACTGGCGTCTGTTTATACTCAGCGCCTGGTGAAGAAGAAGCTGGCCATGACTGGTGAGATTACCCTTCGCGGTAAAGTGCTCCCTGTGGGAGGAATCAAAGAAAAGATTCTGGCTGCCCGGCGTGCAGGGATATCAGAGATCATCATGTGTGAGCGCAACCAAAAAGACATGGAGGAGATCAACGAGCAATACATAAAAGGGCTTACGATCCATTTCGTGAAAAACGTTCAGGAAGTGCTTGATATCGCTTTGCTATCGCAAAAGCCTAAAAATCCCATGAACTTTATTCTTCCAGAACCTACTAAGTAAGTTGAGGTGGCTAACAGTCATACTGCTTTTTGGTGCCTGTAATATTGGGTGGGCGCAGTTTCAAAATGCGCATAGTCTGAGCCTTCCGGCCAATGCCAGGGCTGCAGCACTGGGAGGTACAGTGGTGTCTATGGCAGACGGTGATATCGCTCAGTTTTTTCAAAACCCGGCCGTGTTAGACTCTGTAAAAGTGTCTGATGTATCGCTAACATACATGCCGCTATTTGCAGGTATCTATGGGTTTAGTGGAGCAGCGGGATTTCAGCTTCCTCGTGTGGGAGTTCTGGCTGCAGGAGTAGCGTACATCGACTATGGAGACTTTCAGCGGACGGATGATAACGGAGACCCATTGGGGGACTTTCAGGCCAGGGACCTGGTAGTGACTGTGGGTAAAAGTCATCAGATTGCAGGGTTTTCGCTTGGGGCAAATTTGAAATATGTAAACGTTGGGGTGGATACCTACCAGCGGCACATGGTGCTGATGGACTTTGGTGGAGTATATCGCTCACCAGGAAATGTGCTAATGGCCGGAGTGCTGTTTAAAAACTTTGGGTGGGTGCTTTCGGATTTTGCCAATGCATCCAATAGCGTGCCATTTGATGTGCAAGTGGGGGCTACCATAAAACCTGAACACATGCCCTTTCGTTTTACCCTTACTGCATTTGGGCTTACACAGCGCGATACCTATTTTCAGTCAGAGCAGTCAGTAAGTCAGTCGAAGGCTGTAGAGCGTGCAGACCGACTGCTTCGAAAAATCAATATCGGCATGGAGCTGGTCATTCATCCACGTATCCAGGCCATCGTAAGTTATAATCACCTGCGCCGACAGGAGCTGACGCTCAGTGAGCGAGCATATGGTGCAGGCATTAGCCTGGGTTTTCGGCTAGGTGTGGGCAAGTTTGATATCAGTTATGCACATACTACCTATCATGCTGCCGGAGGCTCCGATTTTATCACCATTCAGACAAATCTGAAATCTTTTAAAAAGTTATTTTAGGATTATGAACAAGAATTTAACCCCTCGGCAGATTGTAGCCGAATTAGATAAATATATTATCGGTCAGAAGGAGGCCAAGCGCAATGTAGCCATTGCACTGCGTAACCGCTGGCGACGGATGAATGTGAAGGAAGAGATTCAGGGTGAGATCGTACCCAACAACATCCTGATGATCGGAGCCACAGGTGTGGGAAAGACTGAAATCGCCCGACGATTGGCTCATCTCGCTGAGGCTCCTTTCACCAAAGTGGAAGCTTCCAAATTTACTGAGGTAGGCTACGTGGGACGCGATGTGGAAAGCATGATTCGTGATTTGGTGGAGCAGGCGGTAGACATGGTAAAAACTGCCAAGAAAGAAGAAGTACGCGAAAAAGCCAAAGATATTGTTGAGGGTATTATTTTAGATGCGCTCATTCCTCCGCTCAAAGGATCGCCTACGCCACATGCTACAGGTATGGGGAAGGATCAGCCCGAAGATGAGCGTGAGCTCAACGAGAAGACCCGTGAGCGCTTCCGCGAAAAGATCCGAAACGGCGAAATGGATGAGCGAAAGATCGAAATAGACGTGAAGCAAAACGCTGCGCCGGGCGTAGGAATGGTCGGAGGTGGCATGGATGAAGCTTCCATGATCAACCTGCAAGAGATGCTGGGAAATATGCTACCCAAAAAGACCAAGAAGCGTAAAGTGACTATCGCAGAGGCGAGAAAAATTTTGCTGGAGGAGGAATCCGCCAAGCTCATCGATATGGATGAAGTAAAAGAGGAGGCACTCAAGAAGGCAGAAAATACAGGGATCGTATTTATTGATGAGGTGGATAAGATTGCTGGAAACTCGCGCGGTGGACAGGGTGGTCCGGATGTGAGCCGTGAAGGTGTGCAGCGAGATATGCTGCCCATCGTAGAGGGCAGTGCTGTAAATACGAAATACGGTATAGTTCATACAGATCATATCCTTTTTATCGCTGCAGGTGCATTTCATTTTAGCAAGCCTTCAGATTTGATCCCAGAGCTTCAGGGTCGCTTCCCGATTCGTGTGGAGCTCGACAACCTCACCAAAGAAGATTTTCTAAGTATCTTAAAAGAGCCTAAAAATGCGCTGACCAAGCAATATGTGGCTTTGGTGCAGGCCGAGGAAGTAGAACTTACCTTTCAGGATGAAGCATTGGAACGCCTGGCAGAGATCGCCTTTCAGATCAATGAGGAAGTGGAGAACATCGGTGCGCGTAGATTGCATACGGTGATGAGTAAGCTGCTCAATGAGATCTTGTTTGAAATCCCTGACACCATCGGGCCAAATGCCCGAATAGTGGTAGACAATGCGCTGGTGGAAGAGAAATTAGCTGGTCTGGTGAAGGATAAAGACCTGAGTCAGTATATATTATAATGATATAAATAGTATTAGGAATGGAAACGCCGGGTGAAAGCTCGGCGTTTTTTCGTATCAGCGAATGATTACATTCCTTGCAATTCACTTTGGGCTTTCCTTTGTATTCCGCAGGATTCAATCGCTCCTGGCTAGGGATCAATCCGAAAACCTGTGGTGGAATAGGATAAATTGAAGGACGGGCATTCGTCCATTTTAGGTTTTCCAGATGGAAATCAGGTTACAAATAAATACTGTCTGAGCTTATACGTAATCTTAGAATCTTGTCGTAAACGTAAAAGCGAGTTTATTTATTTGCTGATTTATATTTGGAAAAGCGTTAAGAAATGGACTCAGCCCTTGATTTTTGCTACTTTTTATCAAGAAAAAGTAGAGAAAAGCACGATTTGTTTTGAAATCCGATCGCATTCCATCAAAAAGCAAGCCCTTCCACCTAAAGCAAAAATTGAACTTTCTAAAGCAAGCCCACACAAATATTGCTTGATCCTATTTTTACTTGCTTAGAAACAGAAAAAGCCCAAGAAATAAATCTTGAGCTTTTATTGTGACCTCCGCAGGATTCAAACCTGCAACCTCTTGAGCCGTAATCAAGTGCTCTATTCAGTTGAGCTAGGAGGCCATTTATCTTTTGACTATTACAACGAATATATTATTTATTCAGTTGAGCCAGCCTGCGGCTAGGCAGGCTAAAAGGCCATTTTTTAACCATTTTTGTGAGTCTTACTTCTTCTAAGTTTGACTCGTTTCAGTACCTTCGAAACCAGCTTTGCGCTCGTCTCTGACTGAAATCGAGCACAAAGGTAATAATTTGTATCATAAATCAACGTTATTCCTACAGGTTTTAAAATAGATTCTATCTTTGCCCTGAATAAAATAATCCATATGAAGCGTATTTGCGGTTTTTTCCTACTTTCAATTCTTACATTTTCTGTTTTTGCTCAGGATGAAAACAAGCCCAAGCAGCCGGATCTGCCAGGTAATTTGATGATCGACTTTGGGTTTAACCGGTGGAGCGAGGAGCCAGACAACCTTCCATTGGGGTTTTTGGGATCAAATTCTGTAGGAATCTATTACAACAGACGTTTGCGCTTCAATGACCATATTTCTTTTCACCCGGGCATTGGCTTCACTTTTGAAAAATATGCCTTTGAGGATCGCTACACGTGGCTGCGTGATGACGATGGTACGGTGGATTTCGATTCATTGTCAGGTGTGGGCTTCCGAAAAAACAAGCTCGTTTCTAACTACCTGGAAATCCCAATAGAGTTTCGTATTCACCCCTTGGGTACGGTGAACGGTGAAGGGTTTTTTATCGGAATCGGTGCTGTAGGCGGTATGCGTATTGGCTCACATACCAAAATAAAATATGATATAGGTGAGGATACAGTGAAAGAGAAACTGTACGATGGCTTTGGGTTGAGCGATTTCCGTTACGGTCTGCAGGGGCGATTGGGCTTCAGAGCCATACACGTTTTTTATAAATATTGGCTAAACGATGTTTTTTCGACCTCTCCTGATGCTAATAAAAGCCCACAAGCCTGGACAGTAGGGATCAACTTTAGCGGATTTTAGCTCTAAGCGAAAAACCAAAAAGCAGAAAAGGATAGCGTATAGCCCAGGATAATGCCGGCCCAGCTCTCATTAGGGGTGTGCCGGCCCAGCTCCAGGCGAGACATGGTGGTGAGTCCGGCTCCCATAAAAATCAGCGACAGAGGCCATACCATGTCTACAGACAGATAGCGAATGGCTACCGCCGTAAAAAGCCCGGCTACTCCCCAGATGCCGGCAGAGTGCACACTCACTTTGAATTTGATGCTAATCAGGAAAATGACCACTATCAGCACTGTCACGGCGATCATCATCACCAGAAGTGGTCGGGGGATGTTCATTTTGTCATAAAACATATAGGTAGTAGCACCATAAAACACCCCTATAGTCAGAAAAGGCAGCGAGCGCTCTTCGCGTCGGGTGATGTCTAAGTTGGATACTCGCTTGGTAAACATCAGGAATGCGATGCTCAGCGCAGGTATGACGGCTGTGGTGATAAACACCACAGCTATAAACATGGGGATAGACTTGTAAGGAATGGGGCTGTAAATCTCAGGCAGCATCCAGTAAAACAGCGCACTGCTATAGGTCGCCATTAGCAATGGGTGGAACACTGCCGAAATGATGTTCATTAAGAATACCCGCATCTACAGCTGTTTTCTAAGGCGCGCTACAGGAATATTGAGCTGCTCCCGGTATTTGGCTACCGTCCTACGTGCAATGTTGTAGCCTTCGGCGCGCAGTAGTTTTTCCAGCTTGTCGTCAGAGAGTGGCTTGGCCTTGTCTTCGTCATCTATGATGGCTTTTAGCTTGTGTTTTACTTCTCGGCTGCTCACATCTTCTCCCGATTCGGTAGAGATGCCTTCGGAGAAAAAGTATTTGAGCGGGAAGATGCCAAATTCCGTCTGGATGGATTTGCTATTGGCCACTCGTGATACCGTGGAGATGTCCATGTTGATCCTGTCTGCTATATCTTTTAGGATCATCGGCTTGAGCTTGCTCTCGTCTCCTTCCTGAAAGTACTCATACTGAAAGTCTATGATCGCCTGCATGGTATTGAGCAGGGTGTTTTGGCGCTGTTTGATGGCGTCTATAAACCATTTGGCGGAATCCAGCTTTTGCTTGATAAACGAAACCGTGTCTTTCAGCTTTTTATCTTTTTTGTCACTCTTGTCGTAGGCATGCAACATGTCTGCATAGGAGCGGCTTACTTTTAGCATGGGGGCATTTCTAGAGTTGAGTGTGAGCTCCAGTTTGCCGTTGTTGTTATTGAGTAAGAAATCCGGAATCAGGTATTGTGTTTTTACCAATTCGTCTCCCGATCCTCCCGGTTTGGGGTTGAGCTTGGTGATCAGCGAAATGGCTCCTTTTAGCTCTTCTTCGTCTTCCAGATTGAGTTTTTTGGCTATTTTGTCATAGTGCTTTTTCGAAAACTCGTTGAAGCAGCGCTCGATGATTTGTTTGGCGGTTTCCAGGTATTCGGTGTCCTCATCCTTGCGCTCCAGCTGCAGCGTAAGGCATTCTTGTAGGTTGCGTGCCGCTATTCCCGGAGGATCAAAGTTTTGGATTTTAAACAGGATTGATTCCAGTTCTTCAGCATCCGTTTCCACATTTTGTGAAAAGGCAAGGTCGTTGACGATGGCATCCAGATCTCTGCGGATGTAGCCATCAGCGTCTACACTACCTATGAGCTGCTCTCCCAGGCGATGTTCCCGCTCATCCAGTCTCAGGTATCCGAGCTGAGACATCAGCTGCTCATGCAGCGTAGTGCCTACAGAGATTGGCATTTCTTTATCGTCTTCGTCTTGACCTCTGCCATCTCCCTGCATTTTGTAGCCGGAGTAGTCATCGTGCAGGTATTCTTCTATGCTTTCAGGCTCCGTGGAGCTGTCGTATTCATCGTCGTAGTTGTCCTGCGTGTCGTAATCGTCCTCTTTTTCAGGGGCTCCTTCTTCGAGTGCTGGATTTACTTCCAGTTCTTCTTCTATACGGGCATCGAGCTCCACGGTGGGTACCTGTAGTAGTTTGATAAACTGTATCTGCTGGGGAGACAGTTTCTGTGATAAAGACTGTGTGAGATTGAGTTTTTGCATGGTTAGTTTTTGCTCGAAATCAAAAATATCATAATTATAGGATTCTTTGATTAAAACCTTAAAATATCGTTTTTTTGCCCAGTTTTACATCGAATTAAGTTATTGATACCGTGAGAGAAAAACGTACAAAAATCAAACATGTTTTAAGTAATGAGCCGCTGGGCGAGTCACTCACCGTAATGGGATGGGTTCGTACCAAGCGTGCCAGCAAGAGTGTGGCATTTATTGCACTCAACGATGGGTCTTCTATCAATAACTTACAAGTGGTAGCAGATGCTGAAAAATTTGGGGAGGAGCTACTGAGAAAAATTACCACAGGAGCGAGTATCAGTGCTACTGGAAAGCTCGTGGAATCTCAGGGCGCAGGCCAGACCTGTGAGCTGGTAGCAGAACAAATCGAAGTGTTTGGCGAGGCAGACCCTGACAAGTATCCACTGCAGCCTAAAAAACACAGCCTGGAGTTTTTGCGAGAAATCGCTCACCTTCGTCCGCGGACCAACACCTTCAGTGCCGTGATGCGGGTGCGTCATGCTCTGGCATTTGCTGTGCATCAGTTTTTCAACGAAAAGGAATTTTTCTATATCAATACGCCTATCATCACCGCATCTGATGCGGAAGGCGCAGGGGAGACGTTTCATGTCACCAATTTCGATTTGGCCAATGTGCCAAAGAATGACGAAGGAGGGGTAGACTATAAGCAGGACTTTTTTGAGAAAGAGGCCAACCTCACCGTATCGGGGCAGCTCGAAGGGGAGTTGGCAGCCATGGCGCTTTCAGACATCTATACTTTTGGTCCTACTTTTAGAGCCGAAAACTCCAATACCACACGCCACCTGGCGGAGTTTTGGATGATCGAGCCGGAGATGGCTTTTTATGATCTAAAAGACAATATGGACCTGGCCGAGGAGATGCTGAAGTATCTGGTAAAATATGCGCTGGACAACTGTGCCGACGATTTGGCGTTTCTCGAAAAGCGTGCGGCTGATGAAGACAAAAACAAGCCTCAAAACGAGCGTGCCGAAATGACGCTGACAGAGCGTTTGCGTTTTGTGTTGGAAAACGATTTTGAGCGGGTGAGCTACACTGAGGCTATAGAGATCTTGAGAAACTCTAAGCCCAACAAAAAGAAGAAGTTTAGCTATGTGATCGAAGGCTGGGGTGCAGACCTGCAGTCGGAGCATGAGCGCTTTTTGGTAGAAAAGCATTTTAAGAAGCCAGTCATCCTATTTGATTACCCTAAAGACATCAAGGCATTTTACATGCGACAAAATGATGACGAGAAGACCGTAGGAGCCATGGACATCCTCTTTCCTGGAATCGGTGAGATCGTAGGTGGCTCTCAGCGTGAAGAGCGCATGGACAAGCTATCGCAGCGAATGGAGGAGATGGATATCCCTGCCGAAGAAATGGAGTGGTATTTGGATACGCGCAGGTTTGGTGCAGTGCCTCATAGTGGGTTTGGGCTTGGTTTTGAGCGCATGATCCTCTTTGTGACGGGCATGGGCAATATCCGCGATGTAATTCCTTTTCCGCGTACGCCGGGCAACTGCGAGTTTTAACTCAGCGACACACCATCAAAATACTTTGCAAAACCGCGGCCTAATCAGCTGCGGTTTTGTGGTTTTCAGGGCTTGGTATAGCTTTTCCCCGTCTGGGGGATACCTACTGTGCTGGCATCCAGCTGGTAGCTGGCCTCCACAGACTGAGAGCCAGAAAAACGCATCACGTAGACTTCCAGGTGCAGGTGTGGGCCGCTTGCCTGGCCAGTAGCGCCACTTAGCGCGATCACATCTCCAGCTTTTACCTCATCACCGATTTTTACCAGTGCCCCGTTTTTCTGAAGGTGGGAGTAGTCGGCTATGGAGCCATCTGCATGCATCACCTGCACAAAATTATTGTACTGTCCACAGCTCTTATCCGGGCACCCACGGTTGTGTTTTTGCACCACGTTCATCACCTTGCCATCCCGGATAGCGCAAATTTTAGTGCCTGTGTCCATATGGAAATCTAACGCATACTGATCCATATGCGTGGGGCGCTCCAGGTAGCCCTGGTCTATGCGATGACTCTCACCAGATTGGTAGGGGAGCTGATACACGTACGTATCGTCGTGTATGGCTGTGACGTCTCCCTGCGTGCTGGTAAATTCGTAGCTATACCCATAGGAGTTGGCTGTAGGAGTTAGGGTTACAAACGCTGTGGTGCTTTTTGGTGGCACCACTTGAGTGATAGGCAGTGCTATGCTGGCACTCATTCCCTTGAGGTTGCCTTCTAAAAGTACGCTATGGAGCACTTCACTTCTGTTTTCCACATAGATGATCAGGCTATTGTCCTCCTGTGTTTCGTGGTAGGCTTTGATGACTTTTTCCTGAGCGGTGGCTTGCACGATGCAAAACGCCAGCACGAGCGTAAGTAGATGTTTCATTTAGCAACTTTTGAAGCCTGTGCGGGCTCCTGATTAGCAAATTTCCCAACAGGTGGGCGGTATTTCTGAAACGGAATTTTCAGTAGATTGCCAAGCCTGCCGTTCTCAGTAGGCTCCATGTGCGTATCTATCCCAAACTTCAGTGTTCGAGTATCTTCTACGCGGGTATAGGTCCCAAAGATTCGATCCCAGAAAGAAAAAATATTTCCATAGTTGGTGTCGGTGAGGGGCTGTGTATAGTGATGGTGGACCTTGTGCATGTGAGGGGTCACAAAAACATACGAAAGAAAATGGTCCAGCTTTTTCGGAAGGTTTACATTGGCATGGGTGAGGTGGGCAAAGAGTACTGATAAGGACTGGTAAAGCATGATGATGCCTATGGGTGCTCCCACGATGATTACCGCCAGAATGGTAAAACCTATTCGGAAAACCGTTTCTCCGGGGTGGTGACGTAAGCCCGTGGTGACGTCCACCGTAGTGTCGCTATGATGGACCAGGTGAAACTTCCACATCCACCTGACTTTATGCTCCAGCCAGTGAATGAAATAAGCGCCGATGAGATCCAGGAGCAATACGCCAGCTACTATTTGTGCCCACAGAGGTAGCTCTATAATGTGTAGCAGCCCAAATTGGTTTTGGGCTACGAAATCTGATGCCATGAGCAGCACTCCGGCTAGTCCAAAACCTATAATGGCTGTAGTAAGCGTGAAGAAAAGGTTGAGGCTGGCATGATGAAACTTTTTGTAAGTAAACGTAAAGAGCGGGAGCACTCCTTCGGCTATCCAAAAGAGTACGATTCCCCCGATTAGGATGAGTGACCTAAACCAGATAGGTACATCCTCAAAAAATTCGATGAGCGATTCCATTCATTTTCGGGTGTAGCGTGGGGTAATGGGGTAATGCTTGTTAGAGTTAAAAGTAACGAATTTTTAACCCTGGTTAAAATCTGCTTCGACGAGCTATCAGGTTTTGAGCGCCTGATTTGGTGTTAATTTTTTCTAAATACTGTGTTTTCAGGGGTTTAAGGGGGTAATTCTGGCTTATCAGGACGGTTAATTCACAGAATCGTTGTAGATTTCAGGTGTTAAATCGATGAATGAAGTGTAAACCCTGGCGAGTGTCTTGTCAGGGTTTCTTTTTGGTGCATCTCCGCTCCATTGCCAGTCATTTTGTGTAGGGGCCGAATAGATATAACTTAGCGTGCCGCCTTAGATTTATTGACCCTTATGACTAGACTTGCACTAATTTTTTTCGGGGTGTTGGCGGGACTTGTAGCCACAGCCCAGGAGCGTATGACTGACATACGTGACAACTCCACTTATGAAACTGCCCAGGTGAGCAGCAAAGTATGGATGAAATCGAACCTTAAGTACAACCTCAACAACAGGTATTTTCTTTACCTCTCAGAAGGGGAAGTCTACTACCATGCCGATGAACTGGAAGACGTCTGTCCGGAAGGCTGGCGTGTACCTACGCTGGAAGAATGGCAGGACGTGGCAGACCTGAATGAGCTGAAGCTCAAGGCTGCGGGTGTACTGGATCAGGGGCGGTTTGCCGACTTTGGCCGCAGCTATGTGTACTGGACATCTAGTCAGGATGCTAAAGGTGTGCCGGTACTGGTAAGTCTGGACACCCTCGGTAGTCCGTTGGTAGTACGGCCGGCCACTAGCAATACTCATGCGAGCTGCCGCTGCGTGAAAGAGTAAGTTTGAAAATACGCTGTGGAGGTTTTAGTAGCCCGACAGGAATCGACCCGGAGCGCCGGACCGTCGATGCGCCGGACCGCCGATGCGTCGGGCCGTTTGTATCAAAAGATTAGGAAATATTTTTTTGTGGAGCGGTAAAAATTAGGAAAGTGTAGCCCCGACAGGAATCGAACCTGTATCTAAAGTTTAGGAAACTTCTATTCTATCCATTGAACTACGGGGCCAAGCGCACCTTGCGCGGAAGACGTGCAAAACTAGCCAATTTTAAGGTTTAGTTAAAAAAGGGCACGAAGGAATCTGGATCCCGCTTGAGTTGATTGTCGTCAATTCAGAGTTAGGATATGAACAGATGTTTTTCGCTAGAAGTATAGAGATCATCTATACTTTATAATTTTTAGCGAAGTGTGTAGGTCAATCATTCTCCTCAAACCACTTCACGATG
>NZ_QREG01000038.1 GCF_003386095.1 Marinoscillum furvescens DSM 4134 | reverse complement strand
AACTCCTTATCGAAGTGTCTTCTTTCTCTTTTCATTATCAGTAAATTTAACTCCTACGAGCTTAACTTACTGTCCAGTCAAATGTAGCAGGTTCACGATACATTTCTTTTAAACAAGGCTATACGAAGCATCTGGGCAAAGCGCCGCATAAGCCCATCCTGATGCTTGCGCTCATTGACCTCATAGATAAAGGTTTTGTTCCTAAAAATGAATTCTACATCACCCCGGAACTAGTGGGTCTTTTTAAAGGCAACTGGAATCAATATGTCACCAGTGGCCACACACCGAACTTTTCCCTACCGTTTTACCACCTCAAAAATGAATCATCGAAAGTTTGGAAACTTCATACCTTACCAGGTTTTGAGACCATTTTGACTGCTTCAAATTCCGTAAAAAGCTTTAATGCCTTGAAGTCCTATGTACGATTTGGTCAGCTAGCAGAGGAATTTTTCATCTATCTACTAGATGCGGACAATCGAACAGCAGCTCGTGCTGCGATCATCGAACGGTATTTCCCTAATCAAGGCCAGAAACAGTCATATGCTCTTGAGTATCTGGTAACCATAGAAAACCAGATAGCGGCAGATGATACGGCTACATATCAAAGCCGAATAATTGAGCTGCTCAAACGGAGCAAAGAAGAAGTAGAAGAAGAGAGCTTTGTACGAGTGGGAGCCTTTAAAAGGCAAATACCAAAACTCTATAACCATACCTGCGCTATCACCGGGATGCGGGTCGACACTACGCTCAATGCTTCGATGATTGATGCGTGCCATATTGTACCCTGGGCCGAAAGTCACGATGATACAGTTACCAACGGAATCTCCCTTTGTCCAAACTTACACAGAGCATTTGATCGGGGGTTGGTGGCTGTAAACAATGACTATAAGGTGTTGCTATCGGACAACTTCATAGAAAGTGAGTCACCCTTTAATCTTTCACAATTTAGAAATCAGAAACTCATTCTACCTAGCCAGGATCGCCTCAAACCGAGCCGGCAAAATCTCGAATGGCATAGAAAAGCATGGGGGTTCGAGTGAGTTAATGTTTTCAGAATAATATAGTTAACGGAATTATAATTGTTTTTTACATTTGGTTAACTTTAAGCTTTTTATTAAGGCGTGAAGAAACCTACTTACATAGATTTATTCGCTGGCTGCGGAGGATTATCTCTTGGTTTAAATCAAGCAGGATGGCAAGGCTTATTTGCTATTGAAAAAAGTTCTGAAGCATTTGCAACACTAGAACATAATCTAATTAACAATCTAGAGCATTTTAATTGGCCTGATTGGTTGCCAAAGAAAAATCATGACATAAATGACGTTCTTTCGGAACATCAAGAAGAGCTTAAAAAATTAAGTGGAAAAGTAGATTTGATTGCAGGTGGACCTCCATGCCAAGGCTTTTCTAGTGCTGGAAGAAGAGTCGAAAGTGATGCTAGAAATGAATTAATCGACTCATACCTTGAGTTCATTAGTATTGTGAACCCTAAAGTAGTGTTTTTTGAAAATGTAAAGGGTTTCACCCAGAAGTTTAAAAAGAATAAAACAAAGGGTCAAGCGTATGCAGATTATGTCAGTAGCAGATTTCAAGATATGGGCTATAACAATTTTGGGCAACTTATTGATTTTTCAGAGTACGGTATTCCCCAAAAAAGAACCCGGTATATTCTCGTTGCACTGAGAAAAGATATATTGAAAGATCAAGCCGATATTGAAAAAATTTTCTTTAAAAAATTACAAGGCAACGCTGAAAAATTCCTTGTTTCCAAAAACTTAACACTCCAAACAAATTTAGAACAAGCCATCTCAGATCTATTATATCAGAATGGCCATACGACCAATGAAGAAAGAAGGGGATTTAAGTTTGGCCTTTATGGAAAAGCTACTTCATCGTATCAGGTTTACATGAGAAATGGAGTGAAAACTGATTCTCCTAATAGTCACAGTTTTCCAAACCACAAGGAACGTACTGTAGAAAGGTTCAGGCAAATTTTACAAGTGAAGAATAAGAATAAAAATTTAAGTAAATCTGAAAGAGAAAAACTCGAAATTAACAAACACGTCACCATACCTCTTGATGCCAAATCCCCAAGCCCTACTTTAACAACACTTCCGGATGACTATATCCATTATTCCGAGCCTAGAATATTAACTGTTCGAGAATATGCCAGAATTCAATCCTTCCCAGATTGGTTTGAATTCAAGAAAAAATATACCACAGGCGGTAAAAATCGCACGAAAGAAGTACCTCGTTATAGTCAAATTGGAAATGCTATTCCGCCTCTTTTTGGAGAACAAGCAGGGCTTATCCTTCAAACTTTAACAGAATCCTATGCCTGAAAAACTTGAATTTAAAGTCAGTTCAGGCTTAAAAGACATCATTGGAAGAGATCTCATTACTGATGATTTCATTGCTGTTTTTGAGTTGGTAAAAAACTCCTATGATGCCAATGCCAAAAATGTTTTTATCGAATTTAAAGAAGATACGATCATTATTTCAGATGATGGTGATGGAATGTCAATTGAGGACATTAAGAACAAATGGCTCTTTGTCGCTTACTCCTCAAAAAAACAAGATGATCAGGAAGACGATTTTAGAGATAAAATACAGAAAAGGCGTCACTATGCAGGTGCAAAAGGAATTGGTAGATTTTCTGCAGATAGACTTGGTGATGATTTAGTTCTAACGACAAAAAAATTAGATTCTAAAAACATCCAACAAATTTCAGTCAACTGGAACAAATTCAATAATCAAAAAGAAAAGTTTGAGAGCGTCAAAGTTGACTACCTACCTCTAGAAGACTATAGTATTCCCTTTCCTAAAAACTCGAAGAAGGGTACTATTCTGGAAATTCAAGGAATAAAGGGATGGGATCGATCAAAAAAAACTAGCTTAAAGCATTCACTTGAAAAGCTTATAAACCCATTTTCAGAATCTACTGATTTTAATATCGAGATCTTTTCCAAAGATGAATTAACAAATGACTCCAAAGAACAGATAGGCAGAAACAAAGTAAACGGACCTATCAAGAATGCCATTCTCGATATATTAAAGATCAAAACAACTCAAATAAATGTTCAGGTAACCAAAGACCATATAAAGTCTAAACTAATTGATCGAGGTACGTTGATTTACCAAATAGAAGAGCAGAACAAAAAGCTAAATCTAATTGACGATTTAAAAATTGACTTGTACTACTTAAATACTTCGGCTAAAAATAATTTTACCCGAAACATGGGAATTCAGCCCGTGAAATTTGGGTCTGTTTTTCTTTTTAAAAATGGTTTTAGAGTTCAACCTTATGGTGATACCGATGATGATAGTTGGGGATTAGATTATAGATATCAGCAAGGGTATAATAGACGTCTTGGTACTCGAAATTTGTTTGGCAGAGTAGAAATCAGCACAAACAATACAACTGAATTCAAGGAGGTATCGAGCAGGGATGGAGGTATGGTTGAGACTCAAGGATACAACCAACTTATGGAAGCTTTCATGAATAAGGGTCTCCTCCGATTAGAAAGATATGTAGTAGGTGTCCTCTGGGGAGAAGCATTCAAAAGAAAAAATTACTTTGGTCAAGATGAGATTGCAGAAAATTATAGAAAGGAACTTTTAAAGAAAGATCAAGAATCGGATAATCTGTCAATTGCAAAATCTAATCTTGGAAGCAAGATTGATTTCATTCAGTTAATTAAAAGCCTTTCAACGGATGATGATATAAAAATCATTGAATTCAATAAGGACTTGGTTAACCTAGTAAATGAGCAGCTAGATGAAGTTCAGACAAAATTTATTGCTGATTTAGAAAAGATTGCTGAGAAGATAGACAATCCCGATTTAGATAAAATCATCAACTTGACTGAGGAACGATACAATCAGATTCTCAGAGAAAAGGAAGAGGCACAAAGAAGAGCTGAAGAAGAGGAAAAAAGACGAATAGCTGCAGAAGAAAAAGCAAAAAAGGAGGAAGAAGCTCGTATTAAGGCCGAAGAAAGAGCGAGAGCCGAAGTGGAGCGTAGAAGAGCTGCTGAGTTGGAGGCACTTCGGAAAGAAAACGAAAGACTTAGAGCCGTTGAAGAACGGAGGAAAGAGGAAGAAAGACGAAAAAAGGAAGAAGATGCAAGGAAAGATGCAGAACAAAACCTAGAGCATGAAAAAGATAAGTCGGCTTATTTAACTGCAACTAGAAAAACACTTAGTGAAGATGCTGAGGAGTTAATTCACAGTATTAAGGTTTCTGTAATTGGAATTGATGAAGGACTTGAAAAAATTCTTCGAAGGTTGCGTACAGACAAATCATTTGACAAGTCTCTTTATGAAGAAATTGGCAAGATCAAGTTCATTACCGATAAAGTAATGAAACTTAGTAAGCTAATTACCAAATCCAATTTTAAGGCGGATCAGGAGGTACGAAAGGTCAAGATTTCACAATTTATACGAGAGTATATTGACACCTACAGTTACGCATATACTGACAAGATCAAAATATCGGTATCAGGTAATTCAGATTTTATTTCGAGAATTAGTGTACTTGATTTCTCTATTGTATTGGATAACCTTATCTCGAATTCCCATAAAGCACAAGCAAAGCAAATAGACTTAGAAATCAAGGATTCAAAAAAAGGACTAGATGTGCTAATCCATGATGATGGAAAAGGTGTTCCAAATGAGTTTTTGAAAAATTCCAATGCAATTTTCGATTTGGGGGTAAAGTCAAAAATAGAAGGCTCTGGAATTGGCTTACATACTGTAAAGAAAAAAATGAAGGAGAATCTTCGTGGTGATATTGAATTCCTTGGAAATGGTATAAAGTATAAAGGAGCCACATTTAAACTCTCATTCAACTAATGGATAAAACTCTACTACTAATTGATGATGAACCAATACAAAAAGTAGTATTGGAAAACTTAGCTGAGCATCTAAGGACAAAAGAGGGTATAAATGTTCTCACGCTATACGTGGATCCTAACGAAAGAGAATATCTTAATGAAGATCAAGACCATGATTTAGATAAACTGGTTACGGGGATATCCGGGAAACTCAAAGGCCTAAGGCCGGATTTGATCGTTGTAGATCAATATTACGGAGAGGCTCCGTTCACAGGTCTTGATGTAATTGAAGAGCTTCGATCCCTAAATAAATTCAGTAAGAGTTCAATTTTTCTAATATCCGGAAAACGTGATCAAATTGTACGTGAGGTATTTGAAGCGAAGAATATTGCAACAGAGAAAAAGGTAAAAAAACTAGCCAAAATTGTTAATTACGGAATTGAAAAATTCTTAGATAAAGAATTTAAAAATGAGGCTATCGAATCATTAAAGACTAGAGACCTCAAGGATATTTTACCAAGTAAGCTAAGAGAAATTGATGATGGTAGAATTCATGTCCTGAACCCGAAATATAAAGAATTGACGATGGATCAGCTTGCCGATTTGATTGATGCAAGTGACTCTGAAGCACAGATCATTATAAATGAAATGTTTGAATTAACTCTCTCCCATTACGTAAAGTTGAATGAGAGCTTACAATAATATTGTTATTGTTTATCCACTGGACGAAAGCATTGCGTTCCTTAAACCAATTCTTAGTGAATTGAAAATGCTATTCCCAAACGCTGTAATCTTAAGACCTAAACCAGGAACTTATGGCTCAGCGATAACTGATGAAACGGAATTAGTGATATTTCTAGGTCACGGGACTCCAAGTCAATTGTGTGGAAGCTTGGATGATTCTGGTGAAAAGTCAGTTTTCTTAAGTATTGATAATGGCTCATTCCTTTTAGACGGAGTGGACATCATACTTTTTGCATGCAATTCAGACGATTATTTGAGAAAGATTAAACGTAATGCTGAAATTGATTGCTATGTAACATTTGGGGATATGCCAACTGACTGGGAACACATACACCACAATAGGGATCAAGACGCTAATTTCTTGAAAGACTTTGAAGATGAACACTTGGAATACTACAAGACAGTAATTGTTGAATCAGTTTTAGAAGGATTCAAAAATGGTATTCGAACTAACTCAATCATTGGAATTCCTAAAAGGATTTCATTTGTGGTAAACCAGAAGATAAATGAAGTAATACTTGAACGAAATTGGAGTAAACCTCAAAAGCTTCAGATGGTCGAACTTCTGAACGACTTTAAAAAGAAAATCAGATACGCCCAACCCTTATAGTCGATACCCTTGATTTCCTACCCCTTTACCAGTTCTTCTTCTTTAGCGAAGTAGCGCTTTTGGAAGATGAGGATAAAGGTGATGCCCAGAAAGATGGCGGCATCTGCTACGTTAAACACCGGCCAGAGGGCCATGTAGTCGCCACCGAGGATCGGCACCCAGTCGGCTATGCGGCCTTCCCAGATGTCTATGTAAAACATGTCTACCACCTGGCCATAAAACCACGGCGTAGGGGCATCAAAAGGCGCATTGTCTAGCCATACCCCATAAAAAATACTATCGATCAGGTTGCCAATGGCACCTCCCAGGATCATGGAGATGCAGATCATCAGCCCCTGCGGAGCCTCTTTTTTGTAAAGCATGTACAGGTAAAATCCTATAGCTACCATGGCTCCCAGACGGAAAAGCGTAAGCACCAGCTTGCCATTGTCTATAAAGCCGATCTCCATCCCAAAGGCCATGCCCGGGTTGGTGAGGTAGTGGAGCTTAAAGAAGTCTCCGAGGATTTGGATCTGCCCTTTGGAGCCCATTTGCATGTTGAAGTGCACGGCCATTTTTACAGCCTGGTCTATGCCGATCACCAGTAGACTGATGAGGTAAAAGAGGTATAAAGGGGTTGTTTTGGTTGCTTTCATTTTAATCTAGTCTTCATTCTACTTTTCCTTGCGGCCGGCCTATGCGGCTCAGCCAGGCGATGAGAAGTAGTTAATTGGCGATGGAGATACTTACAGTAAGCTCCAGACCATCTATATCGAGGCTGGTGCCGCCATTGGCGTCACTGGCCAGCTCCAGGCTTAGTGCCTGCGTTTCTTTCTGTATATACCCTTTGTGGGCGGCTATGGCCGCTTTCAGGAGCTCGTCCGTGGCATAGTAGCTCACAGCGATCTTGTCTTGCACCTCCAGCCCCTGGTCTTTGCGCAGGTTTTGCAGGCGGTTGACCACATCGCGGCTGATGCCTTCCTGCCGCAGTTCATCGGTGATAGTGATGTCTAGCGCCACGGTGAGGCCATCCTCACTGGCTACCAGCCATCCCGGGATGTCTTCCGAAGTGATCTCCACATCGTCGAGCCCAAGGGTGATGGTCTCACCGTCCAGCTCCAGTGCATATTGCCCGGTGCGTTCCAGCTCTTTGATCTGCTCCTGCCCCAGCTGATTGATCAGCGGTGCCAGCTGCTTCATCTTCGGTCCGTAGGTCTGACCCAGCTTGCGGAAGTTGGGCTTTATCTTTTTCACGAGGATACCCGACGCATCGTCGATGTACTCCACCTCTTTTACGTTGGTCTCACTGATGATCAGCTCCGCCACCTGATCGATGCGTGCCTTGTCCGCCTCATTGAGGATCGGGATCAGCACTTTTTGTAGTGGCTGTCGTACTTTGATTTTTTCTTTTTTGCGCAAGCTATGTACCAGCGAAGAAGCACTCTGCGCCAGGTGCATGCGTTTTTCTAGCTCCTCATCGATGAGGGCATCGTCTGCCACCGGGAAGTCCGCCAGGTGCACGGATACGTTGCTATCCAGTCCGGATACGCCATTGAGGTCCTGAAACAGGCGCTCGGCATAAAAAGGCGCTATCGGTGCGGCCAGCTGCGCTACTGTAGCCAGTGCGGTGTAGAGCGTTTGGTAAGCAGCCTCTTTGTCTTCGTTGTATTCGCCTACCCAGAACCGCTTCCGGTTGAGGCGCACGTACCAGTTGCTCAGCTCATCGCTCACAAAGTTTTGGATGGCGCGTGCAGCTTTGGTGGGCTCGTACTCGTCAAAAGCCGCATCTACTTCTTTGATGAGGCTGTTGAGGCGACTGATTACCCAACGATCACTTTCGGTGCGCTTGTCCATCGGCAGGGCTCCCTTGGAGAAGTCAAAGCCGTCCAGATTGGCGTAGAGGGCAAAGAAGCTGTACGTGTTGCTCAGCGTACCAAAAAACTTACGCTGTACCTCGGCTACCCCTTCCAGGTCAAACTTGAGGTTGTCCCATGGGTTGGCATTGGCGATCATGTACCAGCGCGTAGCATCCGGGCCGTATTTGTCCATCGTCTCGAATGGGTTGATGGCGTTGCCCAGGCGCTTGGACATCTTGTTGCCGTTTTTGTCCAGCACCAGTCCATTAGCGATCACATTTTTGAAAGCCACCTTGTCGTACAGCAGCGTAGCAATGGCATGGAGGGTAAAAAACCACCCACGTGTCTGGTCCACTCCCTCGGCGATAAAGTCTGCCGGATAGTTGGCATTGAATATATCTTCGTTTTCAAACGGGTAGTGCCACTGCGCATAAGGCATGGCTCCCGAGTCAAACCACACGTCGATGAGGTCTGGCTCCCGGTACATGGGCTCACCAGTAGAGCTGGTGAGGATCACATCGTCTACGTACGGTCGGTGCAGGTCAAAATCATCTCCGATTTCTTCGGTCATATGGCCTGCAGCGATTGATTTTTTCACCTCTTCTTTGAGCTCTGCCAGGCTACCGATGCATTTTTCTTCTTTGCGGTCTTTGGTCACCCATATAGGTAGGGGTGTACCCCAAAAGCGGGAGCGGCTCAGGTTCCAGTCTACGAGGTTTTCGAGCCAGTTGCCAAAGCGGCCCGTTCCGGTAGATGCCGGCTTCCAGTTGATGGTCTTGTTGAGCTCCACCAGGCGGTCTTTGAGCGCCGTGGTTTTGATAAACCAGCTATCCAGCGGATAGTACAATACGGGCTTGTCCGTACGCCAGCAGTGCGGGTAGCTGTGTTCGTATTTTTCTACTTTGAAGGCCTTGTTGGCTTCCTTCAGCTGTATGGCGATGAGCACGTCGGTAGGCTTAAAGTCCTTATCGGCGCGGGTGTCGTCATCGTAATATTCTTCTTTGACAAAGCGCCCGGCAAAGTCGGTCACTTCGTCCACAAACTGTCCTTTTTTGTTGACCAAAGGCATGTCATAGCCTTGCTCGTCTTTTACCACGAGTGGTGGTATCCCGGCTAGATCCGCTACGCGCTTATCGTCAGCACCAAACGTAGGCGCAATGTGCACGATACCTGTACCGTCTTCAGTGCTGACATAGTCGCCAGGGATCACGCGGAAGGCATCGCCCTCAGGCTGCACGTAAGGCATCAGCTGCTCAAAGCGCACACCTACCAGCTCGGCACCTTTCATTTCTTTTACCACCTCAAAAGGGATGAGCTTGTCGCCGGCTTTGTAGTCTGCCAGCGCCACATCCTTTGCCTTGTCGGAAAAGTATTTGCCTACCAGGTCTTTCGCCAGGATCACACTCACAGGCTGGTGTGTGTACTGGTTGTAGGTTTTCACCTTTACGTAAGTGATGTTTTCGCCTACCGCCAAAGCCGTGTTGGACGGAAGTGTCCACGGTGTGGTGGTCCATGCCAGCAGTCGCACATCTTCGTCATCCGCATCAAAGAGCGCTGCGGACTCGTCGTTCTTTTCTATTTTGAACTGCGCCACCACAGTGGTGTCTTTCACATCCTGATAGGTACCTGGCTGATTGAGCTCGTGGGAGCTAAGGCCTGTACCTGCTGCCGGTGAGTAAGGCTGTATGGTGTAGCCCTTGTAGAGGAGTCCTTTGTCGTAGAGCTTTTTGAGCAGGTGCCAAAGGGTCTCCATGTATTTCTGATCAAAGGTGATGTAGGGATCGTCCAGATCTACCCAGTAGCCCATCTGCTGAGTGAGTTGGTCCCACTCATCTTTAAACTTCATCACCGCCTGCTTACACTTCTGGTTGTAGTCGGCTACAGAAATTTTCTTTCCAATGTCGTCTTTTTTGATACCCAGCTCTTTTTCTACCTGCAGCTCCACAGGCAGTCCGTGGGTATCCCATCCTCCTTTACGCTTTACCTGAAAGCCTTTTTGGGTTTTGAAGCGGCAAAAGATGTCTTTCACCGTACGAGCCATCACGTGGTGGATGCCGGGCGTACCGTTCGCAGATGGTGGTCCTTCGTAAAACGTAAAGGTTTGAGCACCTTCACGCTCGGTTACAGACTTTTCAAAAATCTTTTCGTCTTCCCAAAATTTGAGGACGTCTTTAGCAATGTTCGGATAACTGACTTGTTTGTACTCTGGATATTTAGCCACTTGATTCCTTATGTTTTAAGCGTTTTTGTCTGGATTTTCATCATCGAATTCAGCCTCGGCTATGTCTTCGATATAGGGGTGGTCATCTTTTTTGATTTTACCTGTATCAAACTGCAATAGTAACGCAGGCAGCACGATCAGGTTGGTCAACATTGCAAACAATAGGGTAATGGAGGTAAGTTTTCCCAGCGCCACGGTACCGCCAAATTCGGATAGCGTGAAGATGACAAACCCACAAAACAGGATGATGGAAGTATACATCATACTGGCTCCGGTTTCGCGCAAGCTACGGCTCACGGCGATCGGCACAAAGAAATTGTGCGCATGCAGCTCCTGGCGGTATTTGGCCAGGAAGTGGATGCTATCGTCTACACTGATACCAAAGGCAATGCTAAAGATCAGCGCGGTGCTGGGCTTGAGCGGGATGCCAAAAAATCCCATGATAGCGCCTGTAAGTAGGAGCGGGATCATGTTGGGGATCAGCGAGATCACAATCATTCGGAAGTTTTTGAACAGGATCGCCATGATCACCGCAATGATGAAAAAGGCGAAGATCATCGAAGTGATCAGGTTGTCGATCAGGTACTTGTTGCCTTTGATAAAGAGCGGCACCGTACCCGTGATGCGCACATCCATCTTGCTGTCGCCAAAGATCTCATCGATTTTTGGGCTGATCACCTGGTTGACGAGGGAGTCCATCTTGTTGGACCCGATATCCGGCATTTTTAGCGAGATGCGTATGACCTGCCCTGTGCTATCCACAAAAGACTTGGAGATACCCTCCTGGTCGCTTTCCTCACTGAGGTAGCGAAGTATAAAAGCACTTTCGCGGTTGGTAGGTATGGAGTAAAAGGCCGGGTTTTGGTTGTAAAACGCCTGACGGGCGGCTTTGATAAAACTCACTACCGATACCGGCTGGGAGATGCCTTCCAGTGAGTCGAGAAACATTTCAAACTCATTGATCTTGCGCAGGTTGCCTAGCTTTTGCACGCCTTTTTTGGTGCCTGTGTCCACAATCACTTCCAATGGCATGACCCCACTAAAGTTTTCCTCGAAAAACTTCAACTGCAAAGCCAATGGGCTGTCTTCGGGCAGATCGTCTACCATGTAGGACACTGATCGTAGCTGACTCACACCATAGATGGATACGGCTACCAGCACTCCAGTGAAAATGAAGATGAGCTTACGGTGCTTATGGACGAGTACGTCCATGCCCACGAGTGCTCCATTGAGCATTTTGAAATCGAGGTGCTTCAGGTGGCGGCTGGTCGGTGGCTTGAAAAGCGAAAATACCGACGGGATCATAATGGTACTCACCACAAAGGTGCACATGATGTTGATCCCTGCGATGATGCCAAACTCTACCAGGATGGGGATGCCAGTAAATACCAGCACAAAGAACCCCACAGCCGTGGTGAAGTTGGTGATGAACGTGACAATCCCGATGTTGCGAATGATCTTTCCCAGCGCGCGCATCTGGTCCCCATGAGCGGCGTACTCATGGTGGTACTTGTTGAGCATGTACACGCTATTGGGTATCCCAATCACCACTATGATGGACGGAATCAGGCCGGTGAGGAGGGTGATTTTAAATCCAAAAAGGGAAATGGTGCCCAGCACCCACACCACGATCACACCTATGATGATCAGTGGAAAGACTACCGCCTTCAGCGAGCGGAAGAATCCAAAGAGGATCAGCCCGGTGATGATGATGGAGTATACGAGAAATTTGTTGAGCTCTTCTTTGATTTTGAGGGTATTGACCGAGCGAACATAGGGCAGCCCGGCGTAGTTTACTTTGATGCCTGTAGCCTCCTCAAACTGCTCTCCCGCCCGCACAATATCTGCGACCATAGTGTGGCGGTACTCAGAGTTGAGGGCCTGTTTTTCTACGGTTACCAGCAGTAGTGTGGCGCCATTATCGGCATTGATCAGCTGGCCGCTGTAAAATTTCAGGTTGCTCGCAAAGGTGAGCATGCTGTCCAGCTTGTCTTGCTCTTTGGGGATTTCCGGGAAAACCTCCACCAGCTCAAAGCGGCGTTTGGCGTTGTTTTTCTCCAGCATTTTGAGGTTGGCCAGGCCGAGGACGTCTTTTACCCCACGGATGCTTTCCAGCTCGTTGGTGAGGTATTTCATCCGGCGGAAATTGTCCGACTTGTAGATCGCACTGTCTTTGAAACCCAGCGCCAGGATGTTGCCGTCTTCCCCGAAGGTTTGCTTAAACTGACGGAAGTACTGCTGCTCAGGATCGTTTTCCGGTACGATGTTGGCCATGTTGTATGACCACTGGATAAACTGGGCCTGGTAGGCCATGTACACAGTAATCAGCCCCAATATTGCCATCAGGGTGATCCGGTACTTAAGAATGATATTGGCTAATTGTGTCCACATGGAAAATAAGGCTGCAAATGTAATGATTTTATCAGTTCCCGCGGCCTATTTAAGTGATTGATGGAGAGGAGGGTTTGCAGGGGCAAGTAGAGAGGATGTGAAAGCTTTGAAATGGAGTGCAAAGAAACCAGCAGTCGGTAGGGCTTGTTTAAGGTGTATCGGAAATTTAATTGACTTCATGTTGTTAACTTTATACTAGATTTCACATCACATGGAAACACAAAAACTAGAAATCATCCACTGGTTGACGGAACTATCTGATCAAAGAGTGCTCGAGGCTATTCTTCAGTTAAAAAAACAAAGCGAAAACCCTAATTGGTGGGATGAGCTTACCGTAGCGCAAAAAGAAGATATTGAAGCAGGTCTTTTGGATTTGGAAGAAGGTAGAAAGAGACCATTTTCAGAAATTCTGAAAAGCCTGTAATGAAATATGAGGTAATTCTGTCAGAGCGTGCTGAACTTCGGCTCAAAGAAATATGTCAATATCTAGTCGACAAATGGTCTCCTTCAGTAAAAGATAAATTTATCATCACCCTTCAAGCGAAATTAGACCTGTTGGCTTCCAATCCTAAAATGTATCCAAAAGCCTCTGAGACAGAAATACGCCGATGTGTAATTACGAAGCATAATTCTCTTTATTATCGTGTTGAATCCACAGCTATTGAGGTGATTACCATTCATGATAACCGTATGAATCCAAATACATTGATTTTTGAATAAATTGTTAAATGCCCATTTCATGGGTTTTGGGACATTTTGTCTATCGCCTCGACAAACAGGCAGGCTACCATGACAAAGCTGGATTTCATTTGATTGTGAACGACTATTTGGAAAAACCTAAACCGAGATCAGGAACTTCAAGGCATGCTGTGCATGTTTTCTTATAATCCGTTAATTTTAGATTGTATACGTAGGTCATAATAATGTCATGAAGCAACTCACACTAAACCTCCCTTCTACCTTGAATCTATCAGATCAAGAACTTCGAATGAGTCTTGCTTCAAAACTATATGAGCAGGGAAAGCTCACCTCAGGAGAGGCTTCAAAACTTGCTGGGGTATCAAAACGCACATTCCTGGAGCTACTCAACGCTCACCAGGTTTCTATTTTTAATTTCCCAGAAGACCAGCTGGAAGAGGATCTAAAAAATGCCTAAGGTTGTCATTGCTGACACAAGCTGTTTGATCATCTTAGAGGAGATTTACATTGGAATTTCCAAAGTATTCACAAAAAACTTTGTGCTGAGTTCCGGTCATCCTGAGCCTGTCGAAGGATAGACCCGACCGGTTTTGTCTAATGCTTCGAAACTTACCGTCCGCGACTAGGCGCCCCCCAACTCAGCATGACAAAACCGAGGAGTATTTGGTTATTCGAAAAGTTCGGCATGACAAAACCCTAACCGGGGAGGGCTAAATCAAAATCCTCCGGTAGGCAGTGAAAATCCATAAATGGTCTTGTACAGCTTGATGGCATGGGAATCTGTGAGGCTGGAGATAAAGTCCATCACCACTAGCAGACTTTCATAAACACTTTCGGCTCCGGTCAGCTTTTCCTGGTAGCCAACAGGGAGTAAACGATAGATGGATTTTTTGCGTGGCGTGTAGTTGTCCGTATCGAAAAGCTTGCAGTAGCTGGCCATGCAAAAGGCCTCCATTAGCTTGCCGATCACTTCAAAGCCTCCTGCTTCGCGCTCCAGCACCTGCTTAGATCGGTAGATTTTGGCTATGGACAACTCCGAAATCTTGCCCAATGCCTCGGCACAAGGAATGTGCTCCGTCAGTGCCCCGTCAAACAAGCCATTGAGGATAGCCTCCTCTTTTTCCAAAAACAAGGCTACGGTTTCGTTGATCAGCCGGCCGATGGCCAGCGCGCGCAGTAGCCCCAGTTTCTGATTCATGTCCGAAGACCGCTCGAGCTTTTCTTCATTATAGCTCTCACCAATAATGGCGGCCAGCAGGTCGCGAGTGGTTTCATACGGCACCAACCCCAGCCTGCAGCCGTCTTCCAGGTCGATAATGTTGTAGCAAATATCATCTGCAGCCTCCACCAAAAAAGTGAGCGGATGGCGGCACCAGGCTTCTTCACCGATGGACTGCAATCCCATGTTCTCGGCTACTTCAGTAAATTCGGGTAAGTTGCTGTGGTAGAAGCCATGTTTTTTCTGGCTCTTGCGACTTTTCTCCTGGGGGGCAGATGAAGATTTTGGGTATTTGGTAAAAGCCCCCAACGCAGCGAAAGTTAGCCGCAGCCCACCATTGGCCGGGTCGTTGAGGATGCGAAAGCCCTGGGCATTGCCTTCAAAGCTGACAAGATCGGACCACTGATTGGGTGCTACGCGCTGCTCAAAGGCCTTGCCGGCAGGATGGTCTGTAAAGAAACTACTGATGGCCGTCTCTCCCGAATGACCAAAAGGTGGGTTGCCCAAATCATGCGCAAGACTGGCAGCAGCTACGATACCTCCAAAGTCATGAAAGGTATAGCCCGCTTCCTTCAGTTCCGGGTATTTGTCGATGATCTTCTCCCCTACGGCCTTGCCCAGCGACCGGCCTACACTCGATACCTCCAGGCTATGGGTGAGTCGGGTATGGACGAAATCATCTTCAGGTAGAGGAAACACCTGCGTCTTGTCCTGCAGCTTTCGGAAAGGATGCGAAAAAATAAGTCGGTCATAGTCCTGCTCAAAGCGGCTTCTGCTGTTGTCCGCCACGGCAGCTTCCTGTTTGTCGCCAAAGCGTTTTGGAGAGAGTAGTTGTTTCCAGTTCATAGGCATTCGGATTTCATGCCTTTGAGGCATGCACTGATTTTCCTGCCCAAAATTAGGGTTTACATTTCCAACGTTTCCAGATATCTCCCGAAAAAGACATTATAAAGCCTGAGCGAATGATCTTCTTCCAGTAGTACGTCTGCTTTGCACGGACTAAATAGCCTAAAATAGGACACCTAAAATAGGACACCTATTTTAGGCTATCCTTCAAGAAGTAATAAATCGCAGACTGCTCAAAGCGGCGTACTGAAAACCTGAAGCAAATTATCGATCAATAAGAGCGCAGAAGTATAAGCGGGTCTTGCTTGAGCAGTCGGCTCATGCAGCTGTACAGCGAGCGGCTATGGTCTTGAAACTGCTTGGGCCGCTCGAAAAAATTCTCTACTGCCACGGCAAAAAACTCGGTATGGCTGGTAGCACCATATGCCCGGAAAAAAGTAGCGTTCCCTGCACGCATTCGTTTCATTTCTTTGGAGGCAAGCGCCTGCCATTCGTCTAAATCAGCAGCTTCCATGAAACCAAATTCATCATTGAAGATGATGTTTTCCAGCTGCAGGGCATGTGCCATTTCATGTAGTCCCAGGTTTACTCCCTCCTGCTCGGCATAGCCATGTACGAAATGCTTCCAGGAGAGTACAATGGCCTTGGCCGCAGGGTTTACTTCCCCTTTGTGATAGCGCTGACCCGCGTGGCTAAAAAACTGATCCGGATACACCACGATGTTTTCAAAATGATCAAGTAGTACATCCTGAAAACCAAAGGTGAGCTGCACGGCTGAGGCCGAAATGAGCACTTGCATTTCGTCGGTCACCTCATCCATCTGGCGAGGAATGAAAGTGGTCATTCGCCGAAAGCGATGGACTTTGTAGCGAAACAATCGCTGGTCCCGCTTAGAGAGCTGGCGATAGTATTCAAAATACTTTTGGAGGAGTTCTTTTTCGGCCGGGTTGAGGGTAGGCCTCCAGCCTTTTAAAATAAGATACTCCTGGAAGTTCCTGTTTTTGCGCAAAGCAAAGGCAAGAATCAGCACTCCCAGGAGTATTAGCGTGCTCATGGATTAGAGCTGCTTGAGTAGGTTTTTGATATTCACTTTGTCATCCAGTGTGGCGATCAGCTCCGGCACCGACACGCGCTGCTGCGCCATGCTGTCACGCTCGCGGATCGTGACGGTATTGTCTTCCAGCGTCTGGTGATCTACCGTCACACAATACGGCGTACCGATCGCATCTTGTCTGCGGTAGCGCTTACCGATGGCGTCTTTTGCATCGTATTGGGCATTGAAGTCCAGCTTCACGGCCTTCATGATTTCTTCAGCTTTTTCAGGCAGCCCGTCTTTGTTGACCAAAGGCAAAACAGCCACTTTTACCGGTGCCAAAGCCGGTGGAATTTTAAGCACGGTGCGCTCGCTTCCGTCTTCAAGTTTTTCTTCGGTATACGCTGCTGACATCACCGCCAGGAACATGCGATCGAGCCCGATAGAAGTCTCCAGCACGTATGGCACGTAGCTTTCGTTCATCTCATTGTCGAAAAACTGCAGCTTTTTGCCGGAGTGCTTTTCATGTGCGCTCAGGTCAAAATCGGTACGCGAGTGGATCCCTTCGAGCTCTTTGAAACCCATCGGGAAATTAAACTCAATATCGCAGGCAGCATTGGCATAGTGGGCCAGGTTTAAGTGGTCATGGAAGCGGTAGTTTTCTTCTCCCAGACCGAGTGCCTTGTGCCATTTGATGCGCTGGTTTTTCCAGTGGTCGTACCATTCCATTTCGGTACCTGGCTTGATGAAAAATTGCATTTCCATCTGCTCAAACTCCCGCATACGGAAGATAAACTGACGCGCGATGATCTCGTTTCGGAAAGCTTTACCTATCTGGGCGATACCAAAAGGCAAACGCATACGGCTTGTTTTCTGCACATTCAGGTAGTTGACGAAAATACCTTGAGCCGTTTCCGGACGGAGATAAATCTTGCCAGCCTCACCCGCTACGGAGCCCAGCTCGGTGCTAAACATGAGGTTGAACTGGCGAACGTCGGTCCAGTTGCGCGAGCCAGACACCGGGTCTGCAATATCCAGGTCGACGATCAGCTGCTTGAGGGCCTCCAGATCACCCGCTTCGATGGCCGACTTCATGCGGCTTTCGATATCAGCTATCTGCTCGGTGTATTTGATCACACGCGGGTTGGTAGCGACAAACTGGTCTTTATCAAAAGCATCTCCGAAGCGCTTGGTGGCTTTGTTGACTTCTTTAGCGATTTTCCCTTCTATCTTGGCGATCTGCTCTTCGATGAGCACATCGGCACGGTAGCGCTTTTTAGAGTCTTTGTTGTCGATCAGGGGATCGTTGAATGCGTCTACGTGACCCGAAGCTTTCCAGGTGGTCGGGTGCATGAAGATGGCCGCATCGATACCCACGATGTTTTCATTCATGCGTACCATGGCTTTCCACCAGTACTCTTTGATGTTGTTTTTTAGCTCTGAACCGTACGGGCCATAATCATATGTAGCCCCAAGCCCATCGTATATCTCACTGGATGGGTAGATAAACCCATATTCTTTGCAGTGAGAAGCTATATTTTTCAGTGTAATTGTATCGCCAGAATTTGCCATAGCCGCAAAGATAAAATTTTGAGCATGTTTTGGGAGTGGAAAATAAAAATTAGATGTGCCGATCGCCAGGCACCGGGAAAGACCGCCGGTCGGGTTCGAAATAAAAGGTTAATTTTCTGGCTATTTTACACCAACAAGCCTACATAATTTGACTAAAAAACTTGAAGGAATGGTGGTAGCACTTACGGGTGCTGCCTCGGGCATAGGTCGGGAGCTGGCCATAGCCCTGGCCGCAAAAGGCTGCCACCTGGCACTCTCAGACATCAATGAAGCCGAACCGGCAGCTACCAGAGAGCTGATCTCAGCAGATGTAAAGGTGTTTACCTCCGTG
The DNA here is from genome assembly GCF_003386095.1 of Marinoscillum furvescens DSM 4134. GTDB lineage: Bacteria > Bacteroidota > Bacteroidia > Cytophagales > Cyclobacteriaceae > Marinoscillum > Marinoscillum furvescens. Next base: position 4,212 of record NZ_QREG01000038.1, on the reverse strand, counting down.
CTAAATGTCTCTGACAAAAAAGCCTATGAAGCCTATGTGGCAAATGTTTTGGCAGAGTTTGGACACGTGGACATTGTGATCAACAATGCCGGCAGATCGGTAGCCGATGGGTTTGTGAGTGGATCTATTGAAGATTTTGAGTTGGTGATGAACGTTAATTTTTGGGGGACATTCTACGGTACGAAGTTGTTTTTGCCGGAGCTACTAAAAAGGCCCCAGGCGACGATTGTGAATGTATCTAGCGTAAATGCGCTTATTCCTTTTCCCAATCAAAGCTCTTATAACACCTCCAAAAGTGCCATCATGGGATTGAGCGAATCACTGAGGCAGGAGCTGCGAGGCACTAATGTAAATGTGCTTACCGTTTATCCAGGTGGTGTACGCACGAACATTGTAAAAAACAGCAAGTTTATCAACGGCCCAAAAGCAGGCATGAGCCAGGCGGATTCGGCGAGCTATTTTGAGAAAGTGGCGATGACTTCTGCACCACGTGCAGCACGGCTGATCGTATCAGGAATAGCACGCCGCAAGAGTCGTCTGAAGGTGGGACCTGATGCCTATCTGTTTGACTATTTGAAACGACTGATGCCCAGATATGCGGTAAAACTGGTGGGCCAGCTTGCCAAGATGTAGGGATTTTAAATTCAAAGAAGAGCAACTCGTTCGGTCCGCGGGATTCCAGTCACTGTCTACTGACCATTTGTTGATTATCGAGATGCCCTTTAGCAGGTAGCTCCTGCGGTGGAAAGCGCACTTTACCCGCTGTGATGATGGTGGATAGAGAGAATTGCAAAATTTGGAGATTGGTGAAGGTGAGTGTAGTGATTCTTGTTGGAGACAACTCCAACAAGGGCTAAAGGAGGCCATCAACTGGTCAAACTTGCCTTAGCTCACAAACTCAAACTCTAGTTCGTAGATCTCCTGGTAGTCCATGCCGGTTTCCAACATGTCGGTATTGCCAGCCTCTGATCCCCAGATGACTTTCACTTTTTTGCCACCCATTGCAAGTGATCTCAAGTATTTGAACAAGTCAAACAAAACCTTAGCCGTGCTGGTGTTGAGGTTGCTGAAGTACAGTTCTACAGTTACCTGAGGCATGTAGTCCGCAGCTTTTTTGAATTCTGAAAGAATGGGGTTGTAAAAATCGTGCATATCCATCGCTACAGAAGCGCCTTTCACTTGCAGCTTAAACTCGCGGTTGCTAAATCTTACAAAAGGAGTTTTTTCGGTAGGCTCCATGCTGATATTTACTGGAGTGGCGAGTAGTGCTTGATGCGGCGTGTTGAAGTTTTGGATTGCAATGTTCATGGCTCTGTATTTTATCGGTTCTTAAATGCTGGTGGGAAACCAATGTGGGTGGGGATGGGAGCCGGTGATCGTTTTGTTGATTACCAACAATACAAAGATGGGGAAGCCATGAGCCCTATATAAGGGTAAAAATCTTAATTGATGAATTAGGTAGAATCCGAAATGGATATAGGTGATTTTACTAAGTGAGGGGTGAAAGTGGGCTCTAAATGTACATAAGCTAGTTTTTGAGGTTGATGCACGGCAATTTGTTGGGCGTAGGATACTGCTGGGTATTAAAAATTAGCTTCTTGGACTTCATTTCCTGATAGGTGCGCATTTTGCCGTTAGAGTAGATGGCATCTCCCAGACACGAAACCGCTGCTTCCAGGTACACTTTGCCCAACATGGCCTCTACCCCTGATCGGGTCATCTGCACTTTGTCTAGTTGAGCCCATGCTTCGGCCGGACGGAGGTCGGGGTTGTCATAATACAGGAGAATCAGCTGGATGCTCCCATCTACTGAGGCTCCTACCACAAACTCCCCGCATTTCTCAGCAATGAGGGCAGATGAAATCTCCAGCCCCTCAGCTACCAGGGCATCAGTAATGGCTGGAAGCAGCACGGAACTGCCGGGTAGTTAGCGGCTAGGGGCTAATCCTTTCTTAAAAATCAGATTCTAGTAAACAAACTTCATATTTTACTTTTCAGGATGACCGGTAAGAGGAGCACAAACGGACGCTTGCGCTTGGTGGGGCATGTAGCCCAGCTATTCTTATCCCTACTTTTCCTTAGATGAAAAAGGCTGCGTGCCCCGGCAGCAAAATCAAGGCTACGCGCCCCGGGGCGGGGTTCATTTCTTAACGCTTTTACAGCCGTAAATCAGCAAATAAAAGAAACTCGCCATAACAATTTCGTTGGTAATCTAAGTTCATCCAGGCTCAGACATCTTTTATTTGTGACCTGATTTTCGTCCGAAAAACCTAAAATGAACCAAGGCCCGTCCTATTCATAGGTTCAGTTTTTACAAGTTTTTAAGATTAATCTATGGCCACTGCCGGGCCATAGATCTTGTTGAGGCGGGTTTGTAGTTGGCTCTGTGTAATGCCTGCCCCTGCTCCATTTACCGGCACGATGGTTATGGTGGGGTAGTCAGCGGCTAATCCTTACTTAGAAATCAGAGTCTAATAAACGAACTATAAATTCTACGGTAAGAGGAAGGCATGTTAGAGCACAAATTGACGCTTGCATTAGGTGGGGTTGCATATAGTTTTTCTACCCACTGACCTGTAGGTTAATCTCAAAACGTATCACAGTTTAAAAGAAAACATCAAAGGCCTAGGCTTGCCCTGATCTTTGGCCAGTCGGCTTTGTCTATATTTTCCTTGCTTTCGTTTAACACTTGTATATACATAGTAAAAGCGCCACCTTGCCCATGCTCCTTCATGTTATTTTGCTCGGCTTCCTTAACAAGGTTTAAGTAGTGGGTTACGCGTTCTTCATAACCCTCTTCTTCCAGTAACTTGGTAAGGAAAATGTCCATCAACATAGCTGTTTCGGTAACTAAGGTATGGTCTGGGTTACCATTAGTTCTGGGTATGCCCTTGCTTTTACGCAGTGTTGCTAAAATTTTCGGATAGGTGTTGTTAAGCTCAAAAAAGGGAACAGCATAGTCTTTATATAGAGCGATCGTTCGTTGCGTATTCTCTTCAATATCCTGATCTGATTCTAATACAAACCTTTTGTATGCTTTATCAATTTCCCCATTGGTTGTATCAAAAAATACAGTGCGGTGGAAATCTCTTTTTCCTAATACTTCACAAAAAAAACTATTTAGCTTTTTAAAATAGATTCCATAGATGCATCTTGCTCGAAAACCACTTTGCAGCGAATCAAGAGTAAAATAATATTCTTTCTCTCCATCTTTCTTAAAGAAAATAGTCTTTCCTTTTTTCTTGAAGTTCTCCTTTTCAAAAAAAGGGATGACTCGTTCAATTAATTTTTGATAGTTGCTCATAATCCTCTTCCTGTAAAAGTAGCAATATCCACAATTTCATCATTCAAATGCACCTGTTTGCCTAATACATTCAACACATTGGTTCCTTCTAGTTCTTCAAATACCTCTAACGCTCTTTGACCTACAGGGATAATTTCTCCGGTTCCTTCTTTCAGTGCTTTCATAAACATGCTTTGAGCTTCGCTAAATACCGCTCCTCCCATTTTGGCTTCTATGACTTTGTAAGTACCTGAAAGTTCATCAAAGCCAATTCCATCCAGACGGGTTCGAAAGGTCTTTCCACCAATAACCACATCAAAACTGACTTCTGGTGCAACTCTGAGAAAGCTACTTTCCCACAAATCAAAAATCTCATCTTGATATTTCGCTGCTGCACCCATCAAATTCAGAAACGCCTGTTTCTTTTCACTACTGGTGATCAGAGAGGTGATTTTTTCCTTCAGTGCATCATCGGCTTTATTGGCCAGTTCAGCAGCCAGGTCAAGGTCTGCGGCATCTACTACTTGCTTGTGTTGTGTCCACGCTTTGGACAACACTGGATTATCATCCAGATATTTAAGCAGCCGAGAGTCATTCCCCAATTCCTTCAGGATTTTGAGCCTCGTTTTATCTGAAAGCTTGCTTAAATCTTCCAGGACAGAGGGGTTATCAAACTCTTTGAGAATATCATCAGCAAGCCTCTTGACAACATCTGAAACTTCTCCGGCTGTCTCGGACCCTTTTTTAGCTCCTTTGATAAACGCACCACCCCAGAACATGCTAGCGATCTGAACACCATCATAGCCCGCCTCATGAAAAGCCACATCACCGCCCCCGGCATATTTGTCAGCCTTTTCCTGAAACATCTTTTTGACCGTCTCATAGTCCAGTTGCTCCAATGCTTGAAGTAAAGCTGTTCGCTCTTGCTC
>NZ_QREG01000037.1 GCF_003386095.1 Marinoscillum furvescens DSM 4134 | reverse complement strand
CTGATGGTACTGCAGTAAAATGTGGGAGAGTAAGTCGTTGCCAGTCTTTATCAAAGGGTAGTTCTTAATTGAGCTACCCTTTTTTTATGCGCTAGGGTTAAATCTTGAGGCGATATACGTACAACAAGTGAAGCATTATTTTACTAAATAGCTGGGTGGTTGCTAGGGGCCGTGCCAGCGCTGATGGTAGACTGGGCGTCCCCCTGCAGCAAAATGTGGGAGAGTAAGGTTATGTGGCCGGAGCTATATGCTACGGGCTTCGCGCCCCGATCCTTACGAGAATTTATCAAAAAAATTAATTGATCTACCCTTTTTTATACACTAGGGTTAAATCTTGTCGCGATACACACAAAACAAGTGAATGATTACTCTGGAATATAGCTCGCTGGTTGCTTGGGGCTGTGTCAGCACTAATGGTAGACTGGGCGTCTACCTGCATTAAAATTAGAGAGACTAAGACTAGTTATCCCAGGCTACGCGCCCCGATTGTTGCCAGTCTTTATCAAAGGGTAGTTCTTAATTGTGCTACCCTTTTTTATACATTAGGGTTAAATCTTGTGGCGATGCAAACGGAACAAGTGAAGCATTACTTTAGTAAATAGCTGGGGCTGCTGTGGACAGTGCCAGCGCTAATGGTAGAGTGGGCGTCCCCCTGCAGTAAAATGTGGGTAAGTAAGGTTATATGGCCCGAGCTATGTGCCCCGATCATTGCCAGTCTTTATCAAACAGATAAGAATTTTTATTTGACCTATCCTTTCATATGTTCTTGTACCTGGGCTCTGAGAGCTATAATATGTCTGGTTTTTACTTATTGATTGCTAGCTCCGGGCAATAGGCTAAACTAGCGATGATCATCCATACCGTCCCAAAAAGTGTGTCTAAAATAGAGTTTTGAAAAGAGGTTTCCCACAGGATAACTTCATAATTAATAACGACAAAAATTATGAAAGAAAATCAAGAGGAAACCCGATTAAAACTAAGCAAAAAGCAAGTACAAAGTGTAATCAATGCAGAATTAGAAAAAGAGCATGGTCTCAACGATTTATTTTCAATGATGATCAATGGACTAATGCTCAGTGAACGGAATCATTTTTTGGAAACAAAACAGGATCCTAACAACAAAGGAAATGGTTATCGCAAAGCAACTCGTAGTGGGATAGGTTCCAAACTGACCTTGTCGATTCCTCGTGACCGTTTGGGAGTCTTTAAGCCTGTGGTGTTAGGATTGTTAGATCAACAGGAAGACGCCATCAAGAATTTATGTTTTGAGCTATATGGTAAGGGGCTCACAACACGCCAGATCGAAGGCGTTGTTGAAGAGGTCTATGGTAAGTCTTACAGTAAAAGCAGTATTTCAAGAATCACCACTGACTTCAGTGCTTTAATTGATTCCTGGCTGAACCGAGACCTGGACAGCTATTACCCTATCGTATATATTGATGCAATTCACATAAAAGTGAGGAGGGATCGTGTAGCCACGGAAGCATTTTATGTGCTCTTAGGGCTGAAGGAAGATCTCACTAGAGAGGTGCTCGATATCGTCAATATCCCTCAAGAATCAGCCTCAGGATGGGAAGAAGTTCTTGAGAGGATAAAAGAGCGGGGAGTTGAAAAAGTAGGCTTGTTTGTCTTCGATGGACTAACAGGACTGGATACTGTCACAGCCAAAGTCTACAGCGAGAGCCTGCAGCAAAAGTGCATCATTCACTTTCAGAGAAGCTTAATAGATTGGAAGATTGTTTAAACATGAACTAAGATTTGAGTTGGATGATTGGATAAATCTGAACAACACGGAAAGGTAAAAGATCAAAGTGGACTTCAATCTTTATGCTGTAGATTTGGTGGATAGAAGAAAGAGGTGATTAGCTTATGTACTTCCTAAATCCATCAGCCTTTTGGGGGCTCTTTGTGTTACTCATACCAATTCTGGTGCACTTGTTTAGTCTAAGAAGGGTGAAGAAGGTTTACTTTTCAAATACACTGTTTTTACGTACTGTGGAGCAGCAACAAAAGGCTAAATCAAATATTAAGAAGTTTTTGATTTTGCTTTCCCGGTTATTGGCTCTTAGCTTCATTGTTTTGGCATTTGCTCAACCAACACTATTAGCTTCTAAGGAAGCAAAACAAACTTCTAAAGCACTGTATTTGGATAACTCTTTTAGTATGCAACAAAAGAGTGCTGTTGGAGAATCGCTAATGGGTTTAGCATTGACTGCAATCAATAATTCATTTTTGAGTCCACAGAAACAAGAATCTTCAATTTTTAATAACGAAGGGATTGTTCGAGGTTCTAGAAGAATGGACATAAACTATGCTTCATCGAATTTAAAAAATGGATTGTCAAAATTGAGAACTCATGAGGGTTTTAATTCAGTTAATGTCTACAGCGATTTTCAAGTTTCTGCTTTAGGTGAATTGGCCTCATTGGCGCTAGACACTTCTATAAATTATAAGTTTATAAAACTCGAAGTAAGAAATAATCCCAATCTGTATGTGGATAGTGTTTATTTAGCGAACCCTATTGGTGTTTTTAAGGAAAATGAATTGATTGTTTCTGTAGGTAATGGGGGGCTTGAAGATGTAAAAGAGCGTCTGATTAAAATTCTGAAAGATGGACAACAATTGGCATCTTATACACAGGATTTGGCTGCAGGTGGTGTAATGAATTTATCGGTAAATATTTCCTCTAATGAGGACGTGTTTGGTAGCTATGAAGTGGTGTTGGATGACGGGGCTGTTGTTTTTGACAATAGTTTTTATTTTGAGATTTTGCCATTGGGGAAAAATAGAGTTGTCGAACTAGGTAGTACGAAGACTTCCTATTTTCAACGTGTTTTTGCTAACGAGCAATTATTCGATTACCAGTGGTATGGTTTAGACAATGTTTCTTCTGAAGCCCTGAATAAGTCGGACCTGATTATTCTTAATGGGTTGAGTTCGATACCTGATTGGCTTATCAACCAGTTAGAAAATTTGAATAAAAAAGTGTTGTTGATTCCGGGGGAAACATCGAATCTTGAAGGTTACCAGCGGTTATTAGGGGTGAGACTAGAGCGATTGAACAATGAGGTGAAGAATTCTTTAAGTACAGAAACGCTCAAGTTACCATATTTTGAGGGTGTGTTTAATGCAGACAATGACCGTGTGAGCATGCCTAGCGTGAATGTACGGTATAAAATAAATGGTTTTTACGAGACGTTGCTAGAAACCAATGCAAACGAGGCATTCTTTGTTAAGTCAGGAAATAAACCGTATTATTTCTTTGCATCAGACCTGGTGGATTCAGTCACTAATTTTCATAAACATTCGTTGTTTGTACCTGTAATGTATAGACTCAGTCAGCGGAATAGTTCTACAGACTTGTACTATAGGTTTTCGACATCATTAATAAAAGTGCGTGCCGATAGCGTTTCTTCTAATGATTTGGTAGAGTTACACGGTCGTCAAGTTTATATTCCTTCTTATCGTTTTGTAGGTGAGGATCTGATATTAGAACTTCCAGAGACTTTAACTGACCCGGGAACCTATAAAGTAGTGGTAGGGACGGATACGATTTCTTCAATAGCGCTGAACCATCCAAAAGCAGAATCTTTACTTGAAGCTTATACGGCTGACGAACTGCGTGCAGGGTTGGCGGATAGAGGAAATGTAGAGGTAGAGTCGATCGATTCAAGCAAAATACTTAGTCAGGTGCAGTCAGAAGGTAATGATCGTACGGCCTTATGGAAATATGCATTAGTTTTGGCTTTAATTTTTGTGATACTAGAAACACTACTCCTACGATTTGCTAAATGAGTTTCGTACTAGCTAATGCCCAGATAATTGATATTCGGTCCGCCTTTAACGGGCAACAAGTTGATGTTTTGATAGAGGATGGAAGAATTGCTGAAATTGGCCTTCAACTGAAAGGGGATGATGTCTATGATTTGGAGGGGAAGCCATTATCTCCAGGTTTTTTTGATTTGTTTGCGCAATTTGGTGAGCCAGGCAACGAGCATAAAGAAGATATAGATTCAGGGATTCTTTCGGCACGTCATGCCGGGTTTACGGATGTGTGTCTAATACCTAATACAGATCCAGTAATAGAAACAAAAGGGGATGTGAAATTTCTGCTTTCCAGATCTGGTGAAGGGGTTAGCCTTCATGCACTGGCAGCAGCAAGTGAAGGGTGCAAGGGAGAAAATCTCACAGAGATCATAGACTTACATACAGCAGGGGCTGTTGCATTTACTGATGGGCTCAATCCTATTTGGAATGCAGAGCTATTGCTGAAGGTGTTGCAATACCTTCAAAAATTTGATGGCATGCTCATTACCCGCCCTAAGGATGTGCACCTGGCTCAGCATGCTCAAATGCATGAAGGACTGGTCAGTACTACATTGGGGATGAATGGAGAGCCTTCTGTGTCTGAAGAAATATCCATAAAACGTGATCTGGATATTTTACGCTACGCAGGAGGAAAGATTCACTTCACTCATTTGTCTACTGCTGGTGGTGTAGCTTTGATCCAAGCGGCTAAGGCTGAGGGGCTGGCGGTGACATGCGATGTAGCACTTGCACAGCTATTATATACAGATCAGGATTTGGTTGGCTATGATGCCAATTTCAAAGTGGACCCACCACTGAGAACGGAGGAAGATCGCCTGGTTTTGCTGGAGGGAATAAGAAGTGGAGTGATTGACGCCATAGTATCCTCACATCAGCCTCACGATCCTGAGTGCAAAGAGTTAGAGTTCGATCTGGCGAGTTTTGGTATGAATGCATACTCTTCTTTTGTTTCAGACCTGCTTGTGCTAACTAAAGATTTGAGTCTTGAGCTCATAATAGATAAACTCACACATGGCCCTAGATCAGTGCTAGGTTTGCCAGAGATTTCTATTACCGAGGGAAGTGAAGCGCGGTTTACACTACTAGATCCTGAAGTGAAATGGACCTTGAAAAGGGGTTCTAATCCTTCTAAATCACAGAATAGTCCACGCTTCAATCAGGAACTGAAGGGAAAAAGTCTTGGTGTGTATCAGTCCGGGCTGTATTTGAACAATTGATAGGTAATGATTAAGTCGGCATTAAAGTTTGCGTGGTTTTGTGGGGTGTTTTTAGCTGCGGTATTTCAAGTATCCATTTGGATGGATGGCAACCCTATTACAGATTTTCGTCACTTTTTAGTGAATTTGGTCATATTCGGCGTATTTATATTTGCCGCTATAAAAAACCAAAAAGACACCAATGGCAGCGTGTTACATTTTTGGCAGGGCATGACGGTGGGGTTTTGGGTATATACTGTTGGAACTGCATTGTTTTTGGTTTATGTACTGATATATTTTTCTGCGGAGCCATCTGCGATTTCTGCATATCAGGACTCAGCTAAGGCTCTTCTAGAGAAGGGAAAAGATGTTTACATCCAAAAAATAGGCGAAGAGGGCTACCAAAGTCAGCTCCAGCAGATAGCACAAACGACCAAATGGGATCTGATTTGGAGATCCGCTATGCAAAAAATTCTGACAGGATTCTTTGTTACCCCGGTGATATCCATAATTTTAAGGAAACAACCTAACTCTTAAATAAGAATAAAATGGAAGAAACAAATGTGTCCATGAAAAGTGTAGCCATTAAATACGGGGTAATTAATGGACTTATTGCTATTATTTTTTTCATCATCATAGATTTTGCCGGGCTTTACGACAATCAATACCTAAACTGGGTGGGAGTCTTAGTAACTGCAGCGCTTATCTTTTTTGCACAAAAGGAGTATCTGAGAGAAGGTGACGGCTACATGAATTATGGGCAAGGCGTGGGCTTGGGAACATTGCTCGCACTTGTAAGTTCTTGTATCTCTGCAGTATTCACCTTTATCTATGTGAAGTTTATCAATACGTCCTTTATTGAAAATATCAAAGAGGTGCAGCGAATGTCGATGGAAGAGCAGGGGATGTCTGACGACCAGATCGATCAGGCATTGAGTATCTCTGAGAAATTCATGACACCTGGTATGATGGTCGTGTTCGGTATCGTAGGTGGAGTGATTGCGGGCGTGATCATATCTCTGATCATTTCGGCTATAAACAAAAATTCAAGACCAGAATTTGAATAATTAAGTGTCAGAGCAAGCAGTAGATCTTTCGATAGTAGTACCGGTATATAATGAAGAGGAGTCCTTGCCAGAGCTGTTTGCATGGATCTGCCGAGTGGTAGATGAGCACCAGTTAGTTGCGGAGGTGTTGTTTATCGATGACGGTAGTCAGGATAGTTCCTGGCAGGTTATTAAGGGCCTTTATGCTAAAGATGGGAGAGCCGTAGGTATTAAGTTTAATCGAAACTATGGAAAATCCGCGGCACTACAGACCGGTTTTGAGCGCGCGAGAGGAGCTGTAGTGGTGACTATGGATGCTGACTTGCAAGATAGTCCGGATGAGCTACCAGAGCTTGTTCGTATGATTCGTGAGGAAGGCTTTCAATTGGTATCCGGCTGGAAAAAAAAGCGACACGACCCACTAGGGAAAACGATTCCTTCCAAATTTTTCAACAGAGTGACACGTTGGGTGTCCGGTATAAAACTACATGACTTTAACTGTGGGCTGAAAGCGTATGATCGTGAGGTAGTCAAAAACATAGAGGTGTATGGGGAAATGCATCGCTATATTCCATTGATAGCTAAGTGGAACGGGTTTTATAAGATTGGTGAGAAGGTCGTTCAGCACCGGGAACGAAAATACGGGACAACCAAGTTTGGGTTGGAACGCTTCATTCACGGGTTTCTCGATCTCATTTCGGTTAGCTTTGTGACGCGTTTCCGCAAAAAGCCGATGCACTTTTTTGGTACATTGGGTATATTATCATTCTTGTTTGGTATGATGGTGACGGTCTATGTAATAGGAGATAAGCTGTACCGTCAATACATGGATTTACCAGTGCGTGATGTAGTGGATCAGCCTTTATTTTTTCTTGCGCTGGTAGGCATCCTAATAGGATCACAAATGTTTTTAGCGGGATTTTTAGGTGAAATGATCATACAGGCTAATCCCAAAAAGGGTGATTACCTGATAAGTGAAACGCTGGGCGATGCCTAAATACTCAATTATTATCCCTGTATACAATCGCCCTGATGAGGTAGACGAATTATTGGAAAGCCTTACCCATCAGCGATTTACTGATTTTGAAGTGGTGCTAGTAGAGGACGGTTCCACGGTACGCTGTGACCACCTGCCCGGAAAATATTCAGATGTACTAAACATCCATTATTTTGAAAAAGCTAATGGGGGACAGGGCTTTGCGCGTAACTATGGCTATGAACGTGCTCAGGGCAAATACCTCATTGTTTTTGATTCCGATTGTCTTATCCCACCCCATTATTTAGAGGCTGTAGATGCTTTTTTGGAAACGACCCCTGTGGATGCATATGGTGGGCCAGATGCTGCTCACACCTCGTTTACATTTACCCAAAAAGCAATTAATCATGTGATGACTTCTTTTTTCACCACCGGAGGAATTCGTGGGCGCAAGTCTCATGTGGGTACTTATCATCCTCGCAGCTTTAATATGGGCATCAGCCGAGAGGTTTTTGAGAAGACAAAGGGCTATGTTATCCCTTTTATGGGTGAAGATATGGAGTTTAGTACACGCATTCTGAAGCTTGGTTTTAAGACCGCCCTTATTCCAGAGGCATACGTATACCACAAAAGAAGAACGAGTCTTCATAAATTTTACAAACAGCTCAAGTACTTTGGAAGAGCAAGAATTAACCTTTCCAGGTTTCATAAGGGCCAGGTAGGATTAATTCATTTGTTCCCAACCTTTTTTGTGTTGGGGATGGTCTTATCGCTGGTACTAAGTGCTCTTGGGCATCCTCTGGGCTACCTGGGCGTTTTGGGCTATGGGTTGTACCTTTTCTTGATTGGTGTAGAGGCCTTGTTTGTTACACGCTCTGTTCGTGTGGCATTACTGGCACCTGTCGTGGCTTTACTTCAGCTGACGGGATATGGGTATGGTTTGGTATATGAGTGGATCAGAAAACTAAGAGGCATCAATCCCAATACAAAATACATCGAGCTTTATTAGTGCTTTTCTACCCGGTAGATGATCTCTTCAGCCGGAAGCGCATATTTTTTCACGGTTTCTGCGGGTAATTCGAATACCAGTTTTTCTTCTACTACCTGGAACCCAGCCTGCTGTAGCCGATCTGCATAGTCTTGGCCATAGAGCCTCACATGATCATCCTGACCAAAAGCTTTTTCGCGTTCTTTTGGAGAGGTAATGGAAGCATCTTCAAAGGTTTGCTCGGGCAAGGGAGGGAAAAAAGGAACTTGTAGTATCGCCCATCCGCCTGGTTTGAGCACTCGATGCATCTCACGCATGGCCAGGAGGTCATCAGCTACATGTTCGAGTACATGATTGCAAAAAATCACATCGAAACTATTGGCATCAAAAGGGATTTTATGAATGTCCATTTTCACCTTTGCCAGAGGTGACTCTATGTCTCCGGTAATATAGTCCAGGTTCGGTAGGGCTTCGAAACGGTCAATGAAACATAGCTCAGGGGCAATGTGAAGCATTTTTCGTTCTTTGGTAAAGAAGTCAGTACGTTCATTTAAGTACAGCCAAATAAGTCGGTGACGCTCCAGTGCCAGGCATTTTGGGCAGAGGGCATTTTCTCGGGATTCCCTGCCATAGGGTAGAAATTTTCTAAACTCAGAATCACAGACGGTACACTGTACACCTTTACCTTTGTAAAACAGGGCCATCACCCGCAAGGCATGATGACTGACTAGCTGAAGGTATTTACGTGGTACATTTCTGAGTACAAAACTTACCAAATGTTTCATTAGAAAAAGTGTATGGTCTGTGATTAGCTGCCAAAGATATTGTAAGATCACTATCTTTATGAATATTAAGCAGGAGAAGGCTAATGATTTTGCCGTATGATGATGTTACGAGTTATTTTGGTAGTGACGCTAGTGAGTGCAGTGGTGAGTGCAGCCAGTAGTCAGGCTGCGCGTGATGTTTATAAAAGGGACTTTCCTACTGAAAATGTAACCATGGGCATGGAAGCCAATAAGAACGCCAATCGCCCGAAACGCAAGCGCTATGATTACTTGTATACTGAGTCATCTCGTGGGATTTTGTATGGTAATCCATGTGCGTTACAAGCTACTCGTAAGATGGGTTTTGAATATGTGGTGCAGCCGGCCGGTATACCTGGGAGCCCCGGAAGAAAGGAGCTTGAAAAAAATAATTTTTTTGTGAAATTAAAGCTGGTTTTTACCCGAGGACCGTGGTGGAAGCTGGTATTAAACAATCGTTTACGTAAATGTCGCCAGCAAAGCGGTGATTTTGTTGGTTAACCTTTTTCTATGGAAGCACTGCCTGTAAAATTTTCTCAAACTACCCTTACAGAACTCATGATCCCCAGCTATGCCAATTTTGGCGGTAAGATACATGGGGGGATTCTACTCTCATTAATGGATAAAGTGGCTTATGCTTGTGCTAGCAAGCATGCAGGCGCATATTGTGTGACGGTTTCGGTAGATGAAGTAGAGTTTTTACAGCCTGTGGAGGTTGGTGATTTGGTTCACCTCAAAGCTTCTGTCAATTATGTTGGCAATACTTCTCTGGTAGTAGGCATACAGGTCACTGCTGAGGATGTAAAGCAGCACACCATCAAGCATACCAACTCCAGCTATTTCACTATGGTGGCAAAAGGCGACGATGATAAGCCTGTAAAGGTGCCGCCACTATTGCTCGAAGATATGGTCCAAATTCGCAGGTTTATAGAGACCATCAAAAGAAAGCAGGTAAAGAAGGAAGCTCGAGAGGAGCTGATGAGTGCCAAGTCACAGTTTCTTCCTGCTGATGATTTTCCGCTATTGCGAGGGCAGCGTTGTGAAACTCGTTTGAGTGGAAGTAGTAGTGAATTTGATCAGCTGTTTGCTGACGATTAGTCACAGATCAGGCCCATAGCTTCAGAAGGGAAACCTCTGGACATTGCCTCCTTCCAAAAAGCACAGGCCAGGTTGTAATTTTTTAGGTTTTCGTGCCCTCTAGCCGCAATGGCATAGTTTGAAGCACTGTCTGGCCACACATTGATGTTCCAGCGAGTAGCTTTTATCGCTCTTTCAGGGTAGCCGGTTTCCAGATAGATATTGGCTAGCTCGGTATACAGGGTATAGTGGCTTTCAGGAAGCATGCGTCCACTCAGGATCAATGGGTAGGCGTCTCCATAAATAGCTTCGTATTTTTTTATGGCCAGGTCACTGGCTATTTCGTAGTATTTTTTGGCTTCCTCTTTATTTTTCAGGTCATAGTAATGGATTTGTGCCATGAGCAAGTAGTTTTCCATCTTGCGGTAGTTGGCAATGAGCATTTCTTTTATTTTTTTAATGGACTCATCATATTGGTCGGTGTGCCGGTATGATACGCAGAGGTGTTCTTTGACAGGCAGAGGGCTGCGCGGGGCATAGTTTTCTATGAGCTCATAGTATGGAATGGCGTCCGTATATAATCCTCTGTTGTAGCGGCTTTCGGCCTCAAAGATCAGGTTTTCAAAGATGTTCGTTTTATAGGCTTCCATATCTTCTTCACCTTCTCTAAAAGTGCCCAGGTTGTTAATTGATACGATGGCTTCTTGAATTTTTCCAAGGTTATAGTCACGCTGAGCTTGCTCAAACAGCGCTCTTCTTTCGCTCAAAAGCTCTTGAAGCTTGGCAGCATCTATTGTGTTTTTGATCCATATTCCTGTCATCACTACAGTGGCTACTATGAAGGTAAAGGCAAATGCATACCCTGTGGCTACCCAGTTTTCACGCCAATTGATGGGAGGTGGACTGTACGTTTTGCGGGGTTGGGGTGCAGGTTGATAGGTGTAGGTTGGAGCTTTAGGTTCCCCGTATTTTAACTGAAGGTCATAGCGCGCTTTTTCGAACGGATTTGAGAGCACCTGGTAGGCTTCATTCACTTCTTTAAACCGCTCCTCCATAGTGGTATCCCCGGCATGCTTGTCTGGGTGATATTTTACGGCCATTTGTTTAAACGCCGCTTTGATTTCAGACTGGTTGGCATTTTCGGCGATACCTAATATGGCGTAGTAATTGATCATAGCGCCGCTTTACCATCATAAACGACCAATAAGGGCCTTATTGTTTCTTTAGCCTGCAATTTTCTGCGCGATCCACCACCCAATCATACAGCAGAAGAGTCCTCCAGTGATGCTTAGCCCCAAATAAGTGAAGTAAGGAATCGTATGTCCAGCCCTTAATAGTTTGAGGCCCTCCGCAGAGAAAGTGGAGAAGGTGGTAAAGCCACCACAGAAGCCTGTGATAAGGATTAGCTGAAGGGTATTAGATGACTGTTTTGTAAGGATAGCGGCCAAAAAGCCAATCAACAGGCTGCCTATGAGGTTTACCGCGAAAGTACCCAATGGAAAGGTTCCTGCAGCGCCTAAAGGTGGTAGCCACTTACTAATCAGGTAGCGCCCTGCACTTCCGGCAAAGCCGCCAATGCCCACGTAGATGATTTCTTTCATTTAAAGGGTGTCCGGTGAGGTGTTTTCATTTAAAAAGCGATGTGCACACAGCTTAAGGTCTGGAAAGAACGTCATGAACTCATGCTCATAGGCCTCATAATCTTCTTTGAGGTCTGCGAGAGCCAGCTCCATGTGCGAGTCAAAAGTAGTGCGTCTGGACATACCATTCAACACCTGCTGGATTCCCCGTAGGTGCTGGTAATGATATAGCCAGTTGTCTCGCTTCATATACGCCAGCATCTGTCGGGCCTTGTCAGGTATGATGTGAGCATAATCGCTCGTTAGATCAAAGAAGCGCTCCGTAAACTGAAGGAGAGGCTCGTGATGAAAGTCGTTCCATTTTGCGGCCAAAAAGTGGTCATAAAATATATCAACGATAACCGGAGCGTAGTGTCGATAATTGGGCCTGAGGCGTTCTTTGCTTTGCATCACCACCGGGTGACTATCGGTATATTCATCTATGGTGCGGTGCAGCAATACGCCCGTTTGAATTTTTGGGTCGAAACGCTCAAAAGCTTTGCCCTTCACAAAGTCACCGATAAAATTGCCTATAGTGATATCTGGGTCTGATCCTGAAAGGTATAAATGAGCGAGATAATTCATGAGCTAGTGAGGGGTACAAACAAATTTTTTGTTCGTCACTGGTTTTTGGCTTAAGTTTAAAAATTATTTTCAGAGTAGCCATAAAAGCCAAACATTATCGCATCAGGTTCTACAAATATGACTCGTACACATCTCAATCTCCTGGTACAGCTTGCCAAGGTAGATGGTGTAATTGTTCAAGATGAAATTGACTTGATCAAACAAATCGGAGAGGCTAATGGTATGTCCTCTGACGAAATCAGCAGGTGCTTTGAGGACCCTACACTCATCGAAGACCTGTCCAGGCTCACAGATGATGAGCGCTATGAATACATTTATAATATCGTTCGTTTGATGAAAATAGATGGGCGTTTATACAAAGAAGAAATTCGCTTCTGTGCCAAACTAGCCAGTAAGCTAGGCTATCGCGAAGAAGCGCTGGTGGAGCTGATGATGAAAATCTACAGTGACCCGGACATATCTACTGACAAGGCTGCTCTGAAGTCTACCATTCAGCAGTATTTGAAAAAATAACATGAATCATTCTGAGCATTTCCTACACCTTTTGCAGCTACTGCGCAAGGAGCGGGAAGAAGATCGAAAGCAATACGAAAGTAAAATTCGCAATCGATCATTGGAAGATCGGAAAAAGGAAGGTGTGACGTGGTATCCTGTGACTCCTGGCCGGTCATATTTGGGTACAGGAGAAAAGTGGGTGGTACAGATAGAACGCACCATAGATGTCGACAAGCGTCATTTTTTTCAGGTAGGAGCATCGGTAAGCCTCTTTTTAAACGATCCTAAGAAAAAGCTGAGTGCCTCAGGGATAGTGAGCAAAGTAAACGAGCGCTATATGACAATGGTGCTCAACCGTGAGGATCCACCAGACTGGATGGATGAAGGCAGGCTTGGAGTGGATTTGCTGTTTGATGAAAGCACTTATGATGAAATGGAAAAAGCCATGCGACGAATGGCTGAAGTACGAGAAGGGAGACTCAAAGAGCTAGCAACGATTTTACTGGGCAAGCAAGCTCCATCATTTGGCAAAGGGTACGACTATGATCATCCGGCTCTAAATAAAAGTCAGAACAGGGCGCTTTCGCTTATACGGTCTGCCAAAGATCTCGCACTGGTGCATGGGCCTCCAGGTACAGGCAAGACCACTACACTGGTAGAAGCCATCAAGGATACCGTATCTGAAGAAAAACAGGTGATGGTAGCCGCAGCAAGCAATGCTGCCGTAGACTTGCTGGCAGAAAAACTAACACAGCAAGGAATCAGAGTGCTGCGTATGGGGCACCCTGCGCGAGTCACAGAGGAGGTGGTGAGTACCACGCTGGATGCCAGGTTGGCAGAGCATGCTGATGCTAAAATGCTGAAGGACTTGCGCCGCAAGGCTGAGGAGTATCGTTCGCTCGGTAGAAAGTACAAGCGCAATTTTGGCCGAGCAGAACGCGAACAGCGAAAAATGCTGCTGGATGAAGCTCGCAATTTGCGTGATGATGTGCGTATGCTTGAGGATCATATGATCCAGGATGAGCTAAACAAGGCCGAGGTAATTGCTTGTACACTGGTGGGTGCCAACCATAATTACATCTTCAAAAGGTCTTATAAGACTTTGTTTATAGACGAGGCTTCTCAGGCACTAGAGCCAGCTTCGTGGATACCTGTGATGAAAGCACACCGAGTAGTGATGGCGGGGGATCACTGGCAGCTACCACCCACGGTAAAATCCCGAGAGGCTGCCCAGGAGGGGTTGGCTCAAACGCTCTTTGAGCGAGCCATAATGACTTATGATGCGGATGTCATGCTGGATACGCAGTATCGGATGCATGATGCCATTATGCATTTTTCAAACAAGAAATTTTATAAAGGAAAACTGAAGAGTGCAGCTCTCATTGCTCAACGCCGGGCAATGTATGACAGGCAGGTAGAATTTGTGGATACTGCGGGATGTGGGTTTGATGAAAAGCTAAATCCCGAAACGCTCTCTACCTACAATGAAGAAGAAGCTCATTTTGTCCTTCAGCGCCTGGAACAGACGCTCCAGGGCCTGGCTGACGAGGACCGTCAGCGTGTGACAATAGGCGTGATCGCTCCTTACAAGGCCCAGTCTGAGCTTTTGCGGAAGTATTTGGCAGAGAAAGGGTGGGAGGATCAGTTGCTAAAAAGAATCTCTATCAATTCAGTTGATGCGTTTCAGGGACAGGAGCGAGACATTATGATGATTTCGCTTACCCGAAGTAATCCTAACGGTGAAATCGGATTTTTAGCTGATGAGCGGCGAATGAATGTGGCTATGACTCGCGCCAGACATTTGCTCGTAATGATAGGAGACTCTGCAACCCTGAGCACTAATGTATTTTTTGATGAGATGATTCAGGATTTTCAGGCACGCCAGGCGTATAGTAGTGCTTTTGAATATTTATATTCCTGATATGAAAAATCTATGGTATTGCTTATTGTTCATGGTGGCAGTGCCTGCAATGGCGCAGGAGCAAGAGATTCGGAAAATTCTGAAAGAGCAAGAAGATTGCTGGAATTCTGGAGATATTACCTGCTTTATGCAGGGATATTGGAAGTCAGATTCTTTGGTTTTTGTAGGGCAAAGTGGAGTCACCTATGGGTGGGAAGCAACCTTGCAAAACTATCAGAAAAACTACCCTGGCCAAGAGGAGATGGGTACCCTTACTTTTGATATTTTGGAGGTCCGCTTGTTGTCAAAACAAAGTTGGTTGATGATCGGAAAGTGGTCACTGTGGCGAAAAGAGCCTGTTTTCGGTCATTTTTCGGTGGTTTTTCAACAAAAGGAAGGTCGATGGGTGATTGTAGCGGATCATTCGTCATGAGGTAGTAGGTCACAAAACCAAAAACCTACCTGACCTTCAGTAGTAGGAGCTGGGTATTCCCTGTAGCTTTTCTCACCTATAGTAAACTTAATGGGCTCATGGAAAATTGGGCCATCGAAACAAAAGGTGTGAAATTCACCATTTTCACCACAAGGATCTACGTCTTTTGGTAAGTCTGCTATGAGCTGTGGCGTGAGTTCGGCGCCTACAAATGACTCATCAAAGTACTGATTGCTGGCGCTCACTACTACTGCTCTAAACCCCATATTGAAAAATTGATGCATTAGGGCCTGAGTGTCTTTTCCCATAAAGGAAAATGAGGGGTGATCTGGAAAGGCGCTAGCTGTTGCTGACGATAATCCTTGAGGTCTTCGAGGAAAATATCTCCAAAAATGGTATCAGTAAACCCTCTGCTTTTCAGGTTGTCAAGTTTACCATTCCACACGTGTTCGTAGCTCTCCATAGAAGCGTTTTCGGGAAGCAGTACTTTTTCTAGTGGCAGTCCTATTTTCTGTGCTTGAAGCTCCAGTAGCTCTATACGCAGGCCATGCATCGTAACACGCTCAAAGTGACTGTTTACAGTAGTAAGTAGTACTTCAGGGTATAATGGAGTGGTAGTAAGATGGTGCAGTGCCATTGCTGAATCTTTTCCGCTGCTCCAATTGAAATAGGTCTTTGGCATGGGCCAAAACTAAAGGGGAAACCCTGACTAATTTCTATCGATTTGAAAATATTGTCTCCACGTCGAGGTTGGTTTGTGGTTGTCGGTGCGGGTTTGGTTCAGTTCTGAAGGGTGATTTTCACCTGCTGATTGCTGGTTTTCTGAGCCAGCTGGTTTTGACATTCCTCGCAGAGTTGCAGCACCCTGGGGTACCCTCCAGTCACCTGAGCGTCTCTAGCCAATACCAGTAGGCTGCCGGAGGGCGTGAGCTGCACCGTGCCTGGCGTGACAGGGGCGGTAGTTATGCTGAGGTGGTTCGCAGACAGTTCGGCATTGAGCTGGTAGCCCATCCTGTTGTGCGAACTGATGGTCCAGACTGCTTTCAGAAGCTGATTGCGCATAGAAGTGGTCAGCATGTCAAACTCTGGGCCTGGTGTGGCTAGCAGTTCTGCGGTAGTAAAAAAAGATTCAGGTGAACTGACCGAGGCATGGTGTGCTTCAGTAGACCTGGTGTCGTCAAACTCAATTATATCTCCGGCCTGGAGCATGTTTTTTGAGGTGATAGGAGCGAACATAGACCTGCTGTTCATGATGACGTCCGCTCGAAAGCCTCCACGTACAGCCAGGTAAGTACGGACTCCGTATCTGGGTGCGCCAAACCGTAGTTTTTGGCCTGATTTTATCAAAAAAGCGGAGTTGAGCGAGATCGGTTGGTCATCCAGGCAGGCAGACAGGTCTGCTCCGGATATAGCTGCCACCGTAGCCCCGATCACTTGTATGGTGGGGCCTGATTGTGTGATTTCCAGTACCGCACTGTCGGTAGGGTTGTTTACCAGCATATTGGCCAATCGACCATGGTAAGTGTCCATCATACCCGAAAGCGGTACGCCATAGCGCCGGTATCCATACCTCCCTGCGTCTTGAATGGAGGTAAATAATCCTGGTTTTTGGATGATTAGCTGTCCCATTGGAAAGTGTCTATTGGATTTAGTACATCGTTTTTCTCACGAGCCAGTTTGCGATGTGTTTCTACAGAAATAGCCTGAAAGCGTACGCGATCACCGGGTCGAATACGACAAGGAGGTTTCCCTTGAGGATTGAAAAAGGATATGGGGCAATTGCCAATAACATGCCATCCGCCAGGTGATTCCATGGGGTATATTCCTGTTTGGCTTCCGCCGATCGCTACTGCGCCTGAGGCTATAGCCCGGTCCGGGGTGGCTTTGCGGGGATGATGCAAAGTGTCAGGCAGGCCGCCCAAATACAGGAATCCGGGTAAAAAACCTATAAAGTGCACCAGATATGTGGGTTCACTATGCTTTTGGATGAGGGTTTCGGGCGTTAGGTTTTTGGCTTTAGCCAGAGGCTCCAAATCTGAAGCAAAAGTGGAGTCATAACAAACGGGAAGTTGCCATTCGGAAAAGGTCATGGGGCGTTTGGGTGCTGCAAGGCAGGATGTGATGGCCTTGGCCAATGCATTCGCTGCAATGCGCTGCGGGTTGTAATGCACGGCTATACTGGTATAGGCGGGGTAGGTTTCCAATACAACATCCGAAAGGTTCTCGTGGATCGCATTTTCAGTATGGACGATCTCATACAGCAAGTTTTGGTCCACACTGCTATTCCATTGTATCAGTAGCGTATCAGCGTTTAGCGAATGAAAAGACAGTTTATCCATATTTGGTCTGGTGTAGATGCTTTGCGATAGCCACACAGGCTGGATTGTCTCCATGTACACAAAATGTTTCTCCAGTCATTGGGATTTCTTCGCCTGTATTCGCTGTTACTGTGCGCGTCAAGGCGATTTGCTCTATTTGCTGAAGGGCATCCTGTGCAGAGCTGATCACGGCACCGGCCATCGACCGTGCCAGTAGATTGCCAGAGGCATCATAGCGCCGATCTGCGAAAGCTTCAATCATGACAGCACGGTTTGTAGCTTTTGCTAAAGCAATACCATGACCCACCGGCGGGAGTAAAAGTACGCTTGTACTATACACTTTGGTGCTGTTTAGGAAGAGTCTGGCAATATCCAAATCATTGGAGATATCATGGTACAGCGCTCCGTGCGCTTTGATATGGTGAAGGGATGTGTTTTCCTCCTGGCATACTTTGGCGATTTGTTGCAATTGTTCGTTTAAGGAGGCTTCCAGCTCACTTTTCGAAATGTCAAGAGACTTACGTCCAAAGTTTTCAGGATCAGGGTAGGAGGGGTGAGCTCCTATCTTTACACCATGTTTCACAGCCAGACGGATAGTAGACCGAATGCTGTTTTCATCACCTATATGTCCTCCACAGGCTATGCTACATAGGTCCAAATGCGGCATTAAAGCTATGTCATTACCAGTGCCTTCGCCCACATCGCTGTTGATCAGCCACATCTTATCTGCTCGTTTTCAGGTTGTCTATTAGGCCTTTTAAAGCTTTGTTGACGTCTTGATCAGCATAGGATTCCAGTGCCTGGATCATATAGGCAGGTATTTTCTCACCAGAGGCTTGACGCTTTTGAATGTCCACCAGTAAGGTAGCCAGGTCATAAAGTGAATCATTTGATTTTGCTGGATCCAACGGGGTAGGCTGTCTGTCTGTGCAGGAGTTGTTGAAGTCTTTCACCAGTTGGACCACCTCGGAGCGTTTGTAAGCTTTATTTGCTACTTTCTGCGCAAAACCGGGGCATTCGGTTTCTAAAAACTTACTCATATTGGACCTAAAGGCTATGTTGGGAACTTCCATGCCATCTCCATTGGCTTTGAGGAGGTATTGGGCACCAAAGTGAAAACTGTCGTCGTACCTGTATTCAAAAAGAGTGAGGTAGCCTTTTGTGAGCCTTTTCATGAGGCGGTATTTGTCTCCAAACCGTACGCCTTTGTAGTAATCATCATCTTTTTTGACTTCCAGCAGTTGGTTGGCAGCAAAGGTATATTCCTGCTCCTCTGTAGTGAGGGTGATGCGTTCGGTCGTGTTTTCGGGCATTAATAGCGTGACTTTGCCATAGAGTGTATCAGTAGAGGCCAGTACGGCGTAATCTCCCTGCGCCAGGGTAGTGAATGCTGTCAAAATCAGTAGAAAGGCTATAGCAATTTGTTTCATAGGATGAAGTTAAAACATTTGTAACTCGACCAAAAAAATAAAGGTGAGCCAAATGACTCACCTTCGCAAATTGTGTGTTTGTAGTAAGGGTCAATCTTCTTTTTCCTTGTGAAGGTGCACGTCCATTTGAGGAAACGGAATATTGAGGCCTTCTTTTGCAAACTCCTTATAGACCTTTTCATTCATGTCAAAGTGGACAGGCCACAAGTCTGCAGCTGTACTCCAGGCGCGTATTACAAGGTTTACAGAGCTGTCACCAAGAGATTCTACAGCAATAAAAGGCTCAGGATCATCCAGGATACGCTCATCTTCATCGATCAGCCTTTTGAGAACGGTTTTGGCTTGATCCACATCATCACCGTATCCGATTCCGAATGTCCAGGCGTTCCGACGAATTTCTTCTTGTGATAGATTAGTCATGTCAGAGTTTGCCAGGTCTCCATTAGGGATGTAGACTGTTTTTTTGTCAAAAGTGCTCACTATGGTGTAAAACACATGTATTTCTTTGATGGTGCCCAGGTAGCCTTTTACATCTACTACATCGCCTACTTTGAATGGGCGTAAAATTAGCAGTACCACACCACCTGCAAAGTTTTGTAGGGTTCCCTGCAGGGCGAGTCCTACTGCCAACCCTGCAGCACCTAATACAGCAATGAAACTGGTGACTTCTATACCTACCATACCTACTACCGAGATAAGCAGCATGATTTTCAATGCTACACTCAGAATGGTGGTAAGGAAAGGAACCAATGAAGGGTCCATTTCCCGCTTGGTCATTACTTTTCTCAGGTTTTTGGTGATGATGCCTATGATCCACAGACCAACGATCAGCGTAATAATCGCCAGTACTACTTTAGGGCCATAGGTCCATACATACTCCATTGCCTGAGCAGATAGATCTTTTGCTTTATTCATTTGTTCTTCCATGCTTTTATAATCTTCTCAATGGAAAAATTGTTACAAAAAGATTTCAATCAATCTACGGGGTAGGGGATAAATACGAAGTTGGTAAATTCTCTATCTACGATAAATAAGCAGCAAAATTCATCAGCATCCTTGTAGGCCTGTTTGAAGGCTTCTTTCTCGGCTACCAGCTCACGTTGCTCAAACTCTTCCAGGAATGAGGCGTAGTAGTTCCACTCGTTGGTCATTTTACCTTTTTCGTAAAGTAGCTGCCCGATAGGAATATCTTCTTTGGAAATCGGAAAAATAGGGTACTCCGAAAAATTGCGTTTTCTGATCTGATAGGCAGCTTCTTTTAGCTGCTCAGCCACTTTTACAAAGTCTGCAGAAATTTTTCCCAGGTATTTGGGGTCTAAAGTAGGGTCGTTTTGCATGATTACTTTGGCGTTAGATGAATAACCTGTGATTGAAAGAAACATGACGAAACCCATGTTTTCCGCAAAGAAACACAAAGTGTCGATATTTTAGGGTTACTGATGTGAGTGAATGGTGATTGGAAGTGCCGGGTTTGTAATAAGATGTGCTCTTAAAACAGCTTCAGATCTCGGGCAATAGATAGGAGCTCCGCGGTATTTGCCGCCTCAAGTTTTCGCAACATATTTTTACGATGCGTTTTTACGGTGTGAATGGAAATCAATAGTCCATTGGCAATATCTGATGAGCTAAATCCACGGGCGAGGAGTCTCAGGATTTCCAATTCCCGACCAGAAAGTGTATTGCGTAACAGGGCGAGCTCTGGCATGTTATAATCGAATCCGATGAGGTTCTTTCCCTCTGTTTTCCATTTTCTTATGTTACTGGAGCCTAGCCAGGTAATGTCCTCGAGATAGCTTACATTACTGCTTATTTTTTGTTGGCAGATTCCGTTGAGTATGGAGATTCTTTTGTAGGTGTATATTTTTCCTCTTTTGCCTTTCATGCGGAAGGTTACATGCGAAGACTCTTCTAGCAACTGGTGATCATCATTGAAAAAGTTATTGCCCATGTAAGAGACCAGGTTGCTGCTGTAATCGAGGATAAATGCTCGATCTTCTGGCAGCATAATATCGTAATAGTGTTCTAATGACGGAAGTTCGTTAGCTGAGAAGCCTGCTACTTTGGCATTTGGATTGACAGTAAAGCGGTTGACCTGAACTTCATAAATAGGTTTCTGGATTGGCAGACTAAAGACATCCACATATTTGGACTCGCCTGATATGTTGGCTTGTGCAAAATTCTTTCTGATATCCTCGTTTAGTTCTACTGCTGTCTTGGCTGGCACGGCTCCTGCTACTTGGTATCTGCAGGTAAATTACTCAAAAATGCGTTTAGTTTTCTAAAGAAGGTGTCTGGGTTTTCGATGAACGGGTAATGAGCAGCGTCAGGGTAGGTAAATGAGTGTCCATTTTTGCTTTGTTGTGCCATGGATTCCACGTCTTCTGTGAAGATGGTATCTGAGTCACCACACACGAATAGTTTCGGGAAATCGAGCGCATAAAATGCTTCATAGATTTCCCAGTCAGCGAGTGCTCCATCCATCCGAAAAAGGTTGGGGCCCATAGCATATGCCCACAGACCTTTGTTAAATGTAGCCATGCTTTTCATAAACTCTTCCGGGAAGGGCGTGATCTTCATCGCGTGTCGGGGATACCATTCGCTTAAAACGAATCCGAAAAACTCATCCCCAAAGTCCCCCTTTTCTTCAAACTCCAGAATTTTACTTGATAGCGATTCCGGTAATTGTTCGATCAACACCCGCAAGTTGCTGTTGTATTTGGTGATTGATTCGGGCATGTTGAGGGAGATGAAGGCCTTGACTGGAATATTGAGTCGTTTGAGGGCTTCAGTGGCGATGGTCACCCCAAATGAATGGCCGATGATGATAGGGGTTGTTGCATCGATTTCCTCAAGAATTTCCTTGAGATCTTGTGTGAAAGCCTCATAGCTTACTTTACTAAAATCTGTTGCCAGATACGTTTTTGGGGTAAAAGTGGTGACTCGATAGGTGGAAAGGTCCAGGTGTTGGAAGAATGCCTGGAGATAACTGTGGTCCAAACCAGGTCCTCCTGGAATAATTAGGATGTCCTGTTTTCCAGTTCCTTTTGTGGTGTACTGTGCTTGATTCATTGGTATATTGGCTAGTAGTGATCGCTAATGCTACCGGCCAATATACTAAATGTCCGTTGTTAAGGTCGGTTTTAGGTAGTGAGAGGTATGCTCAATTATGCATGCCGACTCTTACTTCTCCAACAACGCCACACTTTCCACATGCGCCGTATGCGGAAACTGATCAACGAGGCTGAATTTCTTCAGTGCATAACCAGCAAGTTCGAGTTGCTCTATGTCACGCGCCTGTGTGGCAGGGTTGCAAGACACGTAGACCATGCGCTCAGCGTTGAGGTCTATGATTTTTTGTAAGGTCTTCGGGGCGATGCCTGCTCTGGCCGGATCCAAAATGACCGTTCGGATTTTACCGGAGTATTGTGGGTGCTCTTTCAAGAATTTACCCACATCAGCAGCATGAAACTTCACGCCTTTGATACCATTTCGCTCAGCGTTTTCCCGGGCATTTTCGATGGCCGACTCCACTATGTCCACACCCACTATCTGCGCATTTTCACTTTTGGATGCTAGTATTTGCCCGATGGTGCCCGTGCCACAGAAGAGGTCCAGCACGATGTTGTTGTCCACGGTTTCTTTCTTTTCCAGTGCATAGTCTACCACTTTGTTGTACAGCTTCTCTGCTGACTGTGGGTTGGTCTGGAAAAAGCTTTTCATGCTGATTTCGAAGTTGAGACCGTTGAGCTCCTCCACAATTTTATCTTCTCCGTAGATGAGCTGGATTTCGCCGGTAGTGGCGATGGTGCGATCACCTACTTCGTCATTCGTGGTGTGGATCAAGCCGGCTACTCGCTCCCCAAAGCGAGTAACCAAGAAGTCAGCAAACTTCTGTAGGTCAAACTGCTCCAAGCCATCTGATGTGGTCACCAGATTGAACAACAGCTGGTTGGTTTTATTTGATTTTCTCACCACAAAATACCGGAAAAAGCCTTCCTGCCTGGGGGCATGCCAGGGGGCAAGTCCGGTGTCTTTGCAATATGCTTTGATGAGGTGAAGCTGATCTTCCAGCTCTTTGTCAAACAGCCCGGAATCCTTTTTGAGGTCATCGCCACACCACCAGGTGCCCCTTTTTTTGAATCCAAGCGTGAACTCATCTACATCGGTTTTTAGCTCCCGGTCATAGCCGATGGCGGAGAAGGCATACTCCATTTTGTTGCGGTAGTGAAACGTGGCAGGTGAGCTTACAAATTCATCAAAAAGGGATGCTACGTCGTTTACTTTTCCAATCCTTCGGTATAGCTCCAGTGTGCTCTGCTTTTTGTAGGCGTGTTGTTTGTCCAGTGGTAGCTGGATGTAAGGTGCGCCGGGAATGTCCTGATACGGCACTTCTACTTCATCAGGAGATGGCTGGATTACCTCCAGGAGCTTACATTCTGCATACGTTTTGCTGATCTTTTTGACCTGTGCTTTTACCTGCTGGCCAGGAATGGTGTTGGGTACAAAAATCACAAAATCTCCATGCTCGTTTGAGATTTTTCCGATCCCCTTTCCTCCAAAGGCGTATTCTCGAATCGTGATTTCTATTACTTCGCCGCGTTTTACGAAACTATTTTTTGATCTTCTAGCCATTTCATTCTTTTAATCTGCCCTATGGAGTATCCGGATGGTGTTGCCTTTAACCTTATCTCCTGGCGCTTGCAGTTTGTCAGGTGCTCCAGCCGGTAGCTGCGCTTTCCTTTAGAGGAGGTGCCGTGAATCTCCAGCTTTTCGATAAATTTACCTACCTTCCTCACGGCGCAAAACTAACGAATACTTTGTGATGCTTTGCATGAAGAAGGAGAGGTACAATGCAGATTAGCTCGAATTAGACATATGATTGTAAGGAAGTTTTGGGTGATGCTTTGTGGTGTGCTTTTGGCGCTATCACCTCGTGCAAATCATATTGTTGGGGGAGAGATTGAGTTTATCACTATAGAGCCCGGGCGCTATCGGATCAACCTCATCCAATACCGTGATGATGCACAAGACGAGAATGACGTGATCATAGATCAGTACACCGTCTATCTATTTGCCAATAGACATGGAGCCAACGCAGAGCCTGTTTCTACTCACTTACTCACCCGGGTGTCTTATGACGAGGTGCCTTATACGAAGCCAGACTGCTCCATAGCTCAGCTCAAAACGGGGCGCGTGGTGTGGAGCGCAGAAGTGAATCTGGACCCCAAAGCATATGCCGACCCGGAGGGCTACTACATTGCCTGGGAGCGATGCTGTAGAAATGAGGTGATTAAAAATATAGTAAATCCGGTACGCACAGGTATGAAATATGTGCTGGAGATTCCGCCCCTTTGGAAAGACGGAGTGCCATTTATCAATTCTTCTCCAGAGCTATTGAAGCCACTAAGTGACTATGCGTGTGTGGGCCAGCTCTATTACACAAGCTTTACAGGGTCAGATCGGGATGGAGATAGCCTCGTGTACCGCCTGGCTACTCCGCTCAACAGTTCGGCATACGATCCATTGCCTATCCCACAGCCCAAACCACATATTCCTGTGGAGTGGGCAGAAGGGTATTCGCTGAGAAATGTCATCCCGGGCGCACAGCCGCTGAGTATCAGTACCAAAGGGTTACTGCTGGTCAATCCTGCTGAGCCGGGTGTGTATGTGTTTTCGGTGGTGGTAGAAGAGTGGCGAGATGATGAGAAAATCGGCGAAGTGCAACGTGATTTTCAGATGCTTGCTATAGACGGGTGTACGCCTCCTGAACCTCCGGAGGTAGGAGTGAAAATTCCAGGTAATGAAACTTTTAACCCTGAAGTGGATACTCTGTACTACGGTGTAAACGAAGACAAATGTTTTGATTTTGTGATTACCAATATCGCGCAGGGAGAGACCATAAGCCTGCGGGCTGAGGGAGTAAACTTTGATGGGGATATTGAGGATGTTTTTAGCATCAGTCAGGCGTATGTGGGTGAAGGCGTAGATACGCTGGTAGTACAGTTTTGTGCGCCCGGTTGCCCTCCAGTCCGTGATGAGCCTTTTATAGTGGATTTGATTGCTGGTGATGATGCTTGTCCGCTACCCCAGCTGGATACGGCACGTCTTACGATCTACGTGGAGCCTCCGTCTAATGTATCACCGTCCTTTGATCCTGTAGGTCCTCGCTTTGTAGTAAATGAAGATTCACTGCTGGAGGTAGCGCTCAGGGCTACAGATGTAGATGCCGACAGTATAATTTTATCGCTAGTGGTAGAGGGGGAGGCTGACCCGCAAGCTCGAGGCTTTTCGCTAGTGACCCGGACATCTGTGCGTGGAGAGATCACTGCAAGCCTGTTTTGGGACACCAGTTGCCAGGCGTATGATTTTACCGATCAGCAGCAGTTTCGGGTAGGAATATTGGCAGAGGACCTGGATACTTGTGAGGTAGTCAGCGAGCCGCTGTGGCTGGATATGGAAGTGGTCCTTCCGTTCAATACCGAGCCTGAAGTGAGTGTTTCGGTCAGTGACTCAGTAGTAGTACGCCCTGGCGATCAACTAACCTTTGATGTGAATGCCACGGATCTGGATGGAGACACCTTGTATTTGCGCTGTATAGCTGATGGTTTTGATCAAAATAGTATAGGAGTGACATTTGATGACGCCAGCGGTGTGGGTGAGGTTGTTTCTCCATTTTCCTGGGCGGTCAGTTGCAAAAGCCTGGTGCTGGGTAAGGATGATTATACCTTTCTTTTTGTAGCCGAAGATCAGGATCGATGTGAGGTAGTGAATGCAGATACGCTGGTATTTAAAGTGCACGTGGATGTGGATGAAAACAACAGTCCAGAGTTTGTGCAGGTAGCAGATACAGCGCTGGAAGTGAATGTGCCTTTTGAAATGGACCTAACTGCCCTGGATTTGGACGAGGATGATTCCGTAGGTATTACTTTTTTGAATCCTGCTCGTTTGCCCAATTCTCCAACCCTTAGCCTGGAAGAGGTCAAAGGAAAAGGGCGGGTGACTTCTACTTTTCGGTGGACGCCCGACTGTTCGCTGCTAGACTTTGGGGAGACTTCTGCTTTTTACGATATCGTGTTTTTGGCTTACGATGATGGGTGCCCCATTCAGAAGCTGGACACCATGCTGGTTACGTTTGAAGTGCGGGAGACACGTGAGCGATTCAATCGATTTTTACCTCCTAATGTGTTTACCCCAAATGGAGATGGGAAAAACGATGAGTTTAGGTTGGTAGATCTTCCCAGGCCGGAGCAAAACCTACCTATAGACAACTGTGATGATGCATTTGAATATTTTGCGGTTCACGATAGAAGTGGTGCCACCGTGTTTGAGTCATCGAGCCGGGAGTTTGTATGGGATGGAGCCAATGTAGAGGCAGGGGTCTATTACTACGTGGTGAAATATACACGCACGTCCTACAAGGGATATTTGCATGTGATGCGCTAAAAGCCTGCACCCACTCGTATGCCATTGCGCTGATGCGCTCCATCTTGCATAGAGGTGAAGAAGTCTACTCGGAAAAATTTAAAAATATGCTCGATACCAAAGCCTAATTCCATGTATTGCCCAGCTGTAGGAGTGGTGAGGTAATTGGCGCTGGCTACAGCTTGTAGGTTTAGTCGCTTAATCAGCGGGATTTTGTTGAAAATAAATTCATTGAAATGGTGCTCGTAATGCGCTTCTAAAAACCGGTCTTGAGTACTGTAGGTATAGTAGTCGAGAAGTTGAAAAAGGTTTTGGCCTCCCAGTTTGGAGAGGTAGATCCTGTTTCCGTTGAAGTGTTCGAAATCTACAAAGCTCATTGTTTTGGTACCTACAAATGCACCTGCCCAGGTGGATATTTCACTGGTACCCATGCTGCCAATGCGAAATTCATAGGTGCTGCCGGCCTTGAGGAGGTTGTAGTTTACGTCTGATCCTAATAGCGGAAACCCTTTTTTAAAGTAAAGGTGAAGTTTTGGGTAGGGTGATTTTAGAATGATTTTTCGGTCTGGTCGGTCTATGTACTGCTGAGCAAAGCTCAGCTCCAAACGCAGAGAGGCGAGTAGCGCCTCATGAGTGTCAAATGCCGTGTTTCCTATTTCTGCGTTCGTAGGAGTGTTGGGTGTAAAGTCTCTGTTGGCCAGGTTGTAGCTGGCGTGGTTGGTCATTGGAGTACGCTGTTCGTAGCCTGCGGCAGCAGTGATGAGCATTCCATTGATGAGTTCAGTTTGATAGCCTGCTTTCGCAAAGCTTTTCTGGTAATATTTAGCGTAGTTTTTACCTCTCAGGATGCTGAAGAAAGTGTTCGTTTCGTTGGGGATGGGGTTGTCATTGTTGAGCTGATAGGTGTATCGGCCGATTCCCCCCAGGATGAAAGAGCGCTTTTTGGGGTTTAGGAGCTTAAACCCTTCGATGCGAGCCTGTACTTTTTTGTTTGCAAATCCATAACGAACTGCAGGCGTAATGCGGTAGTTTGTATGATGTTCATTGCGTTTTTGAAAGCCAAACTCCAGATTCATCACCAGGCCTTCTACACTGTTGTACTGTAGTCCTTCTAGTAGTGTAGGGAGGGTGAGGTACCTGCGCTCGTAGCTGTTGTAGTGTGTGTATCCGCTAAAAAACAGGTTGCCAAACTTGAATTGATTGCGGGTCTGATCTACCGAGTCTTTATAAGCTTTGGTGGATTTGATCTCGCGGAGCGAGTCTTTGAGCTGGTAGTCTTTTACCTCTAGTGGTGTGAGGGGGATGGGTCTTACGGCTGCCCAGTACATGGAGTCGCGTTCGTTGGCGCCTTCTTCTACGGTGAGCACCGCATTGCTAAAGTCTTTCTCCGTAAGTGCTTCTGCCTCATTTTTCTGCTGCTGAGCAGGTGGAGGTGATGCCGGGGCTTTTTTCTTTGGCTTAGTAGCGGTTTCGTCTTTCCTTTTTCTGGGCTGATAGTAGTTGGGTACTATGTCGTAGTTTCTGTAGATGGCTGTAAAATGTCCACTTCCTTCAAACCCAAAGGCATCAAATTCAAATGTAAATCGCTGGGAAATCGGCATCCAGATGTCATGCCCTACTGGTGCAAATACCTGGTTGAAGTTGAGTGAGTTGAGGTATTCGATACCATTGGCCCTGGTGAGGTTGACGTCTACGCTGTGTAGCCGCCAGCTGTTGTCCACTATATAGATGTATCCGCTAAATGCCGGGTCTGTTTTTCGCTTTGGGCTGATTTTGATTTTATTGATGTACAGGTCCTCTTCTATAATGGAGCCGGCAAATTCGTAGTTGTAATAAAGAAATGCATTGTTTGCCAGTGGCGAAATAAAGGGTCTTTCGCTAAGTCCTTCGATATAAAAGCTGTTGTCATAAAGGTTGATGAGCATTTCACTTGCCTGATTGTAGCTGAAGGCGTTGTTGTTTCCGCTCACCTTGCTGGAGATCATCTTTTCGTTGATCTTGTCAGGGTGCAGGTACTTGATGCGCGAGATAGACTCAGAAAGGTAGACGATGCCTGTGTCTATGGTGATCGTCATGCCGAGGAGGTTTTTAGGGCGTTTGTCTAGTCGCTGTAGGCCTTTTATATACACTTCAGTGGTATAGGCAGCCACTTCATTGGCGTAATATTTCCTTTTTTTGATGGCCTTGCGTATGATTTGTTTGGCCAGGTTTTTTTTGTCTCCGGAGATTACCACCTCTTGCAGTACCAGGGTTTCCGGCAACAGCCGAAAATCGAGCTTGATGTCGGAGCTAGAGGTGTCCACATTTACAGCGGTGGATTTTTTCTGATAGCCCGTATACTGCGCCACGATGATGTGCTCGCCAGGCGATAGGTTCAGGGTGTAGATGCCGTTGGCATTGCTGGTGGTGCCATTGGTAGTGCCCTGCTCATATACCGTAGCAAATGGTAGCGGCACACCGGTAGAATCGGTGATTATACCGGTGACCGTAGCCTGACTTTTTGCCGAAAGGCAGACAAGTAGTATACCTATATATATAAGGAGTGATTTACAGGGCATCAAAGGCGTTGGATAGGTCTTCGATGAGTAGCTCTGGATTTTCAAGCCCTACATACAGGCGAACCCGATTTACCGGCGTGTCATCACTGTGGTAGTTGAGCGAGCCAGTGGTAGTGGCGGCTGGAAATGCCAGCGACTCAAACCCTCCCCAGGAGCAGCCCAGTTTAAAGCGCTTCAGAGCATTGCAAAATGATTTGACCTGCTCGAGTTCGGTAGTGTCCAGTTCGATGGTCATGAGACCACCTGCTTTTTTGAGGTACTTGTCTCTCAGCTCAGGCTGCGGGTAGCTTTTGGCGTGGGTGAAGTATAGTTTGGTGACTTTCGGGTGGTTTTCGAGGTATTCGCCTACTACCAGTGCATTGGAGGCTACCCGGTCCATACGCATCTCCAGGGTGCGAAGGGAGCGGATCATCAGCCAGGACTCGAATGGCGATAAGATGCCGCCCAGGGTCATGTAGGGCCCTTGAAAAATCTGTTTGGCCATTTTGGAGGAGGTGCAAAGCACTCCAGCTACCATGTCAGCATGTCCGCTTAGGTATTTTGAGGCCGAGTGCACCATTATGTCTATGCCATATTTTGCTGGTTGTTGGTTGAGCGGGGAGGCGCAGCTATTGTCTATGATCGTGGTGATACCTTTTTGTTTGGCGAATGCTGCCACCCGTTCCAGGTCCTGCATTTCGTATGTCCAGGAGTTAGGGCTTTCCAGGAAGATCACCCGTGTTTCTGGTTTTACGGCGGCCAGGAGGGCGTCGGTATCGTGAGCGGGTACAAAATCATGGGTCACTCCATACCCTTGTAGTATGGTGTTGAGTAGTTTTTTGGTCCATCCATATGGATTGGCTACACAGGTGATGTGATCGCCGGCTTGTACCTGAGACATGATAGCTGCCGCCACAGCAGCACTTCCACTGCCAAACACCAGCGCTTCTTCGGTTTGCTCGAGTGCTGCAAGCTTTTTTTGAAGCGTTTGTACGGTGGGGTTGGCCCCTCTGCTATAAAAGGGCGACTTGTCTTCGTGCTCCAGACAGGCTTGCATGTCTTCAAAGGTGTTGAAAACGAAGTTGCTAGTCTGATAAATAGCTGGAGAAGCGGGGATGTCCGTAAAAGCTGACCCCTCTCCAGTGTGAAATAGCGCGTCATTGATGTCCATGGGCCTAAAATTAGGCTATGCAAGAGAAATCCACGCATTAGAAGTAGACTAATTGTTGGAGCGCCAATTTGCTGTTTTTGGAAGAATCAGAAGAATATTCTGTGAAATCATTAAAAATTCAAAAATTAATCACCTGAATTTATGATAAAATTAAAATTATTTCGGTGAAGGTGATTTTTACAATATGAACAAGCTCGTGGTTCGAAAATCAACCTCGTTTGCACATTTTTCAACAAAACAGTCGGGTCACGGCTAAAATTTCAACCAATTCCATTCCGATTTGCAAAATATCATCTCATAATAGGTTCTAATTGAAACCATGATTTTGATGTTTTGCAAATATCTCGCTTAATTTGGTTCAGATTTGAAGCAGAAAACACAGGATTTGCAGAATCTTGAAGAAATCTGCTCTAAAAAGGAATTGTTAACTAAAACTTATGAAAATGATCACCAATCTGTTGATGATTATGCAAGATTCGGTAGCTGTAGCGGAGACAGCACCGGAAGTTGTGGAGACTGTAGCGGCTGCTGCGGTGGATTACAGTGCAGACATTACTGCCAACCTTCTCACTACAAACAATGTGTGGATGATGGTGGCTACTGCGCTAGTTTTTATTATGCACCTGGGGTTTGCTGGTGTGGAAACTGGTTTCGGTCAGTCCAAAAACACTGTAAACATACTTTTTAAGAATACGCTTACTCCTATTATAGGTATCCTGACCTATTCATTGATGGGATTCAATCTGATGTATCCTGGATTTGATGTTCCGGGTTGGTTTGGATTTGCTGGTTTTGGTCTGGAGACATCTGCTACTGCCGACAATAGTGCTGGTTACATGGATGCTGGCATGACTTACTGGACAGACTTTTTATTCCAGGCGATGTTTGCTGCTACTGCTGCTACTATCGTGTCTGGAGCTGTAGCTGAGCGTATCAAGCTTGGTGCTTACCTGATTTTCACTGTGATCTTTGTGGGTATCGTGTACCCGATCATTGGTAGCTGGAAATGGGGTGGTGGAGTTCTCGATGCCTGGGGATTCTATGACTTTGCAGGTTCTACTTTGGTGCACTCTGTAGGTGGCTGGGGAGCTCTTGCTGGTATCATGATTCTTGGGCCACGTCTTGGTAAA
This sequence comes from Marinoscillum furvescens DSM 4134, assembly GCF_003386095.1. Taxonomy (GTDB): domain Bacteria; phylum Bacteroidota; class Bacteroidia; order Cytophagales; family Cyclobacteriaceae; genus Marinoscillum; species Marinoscillum furvescens. The sequence continues at coordinate 5,113 of NZ_QREG01000037.1, read as the reverse complement.
TATGTAGACGGTAAAGTAATAGACAAGCCAGGATCTAGTGTGCCTTTGGCAGTAATCGGTGTATTCCTTCTTTGGTTAGGCTGGTTTGGATTTAATGGCGGTTCTGTACTGTCTGCTGATCCAGGGTTAGTATCCTTCGTACTTGTAACTACATCACTTGCAGCATGTGCGGGTGGTCTGGGTGGTTTCGTGACTGGATACATTGCCTTCAAACGTCTGGATCTGGGTATGGTGCTCAATGGTATCCTTGCAGGTCTTGTAGGTATCACTGCTGGTGCAGATGTGATCGAGCCGATGAATGCAATCATCGTAGGTCTGGTAGCAGGTATCCTGGTAGTAATCTCAGCTATCACGCTTGACAAATTCAAGTTGGATGATGTAGTAGGGGCTGTGTCTGTACACCTTACTTGTGGGGTGTGGGGTACGCTAGCTGTAGGTATCTTCTCTATCAATCCTGATCATTCTTTCCTTACTCAGCTTACAGGTGTGGCTGTGTGTGGTGTAGCTGCTTTTGTTAGTGCATTTGTGATCTTCATCGTGCTGAAAGCTACTGTGGGCATCCGAGTGTCTGAGCAGCATGAAAAAGAAGGACTCGATAGTCACGAGCATGGAATCAGAGGGTATACCATCATCTCTGAGTAATCCGAAAAATATAACAATCAAAAACATCAAGGCCTCTGAAATGCCTGGCGCCAACCATTCGGCACTCAGAGGCCCTTATTCTCACAAACTTTAAATACAACGAAGCTTATGAAAACTTTTACAAAAGTAACAAAAGGTTTTTTCCTGACCGCTCTGATGCTACTAGCTGTGGTTACTGTAAATGCTCAGGATGAGCCTGCTGGATTCACCTTCAGTGGGTCAGTAGATACCTACTTCCGAACTAACCTGAATGCTGAGAATCAGGTAGACCTGGATGATGATGGGACGTATGATGCCTATCAGGCTCCTGCCACTTCATTTGCAAATCAGCCTGGGTTTGCGCTGGGAATGGTTAACCTGATTGCTGCTTACGAAGGAGAGAAAGTTGGTTTTGTAGGTGATCTCGTGTTTGGTCCTAGAGGTACAGATGCGGTGTTTGCTTCTACTACTGCAAGCTCTAGCATTGTAAACCAGCTATACGTATACTGGAATGTAAGTGATGCGGTAACGCTTACTGCAGGTAACTTCAATACATTCCTGGGTTATGAAGTGATCTCGCCAACGGCTAACTTCAACTACTCTACTTCATATATGTTCTCTTATGGTCCTTTCTCACACTCTGGTTTGAAAGCTGACATAGGTCTGGGTGACCTGAGTTTGATGTTGGGTGTATTTAACCCTACTGATGCTACAGATTTCAACCCAACTGGTGACTATGTGGGAGGTGCTCAGATCGGTTACGGTGGAGCTTATTTAAACTTTTTGTTTGATGATGAGTTCTTTCAGGTAGACCTGACTGCCGGATGGGATTTGTCTGAAACTTTTTACCTCGGTGTAAACGCTACTTCAGCATCTGATAACTTCTACGGTGCTGCACTTTACCTGCAAAATTCGTTCTCTGAGTCATTTGCAATGGGACTAAGAGGTGAGTACTTCTCTGACGAGGGAGTAGGTGCTATCACTGTAGGTGAAAATGTAGTAGACCTTACTTTGTCTGCAAACTACTCAGTAGGTAATCTTACGCTGATACCTGAGTTTAGATTGGATCTTTACTCTGAGGAAGATGTGGTAATTACTGACTACAGCAGTCCTACGGATTTCGAAACTGGTAGCTCGCTGGCTTCATTTGTAGTAGCTGGAGTTTACTCGTTCTAAGAAATAAAATTTTGTAAGAAGAGGATTTTACGAAATACCCAAAAATCCCGTTCCCAGGTCTTGGATTTTCCAGACAGGGAATGGGATTTTTTTTGATTTAATTAACTTATTTTTGATTTTTTGATAAAAATTCCGAAATATTCATGAAAATAGTTCAATATATCGCGATTTTTATTAAAATTTGAAGTATTGCTTTTCCAGGGTCAATTTTAGACCTCACAGAAGTTGATTTGTAGAAAATTTATTTATTCACGTTAAAATATAAACCAGAAAAACATGGCTAAGTCAAAATTGGAGTACATCTGGCTTGATGGTTACAAGCCTACCCAATCTCTAAGAAGCAAAACAAAAGTTGTTGACAACTTCAGCGGTAAGTTGGAGGACTGCCCAGAGTGGTCTTTCGATGGTAGCTCTACTGAGCAAGCAGAAGGCGGATCTTCTGATTGTCTGTTGAAGCCTGTTTACATCTGTCCTGATCCAGCGATCGAAAATGGATACCTGGTAATGACGGAAGTTTTAAATGCTGATGGTACTCCACACGAATCTAACGCTCGTGCTACTATCGATGATCAGGATGATGATTTCTGGTTTGGTTTTGAGCAGGAGTATTTCCTAATGGACCCTACTACAGGTAAGCCACTAGGATTCCCTCACGGTGGATATCCTGGTCCTCAGGGTCCTTACTACTGTGGTGTAGGTGGTCAGAATGTGTTTGGAAGAGATTTCAAAGATGAGCACCTGGATCTATGTCTTGCTGCTGGCCTCAATGTAGAAGGTACTAACGGTGAGGTAGCTATGGGGCAGTGGGAATGGCAAGTATTTGCTAAAGGCGCTCAGCAGGCTGGTGACGAAATCTGGATCGGAAGATACCTGATGGAGCGTCTGTCTGAAAAGTACGGTCTTTACATCGAGTACCATCCTAAGCCACTAGGTGAGCTGGATTGGAACGGATCTGGTATGCACGCCAACTTCTCTAACTCTTACATCCGTACTGCAGGTAGCCAGGAGAAAATCGAGAAAGTATGCGAAGCTTTCCGTAGCGTAGTAGATGAGCACATCGCTGTATACGGTGCTGATAACGATCAGCGTCTGACTGGTAAGCACGAGACTGCTGCTATCACAGACTTCTCTTATGGTGTGTCTGACCGTGGTGCTTCTATCCGTATCCCTGTATACACTAAAAACAATGGCTGGAGCGGATACCTGGAAGACAGAAGACCTGCATCTAACGCAGATCCTTATAAAGTAGCTTCTAGAATTATCAAAACTGTAAAATCAGTTACTGGATAATTGCTAAAAAATATCTAACAATAAAAAAAACCCGGCACACGCCGGGTTTTTTTGTGAGGTTTTCGAATCCAGTAATATTTCTGCGAGCTTTCTTTGGAACGTTTAATTGTTGCATATTCTGTGTGGGGTTGCTTTTAAAAGGTCTGCGATGAGTTCTCACAATAGAGCCTGTCTAATATTATTCCCTACTTTTTCTTGCGGCCGGCCAGGCGATAAAAAGGCTACGCGCCCCGGCAGCAAAAATCAAGGGCTGCGCGCCCCGGGCTGAGCTCATTTCTTAACGCTTTTCCAAATGAAAATCAGCAAATAAATAAACTCGCATTTTCATTCCGGATAAAATTTCGAATTTGAGCAAATGCTCAGACAATATTTATTTGTCACCTGATTTTCATTCGAAAAACCTAAAATGAGCCAAGGCCCGTCCTATCATAAACTCTATCTTACAACAGGTTTTCGGTTAATCCTTCATTTGTTTATAGGTACGCACTAAGTCTCCTCACGAACCGTCGAGCTCTTAGTGCTCTTTCATTTTAATAATCAATGAATAAATAACCTTCCCTAAAGCTTCTTTAGGTTTTTGTTTCTAATGTATGCTTCCTGATCTCTCCAGAGGATTTTGGACCACAGCTCGTCTGTTTTGAGTACGGTTACTTTGTTGCCACGCTCTACATACTCTATGGGCTCAGCTGCCCCAGATGGACCAGTCATCAGTAGGCTGCGGTCTGCGCTCACTATGGCGGCATCTTTGGTGAGGAGGTTGTTGGAAAGTACGAGAAGTGCAGTGAGCGTGAGTGTCTGTAGTATGGCAGGTGTTACGGGCTGCTCTTTGCGTTTTTTCTTGCGAATGGAGTAATACATTAGAAATGCCGAAAAGGCGCACAAAAGCGCTGTGATGATTTCCTGATGTTGGCGGAGAAATCCGGTGATAAATTTAAAGTCGTTGTGCTCATAGCCAGCGAGCTGGTGTTCTTCAGCGATTTCCTGGATTTTATAAAGTGCACTCTTATCGTTGGTGCGCTCATAGTACAGATTGAGGTAAAAAAGCGCTTCGGCATAGTTGCCCAGACCTTCGGAGATAAACGCCATACGCGTAAGCATGGCAGCAGAGGTCTGGTTCTGAGAAAAAATATTCTCATAGATTTCCATAGCCTCGGTGTATTTTTGATTGTTGAACAAAGAATCTGCCGAGGATAATTGTTCGTTTTGGGCTGAGCTCCAAAGGGTTGTGCTCAGCACGATCAAAGAGGTGAAAATAAATCTGGAAAAAAAGTGTTTCATCGATTGTATTTTGTGATCAGGCTACATAGTTTTGCAACCGCAAAATAAGGGAACGGCCTTACAAAAAGCAAAGATACACATAATGATTCGCTAGCTCAGTTGGTAGAGCATCTCCCTTTTAAGGAGAGGGTCCTGGGTTCGAGCCCCAGGCGAATCACTTTCAAAAAGCCTCTTAGAGAAATTTAAGAGGCTTTTTTGGTTTTCGGGGTTTTGTGGGGAAAGGAGCCGGTCCTGGTGTGGGACGCCACTCCGATCGAGCCCCAGGCGAATCACTTTCAAAACCCTTCGAAAGTCACTTCGGAGGGTTTTTTCGTTTATATGGTTTTGTGAGGAAAAGGAGAGGGGCCTGGTGTGGGATCAAGCAATATTTGTGTGGGCTCGCTTTTGAAAGTTCAATTGTAGCATTATTTGAAAAGGTTTGCTTTTTGACGCCTTGCGATCGGCTTTCAAAACAGATCGAGCTTTAGTTTTTTTTCACTCTACTTTTTCTAGCGGCCGGCCAGGCGATAAAAAGGCTTCGCGCCCCGGTAGTAAAAATCAAGGGCCGAATTCATTTCTTAACGTTTTTCCAAATGAAAATCAGCAAATAAATAAACTCGCATTCTCGTTCCCATGATGATTTTGGATATATCGCATATGCTCAGACCTGCCTTTGCCGGCCTTTAGGTTTACAATCTATTGATATTCTAAGACTACTACTATTATCCACATGAGGGGGTTCTAGGGGGAGACTCATAATTTGTGAATA
>NZ_QREG01000036.1:19943-36472 GCF_003386095.1 Marinoscillum furvescens DSM 4134 | reverse complement strand
TGTCAGCAGATGATGAAGAAGTTTCCGAAGGCCAAGAAGGTGATCACTACCCTTAGAGGCTCTATTTCGGCTTCACACAACACCTGGGCAGGCGTGCTGTATGACGGTAGCAAGATGTATGAGACGCGTCAGTACCAGATCACTGATATTGTGGATCGAGTAGGCGGAGGAGATTCATTCATGGGCGGACTGATCTACGGATTGCTAACTTACCCAGAGGATGACCAAAATGCACTGGACTTTGCCGTGGCGGCTTCATGTCTGAAGCACACCATCAAAGGTGATGCGAATCTGGTGAAGGTAGAAGAAGTACAAAAACTCATGGGCGGAGATGCTTCCGGCCGAGTAGCGAGATAAGGGTATGGCACGATTCACAAGAATAGAAGTAGCATTAAAAATGAAGGAAACAGGCATAGTGCCTGTTTTCTATCATCAAAACATAGAGACCTGTAAGGAAGTCCTTTTGGCTTGTTACAAAGGAGGGGTTCGTGTTTTCGAATTTACAAATCGTGGGGATTTTGCTCATGAGGTGTTTGCCGAGCTCAACAAATTTGCCGCCGAGGCAGCACCCGAAATGATCTTAGGCGTAGGCTCTATAGTAGATGCCGGCACTACCGCATTGTATTTGCAGCTTGGGGCCAACTTTATCGTTTCTCCGGTACTAAACCCAGAGATGGCCAAAGTGTGCAATCGACGTAAAGTGAGCTGGTCGCCAGGCTGTGGGTCGGTGACAGAGATTTCATATGCTGAAGAACTCGGAGCTGAAGTGGTTAAAATTTTCCCTGGCTCACAGGTAGGAGGACCATCTTTCGTGAAAGGGGTAAAAGGACCATTTCCATGGGCAAGCATTATGCCTACAGGAGGTGTGGAGCCTACCGAAGAAAACCTGACCAAATGGTTTGAGGCAGGAGTGCATTGTGTGGGAATGGGCTCTCAGCTGATCACTAAGGATATTCTCGGTAAAGGTGATTTTGCTGCCCTGGAGCAAAAGGTTTCCGACGCTATTGAGCTTGTAAAGTCATTACGAAAATAAAAGCTCAAAATGAATTAAAAAGCCGGTTCATGTGTGAGTGTTTAGTCGATGGCTCATGCTGATTTGTAGAGTTTTTAAAAAGCAGAACCGGCTTTTTTATGTGATTTCTGATCTGTTTCACATCCTTCATCGACGGTTATTCTAAATACTGAAAGGTTTTGGCTGACATAAGTAACCTGACAGTTAAAAGGGTGCTCAAAAGACGTTTGGGGTTCATACGGCTGGCGAGTTACCCTTTTTCTATTTAATGCATCGAGAGAATTAACGGATCAATCCGAAACCTTTGATGACCTAGGAATTACAGAAGGAGGGGCCTTGGTTCATTTTAGGTTTTCTAGATGGAAATCAGATTACAAATAAATACTGTTTGAGCACTTACCCAACGTTTAAACCTTTTCGATAATGAAATTGCGAGTTTATTTATTTGCTGATTTTCATTTAGAAAAGCGTTAAGAAATGAATCCAGCCCTTGATTTTTGCTACCGGGGCGCGAAGCCTTTTTATCGCCTGGCCGGCCGCTAGAAAAAGTAGAGAGAAAAGCTCTCAAGCCGGGTCTATTTTGAAATCCCATATCACCCCTTCAAAAGCAAATTTTTTCACTTAAAGTGACAATTGTACATCCTAAGGCCAAACCATAGAAATTTGACTTATTTTAAACTAACTCGGCTGATACAGGTCACCATTGAGGTATTTTAATCCAGAATCGCAGATTACAGTTACTATTTTTTTGCCTTTACCCAGTGTTTTAGCTCGCTGTAGTGCAGCCCATACGTTAGCTCCCGACGTGGCACCACCAAAAATGCCCTCTTTCGACGCTAACAGGTTTGCGGTCCTATAGGCATCTTCGTCTTTTACGGCTATTACCTCATCTATGAGGTCTTTGCGTAAAATAGAAGGAGTGAACGACAATCCGATGCCCTCCAGTTTATGCGTTCCTGAAGTATTGCCACCAGAAATATTTCTTACGTTGTAGGGTTCCACAGCTATCGCTTTCAAATCTGGCAGTTGCGCTTTCAGTACTTCGGCATTTCCCGAAAAGCAGCCTCCACCGCCTGCAGCCATCACAAATTCATCAAACGCGGGCAATGCCGCCAATAGCTCATGTGCCATCGGGTGATATCCAAGTTTGTTGTCCATATTGTTCACCTGATCTACCCAGTAGGTATTTTCTTTGGTGCTAAGTTCTCGCGTACGAACGATCATCTGGTCGATCACGTCAGCCGTAAGCGTGCCGTTTTTGGCTTTGATGATTTCCACTGTAGCACCAAAAGCACGCATGGTTCTGATTTTTTCAGCAGAAAATCCATTGCTGGACACAAAGTGAGCTTTATAGCCTCTGGCCGCACAAACCATCGCCAGTGAGCTGCCGGTACTTCCTCCGGTATATTCAACAATTCGTCCTCCTGGTTTCAGGTCACCGCGCTTTTCAGCACCCAGAATCATTGATAGTGCCATCCGGTCTTTCATGCTGCCGGTCAGGTTTGCGCCTTCAAATTTCACATAGACATCTGCATCTGCTGAAGAAGTAAGATGCTTTAATTGAAGCAATGGGGTATTGCCAATTCCATTCATAGCTTTTGGGTATAAAAAATGTGTTAATGGTTATAAGATCGTAATCTAGATATTTTGAACTATTTTCACTTTTTAATTTTTTTAAGAAAGCAATCATGAAATTTTTTAACCTGCGCTTTTTCTTCTGTTTGATGTTGATGGTTTTGCTTATTCCCAAAAAACTCGCAGCACAACTTCAGCTGCAATGGCAACCATTGGATTCTTTGAATGCTGAGATACCTGATGCTGTTCGGGCCTTCGAAACCAATACACCGCTTCCAGATGGAGGTGTATTTAATGCTCAATGTGTGAGAATTAACCTCAATGACCCTCAGGTAGATGTGTCTGCTGTCTATTCTAAGTTAAAAAAGACCCCTCAGCAGTTGGCGTCAGGAGCTATGGTAGCTATCAATGGAGGATTTTTCGGTAAGTCTATCAATTTGAGTACGGTAGTCAATGATGGTAAATGGTACAGTGTAAATGTGCCAAGCGTGACACGAAGCTATCAGGGTGAAAACACAGCATATTATCCCACACGCGGAGCTTTTGGGCTGGTTAATCGTCAGGCTGATGTGGCATGGATTTATCACAACACGACAGATTCATTGCTTTATGAGTATTCATTGCCAGCACCAAATCAACAAGGGGAAGCACCTGCGGCAAAACCATCCGATGTATATCCGGAAGGTGCCAAAATTTGGGATGCCGATGTGGCCATGGGTGGGGCTCCTGTGCTCGTGACCAATGGCAAGGTAAATGTCACAGCCAATGCAGAGCTCATACAGGTAAATAACGACAAGCGCGAGCCAAGGTCTGCCATAGGATATACCACAGCAAATGAGCTTTTACTAGTGGTGGTCAATGGCCGCCAACCGGAGCTCAGCATGGGCATTACACTTCCAGAACTGGCACAGCTAATGGTGGAACTCGGTGCTGTAGAGGCGTTGAACCTGGATGGTGGTGGGTCTTCATGTCTGGTAGTCAACGGACAGGTGATCAGCCACCCCAGTGATAAGACGGGGCCGCGTCCCGTTCCTTCAGCTTTGTTGGTGCATTTTACCAACTAAACCAGTCTAGCAGCTGAGCCACCTGCTGATTGGCGATGCATTCCCGACAGCTTTGGTACATCCACAGGCAGTCGATCAGGTCGGTCAGTAGGTGAAGCAGCAAACCAATGGCTACTATCCGTATCCACTTGGGCAGCAGGAGACCAGCGGCATAAACCAACGCGGCATAACTGGTGTGGAGTGGGTGAAATCCTATGCTGCAGCGGTTTGCACTGAATATTGGGCTGGCTAGTAAGTGATCCATGTCAATGATCATTGTAGCGAGTAGTATGAGGTATGCTTTGATCCATCTGGGTCTGAAAAAGACCAAACTGATGAAAAGCGGAAATAACAGGTGTAGAAAGTAGTGTGTAAAAAATTGCATGAAAAAAGTGTAGGTCCAAAGATAGCTCGTGTCCCCAAATACAATTCACATTAAAATCTCACCATTCAAAAAGAACTTTGCTGTATCTCCTGATTTGCTCGGTAAATTGGCCTTACCCAAAAAACTAATCACATGAAGAAATACCTCCTTTACACTTGCTTGCTGAGTGTATTAACAATAGCAAATGCTCAACGCAGCCAGGTGGCAGATACCACCATCGTTACTACCCACAGCACTACCATCAATGGTCAGTCTATCAGTTACCGGGCAACTACGGGCACTCAGCCTGTTTGGAATGAGCAAAACCAGCCAATAGCCGCGGTGCATTATACCTACTATGAGCGTACCAATACCTCCGAGGCGAATAGACCTTTAGTGATCTCTTTTAATGGTGGTCCGGGATCTGGCTCCGTCTGGATGCACCTGGCTTACACAGGCCCCTATGTACTTAATGTAGATGATGAAGGCTACCCTGTACAGCCGTACGGTGTGAAAAAGAATGCATATTCTGTGTTGGATGTGGCTGATATTCTTTTTGTAAATCCCGTAAATACAGGCTATTCACGCGTGTTGGATGATGAAACTGATCGGAATACATTCTTTGGAGTGGAAGCAGACATTCGCTACCTGGCCGACTGGATCAATACCTTCGTGACGAGGGCCAACCGCTGGCATTCGCCCAAATACCTGATAGGAGAAAGTTATGGTACTACACGTGTGTCCGGACTGGCGTTGGAGCTGCAAAACAGACAGTGGATGTACCTCAATGGGGTGATACTGGTCTCACCTACAGAACTGGGCATCCATACAGGCGAAGGCAGGAGAGAAGGTCCGCTAGGGGCAGCATTGGAGCTGCCTTACTTTACCGCTGCGGCATGGTACCATAGGCAGTTGGCACCGGAACTACAGGCACGTGACCTGGAAGACCTGTTGCCAGAGGTAGAAGCCTATGCGCTCGATGAACTCATGCCTGTGTTGGCCAGAGGTGGTTTTGCCTCATTCGAGGAAAAACAAGCAGCAGCCAGACAAATGGCTCAATATGCTGGTATTTCAGCTGATGTGATCCTACAATATAACCTGGATGTTCCTACCCGATTTTTTTGGAAAGAACTCCTGCGCCATAAAGGGCTTACGGTAGGTAGGCTGGATTCTCGCTATACGGGTATAGACCGTGCAGATGGAGGAGACTCACCCGATTTCAATGCCGAACTCACTAGCTGGCTCCATGCATTTACTCCGGCAGTAAACTACTATTTCAAAAACGTGCTCAATTACCACACCGACGTGAAATACAACATGTTTGGTCCAGTACATCCCTGGGATCGGTCAGGCAATACTACTGGCGAAGACCTTCGGCAGGCAATGGCCATGAACCCTTACCTAAATGTCATGGTACAGTCCGGCTATTATGATGGTGCCACCAAGTATTTTGATGCAAAATATACCATGTGGCAGCTGGACCCTGGAGGTAAAATGAGAGACCGGCTATCATTTAAGGGCTATCGCTCCGGACACATGATGTATCTGCGAAAAGAAGATCTGATCAACGCCAATGACGACATTCGTGATTTCATAAAAAACAGTATGCCAGAGCCCGGTGCTCCAGCAAAGTATTGATGATTCAAAATTTCTTCAGAAATAGCCTGTAGTTTTGGCAGGGTATGAAATTGCTTGTAGTAGAAGACCATGACCAGCTGAGCGCCAACATCCGTAGCTATCTCAACCAGGAAGGCTATGTATGCGAAGTGGCGGACAATTATCAACAGGCTGTAGAAAAGCTCTATGCTTATGAATATGATCTGGTAGCACTTGATCTAATGCTGCCAGACGGCAATGGCCTGGACCTGCTGCGGTCTATCAAAGAAAACTGGCCAGACATCTGTGTGCTCATCATCTCTGCTAAAAATGCGCTGGATGACAAACTCCAGGGGCTCAATCTGGGTGCTGACGACTACCTGGCCAAGCCGTTTCACCTGGCCGAGCTCAATGCTCGACTCAAAGCCATTTTCAGACGAAAGAATCAGCAGGGTAATGATGGGATTGTTTTCGAAGAAATTACGCTCAATACTGCTAATTTTGAAGTGAAGGTGCATGATACGATCCTGGATCTCACACGGAAAGAATTTGAACTCTTCCAGTACCTCATGCTTAATCAAAACCGGGTGCTTACCAAGCAGTCCATAGCCGAGCACTTGTGGGGGGATTATATGGATACTGCAGATTCCTTCGATTTTGTATACCAGCATATCAAAAACCTGAGAAAAAAAATAGCGGAAGCAGGCGGTAGTGATTACATCCACACGGTGTACGGTGTAGGCTATAAATTCAAGAAGCAATGAAGCTGATCATTAAAATCACACTGCTTTTTGTGCTCATCTCCTCGGTAGTTTTTTTGATTGGCGGAGTGATTACCTATGAAGCCATGAGCCTGGAAATAGAGAAGGAGGAGAAGTTTTTTCTGGAAGAACGCATGGAATCCGTATTGCGCTATCTGGGGCGAAGACCTGCCAAAGAGCGAGTGGTGCGTGACAAGCTCATCATTCAGCCTATGGACAGCCTTACGGCCGAAACAGATGTAGTATTTTCAGACACCCTTGTGACACACGCCATGCTGCAGCGAATGGAGTCTCACCTCAAGCTCGATGTAATACGAAAAGTGAATGGTCGAACCTACAAGATTACGATTTATGATCTGATAGTGGAAGAAGATGACATCATAGAGGCGGTGAGATCGGCGATGCTCAAAACGTTCCTACTGCTGTTAATCGTTTCTTTGTTGTTGAGTTTTCTGGCATCTTATTTTGTGTTTCGCCCTTTTCAATCTACGCTATCGGCCATTCGATCCTTTTCTATCAAAAGTAGCGATACCGTCAAGTTGCCTCCGTCTACTACTTCAGAGTTTAAAAAACTCAACCAGTTTGCGGATGAAATGATGGCCAAAGCTCGTAATGATTACAGCGCCTTGAAGGAATTTTCAGAAAATGCTTCTCATGAGCTGCAAACCCCGCTTTCTATAGCGCGTGGTAAACTGGAACTGCTCATGGAAAGTGAAGGCCTGCGAGAAGACCAGATGGAGTTGATTTCTGGTGCTCAACATGCACTCACTCGCCTCAGCAAATTGGGGAATTCACTGTCGTTGCTGACGAAAATAGAGAATCAGGAATTTTCTGATTTTGAGCAGGTGGATATGACTGCACTTGCTTCCAGAATGATTGATGAGTTTAAAGAGCTCATCAAACTAAAAGAAATAGAACTGGAAGTGGATGTAAGTCCTGGGGTGAATATAAACGGCAATCAAACGCTGCTGGAGCTACTCATTGCCAACCTGATGAACAACGCTATACGTCATAATTACTCTGGAGGAAAGCTCAAAGTCGTGTTGGAAAATGCTTTCATCGCTATCTCCAATACCTCTCATAGTCAGCAAGTAAACACCTCTGAGCTGTTCGAGCGCTTTAAAAAAGGTACTGAGAATCCCGATTCTTCAGGTCTGGGATTGTCTATCGTCAAGAAAATCTGCGAACAACACCAGTTTCGGGTAGATTATTCCATTTCGCAGGAACAACATGTACTCACAGTCTGTTGGGAAAGTGTCTAAATGTATGTAGGAACATAAAACTTCAAAATTCCTTCAGATTTCAAACAAGATTGGCTCAGAGTGGCCATATACCTTTGCAAAAAATCGATTTATGAAACGTTTTTTTACCCTTATTCTTTTCGCTTATACCCAAATAGCTATCGCTCAAACAGGATGGATATCTGGCAAGGTAGTAGATGCGTCTACTTCCGAACCGCTGGAATACGCCACAGTGAGTGTGCTAAAAAATGGTGAGCTAGTCAGCGGAGGTATTACGGAGCCTAAAGGGATTTTTAAGATTGCTGTAGAGCCGGGAGAGTATACGCTTAGAATTCAGTTTGTGACTTATGAGACTCGGGAAGTTAGCGGCATCACAGTAGGTAAGGGCAAAAAAGACCTGGGCACCATCACGGTAGCTCCTTCTAATAAAGAACTGGATGAAGTAGTGGTGCAGGCTGAGCGTACACAGATGCAGCTCAACCTGGACAAAAAAGTGTACAATGTAGGTAAAGATCTCAGTTCGTTGAGGGGTACCGCTTCAGATATTTTGGACAATCTTCCGTCTGTTACTGTAGATGTGGAAGGTAACGTGGAGCTCCGTGGGAGTGGCAATGTGAAGATTCTGATCGATGGAAAACCCTCAGGTTTGGTAGGGCTGTCTAGCACCGATGCACTTCGTCAGCTACAAGGAAACCTCATCGAGCGGGTAGAAATCATCACCAATCCTTCGGCGCGTTATGATGCTGAAGGTATGGCAGGGATCATCAATATCATTTTGAAGAAGGATAAAGGAAGCGGCCTCAATGGTAGCTTTCAGGTATCTACAGGATATCCGCACAACCACGGTGCATCGGCCAATATCAACTATCGAAAAGACTGGGTAAACCTTTTTCTCAATTACGGAATCGACTACCGCAAAGCACCTGGCGAAGGGTTTGCCTTGCAGGAGTTTAACAGGGCAGATACTTCTTATCGTACGGAAATGGATCGCAGCCACGAGCGTGGCGGCATATCCAACAATGTGCGCTTTGGAGCAGACTTTTTCCTCAATGACAAAAACAGGATTACTACTTCGTTTTTATACCGGTATTCGGACGAGCTCAATGAGTCCAAATTGATTTATGAGGATTTTGATCAAATGGATGCTCTCATCAACTATACCAGACGTGAAGATGATGAAACAGAAGGGGATGAAAACCTGGAATATGCAATCAACTATACACGGGATTTTGATCAAAAAGATCGAAAACTCACGGCGGACATCCAGTATCAAAACAACAACGAGCTGGAGCAGTCAGATATCGTACAACTAGCCGGTGCTTCTGCCGGTGAGGCAGACCCTCAGCTATACCAAAAAGTACGTAACGACGAAGGGGAAAAGCGACTCATGCTCCAAGCGGACTATGTGCACCCATTTGCATCCAAATCAAAATTTGAAGTGGGTTTTCGAAGCACTTTTAGAGATGTGAAAAACATTTATACGGTGCAGGAGCTGGATGAGGCGTCAGGTGAGTACCAGCCTTTAGATACCTTTAGTACAGATTTTGCCTACAATGAAAACGTGCATGCAGCCTATGCGATCATTAGCAATGAATTCAATAAAATCTCGTGGCAGGTAGGTCTGCGTAGTGAGACCACAGATATCAATACATTGTTTCAGGAAACTGGCGAGGAAGGAACATGGAATTACACCAATTTATTTCCCAGTGCTTTTTTCACTTACAAACTCAAAGCTGAAAATCAACTGCAGCTGAGCTACAGCCGACGAATCAATCGTCCACGTTTTCGTGAGCTAAATCCCTTTAGCAGCTTTACGGACAACCGTAACTTCCGCGTAGGAAACCCAGAACTTCAGCCGGAGTTTACCGATAGCTATGAGGTGGGCTTTCTGCAAAACCTGGAGAATAGTAGTATCTACTATGGCCTATACTTCCGTCATACCAACCAGCTGATCCAACGGGTAACCCTGGAGCCTAATGAAAAAGGAGAGCGCGTGCGTGTACCGTACAACATTGGCACCAGCGATGCAGTAGGAGTAGAAGTGAACGCCTCGCATGAGTTTGCCAAGTGGTACCGAGTCAGTGGAAATTTTAATTTTTATAGATGGGAAGCCAATGGAAGCGTAGGAGATACCGTAGACCTGGGAGCACAGGCAGTGACATTTAGTTCGCGTATTAGTAACAATTTTAAAATCAAGAACTTGTTTGATGCACAACTCAATGTAAACTATAGAGCTCCACAAAATACTACACAGGGAAGACGACTGTCTATGACCTCTGTGGATTTGGGACTCTCAAAAGATATTTGGAACAATAATGGAACGATCTCATTGAGTGCACGTGACATGTTCAATACCAGGAAGTATCGATATATCACTGAACTACCCACATTTTATGAAGAAGGCAGCTGGCAGTGGCGCAAAGGACCCCAATTTGTGCTAACGCTCAACTATCGACTGAATCAAAAGAAACAACGTGGAGAACGACGAGAAGGTGGAGAAGATTTTGGTGGAGATGGAGGCTTTTAAATTTGGACTGGTTGAGTAGCTAGTCTAATCGCAGGAGGCTAGCATGCTCAACGGGGCTCATGAGTTTTCATGGGCCCTATTTTCTTTAAGAATTACTTATCTTGCATTAAGAATCATTATATCAAACTGAAAGAACTCAGAAGCTGGAAAATAACTCACTATTGCTCAAAAATGACGTCACCCCAAAATAAAAGGCGTATTTAATGGTAATATGTAGGTTTAAACAATGATTTATAATTTTTCAAAATGGCTTTTTTCTGTGGCCATTATCATTCTGGCTAATGAAGTGTTTGGGCAATGTCCTACCTCTGGGACCGTTTTAACAAGCTGTGTTACAGTAGGGAATCTTACGCTTACAGGGGATCTTACCGTAAATGCCGGAGTTACGATGACCGTAACAGGAAACCTGACAATCAATGGAGGTAAAACGCTTACAGCTACTGGCGGTTCGCTTATACTTGGAAGTTTTACTGAAACCTGGGGAGGTACCAATACTTTAATAGGTGGTACCTATACTGTAACGAATGACTTTTCGTCTGGCAGTGGAGGAGCTTTTGTAGTTTCTGGTGTAACTGCTGACATTAATGGTGCAGTTTCTTTTCAGGGTAGCTCCCATTCCTATACAAATAGTTCGTTTGATATAGCTGAAGACTTATATTTTGGCTCTGGTACACATACAGTGAATAACACATTTTTTGATGTAGGGACGGGCTATACGAACACAACCGGGCACGATGCTTTGTCCTTCAATGGCGGAGCTACAGTGAATTTCAGTAATAATGCTGGAATGGATGTAAAAGGTGATGTGAATGCTGGTAATAGTGCATCACTTTCTATCGATAATAGTGATGTGTATGTGACAGGGAACTTTGATAATGCAGGATCGGGAAATATAGTGGTGACAAATGGTGGGACATTTGTCGTAGATGGTGATTATGATAACAGCGGGTCTGGTAGTACTACGGTAGAAGATGGAGGTCACCTGGAAGTAGGTGGTGATTATGATAATACAGGAGGCGGAAGCTCTAATGTAAATGGAGGAACAATGGTAGTAGGTGGTAACTACTCTGGGAATGCTCCAAGTGGAGATAGTGGAGATTGTTCTGGCGGTGGAGGTGGCTGCTGCGGCAGTGGTTGTGCTGCGCTCCCTGTTACGCTGATTGATTTTTCAGGGGCTAGCATGCCCGGAGGGATCTGTCTTTCCTGGTCTACAGCCTCGGAGGTCAACAATGACTACTTCACGTTGGAGCACTCTGCAGACGGTGTGTCTTTTGCGGAAATCGCACAAGTGAGTGGAAAGGGCACTACGAGTGAGATCAGTGCCTACAGCTACACGGACCGTGTGGCTCAACCGGGTGTGGTGTACTATCGTTTGTCTCAAACGGACTTTGATGGCACGCAAGAAGTTCTGGGAGTAGTGAGTGCTCGAAGTACTTCAAATCACCAACTGTCGATAGCTCCTAATCCAATAAGGGTTGGTGGCGAGCTGCAGATTTTAGGGCTGACAGAAGGGGCAACCTTTTATGTGTACCACCTGGACGGCAGGCTTCAAAATGTATACAGCTACAGCCCGGGAATGCGCCTCTCTCAACTGGAGCCTGGCACCTATATGGTGACACTACAAGGCCATGCTCAGCACCGCGACTTACGCCTGGTGGTGAAATAGCCGGGCAAATCAGAAAAGCATAGTTAACACAGGAATTGATTTTTGTGAATTCTTGAGAATAGCATAACCATCGGGAGTGTTAGCTCATCTCTGTCTGGTTCCTTCCCAGGGGCTAGCCCCTGGGAAGGAAAATTTCTTAATTTTTCGGTTCGCTAGTCCGCAAATCTAAGTCTAATCGCCCCTCAAATCTAATGGCCAACTGCTGAACGGTCAAACCCCAATTCTGTAAAGGAGAAGTCCATTTTTTCTCGATACCCCTGGTAACCAGATAAACCAACTTCAGCAAAGCCATATCACTGGTAAAGGCTCCCTTGCTCTTGGTTACTTTTCGTACCTGTCGATGAAACCCTTCCACCGGATTGGTGGTGTAAATTAACTTTCTGATTGGCCTGCTGTATTCGAAGTAAGTGCTGAGCAGCTCCCAGTTATCATTCCAGGAACGGATCACTACCGGGTACTTGGTGCCCCACTTCTCTTCCAATTCCAGTAATGCTGTCTCTGCCTGGTCTTTGGTGTCGGCTTGATAGACTAGCTTGAGGTCCTTCATAAACACCTTCTGCTCTTTGCTGGCTACATACTTCAAACTGTTGCGGATCTGGTGGACGATACAAAGCTGAATGTCTGTTTCCGGATAGATCGAATGTATGGCCTCACTGAACCCAGTCAGATTATCAGTACAGGCAATCAGGATGTCTTTTAAGCCTCTATTTTGTAGCTGTGTAAGTACTTGAAGCCAGAAGTTAGCCCCCTCACTCTCAGAGATGTACATCCCCAGCACTTCCTTTTTCCCATGTTTGTTAATCCCTAATATGTTATAGAGGGCTTTATGCTTCACCTTGCCTTCATCCCTCACCTTGAAGTGCATGGCATCTAGCCAGACAATGCAATAGACAGGCTCTAAAGGCCTGTTTTGCCATTCCTTTACTTTGGGTATGACCCGGTCGGTGATATCGCTCAGTACCTCAGTGGAGATGTCTGTATCATACATCTCTTTGATGTGGTCCTGGATATCCCTCAGGCTATTGCCAAGCCCGTACATGGCTATTATTTGTTTTTCAAGGTTGTCGGCAAGTATTCGCTGACGTTTTTCAATGATTTGAGGTTCAAAGCTGCTATGACGGTCCTGAGGGGTCTCTATTTGTACTTCCCCGTGACTGCTTTTTACAGTTTTTTGACCTTTTCCATTGCGCTTATTGCCCATTGGGCGACCTTTCTTGTCACTGGAAAGGTGCCCTTCCATTTCCGCTTCCAGTGCCTCTTCTAAAAACTCTTTGAGCATTGGAGCAAAAGCTCCATCTTTCCCAAATAGTGATTCTCCATTAAAAAATTGCTTAAGTGCTTTTTGCTTTAAGTCTTGTTTCTCTTGTTGGTTCATGATCTCTTAGTCTAAACATTTTATTGAAAATTCAAAGTTTAGACAGAGATGAGATTACAGTCTCTAACCATCATTATAACAGATGGTTATGCCTGTGTGGTGGAGTTTGTCTGCAAAGACTTTTCACCTCTGTGCTATCGTGCTTTACCATCTCTAAAGACTTCCTGACGCTTTGCAAAGACTGTAGAATCTTTCGGGTACAGAGCAAAGAGTTTTTGTAAATCGGTTTTGAAAAATGGCGCAAGGATGCTGTTGTTTACTTGGGATGTGTAGGTATAGTTTTTTAGCGTGAATAAAGGGGGAAGATTAAAAAGGTAATACGCCGGTATTACGATCAAGTAGTTGTTTAATTCCAACAACATTACATATCTTTCACTATTCAATGATACTCGCCACAACTCATGAAAGACCTTCTCAACCTCGATATACTCAAGCGAACCTTTGATGACCTGCCGGTAGGTGTAGGGATATTTTATGTGCCAGACCTGGAAGATGTCAGGAGCATCGAGTACGTATTTATGAACAAAGTGATACTGTACGAAATGCGTAAAGAACGCGACGAAGTGTTTGGGAAGAAGGTGACAGAGGTAGCCCCGGAGGCTTTTGAGCATGAAGGAGGATTGATGGTATTGGAAACTTACCGAAGGATAGCGGCGGAAGGTGGGAGCATCAATTTGGGGCTGGTAGAATACTCCAATCATATGGTGGCGGGCACCTATGAATGTTCTGTACACCATATCCAGGAAAATTACGTGTATGTGATGCTACGAAATGTAACAGATTTGGAACAAGCCAAAAATGAGCTCGAACTCAAGAATAAGGAACTAGGGCAGTTTGCCTATATCGTATCACATGATCTAAAGGAGCCTCTTCATACCATCAAAAGCTCCGCACAGCTTATTAACGATATTTACACTGAGCAATTGGATGATCAGGGGAGACAGCTGCTAAGCTTTATTGGTGATGCTACAGGGCGTATGACCCGCCTGATTACTGATTTGCTAGATTATAGTGGTATAGGTGAAGGCAAAGAGTTGGGGATGGTGGACTGTGGGCAACTAGTAGAAGCTATTCGTCAGGACTTGTCGTCAAAAATTAAGGATACCAATACCACGCTGGAGATCGGAGACTTGCCCACTATCAATGGCTATGAAACTGAGCTTCGCATGCTTTTTCAAAACTTGATCAGCAATGCGATTAAGTTTAGCAAACCCGATGTGCCGCCTCATGTAAAAGTCTCTGCCAAAAAGGATGATCAATGGACGTTTTTCATAGAAGATAATGGCATAGGCGTGCCTGATGAACACAAGGAAAAAATCTTCAGAGTCTTTCAGCGACTGCACTCCAAAAGTGAATATGAGGGTTCGGGAATCGGCCTTGCGCATTGTAAGAAAGTAGTAGAGTTGCATCAGGGAGCACTGGGGGTAGACTCTACTCCCGGTGAGGGTAGCACATTTTACTTTTCCGTTTCTGACCAGCTGTAACGGTAACCTGTTAGGTTCTCTTTCTAATTTTCTTCTAGTACTTCATGGGTTGAAGCATTTGATAAGCATTCTTATTCCCTTTATGGAGCTGACTTAGCGTCTTGTGACTTGTACGTAGTAGACCAATAGGTGTGGGGTGTGCGTTTATTTGCGTCTTTATGGACTCCCCCGGCTCCGGTATGCGTTATTTTGCGTCTTTATGGGCTCCCCAGGATGGGTGATGCGTTTTTTCGTGTAGGTGATGCGTTTTCCTTTCTCGGCATGGACTCCCCTAAGCAGGTCGTGCATTCCCCCTGGCTGGGGATGCGTTTTTCTCTGGAGATATGCGTTCCCCAAACTGAAACATGCGTTTTTACGGACAGGTGATGCATTCTCCCACGACGGTGTGGACTGCCCCGCGTGGGTGATGCGTTTTTTCGGCTATTACATTTTTGGGTATCCAATCACAAGGTCTGGCCATTTCATTGTTAAGCGCATTTTCGGCATATTCGCATCATCACAAACACTTGGCCCTTCAATGTCTGCAGCCCCTCAGCCTACCAGTTCCCTAGAGCGAATACCTTCATTAGATTTTTTAAGGGGCATTGCTATTCTGGGGATTCTGTTTATCAACATCGAAAATTTTGCTTACCCTGATTCATGGAGTCCATGGAAATACGGTTTTGAAAGCTCGATAGATCATACTGTCCGCTTTTGGGTGTATTTTATAACGCAGGGTAAGTTTTACACCCTTTTTGCGCTGCTCTTTGGGGTAGGCTTTTACATCTTTCTCGAACGACAGAGTAAAAAACATGCAGGTCTATTGGCAATTGATATCTACGCGCGCAGATTGTTTTGGCTGTTTCTGATAGGGGTATGTCATGCCTATGTGATTTGGTCCGGGGATGTGCTTTACCATTATGCTATATGCGGTTTTTTGCTATTTCCTTTTAGATCATTTAAAACCAAAAACCTAATTTGGGTGATTGGCTGTCTGTGTTTACTTCAGCTGGTGAAGTCCACTGAGCAAACGGTCAGGCGTCAAAACCTGAAAGCAAACTACGTACAGGCCATGAGTATACCAGAGGTAGACCGCAGTGCCGATGATGCAAAAAACATTCGGCTGTGGAGCAATCGGACCATGCAATGCCAGCCTGATACCACTCAGGTATCACCGCCCAAGCCTACCTTTATAGATGGTCTGAAATCTAGTTACGAGCATGCTTCGGTTCATGAAGGTATGCTCTACTATAAGGGATTGTTGATTCCGTCGCTCATCGTTATGCTACTGGGAATTGTCTTTTACAGAGCGGGAATATTCATCGATTACACGGTTTGGAAGCATTATTGGTGGGTTACGTTTGTCGTTTTGATTCTTGGTCTCACCATCAATTTTATCAGGTATTATCACTGGACTTACGCATATTTTGATCCGGTGACTGAGCTATGGAAAGCCTGGCTGTTTACTTTTCCCAAGGAGGTGTTAGGGGTTGGCTATGCACTATTGCTCAATGGCCTGTCCCAAAAGTTTTTGCATCGCACGCGAATGAGTCTGAACTCCAAAATCGGGAAAACGGCCTTGTCCAATTACCTGTTTCAAAACATCCTTTTGGGCTTTGTCTTTTATGGGTATGGATTGGCGTTATACAATCAGTTCTCTAGATTTGAATTGCTTTGGATGGTGGGGGGTATTTGGTTCGTGCAGTTGGTAATTACGTATTGGTGGATGCAAAAGCATTCACAAGGTCCTGTAGAGTGGTTATGGAGAAAACTGACCTATAGTAGTTTTCGGAGATAGACGCTAACCAACCCATCCTCAAATAAGCTCAGTGACATGTTCAATCTGTCCATCGTATTTTTCTACGGCTACTCCAAACTTGCGTAAAAAATCAACCCCTTCATCAGA
>NZ_QREG01000036.1:0-19847 GCF_003386095.1 Marinoscillum furvescens DSM 4134 | reverse complement strand
AACCCATCCTCAAATAAGCTCAGTGACATGTTCAATCTGTCCATCGTATTTTTCTACGGCTACTCCAAACTTGCGTAAAAAATCAACCCCTTCATCAGATGCTATGCCTTTGTATTCAGCGTAGGAGATGAGGTAGATCACCTTTTCTACCCCGGCAGTATAGATTACTCTGGCACAGGCGAGGCAAGGGGAGAGCGTCACATAGAGCGTTGACCCTTCTACGGTGGCTTTGTTTTTCACTGCGTAGAGGATCGCATGTATGTATGTGCTAAGGGTTGCTCGCAATTGCTTAATTTTGGCCCATGAGATTTTTTAAACTGATACCTGTTTTTGTCGCTGTTTGCTTAAGCAGCTGTACCCAAAAAAAAGAGCTACCCAGCAGCCAGTGGTACAAAGGCAACCTTCACACACATTCCTACTGGAGTGATGGGGATGAGTTTCCTGAGGTGATTATGGATTGGTACAAGTCAAATGGATACCAGTTTGTGGCTCTTTCTGATCACAATACCCTCGCCAGAGGGGATAAGTGGAAGCGGTTGCGTAAAGATTCGCTGTATCAGAATGCTTTTCAAAACTACCTCAACACTTACGGTACTGATTGGGTCAAATACCGGTTAGATTCTCTTGGTAGCACGTGGGTAAAGCTGAAGACATACGACGAATACAAGCCTCTTTTTGAGGAGCATGAAAAATTTTTGATACTCAGGGCAGAAGAAATTTCAGATCATTTTGAAAGTAAGCCGCTACATATGGGGGCGATCAATGTACAAGAAGAAATTGCTCCTCAAGGGGGAAACAGTGTATTGGAGGTACTCCAATACAATCTCAATGCTGTTTTGAAACAAAGAGAGGAATCGGGTGTGCCGATGATTGCGCATGTAAATCATCCGAATTATCAGTATGCTGTGAGTCTTGAGGATATGATAGCGCTACAAAATGAGCGATTTTTTGAGGTTTACAATGGACACCATTTGGTGCGTAACCTCGGAGATTCTGCACACCTGTCTACCGAGCAAATGTGGGATCGTATCAATAGAGCCTATGTGGTTCAAAACAAGCCTCTTATTTATGGGCTGGCCACTGATGATTCTCATAACTATCACCGCAAAGGCCGAAGGTGGAGCAATTCGGGTAGAGGTTGGATCGTAGTACGTGCAGATTCGCTACATAGCCATGCCATTATTGACGCTATGGAGTCAGGAGATTTCTATGCTAGTACGGGGGTATCACTTTCCAAAGTAGATGTCACCAATACCCATTACCATGTAGCTGTGGAAGCAGAACCGGATGTCAGCTATGAGATTGAGTTTATAGGCTGCAAAGCTGGAAAACAAGAAGCAGAAGTACTCAAAAAGGTAACGGCCACTGAGGCGATTTTTGAGTATACCGACGATTTGCTTTTTGTACGTTGTAGGGTCACTTCTACTAAACCACATCCCAATCCTATAGAGGAACTCATGTACCAAATGGCCTGGTTGCAACCTGTTCTTGTATCACGGTCCAAATAGGCACAGCTTATTTTTCTGGTAATGAAATAATTACCTGCCGTATCAAGTGCTATAGCTAGCGCGCGTTTTTAACGCGTGCTTCACACATATACATTTTACAGCAAAATAAACCCCATCCTCAAATAAGCTCAGTGACATGTTCAATCTGTCCATCGTATTTTTCTACGGCTACTCCAAACTTGCGTAAAAAATCAACCCCTTCATCAGATGCTATGCCTTTGTATTCAGCGTAGGAGTTGAGGTAAATCACCTTTTCTACCCCGGCAGTGTAGATTACCCGGGCACAGGCGAGGCAAGGGGAGAGTGTCACATAGAGCGTTGACCCTTCCACAGTGGCTTTGTTTTTCACGGCATAAAGGATCGCATTTTGCTCGGCATGGATGGCCAGCGAGCAACCTCCTTTGGAGTCTTTAGGGCATCCTTCTTCTGGAAACTCCTCGTCACAGTTGTGCGTACCCGGCGGAGGTCCATTGTACCCGATGGAGATAATGCGTGTGTCTTTAGTGAGCACTGCGCCTACGTGGCGTTTGATGCAGTGACTCCTCTTAGCGAGGTTCACGGCCAGTTCCATAAAGATATCGTCAAATGCCGGTTTGTTCATGATGCTAATCTAGTGACAAGTTTTGTGATGGGAAATATACCAGACGAAAAGGTGGCTATGAGAGCGGAAAG
The DNA here is from genome assembly GCF_003386095.1 of Marinoscillum furvescens DSM 4134. Lineage (GTDB taxonomy): Bacteria > Bacteroidota > Bacteroidia > Cytophagales > Cyclobacteriaceae > Marinoscillum > Marinoscillum furvescens. The sequence continues at coordinate 17,667 of NZ_QREG01000036.1, read as the reverse complement.
GCATTTTGAAAATTTACAGATATTCGGACGGTATCCCCTTGTTGGACGTTTTTTTGAGGGTCGTAGGCCCAAAGTGTGTGGTTTTTCCATTGGATGCGCAAGCGATGGTAAGCACCCAAAAAGGCGACAGTAGTTACCTGTGCTTCACCGGAAGAGTCTGTAGTAGCGTAAATGTCTTCTGGCCACAGTCCATACTTATCTGCTGGAGTTTGTGGTGGAGTGCCTGAGAGCTGATGTAGCTCTTCGCTAGATAATTCTGAGTAGAGCCCAAAGAGTCCGGCTACATAGGGAGAAGCTGGTGACTGGTAGATTTCATGGGTAGGAGCCATCTGTACGATTTTGCCTGCCTGCAGTACGGCCAGACGATCCGCTACTTCCAGGGCATCGCGAGTGTCGTGAGTGATGAGCACGATGGCCGTGTCAGTAGATGATGCTATCTGCTTGATCTCAGAAAGCAGCTCCGCTTTGGTCATCAGGTCCAGGTTGCTAAAGGGCTCATCCATAAGCACCACTGCGGGTTCAGTAGCCATAGCCCTGGCAATAGCTACCCGCTGTTTTTCACCTCCGGAGATGTAAGCAATGTCTGTATCTTGTAGATGGGTAATGTTACAGAGCTTCATGAGAGCCTCTATACGCTCTTGCTGGTATTCATCCACATAGCTCAGTAGTTCATACCGGATGTTCTCTCGCACAGTCATTTTATGCTTTAGCTTAAAGTCCTGATGCACGAGACGGATTTCTTCATGGCCGGGTACCAGTTTATCTTCTGGGCCTTCCAGCTCCTCACCCTCATAGAGCACTTGTCCACTATCAGGTTGTAGCAAGCCGGCCAATAGTCTTACCAGTGTAGTTTTTCCAGATCCACTACGGCCTATGACGCCTAGCACTTCACCTGATCGGATAATGAGATCTACGTGGTGAAGCACGTGCTGATCCTGATACGACATGGAAAGCCCTCTGGTGGAGAGAATGGTTGTTGACATGGTGTGCGTTTAGGCCGCAAATATACATGCATCTATCAGATGTAGGTGGTGTGTAATGCAGGTTACAAAAGGATGAAAGGAGCTGACGTATCTTTGTGCCGTGGAGTGGATACAACAGTTTATTGATGGATACACAGGCTATGCGCATTATCTGTGGAATGAGATCACCAATCCCGGCTGGCACAACTATTTCTATTGGCTGGTAGGAGTATCGCTGGTGTTTTTATTCCTAGAGCTCATTGTGCCCTGGCGCAAAGAGCAGGCTTTGCTTAGGAAAGACTTTTGGCTGGATCTGTTCTACATGTTTTTCAATTTTTTCCTGTTTTCGCTGATCATCTACAATGCGGCTTCCAATGTAGTGGTTCATTTTTTTAATCAGGCCCTTGCCAGTGTGGGCATCACCAATCTGGTGGCGTTTGAGGTAATGAGCTGGCCTCTATGGGGGCACCTGCTGCTAGGCTTTGTAGTGCGCGATTTTGTGCAGTGGTGGACGCACCGGCTGCTACACCGTGTGCCATGGCTATGGGAGTTTCATAAGGTGCACCATTCGGTAGAGGAGATGGGGTTTGCAGCACACCTGCGCTACCACTGGATGGAAAATGTGGTGTACCGTACCTTAGAGTATATCCCCCTTGCGCTGATTGGGATAGGGCTGCGCGATTTTTTCATCATACACATCTTTACCCTTGCAGTGGGGCATTTCAATCATTCCAATGTAAAGTTGCGACTTGGACCCCTCAAATATGTCTTTAACAATCCACAGATGCATATTTGGCACCATGCACATGATTTGCCAAAAGAGCGAAAATACGGCGTGAATTTCGGGTTGACCCTTAGTGTTTGGGATTTCCTTTTCCGCACCAACTATACTCCATATGAAGGCCGTGATATCAAACTTGGATTTCCTGGTGTAGAGCGGTTTCCAAAACGATTTTGGCAACAGGTGCGCTATGGCTTCCGGTCAGATAAATAACTGAGCGAGAATATCAGTGAGTTCAGGGGGTGATCTCGCAGTATCAACGAAAAGTAGACAGTAAAGTGCAGATAATCTTATAGTTTGTCAGGAAATACCTTCCATCATCCTGTAAAATATTATGCCAGCTTCAGCTCTCTTGATCAATGTTTTTTTCGGATTCTTATGTTGTTTGGTAGTTGGCGTATGCTGGTATTTGCGCCAGCAGCTTTTAGTACATGCCAGTGAGTCGAGCAAGGTGGTAAAGCAATCTGCCTTTGTATTTGGTTTTACAGGCCTGGGTGCTGTAGTGTTAATTCTTATAATGGGTCAAAGTGACCTTATACTGTTAGTGTTTGGAGCATTGCTAGCTGCCGGTCTGTTTATTTCTCTTTCATTTGTTAAGAAACTAGATGCTTCGTTTCATAAGCTGAGTAATCAGAAGGGACAGCTCGACAAGTACCTGGAGGCTTCAGGGTCCTTTTTTGTTGGATTAGATGCTGCAGGCTTGATCGTGCGTTGGGATGCTGCTGCGGCTAAAGTGACGGGATTCTGGGAGAAAGATGTCGTTGGACTCCGTTTTGGTGATCTGATGCCTATGGACCAGGCCAATATTGATGGAATGTTGGCACAGAGTGAAGAGCATGGAATAGCTGATGACCTCATCAATTTAAGAACAAAATCGGGAGAATTCGTTCCTATACGATTATATGTCTTTAGAAATGAAGACGAGGGCTATGCGCTTTCGGGTATACCTGTAGATAAAAAACTAATAGAACGGAGGCAGTATGATCAGCTCCTAGCATCTTCTTCGGACGCTATTCTAATAGTTGGAGAAGGTGATTACATCCATAGAGCCAATGATCAGGCTGTGCGATTGCTGGGCTATTCACACGAAGAACTTAACGCAATGCAAATAACCAAAGTGATTCCCGAGCGCTTGCGAAAAACACATTCGCAACATCTGGAGAAGATATTTAAGGAGAAGGCATCCATTCAATTTTCTAAAAACCGGGAATTGTATATCGTGAGGAAGGATCAGCGGGAAGTGCCCATAGACCTATCGGCATACCCGGTACATGTAGACGGAAACAGGTCAATGTTGGTGTACATCAGAGATGCCTCTAAAGATGAGGCTGCTGCTGAGGAGTTGAAACGCAAAAACCATTTATTGAGCTTTGCTGAAAAGATTGTAGTGATGGGGCACTGGCAGTGGGACCTGATCACCAATACTGTGAGGTGGTCTGACAACTTGTTTGATATTTTTGGTCAACCACGTGATAGCCAGCTGACCTACGAAACCTATTTCGGATTTGTACATCCTGAAGATGCCGAGTATGTGACTTCTTGTGTTCAAAAGAGTATTTCGGAAAAGAAGTTTCATCATTTTTATCATCGAATAGTAACTTCAGCTGGTACTACCAAAATGATTCATCTCATGGGGCATGTGTATGTAAACGATGCTGGGGAGGTAGTGGAGATGGTAGGTACGTGTCAGGACGTCACTGTCCAAAAGGAAGCAGAAAAGCGGTTGAATGAAGATCTGAGTTTATTAGAAATTTTTATTCGAGACACACCTTCTGCAATGGCCATTTTTGACACGGATATGAAATTTGTGGCTCATTCTGAGAAATGGCTTTCGGATTTTAAGATTTCCAAAAACTCACTGGTAGGCTCCAGTTTTTATGAGGTTTTTCCAGAATGGAAAGAGCGATGGAGGCCCATTCACTATGAATGCCTTACAGGGAAAGTACACCGAAGCGAAAAAGAGGTGTTGACTCATGCTGACGGAAGCCAGCAATGGCTTATTTGGGAGGCCAGGCCTTGGTATGTTTCAGAGGGTAAAGTAGGAGGTATAGCCATGCACGTTACCGATATCTCCGCATTGAAAAAAGCTGAGGAGCACTTGTGGCGGAAAAATGAAGAGCTTTCGGCCATATTCAAGTCTAGTAATCAGGTGGCTATAGTTAGCTGTGACACCCATGGAGTCATTCGTCATTTTAGCCAGGGGGCCAGTGTGATGCTGGGGTATGATGCGGAGGACATGATCGACCGTGAAAGTATTCTGTTTTTCCATGATCCTGTAGAACTGGCCAAGCGTAGTATAGCACTTTCGACAGAGCTCAATCGGGAGGTTACAGGTATAGAAGGCGTAGTGGCCAAGGCCCGGCTTAGGAGCTATGATTCACGGGAGTGGACCTATGTACACCGCAATGGTCAGCAGTTTCCGGTGCAGTTGGTAGTGTCAGCCATCAAAAACAGTGAAGGAGTGGTAAAGGGGTATTTGTGTATAGCCACGGATCTATCCGAACGCAAAAAAATGGAAGAAGTGCGAGGTAATCTGCTGGCATTGGAGCTCAAGAATGAGGAGCTGAAGCAGTTTAATTACATTGCTTCGCATGATTTGCAGGAGCCTCTCCGTACAGTGTCTAATTTCATTCAGGTGATTGAAGAAGACTTTGGTGAGCAGCTGCCCAAAGAAGTAAAAAACTACCTCAGCACCATAGATAAAGCCACGTCTCGCATGCGAGCATTGGTAAAGTCGTTGCTCAATTATTCCAGGTTAGGACAAAGTGCCGAGCTAGTAGAAACAGATACCAATCAACTTTTAGAGGCTGTACTTCAGGACCTGGATTCGGCATTGAAAGAAAGCAATGTGCACGTGGAAGTTGGTCAACTGCCTACGATCAAGGCCTATGAAGTGGAGCTTGCTCTGGTATTTCAAAACCTATTAGGAAATGCGATAAAGTTTAGAAAACGTGACAAACCCGTTCGCATTCAGGTACTGGCAGAGCAAGGAGCCCAAGAGGTGCGGTTCACTGTGTCTGATAATGGGATCGGTATACGTGAAAAGGATTTTGATCGGATTTTTTATATTTTTCAGAGACTGCACGCTCAGCAGAAGTACTCTGGCGATGGTATAGGCCTATCAAGCTGTAAGAAAATAGTAGAAATGCATGGGGGCAAACTATGGGTAGAATCCACTGAAGGTGTAGGCAGTGATTTTATATTTACAATTCCCACCGAGCGGCAAATAGCATGAAGACTGTAGATTGTATAATGTTGATAGATGACAATGAAGATGATAATTTTTTTCATGAACGTGTCATAAGAAAAAGTCAGGTAACCAGGTCCATAGTGGTCAAAGAAACAGGCGAGGAAGCGCTGGATTATTTGTCAGCAATAGGGGAGTCAGAATCTGGGCCAGATTTGATTTTTTTGGACATCAACATGCCAGGGATGAATGGATGGGAATTTCTGGATGAGTATAAAAAGTTGGCTGACAGGCAGTCAAAAGAACGAGTGATCGTGATGCTTACCACCTCAGATAATCCAGATGATATCAAATTGGCAAACTCTATGGATGTAGTGGCCAATTTTCAAACAAAACCTCTGACCAAGGAGTCGCTGGCCGATATATTACAAAACCATATGTAGTGAGGTAAGTAAGCCGCTGTTGAAGCGGCTTACCTTGATGTGTTGCTAGCCGCTATAGGTTACCCGATAGATGGCACCCTTCAGGTCGTCGGAGATGAGTAGTGATCCATCATCCAGTACCAGTACATCTACAGGTCTTCCCCACGCCTTATTGGTTTCTTTGTTTAGAAAACCCGTGATAAAGTCCTCATAAGCAATGCCTTCACCGGTTTCATCCAATGTGACTGTAGTGATCTTATGACCAGTGTGTCCAGCTTCTTGTGAGCGGTTCCATGAGCCGTGCTCGGCGATAAAGATGCGCTTGTGATAGGTGTCTGGAAACATCTTGCCGGTATAAAATTTCATGCCCAAAGGAGCTACGTGAGGTCCCAGGTTTTGTGCTGGTTTTACAAAATCATCACAGGGCCTTTTGTCTCCAAATTCGGGATCTTTAATAAAGCCTCCATGGCAATACGGGTAGCCAAAATGCTGACCTGCTTTCGTGGCTCTGTTTAGCTCACAGGGTGGTAGATCGTCACCCATCATGTCTCTGCCATTATCCGTAAAATACAGCTCTTTCGTATCTGGGTGCCAGGCAAACCCAACGGTATTTCTCACGCCATGGGCGTAGATTTCCATTTCTGTTCCGTCTGGATTCATGCGAGTGATACTGGCATAGACTTCATCCTTACTTTCGCAGATATTGCACGGAGCGCCTACTGGCACATAGAGCTTATTGTCTGGCCCAAAAGCAATGTACTTCCAGCCGTGGTGCCCATCCTCTGGGTAGTCTTCATAGATCAGCTCTTTTTGGGGAGCTTTCAGGTTCTCTTCTATGTTGGGAAATTTCCAGATTTTACTCACTTCCGCCACATACAGGTCGCCATCTTTGAAGGCCACTCCATTTGGCATGCGGAGTTCTTCTCCCAGTACATAACTTTCATTAGCCTGGAAGTCTCCATCGGTATCTTTGAGTGCATAGACTTTGTCTTCACCGCGGTTTCCTACGAACAAGGTGCCATCAGGACTCATGTCCATTTGCCGAGCGTTTTTCACCCTTGCATAGAGTGCAATCTCAAAACCTTCAGGAAGAACCAGCTGGTCTAGCTGCAACCCTGTAGTGTCCAGAAGCGCTGTGTCTTGTTGTATTGGCTGGTTGTTTGCCGTTTTCTGATCGGTAGATGAGCAGGCTATCATGCTCCACACCGAAAGTAGTAGTATTAGGTTCTTCATGTTTATCTATTCGAATTCAGGGTCAAATTGTTTTGATTATTTAGCTTTTTGCAATCATAGTAAATGCTCCCCAATAGATCGGGTTTGCATAGGTTTGTTTGATTTTGCGCTGAGCATTGTTAAATGCGGTACGCTTGTCTTGCCCTTCGAGCCAGTTTTTGTAAAACTCCACCATGAGCTGCTGGGTCACTTCGTCTGATACCTGAAACAAACTCATGATAATGGCATCTGCGCCAGCCACCAGGAAGGAGCGTTGCAGACCAAAAACGCCTTCTCCTTGCTGTATCTCACCACGCCCGGTTTCGCAGGCACTGAGCACAATCAGCTCTGTGTTTTCAAAGTTGAGGTTCATGGCCTCATGAGCGGTAAGCACACCATCGTCTATGTTATAGTTTTTGGTAGCTTTTACCAGTACATCTCCACCACCTTCGGCTAGTAGCCCTGAGCGATCCAATGGATTGTCGTCCTCTTCGAGGAGCAGTTGAGCTTCACTTTTGCGTTCACTTTTGTCGTCAAAAAAACCGTGCGTGGCAATGTGTACCAGGGTATAGTTTTGTGCTTGTTTGATTTGGTCTTCGGTGGCGTTTTCGCCGAGGTAGTAGGCGATAGACCATCCCCGCTGTTCGAGTAGCTCAGTGATGTGCTTTACTTCTCGCTCGGTGCCGGGTAGCTGAGGTACGTAGGCCTGCCCGCCGGGTTCATTCATGGCTTTGCGCAGGTTTTCTTCGTTTTGATAGTAGAGCGGGTTGCCCATGAGCATTGCCGACATGGCTTTCGGTTCTTCATCTTTGGTAGCCTTTATGGCGTCTTTTGATCGGAGTGCAGCAATGGTCTTTGTGTTGTTGACCACCCGCACATTCATACGGTCGATGACGTAATCCGTATCATTTATTTTGAGCGCCTCTACGTTTAGCTGGTTGTATACGCCATCCGGCGAAAGGTAAACGATCTCTTTGTCCTGTATTTTTTCATAAATAGCCTCCCAGTACACCCCAAATGAGTTGTTGTCAGGTAGTTTGTATTTCGTGGTATTTCTAAGGTATTTGAAGTGTCGGGTTTCCATATCCAGTCCATTTTCCAGGAGTACTAATTCTGGGTTTTTGCGGGTTTCGCTGGTGAGAATCAGTGCTGCATACCTTACTTTGTCTTCATTGAAACGGCTGTCAAACTCCCGGTAACGGACTATTTCGATGGCCGCTTCATTGTCCTCTAGCGCTTTGCGCACATCTTTCCACTCGTATAGTTTATGTTCGAATGACTCCTGAAAAGCCGAACTTTTTTCGCTCAGCTGTTTTTCCAGCAGTGCTATTTCTTCTTTTAGCTTTGGAATATCAATTTCGTTTTGTGTCAGCTGTTCCTGACTTTGGGCCAGGGTGGCCGTAAGAAATTCTTTTTTAGATACCCAGTCTTTAAACAGGTTGATCAGCGTAGAATCCCCACTATTGAGGATACTGTTTCTGGTTTTTATAGAGGTGTTTAGCAATAGGCCTTTGGTAGCCAGAGCGAAATCATACATGTTTTCAAGGTATTTCTCTTTTTGACTACTGTATTTTACGGCCACCGTATTGTAAAACTCAAAGTCCCCTTTGATCTTATTCCAAAACTTTGCTTTCTCGTCTTCGCTCAGCGTGGGAAAGTAAGTTTGCGTGTAGTTGAGGTAGGAGGTGGTGGTTTCGCTGAGAATGTCCTCCACTTTATTGAGCTCATTGCTGATAAAATAAGCTCTTGCCAGGCGGCTTTGGGTGTTTAGGTAGTCTGGGTGCTCTTCGCTAAAGAGGATTTTGAAATACCTGGAAGCTTTTTCATATTCTTTTCTAGCGTCTTTGAATTCTCCCTGAAGGGTGTAGATGTCACCTTTTATTTTAGCTACTTCGCCAGAGCTGGGGTTGAGGTTGGCAAGGGCATCTTTCCATATTTCGTCGGCCTGGTCGAGTAGCTGTAGCGCCTCATCGTACTGCTGGCGATGAAGGGCTACAGATGCCAGGTTGCGCAGTGCCTCTGCATACAATGGGTGGGTGTCACTAAAGTTGTTGAGCACAATGTCTTTGGCCAGCGTATAGTAGCGATCCACTACCTCCAGATCACTTTTCAAATAGTAGTGGATATGACCCAGGTCATTATAGGTGTCAGCAAACAGGATGTGTTTGTCTCGCAAGGTTTGTTCGCGGATTTGCAAGACATCTGTGGCATTCACTAGAGCTGCTTCATAGTTGCCCAGTTCCAAATAGAGTTTAACTAGTTTGCTGAGGTTTTGGGCAAAGATGAGGGTAGAATCACCAAAGACTTTTTCGGCTATGGTGAGTGCCTGACGCATGTTTTTCTCTGCTTCCGGGTAATCACCTCGGATGAGGTACATTTCGCCCAACGCGGCATAAGGTTTGATGAGGCGCCGGCTCTGTGAGCCGTATAATCGTCGCCTTTCGGAGATTACCTGATTGAGCAATTCTTCCGTTTGGGTGTACTCTCCAATGCGCGTGTAGAGAAATGCCAGGTCCACAATGGATTGTAGGCGCAACTCCTGATTGACCGTAGATAACTTTTTGTAAATGCTCTGTGATCTGCGCAGATAGCGTTCGGCTTTGCTATATAGCCCTATGGTACCGTATAGGTACGCTGCGTTGTTCAGCGCAAAGACGTATTCTTCAGACTTGCGTTCGCCACCTCGGCGGATGAGTTTCATGCCTTCGTCGGTGTTGTACTCTGCGTCTTTGTAGTAGCCTCCCTGTATTTGCAGTTTGGCCAGCTCCACCATTTTATCGCCGATTGCTTCTTTGGTAACATTTGGGTTGGACTCCAGTGCTTGCAGGACTTCCTTGGTGAGCTTGATGGGGTAGTCAAAATTGCCCACTAGCGTGAAGTATTCCATGAGATCAGACACAATGCGTTCATAGTCCGGGTGAATGGTGCTGAGTTCATCCAGAGGACGTTTGTAGGGTTCTTTTTGTAAGATGTCAAATGCCTTGCGGGGCTTTTCTGAATATTTGAGGTAATACCCTGCCAGATTTACTTTGTAGATGTCCTTGGCCAATGACTGGGGGCCATAGCGGAGCTCCATCGATTCTCCCAGCTTATTGTAGAATCGCTCGGCAAAAGGGAAGTTTTCTGAGCGCTGTGTACTATATATATAGCTGAGACCGTGCTCGCATGCTTCTGTACGAATGCGGTGGTCAGCAGGAAGGAGCTTTTTAGATTTGCCCAGTACTCTGTTGAACCGAACGACCAGGTTTTGGCCGGGATCTTCTTCCAGGCTTTTGAGGATGGCGCTATGATAGTCAGAAATGAAATAAGTAAACTCCCGATCTACCTTAGCCTTTATCAGCGCAGCTTTTATTTGATTGCTAATACTAATAGCTGCAGAGGAGTTTTCGTTCGTGGCTGCAGCCAACATGTTGAGTTCGCCTGCAGTTTGCATGAGTCTACCCGGTGGTTTTAGTGCCACGATTCGGGCGCTAAGTCGATCTGCCTGTTTGATGTCTCCATAGTCGAGGTGCGTTCGTGCTTCTTCTACTCTGAAATGTACGTATGCTTCAGATTTGGCTGGTGCAAGTCGATTGACTTGTTTGTTGCGTTCATCTGCTACTTTTAGAGCCTCTTCATATTTTCCTTGCTTACGGAGTATTTCTATCTCTGCGGTAAAGAGCTTCACCAGCAGTTGGGTTTTGTATGCTATATCTTCTCCGGTCACTTTGTCGAATGAGTAGCTTAACCGCAGTTTGGTGGGCCAGGTATTGATAAGCTCCTGAAGTAATGTTCTGGTTTGGTTATATCTACCGAGGGCTACATCGGTAAATGCACGTCTCATCTTAATTTCCAGATCAAGGAGTTCTGTCTGAGTGTAGGCCGGAGATAGCTGCTCGGCCATGGTGGTCAGACTGTCCGCCAGGCGGTGATTGCCATAGGTATTGTACAAATCAACTAGCCGCAGCAATCCCATGGTATAGTTGTAAGGGTGGCCCACTTTCCATTTTTCCAACTCGGAGAGAGCAGTAGCAGCATTGCGATGCATTGCTTCAAAGTCTGCTTGCAGGTAATTGGCTTTGGCCTCCATCACATACGTGAGTGGCACTAGCGACTCGTCATTGCCATACTTCTTTGCAATGTGCTTTTTGCGCAGCTTGGCGATGTGTTTTTCCACTTTGTGGTACTTGCCTTTTACTACCTGCTTTTCTGCTTTTTTAAACAGAACTTCCCACGTTTGGGCGTGCAGGCAAAACGGCATTAGCGCGAATAAAAGCAGTGCTATTCGCTTCGGTGAATTTTTGGAGGCGTACATATCTGCAAATTTTTGGTGATGATTGCAGATATAAAATTAACGAATGCCTTGATGTAATGCTATTTGGTCATCAAATAGTAAAAGAATTACTTGTTTGGCAAGGGCAAGGATGGCGAATAATTTCGGTTTCCGTAGCCTTGCTGCGGCGAATTGTCATAGTCAAACCCGTCTATGACTATTTCCTCTGGAGCTATGATAGAAATGGGCAGGCCAGATCCGCCCATACCCAGCAGTTTGTTGGTAAGCTGCTGATTAGGAGATGTAGCCAACAATTTCATGAGTGCGTTGCTGGAGTTGAGGTTAATGGCAGTAAGTCTCACAGGCGTTCGTGTTTCAGTGTCAAAATCCAGCTTTGATACAGCTACCATCGTGGAATACCCATGAGCCAGCGGCAGTGCACTGATGCTAAGGGCATGGTTTAGTCCATTGTTTTCTGCGGTTTCTTTTAATACCGAGTAGGTGTCTTTAGCCGTACTGAGATCACTTTGGATCTCTAATACGCCCGGGGCTAAAGACTTGTAGATGTTTAGACCGTAGCCTATCTGCAGACGCATGTGGCCATTGGATTTGGGTGCAAGTGGGGCAGGAGTACGGCCATTCAGCTGTTCTACTATTTTGCCGTTTTCGATCAGTGTAACCGTATCCGGGGGGATGGTCCCCTCGGCATCTACCTGAAATGATCCGGCTACTGACATTCCTTTATAACCTGATAATGTGGGCAGTGCTCTTACCTGCAAGGATCTGTGTGCCACCACGGGGCCTGGTTTTGTGAGCTCCTTTTCTAACTTCTCAAGCTGCTCTTTCACTTGCTGTGTTTCTTGCTTTACCAAAGAGGTAGGAGAGGCTAGTATAGAGCGCGATCCGCGGTTTAGGAGGTTGTTGGTGAAAAAGTCTGCTACCACGCTTCCTTTTAGCATTACCGGCCCGAAATACAGGTCTTCATAGGTTTCCAGTTCGTCTTGAGCTATGATCGCATCCCTGAAGGTTATCAGGTCTTCTTTGAGGGCTGGCAGCTCTGATGCTAAGTCCTCGGGTTTAGGAAATGCGTAATATGACTGATTGGTAAATTCATTGTTTTGAGATAGGTATTGGGTGTTTACTGAGAGTAAGCACATTTGGACAGGAAAAACAGCGATGGTTTCTTCCGAGCTTGCAAAATAGACCAAGCCACCAAGTACGTGAAGAGATACCATTGGCTGTATAAAATTGGGTTTGCCGCTAAACACCTGACTTAAGTCCAACACCTGTGCTTCCATTTGCTGCTGATCCGGCAATTGTAGCCGGTCAAAATTCAGGTGGTTAATGACAGGTTCTTTGGAAAAATCAGGAAGAGGTAGACTGTCTACTTCTATCAAATCTAGCAGTTCACGTTTGCTCGCATAGAGTTTGGCAGCAGACTTGTATACATCGTTAGTAGCCAGCCACAGTACTCTTCTAATCCCATCGTAATTGTTATCTATGGGCAGCTCATTGAAATAGTTGCCACTAGATTCAAAATTGATTCCTGGATCTTCATACTTTTCATCATTGATGGCATAGTTTCCCACCATTACCCTGTTGGTCCAGCTACGTGTACTGTCCAGCGAGCTTTTCATCAAGCCTCCCAAAGTAGCCTGAATGGTCAGCTTTTTGAGGTCACTGAGCAGGTAGCTTACATAAAATGGCTTTTCATAATCTTCTAATTGCAAATCGGCCATGTTACGCTCGATTTCATCCTGCATAGCTCGCATGATTACCTGATCAGTGTCAGATTGTCCGTAAGCGATTATGCCACTGGTAAGTAGCAGGGTGAGTACTGTGTATAGTTTTAGCATGATGCTGTAGAGACTAGTTTGGTTCAGTTAAAATTGGGCTATCGATGTTTACTTCAGGCTTTTTCTGTGTTTCGATTTTGCCTACAAATATCGCCGGGGAAGTGGCCGTGACTGGTACATAGCCGGATTCCGCACCACAGTATCCATAAAAAGTTTCTCGTTGGGTACCTGTGGCTTCTATTTCTGAAAACATGGTAAGTGGAGTACCAATCAGGTCCACGCCGCGTACCAGTTCATCTGGTCGTCCGTCGGTGTATACTTTGTACACTACCGTAGGGTTGATATGAAAGGCGTTTGGAGTGTATCGGTTAGTCATGGTATAGCCGCCGGCTACTTGCTCTATAAAAAGGCCAAATTCCCTTTTTTGCTTTTTACATACTTTGATCAGTGCTTTTCTCAACTTTTCATCAGAAACCTGATTGGAGGACGTAACTAGCAGGTTCGACTGCCGACTCATAGGTGTGAGCCCTGCCTGTGCTCTGGCGTGTCCATTACTCTTTTCACCAGTAAAAAGGGGTTTGCGTGAGCGTAAAAAGTCTTTGAGGATGCCGTTTTCTACCAACGTAACTTTTTGACTTTTCACGCCCTGGTCATCGTAGGTGTAGGTTCCAGAGAGGTATTCGCCTTCTATTGACTGCAGGGTAGGGTCACAGGTTACGTTGAGAAACTTAGGTAAAATTCGCTTGCCTATTTTGTCTTTAAAGGTTTGTGCATCGTCATTTTTTGTAAGCCTGTCAGCTTCTATACGGTGTCCGAATATTTCATGAAAAAACACTCCAGATGCACCTCCCGAAAAGATAGCCGGACCTGCATAGGGTTCGGCCAACGGTGCGTTTTGTAGTTGGAGTAATTTTTCCGTCATTTCTTCTATGTCCGTGGCCACTTCCTCATAGGCAGGGAGGTTCCACAAGTCTGCTGCAAAGTAGCTTTTATGTAGGGGAATGATATTCCCATCCTCAGAACGAATGGAAGCGGCTATTTGAATTTCAGCGTTTGACTGATTTTGACGTATGTCAGCCCCTTCTGTAGATAGGAAGTAGTAAGTGCCCCAGGTAAAACGCACGCTCACACTTCCTTCTACCAGGTCTTTATGCTCCTTAAATATGGAAGACCACCCGGTGATAGCCTCAGACCATTCATTGATGGTTTCCTGAGAAATCTGGTAGGTTTTAGGTTTTTCTAGATATTGGGTAGGCTCAGCTCTGGTAAAGTCTTTCTTCTGCTGTTCTTCCGATTTGTCCCTCATCAGGAAGGCCTGCATCGCCGTTTTGTACTTCAGGTCAGCGGCAAGCCAAACAGCCTGTCTTATGGCTTCTGGGCTGTCGTTTAGCGGGAGCCTCATAGCACCAAAACCACCCATGCCTTGATGGTTTGAAGCGCCACCACTGTGGTCTTGCTCGTAGCTTCCTACCCGGACATCCACATTGAGGGTACGGCCTTCGTCTTTTTTGAGCTGAGTGAGGCTACCAAATGCACCTTGTGCGATAAAGGCGTGTTCGTCTGCTACACGGTAGCTCATAAAATATGCCGGTGTGCTCTTTTTCGAGAGCTCTTCAAATTGAGTTTTCAGTTCACCTTTCAATAAGTCGTGTAGATCTTCGGTCTGACCGAACACTAAAATTGCCGTGAAAAAAGCCACCGTAAAGACGCTCAGAGATTTTTGCTGCATAGTCGGAAAAAATTGAATCACGAATATATAAATCACTCTTTACAAACTAATACCTGAGAGCAGGCATTTATACTAACTTTGCCGCCATGATTAGTATTAATGACCTTTCGTATTACATAGGGGACCGCCCCATATATGACAATGCTTCACTGTTTATAGGCCCAAAGGATCGCATAGGGCTTATAGGTCTAAACGGAACAGGTAAGTCTACATTGCTCAAAATGATCGTAGGGGATGTGCAAAAAACGTCTGGAGAGATCAACATGAGTAATGAAACTACGATAGGTTTTCTCAATCAGGACCTGCTGTCATATATGACGGATGACTCTATCCTGCAGGTAGCGATGCAGGCATTTAAAGAAACACTGAAGCTCCAGGAGCAAATAGATCAGGTGCTCAAAGAGATGGAAGAAAACTACCGGGATGAGCTTGTGGACCAGTTGGCAAAACTCCAGGACAGGTTTGAAACCAATGAGGGGTATTCCATGCAGGCCAAAGCGGAAGAGATATTAGAAGGCATTGGGTTTAGTACAGAAGACTTGCAGCGCCCATTGCGGGAGTTTTCGGGTGGATGGCGTATGCGTGTGATGCTAGCGAAGCTTCTGCTGGAAAAGCCTTCGCTACTCATGCTTGATGAGCCTACCAACCACCTTGACTTGCCTTCCATTCAATGGCTGGAAACCTACTTGCAGTCTTACGAAGGGGCTTGCATCATCGTATCTCACGACCGCAGATTTCTCAATGCATCGATCAACAAAATCGTAGAAGTGTCTGGCTATCAGCTAAACCTTTACAGTGGTAACTATGACTTTTACCTGAAGGAAAAGGAAATGCGCAATGAGATCCAGCAAAATGCCTTTGAAAACCAGCAGCAAAAAATTCGAGAGGCAGAGCGTTTTATTGAGCGGTTTAAGGCAAAGGCCACCAAGGCTAAGCAGGCACAATCTCGTGTGAAGATGCTGGAAAAAATGGACCGAATCAATGCAGTGGTAGACGATACGCCTCAGGTGGATTTTAAGTTTACCTTTCGCACCAAATCCGGAAGGCATGTGGCGCGTCTTCAAAACGTCTCCAAATCTTATGATGATTTGGAGATTCTTGAAAATACGGATGCCCACATAGAGCGTGGAGACAAAATTGCTTTTATTGGTGCTAATGGAAAAGGAAAGTCTACAGCGCTAAGAATAGTGGCTGGTACAGAACCTCATGAAGGCACTGTAGAAACAGGGCACAATGTAACCACGGCGTTTTATGCACAGCATCAGCTGGAGGCGCTCAATGTGGAAAATGAAATACTGGAAGAGCTGAAGCAGGCAGGATCCGGCAAGACCGAACAGGAGTTGCGTGGGGTTTTGGGTTGCTTTTTGTTTTCGGATGACGAAGTGTTCAAGAAAATCAAAGTACTCAGTGGGGGAGAAAAGTCACGGGTGGCTTTGGCAAAAACATTAATATCCGAATCTAATTTTTTGATGCTGGATGAGCCCACTAACCACCTGGATATGATGTCTGTAGGTATTTTGGTTCAGGCATTGAAGCAGTTTGAAGGTACTTTTTTACTCGTGTCTCACGATCGTGATTTTATATCGAAAGTGGCTACCAAGATTTGGTATATAGAAGATAAGCAAATCAAAGAGTACCCGGGGACCTATGAAGAATGGGAGTGGTGGTACAATAAAGAACAGGAAAAAAAGAAGGCCAGTCAGGTGGAAACTGCACCGGCAAAAAAGGAGAAGACTAAAGCTGCATCACCTAAGCCAAAACCTGATCAGGAATCCAAAGCAATAGAAAAGGAGATCAAACAAGTAGAAGGAAAAATAGAGGCTCTGGAGGCAGACGTAAATCGCCTGGAGGCAGATTTGGCCCGACCAGATATCTATGAGGATCAGGACCAAATGAGCAAAACCACCAACAGGTATCAAAGCAAAAAAGCTGAGCTGGAAAAGCTCAATACCCGGTGGGAAGAGCTTGTCGAAAAGTTGGGATAAAGCTCTATATTTAGCCAAAAAGCACGAATGAAAATTGTTAATTGGATCTTACAAGGGATACTGGCTTTTGCATTTTTTGGAGCTGGCGCTCTAAAACTGGCTACACCTTATGCGGAATTGGCTACCGACCCAAATATGGCATGGGTTAGCGATTTTTCAGCCACTCAGATCAAAATCATTGCTGTATTGGAAATGCTCGGAGCTATTGGGGTCTTTGCGCCCCTGTTTTTGCCTCGCAGGTTCGCTGTTTTGATGCCATTAGCTGCCACTGGCTTGGCCTGTGTCATGGTAGGAGCAGTGTTTGTCCACATTTCCAATGGAGAGCCTTATGCCATAAATATGGTGCTACTAGGACTGGCTGTATATATCACCTGGATCCGAAGAGGTGCTTTAGGGATCAACTAGCGACGTTTGACCATCAAGAGATACAATATCGCAGTGATGATGGAAAAAAATAGTGCGAGAATGGTCCATAGCAGTTTGTTTCCATCAGACATTCCTTTTTGATTGCTCCATACGTCATAGATTACGTAGATGGCACAAATGATTGCGATGATTCCAATTAATGAAGTTCCCATGCTTTTGTCTAGTTAGTATATTCTACTACTTGACTATCCAAAAAGAAAAATGTTTGCTAAAACTAGAAAGAGGTTGCTTCTCTAAATCTAACGATTTGAAAAGCAACCTCTTTTGATGTTTTGTTTCTACGGTGCTTAGAACCTATCCCAAGGAATGCTGAGCACTATGATCAGTAAGGATAATGCAAAGAATATTGCTTGAAACCGGTATTTTTTCTTCACATCTTCAGTTTTCTTTGATTTGCTGCGACCTACCTGAGCCAGTACTGCAGCTATCACCATTCCCGTGATATGCTCTACAGCCCAAAATCGTAGCTCAGCGTTTTTCATTGCAGCCCCAAAGTCAGCAAAGGCACTTTGCGTGAGTGGGCTTAAAAAGACGTAAAGTATTAGCCCAATGAGTACCTGCAAGTGGACAGTGCCTACAAAAGAAGCAGCGAAGATATTGTCAATTTTTCCGTATTTAGGATTGCCAAACATGCCCAGGAATGATTTGAAGGTAACTATTACTGCCAGTACCAGCAGTAACCAACGCAGACCTGAGTGTGTGTGAAGTAGGGCTGTATACAAATTGAGGTTTATAAACATAGTTCGTTTTTTAGTTGCAAATATAGACGTTTGCTAAACATGTATACGCGCCTCTTGTTTGGCTTTCATTGCATTTATGATGAACCTGCTACATTTGACTGGACAGTAAGTTAAGCTCGTAGGAGTTAAATTTACTGATAATGAAAAGAGAAAGAAGACACTTCGATAAGGAGTT
>NZ_QREG01000035.1:19687-36654 GCF_003386095.1 Marinoscillum furvescens DSM 4134 | reverse complement strand
CATATGTTGAAACTTATAAGTTTGCAGCTTGATCAAAAATTGCACTCATTTTATTTGATTAAGTCTTAGAATACAGGCAGGCAGTATTTATTTGTAACCTGATTTCCATCTGGAAAACCTAAAATGGACTAATGCCCGTCCTTCAATTTATCCTATTCCACCACAGGTTTTTGGATTGATCCCTAGTGTGGGGTGCAGTACTAGGCATTGTCGCAGGGCTCCAAGCCCCAATTTGATGCCATTCTTAAGGTGCTAAGGGCTGTAGGTGGTAACCTCAACTTGCCAACCGTTTGATAAAATCAAGAGTCTTAAACTGTTCTCCAGTTCGGATAAGTGCATTTTTGGGCTATCGTTTAACTTATATTTGGTTTTTTATAAGCATTGACGAACGCTCAGATTGTATCCGGCTTATGAATGTTTTTCTATCTTTTTTACTATGCGAAAACTCACGATCATCTTTATAACCTTGCTGACAACTTTCGAATTATTTGGTACAGCACAAAGACCAGATATTATCATATACAAAGGCAAGAAACTAGAGATTTTCACCAACCCACTGGAGTCATATTTTAAAGAAAGTGGAAGTCTTGTAAATCTCGTTAAAGATGGTTGTATGAGTACAGCTTGCTGGAGAGGATATGTTGGGGTTTGGAAGATTGTAAGCGGTGAACTGTATCTAATTGAGTTAAGAAGTTGCTGCTATAAGAAGGATAAGATAAAAGGTGATTTGTCCTTAATTTTTGGAGACAAATACGTGAATGGAAAAGTGCATGCCGATTGGTTTTCTGGTGAATTAGTTATACCCAAAGGGAAAATGCTTTACTACGAGCACATGGGGTATTTGTCAGTATACAAGAAGGAGCTGGGAATTAAAATAGACAAGGGTAAAATCACAGAAATAAGCCGGTATGACAACTCAAAAACAAATATCACATAATTAAATTCTGATAAGCTAATCAAATACGTAATTAATAAGCTTGATGAAAAGTGTCTAAATTCATGGAGTAAAGACTTAAAGGCTTATGTAGATATTCAGTCAACTAACGGGCAAGTAACATCAGCCAGGATAACTACCACAAACATCCCCGAACTTTCAAATGAATTAATCAGGATTGTTAATCAAATTGATGATTGGGATATATTGTACAGGCACGGTAAAGAAGCCGAAATGCCGTGGATTTATCCAATAATTATCACTCAAGAACAGATCGACAAATATCGTAGATGACTATCAGAAAAGGTCAAAAGTGGGGCTGATGACGGGGCTATGCCTCGGAGGGTTGTATGATTCCCCTTTTCATTACTTTCTACAATTACCGAATTCAATATCACTATAAAATGATTATAAATGCTTTTAGTTGTTATATTTAAAACTATATAGTGAATATTTGTAAAACACCTATCTTTGCGAGACGTTCATAAAAAGAAAGAAGTAGAAGCTTTTCTCAAAAGCTTTAAAGACAAGAAAAAGATATGGGGTGTCTTTTTCAAAGATGACCGGGGCAAGAATTTCAATACATTGACTGCACTGGATATACGGCCTGTGGATAGAGAGCAGGTGCTGGATGAGCTGGTCGCTGATGATTACAGCGAAGGACCAAAACCAGAAGATTGGTACGGTAGCAAGGAAATGTGGGTTTTCGGAAAACAAATGAAAGGAGAGGAAATCTACATCAAGATTACATTAGGTGCCGAAGGTGCGAAGACCATTTGCATTTCATTTCATATAGCCGAGTACCCAATGTCTTATCCATTGAAAAAATCAAAGAGATGAATAGTCCGATTACAGGTAAAGAAATGAGGCTTAGCTACGAATGGAGATCTGTGCCATTTCGTAAAGAGCATTTTGATATCCCCTATCAATTTTATCTATGTGAAGATAGTGGAGAGCAGTTTACTACTACGAAACTTGATGAGCTAAATATGCGAATGGTGCATAACCAGTTTAGAGCTAAACATCACATACCGCTTCCGGAAGAAATTCGCTCTACCAGAGAGCGATATGACATTTCTGCAACCCGCATGGGGGAAATTTTGGGGTTTGGGCCCAACACATACGGCCAATATGAAAAAGGTGATTTGCCATCATTGGCTAATTCCAAATTACTCAAGATCGCTGATGATCCAGAAAAGTTCTATGATCTTGTTGAAGACTGGGAGGCAAGTAATGAAAAAGCCAAGTCGGAATTGCTAAAGAAAGTACAACGACTGATAGATCAGAAAAACCTCTTTTATATTGATTTTGAAAACTATCTGATGGGTGGACAGGAAGCTGATGTCTATACGGGCTTCAAGACACCTAATTACGAGAAGTTAACAGAAATGATTGTTTTTTTTGCTCAGGAAGTGCCCTGCTACAAGACCAAAATGAACAAGCTTCTATTTTATTCTGATTTTTTGATGTTTAGACAACAAGGGCAGTCAGTAAGCGGGACAAGGTATAAGGCAATTCCCTATGGCCCTGTTCCCAATAGTTTTGAATCTATCTTCGAGAGTCTGGCGAAAAAAGATGTCATTGATATTTGGTATGAGGAAATGCCCGAAGGCGGACAAAAACAGTTTTTGAAGGGGCGAGAAGATCGCACATTTAATGAAAATCTTTTTTCAGAGGCAGAGTTGGTGGTGTTGGATCAAGTCAGGATGAAATTTAGAGATACACCACCCTACGAGATTGTGAAAATTAGCCATGAAGAAAAGGGATGGATTGAGAATGAGCAATCACGATCTTTTATCAATTATCACTATGCACTCGATTTAAGGGCATTGTAAGCGTATTTGATAGGTATTTATAATTGATAGCAACCGTCCCTGCATCTGTCTTTGGTAAATAACAGCCTCTCAGATAAACCCATAAAAAAACCTGAAGGGGTTTGAAGCCTTCAGGTATGGTGCCTCTCAGGTGCGGTGCCTCACCGTGATGAGGAGAGGGGCTGATGCCGGGCTATGCCTCGGAGGGTTGTATGATCCCGAGGTTTTCGAGCAGCTGGGGCTTGTGCTCCAGCGCTATCCGGGCAATGGCTATAAAGTCTGCCACCCAGTCCATAAGTGCATCTAGTGCTTCGTCTCGTGCTTCGGTAGCATTTTGAGCCTCGCCTTTTTCACGAAGCTGCTGTACCAGACTGGTCTCTACCTGAGCTACTGCAGCTTGTCCCTCTTCTAGCTTTTCGGTAGTGATCCCAAAGTGTGCCAGGGCTGAGAGTATCTGGGTGCTAGCTAGGGCATTGGCATAAAACAACCGTGCCTGCTTGAGCCAGCCCGAGTAGGTTTGCTTTCTGCGGCCGTCTAGCTCCAGTGTGGCGCTGGCGCCACGGTCGGTACGCAGGGCAATGCGCGCGATTTTTACATGTCGGATGTACAGTGCGTTGGCATGATCCATGGCTGTGTCTAGCGCATCAGTGGCAGCATACTGGTCTCCATACTCCTTCTTTTGATCCAGGTGCTTGGTATAGGCGTCATTGAAGAGCGTGAGCCCTTCGTTTAGCTTGGGTTCGTCGTACCCATACTCCCCCAGACTGGTTTTGATGGTTTCATTGTGGAGGGCATTTTCCAGTGCTACCTGGGCACTTAGGAGTTTTGCGTCTATGGTGTTGTTTTTCATAGGTGTTATAAGTGTTAGAGATTAAGTTACATGATGGGATATGTGGTAGCTATCATTTTTTGGTGGTAGCTGTGACTTTTCAGCTGGTAGCTGCCGTTTTTTTCTGGTAGCTGCCGTTTTTTTCTGGTAGCTGTGGTTTTTGAGCGGTAGCTGCCGTATGTTGGGCCGTAGCTGTCATTTTTAGCTGGTAGCTGTGGGTGTATGGCCGGTAGCTGTCAGTGGTGTACTGGTAGCTGCGTACTGTGGCTGGTAGCTGTGATACGGAGCTGGTGGCCGCCGGGTGTGGCCATGTAGGTGGCTGCTGACTCATAGGATATACGGTTACTTCATGGCAAATAACTCAATGGAAGCCTTAAAATCAATACCATATTTTGGGGATTTTTTAGCCTGATGCTCAGAAAAGAACTAAGTGTGGAGGGAGGCTTGAATGAAAGTGAGATGATCAACAAAAAAAAATAGCCCTGACGAAAATCAGGGCTATTTGCCTCGCGGCGGATCTATGTTTGGGAATTGATGAGTCTAAAAGTCAAATCCTACAAAGAGCTGCAACGCTGAGTTTTTGGAGTCTTCTGTGGCTTGTCCGGCATCTTCGCCTTTGCCGATCTCCTGAAAGCCATAGCTGTAGCGCAGGCCTATGGTGCCGGTATCAAAGTCTAGTCCGAAGCCTGCAGCCACACCTGTATCCAGGGTGTTGAAGTCGTCACGGTCCAGGTTTTCTACGTCGTTGATGTTGCCATTGTCGTCCACATCTTTCACTTTGGCACCTACCAAAAAGCCGAGGTATGGTCCGGCGTGGATGTTGAAGTTGCCCACTTTACCTACAGCCAGTACGGGTACTTCCAGATAATTGAGGTTAAACCGGTACCGTCCGCTACCGCCAAAGAGCCCGTCGTACTGCACTTCGGTACCTTTTTGGGTAAAGAGAAACTCTGGCTGGATGGCAAATCCTTCGTTGATATCTGCACGGTAATAGAGTCCGGCGTTGAAGCCTACTTTCATGTTTTCGTCATCTACATCGTCTACATCACCTATGTAGAGATTGGTAAAGTTTACACCGCCTTTTAGTCCTGCTTTTTGAGCGGATGCCATGCTGGCGCCAGCGGCTACCAGTACACAGAGTAGAATTGCTTTCAGTTTCATGGTTGTTTTGTTAATAGGTTTAAAATGATTTAGAAAAAATGAGGGCCCGAGACGAGGCCCGGACCCCCAGCTGGCTGAGGTTTAGCCTTTCACGGACACCACCAAATATTTGGATATTTTCCAAAATTCGGAAGGATCGGTCACTTCTAAGTATTTTACCGTGCCTTCTTCATTTACTAGTTTATAACTATCTGACGGGTGTTCGGTTACAATTTCTATTTTGTCACTGTCTATATAGAAGCGCTTGGTGTTTTGGATGTCTACTTCTGTAAACTTGTCTTGCTTGGCGTCAGCTCTCAGCTCGGTGGTGCGTCCTATCCACAGGAAGCCGCCTTCTTTGGCCACCAGCCCTTGCTCACGTAGTTTTTCTTCGGTGTCTACCGCAAAATACGCCGTGTTGAGATCGCGCTCGCGCTCTATGAGCTCCTGATTTTGTACATCTATGGTCTCGGTTTGTAGCTGTACGCGTGTCACCATAGACTCTACCTCAGTGTTGAGCTCAGCTATTCGGTTGTTTTTGGTTTCTACCTCTTCTTTGAGCTGAGCTATAGCAGTCTCGCGCTCTTTTAGGTCGCTCATCATGGAGTTGATGCGCTTTTTGAAGGCATTCAGCTCCAGGTTTGAGTTTTCCAGCTTGCTAGAGAGTGACTTTACCTTTTCGTTGGTATTGTCTATCAGGTTATTGATGCGCTGCAGGTCAGAGACCATCTGGTCTTTGCTCTGTGAGGCAAAGTCGCCATTGCTATTGTTGGCTATGAGGTTTTCTTGTTCTTTGATTTCCTGAATTTCGGTTTCTACCTCAGCCATCACGTTCATGATGCTGTTAAAGGCAGAGTCACGCTCGTGGAGCTTTTGCTCCAGTCTGTCTGCTTCAGCTTTGAGCTGCTCACGCTCCTCACGGTCGCAAGAGGTAAACAGCAGGGTGCCGGCCATGGCGATCATCGCCAGTTTGGCAGAGGTTTTAGATTTTATCGTTTTCATAATTGTTCGCTGTTTTTAAGATTCAAATACTTCTTTGAGTAGTTGTTTGTTGAATATGGTCTTGATTTTGACATGGGGTATCAAAGTGGTCCCCAGTCGGGTAGGGGCTTGTTTTCCTTTTAGGGTTTTTACTTTTTTTAGGGCAAATGCGCTCATAAAGAACAGCCCCATAATGATGTATATAATTGCTAGAGTTTCCATAGTGAAGTGTGTAAGTGAGAAAAAGGGGTGTGCTTACACTACTGTCAGAAGGTGAACTTCACGCCCAGACCCGGGTCTATGGCCAGGTATGCGGCTCCGTTGGTAGTTACTTCTAAGAATGGCTTCACGTCTAAGCTCACGGCGATGGGCGCTTCGTGGATCTTGTATTCGATACCGAAGATACCGTCTACACCTATACCGAAATCATCGTCATCGCGCTCATACCGGCGTACTCCGTCATAGTATACCCAGTCAGACTGAGTGGCGATGTGTCCACCCACACCATAGTACCAGTTGAGGCCGGGTTCGTCAAAGGCATTGACATATTTCTCAAACAGCAGGGTAGCGGAGAAAGCATCTGGCCACAGGCCTATGATCCCTTCGATGGCTTTGTTGCTGCCCGTAAAGTGTTTGATGGTGAGGCCGGAAGTACCCAGGCCTCTTACTCCTACAGCTGTGTGATAGGTGGAGGAGTTGATGGCCAGCTGTGGCTGGTGTTTGGTGTATACTACAGTCTGTTCTTTGTCTTTATCGTCGGAGCCATTGGCAAAAGCTGTGGCTACTGCGAAAGTGAAAAGTGCTAAGGTTGCGAGTATTTTATGTTGCATGGTTTTATGACTATTTGATTACTGGATAGTCATTATGCCAAAGCTGTACCAAGACGAGAAAAGTGTTGAAAAATGCGCTGTGGGGCGTTTTTGAGGGGTTTAAAGGGGGAGAGTACTCCCATTTTGGGAGTGGTGTTCTCAAAAAGGAGAAGCGAAATCAGGATGATTTCGCTTCGGTTTGTTCTTTTTTGAGCATGCGGTAGATGGTGGACTGGCCTATGTCTAGTAGCTCGGCCACTTTTTTGATGTCATTGTCGTGGTTTTTGAGATACATCTTCACGATCCGCAGCTCGTACTCTTTCATGGTGAGCCCTTCGTCAAAGAGGTCTGTGACCGGGTCTGACTGGGTGAAGGTGATGTCTTCGGGGGTGATCTCGTCAGTGTCGCTCATCACTGCGGCCAGTTCTATGATAGACTTGAGCTCGCGGATGTTGCCCGGAAAGGGGTAGGTCATCAGCTTTTTGAGGGCGTCTTTGGAGATGGCTTTTGCTTCCATGTTGTTTTCGGCACAGAAGGCATCCACAAAATGCTTGGCCAGCACCACTATGTCTTTGTCTCTATCTCTGAGGGGAGGCAGCTCTATGGGTAGCCCAAAGAGTCTGTAGTAGAGGTCTTCGCGAAACTTGCCGGCCTTCATTTCTTCCTGCAGGTTTCGGTGAGTGGCGGCTATGATGCGGCAGTCGATCTTTACCGTGTCTGTGCCACCTACACGGATGATTTCTTTTTCCTGCAGCGCACGTAGGAGCTTGGCTTGCAGCTCGGGAGCCATTTCGCCTATCTCATCGAGAAAGAGCGTGCCGCCATGTGCCTGCTCAAATTTCCCCGCATGGCGATTGGCCGCTCCGGTAAAGGCGCCCTTTTCATGGCCAAAGAGTTCGCTTTCGGCCAGTTCTTTGGGGATGGCACTCATGTTTACCGCTACAAAGGGTTTTTTCTTGCGAGGCGAATTGTAGTGGATAGACTTGGCTACCATCTCTTTGCCCGTACCTGTCTCTCCGGTCACGATCACACTGATGTTGTTGGAGGTGGCTTTTTGCATCATCTGAAACACCTTCTTCATGGGCTTGCTTTGCCCTATGATGGAAGTATCAAAGTCATACTTCTGCTCTACTTCAGACTGTAGCGACTCTATGCGCGTTTTGAGCGAGCTGTTTTTGCGGATGTGCTGTACTACGTTGAGCAGGCGGTCTCGAATGTCTTCGGTTTTGGTGATGTAGTCATAGGCGCCAGCTTTGAGGAGCTTTACGGCAGTTTCTATTTCGCTCTGCTCAGAGACGATGAGTACCTCTATGGAGGGATCATACGCCTTTACTTTCTGCAAAAGCTCCTCGCCATTAATGTCTGGCAGTCGGTAGTCTAGCGTGACTATATTGGGTTTGTTTTTTAGTTTTTCTAAAAATGCCTCGCCGGAGTTGAATACTTCTACCTGGTAGTCGGGGTTTAGTGTGAGGTTGTGATGCAGTAGTTTTCTGTACCAGTCGTCATCTTCTACTACATATATGGTAAACGGTTGGGTGCTCATAGTCTATCAAAAAAGTATCTTGATGTGTTTTAAAAAAAGTAACTACAGGGGCGTAGAACTGTTAGATTCTACTGGCGAAATTAGTGACTAAGCAGGTCTTTTTGCTTGGCTCGCAGGGCAGAGATTACCGCATGGAGCTCTTTTTTTATTGGTGGTAGGTCGTCAGGGGATAGCTGCGGGTCCTGTTCGTCGGCTCTTTTTTCCAGTGCCTTCAGTAGTTTCACCAGCTTTTGAGCCTTGAAATGTCTCGCAGGGGCTACTATCCTGTGGGCAGTGATGGCAGCTTCTTCAAAATCCTGACTGGCTACGGCGCTTTCTACTTTTTGCCATCCTTCTTCGGCGCTTTTTACAAACGTCTCGATCATGTCGTCTACAAACTCCTGATCGCCCATGGCAAACAGTGAGGTGAGGTCGATTTCTACTTCGGGCTCATGAGGGGCCGGGGAGGTCACAGTGACTCCCGGCTGCTGTGAGTTGTTGTCGTTGGTGGAGTAGTTGATCAGCAGGTCGAAGAGTTCCTTCTCATCAAATGGCTTGCGGATGATGTGGTCAAAGCCATAGGCCTCACTCTTTTCCTGGTCTATTTTGGTGATGGTGGCTGTGAGGGCAAGGATGGGGATCTCCTTGTTGGGGCCATCTTCAGAGCGTATGGTCTTTACTACCTCCCAGCCAGACATTTTAGGCATTTTGAGATCGAGGAGCGCTGCGTCGTAGGTGTTTTTGCGCGCAAGCTCCAAAGCGTCGGCACCATTGTAGGCCTCATCGTATTGGATGTGGTGCTTGTCTAGCAGGGTGGTAAGGAGCTTTACGTTAAATGGCTCGTCATCAGCCACGAGTATTTTGGAGCCTTTGAGCTTGTCATGGTAGATGTAAGACTCTTTTGGTTTGGGGGCTTCTGTGGAGATGTTGTAGGCGATGCCCACAGTCACGGTGGTGCCTTTGCCCTCGGTGCTTTTGAGGTTGATCGTGCCTTTGTGAAGCTGTACCAGACGCTTGGTGATGGCCAGTCCCAGGCCGGTGCCTTTGGAGAAAGAGCTGGCATCAGACTGCTCAAACTCTTTGAATATCTTGGACTGATGGTCTTTGGAGATGCCTTTGCCTGAGTCGGTCACTACAAACTTGAGCTTGGTGAGTCCTTTGCTCTTTTGGCTAGAGACGTGAAGCTTCACAAAGCCACTTTCGGTATATTTTACACCATTGGAGAGCAGGTTGAGCAGGATTTGCTTGAGGCGATAGGGGTCCCCTTTGATGTATTGGGGTAGTTCGCCGTATTCTTCCAGCAGGCTGAGGTTTTTTTCTTTGGCATTGTCTTCCAGTAGCATGCATACCTCGTGGCAGAGCTCCTTGGGGCTAAAGACGGTTTCCTCTAGCTGTAGTTTGTCCGCCTGGAGTTTGGAGAAGTCCAGGATGTCGTTGAGAAGTTTTAGGAGGTGCTCAGAGGATTTATTGATGATGTCTACTTGCTCACGCTGCTCGTTTTTGAGGTCAGACTTCAGGAGGATTTTAGTAAAACCAGAGATGGCGTTCATAGGGGTGCGTATCTCATGGCTCATGTTGGCAAAGAAGCGTTCTTTGGCTTTGGCCAGCTGCTCAGCGGAGTTTTTAGAGCTCTGTAGGAGCTTTTGGTATTTTTTATTCTTTTGGGTGTAGCTAAAGATCACAAAAGTGGTGGTGACCAGCAAGATGAGCGTAAGCGCTGAGAAGATCAGGATCTGCTGGTTGGTACGGCTAGCCAGCTCGCGGGCATTTAGTGAGCTTATTTTGATCTTTACGGTCTCTCTAGACTCCAAAAAGCTGATGAGGTCCATGATGGAGGACTGGATCTGTGCATGCTGGCTTTCCAGCTCCATTTCGCGGCGTTTGTAGATGAGGCTAGCTTCCAGTGCGTCTTGCTGTGCTTTTTCCAGCTCTCGGGCTATTTCTTGTTGGTAGGCTGTAGCCTGTGCCGCTATGATGCTGTCGGTGTTTACTTCAGGTTGGGCAGTAGTGGATTCTTCTGTGTTTTTTCTGCCAAAGATGCGCTTGAGGAGGTTTTTTTTCTCGGCAGGCTGGGTAGTGGCAGGTTGAGCAGTGGCAGTGTCTGGTACCTGAGGTTTGGGGATAGCGGCTATTTTTTCGTCTATGCCGCTCAGGTTGAGTGGCTCCTGGTAGGAAGAGAGCGTGATGAGGTTGTTGAGAATGTCGGTTTTTTGGTTGATCAGTGAGGTGAGCGAGTCGTTGAGTGTCAGGAGCTCTGCATCGCCGGGGTTTAAGGTATTGAGCGAGTCTAGAAAAGTAGACACCCGCTGCACGCTTTCGTTGTACCGCTGGAGGTGCAACGGGTCGTCGCTGAGCTGAAAGGATTCCACTTTGTTTTCCATAGCGCTCAGCGTAACCATGATCTCTTTGTACAGTATCAGGTTGTTGTTTGGATTGGTATCCGTTTTTAGCTGTACAACTATATTCGATAAGTTTTTATAGGTGATGTATCCAATACATGCTACAGACACTGCCAGTAGTACGAGCAGGAAACCTATGAAATTGGCTATATGGTTACGTTTCAACTTGGGAAATTGCATTGTTGGTGTCAGTAAAACGCCAAATATGACAGAGTGTTGCGAAATCCGCTAAACTTATAGCGAAGCAAGCTCATTTGCCTGTTGTTCATAGTTTTCATAAGTGTCCAATACCTTGTCCGCAAAGTCTTTGAGCCTGTCGGTGTGGCCTTCGTTTTGGTAGTTGACCATGAGCTCATTGAGTTCATCCAGCTGCTGGTCTATCAGGAGGAGGTACGTGTTGTCAAACTCATCCTTTGGTGTGTTTTTCAGTCTTTCCAATAGCTCGTCGCGGCTTTTGCTTAGCGCGGAGGCGAGTTTGGTGCGGTGTATGGTAGACTCCACACGGTAGTCTGTGCGCAGATTTTTGCTGGTTACATACAGGTCTTCGGCCAGCAGGTATACGTCTTTGAGCTCTGCTTTGTCCTGAGCTACTGCTGAGGAGCTCTCCAAAAAGAGTACTATGTCGTGAGATTTTACCAGTAGGTCTGCGTCATCTTTGCTCCATCCGCCATGGCGCTGCTGGTTGGTGTTCATAGCAGCATAGTAGCTGTTGGTCTGGCAGCCAAAAGAGATGAGTATCAGTACGATGGGAATTATTCTTGAGTATAGATGTTTCATGATTGAAAGGTCTTTTTGATTAAAGAGAGGCAGGGCAATAGCTGCCCTGCCCGCATTGGAAGCTACTTATTCAAAGTCAGCTTGAATAAGTACGTTGATATCCGCATTGGCTGATACTTCCAGAATGTCTAGTAGGTTGCCACCTATAAATACTTCCGCTACTGTGGCGCTTTTGAAGTCATAGGTTTCTTCGGACTCGTTTTTGGTGTAGGAAGCAGCGATTAGTTCGTACTCACCCGCAGGCATGTAAGCCAATGTAAACTGTCCGTTGGATACTACGGCGCTGTTGATGGAGTTTTCGAACCTCGTGGCCTCATCGTCGGACGGGGCTGCGCTCTCCGACTGCTCGTAAGTGCCTTTGGCATATGCGTAGACTACTACACGGTCCTGATTGTGATTGTTAATTGTACCGCGAATGGTGGACGTCTCGGATGCGTCGATCATTCGAGCAGTCGGGCGGAGTTTGTACTGTCCGTTACCAGTAAGCACAAAAGCCTTTCGCATGTCTATATCAGCGATTACCTCCGTGGTGGCATCCGCAGCGATATCAAAAGCTCCTTTGATTTTGTAGCCTGACGAAGTGCCACTCGGTACATCCAGGTCTGCTGTAGATCCGTCTTTAAACTTCACATAAGAGCCTTCTTCCAGAATAAACCTCAGTTCGCTGTAGGGTCCGGCAGCAAGTTCGCCTTCACCCAGATCGAACGTAGATCCATTTTGGTAGTCCAGGATGTTAAACGTTTTGGGAGTGTCAAAAGTGGCTACCGTTTTTGTGGAGGCAGCTCCTTTGGCTTTCACTTCGTTGACTTTGAGGTATACTCCCGAGATATTTTCAGCATCAATGGCTGCGTCGGTCACACCTACTTTGGCTTTACCGGTAGATGATACGTCTACTTCACTGTTGCAAGCTGCAAAGAGCAATGTAGCACCGGCAAACAGTAGGGTTCTGGTTATTACTTCTAATCGTTTCATAAGCATTTGTGTTTAGGCAGTAAAAGCATAAGCTCTTTCCGCGTGATGAAGGATAAGTGGCTAGAATTATTCCAGATTTGGTAAATAAGTGTTAAGTATCAGTGAATCAGATTGTTGTGTGTGGTTGTTGCTTGAGGTTTACGTAGGTTTTCTGTCAAAATGAATGTGGTATTCTCAAAATGAATCTGCTTTGGGGTAAGGAATAAGTAAGATTTGAGGGGCTTAAACTCATGAATTGAGTATCTTTATTAATCACACCTGCTACTGAATTATTCCAGTTATTTCAGAACCAACTATTTCTTGATACTCGCATGAATCTACAGTGAAACTGAAGGTATAGATGATGCGCCGAAAAATGTATTGGTATTTGTTTGGGAAGTTTCCTCGTGGCCTTTCCAAAATTGAGCAAAAGCACGTGTCTATTGTCAATAAGATCAACCTGCTTAGTTTGAGTTTAGCATTGGTACTTTTTGTAGTAAATCTGTTGATTGGCTGGAAGGAGCAGGCTATAGCCAGTATGTTGTCGGTATTGTTGGTGTTTGGACCGGTTGTTTTTATCAACAGGTCTCGCTATCATGCTTATGCCAAGGTGCTGATGAGCTTGGGAGTGACTGTGATCATTGCAGCAGTTTCCGTCATTAATCTACACGCGGGACGTCTGATCAATGTTGAGATTATACTCTTTGGCGTAGGTATTTTCATTATGCTGATAGAGAGCCGCTCGTCTCGTGTGGTGCTTTACCTACTAGTGGTAGCTGCGGTATTTGGCATAGAATCCTACAAGCAATACTATCTGGGATTGCCGTTTGATTCGTTGTATGTGTTTAGCCTGATTAACTATTCGGTAGCATTTATTTGCATTTATTTTTTCAGTCAGATTTTTCGAGGGGAGCTCAGCGGATTTGTGAGTGAGGTAAACTTGCTAAACCGAAAGCTGGAGAAAGGTCGGGCGGCTCTGGAGCAGTCCAAGATGATGCTGGATTCTATGATCAACAATTCCCCACTGATGTTGGTGATGTTAGATGCTCAGCGGCGGTTTGTAGAAGTCAATCGTAAGTTTTTGGAGGCTTTTGATTTAGAGAAAGAGCATACAGTGGGTAGGAAATTTGAGGAGGTAATGCCTGAGGAAGTGGCGCGGTTTCATGCACCGCTTCTCGACCGAAGCGCACAGGGGTCACCCATTGATTTTTATCAGGAAGTGGAGCTGCCCAGCGGTATCTACACACATGCTTATGGTAAGTATTTCCCAGTAAATGGAGCCACAGGAGAGGTGGAGTACATCACAGCGTTTTTTACAGATATCACGGAGCTCAAAAAGGTGGAGAAAAAGCTTAAAGAGCTCAATAGAACCAAAGATCGGCTGTTTTCTATCATCGCACATGATATATCCAGTCCTATTAACCTGCTTCGAAATGCTCTAGACCTGAGTGATCATAATGAAGTGTCGCAGGAAGAACTGCGGGAGCAAATAGAGCGCATTCGCGAAAACTTATCGAAGTTATCCCATATGCTGGAAAACCTCTTGCGCTGGTCGCAGGCACAGTTTCATGGTGTGGAAAGCCAGGAGCAGATCGTCAGTCTCAATCGGCTGGTAAAGGAAGGTCTGGAGCTTTTTAAAGAAGTAGCAGATGGAAAGTCCATACAGGTGGAAGCCAGGTTTGAGCGTGAGTATTTTGTGTTGTCTGATAAAAATCACTTGCGCATCATGCTGCGCAATCTCATAACCAATGCTTTTAAGTTTACGCCCAGAAATGGAAAAGTACGATTGGGTGCTGATGAAGTATCGGAGGGTATACGCTTCTATATCAAGGATACAGGCGTGGGTATGAGTGCGGATAAGATGCAGCGACTGAAAAGCAACGACTTGCTGCTCTCGGAATATGGGACTGATGGTGAGCAGGGAACGGGCCTGGGCCTGTCACTGTGCTGGGAGCTGGCCAATAGAAATGGTTGGGAGTTTAATGTGGAAAGCGAGCTTGGTGAAGGGTCACTGTTCAGTTTTATTATTCCTCAAGCTTCCTGATGAGTGATTTATCCTGTATAACGACTTAATTAAACCTTAATCCTTGAGGAACTAAAAGAAAACGTCAAAAGATTCTTCATTACCTGAAATTTCACATCAGAATAGTACAATTATATAGGGTTTTATGGTGCTTTTGAGTTGGTTTAATTCAAATTATTCCCAATCATATCTCATATTTCCCGATCAGTGGTTTGAGTTTGTGTCTGTGGCTTTAATTGACAATTTTCGGGATATAATTAATACTCACAGCAAGAACAAGCGATGATACCAGCGATGAACAAAAACCAATGCGACTCACTCACAGAAGATTTGACTGAAGAAGAACTAGCCGTGCTCGATGAGTGCATGAGTAAGATACGGCAGCACGTAGACAAAAACATTGATCGTGCCAATGACCCGAAAGCCGTATCCAGACTACTCACTTTTAGATGGTACGTAAATAAAAATTTTCAATAGAAATTTAGAAGACAACATATAGTAACACGAGGGAAAGGTCTGCTAATTTTTAGTAGACCTTTTTAGTTTAAAGTGTTTCTCAAGGGAAGCCTGAGCGAAAAGAGATTTGAAGTTTTAGTCATACTATCAAATGATAGGAAAAAGGTGGAAACAGCATTGGTCGGAGAGGCAATTTGATTATTTTGGGACCGATATTTTTTTTCACCGTAAACCATAAACTAATGAAATCAGAAGGAGCAAATCCAAACGTAGTGATTTACCTAAAATTCATGGAAAATGACCTGTACTACAGCCTTGAGCAAGATGGGACCTACGAAGTTTTGACTGAGACGACAATCACAGGCGTAGATCCCGGAAACACCGTGCAGTGGCAGTGTGCAGATGATAGCATCCAGCAAATCACTAGCATCGAAGTAAATCAATCTAAGCCTGGTTCTGACAGAAACTGGCAGGACTTGTGGCTAGAACTTCCAGTGAAAGTTGATCCCGCTGGTAAAATTTTTCAAGCCGTGGTGAAGCCAGATGCTCCGGGTACTCAGCAGTTTAATGGATATACCATCCACTACACGACCGCTGAAGGCGAAATGGAAAAAGATCCAATCATCAAAAACCCTAAACAGCCTTGATTTTAAACTCTTTGAAGCATTCATGGAAGAAGGACAAAAAAGGAATCTTTGTATTCCTTTTTTGCTTTTGGAGTCTTGTCAGCTTTAGCCAAAATCAGCCACTGGCAGACTCACTCAAGTCACAATACTATGAGCAATTACCAGATTCACTAAAACTTTCGTACTTGCGTACCATCGCAGTAAGCGAGTCAAGTCCGGATTCAGCACTGAAGTATACTGATCAGCTGCTCCGAATAGCCACTAAAGCTCCCTATTATGAGCATCAGGCACTTTTGATTAAAGGCTCAGCATATCGCGCCAAAGGGGAATCCAAAGTTGCACTCGATCGACTGTTTCAAAGTGTAACTGTGGCGCAGGAAAACAACCTGTCAACTCAATGCCTTACAGAGTCTTACGGTGAAATATCTACCGTTTACTATCAGTCCAAAGATTTTACAAATGCCACCAAATATGTCCGATTGGCGATAGAGGAGGTGGTCAAGGAGGGGTTAAATACTAACTCTGATTCTATCGGTCTGGCGATCAACTACGCCAACCTGGCCTATTATTACCTGGAAGCCGATGAATTGGACTCGGCAAAGAAATACAACGACCTGAGTGCGCTATTTTTTGATCAGACAAATGCCTATGCGCTCTATGGTATCTATGCACGAGGAAATGGTGCCCTGATCAATGCCAAGCAGGGTAGGCTCTCGGCAGCACAAAACACATTAAATGAGGTGATCCAGGAGCTGGAGGATTTTGGAGATAGCTTTGCCATTTGTGATTACCTGGGGCAGATGGCTAACATTTATCTGGAACAATCGGAACCCGAGCTGGCAGAAGAAGTGGCAGAGCGTGGATTAGCGCTAGCCAATGCCCATCAGTTCAAGGATCAGCAGGCCTTGCTAAACAGAGCCCTTGCCGATGCAAATCTGGCCATCGGAAATTATAAAGCGGCCTATAACTATCAGGAAGCCTATCATAGTGTGCGCGATAGCTTGACCAACGCCGATTTGATCAGGCAGCTAGCGGACCTGCGCACAGAATATGAGGTAGGTCAAAAGCAGTCGGAAGTAGACTTGCTCACCGCCGAAAAGAAAACGCAACAGGTAGTTATGCTGGCGATAGCCGTATTGGCACTGGTCTTACTGGTACTGGGAATTATTATTTACCGGTTTTACCGCGAGAAGTCAAAAATCAATGTGGAGCTCAATCGCCTGATCCAGACAAAAGACCGCTTTTTCTCCATCATTTCACATGACCTGCGTGGACCTATCAGCAGCTTTCAGGGCGTCAGTCGAATGATCAAATTTTTGGCTATAGGCAAGCAAACAGATCAGCTCATAGAACTGGCCGATGATGTGAGCGACTCTGCCTCCAAACTCTCCGGCTTGCTGGACAATCTGCTTACCTGGGCACTACAGCAAAAGGGACATTTTCCTTACAAGCCGGAACCTGTGGCTTGTCAGAGTGCCGTGCAGGAAGTGCTGGGTACGCTAAAAGGCACCGCAGAGTCCAAAAACATCACATTGGCTGCAGATGTACCAGCGGAATTACAGTTTTGGGTAGATCGTAACAGTACCCTGACCATCATTCGCAACCTGGTAAACAACAGCATCAAATTCACTCCCGAGGGAGGTAAGATCGAAGTGAAGTGCATGGCGAAAGATGCACACATTCAAATGCAGGTAATAGATACAGGG
>NZ_QREG01000035.1:0-19589 GCF_003386095.1 Marinoscillum furvescens DSM 4134 | reverse complement strand
AAACAACAGCATCAAATTCACTCCCGAGGGAGGTAAGATCGAAGTGAAGTGCATGGCGAAAGATGCACACATTCAAATGCAGGTAATAGATACAGGGGTAGGTATGACTGCTGAAAAGCTCGATGGACTTTTTGAGCTAAAAGATAAAAAAAGCACCTATGGCACCTCCGGTGAAAAAGGGCTTGGTCTGGGGCTGCAGCTGGTGCATGAGTTTGTGATGATGAACAAGGGCGTGATCAAAGTGCACAGCACAGAAGGAAAAGGGACCACATTTGATATGTTATTTCCCCGTCATCAGGATGTGGAGGTCACTGTAGCAGATGACGCAGTATTAGATACTATCAAATGATAGTATTTATTGCAAGAAGTAAGGTGAGGCAGGTACATTTTCACTATTTTGGAAAAAATTTTTTATTCACCGTTAAAACCTTATTCAAATGTCAACTAAAACAATTCAGCTTAAGCTCGATGGAGAAACGCTCAAATGGAAGAGCGAGCAAACAGACTGGCAAGATGTTACACCTGATTCCCCGGATACCGGGTTGAACGGGGGTGATGACATTAGCTGGGTAGCAGATAGCTCCATTAAGAAAATCAAGATTTCTCCAAAACAGAGTAAAATTTTGAAGCAAGTAAATGGAGATGATACCAGCAACCCTGTAGGTGTGGCTAACACTGATATTGGCAGTCCTGTATCCGAAAAGTACACCATTCGGGTAAAACCCGATGGGGGTGGGGGCTATCTCGATTTTGATCCGAAAATCCATTATCCAGCCGATTAAGAATCGAATGCATTTTAAAAACTCAAACAACACAATCCTTTTTCAGAGTGCCTCGTTTCGGGGTACTCTTTTTGGTTGCTTATTGCTGCTGTCCTGCTCACTATGGGGGCAGTCAGTAAAGTCTAATGACCTGGAGGTCTTATTAGATTCCGTCTCGGAAGAAACCAATATCGGGGACAAGCTATTGTTAGCCAAAACTATTGCAGATCGGGCTCGATCCGGGAACGAATCCTATTATTTACAAAAGGCTCTGCTATATCAGGGAGGTGCTTACACGCAGCTGGGGGCCACCGAAAAGGCCTTGAAATGCCTGGTAGAGGGGGCTCAGATTGCCGAAAATTTGGGGCTTACTTCCGAGTTGGGCGAGTTTTATGGCCAAATTTCCAATGTATATACTCTGGTAGGGGACTTGTCGGTTTCGCTGAGTTATCAAAAAAAAGCACTTCATATATTCCAGTCTGAAGAGGATGTCTTTTCAGAAGGGCTTGCCTCCATCAATATCGGCTATGACTATTACACCCTGGGGCAGTTGGACAGTGCGAGTTTTTACAGCCAAAAGGCCCGGGAGCTCATGAGCAAAGTGGGGTTTGACAGGGGCGTGGCCTATGCTATAGGCAATGAGGCTCTGGTGCTGTGGAAGAGAGGAGCCTATGAGCAAGCCACCAATGATTTACTGCAGGCCATTGCTATTCTCAAGGAGGAGGAAGATGCCTATGCCGTGTCGGATTACCTGATCAAACTGGGAGAATTAAAATTTGAAATAGGAGCAGTACAGGCAGCACGGGAAAAAGTGGAAGAGGCATTGGCTATTTCAAAAGCCGAAGGGTTGCATGAGCAGTTGCGAGATGGGAACTTGCTTTTGAGTAAAATCCTGGAGAAGCAAACCTTGTTTGAGCAAGCGATGTACCATGCGTTTTTGTACATGAACTACAAAGACAGCATCCAAAATATGGAAAAGCTCAATGAGCTGGCGGACTTGCGCACGGAATACGAAGTAGGGCAAAAGCAAACAGAAGTAGACTTGCTCACCGCCGAAAAGAAAACGCAACAGGTAGTCATGCTGGCGATAGCCGTATTGGCACTGGTCTTACTGGTACTGGGAATCATTATTTACCGGTTTTACCGCGAAAAATCTAAAATCAATGTGGAGCTCAATCGCTTGATCCAGACTAAAGATCGCTTTTTCTCCATCATTTCACATGACCTGCGAGGACCTATCAGCAGCTTTCAGGGGGTCAGTCGAATGATCAAGTTTTTGGCCATAGGCAAGCAAACAGATCAGCTCATAGAACTAGCCGATGATGTGAGCGACTCGGCTTCCAAACTCTCCGGCTTGCTGGACAACCTGCTCACCTGGGCGCTACAGCAAAAGGGACATTTTCCTTACAAGCCGGAACCTGTGGCTTGTCAGGGTGCCGTGCAGGAGGTGTTGGGTACGCTAAAAGCCACCGCAGAGTCCAAAAACATCACATTGGCTGCGGATGTGCCAGCCGAGTTGCAGTTTTGGGTAGATCGTAACAGTACCCTGACCATCATTCGCAACCTGGTCAACAACAGCATCAAATTCACTCCCGAGGGAGGTAAGATCGAAGTGAAGTGCATGGCGAAAGATGCACACATTCAAATGCAGGTAATAGATACAGGGGTAGGCATGCCTGCCGAAAAGCTTGATGGTCTTTTTGAGCTAAAAGATAAAAAAAGCACTTATGGCACCTCCGGTGAAAAAGGGCTTGGATTGGGCTTGCAGCTGGTGCATGAGTTTGTAATGATGAACAAGGGCGTGATCAAAGTGCGGAGCACAGAAGGGGTAGGGACCACCTTCGATATGTTGTTTCCCCGTCATCAGGATGCGGAAGTCACAGAGGAGAATAAGGCAGTTTTAGATACTATCAAGTGAAAGGAATTATGTGAGTGTTGCCATTGACAGTAGCTGCAATTTCATTATTTTGGGTGAAATAATTTTTTTTCACCGTTAAAACGCTAACTGATTATGGCACATTACGCCGTTGTAAACATCCTCAAGTACGAGAACAACAAGCTTTATTTTTCTGATGATGACAGCACCTGGGACGAAATCGGTCCTCATACAATCACAGGTTACCCCAAGCAAAACGAGCTGATGATTTGGTTTGCCGGACCTGGAGTAGACAAGATTACAGGGATTGATTTTGATAGCGATGATGATTTTGTAAATCCTCCAAGGTCCAAGTTTGGTAAGCGACTCTGGTTTGTCAAAGTAAAACCAAACGCCACGGTAGGAGACGAGCCTAAGTACACCATCCGCTTCAAAGATGAAGCTGGGAATGAAGTAGAGATTGATCCGAAAGTGAAAGTCAA
Source organism: Marinoscillum furvescens DSM 4134 (assembly GCF_003386095.1). Taxonomy (GTDB): domain Bacteria; phylum Bacteroidota; class Bacteroidia; order Cytophagales; family Cyclobacteriaceae; genus Marinoscillum; species Marinoscillum furvescens. The sequence continues at coordinate 16,470 of NZ_QREG01000035.1, read as the reverse complement.
ACCAGCTGGAGGTGGATGATCTGTTCGAGGCTCAGTCTTTTTATCATTTTATTAATTACAACACTATTATCTTCTGCACAAGATAAAAGGGTGTTTGATAGTTTAGAGTTGATCTATAAGACTCACCGCTCAACTGATTCGGATTTTGAAATCCTGAATCAGTTGGCTTTTCATGCCAATAATCCAGATACAAGTCTTTTTTACGCTCGAAAATGTCTCGAATCGTCCTCAGAGAATTATCAAAAGAGCTATTCCTACAGTCATATAGGAAACGCCTTGAGACTGAAGGGGGATTACCTTGCAGCAGTGGATGCCTACCTTACTGCCCTAGATTATGCTGAGACCATAGTTACAAAATCAACTTGTCTATTATCCTTAGCAGACACTTATTCTATTACAGGGAATCACCCCAATGCAGTTAAATATTACCAGCAAGCAATAAGTGGTTTAGAATCTAACCCTGAGCAATTAGCCAATGCTTTAATCAATCTTGGAGATGAGTATTTTAATGTAGGTGTTTTAGATTCGGCACTTCATTATTTTAAGCAAGCAGGTCAACTGTATGAGCAGATTGGGCATGCCACAGGCATAGCCTACAACCTGGGAAATATCGGGTTGGTGTATGCAGAGCAAGGCAAGTCTGATGCTGCCGAAGCAAATATCCAGCAGGCGGTTTCCATGCTGGAAGAAATGGAAGACTATTATGGTATTTCCGTCTACCTCACCTATATGTCCGATATCTACCGTGACAAGGGTGATTTTAGCTCTGCTCAGAAGTATTGTGAACGAAGCCTCCGGCTGGCTGAAAATTACGGGCTCAAGGAGCAAATAAGAGATGCCAGCCTAAAACTCTCCGAGTTGCTGGAGCAGGGTGGAGACATTGCCCGTGCTTATACGCTCCACAAGCAATACGTGGCGTACCGAGATAGCATCAACAATGAAGAAACTATCCAAAAAATAGCGGACCTGCGTACGGAATACGAAGTAGGTCAAAAGCAGGCAGAATTGGATCTGCTCACTGCGCAGCAAAGGATCGAGCGGCTTTTTATGATCGGGATCGCCATACTGGCGGTGATCCTGCTGATGTTGGGAGCGATCATCTTCAAGTTTTATCGGCAGAAGTCCAAAATCAATCTGGAGCTGGAGCGGCTCAATGAAACCAAGGATAAGTTTTTTTCCATCATCTCACATGACCTCCGCGGACCTGTGATGTCATTCATGGGGATTAGCCGGATGATCAAGTTTTTAGTGAAAAACAAAGCCACGGATCAGCTATTGGAAGTAGCTGATGATATAGACAACTCTGTGCAGCGACTGTCCGGTCTGCTGGACAACCTACTCAACTGGGCCATGCAGCAGCAAGGGCATTTTTCGAATGTTCCTGAAAAGATTTCGCTAAGGGAGCTTTGTGAAGACCTTGTAAAAACGCTCGACACCATGGCTCAGGCCAAAAAAATCACTTTGGAAGCCGACATCTCAACCGACATTCATTTGTGGGCGGACCGCAACTCCACCATGACCATCCTGCGCAACCTGGTAAGCAATGCCCTGAAATTTACTCCTGAAGGGGGAAGCGTGCGGCTGTCAGCCACATGTGAGCGCGAATATGCCGTCATTACCATCACTGATACTGGCGTAGGTATTTCGCAGGACAAGCTTCAAAACTTGTTTAGGCTTCAGGCCAAAAAGAGCACCTATGGCACCTCAGGAGAAAAAGGGCTTGGCCTTGGTTTACAGCTAGTTCATGAGTTTGTGGAGATGAACGGCGGACTCATAGGTGTGCACAGCAAAGAAGGAGAAGGTACCACTTTTACAGTCAAAATTCCCGTTTACGAGCACGTTCAGGATACCACGTCAGTGCCTTCGTAAAATTATCTTCTGTTTCATTCATTTATCCCGATGATTACTTTTGCCAGTAGATTTTTGGTAGTAGGTTTACTTTACAACCAAACTGACGGTGGGAGGTCTGATCCGCAAGCCTTTTTGCCGTTGTAGCGCCTACCTAATTGTAACTAACTGCGAATGTTCAGCAAATTGCGATATCTATTGCTTTACCTGATAGTGCTTTTGGTAAGCCCAGTCACTAGCCGGGCGCAAGACCAGGTATTGGCCGATAGCCTGGCCCTAAGACTTGAAAATATCCCTGATTCTGATACGAGTAGACTGTCTGTTTTGGCGCAGATAGCCAACAACCAGACCGACCCCAGGAAAAAACTGGAGTTTGCAAACATGCTGGTGAAAGAGGCTACGACACATAAAAGCCCCTATTATCAGCACCATGCTTATCTAAATGAAGGTCAGGCCTATCGATTGATGGGTGATTTTGATGTGGCCATATATGCTTTGTTTAAAGCATTGAATTTTGCCGAAAAGGCGGGATATGAAAGAGGAGTAGCAGCCTCCAATACAGCCCTGGCAGATGTGCATTCTCTAGTGGGCAATCACAATGATGCCGTACTTTACTATAAAAAAGCCCTGACACAGCTACAAGGGCAAAACTCTCGCTTGCAGGCACTTACTCTGCTGAATCTGGGAGATGAGTATTACATGTCAAAAATGTATGATTCGGCGCTAGTGTGCTTTGAGCGATCCAAGGCGATCTATGAGCAGCTGGGAGATGATTCATCTGGCTTAGCTTACAATCTTGGAAATATTGGGCTGGTAAAAGCTGAGCAGGGAGAGTTGGAAGAGGCAGAACGCAACGTAAGAGATGCCATAGAGCAACTGAAAGCGCATCAGGATCATTACGGCATAGCGATTTTCCTCACTTATATGGCGGAAATATATCAGCGCAAAGGACTCCTCAATGGAGCCAGGAGCTTTGCTGACTCTAGCATGCGCATTTCTAAGCGGTATGGACTGAAAAATGAGATCAGAGACAATAGTCTGCGGCTGGCAGATATCTACGCCATGAGTTCGGATTACGAAACGGCTTATAAATTTCACCAGCAGTATGTGGAGCTAAAAGACAGCATAGCCAATGATGAGCTCTACAACCGCATGGAAAACCTGGAAAGTGCTTTTGAGCTCGCCAAAAAGCAAGGAGAAGTAGACCTGCTGAAGGCACGACAGAAAAACCAGCAGATTATCATTACCACGGCCATTATCGTGACCATCATTCTGACCCTCCTGGCCATAGTGATTTTTAGATACTACCGGGCCAAGGCCAAAATCAATAAAGTACTGGAAGAGCAAAAGCGCTCGCTGGAGTCGCTCAATGAGACTAAAGACAAGTTTTTCTCGATCATCTCTCATGATTTGCGGGGCCCCATCAATTCTTTTCATGGCATCAGTCACATGATCAAGCACTTTGTGAAAACCAAAGACACGGACCAGCTGCTGGAGGTGGCTGATGACATAGACCGATCTGTGGATCGCCTGTCCAATTTGCTGGACAACCTGCTCAACTGGGCCATGCAGCAGCAGGGGCAGTTTCCTTACGTACCGGAAAAGCTATCCTTTAATGAAGTGGCCGCAGATCTGCTGAATATTTTTGCCAATATGGCCAAAGGCAAGCAGGTGCGGCTGATCAATGATTTACAGGGAGAAATGACCCTATGGGCCGATCGCAATACCACGCAGACGATTTTTAGAAACCTGATCAGTAATGCGCTGAAGTTTACTCCTCCAGGAGGTCAGGTCAAGGTCAGTGGCCACTGCGAAGAAGAAAAAGCGGTGATCAGGGTAAGTGATACAGGGGTAGGGATGTCTGTGGCCAAGCTCAACAAACTCTTCGAGGTACATGGCGAAAAGAGTACTTTTGGTACGGCTGGTGAGAAAGGCCTGGGGCTTGGACTACTGCTGGTGCAGGAGTTTGTGGAGATGAATGGCGGACATATAGAAGTGCAGAGTACACCTCACGAAGGCACCGCATTTACCGTTAAGCTTCCATTGTTTGAGAAGCACGCCGAGCTGCAGGAAAGTCAGTAGTGTTATTTTATTTTTTTCAGATCTACTTCATCGAAAAAGATGTCGTGGTTTGGAACATCAAACTTTAGCCCGATCGGTTTAAGGTTGTTGTCCAATAAAAACTGCACGGTGCCAAAATCAAACCAGGCATGCGTCTCGTCCCAGTTGATTTGCCAGATGTCATAGTGCCAGTGAGTAAGCGTAGCAGAAAGTGCTGGTGCATTTTCAAATTCCATCCTCAAGGATGATTCCTGCGAACTGATTTTCACATTACCGTGCATTCCGGAGGAGTAGGTGCCGGCATAGTATTCCGGAGCATGTGTAGGTTCGGTTTTCTTTTTCCGTTTCTTTTTGCTTTGGGTGATAGGCTTGGCTTGTTCTTCGTTCTTTTTTCTTTTGGCCAGAGCCTCTCCAGCCCAGTCTTTTTCGGGGTTATCCAGATATTTGTCTGCTATGTAGAGCGCTAGTTGCCCACCTATACCCTTCATGCTGTTGGTAAGCACCACAATGCCCAGGTTGAGTTCGGGTAGCAATGCCACTCTGGAGTACATGCCGTCATACCCTCCGCTATGAGAGATTATGCGGCTCGTTCCGTAGTTAGATACGCCCCAGCCCAATCCATACCCTCGAAATTGCACCCCTGGATGCTTTTCTCTGTCTTCCCCACTCACTGTGAAATTTCTTCGAGGCGTCCAGAGGATGTCTTGCTGATCAGAAGGAATGATGGTATCTCCGTTGAAAACACCTGCCTGCAGATTCGCTAGCAGCCACTGGTTCATATCTGCTACACTGCTAATGATGCCGCCTGCTGCTCCCATATTGTCCCAGTTTACCCAGGGAATTACTTCTTGCTTGTCTTCGTAAGGCTTGTGAGGCATGGCATAGTTGCCTTTGGCTTTTAAGTCGTTGGTGGAAGTGATGGTCCGTTTCATATCTAGTGGATCAAAAAATGTCTGCTTGACAAACTCACTCCACGGCTGCCCTGATACTTCCCGGATCACCTCACCAGCCGTAATAAACATCAGGTTGGAGTATCCAAAGCCATCTCTAAAGCCAAAAGCTTGGGGTACGTATTTGATTTTTTTAATTACTTCCGGAGCTGTAAGCTCACTTTTGTACCACATCAGGTCCCCGGAAAAAGTGCCGAGCCCTACTCGGTGGCAGAGGAGGTCTTCTATCGTGGTATTTGCAGTGACGTATGGGTCATAAAGCTCAAAATAGGGTAGTATGTCCTGAACCTTGTCTTTCCATGAAAGCGAATCACGTGCTACCAGCACAGCCAGAGCAGTAGCAATGTATGCTTTGGTGTTGGATGCAATAGCAAACAGGGTGTGTTCATCTACCAGGTCGGGTTTTCCAAGCGCTTTTACGCCATAGCCTTTGCTCAGAACTACTTCTCCATCTTTTACAATGCCCACTGCCAATCCCGGAATCTGCCAGTCCCTTTGGGCGTTGGCAATGTACTGATCGATGCGGTCAATGTCTGGTTGTGCGGCAGCACTCCAGGTGATGCCTACTGTGAGTAGTAGAGAAAAAAGCGTTTTCATGAGGGGTGGAGTTATTCCTGAGTTTGTAGGTCGTTGAGTATTTGGGTGACGATATCTTCTGGAGCCTGATCGATATTTACCTCGATGACCCCTTTGGGTACTTCCAGAGTGTCTATCTGACTATCCAGTAGTGATTTGCTCATAAAATGCCCTTTGCGTTCACTCATGCGTTGGGCGATGACCTCTCTGCTGCCATTGAGGAAAACCCACAGATGGTTACGGTCTGGGTCCAGTACGTCACGGTAGCTGGTTTTCAAGGCCGAGCAAGCCAGTACAATGTGTGGGCGTTCTAGTTGCTGTTGTAGTGTTTTGAGCCAGGGCAGCCTGTCTTCATCAGTTAGCGGGGTGCCGGCGGCCATTTTTTCTTTATTGCTTTTTGGGTGAAAGTCGTCTGCATCCAGAAACTCCAGGTCTAGCTCGCGGGCGATCATAGAGCCTATTGTGCTCTTACCCGATCCAGATACACCCATGACGATGATGTTTTGTTGCATGGCCGGAATTTAGCTAAATCTGGAAAAGCGCACAAATAAGGAAGGTTATCGAATTGCTGGTTTTGTGTCACGTGTGCCAATCGATAGAAAGTTTGGTGGCGAAATTTGATGAAGTGCGCTCAGGGTAATAGAGTGGTAGGTGGTAAAATTTTGTCCAAATTATATTTCGAATACCTATGTAAAAAGTTTTGTATTCCGTAGATTTATTTTGGCAGTGAATGTACAGCTTTTGGATTGTTTCTTACGGCTGCATATACAGCTCAAATTGTGAGATTTACAACTATGCATGGAGCTGGCTATGAATCCCTCAAACACTTCGGGTTGTGCCTGTCATCATTTAACTTAGCGCCCCAACATTTTGGATGCAAGCAGGTTGATCAGCAGATGATAACATTTTTGGTATTTCTTCCCTTCCTTTTAGGCTTCGTGGTGATCGGAGTGTACGCCGAGCGTAAAATCGCCGGATTCGTACAAAACCGCCTCGGCCCCACTGAAGTAGGTCCTATTGGGTTGTTGCAGACGGTGGCGGATCTGGTCAAAATGCTGCAAAAAGAAGATGTGAGGCCAAAGGCTATAGATAAGCCACTTTTTCTGGTAGCGCCCATTGTCATTTTCGTTTCCATTTTTGCTGGTTTTGCAGCACTCCCCCTTACAGAAGGTGTAGATGGCGCCGGTTTTTCGGTAGGCGTGTTTTACTTGCTCGCTATTGTATCCATAGACGTGCTAGGTGTGCTGATGGCAGGATGGGGATCCAATAACAAATACTCGCTCTATGGAGCTATGCGTGCTGCAGCTCAGATTGTTTCTTATGAGATACCTCTTGGGCTGTCGGTGCTATGTGTGGTCATGTATGGCCAGAGTTTGGACCTTCAGCAGCTTTCCATTCAGCAAGGGGTTTTATCTGATGCTCCGGCATACTTTCTAGGAGTCAAAGGATGGGATGTGTCAGAAGTTGGAGGGTTTTTGACCTGGAATGTCTTCACCATGCCGGTCTTGTGGGTAGCGTTTTTGATCTTTTTTATTGCCGGACTGGCCGAATCTAACCGGGTTCCGTTTGACTTGCCAGAGTCGGAATCTGAGCTAATAGGTGGATATCATACGGAATATAGTGGTTTCAGATGGGGGGTGTTTATGCTGTCTGAGTATGCCATGATGCTGCTGGTGTCACTGTTGGCGGCTATATTGTTTTTGGGTGGATGGAATACCCCACTGCCAAATATTGGAGGACTACAGCTGGCCACATATACAACAGGTCCTGTATGGGGTGCATTTTGGCTTGCAGGCAAAGGGCTCTTTCTGATTTTCTTACAAATGATGATCCGCTGGACTTATCCACGATTGCGGGTAGACCAGCTTATGAATCTGTCTTGGAAATACCTCACACCGGCCGCTATTCTGTTGTTGTTTATTGTAGGGATTTGGAAACTGTGGATGCTATGAGTGCCTATTTTCAAAATATCAAACAGGCGTTTTCTTCAATGACTGAAGGGCTTAAGCTGACTTTCCGCTATTTGGCGGATGCCCGAAAGTCCAGAACACCGATAGGGGTGGCAGACGAGACCTATTTTGAGCAGGACAAGGGGATTGTCACGCTGGAGTACCCGTATGAGTCGCTGCCCGTGCCAGACAATGCCCGCTACAGGCTGCACAATGAGATAGATGACTGTATCGTATGCGATAAGTGCGCGAAGGTATGTCCTGTAGATTGTATAGATATTGACGCCATTCGGGCTCCCGAGAGTTTTGGTGAGACGTCTGATGGCACGCCCAAGCGTATCCATGCGGCGAAGTTTGACATAGACATGAGCAAGTGCTGCTTTTGTGGTCTGTGTACCACTGTATGTCCTACTGAGTGTCTCACCATGACGAAGGTGTACGATTTTAGTGAGTTTGATGTGGAGGACCATGTGTATTCTTTTGCCAACATGAGTCTCACAGAGATAGCTCAAAAGCGCCAGGAACTAGAGGCTTACGAGGCAGAAAAGGCAGCAAAGAAGGCCGCTGCCACTGCTGCCAAACCAGCTGCAAAGCCGGCGGTAAGGCCGAAACCAGTAGGAGGGAAGCCAGCTGTAAAACCAGCACTCAAGCCGAAACCAGCAGGAAGTGCATCAGCTGGCGATACTAAGCCTGCAATGAAGCCCAAGCCTGCCAAACCTAAGATATCTGGAAAGTCCGGCGGGGACGCGGCTTCCACTCCAAAACCTGCTAAACCGAAAATGGCTAAGCCGGTGATGAAGCCGAAAGTGCAGGATAAGGAGAGTGATGATGCCGAAAAGCCTAAGGCTAAAAAGCCCGTTGTAAAGCCGAAAATGGCCAAGCCAGTCATGAAGCCAAAAGTGCAGGCTAGTTCTGAGGAAGTGCCCAAAAAGCCTTCTGCGAAAAAGCCAGTGGTAAAACCCAGGGTAAAACCAGTGGTAAAGCCTAAAGCGGAAGAGGAAAAATCTGCTGCGGATAAGCCTAAGCCCAAAAAACCGGTGATTAAGCCGAAAATACAAGCTAAGAAGTCTGCAGAGGGAAGTGAAGAGGACAAGCCAAAACCAAAGTATAAACCTCGTCCAGTGATTCGTAAAAAACCGAAAGATGACCATGGCGATCAATAAGCTGTTTTTTTTCTTTTTTGCGGCCATGACTGTACTGCCGGTGATTTACATCCTTTTTACTGGCAATATCGTGAGATCTGCATTTGCCCTGGTGGTGTCGCTACTGGGTGTGGCTGCGCTGTACGTATTGCTGCAAGCCGAAGTGATGGCCGTAGTGCAGTTGCTGATATATGCAGGAGGGATCATCGTATTGCTGCTCTTTGGGATCATGCTTACACGTCGGCTGAGTGAGGAAGGCGTATTTGCGGGGCATCGAGGTGTGGTAATAGGCGCACTAATGGCGCTGATGCTTTTCGGAATGCTCGTGCGATTGATCCTGGGATCGGGACTCGAGTTCGAGACCGCAGCTCCAGTCACCGATCAGGTGGCACATGTGGGTATAGCATTTCTTACAGACCATATAGTAGCCTTTGAGCTAGTGGCTTACCTACTGCTGGTGGCACTGGTAGGGGCGGCATTTTTAGCCAAAAAATCTGATAAAGCATGACAGCTATTCCATTGACATATTACCTGGTAGTAGCGGCCTTTTTATTATGTGCTGGTCTTTTGATTGTGCTTACCAAGAAAAATGCCATCATGGTGCTGATCGGCATAGAGCTCATGCTCAATGCCGCCAACTTAAACCTGGTAGCTTTTTCAAGAAATGACCCACAGCTCAATGGGCAGGTTTTTGCCATTTTCTCTGTGGTACTTGCTGCCGCGGAGGTAGCCATTGCGCTTGCTATTTTGCTGAATATTTATAGAAAGTACAACTCGTCTGACCTGGACGATCTAAATACGCTAGAACACTGATGAGCAATCCAGCGATACATTTGACATTGGTGCTACTCTTGCCCCTGGCAGGTGGGATACTCACTTATCTCAGTGGTCAGTCGATGGTACGGCGCACGGCTTTGGTGGGCATGGTGCCTGGTTTGATCGCTGCAGGCATGCTGTTATTCATGAGCAATGACTCGTCAATCACTATTCGATTTGATTGGCTACCGGGCCATTCGCTCGGCTGGCAAGTGGATCATGTATCAGCAGTGCTTATTGCTTTAGTTTATTTTATATCCTTTTTGGTGCACTTGTTTTCATTGCACTACCTCCAGCATGACCCATCCATCCATCGGTACTTTGCCAAACTCGGCTTTTTTACGACTTCCATGTTGGGGCTACTGGCAGCGGACCATTTGCTGCTTGTCTTTGTTTTTTGGGAGCTTGTAGGATTTTCATCTTATCTGCTCATTGGGTTTTGGTTTAGCCAGGAGGACAAAGCTAAAAGTGCCCGTGAGGCTTTTATGGTCAATCGGGTAGCGGATGCGGGCTTACTAATAGGTGTTATTCTAATGGTGATGGTCCTCGATCAGCCGTTTTTATCCGAACTATCCGCCGTGTCTTCCAGTCCTCTGGTACATCTTGCAGGCATTGGGTTATTGATCGGTGCATTGGGTAAGTCAGCGCAGTTTCCATTTTTTGGCTGGTTGCCAAAAGCTATGGCTGGCCCTACGCCGGTTTCTGCTCTGATACATGCCGCTACTATGGTGGCAGCAGGTGTGTATCTGTTGTTTAGAGTGGTGCCCGTATTGTCTCCACTGGTAATGGGCCTGGCGGCTATTCTGGGGGCGGTAACGGCCCTTATGGCGGCTATTGCAGCGCTCACTCAGCACGACATCAAAAAAGTATTGGCGTACTCCACCATTTCTCAGCTAGGATACATGGTATTGGGCGTGGGAGTAGGAGCTTATCAGGCTTCGCTTTTTCACTTGTGGACACATGCCTTTTTCAAAGCGGGCTTGTTCATGGCTGCAGGTGCTGTGATCCATTATTTTCATGAGCTCCGGCATGACGACCATGAGTTTGATGGGCAAGACATGCGCAACATGGGTGGCCTAAGGAAGGTACTTCCCGTTACGCATTTGGTCTATCTCCTCTGTGGGCTGGCACTCTCTGGGTTGCCATTTTTCTCGGGCTTCTTATCGAAAGAGGGCATTTTGTCCGGTGCCTGGATCTGGGCATCACAGACAGGTCTATGGGCCTATGTTGTCACGGATATGGCATTTATTACGGCCTTTTTGACTCCCCTTTATGTGGGGAGACAGATACTCCTGGTGTTTTATGGTGAGCCGCGTACGGTAGTGGAGCGGCTTCAAGGAATGGAGCCTCTTTGGAAAGTAAAGCTTCCGCTGCTGCTGCTGGCCATTGCTTCGGTTTGGGTATTTAGTGCCATCAACCCTTTCAATCCTACAGGCTGGTGGTTGAATGCCTACCTGTTTTCAAATGACATATTTCGTGCGCCGGAGGGCTTTGATTACATCGAAAAGCTGACATTTGGATTGTCTGTGGTCTTGTCGGCAGGAGGTCTGCTGGTGAGCTACTGGTATTTTAGACCTTCCAGATCTCAGGCCTATAGCAATGCAGGAGTACCTCAAACGTGGTATGGCCGGTTGTCCTATCGGGGGTGGTTTATGGCGGAGGTTTATGCGGCTTTGGCCAAAGTGTATGACGCGCTGGTGATGCTATCTGCCTGGTTTGATCGGAAGGTGATAGACAAAGCAGTGAACGCCGTGGGGGTGGCGAGTGTGGTATTGAGCAAAGCGGCTGCTATTTTTGATCGGGAGATCATAGATGGCCTGGTCAATTTGATGGCCTGGCTGGCCAATCTGGTTGGCAGGCTGTTTACGGGAATACAATCCGGAAAGGTACAGCACCAGTTGGTGTGGATGATGGTGGTATTGCTGGCGATATTGCTGTGGTTTCAATTTTGAGAAAATAAATGATGACGAATTACCTGCTTAGTTGGTTGATTTTTTTGCCCTTTGGGGCAGCTCTTGTCATTGGGCTTATCCCTGACAAGCAAAAATTTCTGATCAAATCCGTAGCGCTGGCAGCCACTATTTGTCAGTTGATAATGGGTGGCTTGCTGTTTGTAGGCTTCAATGGCGGGGTAAAGCCTGAGTCATGGGCCACAGCTTTTCAGTTTGTGGAGCACCTGGACTGGATATCCCTTCAGTTGGGGGATTTTGGCAAGCTGCAAGTCGCATATTTTGTAGGAGTAGATGGTATCAGTATGCCGCTGATCGTTTTGAGTGCATTGCTCCTAGTGATCGGGGTGATCTCTTCGTGGACGGTCCAGCACAAGGTCAAAGGATACTTTATCCTGTACCTCATCCTGAGTGGTAGTCTCATAGGGTGTTTTGCTGCATTGGATTTCTTCCTCTTTTATGTCTTCTTCGAGTTTATGCTACTGCCAATGTTTTTCCTGATTGGCATCTGGGGAGGCCCGCGCAGGTCATATGCATCCATTAAGTTTTTTCTTTACACGCTTTTAGGATCACTGTTTATTCTGATCGTGATGATAGGGCTGTACCTGTCTGTAGGTACAGTGGATCAGTTTGGTGTGCAGACAAATACCTTTAGTCTGGTAGATATGATGAGTGGTCATTACCTCAGCGATACGGTGTTGGCGCCTGGATCAGAGTATACCATGTGGGGACAGTCGCTTCGGTATCTGGCTTTTGTATTTCTACTGATTGGATTTGCGATTAAGCTGCCTGCGGTGCCGTTTCATACCTGGCTGCCAGATGCACACGTGGAGGCTCCTACGGCTATTTCGGTATTGCTGGCTGGTGTACTACTCAAAGTGGGAGGGTATGGCTTATTTCGAATCTGCTATGCCATTTTCCCGGATATTGCCATTACGATGGCGGAGCCTATTGCCATTCTGGGTACAGTCTCTATCATCTACGGAGGTATGGTGGCCATGGCTCAAAATGATGTAAAAAAGCTGATTGCCTACTCATCGGTGTCTCACATGGGCTTTGTGTTGCTAGGCCTGGCGGCAATAACCGCTGAGGGTGTGGCAGGGTCGTTGTTTCAAATGGTGTCACATGGCTTCATATCAGGGGCGCTGTTCCTCATCGTAGGAGTAGTCTATGACCGTACGCATGATCGGCAAATTGAAAACCTGAGTGGACTTGCTAGTAAGATGCCGCGCTACACCTTCTTTGTGGTGCTCTTTTTCTTTGCATCTCTAGGGCTGCCCGGGCTATCAGGTTTTGTAGGTGAAGTGCTGGTGCTGATGGGAGCCATAGGTGCGGAGAGCATCAATGGGCTGTTTCCTCGATGGATTGGCATGGTGGCTGTGCTGGGGATTATTATTTCAGCTGGCTATTACCTGTGGACCTTGCAGCGCATGTTTTTTGGCAAATATTGGACACGTGAAGCAGATTGGGATGCACGCATGGTAGATATTACAGCCAGAGAATGGGTGATGCTACTGCCATTGGCTATTCTGGTGGTCTTGTTTGGAGTCTTTCCGTCCATCATGTTGGATCCTATCGACAACTCCGTCAGGTTTTTTGTAGAATCGATCCTGGAGCAGGGACAAATGTATCTGAGTAAGTAATGGTGCTGAAGGATCAACTTTCACATATAATCGAAAGCTTATCTCAGGTAGGCTTTGAGATGGTACTCATTGGCGGTTCGCTGCTACTGTTGCTGCTGGGTTTAATAGCAAAGCGATCACTGGTGAGCCAGATTGTATATGTATTGGTACTGGTGCTCGCCATGACCCTGGTGCCTTTGCCCACAGACCTGGGTGTTTGGTTTGGTGGAGCTTTAGCTGTACAAGAGTTAACCTGGCTTTTTCGATTGGTATTTAGCTTTCTAGGAGTGTGGGTGGTGTTTTACCCCACAGCAAACAGGCATCCATTTGAGTATTACTTTTTACTGCTAGCCGTCATTGCAGGAAGTGCATTTATGCTCAGTGCTCAGCACCTGCTGGTAATCTACCTGGCCATAGAGCTCACTTCCTTTGCTTCCTATCTGCTCACCAACTTCAATTTTGAGAAAAGATCTTTTGAGGCAGGAATCAAATACCTGATTTTTGGAGGCACTGCATCCGCTTTAGCGCTTTATGGAGCCTCTTTGATTTATGGGTTTACAGGAACTTTGCTGGTGTCGGAGATGGATTTTGCACTGGTGCAAAACCCAGCCTTGCTCAATGTAGGCCTATTGCTTTTCATAGGAGCCATGTTATTTAAGGTGAGTTTGGTGCCTTTTCATATTTGGGTGCCCACCACCTATCAGGTAGCACCTACTTCTGCGGTGGCCATTCTTTCTGTCATACCTAAGATTGCTGGTTTTGTGCTTTTGCATAGGGTCTTATTGGCTGTAGATGTACATACGCAGTATTGGCTGTATGTGGTGATCGTGGCTGTAGGTATGGCTACTATTGTGATAGGCACTCTGGGAGCGCTCAGGCAAACCAATATCAAGCGAATGATAGCCTACGGAGCTATTGCTCATTCGGGTTTCTTGTTGGGTGCCTTGCTCATCCCGGGAGAAACCGGCGTAGTGGCTTTTGCATGGTATGCACTTGCGTATGGTATTATCAATTTAGTGGCTTTCTATATGGTGTCAGTTTTGGAAGACCGACAGCTGCTAGATGTGAAGGATCTGGCAGGTTTGTCGCGTACCGAAGGTTATTTTGGTGGGTTGATCACGATAGTGATGGTAGCGCTCATAGGATTGCCACCTACAGTAGGCTTCACTATAAAGTTTTACTTGTTTACGGCCTTGTGGGGATGGTATCAGACCGTAGTAGATCCCTGGATTATGGGGTATTTGGTGGTGGCATTGATGAGTGTGGTTTTCTCTTTGTTTTTCTACCTCAAGGTTCCTTATTTCATCTTCCTCAAAGAAAGTGACGGGGATGTTCAGTCAGTAACTAACCCCGGTCAGCGCGTTATCGCAACTATTTTTACACTTGTTCTGTTATGGTTGTTTATTAGCCCGGATATATTGAATAACATTGCAGATAATATTAAATCAATAGCTTGGTAACAATCCATGAGCGACCCTATTAAACACGAATGCGGAGTTGCACTGCTTCGCTTAAGAAAACCTCTCCAGTACTACATAGACACCTATGGATCACCGGCTTACGCAGCCAAAAAGATGTACTTGCTGATGCAAAAACAGCACAACCGCGGCCAGGATGGTGTAGGGGTTGCCAACATCAAAATGGATATGCCACCGGGTACCCGATACATCAGCCGATACCGTACGACAAATCAGCAACCCATAGAGGATATCTTTGGGAAGATCAGTAAAAAATACAACAAGGCTCAAAAGGAAGGGAAGGAGAAGTTTTTCAACGCCCAATGGATGAAGAATAACTATGCCTTCACCGGAGAGGTATGGATGGGGCACTTGCGGTACGGTACTCATGGCAAAAACAACATTGAGAGTTGTCATCCATTTTTGAGGCAAAACAACTGGAGAAGCCGTAACCTGGTAATGGCGGGCAACTTCAACATGACCAATGTGGATGAGCTTTTTGAAAAATTGGTCACTTTGGGTCAGCACCCTAAAGAAGTAGTGGATACCGTTACGGTAATGGAAAAAATCGGTCACTTTCTAGATGAAGCTAATCAGGCCATTTTTGATCAGTATCGGGGAAAGAAAACCAATCAGGAAATCACCGAAATCATTGAAAATGAAATCGACCTAAGGCGTGTGCTGGAAAAGTCGTGTCGTGATTTTGATGGAGGTTATACTATGACCGGTATGGTAGGCTATGGAGCAGCTTTTGTAGCAAGAGATCCAAATGGCATCCGTCCGGCCTACTTTTATGCAGATGATGACGTGGTAGCAGTGGCATCTGAAAAGCCTGCCATTAAAACGACGTTTGAGTGCAACTATGAAGATATACAGGAAATATTGCCTGGTCATGCCCTTATCATAGAAAAAGACGGTAGCTACCGTCAGGAGCCTTATATAGAGCAGCGTGAGAAAAAATCCTGTTCGTTCGAACGTATTTACTTTTCGCGAGGCACTGATCCGGACATCTACAATGAGCGCCGCAAATTAGGGGAGCTACTCATACCGAGTGTGCTCAAAGCTGTAAATAGTGATTTGAAAAACACGGTGTTTAGCTACATCCCTAATACAGCCGAAACATCCTTTTTAGGATTGCTTAGAGGTATTGATAACTACCTGATCAATCAACGGAAAGACATCATTCTGGATCAGAAGCCGAGTGCAGATTCTTTGGAGGAGTTGTTATCCTTCCGTCCACGCGTGGAAAAGCTCGTGCTCAAAGATGCCAAGCTTCGTACGTTTATTACGGATGATGCCCATCGTGATGACCTGGTAGCTCATGTGTATGACACCACTTTTGAGGTGATCAATAAGAAAACGGACACCCTGGTAGTGATCGATGACTCCATCGTGCGTGGTACAACGCTAGAAAAAAGCATTCTGACCCTTCTTGATCGGCTGGAGCCTAAAAAGGTAGTCATCGTTTCGTCTGCTCCACAAATTCGATTTCCGGATTGCTACGGTATAGATATGAGTAAGATGCGCGAATTTGTGGCCTTCAGAGCAGTGCTGGCACTACTAGAGGAGCACAATAAGCAATACTTGCTAGATGAAGTGTATGAAAAATGCCTGGCTGCTTCAGGAGATAAAAATCAGCCCAACTATGTGAAAGAGCTTTACGCTCCATTTACTTATGATGAGGTTTCAGCGAAAATCACTGATATCGTACGGCCAAAAGGAATGAAAGCTGAACTAGAGGTGGTGTACCAAACTGTAGACAACTTACATAAGGCATGTCCAAATCATCTTGGTGACTGGTACTTCACGGGTGACTATCCTACACCAGGGGGCAATCGTGTGGTGAATAAAGCATTTATCAATTACATGAAAGGAGTAGAAGTAAGAGCCTATTAGAAGGCAACTCTCCGCAAATATTATTAAAGCCATGAGACTGTCTCATGGCTTTTTTGTGTGTGCGCCCGGCAGGGCGCAAATACTTGGAGGTGAGTTTTTTTTTTTTTTAAAAAAAAGGGACAAGTCCTCTGTACGCCCGATGAGGGGAAGTACTAGCTGAGCGGCAAGTGTATTGTCTGTGAAGACCTGCATGAAGGAAGCCGA
>NZ_QREG01000034.1 GCF_003386095.1 Marinoscillum furvescens DSM 4134 | reverse complement strand
TCGGTGATCGCCTCTCCAAGCTTTTCGGCATTGTCCTGCTTATCCTCTGGCTCTAGTACTTCTTCCTCTCTAGGCAGGTGGGCAGGAAGTACCATGCGGATGGGCTTCTTTTTGGCTTTCTTCTCCTTGGTATAGCTGATGGTTTGTTGCTCTGCTTCAGGTTCTGTCGCGTTAGATTCAAGTCCAAAGTCCAGCTGTGATTGTGCAGTATCAGAAGGGACAAAGCGTTCATTCTTCTTGCCGAAAATGAGTTTCTTGAGTTGAGCCAACTCTTCCTTTAGATAAAGGAATTCTTCATACTCTTTTCGGGAGATTTGAACGGTATCTTTGGATGACTGCACGTGTGCAAATATTACATATAGCTCCCTTTAAACCTACTTTTTGAAGGAAAAACGTACACTTCTCCGCACGCTTTTTAAGCGTATGCCCTCAACGATTAGTATCAGGTCTGACCAGTTTACCTGAGCGTGTTTGCCTGGCCTTTGATCAGGTAATTCAAACTGACCTTTCTCCAGTCGCTTATAGTAGAGGGTAAAGCCACCGCCTTCCCAGTGGAGTAGTTTGATTCTATTGCGCTGTTTGTTGATAAACACATAGACCGATCCGCTGAAAGGATCTTTATCCATTTGCGAGCGGACAAGCCCTGATAGGCTGTCAAAGCTCTTACGCATGTCGGTAGGCTCTGTGTACAGGTAGTAGCTATGTGAAGAGCCGAGGCTAAACATCCAGCTGAAGGAGCGTGCGTAGTTCTGAAAGTGAGGTGTCGTGTGGTAGCCGTATCTTGACACCATTGGGGTAAATTAGCTCAAGGCTCCTGCTCAAGTGGGGTTGAACCTCCACAAACCCTGGCTTCACAGCAGACTGGGTCTTCTGATATTTGGCGTACCAGTAACTGAAGGTGGATGGCGCAATGTTGTGCTTCCGGCAAAAGGCTTTTCGGGGCTCAGCACTGTTTTTCCACTGCTCTATGAGTGCAAACATCTCTTCCTTATTTCTTTGCATTGCTTTTTATGCAAAACTCAACACCTTATACCACCTAGGCAATACGCTCAACACCGAAGGGATACATTACCGGATGTAGAAGATCTTCTCTATCGAGATAGTAGGGCTGGATCAATGATTTAGGTATTCACGATTTTCTTAAAAACCATTATCTTCGAACGACCTAAACCGGCTGGGGCTAAATATACCTATTCGGCATTGAGTGGAATTCCAACACGTATAAAGCAACAATATTAAAATATGAGCACTTCTAACATCACATCGCTGAATCATTTTGATGTCAGTAAATCATACTTGATGAGCGTGATGATAGTTTTTACCACCTTAATAATTGGTTGTAACCAGGAAGATGAAGTAGATCCGGTGACTCCTGAGAAAGATGATACAAATGAAATTCTCTTAGCGGGATCAGAAAAAAAAACCTGGTTAATAGTTTCAAGCAAAAAAAATGGGGTAGAGTGGCTTCCTGAATGTATGAAAGATGATGATTGGGAATTTACAAGATCCTATAATTTTTCAAGAAACAGCACTAGTATGTCTTGTTCAAATGGTATTCCTGATAGTCAAATATCATCCTGGTCATTTGGCAACTATGGAACATGGCTGACTTTTGGAGGTGGAACCTATGAAATTATTACGCTAACAGAAGCTAAAATGGTATTAACTTTTCCAAAACCAAATGGGGATGTTCTTGTAGACACATGGGTTAAAAAGTAAGACCTCCACAATCAAGTCACCCCCACCAGCGATCACTGATGGAGCGTCTCTATTATCGACCAACACACTGGTCTCCGTTTCAGTAGATTCACGAGTTTGCGATCCTCGCTAACGATAGATTAATGGATTTTCTGCCACATTTTCACCTCGGGCATGATAGATCTTAAAACCCTGATTTTTGGACTCCTCCGCATTAAATTTCATATCGAGCCCAAAGTAACGCATGGTATACCCCGCCCGACGATACGGGCTGGTATTGGGTCCGGCACCATGAATGATGCGGCCATCATGCAAGCTGCAGGCTCCCCGCTCCAGCTCAAACCACACCGCATCCTCCTCGCGGATGCTCTCAGCTTTGATTTCCTGGTCAAAGGTATTGGTGGTGGCATCCACTGCTTCATATTCCGAAAAGCCATTGGTATGAGTGCCGGGTATCACGCCCATACATCCATTTCGGAGCGTAGAGGGATCTAGCGCCAGCCATACCGTCACTATTTTGTCCAGTCGATCAAACTTACCGTCCCAGTAGGCACTGTCCTCGTGCCAGGGAGTGCGCCTACCCGTATGAGGCATCTTGCAGATAAAGTGGCTGGTAAACAAACCAATATTGGGCCCAATCAGGCACTCCACCAGGTCGAGCACCTCATCTGCCATCAAAAACTCAAAAAGCCTTTCGTCCCGAAAATGAGGAGTATCCAGTTCGTCCGAGAGCTTTTCGCCTTTATTCGCCAGGTGCTCTTCAAAAATCCCTGTAAGACGAGCCAGCTTATCCTTGCCAAACAACTGCTGCTGATGCAGGTAATATCCCTGCTTGTGATAATGATCGATTACGTCTTGAGAAAGCATAATAGTGTACGATTAATTTTGAAGTTTATCCCACCATGTTTTTTTCATAATAAGCCCACAAGCCAGTGCGATGAGCAAAGAGGCTACCAGTGGCCACCCCCTGTCGATCACTAAATAGATGGGCAATGCCACTAAAGCCGTCTGCCCCACGGTGCCAATGATGATATTGAACATATCCATCCAAAAACTGCGGTTTTTCTGAAAGTCGGGGTGTTCTTTCTTCACCACCTCATGCACAGGCCCCCAAAATCCCCAGGGTTTCACAGACTTATAAAAATCCTTTAACACCTGCATGTCTGTAGGAGCCGTGGCCAGCGTACCAGCCACTGAACCAATGAGCGCAAAGCCAAGGATAAACGGAAAATAATAAAGGTATCGGATGTCGGGGGCAAATGAAGGATAAAGGTACGCCAGCAGGTCGTCCCAAAAGAAGGGTAGCGCACTGGCAAACATGCCAAAGAGCATGCCCCAGAAAAACCCATAGCCATTGAATCGCCACCAGTACCATTTCAGGATATTGGCTGCCACATAGCCTCCCCACAGCGCAGAAACGATGATCTGTAGAATTTGATTAACGTTTTTGGACATCATCCCCAGCGCCACGCTCACTCCCACAAGCAGCAAACCAATCAAATAATTGGCGCGGGTAAGCTGCTGCTTGTTGGCCTCAGGCTTTACATGCCTGAGGTAAAGGTCATTGACGACATACGCCTGCACAGCGTTGAGCGTGCCTGCGAATGTAGACATAAAAGCAGCCAGCAGTCCGGCCAGCAAAAGCCCCAACACACCCGTGGGCACAAACTCATTGATGGCTGAGGGGAGCACCTGTTCATAATCCACCTGCCCCGCCACTACCAGGTCTAGCTGGTCATAAAAAAGGATGCCCAGCACGGCAAAACCGGCAATCATCAGGTAACGTGCCGGAAGCAAAACTACTGAGACGAACCCGCTCATTTTGGCAGCATCTGATGGAGATCGGGTGGCCAAAATCTTCTGCATGTCATACGTAGGTGTGGGCCCCGCAGAGGACACCAAAAAGCCTTTGCAGACCATCATCATGAAAAAAGCCGTAAACATCTGATAGCCATCTGCTCGTACCTTGTCCATCACTCCCGGCAGACGCTCACTCCAGTCGATGCCCAGCCCACCGCTCCAAAAAGCCGATTCCCATCCCTGTGGCACCTCCAGCACATGATCCTGCAAAGCAAAAATTGCGATGGCCCCGATGACCACCGCAGAGATGGTCATAATGGTGTACTGCAACACATCTGTCCACACGATACTGATCATCCCTCCGAGTAGCGCATAAAAAACAGCAAATAAGGTGAAAACTATGCCGTAAAAATGCGGCACATATTCCAGGGAAATCGCGAATGGGATGTAAGGTGAAATCAGCTCCCATGGAAGGAATATTTCCATGAATTTTCCTAATCCAATAAAGCCATAGGCCAAAAAGCCAAGTCCATTGGCTATCGCAAAAATCACAATAATAGTGTGGGACCATGACGCTTCTCGCCCTTTGCCAAAGCGGGTGATGATCCACTCCGCGCCGGTGGTCACATTGGACCTGCGCAACCATGCCGACAGATAGACCATCAAAAAAATCTGGTTGAACATGGGCCACAGCCAGGGTAGCCAGATACTTTTCACTCCATATACAAACAGCGCCGTAACCAGCCACATGGTACCGGAGATATCAAACATCCCGGAGGCATTGGAGAGGCCCAGGAAATACCACGGCATCTGATTGCCTCCCAGTAGATAGGAAGACTTGTCGCGCTGGGCTTGTTTTTTGACCACCAACCCGATTACGATCGTCGCTACCAGGTAGGCCAGTATGATCAGAATGTCAATAAGTTGTAACTTCATGGATTCGATGCCTTTTCAGCTACCTGATTGTTTTTAGCAATCGTCTGATTTACAAAGAGGTACATTTCGTTTGACTCGTGATCAGGGTATCGGAAAAAATCCATATCCCCATCGCCATCAAAATCTATCGCCTGGCCGTTGTAAATTCCCTCATCTGTGATGATTTGCGACTGCCAATCTTCGTAATCTTCGCTCCGCAGTAGCATCAGCTCAAAATGATCCACACCCAAATTGACTGCCCGGCCTTTGTTGATCCCAGCTAGCAGATCATAGCGCCCATTGCCATCAAAATCATATACTTGTAGCGTGTGACACGCTGGTAGGCTGTCCAGGATGACATGCTCCTCCCAGGTATTTTCAGCTATTCGCTTATTCCATGTTACAGGGTAACCGGCGCGCTCGGAGTGGCTAATGAATACTTCATCCTGACCATCACCATCCAGGTCCTGGGCAAACATTTTGGTGCCGTTTCTCGACCAGTCGCCAGTCTGCGAATTCCATCTGCTGTGAATGTTTTCGGTCTTCCACGGCAAACTCAAATTGGTAGCGGGATTTATAAAAGCATGTCCGGTGGCTAAAATATCTGCATAGCCATCGCCGTTTACATCTCCTATGGCCATGCCCTCATGCAGGTTGCCATAGTCATGCCAATATTGGGCTCTTTGCCATACACTGTCCTCCCCTTGCTGAAAGAGGCTAAGGGTACTTTCATCAAAGGTCAACACCGCGAGATCCATATGTCCGTCTTTATCAAAATCTGTGAAACTGACGTCTTTCACAGCATCGGGTACTTTTCCGATGGCATGTTCTTTCCACGAAGGGTTTTCAAACCAGGATAGATGTGCTACTGCGCCGGCTTCTACCCACTCCCCCGGATGCCGTATTGCAAGTACATCGAGATCTCCATCACCATCGATATCAGCACACTCCAGGTCTCCGCCTGCAAAGAAGATAGAATCCATGGGCTCATTGCTGATGGTTACTTTTTCCCATAGGCCACTACCTATATGGCCGGTATAGTATCCCAGATAGCCTCCGCTTGCATTGTTGTGAATAAAAACCAAATCCGCTACTCCATCACCGGTAAGGTCTGCAGGACAGTGTGCCCAAAAGTACCTGGCATCATCAAGTATGAGCTGTGATTCGAACGGAACAGGCGTAAAATCTGTAGCAGCCGGCTTGCAGCTGGCCATTGCAACTATAATGATTGCACAAAACTTAAGGATTTTCATAGTCATCGATTAGTAGGTTGAGGTATTGGGCGAGGTGTTGATGATCCTCTGGTTTATTTATTGACCTGGAATAGATTCCTAAAATGAATTTCTCAGGACCCTTGAGTTTTGGCTGAGTCTTTAGGTCCCGACCAAAGCCGAAAACTGTCATGCCGTTAGTACTTTTCAGCCCTTCGTCGCTATCACCTAAAAAACCGATCACGTCAGGCTTTTTATCGTTTTGGACCTGTGCCATATACACCGTCTGGCTACTTTCGTTTTCACTGCAATACATCCATGCGTATTGGTCTGAAAGCGTTTTGCCTTTATAAAAATCAGGCAGGTCAGCCTGTGAGCTTGTTGCTTTTGAATGTCCAAACGTGTAGTTGGCGGGTTTAAAACTTCCCCCAGGAACTCCTTCATAAAGTACCCAGTAATTAGCATTCGGATCTGTTTTCACAACGTCGAGCAGTACATGGTCAGGTTTAAAATCGTAAACCCATTTCCAGCGTCCACTTTTACTTTCTACCGTAATTTGATTTGGGCCGGTGACCTCTGAGGTGCAGCGATCAAAACCCGGGTGTCCGGCTCCTTTGTCTGCAGTAGTAAACACCAGGTTTGGGAAGCCACGATAAGAGGTAGCGGCAGATTTTGGATAAGCCTCTTTGCTGTCTACATGAAAGCCCAGCCAATCATTTCCAGCTGCATCAATCATGCGCGAAAGCCCACCTGACGCCTGATCCAGGTAATAGGTAAGTTGTGCTGTTTTGATCACAAAATGGGGTCTACCTTCGTAGGTGGAACTGGCGATGGATACACGCTCGCCAGGGCGATTGTGCTTCCATTTCGCCATTATTCCGGGCCATTGCACTTCCATGCCGTGGACCATACTACCATCATGGAGCGGTGTTTTACGGGTGGTCAGGGTATTTTCACCTTCTATCCAGTAGTTTTTTCTCACATTTAGTTTGTGCCATTGCTCATCATAACACGGACCCGTATTTTCCACTTCTAGTTCTTTTCCGTTGAGTAAGATTCCCGCATCATAGCAAGGACTCCAACTTTTCCAAAACAGCCTACTACTCACCAATCCTGAAGTGTCGGCCATACAGAGGTTTTCAGTGTACGTATCATTTCTGGTCACCCAGTTTGCCGGGACGTTGTACGGTTTTCCAAGACGTACTTCGGGACGCTCCGCCGGCAGCTCCACAGTGGTAGCTCCAGTGGTGACGGTTTTTCCATTTGTCAGAGTAACTAAAGCCATCACTTGTACAGGGAGCTCCTGATTTGGCACCCAGTCTAGCTTCCAGTTGATTTGGTATGGAGGTTGGCTGGCTTTTCCCAGTGTCCCCTTCAGCTCTGCCCGATCGTAGTGATACTGCCAGTCGCGATAGACTCCATCACCATCCTGGTCTACATCTTCATACAAGCCAATGAAGGTGACCTCCTCTATGTTTTCAGACTGATTTCCAGCCAGTGTGAGTTTCATTTCCTTGTTGATTTCCACAACAGCTTTCACAGTGAAAACCGGGACTGATTCCTTGTAATAAACGCGCAAAGTGGTCCCATAAATTAAATTTTGAGGCCAATCCCACGGATGCTCATCGGCTACTAAAAATCGGGCTCGCAGATCTCCAGATTTGAGCATTTCTAATGGAATGGTCAGGCGAGCATTGTCATGAAACATATACTGCTCCGCAGCTTGTGGGATGGTTTTAGGTGGCGGAATACTCAGTGGATCAAAACCTTCGAGCTGAATAGCCAGCCCCTTAGTACCATCATGTGACTGTACGCGCTCCACTATCAGCTCAGCGCCATCAGCATTTTTCAAATCAATATTTTCAGCAAGCGTAATCCAGCCATCTGCATTCATGTGTTCATTAGCCACACGGTAATCGTATTTACCCCCAACACGTAAAAACACACCCTCATCAGAAGACTGAGGTATCCAGCCATGAGATTTAATGCGTTGATTTGGCCGCAGCCCGGGTTTCGAGTCGTTTCGCCAAACGTGCATGTTTTGGTAGGCATCCCATGCCGCACCGTACACATCCAGATCACCGTCCAAATCTAAATCCGCGAGTTGCGTGCCCAAATGATTTTCGTGACCTGTACCCATCACCTTTTTTGTAAACGTCCCCTGACCATCATTGAGCCACCACATCAGCTCCAACTCCACGCCTTTATGCTCACTTGTGACCAGGTCTGCGTCTCCATCGCCATCCAAATCAGCAATATCCAGATTGTTGAGCGAGTATGCCGTGGTGATGATGTGCGAGGGCCACTGCCCTTTTCCTTGTCCAGGATTTTCAAACCAAATAAGGTGAGCATCGGGCTCCAGCCCCGGATAGCGTTCTTCTGTGATCACTACGTCCTGATCTCCATCTCCATCTAAATCGGCCACTTCTACCCGATCGATCGGGTGCTCCGTAGAGCCAATTTCTTGAGCGTCCCACTCTGGCTGCTTTCCGGCATTTCTAAACCATACCAGAACTTTTGGCTCCTCCTCACCAGCACGTCTTCTACCGGTGACAATATCTGGACTGTTGTCTCCATTTACATCTCCGATTCCTATTCCTTCATCAGAGGTGTTGGCAGCTACTTTTAGCACTGGCCAGGGCTTCTTAGGATCATCTGGTATTTGTAGTGCATACACATCACCATTTCCTGCGATCAGGAGCTCTGGCTTGTTTCCACCAAAGATTGAAGCTTTCTTAAACCCCTGACTATTGACGTGACTGGTAGCTGGCACCTCTCCGATTAGCGTGCGCCGGAACATGGTCCCTGATTCATCCAGCGCTTCATACCAGTAGATTTCTGGCAGGTGCTGAGCTATCAGGTCGGCAAAGGGATCTCCATCTATATCTGTGACAAAAATGACATCTACATTATCATCGAGCACCACCCGCTGCCAGGGTGCTTCTAATGTTCCTCCCGGATTGAGGTATACATACCTACCTGCGGCAATGTCAGGAAGACCATCACCATTGATGTCGCCATGATCAGCACCAAAGTAGCGGAGCCATTCGGGTTGCTCCCAGTCTCCCCACTTTTGGCGGGTACTATCGATGGTGATGTGCGTGAGCGGCTGCCCAAAAGCCACTACAGCCATCGCAAAAAACAATACAGTCAGTGCAGGTTTTTTCATGACAATTATTTTTCCACTATCAGTCTAAATCGCTTCGTGTTGCCTGCCTCTGCTACCGTAAGAAGGTACACGCCGGCGGTGAGGTCGGACAAATCCAACGCTTGATCTTCAGTGAGTTGTGCTGTGCGCACGGTATTTCCAGCAAGGTCCAAGATCTCTACAAAAACTTCCTTGTGCTCGCTCTGGATATGAAGTGTGCCGTTTCGCAGCGGATTAGGGCCTATGGTAATGGACCGCCAGTCTCCACCGAGCACGAGCTCTTCGAAATTAGCGGTGACCTTAATGTCTTTACCGGGCATGGTGAGTGTGGTGACCGCTTCGGTTAAGTTTTTAATGGAATCCGTATCACCTGTCCACTGAGCAAACTTTTTGCCCTGCACTTCAAAAGCCTTGATTTCCACCTCAGTGCCTGCTAGATAAGAACCATCTCCAGAACCGCTAATTACATCCAGCGAGTAGTAGATGTCTTTATAAATGGCCGTCACAGTGGCAGGCCTTGGCGGCATGCGCAAGGTGGTCTGTGCATCGTGAGGATTTAGCACATACTGTATATCGCCTTCCCACTTTTCAAATTCGGTATGAGGAGCTGCTTCATTTGCATCGATGGGAACTTCTTCTCCCTCCATGTACGCCCCGTCTCCGGCACCGCCTTCTACATCCAGCTGGTAAGTGGGCGGCTCATAGTCTGCGACCAGGCCCACACAAAAATTATCAACCAAATAGGTACCTGTAGATCCGGCCCGCCAAATGATTGGCTGTAAGTATTTTGTCCCCTCGGGGATTTCGCCTGTACCTGACACGGACTTTAGTTCATCGTTCACCACACCGATCAGCACGCGGCTGATGGCTTGCTTATTCGCATCCAGGCACAGTACTCCAATGCTGGCTCCGTTGACAAGACCTTCAATCGAAGCATCTGCCTGAACTTCCACGCCATTATGCTCGCCCACTGCTATGAGCGAACTCCCCAGCACGCCTCCATCTTCCGTGATGACTATTGCATTTCCGCCACTAGTTGCTTCTGCCTGGAGTGCTGCTCCCATATTGATCCACCCAGACCAATCCAGCTCAAAATCTCCATTGTATACCTGACAATCATCCGGTGTATACTCGGCAAAGTTGGCGTCCAGACTGATGGACTGGTTCATGACTGGTTTTAATGGCTGACTTTCGCCAGTAGCCCCACCAGACCACTCTGTAAAATAGTATCCGGGTTCGGCCAGCGCATAGACCATTGCCGAATCTCCAGCCACATAACTTCCTGTACCTCTTACCTCTCCTAGTTGATTAGTAGTGGCTGTAACTTCATGGTAAGCTTGCTCCAACTCCACGAAATGCGCCAGTAGTTTTATGTAACTCGTCGAATAGTAAATAGCCGGCTCATTGAATGCCCATGGTTGGCTGCCCGAATCGTTAGTCTCTGTATAGGACTTTTGTGTGGCTTGCTCCCCTGTGGTAGCATCAAAAGTCTGTGTCCCAATTTTCACTACTGCGTCTTTTGCATTTTGCGAATTGAAACCTCCTACCAAAAACCCGGGAGCAGGGCCAATGTTGTCTCCATCGATATTGTCATATATGGTGTTGGTGGCAAACCAGGAGTGCCACATTTCGGTAGCTGAAAACTCTGCTCCATACTGATACATGTTAGTCAGATAGGTCATCCCAAATGGGTTGGTGCCGTGCATGTAATTGACGATAGCCTGAGCTCTCTCCTTATAAGCATCGTGTTTATCTGTTTTTAGGTTTAAGTGCACCAGATCCATGATATCCGATCCCTGGCGCGACATCAGGCTATTGGACCCCCAGTTGGAGTAAAATGACTTTGCACGGTAGAGGTTATCGTTTTCAACCAAAGTGTAATGTGAGCTTTCACTCAGGTCGGGGTTGGTTTTCTTATTAAGAATCGCCTCTTTGGTGCTGGCATCTGCTCCTGACAAAGTGGTATAAAAAAGCATGGCCTCTGACTGATTACCCCGATATATGCCCCATTCGGAAGACTGCCAGGGCCTGGTGCTTTTATAGTTGTTCTTTACAAATTCGTTGTAGACTTCCTTTCCGGTGACAGCATATAAGTAGGCGGCTGCACAGGTGGCTTCAGCCACATGCTCCTTAGCGTAATGAGCCCCACTTCCGTCTGCATCACCTGCCTCTATTTCACCACCATCGCACTGCTTGTCTTTTTCCGGATGCAAATCGTAGTACTTCCAGGCAGCCTCCGCACGTAGAATTAGCTCTTCCGCATACCCTGCCAGCGCTGGAAACTGACCAAAGGTGTAAGCCGCATGCGCCAACATCCCCGCCCCAATCACGGTTGCTGAAGGGCAGATTTCATCATAATAGCGAGCGCGTGTGTCGGTACTCGGTGGAGAGATGTAAGAATGGTCCTGCTTGATGCCTCCTTTGATATAAAAGCCTCCCGTTCCCGGAAAATCCTGCATGTTTTTCAACCAATCGATCTCCCACTTCACCTCATCCAGGAGGTCTGGTATGGAGTTGCCCGACTCAGGTATTTTTAGATCGAGCGCCTTCCAAAGGTCTGGATGCTGATCGTAAGTGGTGAGTAGCCCTTGCACACTTTCCACGGCAAAAGTCACGTATTTATTGGGGTCTCCCGCATCAAACCAACCTCGGGACATATCTCTCAAAATCGATTCGTCATTGAGGTAAATGGCGGCTTTGTCCTGCTCAAACCACTCCCCGTCTGTCCACAAGGCACCGGAGGCATATTCAGCCGTTTTGGCAAAATTGATACGCTGGTAATAAAACATATTCACCGCAGCACGCAACACATCCTGATACACATCCTGTGCAATTCGAAATGAGTAACTATCTACAGCCGTGCCATCAGTCGTATACGCCCTGATGTAATAGGAACCTTCGGTGGTATACGAAGTGAAATCAAACCACCATCCCTTATCTCCTGAATAGCTATCGGTGACGCCTCCATTCCATCGGTGAGCAACGGCGCTAAAGACTACCTCCTTGCTATCGGCATTGATAAGCTCTACTGCTTTATCGATATCCAATTCTATTCCAGAACCAGCATTGAAGCCCTGTTCTGCTTTGGCTATTACGGCCACTTTATAAGCGGAGGGTAAATACCCGAACTGGTCTACCCGGATGTAGTTTTCGGCTTCCAATACCTGGGCATAAAGCCCTGGAAGTATGGCTAACATAATTCCCAAAAACGCAACGACAGTTCTATTCATCTTAATCTATGTTATCTATTAATTTTCCACCAATATCTTTTCTGTTCGCGGCTTACTACTCTTTCAATGACCTGAAATGATTTCTATTCCAAATCCCTTCTGAAGTAAGGTCTTCTTCCTGCCACTGCCCAGTGGTGCTGGCTCCGGGTTTTAGTGATGAACTCACTTCATTTTTGATACTTAGCGACCATTTGTTCCAGGAGATTTTATTTTGGTCCATCCAGGCTTCCCACTTATCCCAGTAGGCTGGGTCCAGAGAGTTATTCGGGCCATAGTTGACCCCAGTGCGCCCACATTCTGTTACCCAGATTGGCAAGCCACGCTCTACGGCATAGTTGGCGCGGGCCATGAGGTCATCTTGATGGTGAGCTGCATAAAAATGCAGGGTGTAAGCAATATTATCTAACGGCTTGCCGTCCGCAGAAAGCAGCGGATCATCAGCAGCAGTGTCTACTAGCTGAGACCAAAACGGTGTACCTACTACGATGATATTGTCAGGATCATGCGCTCGAATGGCTGCAATGACCTCTTCAGAATAAGCCTTGATTTCCGACCAGGTCTCATCCAGAGAATCAAGAGATGCTCCATCTGGCTCATTGAATATCTCATATACTACATTGGGTAGATGTCCGTATTCTTTAGCTATTCGGCTGAAAAACCCCACAGCCGATGCTGTATGAATGTTGTGTGAATGCCAGTCTACCACCACATACAGACCTGCGGCAGCAGCGCCCTCTATTCCTCTGCGCACGGCACGCTCCACCGTGAGTGAGTCCGCAAACCAGCCAGTCTCATGGATACCCACTGGCAACCGCACCGCATCTACTTTCCAGTCATCCGCCAGCCATTGGATACATTCTGCATTCCAATAGGCGTGTGAGTTTTCCCACTGATGCCAAAAAAAACTCATTCCCCGTATTTGCACGGGTTCGCCCGCCTCGTTGGTAACAAAGCGGCCATCGATGCTTAGCTGTCCGTTTTGCCCTACTGGTGTAGGTGTATCAGGAGCGGAACATCCCAAAATGATGGTAAGAGCCAAAAAACAAAGTCTGTAACTTTTCATAAAGTCTGAATAATGTTGTGATTGATCGCTAAGCATAGATAGTGCTCGGCGATGATTTAGTTATCATATCCTGCCCTGTGCTATTTGATGATTTCAATCACGGCGATGGCCATAGCACCTTTCAATGCTGCTGGTTTGTCAAACCCCAACCACACACCGTCCATTTGACGTTCCTCGGCATTTAGGTATTTTCCCGTCTGCGGGTCAAACCACCGAATACTTACCTTTTGATCTTTCAGTCGTTTATTTTCTCCATAGATTCCTAACCTATCCGAATCGAGATAGTACAAAAAAGTAGTCTCACGACTCAGCGCCGGTGGGCTAAAGGCCCCACGCTCAGGCTCAAACTCGTGTAAGGGGTAAGTATCGAAAAAATCCATCAAGTGGCGATAGTAGCTCAACTTTGGCGGGTTTTCAGCAACATCATTCAGGTCATAGATGACATGATACCAGGCCGCATTTTGCCAATAGTATGTGGAATAAGTACCCGCAAAAGCGCATTGGTAGGCTCGATCGAGGCAAGTAAGTGCGTCATTGTAGGCACCATCAAAAATCGTAATGTCCGTCTTTTCGTATCCTCCATGCTCGATATTGAAAATGGGTTTATCATACCTGGAGCGCACCTCACGCATGCGTCCATAGAGATAGGGCTCCCACTCCTGAATCGAAATAAAATCTACCAGTTCGGGGTATTTACTGCAATAATTGTAATCGTGTACTGTAACAAGCCGCTGATGAGCATCCATGGAACGCAACCTCGCGATCCGCCTGGAGATGTAGCCCATATCGTCCCGCCCATAGGCGAGCGCTTCCTTTGAAATATCCCAGTTAAGATTGGGGTAGGCCTGGTACCGCTTTACCACATAGTCGAAATAACGATTGTCTTCAACACTCTCCGGATCTGGCCAGTTGACCTGCTTGTTCCAGACATAAATCATCAGATGAGCTATGATATCCTGCTCATTGAGCAGTGCGATTACTTTGTCTAAATGCTTGAAAAAATCAACGTTGAGCACGTCATAATCAGGGTTGGTATTTGATCCTCCATAAGGAAATACTTCGGGCTTGGAAAAGTCGTGCTGTGGTAGCATGCGCTCCTTGTCTCCCCAGTGGGCATCGTACGCATAGACGTTCATTACCACCTGATTAAACCCATTGGCAGCTATTTCATTGATAATAGACGAGCTATTGGGCAAACCATCAGCACCGATCTCGTCCAGTGCGAATAGCCAGTCCAGCTCAAATGCCATCGCCATGTAGGGCTCACCATTGGCATACGCAAAATGCTGTGACTTACCATCCATGATTTGGATCGGTCCTCGTTGCTTTTCGGCCATAGTTACCTCAATGACGCCTCGCTGGTTTTTGTTTTTCTTTCCTATACCAGAAACTTCATAGGTCCATTTGCCGGGTTTTGAAAAGCTCACACGAACCTGATATTCTTTTGCTCCATTGTAGTACCCCGGCACAGTCATCGTTTCCCCGCTTTCATGGGTAAAAAGGGCAGACACCCCATGGTCGAAGGGCAGATCAGGAAGCTTATTGATGGTAAAAGACAGGTCGACAACCTGCCATTGATCAGCGCGTAATTCCTGGCCTTGAGTGTAGGTAACACCAAGGCAGAGACAAAAAATCAAAGCAATTATTCGTATCATCGGTAAAGGTTAAAATGAATGAATGCAGCGTAATACCACCAATTTAGTCAGCTGGAGCTAAGTGGCTACCCTAGTTTAACCTGAAGAAAATACAAAAAGCTGATGGAAACCCACCAGCTTTCTGCTTTGAATCAATCACACCACTTAGGATGTCACTTCACGAGAAGCTTCCTGGTGTACTTTTGATCTCCTACATAGAGCTTCAGCATGTAGATGCCCTGAGCTCCAAATGTGTCTCTGCCAATATGTAGCGAAGAACTATTCACGCCTTCTGCGCTAAATACCTCTGCTCCCATCAGGTCATGAATGCGAACCGTGAATGGCTGATCAGCATTAGGCAATTGAAGGTTTAGTCCTTGCTCATCTATCGGATTAGGGAAAATTTTCAAATCCTCTGGCTTCAGTACCGAAGCAGATGTCTGACGTGACCCAGAGGGCACCCCAACGATGATATAATCTACCGGCATCCAGCCCCAGTTCTTTTCAATCGCAATGGTGTTGTTTCCGCTGTTTAGACTCACATTAATCACTTTGTCTTCCCAGCCTCCACAGCCTCCATTACCATCAGTGAAGGAATGACTTGTGCTGTTGCCATTGATCACCACATAGTTTTGCTGATTGTTGCACAAGGAGTAGCGAATAGTCAGCGGATAAGTGTCAGCTGCAGGTACGTTTACCGTCCAGGTCATTTTGTCTCCATTATTATCCAGACCATCAACAAAGCCTGATCCAGTATAACCTGATTGGCTGGTGGATACGTATGTGCCCGACAAGGTGGCGTTCTCAGCTTCATACTTAGTTGCAGAGTAGCTACTACCTCCTATGGTTCCAAAATCAATGTGGCCAGCGCAGTGCATCAGCTGACTGTTGCTGCCTCCACAGGAGCCGCCTTGCCATACTGCAGTATTCGTAGATTGGTTCTCAGCCTGGTAGGTAGTACCATCCACTTTGAGCCAATCCACTTCCATATCGGTTCCATTGTCCGGGAAGTAAAGCTTTACATTTCCACTCACAGCACCACTGTAACTATAGGTAGCATACGAACTTCCTGAGATCGTCCAGGTCTTCACCGTACTGTTGTCCACGCGGAGCTGAAGGTTATCCGAAGTACCATTGGTCATACGAGCACGAACCTGCACGTTGGCGCTTCCACCAGACACCGCATCTATGTTGTTTTGCGACATATTGTCCAATCTACTGGACCAGTTACCACCATCAGTAGTAATGAACACCTGAAACTGGTAATCATCGTTCGCAATTGGCGTACTGCTGTTGATCGGTACAGATACGTTGAGCGTACCACTACCTGAGGAAACGTCCACCTTCTTCGACCCATAGTTAGTATATGGAGAATGATCCAGTTGGAAAATAACCTGAATATCTCTGTTAGTGGATGCAGAGTAGTCTACCGTAACGGTGGCATTGCTACCCGGTGTTACTGAGTTTGGTACGCTGATAGAAATGATGTCATCGGAAGAGGAAGAACATGCGGAAGGCAATGTGTTTACCGCACGGAAGTGATCTCTATTCCATCTTCCCTCATCGGTTAGGTCAGTGTTGTAGTTCCAGTTGCCATTGGCCGGAGCACCTGGAAGCAGTGAAGATCCAAACTCATCCTTTGTACTGAGCGACCATTTACAAAACCCAATACCATTGGCGTCCCACCAGTTTTCCCATTTGTTCCACTCGGTGTAGTTAGGCGCATTGATCCCAGTACTACGTGGTTCGTTGTATTGCGTGCCAGTCGCTCCACTTTCCGTGACAAACATTGGCAGACCTTTGCTCAGAGCATACTTAGCCCAATCTCCATGCTGCCCATCAAATCGGTGTGCATCAGCATAGATATGAAGCGTGTAAGCAATATTGCCCACTGGATTTCCATTGATATCTGTAGTGAGTGGATCATCTGCAGCCTGGTGTACAAACTGATCGTAAAACGGCGTAGGCACAATGATCAGGTTGTCCGGGTCATACTGACGTATCGTCGCTATCAGGTTTCTGGAGTAGTTTTTCAGGTCCGCCCAGGTTTGATCCAGATTGGTCCATGAGGAGCCTGTAGGCTCATTGTAGATTTCATAAATCACATTAGGGTAGCTACCATACTCCTGGGCCATGGTAGAGAAAAACTGCTCCGCTGTAGACTGCTGCATGGCATGTGCATGAAAATCTATGATGACATAGATGCCATGCTGTATGGCGCCATCTACTACTGCGCGCACTTTGTTGAGCGACCCTGTAGGATCGTCCGGATAAGAGCCAGTCACATGGGGGTCTGCGGCCATGGCAGCACGCACTACCTCAGCCTTCCAGTCGCTCGCAAGCCAGCCCACTGCATTGGCATTCCAAAACTCGGTGCCTTCCCAGGTATGATGGAAAAAGCTAGGGCCTTTGAGCTGTGCATCGCGCCCACATTCGTCCACAATTTTGGCTCCCTGCACACTGAGTGCACCATGGCGGTCCACCACCGTCTGTGCAGTAGTTAACATTCCAATCAGTAAGCAGCATACGGTCCAGATACTTCTTACATCAGGTAAAAATCGGTTCATCATAATGGTTAATTTTTAGTTAGACCTTGAATTTACCACATAGTGTATAGCTTACTACCCAGCCCTACCCTGCTGTATGACAGGTGGTTAAACAAGAAAGCCGAACGAGGACATCCCCGTTCGGCCAAAACATAGTAGAAAAAGTATACGTTACCTACAAGTTTACTCCACCACCTTGACAACCCGGATGTTGTCATAAGAGATGTCTAAACCAGCAGCAATTTCGGTTCCTCCGTTTTCCCCTTCATTGGGGTTTTGAAACACCATGCGCACCTCAAACTTGCCCTCGTCGGTAAGCAATGTACTCATGTTGTTGATTGCCTGCGCAGGGTCAGGGTTTCCTCCACTTTTAGGTGCAAACCATGCCATGGGATAATCAATGGTCATCCACTTGCCACTGGTATGAAAAGCCGCCGTACCCACATCAGCGGGATCAGGCACATGCCAGTTGTTGGTACCGGGCGCTGGTGATGTCCACGGCATCCAGCGGCCAAAGTACTCATCAGCACCTATTTCCAGCTCCAGCCAACCTGACGTCCAGGGTTTGTCTTCAGGCACCTTTACTTCCATGCGAAGTACATAGTCTGATGTAGGACCGGATAGGCCAGTAGGCGTTAGCCCGTCAGCATCCTGAGCCCCATCCACTACAAATGCTGTGGGCCCTACCCACCATGAAGCAGGAGTAATGGGGCCATCGGCCTGAACGTTAAGGTAATTGCCATTGAATCCTCCAGAAGTCACCCCGGGATTCACGCCCCAGTTTTGCCAAAAGGTATGGTCATCCCAGTCCAGAACCACACCACTGCGGTCATTAAATGTTTGCTTAGGGCCAGAATCACCGCTACCACTTTCGGTGACTACCTCTACCAAACCAGCTTCTGTGATACCATCAGGAACTGTGGCAGTGATGGTGGTACCATCGCTAGAAGCCACAAAGGCTGGCGAGCTTATACCTCCCGGAAATACCACATCTTCTACAAAAAAGAAGAATTTACCTGTAATGGTCACTTCATCTCCGGCATTGGCAAACTCGTTGCTAATCCGAGCAACCTGTGGCGATGGAGGCAATACTGTGATACTGATGCTATCGGCACCTGAGCCACTTTTGACTACCAACATATTTGAAATGTCTGGTGACGTGGCTATGTTGGGCGTTTCGTCGGGTACAGTGATCACCATATGGGTATTGGTCACAAACGTACTGCGTACATTTACTGCCAGACCATTGATGGACACTTCGGTGACAGCTCCCAGGTTGGAGCCCTTCACCACTATAGTTTCTCCAAGCCCTACTGAGTTGAGCGCCTGATCTGCCAGCTCGGGAGCTATGGCACGCACCATTTCGATTTCCGGATCACCCAGAGTTTCTTCCTCACAGCGTGTAAATAGCATACATACACTGCCCAGCAATCCAAAAAGCAATAGTTTATTATTTAGTTTCATCTTTCTCTGTGGTTTTAGTCTAGTCGTTAAATTCATATGGCACAGCGTCTTCCATCAGGAGAGGGTTCATGGTGACATCTCCCTCAGGGTATGGCAGGATAAAATCTGAATGGTCAATGGAGGCAAAAGATGACTCCAGGATTGGGTTGCCATCCTCCCACGAATATCGACCTCTGTCCTGAGAATTGATGTAGTTTCTTGCGTCCTCTGGCGCAAAGTAGTGCCATCTTACCACGTCGAACCAGTGGTGACCTTCCATTGCCAGCTCAAGCTTTTTCTCATTGAAGATGTCCATCCAGGTAACTTCTGTGCGGGCAGACAAACCTGCGCGCTCTCTTACCGCATTGTAATACTCCAGCGCGGTAGCATCTGTAGTGCTCGCAGCATCACCCAGAATAGCTTCTGCAGCGATGAGGTATACCTCGGAGAGACGCATCATATAAGTATTCATTGGTGTGGACATAAATGAGATCAGCTGCCCCGGATTGTCTTCTGCGCTTCCTACCACATATTTCTTGATTGCTGATGCCCAGGGGCTCTCCGCCTCGTAGAGGTAGCCACCATCTGTAGATTTCAACTGCGGATATTCATCCCCAGGAAACATAAACGTCGCTTTTCTACGCTCGTCACCTGTTTCATACAGGTTACGGATGTTAGGATATGCCCCAGAGCCACCGCCCCAGCCGTCACCTACACCTGCGATACTTCCCTCAGGTGAGAAATAGGCCTGATGCGTATTTTGAACACCCCAGGTACCACCTTTGTCTATCCACTGAAGTGCAAAAAGGCTTTCTTCGTTGTTGTTGTTGGCTATCACGAACAAGTCGCCGTAATTGTCCAGCATCATGAGACCGCTATTCAAAATAACATCTTCTGCATACTCGCGAGCCATCGCCAGGTCATCAGTATTTCTACTTCCTGACTGTCCCAATCCGGCACGGTTGAGGTGAAGTCTTGCCAACACGGCTTTAGCCGACCACTGCGTCACTCTGCCGGGCTCATCAGCCAGCAGCAAGTTTTCTGATGCAAATACGAGATCTCTTCTTGCAAACTCGTAGGCATCTGCCACAGGGTTTTTAGCGATCAGGGCATCTTCTATGATGGCCACATTATCAGCGATAATCGGCACATCTCCCCACAACATGGCGAGGTAGAAATACGCATAACCGCGCATAAATCTAGCTTCTCCCAGCGCTTTGGCCTTTAGCTCAGGAGTGAAGTTTTCCTCCGGTGAGTTTTCAATAGCTCTGATGATAAAGTTGGCATGACTAATCACCGTGTATAGTGACCTCCAACCTTCATTTAGTCTGGAGTTGGATGAAGTAACAGAAAACAGCGCAAATTGGTTTAGCGCACCATCATTAGTGGCATAAATTCCTCCGGCACCATCGCCAATGGCGAATGTGGCCTTATCATTCCAGGCAAACCATGGAGCTCCGTATAAGCCTTTGGTCGCGATTGTTAAATGCTCGTCCGTTTGATAAAAATTATCTACCACATAAGCATCCTCTGGAGGTCTGTCCAGAAACTCTTCCGAACACGCTGTAGTGAAGACCACAGCCAACATCATCGCTATATATTTTAACGTTTTCATATTCAGTTTCAATTAAAGTCCTATGTTAATACCAGCTGTGTAGATTCTCGGTGCGGGGTAGTTTCCATTGTCCACACCGGCAAGGAACGAATCCTGATTGTACGGTCCGATTTCCGGATCGTAGCCTTTGTAACCAGTAAGGGTAAATACGTTTTGCAGGTTTACGTAAACCCGTACCTTGCTGAGCTGAAATCTGCCCAACAGGTCCTGAGGCAGGCTGTAGCCAAAGGTGATGTTTTGCAGCCTCACGTAAGAGCCATCTTCTACAAATCGATCAGATATTCGGTTGTTGTCATTTCCGTCTACATTAGTAGATCGAGGAATGGTAGCGCCAGGATTTTGTAGCACCACATCTTGCACATTGTCAGGGTCTCCACTATCGCTTTTGAGTCCCAGCTTCGCACGGTCCAGCACATCCACCGACTGGTTGTTTGACCAGGAGAGGTTTTCTATAGTAGAGCGCGTATAGTTATACAGGTCATGTCCTAGTTTACTGGTGATAAACACAGTCACATCAAACTGCTTGTAGTTAACTGAGTTGTTTAGTCCAAGTACCACTTTTGGGTTTGGGTTACCGATATATGTGCGGTCTTCTGCATTGATCTCGCCATCCCCGTTTAGATCTTTAAATTTTTGATCACCTACCCAAACTCCAGATCTGCGATCCACTGAAATATTGGTTGGCAGTGCACTGCCCTCGATATCCTCTGCATCTTCGAAAAGTCCATCGGTGACATAACCATAAAACTGACCTACTGGCTGCCCGATCTCCGAACGAGTCACATGATCGAAAAACTGAACCGTACGATCAATGATGGCGCCTTCTGTATTGAGTTTCGTGATTTTATCACGGTTTACGGTAGCGGTCAGACCAGACTTCCATTCGATGGCGCCTGTAGTGTTTACCGTATTTAGCGTTAGCTCTATTCCACGGTTTTCCAACTCACCTATATTTACCCATGGTGCGGCGATTCCACTTCCCATATACATAGGTAGCGGCTGCTGCATGAGTGCATCGGTATTGAACTTCTTGTATGCATCGATGATCATCTCTATGCGGTTGCCGAATAAGCTGAGGTCAATCCCAGCATTGATCTGCCGTGAAGATTCCCATACCAGCTCAGGGTTTCCGTAGTTGTTGGCCAGGAGTCCGCTACCCCATTTGGTAGGGTAGTTTCTAAGTGCTGTACCGTAGCGATAGCCACCGATATCCTGATTTCCTACCTCTCCATATCCGGCGCGTAATTTCAAATTGCTGATCGCTGAGATTCCATCCATAAATCCTTCTTCGCTCAGGCGATAGCCTACGGCAAAAGATGGGAAAAAGCCCCATTTGTTGCCTTTGGCAAAGTTGGAAGAGCCGTCTGCGCGGAAAGTAGAAGTAATCAAAAACTTATCTGCAATATCCAGATTCAGACGTCCATAGTAGGAAGACAAAGCGTGGCTCCCCTGGTAGTTGTTGTTTGTGGCCGTGATGGCGTCACCTGCATTCAGGGGATGAATGTCATTGGTAATGAAGTTCTTTCTGGTACCAGAAATTCCTTCCCAATTAGACGATTGTGCTTCCTGCCCCAGCATGGCATTGATCGAGAGTGATGAGGTCAGATCCTTCTTGTAGGTGAGGTAATTGGACCAGATCCAGTAGTTGCTCAGGCCGATGCTTCGCTGACTTTGGTTTTGATTGTTGGGTGGAGCCTCACCCATCTCATAGGTAGGGTTGAATCCATAGTTTTTCGTTTCATTTTTATCAATCCCCACCTTGGAGGTAAACTTCAATCCATCGATAATTTCTGCATTCAGGAACAAGTTGCTGAGGATTCTATTTCGCTTTACACGCAAGTCGCGAATCAATGCAACGGCTACAGGGTTTAGCTGCTGGTTTCCAGTTCCGGGATCCGGACCTCCCCATTCGCCATTGCTGTTGCGCACCGGTACGTTAGGCGTTTGGCTAAGACCAAGAGATACCACACCCCATACATCGTCATTCAGGGTAACTCGCTCCTGCGTATTGCTACCAGAGATACTGGCTCCTACACTCAACCAGTCGTTGACTTTGTGATCCAAATTGAGGCGAGCCGAGATACGCTCAAAACCAGAGCCAATTATGATCCCATCCTGGTCCATATACCCCAGCGTCATGTTGTATTTGGTATTTTGAGACCCGCCAGAAAAAGCAAGGTTGTGATTGTGCACACCAGCGAGCTCATAGATTTCTTCCTGCCAGTCGGTACCTTCTCCCAAAATGGAAGGATCACCAAACTCAGGACGTGGCGTCCAGCCTTCTGCCTCAGCTACTTCATTGGAAAACTGAGCAAACTGCTGAAGATTCAGCACATCTAGTTTTTTGGGGAATTTCTGCAATCCATAGTAACCATCGTAAGTCACTTTAGTGCCTCCTGATTTGCCGCGTTTGGTTGTGATAAGCACCACGCCATTGGAGGCTCTAGAGCCATAAATAGCGGTGGCAGAAGCATCTTTGAGTACTTCTACCGATTCGATATCGTTGGGGTTGATACCGGCTAGTGCATTGAGTGCGGTCTGGCCATTGCCTCCACCAGCCCACGAAAAGCCAATGGCATTGTTGTTTTGATCTCCCTGTACAGGTACACCATCTATTACATAGAGAGGCTCATTGTTTCCACTGATGGAAGACACCCCTCGAATACGGATAGAAACGCCTCCTCCAGGCTGACCTGAATTTTGCTGAACCACGAGTCCGGCTGCCCGCCCTTGCAGCGCCTGATCAAACGAAGCAGCTACGGCCAGCTGAAGGTCCTCACCCTTTACGGAAACTACCGATCCGGTCACGTCACTGCGTTTCATTTCACCATATCCTATGACTACCACCTCATCCAGGGCTTGTAGATCGGATCTGAGGGTGGCATTGATGATGGTACTGCTGCCCACCGTAAACTCCTGAGCCTCAAAACCTACGAAGGAAACGGTCAGAATATCTCCTTCTGATGCTGAAATGGCATAGTTCCCATCCAAATCAGTGATGGTTCCGTTTTCGGTTCCTTTGACCAGCACCGTGGCTCCGGGCAACCCTTCTCCTTCTTCGTCCATTACCTTTCCGGTAATACGTCGCTCCTGTGCATACAGCCAGGAAGCTTGCAATGATATTGCCATCAATATCACAAGTAGTTTTTTCATCATAACATTTAGTTTAGTTGACTGATCAGGAACGGTATCCTCACCTTATTCCTATGATCTAATTTATGATGACAAAAAAGGCCTGCTATCCCAGCCTAACCTGACTGGCAGATTAAGTAGTTGTTTGTAAAAAAGGTGCTACGAGTGGCTATCCTGGTATTCGCGCGGAGATTTTCCAAATTGGAGTTTGAAACATTTCGAAAAATAATTAGGGTCACTAAATCCTACCTGATAGGCAATCTCGGCGATGGTTTTGTCACCGTGTGCCAGCAGTTCTACAGCCATTTTTAGCCGAATGGTGCGGATAAACAAGTTGATCGACTGACCGGTGATTTCTCCAATCTTTCTGTACAATTTGGTCTTGCTGATGCCCATCTCTTTTACAAACTCGCGGTACCCCAGGTTGGGGTCGGTGAGGTTTTGCTGTACGATCTGGATGACCTGTTCCAAAAATTCATCATCAGAACTGCTGACAGTGGTACCTGGAGGCTTTAAGCTCAAGCTACTGCCAAATTTATCTTGCAGCTGCTTGCGGCTGTGTATCAGGTTTTTGATGCGTGATACCAAAACCTCCATATCGAAGGGCTTGGCGATATAAGCATCCGCACCCGAGTCATAACCTTCTACCCGACTGTCTCCACTGGATTTTGCAGTCAGCAGGATCACCGGAATATGGCTGCACTCTTCGTCGTTTTTGATCTGCTGACACAGTTCCATTCCGTCCATCACGGGCATCATAATGTCGGTTACTACAATGTCTATTTGGTTTTCTTTGAGAGCTTGCAGGGCGTCGCGTCCATTTTCGTGTGCAATGATGCGGTAGTTTCCACGCAGGCATGCTACCAGGTAGTTTCGAAAATCACTGTTGTCTTCCACCAGCAAGATGGTCTGATCAGGTGTCAATTGCCCCGCTTCGGCTTCTAGCGCCGTAGCCAGATCAGGTGTGGTCAGGTAGGCGGGCAACCCATCTGTCGGAATGCCCGGCTGCTCCTCGGATATTCGCGTTGCATCCAGGTCTTCCTTACGGATGGCGAGGGTAAAGGTGAACACAGACCCTTGCCCCTCTTCACTCTGTAGCTCGATGGTGCCACCGTGAAGCTGAACGAGTTCTTTGACCAGCGTCAGTCCAATGCCCGTTCCCTCCGATCGGTAGCCCGCTTTTTGATAGCTAAAAAAACGATTGAAGACATTGGGGATTTGGTCTGCCGGAATGCCTGTACCTGTATCTTCTACTGCTACCTGCAGCTGATGCCGGGCATCGAGATAGTCCAGGCGAAGGGTGATCGTGCCGGAGGTAGTGTATTTGAAGGCATTGGAAAGCAGGTTGTAGATCACTTTTTCGAGGATGTCCTCGTCTACCCATGCATCGAGTTTTTCCAGCCTGGTTTCGAAGGTATAATCGATGTGTTTTTGTGACGCAAAAAAGTCAAAGGCTTCGTAGAGTTGCCGGACCTTTTCTACGACTTCCAGCTGTTTGAGCACAATTCGCCGCTCGTTGACTTCTATTTTGCGCAGATCTAGCAGGTCGTTGATGAGTCGGGTGAGCCTAAGGGCATTTCTATGGATAAACCGGTACTGCCGTTCGGTTTCTACCTCCAGTTTTGGAGTTTTCAGCAGCCTTTCGATCGGTCCCAGGATCAGTGAGAGCGGAGTTTTTAACTCATGAGACACATTCATGTAAAACCTGATTTTCGCCTGATCGCTTTCGTGCACCTTTTCGTTCATTTGCTGCAGCTGTGCATATTGGCTTTCGATTTCACTCGTTTTTTCACGAACGAGGCGTTCCAAAGCACTTTTCTGAAACAGGATATTTCGGGTACGAATCCAAAAGAGAAAATATATCGCCCCGAGGATGAGCACCAGGACCACCAGACGGAAGGCTAGCGTATTCCACCAGGGAGGATGTACTACAATTTGTAGAGAAGATACTTTTTCATTCCAGATACCATCATTATTAGACGCTTTTACCTGAAAGGTGTAATCTCCGGCCGGCAAGTTGGTGTAGGTCGCCTCGCGGCGGCCTCCTACGTAGTACCATTCTTCATCAAAACCCACCATCTTGTAGGCATATTGATTCTTTTCCGGATGTACATAGTTGAAGGCATTGTAACCGATGGTAATCATGGTCTGGTCGTGCTCCAACTCCAGCCGCTTAATCAGCCCATTGTCTTTTTCCATTTTGAGCTGTTCGGCTTGCTCCTCGCTGTTGAATAGCTTGATTTGATCGATCGCGACTTTGGGCACGAAGGTATTGGACCGGATCTCTTTAGGATCAAAGTAAGTGATCCCCCCAACTCCACCCACATAGATCACACCTTTTTCACTTTTGTGAATGGCATTGTAGCTGTAGCTATCCGAAAGCAAGCCGTCGCTGGTATCATACACCTGAATCAAACCTGGCGCCGGCTTCCCTCCTATCCATGCTTCCTTATCGAACCGCACTAAACCGCCACCCTGAGTGGCCAGCCAGAGATAGCCCTCATCATCTTCTATGATGGATGAAATGTGATCATTGGGCAGGCCATCTTCCAGCTGTAGGGTGCGAAACCCTCTGTGTGAGTCCACAAATAAATTAAGTCCCCGATTGGTGCCGATCCATTTGCGCTGTTTTGAGTCGATAAAGACACTCTGAACGATGCGATTGGTAATGGAGGTGGAGTCATTGTAGTCGTAACTGTATGATCTGGAAGCTCGCCCATAGTCGGAGATGACCGTAAGCCCGGAAAAGGACCCCATCCAAACATTATCCTCCTCATCTACGGCCAGGTGGTTGGTCCAATCGTCATTGATGATCAGCTCGTCTTCCCGAAAGGTCTTAAACTCACCGCGCTCAGGGTCAAATCGCGCCAAGCCGGAGCCATGCACCGCCAGCCACAGAAATCCCCGTTTGTCTTCAGCAATAGCGCGCACATCATCACCCGGAATAGACAAAGGGTTTGACGGGTCGTGTCTGTAGGTGGTAACTACGGTGGTTTTCGGATCATACTGCTGTAGCCCTCCGGCATAGGTACCGATCCAAACACGCTCTTTCGAGTCAATGAATACCTGCCATACATCTCCGGGGCCTACCACTACTGAGGTCCCATCATCTGGCCGGAGCCTCCGCTCGATGGCACCTGTTTCCAGATTGATGACATCTACGCCATAGGTGTATCCTACCCATAGTTTTCCTGCTGCATCCTGAGCAATAGCCGTGGCAATATTGCCATCGCTCGGTGCCTCGTCTCGTTCAGTTTCTATGTGGTAAAAGTGTTTTTCCTGGGTGATCGTAATCACACCTTCCACATCCGTGCCCAACCAAAGATTGCCCTGGATGTCCTCAGCTACGCTCTGAATGTTGGTATTTCGGATGGCATCAGCCGCATATTTCCCAAAGCGCCTGAATGCATCCTCCTCAGGATAGTATTTGTATAAACCCGCTGTGGAAGTAAACCACAGATTGCCCTTCGAATCCTGGTGACCCGAAAGGATCTGATTTTCAATATCTGTATCAAACGCATACGACTTGTACGTCTGTGTGGGTTTATGAAAGCGATGGATGCCCGTCTCGTATACGGCCAGGTAGATATAGTCACCATCAAGCAGTATGTCGTGGATATTGTTGTTAAACGCCTCCTCAGCTTGCTTGATAGGGAAAAACTCAAACGTATTGGCGGTGAGGTCATAGCGCAGCAGCCCATTGGTATACCCAAACCAAACAATTTCCGGATTTTCCCGATCAAACCGAAAGGAGTTTACATCTGTGTTTTTCGGGTTTTTAGTGGGTCTGAGCACGAAGCGATCCGCTGCCCGATCATAGTGGTGGAGGTGCCCCCGGGATGTTATCATCCACAGCTCGCCATTGTGATCTTCATCTGCATACATGGCCTTGTTGAGCGGTGGGTTGTCCAGAGCGGCACTGTCTGGCAGGTAGTGTCTAAAGCCATCGATCTGCGGATCGTATCGGCTAAATCCCTCCCAGGTTAGTATCCAGTGCACTCCATGGCTATCCACATACTGATGCCCGATGAGATTGTCTGAAAGGCTGTGGGGGTTGTTTTCGTTTTTCAGGTAGGTCTTGATCTCGTAACCATCGAAGCGGTTGAGGCCATACTCTGTCCCAAACCAGAGGTAGCCCACAGAATCCTGCACAATGCTCAGCACCGCAGAGTTGGTAAGGCCTGCGTCGTTTCCCACATAGGAATACCCAAGGTTTACCGACTGACTGTGCGCGATCTGGCAGCATACCACACCGCAAAATGCCAAGCGCCTAAGTAAACGTCCAACCATAATCGGGATCAAAAAAATCAATTACACTTTCACAACTATACTGTTCACCTACAAGATATACAATTCCCTAAATTCGGCGAGCAGGTAGACCTATACCTCTCAGGTAATCAGCAGCTAATTGCCTGAGAGGTATCGATTGCTTAAAGTCAGTCTGTGGTCAGCAGCTGATCCGCTGCGAGGATGGAGAAGATAAAAGGCGTAGCTCCAAAGACGATGTATTCACTCTGCTGCCAAAGAAATGGATGGTTGTCTTTGAGCTCAAAAAAATCAGGATTGACGATCTCTACCCCGGAAAACACTCCAC
Organism: Marinoscillum furvescens DSM 4134; assembly: GCF_003386095.1. Classification (GTDB taxonomy): domain Bacteria; phylum Bacteroidota; class Bacteroidia; order Cytophagales; family Cyclobacteriaceae; genus Marinoscillum; species Marinoscillum furvescens. The sequence continues at coordinate 12,063 of NZ_QREG01000034.1, read as the reverse complement.
CGGGGATGTAGGCAAAATCTGCACGGTTGACACCATAGGCCGGGATCGGCTCATGCGTACCTACACCGGATACATGCGAGATGTTAGAAATCGGATGCCTGCCCAGGGTGTAGTGGATGGCATTGTACAGGTAATCTGCCGGAAAGAGCTCGGGATAAGCTTTAGAAAGGTAGTATTTGGTATAGATGTCCCACAAGATCTCCCAGTTGTAACCCCACACCTGATTGGGCATGATCACTCCAAATGGTGTCTCACTGTAGCGTGCTGCCATGCGCTTACTGGACTTGTTCAGTTCTGCTTTGTAGGCTTTTTGAAAGCCTGCATGCTTGATAGCCTTTTCTACCCGCGAAAGTGCCCAAACCACTTCATCAAAGTTTTGGATCACCTCCTCTTTCGATGCAACCAAAAAATCGAGGTACTTCGAGTCTTTTGTAGTCAGATAGAGCTCAGTGGCAGCGATGATTTTTTGCACCCAGAGCTTACGCGGAGTGCCCACATTGTCATAAATCACAGGCGCTGCCTGCTGCTCACGCTGCCAGATCTCACGGGCTACCTGCTTTGCCCGGGCGGCATAGTGGCTATGGCTTTGCGGTAGCACACGAGCGCTAGCCGCCAGCAGTGAAGCCATGAGGTACTCGCGCCGGCTGTCCTTGCTGGTAAATATAAGGCGATCATCATTGATAGCCTGGGGATTGCCGGCGGACTCTGCCGCGGGCTGGAATATCTGGTTGTCCGTCATTTGGCCCCAGCCGCCTGCCTGCAGGTAGGTCTCCCAATGCTGGCTGATGACGCCCACAAAGCTGTGATCGGCTACCTGATAGTTGGCTAATATCCATTTGAGGCCATGTACGAGCTGCTGCACGGCATCTGGCACGCCATCAGGCCGCTGGAGGCGCACTTCGTTGGTCACCGTATCGATCGTGGTTTGATCGTAGCGCATGCCAAATTCTTCGATCATCAATGCCAGATCGTACGTGGTGCGGCCAGTAGATCCAGCATTGATATCGTCATCAGCGGCATCATGCCAGCCACCGGTCGCCAGCCCCGGGATGTGCTCATGGGAACTATACACTGTAGGGCCACTGGCCTGACGAAAGCCGTCGAAAAACTGCGTGCCAGAAGGCGCCTGAATGGCGTCATCCATGTGGCATTGGCCGTGCCAAAATTTGGTCCGGTCTTTCACCTCCATGTGGCACATTTGTACCGGCAGGAACGTATTTAGCGAGAGCTGCCACACCCCCTGCTCATAGATCGATTCCTTGATCGGAAACACATCAGAGGCATAGTCACCCAGCCGTACCTGGTAGAGTCCTGGTGCCGTGATGTGGGTAAAATCAAACTCGGAGTAGTGGTAGCGCATGAACGCACCCCAGGATTTTGGTACCTGCTCCATGACCAGTTCTTCCTTGCCATCGATTCCTATTTTCCATAGCTGGGCCTTTTGCTCGGGCACGCCCTGATCAGCGAGTGTTTCTATGGTGAGGACTTTAGCCTGTTCGGGGTGATAGCCCACCTGCGAGTGTGCCAGTACTGGCGGGCGCACCCACTCCTCCCAGCGATTGGGCTGTATGACGAGTTCTACCCATGGGCCGGTGCCATTGGGCACCACCTCCGCGGCTATGGTAAACCAGTGGTTGTGCTCAGTGGAGCGGCTGTCCAGAAGCTGAATCTGTCCGGAGCGGGCGCTGATCGCAATCGTCCGCTCGGGATCTTCAGGAGCCAGGGTAATCTGACTGCCTGTCGCCAGAGACGTGCTATTGCTGGCCGTGATGACACTGTGAAAATCGTATGGAAGATGGCCGAGATCGCCCCGATCGCTCAGGTAGGATTTACCTTTGAAACTGCCCGGGAAAAAGTCCATGACAAAGGTCACCGTATCCAAGAGGGACAGGTCTTCGACACCTTCGAAATGGACGTTGATACCGAATGCACCGTCTTCCTGCGGCAGTACGTGGATAGCATACTGAAAGTCGATATTGGAAAACGCAAAATCCAGTCGGATGCTCGAAGACTCAGGGTGGACGGTCCGCGGAGGGATCGCTACATCCGGGATGGGTTTGGGCACTGGCGCCCCGTCTAGCTGCTGGCGGTGACGAAAGTACAGCATGCCATTGGTTGCTATGCGTTGGTCATGGTGTATCACCTCTATCCCCCCCAGCTTGCCTACGGGGTAGTGATTGTGATAGGCCAGTACAGAAACTTCTTTGGAGTGCAGATATTCGTCTCCGGTGATTTTCCAGGGACCTTTGGCCGTCTGAGCTTCGGCCAATAACAAGCTTCCCATGCTGAAGAAAAGCATGGCGGATCGTAAAAACAGGTTCATCAGGCTATCGGTGATTTAGAGTGAATTTCGTAAAATGATTTTGTATCCATAGTCCAGCACGCTTTCGTGTCTGTCCATGAGCATTTGGCTCAGGTTTTTGGCCAGCTGGTCTACTTCCGGCGTGAGTACGGTGATGCCCCCACACAGCACTTCTTTCAGGCAGGTATCATTGAAGCTGATCACGCCTATGTCTTTGCCCAGCTGATAGTTGTGCTGCTCGGCGAGCTGGATGACATTGCGCAGGTCTTCCTCCTCCCACACCAGGTAAAAGCCGCCTTTTTGAAGCGATTCGAGGGGCGCCTCCTGCACTTCAAACGACCACTTATAGTCGCTGCAAAAATCCACAAATCCCTCTACAAAGCCGATCAGAGCGGCTTTATCGGGCATCACAAAGTGTGCCTTTTCATACTTGCTCAATACCTCCTGAATTTGCGCGAGCGAATCGTAGAGGTCATCTTTTCCATGCTGGAGAATCATGCGGCGTTTTGCTTTGTACTCTTCGGATGCCTTTACCAGGAGCATTTTTTCATTAGGGATGATGTCCAGCACCTTTTCCATCTGCTCCACCTCTACCTTCACGTCAGGCACCACTACAAAGTGGTCATAGTGCCCTTTGTTTTTCATCAGACACTTTTGCAAGAGGTCCAGCTGACCATTGTAAAAGTTGATGTCCACTTCCCAGTTGGTAGGGAGCTCTTTGATGAGGGTGTCGCTAAGCTTGCGGTGCTCTTCGTTCATCTGATTGAGTACCATGAGGATGCGCTTTGTACACAGCTTGCCCGTACTCGCTACGAAGTATCCCTTCCTTTTCACGGAAGTGATAATCCCCTTTTGGCGTAAGACCCGGTAGGCCTTCTCTACGGTATCTCTGGCCATGTAAAACTCGGCGCTGGTTTCATTGATGGAGGGAATTTGCTCGCCGATTTTAAAAATTCCGTTTTCGATATCCGACAAAATGATCTCCACAATCTGCATGTACTTCGGCGTAAGGGAGTGATCATCAATCTTCAGAAAGTTTACCTTATCAAAAGGCTTCTGTTGGTTTGTGAGATTAGCTGAGGTATTCATCATTTGTATAGGTTGAGTGGGTGTGACGATTAAAAACTTATAAAGACCTGAAACAGGAGCAGTCCAACGATCATGACGATCAGTATGGCCTCCAGTATCCGAAATCGGGTCTTGCTATGGGGCTTAGGGTCTAGCCCTTCCGGATGTTTAGGTGTGTGTTTCATTGACTCGATTCATATCTGGTGAAGTTGATTTCGAGATCAAAGAAATGGAGAGCAAATAGGTACAGCATGTAGCCGCTGACCGATTGTATAGCTTATATTCCCGAATGGGGCATTTGGGAATATAGTCTAGGTATTAGGGAATATAGGAGTGGTTTTGTGCCAAACAGGCAGGAAAAACAGGGAGCTGATGGTAGCTTATCTGTTTGGGAGGACTCTGAAAATCACCTGTTCTCAGGCAAGCAGTTGCTGGACTTCCCTGCGCAGTGTCGGTAGTAAGTCCGCCTCAAACCAGGCATTTCGCTTTAGCCAGATGTTGTTGCGCGGCGAAGGATGTGGCAGTGGCAGGTACCTGGGCAAGTAGGTTTGGAAGTCACGCACCGTCTCGGTAAGTGTAGGCCTGGCTGCCGCTCTGAGGTAGTAGTTTTGGGCGTAGCTGCCTACCAGTAATATCAATTGAAGGTCGTGCAGCTCACCAAGCAGTGGCTCGTGCCACTGCGGGGCACACTCTGGTCGTGGTGGCAGGTCTCCGCTTTTGCCTTTGCCGGGGTAGCAAAAGCCCATGGGCAGCAAGGCGAAATTTTGGGGATTGTAAAACGCGTCATCGGTCACTCCGAGCCAATGGCGCAGGCGCTGGCCACTTTTGTCATCCCACGGCACACCTGTACGATGCACCACGCTCCCCGGAGCTTGCCCGATGATGGCTACTTTGCTTTCGGCGTGGGCTGCCAGCACCGGACGTATGCCATGCGGGAGGTGGGCGCTGCAGGTGGTGCAGCGGCTGATGTCCGAAAGAAGTGTGTGGAGCGACATATTAAGAGGCCAAAATACCTGACTAAAGGTAGAAACTATGTGCTAAACGCAGAAAAATACGTTTTTGGCTTCCCGTAGACGTGCAGAAGCATGAAAAATACGTTTTTGTGCCTTCCGCAGCTTTGCAAAAGCATGAAAAATGCGTTTTTGGACCTTCCGCGAACTTGCAGAAGCATGAAAAATGCGTTTTTCACCATTCCGCAGCTTTGCGGAAGGTAGGAAAATACGTTTTTGGGGGTTTTGAAGGTGGGGAGAGGAAGTTCAGTGCAAACCACAAAAAAAGGCTGGCCTAAAAGTGAATACTTCTAAGCCAGCCCAAACTTTAACTAACCACGTGTTTAATGGCTACTTCCTATGATCTCGGAGTTTTTTCAAACCATAGAGCCCACCAGCGGCAAGCAGCACACTGAGCCCACCGTCTATCGGCGTGGCTGGAGGAGCTGACTGTGCAAATGCAGGGGTCACCATACAGATCAATACGGGAATAAATAATGCGATTTTAAATAGATACTTGTTCATGATGTTAGGTCTTTGCGGTTAGTTAATAAATGAATTTCTGAGTGAGTATTCCTTCACGTGTGTGGAGCCTCAGGATATAGATTTCTCCCGGATTCAAACGCACACGCTTCGACCATTTTCCATGAGATAATTGTTCGTCCTGAAGTGTAGTGATGGCTCTGCCAGCCATATCCAAAATGGAAATATCGGCCTGATCCAATTTGCTCCTGGTGTGGATGTTGAGCATGCCTTGATTGGTAAATACTTTAAATGCAGCCTGCTGGCGGCTGGCTAGTATAGCAGAAGATAGCGTAAGCTCTATTGTACCAATTCCAGCGTCCAGATTGAGCGAAACAGCTCCACCGGACAGGTTGTGAGTCACCCCTTTATAATTTGCATAGACCTGATATTCTGCCGGTATGCCTACCAGCTCTTTGATGGAGAGGTGGTAGGTACCTGCCTCTTCCACTTCGTATCCCAGGCTGAGGGTAGTCTCTCCGCTGAGTAGTGGGAGTCCTTGTATGGCAAACTTCTCCTTGCCGATGAGGGAGTAGAATGCAAAGGCGTCATTGCCTATTTTCTTGGTAGCGTCGTAGCGATGATCTACGCCATAGGTGGCGTCGGATCTAAAGCCAAAAAGCACTTCGTTGTAATGGGCTCCGGCCAGGGCCAGCTTGAGTTTGGGTTGCTCGGCGGTACGGTAGTAGTTGCCGTCTGCATTGGCTCCGGCGGTGGTAGTTTGCATGGTAGGGCTAAAAGTAACTGAAGCGTCTGAGGTAGCCTCTACCAGGAATCCCTGCATAGAACCGATATCCGTATTGGCGGCTGTGCTATTGGAGCCACTCACTCCGTCTCCGAGATCTACTGTACCTACTGTACCGATCTCATTGACAGTCACATAATCACCGCCGCGATCGGTAGCGTTTGCATTTTGACCTCCGTCATTCCATAGGTATACCGATGAAGTGATGCTGCTATTGGCCGCCAAAAAGTCCGCAATAGAGATGGAAGCCATATAGGGATTGGCCACTACATTGAACCCATCACCTGCTGTAGAAACCCCTAATGTCTGGTCTCCAGACACCAGCTCTCCAGTCAGGGAGATGGTGGGTGCCGCCGCATCATAGCCTACAAAATACCCAGTACCGGGTACCATATCACCAGCTGGCATAGACCAGGCAGCACCATCCCAGGTATAGAGATAGTCTGCAAACATATCATCGAGCATGGCCCCTACTACTGGAGCTCCTACAATGCTGTAGCCTCCAGACCCTGTCGTATTTCTATGAATAGTAGCCGTACCGCTGGCGGTACCCATGATGGCTAGCGATGCTCCCGAAGCTACGCTCAGGCTACCATTGCCAGTAACTTCCAGGTGATTTACCGCCATATCATCATTGACAGTGAGTGCACCGTCTATCATCACATTGTCCGAAGCTGTGGGGCCAGAAGTATTGTTCCAGTTGGCACCATCCCAGATCACTGTCTCCATGTCTATGTAGGTCAGCGAGATGTTGTCGATCCAGACGTAGTTTTCTCCGCTAGTGTTACTTCCCTCGATATAAATTAAGCCTGTAGAGTTCGTTGTCCGTCCTCCAATAGAAATAGTAGTGAAATCTGTAAGACTGTTTAAATAAACTGTTTTGGGAAAGTCGTCTATTCCAGTGATTGTAAGCGTAATCGGATAAGTAGCCTGATTATCCCAACCTGATGTTTTCACATCCATAGTCATTAAATAATCTTTATCCATCTCAACTGTAATTGCACGTTCAATCGACATGCCAAATCCACCATCTTTAAGCTCTAAAGCGCCAGATCCATTAACGCCCCCTGTTGTATTATGACTGGGAGTCGTAAATCCAGAGGAATTACCCCAATTGGATACATCCGAACTAGTTTCATATGAATCTTCAAAAGCTGCCTCTAAATGGAAGGCCAGATTAGAAATGAATGAAATATTATCAATTAATACCGACACATCCCCAGCTCCACTATCTCCAGAAAACTGTATATATCCCGTTGATTCTTTCGCAATACCAGCAATGGTAATAGTTACAAACTCTGACGAATCATTGATAGTAATCGACTCCATCAAAGTATCTAATCCAAACAAAGTAATTTCAAGTGGCTTTGTTTCATCTGCCCAGCCAGTAGTTTTGATATCAAACTTCAGTTGGTATTCCTGTCCAATTGTAGCTGAAACGGGGCGACGAATGAAAAAACTGAATCCTGCATCTGAAAATTCTAAAGCCCCGGTCCCCGCTACACCATCTGTGGCGTTTTGACTTACCGTAGTAAAGCCAGTTGCCCCGCCATGCTCATCCCACTCGGAGACGTCTGTGGCATCTTCAAAGGTTTCGCTGTATACCACCCAGTCCTGAGCCAGGCACACACCGGAGAGCAACAGTGTCATAAATGAGAGTAAAATTACCTTCTTCATAAATAGTTAGGTTAAGTAAAAAATTAAGGTTTTGAATGCTTCACACAAACCGCATAAGCGCAAAAAAATGCTTTAATCCGAAAATTATCGGAGCAAAAAATGATGTTAACTGCGCTTTTATGCCGTTCATCTTCCTAAAATAAGCATAATTATGCAGTTTTTCCTAAATAAGCAGCACAAATTAATTACTCGCTCATGCGGTATTCAGATGAAAAGCAGCGATTTAGGGATATTAAGAAAGCATTATGGGAGATTTGCCGTTTTATGCATGTTTACACAAAAGAAGAGCTGCACAAACCGGCGCAATATTTAGGAAGAGCTGGGGAGGGTATTGTTGGCCTATGAAGTAATTAATTAGTAAGAATTGTCAGGATGGCGAGAAGTGTGGGTTATTTAGGTGGTGGGGGGTATAGCGATTAACCAAAATGATTATGCGCCCAGTTACTAGGATGGTAGAAATTTCCTGATCTGAATGTCCTGTCAGGCTTAGTTCGCATAATCATTTTTGTGTTTGTTGTGTTTTCGTTTTTAAATCCATGAGTTAGATAATCTTACAGTTCTATTGGTATTAATGTCCTTACAGGAGTGTAAATATCCACATCAATTTCTGGCGCTTCTATAGTCACAACTAAACTGTACCTAACTGTGGAATCATACATTTCGAGTTTTTTCCTCATGCGATACCAACCTGAAACTGGATATACAGCTATCTGATTTCTTGTAGCTAAATCTGCTCCTGATCCAATCCAAAAATCACGGTGGATCGAACCTTTGTCTCTATGCCTTGATCCAATTATCCAACTTTCTCCATAAAATCCACTTTCACCTTCTTCCCTTGTGTTTTTGTTAATTCTCTTGTGAAATGTCTCAGCATCTTCATAAGGCTTTATCACATTGAAGCGCAAACCATGAGATATATAGCTAAATTTATTGCTATATTTTCGGCTTCCGGGATTAGGCTCTATAAAATAAGATAGAGTAATATTCAACTTCACATCCGTTTCACTAAGAACTCCTTGAAGGACTTCAATAGGCCATGGAAGTTCAAAATAGTGGATGTCATTAAATTTGATACTTCCATCCTTCCTAAATGGAGTTATTTCTTTTTCTGCAATTAATGTTAATGTGTTTTTTGCACTATATAACGCCTTTTTTAAACTAGGAACACCATAACCATAAGAACGCAATAAGTTTCTTTTTTCTTCTGCACTGAACGATTCAACATCCTGAATATTCCTGCCGCCTAACATAGTTGGTGTCCATTCTGAAGAATGGATCATTAGTCCTCGAATCGTCTCAGGCCATAAATCAGGATACTCGTTTTTTAGCTGAACAGCAAAATGGGACGCTAGAGCCGTTGCGGCACTTGTATCTCCAAATGTTTGAAGAGGTGTAAATCTGTAATTTTTATGAGTCGTTAAAAGCTGTAGTGAATCAGGTTTAACTATATCACCTCTTTGATTAGCTAAGTTTCCTCCTTCCATTACCAAATCTGGTTTCACAGCCCAATCATTTTCCCAGATTATTGATGTGGAATTTGCTGGCGACATCCCCCCTCGCTCTGATAGCAATTCCGAATCAGGAAATTCTTCGCAATCAACGAAATCCATTTCAGTATATGCTCCTACTGTAATTGCATTAAATGCTTGGGCTGGGTCATGAACTGACTCATCAATATTTTTATCTGGAAACTCATCCGGAGTTTCAATGAAAACATTTCCTCCAGAAACAAAAAATAATTGTTTCTCTAAATTTTCATCTACAATACCAAAGGTGATTTTGTCTAAAGAAGCGGACCAAGATGAAGGGCGACCATAATATGCTTGATCTTTATCCGTAACAGCCATACAATATATCCTTGGTCGAAAAGGGGCAGAAACTATAGGTGCATTCACTGCTTCCAAAGTTACAGCGCCATACAATTCAGGATCATGAGGATCACGATTATTAATCAGCTTTACAGATTCTAATCGATGGAAAATTTGAATATTACTAGTTGCAGACATGGCATGCGTAAGATCACCAAATAAGGACAGACCAGCCATACCAGTTCCATGTCCTCCTCTGGGCCATCCATCGTGTGTACCCCAATCTTCTGGTTTGTAACTGAATAAATTATTGTCAGGAATGAAATCGGATAAGAGAGGATGTTGGTTTTGCACACCTGAATCCAATATACAAATAGCAATACTATTCTCGTCTGTATTATTCTCAATTCTGGTTTCAAGCTCATTAATAGCATCTTCTGCTTCAGCTATGTTAAGATTCGTAAAGAAATCTGCTGTTTCTTTAGGCTTTCTTAATTCTGCTAGGTTGTCCAGTAAGAAAAGTGATTCAGAAAGTTGACGGGGAGATGCCCTTACCAATTTAACATAATGCTCAGGAAATATTAATTCTTGATCGGATATTTGAGCATTAACTAACGCCAGTTGGGATGATATTTTATCATATTCTGATGCTGGTTCAATTCCATTTTTCTTTCGAAACCATGCCTCCCACCAAACTACTTCATCTTCTTCAGGAAATGGGTTTTCATTAGGCTCAGTCCAAAATGCTTCCAAAGTTGCGAGCTGAATAGATTCAATATTACTAATTAGTTTGTTGTTTTTTGGCGTTTGAGTTTCCTCACCTTTATATCGAGTGTTTTCTGAAATGTACTCATTCACTTTGGCTAGAAAATGACTTATACCACCTTCGGTTAACATTACATTTACTCGGTATCTAAAATCTTCTCCTGTGAATTCTCTCTTAATGTTAAGAAGTTGAAACTTTGGTTCTGCAGCATCACTATTAAGACTGTCGAATGCGGGTTCAAAATTATAGTCAGAAATAAACTCCACATAAATTGCGTCATCACGAACTATACCATCAGGAAGATCGACATCTTTTAAAGCGTCAAACTGCTCTTTTATTCGGTTTATATGTTCACGAATTTTACTGCCATGAACTCTTCTGTCTTGAAGTTTGATAGGTGGGGAATTACCACGTTTCGGGCTTACATATTTGTCTCTTTGGGTGTAGCCTTCAATTTTAATATGTCGAAATTGGTCTTGGTCTGCCATTAATGATTATTGTTTTCGCTTTTCTATAGAAGTAAGCAGAGCCGATACTGGTATTTTACTTTTACCCATGATTATCATCTCCTTTATAGCTTCTTCGCAAGCTCTAACAATATCTGAGTAGCTTAATCCTACTGCTTCTTTAGCAATTTTATCAACAGAAGTTGATGTCGATAATGAAAAACCAGATAGGTTTTTTTTCAAAACTTTTTTGATCTCTCCAACATCAGGTAATGGATATCGAATTATATCATCAAATCTTCTAAACAATGCTTTATCTAACGATTCTGGAAGATTAGTAGCTGAAATTACAATACTATTGGACTGGTCTTTTTCAATATTAATCAGAAAGCTGTTTAATACTCTCTTTATTTCTCCTACATCCTGACCTTGATCTCGATGGGTACCTATTGAGTCAAATTCATCGAACAAATAAACCCCGCGATGATCTTCCATTGAATCAAATATCATCCTCAATTTAGCAATAGACTCTCCCATGAATTTTGAAATCAATCCATCTAAGCGAATGATAAATACTGCAAGTCCCAATTCACCAGCAAGAGCTTGTGCTGTCATGGTTTTTCCGCACCCTGGTAATCCAGTTAGAAGTAATTTTCGTCTTGGTGTTAGATTATGTTTTCTAAGGAGTTCAATTTTTCTTTGCTCTTGAACAACTCTAGTTAGAGACATTTTAACATGCTCATCTAAAACCATATCATTGAGTTTAATCTTTGGGTGAAAAACTTCAATGAGATCATTTAATTCTCTTTTTGGCCCTGATATGGAAATGGTTTTACCTCGGTCGACAATCGTTTCAGATCGACCCTTTTTGGCTTTTTCAATTAGGCTCTTAAGTTCCTGTGCAAATGTGGTATGTCCTTTTCTTGCTTCGGAAGCTGCAATTTGCATAGCAGTAGCAAAGAATCGAGATTCGTCTCCATCACCAAATGATTTTATTAAACTCTTTATTTGCTCCGCTGCTGCCATTCTGCGAATTTACTAAAGCATTTATTGAAATTCTATTATTTATCCGTTAGTGAAATGAAACTCAACATCTTTGATATAGTGCACTTATGCACTACATCCGTCTTATACCAACTAAACTACGAAATTTTAAAGCACCACCCAACCATTTAATGCAATATGTAATCCTACCACATCAGGAGGTATAGGCTATTCAAAAGCCCGGAGGACGGGCTCAGGATGAAAAGTCAATAGCAGCGGCAATTGCCTGTAAGATGAAAAAACGGGTATTGAGCAGCTTATGGATGTCTGCTGCGGAAACCTCTGAATCCGGGCAGGATCATACCAGATCAAGCAATATTTGTGTGGGCTTACTTAAGAAAGTTCAATTCCTGCTTTAGCTGAAAGGGTTTGCTGTTTGACGGGTTGCGAACGGCTTTCAAACAGATCGTGCTTTAGTATTTATCTCTCTACTTTTTCTTGCGGCCGGCCAGGCGATAAAAAGGCTACGCGCCCCGGCAGCAAAAATCAAGGGCTGAGTCCATTTCTTAACGCTTTTCCAAATGAAAATCAGCAAATAAATAAACTCGCATTTACGTTTACGAAAAGATTTTGACGTTGAGTAAGTGCTCAGACCTGCCTATGCCGGCCTTTAGGTTTACAATCTATTGATATTCTAAGACTACTACTATTATCCACATGAGGGGGTTCTAGGGGGAGACTCATAATTTGTGAATA
>NZ_QREG01000033.1 GCF_003386095.1 Marinoscillum furvescens DSM 4134 | reverse complement strand
CTGGGTCGTAAAAACTATCTCTTCGCAAGGTCTCATGACGCAGCACAGTGGGCAGCCGTGCTCTATTCATTCCTTGCCACCTGCAAGGCCAACGAAGTGGAGCCTCATCAGTGGCTAAGAAATACCCTGCAAATCATACCAGATACCAAGGTAAATGACCTCTCCAAGCTACTGCCAACAACCCCATAACTAAAATCAAAAACTTACACTACACGCTCAACACCGAAGGGATACGTAAATCGCAAGTCATTTTTTTGAATCACTAGCCTCAAATGTATCAGCCACCTCGGCGCGACCTACGCGGCCTGAGGTGGCTTTTTTTTACCTGGTAGCTCATCGAAACACCCTGTCAAACTCCGGGCGTGCATTGTCGCCTGGGAAGTTCTAGCGGTTGTTGAAGGGGGAAACAGAAGGTTTGCTCTACAGTATATTGTGCCCTAGTTAATATTATTCATCAGAACATGAATAGATCCCGGAACATTAATCAGCATATGAAAAAGGATCGCAGCAGGAAAGTTGATCTTTAGTCTGATAAATGCCAGAAAGTAACCAGTAATAAACTGAGGCAGAACAAAAAATGGTGCAGCCCACAAATAAACTATATCAATCTCTGACAAAGAAAAGTTAAATAAATGCATTAGCGCGAAGAAGCAGGTCAGCCCGAAAACTAAATATTTGCCTTCTATTCTTGACAAACATTCACACATCCACTTTGAAAGCAATATGAAAGTTAAAATCCCGAATAACATGGCACCTCCAAGTGCAATAAGCGCTTGATGATAAGAACCATCCAACTCATTCCACGGAGGCAATAACGATAGCAGAACAAAACAAGAAATAGCAGCTACAATATTAAATCGTGTGATTTTTAATGGTAAACGACAAGTAATCTCTTCTACAACTGGCCCAAGTAGGACTATTGAGACTGCTAGAAAAATTGGATTGATATCACTTTCATATAATCCTGAAGACTGAAGTCTATGACCGAATGCGCCATTAAAAAAAGTCATATTAAGGCTAATCAGTAATAGTGTCATCAATCCTGAAACAAATACGCAACATAAATATGACTTAATGAAAATCTTGATTTTCACTTGCTCATCTATTCGGAAAGAGTATGGATTAAGTATGAATTCTTTGACCATTTGCAATAAAAGAAGTCAAGCCAACCAAATATAGTTGACTTGATAAGTTATAAATGGCAACAAGTTACCTTAGACTATAAAAGCTAAGACATGTAACAAACATGCTTGTAGCTGCCCCTAGATCATAAAAAAAGTCACATGAATCATATCCTCCGTTAACATTTTCTAGCTCTTGATTCTTCATCAAAATCAAGCCAGAACTCTCAATTTCTTTTAAATTTTTCATCGTTATCTAATTTTTAAAGTTACTATGAATTATAACCTGCCCAGAAGCAATTCCATGCATCAATTACATCTTGTTGATCAAATGCTCCAGGACCGGTATAACCATTACCCTGAGGACGACCTTTTTGCCCCCCCTCAACCTCCTGAAGCTCATCTTGCCTTAGTTCAACTACATTCAAATTTTCCATGATTGAATAATAATTTTAAATAACACCCACATTTATAGGCTGTGGGCTTCACCTCTAGATTAACCGGTCAATCTTGATTCGAAGGTATTCATGTAAAGTGAAATAAAATTGCACTGTCCGACTCCACCAAAAATTTTTTCGCACTCCCCATCATTGATCCAGGTTAATGAGAAAGAAACGTCCATTCTGGAGGCGTTGCCTTTATAATAGTAAGTTTTGAGCTTCTTGTTATACCCTATTTTCACGCCAAGACATTTTAACGAATCAAATAGGTTATACAGCTGCCGTGTGCTCATTCCCAATCTCTTGGCCAGCTCTTCGGGCGTACCTGTGGATTCCTGAATGATCAACTTGTTAAGTAACTGAATCCTTTCAATTTGTTTTACAAAATTCATAAAATAAAGAATTTAATGTAAGATTTCAGATGTATGGACTAGTGACCAACGGCTGTCCTGTTTGCCGATTCCATAGGAATTGATAGTCGGCATTTCCTTTGAGCAACTCCTCATGGGTGCCTTCTCCAACAATATTTCCATTATCAAGTATAAGAAGTCTGTCGGCCATGGCTACAGTGTTGAGTTTATGGGAAATTGTTAATATGGTTTTACCCTGATCTTTCAATTGAAGCATGGTCTCAATGACCAGCTGCTCTGACTTAGCGTCAAGAGCAGATGTAGCCTCATCAAATATGATTATTTCAGGATCAGAATAAAGCGCACGAAGAATGGCTAATCGCTGGCGCTGCCCACCAGACAAGTTCACCCCATTTTCACCTAGATAGCTACCGAATCCATTGGGCAATTCATTGATGAAATCCAGCAGTCCAAGTTGTTGTGCCAGCTTCATGATTCGTTTCGTATCAGGTTGGAACTCACCAAGAGCAACATTTTCAATTACAGACCCAGCAAATAAATCTACCTCTTGAGGCACAATAGATATCAGCTCATTGAAACTATCTCGTTCAATACTATTAATTTCATGGGCACCTATTAGTATTTTCCCCTCATCTATTGGGTACATTCTTTTCAATAATGAAGCAATTGTTGACTTTCCAGATCCGCTCTCACCTACCACCGCTGTGAAAGATCCTTTTTTAATAGTAAGGTTTAATCCCTCAAATACAGTCTTGCGCGTCCCATACCTAAACCTGACATTTTTAAAATTGATATCTCCTAAGTCGTCCCGACTCAATTTTATCCCCTCCGCATTCTGCACACCCTCAAGATCCATAACTTCAAATAAACGATCCGCCGCAATCATGGCGTTCTGATAGGACTTATTGGCACCAATAAGACTACTCACAGGACCAGTGAAATATCCTATAATAGCATAAAAAGACATCAATTCACCAGGTGTTATAGTCTGATCCACAACATAGCCAGCACCTATCCACAGTAAAACAATGGTGAATAAACGTGAGGTTAATTGAGAGGTATTAGATGAAAAAATACCATTTAACCCCGACTTATATATGCTGTCCATAAGTCGAACAAATCTTAACTCAGTTTTTAAGTTGGCATGATATTCTAAACCAAAAGATTTAATCGTTCTTACGCTACTTATTGACTCTACCAATTGGGATTCTAACTCCGCAGAGCATTCCATAACGTTGCGCTCTACTTTACGATTGAGTCGGTTAGTAAACCAATAGATGATAAAGTAAACAGGAACAACTAACAAGACAATCGATGCTAGCTTCCAGTAATAAGTAAACATCAACCCAAATGAAAAAATCAGAACAAAACAATTAACTAAAATATCAATGGCCATTTCATTGATAAACACTCGAATTTTTACTGCATCATTGATTCGGCTGATGATCTCACCTGTACGCATGGTATCAAAGAAGCGTTGAGGCAAGCTTAACAGGTGTTTATAATACCCTAAAATTAGACGAGCGTCTATTTGCTGACCAGTCTTTAAGACAAACAAGGATTTGAATGTATTGATTACAAACTGAATCCCTAAAAGAGCAAGCATTCCAAGACTTAACACATTAAGCAGGTTGAGATTCTGTGTTGGCAGCACATGATCAACTATCTTTTGAACGTAAATAGCTGTAGTCAACCCTATAAGTGTAAAAACCATAGCTCCGACAAGTGATTGAATCAAAATACTCCTATGAGGGCTTAACAAAAACCAAAATCGGCTAGCCACAGAAACCCGCTCATCTCCCTTCTTAAATTTCTCATTTGGCATGAGTAGTATTAATACTCCAGACCAAATAGTTTCGAAATCCGCCAGACTATATGATTCGATTTTACCAAGAGCCGGATCCATCACTTTAACAACCTGATTAGTAACCGCATAGATCACCACGTAATGATGTAATACGTCTTTCATCACCACATGAGCAATGGTCGGAACTGGAATCCCATGCAATGCATCCATTCCTCCTCGAACACCCTTAGCGGAAAAACCGAGCTTTTCAGCCGCTTCAACGATCCCAAGCGCATTTGTCCCTTTACTATCTGTCCCAGCTATTTGCCTTATTTTAGCAACTGGAAGATTGAGGTGGTAGTGAGCTGCTACAGAGGCTAGACAAGCAGCTCCACAATCAGTAATGTCCCTCTGTCTAATTAGAGTAGATTTCATCATTATTTTGGTGATTTGGAAGCGATATTATTTGGCCTATTCATAGGGTTTACCCAATTGTCCACATGATCATACAATAGTCTATAAAGGCTACGCTCTGCAACAATAAAATTCGCCTGCACAGTCATTCCTTTCTTTAATTTACCTTCAAACCCATTGCCCAATGAGAGAAAGTCTTTGACTAACGAACACTTCACTAGAAAAAACGGGTGCCCGTCTTGCATGTAGACATCACTAGATATTTGTTTTATTTGACCTTCCAACATTCCCCATTCGTTGTAGTTGAATGCATCGACTCTAAAGGTTGCCGACTGATTAACCCTCAACAAGCCAATATCCCATGGCGCCACTAAACATGAAATTACTAAGCTGTCACCTGGCGAAACCTCTGCCAACTTAGTCCCTGAATGAAGAAACTGGCCTTCTTTGACGACCAAAACATTCTGCAATGACCCTGAAGCGGGGGCTATGACACATCTGTTGTCGATTTCCTCCTTCAATTGATTAATCCGATTTTTAACCGATGAAAGTCTTCGTTCTAGTTCTAATAAGGCCATTTCCCATTTTGACCTTTGACTTTCTTTTAAAATTGCGATTTCTGCATTTATCTGATCAAAGGGTAGCTTAGCTTCTTCATATTGCAATTCCGAAATCACTTCTGCATCGAAGAGTTTCTGTTGCCTGATAAATTGTTTTCTAAGGTTATTCCTTGTAATCTCTAGCTTTTTTAATGATGAAGTAAATTCAAGCAATTCACTTTTGAATCTGTCGGTTTTTAAATTCACAGATGAATCATTTAATAGCCCCTCTAGATCTGTCAGAAAAAGGCCCAATTCTTTAGCATCAGAATTTTGTTGAAACAGCTCAATTTTTAAAACCTCATGATCAAATCTTAACAAGGTGTCACCCTCGAAAACTTGTTGGTCTTCTTTTAGATGACTATACGTAACACGAGCACTTACAGGACTTGAAATAAAATGACGGTCTTCAGATGAAGAAACTTGACCTCTTACAGACCTTGACACCTCAATTTTTACAAATGGTAAAAGGATCATTGAGACCAACAGGAAAGTAAGAAGTGTCAGGTAAATAGCCTTAGAACGTGGCTTAATTCGGAAAGTATAGGATTCAATGGATAACCCAATAAATCCTTCGGGGAACAGTCGGTTTTTCATAGCGGCGGCAACTAAATTTCAATTACAAACAACTGCAATTGAATATTTGTAAGGATGAAGCTATGAAACCGTTTTTAAAAACACAAATAATGTTATCCTTCAACATTCTTGAGCTACATAATTTCTTTAATTAATACAACGTTTCGTACTATTATTGCAAATACTAATGCTTTGAATTAGATCCAGCCAAAAAACATCCAGCCATTACTATCAATCCCCCAATGAAAAAATTCATCACGCTGCTCGCATTATATGGACTTGATTTCATGCAGTCCTGTTTATGCCCGGACACTGAATTTACGATGACTTATGTGACTATCGAAAGGGCCAGAGGTCTATTCTTTTCTTTTGACCAACACGGCATTTACCCAAAACTGGATGATTTTGACAGAACAGAACACGGAATAAGTATTATGTCCGATTCTACGTCTGAGCGCAAGGAGATTTATCTACTTGCTCCCACCCTGATCAATTCTGCATTGGCTTGTCAAGACCCAGACCGAAGTGAGTTTGTAGCTGTAAAACACAAGCCATTATTTAATTGCTAGACTCAAAATACATAAGCCACCTCATCGTAACCTACGCGACCTGAGGTGGCACTTTTTTACATCATAGCTCACCGAAACACCCTGTTAAACTCCGGGCGTGCATTGTCGCCTGTGAAGTTCTAGCGATGGTTGAAGACTTAGGAGAGCCAGTAAAAAACCACCAGATACAGCGCCTGCGCTGTATCTGGTGGTTAAATAATTATTGAATGATTAGTCTGTGTGTTTGGCTACCGACACGAAGTAGGTAATATCCTTTATCCAAATCACTTACATCGATTACATTTCCCCCACCCACCGGTATCGACCTGATCCATCGGCCACTGATCGAATACAGCTCTATGGAGACAACCTCCTGGTTGGGAAGATTTATGTGCACCCGATCGCTTGCGGGATTAGGATAGAGATATAGTTTACCTTGAGCTCCCTCAAGTATCACCTCAGCCTCTACCGATCCAGCTATACGAAATCCGAAATGGTCATTGCCACGGTCCTCTTCGTCTGAAAATCTCATAGCAGACTGCAAAGTAGCTTCATGGTAATTCCAGGAGCCTCCTCTCCAGCATCGTAGTGTTGACCCTGACACCTGAATGTTGGGGTCTGTGGCAGCAGACGTAGCATACGGGGCTACATAGTTGTCAGCGATCCACTCCCACGCATTGCCAGCGAGGTTATACAGGCCGAAAGGATTGGCCGTACCACTAACTGCAGCCCGTACGTGATGGGTAGCTACTTTTAGTTTTTCCTGATTCCAATTGGCATCAGCCACATCCGCACCATCATGCACGGCGTACTTAAAATCTTTGCCTCCTTTTGCTGCAAACTCCCATTGTGCTTCGGTGGGAAGGTCCAGGTCATAGTAGATGGCAAACGCCTTTGCTCCCCACCATCGGATAAAGGTCACCGGCCAGTCCGAAACCTCTGCTTTTGTAGGGAGGTTTTTTGCTGCCGAGGGATTGGCTTCTGTCCAGCCTTCAAGCTCTGTGGACAGTTTGAGCCCTGCCCCACTCCAGTCTTCAAAATCATTTTTCAGTGTAGACTCAAAGCTTCCCTGCTTAGTTCCATAATCGTAATAGTCGCACAGGTTTTTCCAATGAAAATCACCAGCATCATGTGGGTCTTTCACATAAAATTTCTTGGACGAGGAATCGAAACCTATATAAGCAATATTGAGCGGGTTTTCTGGCTCTATTACACCAGTGAAGGGGTTATTATCCCCGTCATCATTGTCGTGATCTTTCATTACCCGGGTTCCATCCAGGGTATAAAGCACTTTTCCGCTGTATGATGAGGAGCTAGTACCTGTAATGAGTTGCTTGTCTTTATCAGGCCCTGCTGTGCCGGTGGTGACTTCCACCAGACCGTCTGCATAAGCGGCATTCAGAAATTCCACGTATTGAGCATTGGTGATTTCCGCCTCACTAAGGGTGTAAGCACTCACCGTCACTTCGTGTTCGGGTGCAGCAGCCTGCTGATCAGGCGAGCCCGTCAGGTTGTTGCTTCCCATGGTAAAGGTCCCTCCGGTAATTTCTTTCATCACAATCCCCGAGGGCAAGGACTGTGCGAACACTGTGTTGGAAAATAATAAGGCAAAAAGTACTCCGAATAATGGTGACTTCATAGTTAAATTGGTTAGTGAATTGAATAGTCACCGCAGATAAAAGCTGGTTGAGCCTAATTCTGGCGGTTAAAAATTGAAAGTACGGTTTTAACCTATAGCAATCAAGCAAAGCCTTAGAAACAGGTGCATTTAATCAGACACAGATTCTCTCGTACCTGAAGTGGCGGGAAAATGAAAGACTGTAAATTGTTTAACGTAAGAGGTGAACATACCCGGTAAGCCCGGCTCTAAATTGGGGCTCATTCATCGCCAATTGCTCCTATCACCACCTCCGGATAAAAGACCACCTACTAATGCCTATTGTCTTTCATAAGCCGCAAAAACATCTTTACGGATAGCGCCCACCCTTTGATGCCTGAGGCATTGTCAGCCACATAAGTTTTCATGGCCTCCAGGTCAGTTTTTTCATACTGATTGCCATTGTAATACAATCGCTCTATGGTCCTGGTGTTGCGGATATCCTCTAGCGGGTTTTTACTGAGCAGCAGCAGATCGGCCACTTTACCGGCTTCTACCCGACCATAGTCGGCAGTTACGCCAAAATATACCGCCGGCTCGGAGGTAGCGCTCACCAGTGCCTCGGCGGGTGTGAGCCCTGCTTTTACCAACTCTTCCAGCTCCTGATGCAGGCTAATGCCAGGAAAAGAATAGGGATCGTACGAGTCCGTACCGGCCAGCACTTTCACGCCACTATCGTGCGCCCGACCGGTCAGCTCTAGCCCCTTAGTATAAAAATCTTCCAAATAGGTTTGCATGCCGTCAGGTTTGGCATACTCATGCATCCCCGAGGCATCGTCGCTCCAGATCATCGCTACCAGGGGTGGCACATATTGCAAATTGGGATCGTCTAAAAAATCCTGATCATAGGCCAGTGCCTCATACCTTCTGGTAACATGGGTCGGACAGAAATAGGTCTCATTTTTGACCATTACATCCACCAGTTCATTAAACTGCTCTTCATCAAAACCTTCCAACATGGCGACTACCGAAGGCCGATCACTGGCATCTACCTCCTCATCCGAATAGAGCGCACGGTAGTATTCCCGGTTTTGATCCGCCAGCGGATTGGCGTGTTTGATAAACAGGTGGGCATGCTCAAAACTTCGCTGACCCGCATTGGAGGCATCTATTGGGTTGATCGCATTGGGGTAATGGCCAGCAAAGACCACCCCGCGGGCGTTGGCTTCTTTCGCTAGCGCAAAATAGCGCTCTGATAATATGCCCGAATAGATTTTGATGAAGGTATTCGGGTCAGCGGCCGTACGGTTGACAACTTCCACCACGTCCTGCTCATCATAGTTGGCCCCTACTATCTCGTCGGCAAAGCCAATGAGCCGCGGCCCCAGCAGCTTCTCCGCCAGGATGTCTTGTCGCCACTGTCTCCGCTCTTCATTGATGTTTACGATGCCCTGCATGTCTCGGATGTTGGTAACACCATGAGCAATGTGTAGCGGCATGATCACCTGGGGAGCGATCTGAAAAGCAAGGTGCGAATGCATGTCCCACAGGCCGGGGATAAGGTACTTGCCTGTTCCTTCCACTTGCACCATGTTAGCGTCATCGGGCGTAAAAGCATCGGATGCGATCCGCTCAATGCGATCGCCTTTGATGTATACAAATTGATTATGTAGGACAGTGTCTGCTTCAGCATCTACGATATTGACACCTTTGATGATGTAGCTATGGTCGCTAGATTTTTGGGTAAGGGGCTCGGCGAGTGGATAAAGCCAAAGTACCAAAATGAGCAATGCAAAGAATACAACAGCGATAAGCGCATACTTCATCATGCGCAAGAAAATTTTCTTCATGGGTGAGGTTGGGTAATGAATCGTACAAAAAAATTGTCACCTCACTTGAGCGGTGACACCCATGTAGTGACGGGCTAAAGTTCCTGTAGGTTTCATAGGTGATCGTTTTTTTGAATTGGTGAATCCCAATTCATTTATTCCTAATCCAAGGAAATCATTAGCCGGGTCCTCCGCTCACGGCAATCATTCGTACGCATTCGGCAATCACTCATCCGCTCCCGGCAATCATCCATCCGCTCCCGGCAATGCCCCATCCGCTCGTGGCAGTCATCCGTCCGCATCCGGCAAACACTCATCCGCATCAGAAAATGACTCATCCGCTCTCGGCAATCATTCATCCGCTCTCGGCGATCATTCATCCGCATCCAGCAATCACCCGTCCGCACGCGGCATTCACTCATCCGCTGAATTTGATCAAGGCTAATGCCGATTGGGTGGACCCATTAACCAAAAACCGTCATTTTCATACCTCCATCACCTTATAACTAAAAAAGCAGGCCACTGGCCTGCTCTTCTAATTTCTAAAACCTACCGCATGAATTGCCTATCTCCTTCCTCCGCCGCGTTTCATTTCGTCTATGGTATTTACTGCCGTCTGCAGCTCGCGTTTGAGTCGTACCTGCGTTTCGCGGGCTTTGTCTCTGTGGGCATCGTACTCGTGGCGCAGTTTGTCATAGTCCTTTTTCACACGAGTGGTCACCTTATTGCTACGTATATACATCAGGTAAGCGATCACGGCTACCACTGCCAGTATGAGTATGATCACCCACACCATCACATGGTAAGCAGCCTTCGAAAAAGGTATGCCGATAAAATGTATCTGATCGTTTACTTGCTCACTCGCTGCCAGGTCAGCCTGCAGGCTGCTTACTCGCTGCTCCAGCGTATCTATTTGCGTACGCAGCTCTCCTACTTCATTTTGCAGGGCACTGATTTGTGCATTTTTCCCTTGCAGGGTGTCTGCTATCTGCGCCCAATAGGCATTCATATCCGTGATTGGCACCACCTTGTAGCGCTCATAGGTGGAGTTTTCGTTCATCATAGCCTCAAACTGCCCCTGCAGCGACTCCTGCGCAGAGAGTGTGAGAGTGCCAAAAACCATGATGATTAGGCAAAAGGTAAGTTTGGTAGTAAGGTTCATGTATGTTGTATTGCTGGTCATTGGTTTACAAAAATGCATTAATAAAAAGTGATCTCACAGTCTGGAAACTCAGATTTAAATTCATCCAGTTTGTGCGCCCGAATGCGGGTGTTGTAGCACACCAGGGTTTTGAGGTTGCGAATATCGTAAAGCCTGTCGAGACGCCAAACCCTTGTATTGCTGATATCCAAACTTTCCAGATTTCGGAGCTCTGTCAGTCCTTTGAGTTTCTTGATGTTCGTTCCCGATGCATTTAGTTTTTTGAGCTTGCTCAAGCCATCAAGCGGGCGCAAGTCATCCACAGCTGTATTGGCAATATTGAGTGCTTCCAGGTTGCGCAAGTCACCTATTCCTTCCAGTGTCATTAGTGGACCATTGGTGCAGGTAAGTGTCCGTAGTTGGTCGTGGGACTGCAAGGCACTCAGATCTGTCACGCGGGTACGGTTTAGTGTCAGTTGCTGCAGGTTCACGAAAGCATCTAATGGAAATAGCTCCAGCACAGGCTGTGCATCTATGGTCAGCTCGGTGCGCTGCACGAGCTCATGCAGGTGATAGGCGTCCAGCTCCTCTGGTGCCAGGGCATCCTGCCATGTAGGGCTTAGGTTGTTCCACCAGCCCAGCAGCTCATCAGACTGGTAGATCACCACTGTTTTCGGATTTACAAACAGGTATTGTCGCACTTGCTCATCGGTTACTTCGGTTTGTTCCAGGTCTAGAAGCTCCAGCTTGTTAAGCGCATGGAGCGCCTGTATACTGGTAGTAATGCTGCCGGTCAGCACCAGTGTCTTCAGCTGTTTGTTGTGCGCCAAACCTGAGGTAGTTTCCACAGCCAGCTTACGTGCTACCAGTGTTTCCAGCAGTTCCATTTCTCGCGTAAAGCGAAAATGGGTAAACAGGTTGTTGCTCACATTGAGGTAGCGAAGCTTCTTAAACTTCCGGAGCGGTTCGGATGACACCAGCTGCATGCCGCTGATATCTAGCGAGTCCAGGTTGAGCAGCTTGATCACCGACTCTTTGGAGGGCTCCACACCTCCCATATAAGGCTGTAGTGCTTCACGCCAGTCACCGGTGAGCGACTGCCACCACTCCATGATTTTTTCACTGTTGGTCACCACCACCACTCCAGGTCGCTGGGCCATAAAATCGGACGCTGCCTGCTCCGATACACCCGTATAATCTGCATAAATCCGGCGTAGCCCCCTTAGCTCGGCTACAGGCTCCAGGCTATTGACACGCGTTTGGTTTACATGCAGCAGCTGTAGGTTTTGCAGATTGGCCAGTCCGTGCAGTCCATGGATGTACGTTTCGGAAGCATTGAGCTCCTTTAGCTCATGGAGATCGCGCAGTGCACGCAGTGCGGTAATTCCAGTCTTGGCTACATTGAGGTATTGCAGTGGCTTACAGTCAGCTATAAGCTCTGGGTTGGCAAAAGCCGTATTGGATAGGTCTAGCCACAGCAGCTGATCCAGCGCATCCAGCGGCTCAAACACCGCCACATTAGTGCCCGATAGGTTCAGATGCTGCAGAGCTGAAAGCTTCTCTATCGGCCGTATGTCTCGCACCAGTGTCTGGCGCAGGTCCAGGTATTCCAACTTTTCGAAATACTCGAGCACCGACAGATCTGCCACCGCCGTATTGGCGGCCTTCAGTTTTCTTAGATTTCGCGCGTAGCGCAAAGGCTCCAGGTCAGAGATTTTGGAGTCAGAAAGGTCCAGTACCTTCAGGTTGGTGAGTGCCATCACAGGCTCCAGCGACTGGATCATCTGGTTGCCCGCCAGGCTGAGGCTATCTATACTTCCCATTTGGAGCAGTACCTCATCGGTAAGGCTGTCATGTGTCACATACGTGGAAAAAATGGAGCGCCACCCAAACGAAAGGGTGTTCCACCACTCTCGCAGTTCGCGCTCACGGCTTACCTTGGTGGTATACACACTGGCGATCTTAAGGTCGCCACTTTGCTCATCTATGTTTACTTCCAAAAATCGCTTTTTGGTAGACTGGTAAGGCTCCCCTTCTAGCGTAGTAGCATCTATGGTGTTTAGAAAAGATACCAGATAGTAAGTGTCGCCATTTTCGCGAGTATCTTCGGTGACGGTGATTTCTTCAAACGAAAACGTGATGTCCTGAAAGAAAAAATCAACATCGCGCAGGTAGGCCGACACGTCTTTGTTGGTAATCACCTGTCGGTCGGGCAGCAGGTCATCTTCGATCTGCACCTGGTCGTTTAAAAACGCCTTTTTGTAGCTCTCTGTAATGATGACCTCCTTGTCACGGGTAGAAGTACGAGCAGCCCCTACGGTATTGAGCATGTAGCGGTAAAAGCTCACCAGGCTTCTCACTTCCGATTCTTGTGCACTCTCGGCCGTCTGTGCCAAACTTTGGTTTGCCAGCATCAGTACGAGTAGCAAACCCCACCAAAGTCTAGTTTTTGTCATATACGTATGCTTTCAATAATGCTAACTGCTGATCATTTTGAATCTTCATCAGGTTAGAGATCAGCCATCCGGTGTTGTATCCGGGGCGGTTAAAATTGGCCAGTTCAAAATACCAGCCTCCTATATCAAAAAAGTGGAACCGTACGTTTTTCACGGTTTTAAACTTCAAATTACCTCGCTTCATTTCATAGAGAAATAAGGTGAGATAATCTGGCTCATAGCTCCGCGGTGTGTATTGCTCCGGGTACTCGTTATTGGCAAAAGCCTTGCGCAGCGTCATAAACTCCAGCTCATGACTCATTGGGTGGATAAACTGCTTCTGGTCGGAGGTATCTTTTTCGAAAAAGGTCTTAAAAGGCTCAAACGACACATCGTCAATCACCCACTCGTAGCCCTGTCCCTGAGCCTGTAGCTTCATGTACAGCAAGGCGGTGACATCCTGCCCTTTAAATCGAAACTGTGCATTGACTTCCGCCACCCAGTCGTCTCGGTGAAAATCAAGAAAGACAGGTGTTTTCCTGTCTGTTAGTTGCTTTACAAAATCTTTGCGAACATCCTCACTGCTTCCCGCTTCTTCATCGAAGAGCATGGGCAGGTATTTGCGGCGCAGCCCACTATCGCGGTACTTTTTATCTCCCTCATAATAGCGATCTCCCCGGTCATCTTCCTCTCCATTGAACCGGCGAAAAAACTGGTTGATTTGCTTGGTGGAAGCATACAGCTGCTCCTCGGTAGCTTTCATATCATCGGTGAGGCCCTGCCCCACCGATGCATAAAAGCCTAATACCATGACCAGGCCTGCTAGCCTCCTCATGCTGATGTTTCGGTTACACGCACATCACCCAGGAGCACGTCCCAAAACTCAATGGTGCGCCCGGCAATCTGCGTTTCCTTTTTCTTCACGTAAATGGTAATATCCTTTTTGGTGGTATCCTTATAACTCATACCATCATCAGAAGTACCCTCAAAGCGCTGATAGATCGTAATGACCCCCACATAAGTACCGTCGGGCTGACGCTCCAGGTCACTGATGTAATGGATGTCGTACCACTTGATAGTCACCTTGTCGTAGTTGAGCGCCATCAGTCTTTCAAAGTACTCACGCACCTTGTAGTAGCTGATTTCCTCTCGGCTTAGGGACGACACACCCATCTCGCTATCAGGAGCAAAAAGCTCTTCTGCTCGGTCCATCACACGCTGTGCTTCACTGAATTGTGTTTGTTTATCACCAATGATACTGATGTACTTGCTCAGGTCTTTGACTTTCTCCAGTGCCAGCGAGTCTATCGCCTGCTTGCGACGTGGGTCTACATTGGTTTGTGCAAAGGCACTAACGCCCATCAGGAGCGTCACTGCTACGAGTATATGCTTCATATAGTTCATAATATCCCTAGTTTAGTCCTTTATCTATTTTTTCAATACCAGCTCCTTGATGCGGCCATAGTCATCCATCACCATCTCCTCCACCTCGGCTTTGTCGTTTTTGGTGTCTTTTAGGTACTC
The DNA here is from genome assembly GCF_003386095.1 of Marinoscillum furvescens DSM 4134. Lineage (GTDB taxonomy): Bacteria > Bacteroidota > Bacteroidia > Cytophagales > Cyclobacteriaceae > Marinoscillum > Marinoscillum furvescens. Next base: position 30,180 of record NZ_QREG01000033.1, on the reverse strand, counting down.
CAGATATCGGCGGATGGTAGTAGGCTCATCATAGTCTGTGCTACCATCACCACGGTAGATCACGATGAGGACAGGTGCATCTGGCGAGCTAAACATCCCCAGCGCTTCACGAATGCTGCTATTGGCTGAAGCCGTAGAAGGTGCGTTGGCTATAGCGCCAAAGTAATTATCCAGCTTTTGCGTTTTTGTGGGCTCTTTCGAAACCTTTCGCTCTGGCTGCTCTTCCTGCTCCTGATCATCATCACCAAGCTCCTGCTCTATCTGTGCCTTTACCTCCTGCGGATCGGATATTTCAGATGTTTTCTTTTTGTTTTTACACGAACTAAAACCGATGATCAACGCCAAAAGCGCTACCATGGAAGTATTGAATTGTAGCTTTCTCATTTCAGAAATAGTTTATCCCTTAGATTTCAAAATTCGAATTTAGTGTGCTTCGGGTATTACACACCAATTCATATGCCTCTTTATCAAATAGCATTCCAAATTCTCCGAACTGCAAATTTCACCCTATTACGAAGGATTCGTTTGTCGAGTTGAGAATCCCAACGCCAATTTGAGAATGTATTGTACCTGCCCTTTTGATTTTGTAACTTCAGGGTACAACAACACATAACCTCAATTACTATGAAATTTCTATCTTTTTTATTCTTAAGCATTGGGTGCATAGCACTTGCGGCACAATCAAAAATAGCGATAAACCAGGCCACGCTGGCTGCTCCTGAGGCTTTTCGGGCAGAGGCTACGGTGTACCTCTACGATGAAGATGGAACTATTTCGCTGGCACGTAAAGGCACTAACGGAATCATCTGCCTGGGCGATGACCCCAATAAGGAGGGATTTAGTGTGGCCGCTTACAGCGAAGAATTGCAACCCTTTATGGAGCGTGGCAGAGCCTTACGTGCAGAAGGTCTTACCTATCAGGAGATCTTTGACCAGCGAGAGGCCGAAGTACGCAGCGGTGCTCTGGAGATGCCTGACAAAAGTACGCTGTATGTCCTAACAGGCGAGTTTGATGATGACAACAGTCCTACAAATACCCACTTGCGCTACGTGTTTTACATTCCCTTTGCGACTAGCGAATCTACCGGACTGCCCACATCGCCTGCCTCTCCCGGTGGCCCCTGGATCATGGACCCTGGCACACACAGAGCACATATAATGATCACTCCACCACGAAAAGATTGACCAAACCAAACAATATGCGTGATTAAATTGTTTAACTTTGCAGAAGTGCTTGAAAATTCGATAATTAGAATACTCCCCTTCAGGCACTGAATCAAAAAACAAAAATTTCAAAATTTTATGCTTGCAGAAACAAGAAGCAAAATTTCTTACGAAGATGTACTGGCTAATGTGATCGAGAATATTAAAAAACAAGGTTACGAAAACATTAGAGCAGATTTAAGTGATTACGAAGCCCCGCACCAATTGACTGGTAAAACAAACGACATCAACTTCACTCCTGATGTGACAGCAGAAAAAAATGAAGGCAAAGCATATTTTGAGATTTCTACCAAAATGGATCAGCCAAACGAATTGATCAACAAATGGAAGCTTCTAGAGATGCTTGCTCAAATGAAAAATGGTAAATTTCAAATATTTGTGCCGCATGGCCACATGAAATTCACTCAGGAACTGATCAAAGATCACAACATCAACGCTGAGTTGGTAAAACTTTAAACCGAAGCCCTTCACCTTGAAGGGCTTTTTTTTATCTCCGATTTTTTCAGCTACCACCTACTCCCCTCAAAAAAACCAGCCCATACCTACCCGCATGTTCTTGCAGATGAAACTTAAGGCCGATTACTTCTTCAGCCGGATTCCGTCCTGTTCTAATTCAATCAGTCGCTTTTTATAAAGTGCGCCAATGGCTTTTTTAAAGACCTTTTTACTCATCTGTAGGGAGTTTTTGATGGCCTCAGGATCACTTTTATCATGTAGCGACAAGTACCCGTCATTGCTCCTCAACTGCTTCATAACTTTATCAGCATTGGGCTCTATACTTTCATAGCCTATAGGCTCCAGGCTCAAATCTATTTTCTTGTCCGGCCGGACCTGCTTCACATATGCCATGGTACGGTCACCTGGCTGCACCGCCTTAAAAACCTCATTTTTATAGACTAATCCTTTATAAGTATCATTCACAATGCATTGATAACCTATATCGGTAGGCTCACCTATCAAAATCTCGACAGACTCGCCTTCTTCCAAATCTATATCCTCCGTCTCCAAAAACTTGTTGAGATGGGAAGAAGCCACCAGCCGGTCCGTAACATCATCCAGATACATGTACACCAGGTATGACTCTCCAGCGTACATTTTATCCAATTGCTCCTTGAAAGGAACGAGCAGGTCTTTCTCCAGCCCCCAGTCTAAAAAAGCACCAAAGCGTGTGGTTTCTTTTACTTTGAGGTAAGCAAATTCGTCACGCTGGATTTTGGGCGTTAAAGTGGTAGCAATCAGGCGGTCTTCTGAGTCAGTATAAATAAAAACGTCTAACATATCCCCGGCACGAGCCTCTTCAGGGATGTATTTATTGGGAAGCAAAATTTCCTCTACATCGTCCCCTACGTACAGACCTTGCTCAGTTTGCTTGAGTACTTTCAGGGTGTTTACTTTTCCGATCTCAATTATTGGTAATGCCATATTGGATGCAAAGGTATTCTATTTCTTATGGGTAGTTTAACTTTGCGCCTTCCTGTAACGAATACATATCCTTAAATCATGGGCTCGTGCCCAGAAACTAGATAAAACATGAAAAAAGCAGAGATTCACACCAAAAAAGGTGTCATGAAAATCGAATTTTACGAAAAAGACGCCCCTAAGACGGTTGAAAACTTCATCACATTGGCAGAAAAAGGGTTTTACGATGGCCTTACTTTTCATCGTGTTATCCCAAATTTTGTGATTCAGGGAGGTTGCCCTGATGGCACCGGAGCTGGTGGACCTGGCTATAGCATCGATTGTGAACTAGAGGGCGACAACCAGTATCACGACAGAGGCGTACTCTCTATGGCGCATGCCGGACGTAACACAGGAGGATCTCAGTTTTTTATCTGCCACAGTCGTGAAAACACTGCTCACCTGGACAGAAACCACACCTGCTTTGGCAAGGTGGTAGAAGGTGTAGACGTGATCGATGACATCCGCCAGGGCGACGTAATGGACAAAGTGGTCATCACCGAATAATCCATTCGATAAGCACATTAGTAAAGGATGTTTCTCATTGGGGAGGCATCCTTTTTTATTGGCTCCTCCCTATGATGTGAAAAACATAAGCATTCCTTATTTTAGTACATATCAATGTACTAAAAACATGCTTACTACCACGATATCAGATTTTCGCAAAGACGTTAAGTCTTACCTCGACAGGGTAACAAAAAATTTTGAGACTTTGATCATTAACCGTGGTAAAGACAATGGTGTGGTCATCATGTCACTAGCCGAATATAACTCACTGTGTGCTACCAACCATGAACTCTCATCTAAAACCAACGAGAGACGGCTAGATTCCGCCATTGATAAACTCAATAATGGCTCTTCATTTCCCAAAGACCATATTGAAGAATGAAGTTCGTTTTTGTGGAAGAATCTTGGGACCTCTAATGGCAGAAAACTGATAAAAAGACGCTCAAACGCATTAATCAACTTTTAAAAGACATCTCCAGAAATCCATTTTCAGGGATCTGCAAACCAGAACCATTGAAGTATTAATATTAAGGTTTTTGGTCTAGAAGAATAGATACGGAGCACCGCTTAATTTATCAGGTTAAAGACGATGCGATTCTGATAGCCAAGTGTCGTTTACATTATGACTAATTGGGAATAAGAGTGTTTCTTCAAACTTAATTCCATCAAGAATAAAGAATTACCAATACTTAGCAAGAGCCTGGCACAGGGCTCGAAGTTCATCTCATGATAATTGTCATTCAGTAACTACGTTCACCTCCAGCATTTCCTCCGCAAACTCCAACGAAGCTTCCAGCACCGCTTCCACATTCTTACTTTTCACAGGATTGGCAATCACGTGTTCACCCGCATCGGGAAAAGCCATCAGCTTTTTGTGATCTGCAGGAGTAGCCGTATAGCGGTCAAAAGCCCTGATGGCATCTATAGAGATGGTCTTGTCCTGGTTTTCTTCGTCTCGGTAATAAAAACCCACAAAATACGGCTGCTCTACGCGCTCAAACACCTCAGGTGTCATGGTTTCGTCAAGAAGCGCCTGCAATGCGATCAAGCCCTCGGTCCGGTAGGTGGTGGTCCAGTACTGTTTAGCAGGTCCCTCTGGTTCTTTGGCTGGCTTGCGGTAGTCACCGAGCATCTTTTTTAAGATCTGCTCACCCCAGGGACCAGTGAGCATCCGGGCTGAGCGGTCAAACAGCGCTATATTAGGCGAATACATCAGCAAAGCGTCAATGATTTCCACATTGGCTCCTGCCAGATATATAGCCAATGTGCTGCCAGTACTACAGGACATTACGATCACATTTTCCCCCAGTAACTGCCCAATAGCCACCGCTTCTTTAGCAGATGCTATCAGCTCATTGGGCGTCAGCTCCAAAAAAGAGTCTTCATCTTCCAGGCCATGCCCCGCCAGCAGAGGAATGTACAGGTTACACCCAAGCCGTTTGGCAAACTCCACATGTGTAGGGTGCGACTCCATAGGACTGGCAGTAAAGCCATGCAAATACACCACACTGTAAGGCGTTTTTCGGATGCTGTCAGCCCATACGATCCGCGATTCATTATCAGGCTTGAGGTTAGGCAAATCCTGGTCTTTGGCTCGTACGTAGCGATCCAGACTATCCAAAGAAATGTCCCAAAGCTCAACTTCAGGAGACAAAATGGGATCAAATTTGGCTCTGGGGCCAAAAAAGTAGGCTGCGGCGATTACAAGGATAGCCACCCCCAATCCTATGAGGTATTTCATATCTTTTACAGGCTTTTGCAAAGGCAAAATACAGAAAGAATTCGGCTAGCCCAAAGTAAGCACATCTCCTTCTCGAGAAACGGAAATACGAGCCAACGCACTGGTGGCCGGACCATTGGTCACCTGCCCTGTGGTATTAAATCGGGAGCCATGGCAGCCGCAGATAAATTCTCCCGAAAATGTCCAATCACGTGTACATCCAGAATGAGTACAAGCACTGCTAAATGCACTAATACTACCTCCCACATTGACCAGTAGGATGTTTTCATCTGGATGCAATAGCCAGCTATCGGGATCTTTTAGCCTCGAAAATGGTGAAACACTCAAATCGACAGTAAGTCCACTACCCCCGGTAGGTGCTGGCTCCTCATCTTCACTACAGCTTTCGAGGGTAAGCCCAAAGCCCGCCAGGGCAGCCACTAATCCTGCTCGTTTGATAAATTCTCTCTTTTTCATATTGTAGGGTTTTGTTGGTATGCTCATTCAACCTACGATTAAACCCTTTAGTTGGATTTTATGCCAATTAATTGGTCATCAGATGAAGTTTAACGAATTCTTTTTTTGATATACCAAACATTTGACTGTATATCAGCTATTTTTGCGGTCCTTTTTTAATAGGATTTATGACTGAAATTAGAAATATCGCCATCATCGCACACGTAGATCATGGCAAAACTACCCTCGTAGACAAGATGATCCACTTCTCTAAACTCTTTAGAGAAAACCAGGAATTCGACGACCTTATACTGGATAACAACGACCTGGAACGTGAACGCGGAATTACCATTTTATCTAAAAACGTATCTGTAAACTACAAAGGAGTAAAAATCAACATCATTGATACTCCTGGTCACTCCGATTTTGGTGGTGAAGTAGAGCGTGTACTTAAAATGGCTGATGGCGTGCTACTCCTCGTAGACGCATTTGAAGGACCTATGCCTCAAACCCGCTTTGTAATGAGCAAGGCTCTCGGTCTAGGCCTCAACCCTATCGTGGTGGTCAACAAGGTGGACAAAGAAAACTGCCAGCCAGAAGTGGTAATGGAGCAGGTATTTGACCTGATGTTTTCTTTGGATGCTACTGAAGAGCAGCTAGACTTCACTACTGTATACGGATCAAGTAAAAACGGCTGGATGGGCCCGGATTGGCAAAAGCAAACGGAAGACATCTCCTACCTCATGGACATCATCCTGGAAAAAGTACCGGGACCTAAAGTGGTGGAAGGCGTACCTGCTATGCAAATCACCTCTTTGGATTTCTCCAATTTCGTAGGACGAATCGCCATTGGTAAGGTGGTGCAGGGCACTCTTAAAGAAGGCGCCCAGCTCGGTTTGGCCAAAAAAGATGGCACCATCAAAAAGGTGCGGATAAAGGAACTGCATACTTTTGAAGGACTAGGAAAGAAACAAGTAAAAGAAGTGCCTTGCGGAGATATCTGCGCAGTTACAGGCATCGAAGATTTTGATATTGGGGACACCATCACAGATGTAGAAAACCCTATGGTACTCCCACGAATCGCCATAGATGAGCCTACCATGAGTATGCTTTTCTCAATCAACGATTCACCATTTTTCGGTAAAGAAGGAAAGTTTGTTACCTCACGCCAGATCAGAGACCGTCTGTTCAAAGAAGTAGAAAGAAACCTCGCGCTACGTATCGAGGAAACCGGCTCGGAGGACAAATTCCTGGTATATGGAAGGGGTATTCTTCACTTGTCGGTACTGATCGAAACCATGCGACGTGAAGGCTATGAGCTACAGGTAGGTCAGCCACAGGTACTGATCAAAGAAGTAGATGGCCAAAAGATGGAGCCTATAGAGCACATGGTGGTAGACGTGCCGGAAGATTACTCCGGAAAAGTGATAGAACTAGCCACGCAGCGTAAAGGTGACCTGAAGGTAATGGAGCCAAAAGGCAGTATCCAGCACCTGGAATTTGACATCCCTGCACGTGGACTGATCGGTCTCAGAAACCGCATGCTTACTGCTACGGCAGGCGAAGCGGTAATGACGCATAGATTTAAGGCTTATGAGCCTATGAAAGGTGAAATCCCTACAAGAAACAACGGATCATTGATCGCCATGGAAGCTGGTGCAAGTACTGCCTACTCGATGGACAAACTCCAGGATAGAGGCATTTTCTTCATCGATCCGGGAGATGAGCTCTACATCGGTCAGGTAATCGGTGAGCACTCACGTGGCAATGACCTGGCTGTAAATGTGGTGAAAGGCAAGAAGCTGACCAACATGCGTGCGTCTGGCTCTGATGACAACTCCAAAGTAGCTCCTAAGCGTCAATTTTCACTAGAGGATGCTCTGGAGTACATTCAGAAAGACGAATACGTGGAAGTAACTCCCGAATCTTTGCGCATGCGTAAGATTCAGTTTAAACCGTAATTACACCATCGGATATACATAATGAAAAAAGCTACCTGACCATCAGGTAGCTTTTTTTGTTGCAAGACCTGCTCCTTCGCTATTTCTGCGTATCTTCTAAGGGCAACCTACCAAACCGACTATGTACACCAAAAGAAACTATGGCTTTTGGATGACTTTTAACTGGTCCAAAAAGCCCTTTATCCTTGGATTGCTTTACAGCCTTTCCGTTTTTACCCTTTCTCATTTTCTGGAAAACCAGCTACACATTCCATGGAGTGCCGTAACGATCTTAGGTATTGCCGTAGCCTTTTATTTGGGGTTTAAAAACAACTCATCCTATGATCGCACCTGGGAAGCACGCAAGATCTACGGGGCTATCGTCAACAGCAGCCGATCTTTTGGTGCAGCTGTAGTCTCCTTTGTTCAGGGCAATAATGCTCATAAGATCAAAAAAGAACTAATCTACCGACACATCGCATGGATGACCGCCTTGCGTCATCAGCTCCGACTCAGCAAACCCTGGGAGCACACGCAAAACCGACTAAGCATCTACTCTCCTACCATTTGCGAAGATTACAACAACAAACTGGATAAGGAGCTATCTCAATACCTCCCGCCTGAAGAACTCTCCGCTCTAAACGGCAAAACAAATAAAGCCACTCAGATCATGCGCCATCAGGCAGCGAGGTTGCAGCAGTTGCGAGACTCCAACCACTTTGAGGATTTTCGTCACATGGCGTTTCATGAGCTGATCAAAGAATTTTATGAAAACCAGGGCAAAGCCGAACGCATCAAAAACTTTCCTTTTCCGAGACAATATGCCTCTACAGCGCTATGGATGACCTTTGTATTCTCAGCATTTGTTCCTTTTGGTATACTGAATGTCTTTATTGATACCGCTCCCTGGATTTATTGGTTCAGTCCGGTGATCTCTGCTCTTATTATTTGGGTATTTTTCTTGATGGAAAAAATTGGTGATTACTCTGAAAACCCATTCGAGGGAACCTACAACGACGTGCCCATCACTCAAATATCCAGAGGAATAGAAATTGACATAAGGGAGATGATTGATGATGAAAACATTCCCGAACCCATACAGGACATGAAAGGATTCTTACTCTAACCCTGCTTACTGGCAAGCGCAAGCGAAATCGCCTTAAAAGACTGCCCTTCCGAAATAGCGCACCCATTTTCGATCATTTCGAACAACTCCATTTCGCGCGTCTTGCCATAGGCTTTTTCCGTGGTATACACTTGCACTCCGTCAGGGGCCTCCTCCTTGGCTTTTTCCCAAAAGTCTCTGGCTGTAAAGTCTACATCATGGCTTTCTGCACTCATACCCATTAGGATGATTTTGTCCTGTAAGCATTGAAAAGCCTTGATATCCGTACTGGACCGATGCTCCAGGTACTGCACCTTTCTCAGCACACCCTCAAACACCACATCGCTAAAGAGCGTTATGATATCCTCGGCCTTGTCCAGCTCCTGCTCTTTCAGGCGCACCCAGTCATCAGCAGTAATGCCATTGACGATGAGATAGTCTACAAATTCCTTTTCCAGGTTTTTGAGCTCATCTGAAGTGAGGTTGCGGTATTTAGGAGATACGGGCATAGCGCGTTAGTTTGCAGATTGTATAAGGGCCGCAAAGATAAAAATGCCAACCAGAGATATGGAAGCGATCACTCACTTATTCAAAGGAAGACCCAGGATTAGCCGGTGGCTTTCGTATCATCTGCTGTCCAGCCCTCCACGAATGATTCTGCTTAGCTTTCTGTTGGCCATCGGGATTGGTACTGTGCTACTCTGCCTACCGGCTGCTACCGCTGCGCCGGGCTCCATGCGTACAATAGACGCGCTATTTATGGCTACATCCGCTACTTGTGTCACGGGCCTATCCGTGATGGACCCGGCGGCAGACCTCTCTCTATTTGGTCAGCTTACACTACTGGCACTCATTCAGCTCGGCGGACTAGGCATCATGTCATTTAGCACGTTTTTTATGTTCTTATTTGTAGGAAAACTCACCATCAGCGGTAGAGGGCTACTAGTGGACAGTTTTAGCCAAAATCCTATTGGTGAGCTAGGAAAGCTTATCGTTACAGTATTTTCGTTCACTTTTGTACTGGAAATCATCGGTGCAGCCATCCTTACCTACCGGTTTTTAGAGCATTTTTCCTGGGATCAGGCCGTATATTATGGAATCTTCCAAAGCATCTCTGCCTTTTGCAATGCGGGCTTTGATATACTACCGGGCACCTATGCGGGCTATGCTGCGGACGGATGGTTTGTGCTCACCAATATCCTGCTGATCATCGCCGGAGGACTGGGGTTTATTGTCATTTTCGACATCAACGCACAGGCCAAACATCTAGGCAATCACTTTTTCAGCCGGCTGAGTCTTCATTCTAAGATTACTATCAGCCTTACCGTCGTTCTGTTGCTGGTGGGAGCGGTATTTTTTGTGGCACTCGAGTACACCCGTGGACTTTCCGGGATGCCTTGGGGCGATCAGGTCCTCACCGTACTGTTCCAATCTGCTACCACCAGAACCGCAGGATTTACATTACTTCCTATTAGCGAACTTTCTGCCCCCACCCTGTTTGTATTCATGCTGCTCATGTTTATCGGAGCTTCACCGGGATCTTGTGGCGGAGGCATCAAAACCACCACATTTATGCTCTTCCTGCAGGGCATGACCCGTCAATTTTCAGAAAATCAGGACATCAACCTCTTCTACCGGCGTATACCCGGAAAAACACTTTCCAAAGCTGCGTCCATTGTGTTTTTCGCCATCTTCACCATCGCTACGTTTATGTTTTTGCTCTTACTCACCGAAGTATACTTACATCAGCAGCCGTTTACTTTCATGGAAGTGCTCTTTGAGACGGTTTCTGCCTTTGGTACGGTGGGGCTTTCACTGGGCATCACTGGCGACCTGTCACCAGCAGGCAAGGTGATCGTCTCCGTACTGATGTACCTGGGTAGGCTTGGGCCCATCACATTGGTATTGGCATTAAAAACGCAAAAACAATTTCACCTCAGATACCTTAAAGAAGATATATTAGTAGGATAGCTATGAACATCAATTTTGATAAAATCACGGGTAAAGGACGCAATGAGTCCTTTATGCTCATCGGCATGAGCACCTTTTCGCGTTTTCTGGCGCGCTACCTCAGCGAGCGCAACTTTGAAGTGGTGGCAATAGACCAAAGTGAAGACCGCATCGAAAAGGTGAAGCCATTTGTCACCAAAGGAATAATCGGTGATGCAAAAGATGCGAGCTTTCTCGAAAAAGCCGGAGTAAAAGACGTGGATGCGGTGATCGTGAGCCTTGGCAGAAAAGCCGATGACAGCCTGCTCATCGTGTACCACCTACACGAACTGGAAGTGGAAAATATCTATGTAAAGGTCGTAGCAGAAGACCATGCGAAAATCCTCAAAAAAATCGGTGACTGTGAAATCATCTTTCCGGAGCAAGAAAGTGCGCTACGTCTGGCGCAGCGCATCGACAACCCCAACATACTGGACTACATCCCACTCACGGACAGCTACTCTATCATCGACTGGACACCCAACGAAGAGTTTATTGGCAAAACCCTCGGTGAACTCAACCTCAAAAGTGAATTTGGAGTACAGGTCATCTCCATAGAAGACGCTCAGAAAAAGGTAAAATTGATTCCGAAAGCTTCTCACTACATCAAGCAAGGAGATGTGCTGGTGGTAATTGGCGAAAATGAACACCTGGAAAAGCTAAAGGAACAGAAATAGTTACCGCTCAGCCCCGTTAATATCCGTCTATAGCACCAGCCGGCAACTAATCATTATTGACTGGTATAAGCCTGTTTTTCAGCTGTTTATTATGGCATGAAACCAACCTTTATCATTGCAACCCTGATCTGCATGCACTATGCAGCCAGCGGGCAGCGAGACAGCCTTAGAAGCTACTACCAGCAGAGCATTGCTGCCTATGAAGCAAAGCACTATGACGGCTTTTTGTTTTTCACACAAAAAGCCAATGATTTGCGTCCCAACCATCCCGCTATTACTTACAACCTGGCTGCTGCTTATGCCCTTACCAAACAACCCAAAGCAGCCATAGCAACACTCAAGCATCACCTGACGATGAACGCCAGCCTTAACTATCACCAAGATGAGGATTTTAAAAGCTTACACCAGCGTTCCGATTTTTTAGATCTTGAAACGTTCGTCAATGAACTAAACCTAAGAATCAGCAATAGCAAAACCATCCACAAGCTCGATCAGTCCCAGCATCATATAGAATCCATCACTTCCCTCCCATCTGGAGACCTATTGCTGGGTTCTGTCAATTCGCGCAGGCTGTTTATAGCCGATAAAAAAAGCATGTCTCCGGTATTTGATCATGCAAAACTTTACAGCGTCATGGGGATGGATGCCACCCAAAATATCTTGTGGGTAGTCTCGGCAGCACTTCCAGAAATGAACCGGTATGAGGAGCAGCTCAAAAACCAATCTTCCGTTTTCGGATTAAACCCTCAAAATTTCGAAGTAATCTTCCAATACGAAGTGCCCAATGCACTCCTTGGTGATGTGATCGCTTATCAGGAAGGCACAGCACTGGCTACAGACGGCCTAAACAATGCTGTCTACGAACTCTCTAGCACCGGAGCCACCAAACGCTTTGACTTCTCCAATGAATTGTACAACCTGCAGGGGCTGGCGATAGACGGTAACCACCTCTACCTCGCAGACTACATCACGGGTCTGTATCATGTAGACCTCTCAACTGAGCAAGTGCGTCCCGTGAAAAGCATGGGCTGGTATGCAGACAAAGGCATCGATGGGCTGGTGTATCACGCCGGAAAATTAATAGCCTTTCAAAATGGAACTACTCCCAAAAGGGCCCTCCAAATCACCCTAAGCCAAGCCGAAGTAATACATGCTGAAACCCTGGATCAAAGCCTCTACCCGTTGGGTGAACCCACCCAGGGAGTACTGGTAAATGATCAGATACTATACATCAGCAACAGTGCGTGGGACGCTTATACTGACAGCAACTACACACCAGACCCGGATCGCAAATTACACCTCAGGGCCATCAAGCTGAAATAAAAAGAGGCTGCAGTAAAAGTGTTTTTACTACAGCCTCTCGTGTATTGATTGATAGAGTTGAGTACTAATCCAACTCAATGACCAGGTCATCTTGCTGCACTAAATCGCCCGCACGGAGCTGAATACCCGTAACAACCCCATCTTTCGGGGAAGAAACGCTGGTTTCCATCTTCATGGCCTCTATCACGAAAAGCACATCTCCTTTTTTCACTTCGGCACCTTTCTTCACCTTCACCTCCGCGATACGGCCCTGTAGTGGAGACCCCACTTCACCAGGTCCGTCAGCTTTTCTATTGGACACTTTGTCCACAGAAGCCTTCTTATCTCTGATCTGGATTTTTCGCGATTGCCCATTGAGCTTAAACGACACGGTGCGCATGCCTTCTTCATCTGGCTCCGTGATGTAGCCCATTTCTATGATGATGGTCTTGCCTTTGGCTATTTCCACCAAAATCTCCTCGTCTTCTTTCATGCCATAGAAAAACACAGGAGATGGCAAGTGGCTTACTTCGTCGTATTGCTGTATATGGTCGTAGTATTCTTTATATACTTTCGGGTACAGTTTGTACGAAAGGAAGTCTTCGAAATCGGCCCCTGGAAAGTCTTTTTGAAAAGCCGCAAACTCTTTATCAAAATCTACCGGATCCATCTGATCATTGGCGCGCCCGTTGAGCGGTTGCTGATTTTTCAGAATAAGCTTGCTGATCTCCGCCGGAAATCCACCATGGGGCTGCCCAAGTTCGCCTCGGAAAAAGCCCACCACAGATTCTGGGAAACTTAGGGATTCACCACGTGTAACAATATCCTCTGGCGTAAGGCCATTGGATGTCATAAACATGGCCATGTCTCCTACCACTTTGGAAGATGGAGTCACTTTGACAATATCGCCAAACAGCTTATTGACGATCGCATAGTTGCGCTTGATCGTCTCAAATTTATGCTCCAAACCAAGCGCTATGGCCTGAGGGCGAAGATTAGAATACTGCCCTCCAGGAATTTCATGGTGATAAACTTCTGCAGTACCTGCTTTGAGCTCCGACTCAAACGGATAATAATAATCGCGCACGCCTTCAAAATAGGTACTGTGCTGGTTGAGCGAATCCAGGTTCATATCCCTACCTCTCTCGTGGTACTGGAGCGTAGCCACCAGGGAGTTGAGGTTTGGCTGTGAGGTGAGCCCAGACATAGACGCCAGGGCGCCATCCACAATATCTACTCCTGCCTCTACGGCTTTTAGGTACATCGCTGACTGCACCGAAGAAGTATCATGCGTATGTAAGTGAATGGGCAGGTCTACGGCCTCTTTGAGTGCCCCAACGAGTTTTTCAGCAGTGTAGGGCTTCAGCAAGCCAGCCATATCTTTGATCGCCAGCATGTGCGCTCCGGCATCTTCCAGCTGCCGGGCCATGTCCACATAGTACTGTAGCGTATATTTTTTCTGATCCGGATCCTGCAATTCGCCTGTATAGCAAATACATGCTTCTGCCAGAGACTCGGTACGCTCTCGCACAGCATTGATACTCACTTTCATGTTGTCGATCCAGTTGAGCGAATCAAAAATCCTGAAAATGTCCATGCCGTTTTTGGCAGACGTCTCTATAAACTGCTCGATCAAATTGTCCGGATACGCGGTATAGCCTACGCCGTTGGATCCACGCAGGAGCATCTGAAACAAGATATTAGGAACCGCTTCTCGCAACAGTTGGAGTCGCTTCCATGGACTTTCTTTGAGGAATCTCATGGACACGTCAAACGTGGCTCCACCCCACATTTCTAGTGAAAAGATTTCCGGATTTTGTACGGCATAGCTTCTGGCTACCTTGAGCATGTCAGCCGTACGAAAACGGGTAGCCAACAAACTTTGGTGCGCATCTCTCCAGGTGGTATCCGTAAAGTAAATTTTTGGATCATTCTTGAAGTGCTCTACGAACTTTTCCCTTCCCAGTTTTTTCAAGAGATCGCGTGTACCCTCTGGCACAGGTGCTCCCTTTTCCACCTTTGGTACGATCAGCGGCCTAAATTTCTTATTGGGATCGTAAGACTTCACATCCGGGTTGCCATTTACCGACACCTCGCCTATGTAGCTAAGGGTCTTGGTACCTCTATCAAAGCTCTTTTTGATCTGAAACAGCTCCGGGTGGCTATCGATGAAGTTTACCGTGGCTTTGCCTTCAAAGAAATCTTTGGTATAAATCACATTTTCCAGAAAGCCGATATTGGTTTTGACACCACGCACTCTAAACTCGCGTAAGGCCCGGTGTAAGCGCTGTGCAGACCCTTTAAGCGTACGTCCTTTGGCTGTCACTTTTACCAGCAGAGAGTCAAAGAAAGGTGAGATTTTCACGCCGTTGTAGACGTTGCCTGCATCGAGGCGTATGCCAAAACCGCCGGCACTTCTGTAGGCTATGATGGTGCCATAATCCGGACGGAAGCCATTTTCAGGGTCTTCGGTAGTCACCCGACACTGTATGGCATAACCGCGAGTACGGATATCATCTTGTGACTTGATATAGATCTGCGGATGTGAAAGCTCACAACCTGCGGCGATCAATATTTGTGACCGAACAATATCCACACCCGTCACCTCTTCGGTGATGGTATGCTCTACCTGTACACGAGGGTTTACCTCTATGAAGTAGATGTTTTCATCAGGGTCTATGAGAAATTCTACCGTACCAGCATTGTTGTAATTGACCTGCCGCGCAATCTTAAGCGCATAGGCATACAGTCGCTCTCTGGTTTCATCCTTCAGTCCTTCACTGGGAGCTACCTCTACCACTTTCTGAAACCTCCGCTGCACTGAGCAGTCACGCTCGTAAAGGTGTACCACATTGCCATGGTTGTCAGCAAGCACCTGCACTTCGATGTGCTTAGGGTTCTCCACGTATTTTTCCAGAAAGATGGTATCATCACCAAAAGCCTTACCTGCCTCGGAGCGTGCTTCCGCAAAAGAATGAATGAGCGTACTCTCGTCACGCACTACACGCATGCCGCGTCCACCACCGCCAGCAGACGCTTTGAGTATCACCGGATAGCCGATGCGCTTAGCTTCAGCTTTGGCTACTTCCTCATTGCTGAGCACCACCTGATTGTCTTCGATCACGGGTACTTCCGCAGCGCGAGCTACCTTTTTGGCCATCACCTTGTCACCCAGCTGCGACATCACTTCTGGCTCGGGGCCAATAAACGTAATGCCCTCCTCCCTACATCTGGTAGCGAAGGTGACATTCTCAGAGAGAAAACCATACCCTGGATGGATAGCGTCTACATCGTTTTCTTTAGCTACTGCTATGATCTGCTCTATGTCCAGGTAAGGTTTTAGCGGCTCACTTTCCGGGTCTAGCTGATAAGCTTCATCAGCCTTGAAACGGTGCAGCGAGTAGCGGTCCTCATGCGTATACACTGCTACGGACCGAATGTGAAGCTCTGAAATGGCACGCAAAACACGGATGGCAATCTCCCCGCGGTTAGCTACCATGATTTTCTTAAAAAATTTGTGGTTTTCCATAAGGATTGGAAATTAGTAAGTTCTTGGTTTCTTTTTGTTTAGGCTTGGTTTTTATACCAAAAAATCATTGAAAACTACCCAACGATCTTCATTCATGGTGTGTCTTAACAAGCAAACACGATGACACCATGAAATTAAACTTGTTAACCACAATGCCCCTAATGATGTTCTGTTTTTTTGCGTGTGAGCAAGAAGAAATTTCGAAGGAGGTATCTGTAGACGACCTAAACCAAATGAAAGCTGATATCTTAACTTTGGCCCAAAGCCGTCCCTGCACAGATGACACGGACTGGCAGCCCTACCCGCTGGGCTCCAAACCCTGTGGTGGCCCTGCAGAATATTTTGCCTATCATGTGTCAGTAGATACCAGTAAACTTTTTGCCATGGTGGCAAACTATAATGAGGCTCACAAATCCTATAACGAGCAAAATAAAATAGGGTCCGACTGCTCACTCACACAGCAACCTAGTGGTGTAGCCTGCAAACAAAATGCTCCTGTTTTGTTGTACAACCAATGACCGTATTCTCTATGGCATGGAAATCAGCGCTTTGACTAAAATGATCTAATACTATCTGGGTTTTGGCGACTAAAAAGCTTAATTTTGCGCCTCCAAAACGCATTCAAGCAAATGATTTCTACACAAAACGTCTCCCTTCAATTTGGCAAGCGTGTTTTATTTGATGAAGTAAATGTCAAATTCACGGCAGGCAACTGCTACGGCATCATAGGTGCCAACGGAGCTGGAAAATCCACTTTTCTGAAAATCCTCTCAGGGGAAATCACTCCCAACTCTGGCAACGTACAGATAGACCAGGGAAAAAGAATGGCCGTACTGAAGCAAAACCACTTTGAATATGATGAGTGTGTGGTACTGGATACGGTAATGATGGGCCACGAGCAGCTCTGGAAAATCATGAAAGAAAAAGAGGCCATCTATGCCAAGGCTGATTTTTCGGAAGAAGACGGCAACCGGGCTTCGGAGCTGGAAGCACAGTTTGCAGAAATGGATGGCTGGAATGCTGAATCTGACGCTGCAGCCCTACTGAGTGGTCTGGGTATAGTGGAGGCAGATCACTTCAAGGTGATGAAAGACCTCACCAACCAGCAAAAGGTACGCGTTCTACTAGCACAGGCACTCTTTGGCAACCCCGACATCCTGATCCTGGATGAGCCTACCAACGACCTGGACCTGAAAACGATCGAATGGCTGGAAAACTACCTCCTCGATTTTAAGAATACCGTCATCGTGGTATCTCACGATCGTCACTTTCTGGATACAGTGTGTACGCACATTGCGGATGTAGACTTTGGTGCCATCAAGGTGTTTACCGGAAACTACACCTTCTGGTATGAATCTAGCCAGCTAGCGCTGCAACAGCGAGCATCAGCCAACAAAAAGGCAGAAGAAAAGAAGAAGGAACTACAAGAATTTATTGCTCGATTTAGCGCCAATGCCTCTAAATCCAAGCAAGCAACTTCCCGAAAGAAACTTCTGGATAAAATCAACCTGGACGAAATACAGCCTTCTAACAGGAAATACCCAGCGATCATTTTCAATCAAAACCGAGAAGCGGGAGATCAGATATTGGAGATCAAAGGGCTATCCAAGTCAATTGATGGTACTCCATTATTTCAAGATTTTGACCTGTTTGTCAACCGAGGTGAAAAAATCGCCTTTGTGGGAGACAACAGTCTGGCTATTACCACTCTTTTCAAGATTTTGATGGGTGAGGCAGAAGCAGACGCTGGCACCTTCAAATTTGGGCAAACGATCACCACGGCTTACCTGCCCAATGAAAACTCGGAGTATTTTCAGGGTGATGAGAACCTGATCGACTGGTTGCGAGAGTTTTCTCCCGGCGAAAAAGATGAAGTTTACATACGCGGATTTCTTGGAAAAATGCTCTTTAGCGGTCAGGAAACGCTCAAAAAGTGCAATGTACTCTCTGGAGGTGAAAAGGTCCGCTGCATGCTCAGCCGCATGATGCTACAAGGTGCCAATGTAATGGTGCTGGACGACCCTACCAACCACCTGGATCTGGAGTCGATCACTGCACTCAACAACGCTTTGAAAGATTTTCCCGGGACGCTCCTCTTTACCTCGCATGACCACACCTTTACGCAAACCATTGCGGATCGGATTATTGAACTGGGCCCTAATGAGGTGATAGATAAGCTAGGTACCTATGATGACTACCTGGAAGCCAAACGTGCAGCACTGGTATCTTAAACAGACATTTCTTTCAAACCGAAAACGGGTGATCAATAATCGATACCCGTTTTTTTTATGCCCATCGGAGAATTCGGCCTATTGGTCTACAATCCCTATTTCAGTTGCCTTGAACTACAACCTTTTATTATCTTGCTCGCACACAAAGATCACCATGAAAACTCTCAGCCTAACCTTAGTTTCCTGCCTTTTGCTGACAGCATGCAGTAGCGAATCCGATGATGCCTCCACAGACGAATCCATAGATTGGAAAATAGAGTCGCTTTCACCCACTTTTGAGCAGTTTATTGCACCAAATGCGCAAGTGGAGGTTCTGGCCAGTGGCTTTACCTGGAGCGAAGGACCTCTCTGGCTGGAAAGCCAACAAAAACTCATCTTTTCAGACGTACCTGAAAACAAAATCTATCAATGGAACCCCTCCAACGATAGTCTGTCAGTGTACCTGACACCGTCAGGCTATACCGGAAGCGAGACACAATCCAAAGAACCGGGATCCAATGGACTGGCACTGGACCCGGATGGCAATTTGGTACTATGCCAACATGGCAACCGTCAGCTAGCGCTGATGGCCAGCCCACTTACTCAGCCAGAGCCCGAATTTCTCACGCTCGCCAGCACCTATAAGGAGCAATCATTCAACAGTCCTAATGATGTAGCGATTAGCTCAAAGGGCTCCTATTTTTTCACTGACCCTCCTTATGGCCTAAACGACCCCTCTGAGTCAGATCTGGGGCATTTCGGTGTATACCGACTGGACGCGGATGGAAACGTAGAACTACTGATAGACTCACTCACCCGGCCAAACGGTATCGCATTGTCTCCAGATGAAGAAACGCTGTATATAGCCGTGTCGGATCCTGAGGCCGCCAGGTACTATGCTTATCAGCTGGATGAAAATCAGCAGGTAACGAATGGCAAAATGCTTCTGGATGTGACTGCTCTTGGTAAAGAGAGAAAAGGTCTTCCTGATGGAATGAAGGTACACTCAAGTGGAAACCTATTTGCTACAGGCCCGGGAGGCGTGCTGGTCCTATCTCCAGAAGGTGAACACCTCGGCACCATTATGACTGGTTTTGCCACGGCAAATTGTGCCTTTGATAGTGAGGAGAAATACCTCTATATGACAGCTCATAAGCACCTCATGCGCATAGCGCTGATCGATTAACTTTCTTCCTGCCTTCCGCACTTCATAAAAGATATCTATTAAAATGTAAGTTTATAGCCTTTTGGAGGTTTTTTCTCTGTCAGTGACTGATCCAGTGAATGTCTAGGCTGATTATAATCAGAAGAATATTAAGCGTTGATGTGGGCATTATTCATTTTAGAGATTTCGTATTGCATGGCGGAATAGAAATAAAAACTGTTTGAGACAATGAAGCATCATCACAGAAATTTGCTAATTCATGTATCACTACATTATCAGCTCACAAAGCCAAATTAAATTCCTATTACTTCATTGTTGAGTTTTTTTATTTCCCGCCTTGGAATATGAAATCACGTTAAGAAATGAATACAGCCCTAGATTTTTGCCTACTTTTCATCAATGGAAAAGTAGGGTATTTCTCTAGCTCGGAACTGATTAATAGTAGATAAATATCATCTTCATAAGTCAAAAAGATCAGAAGGAATAATCTCTATGATAAAACAATCAAGATGACTGGCCTAATGCGAAAGTAATGACGAAAACCACCTCTATATGACAGCTCATAAGCACCTCATGCGCATAGCGCTGACCGATTAATTTTCTTCAATCAGGCTGTTGTAAGATTTTTCCTTTTGATGCAGCATTTTGAGGAGTGCTTTACCAAGTGAAGGTCCACTTAGAAGACTCATAAACATCCCCATTGAAATGTCCCGATAGGTACGCGTGGTATGCTTGCGAGGACCTCTTTTGTAATGCACCTCTAACTTAAGCGACTGGGGGTGGTACTCCATCCATTCTATCAATGACGAATTGGTTTGAATTCGGAGCGTTCCGATGTGTTGGGTATTTATATCGAAAGTCACGTTAGCTTCTGTTTGCAGGTAATGTAGGCATACCATCTTTGTTTTTATAACACTTATCGGTGAACACACCATTTGCATAGACGAATCCGTCATTTAAAAGATAGAATGGAACCTATCCTGCTTTAGTCAAAAGAAAGGCCTCATCATCCTCTGAAGCAAACACGGAGCTTTTAGGAACAAATTCGTTCGCGTCATCACCGAGTAATTGTGCTTTGATCAATGAAAATGCAGCCGACTTTATTCGTGTTACCTTAAGAATTTTGAGAAAGGTGATCGGTGAGATATTGAGGTGAGTTTTAACCCGATTGGCGTATCCTCCGTTCTTATAGCACAATTGCATTTGACCTGAAGATTTCTCATAACTCACCCACTCAAAAGTAGACCCGCTTGTGTAGACTCTTAGAGTGGATTTGGCAATGTTAGATGGCATAATTGATAGTTCAGTGATTTGCCACAAGATTAAAGCCCTCTACGCGCTTACCTGGTGAATCTCGTTGAACCGGAGCTTTTGCACGTTAAGTGTACGCTTTATCTATCCAGCCATTTTTTGAAAAAACCCACGCGCTCCCGGGCCACCACTACCTGCTCCAAATCAAAGCCCGGAACCTTTATAATTATTCTTGAATTAGTGAAAGACAACATGTCGCTGGCGTGATCTACATGAATAATAAATTTTCGGCTGATCCGAAAAAACACCTGCGGGTCGAGCAGTTCTTCTACCTTATCCATCGTGTAATCCACGGGGTAGCTCCTCCCCTCGGCGAATACGAATGTGCCCTTGTTGTAACTGTAAATGAGTGCAGTGTCTTTGGTCTTTACTGTTTTCAGCCGGTCCCCTACTTTCACTACAAACTGTTCCTTACCCTGAGGTTTTAGCGTCTTAAGCAGCTGGTGAATGTCTTCCTCCTGAGCAGGCCGCACGGAGAGCTTGTTCAGGGCTCGCTCTAGCTCATCAGGCACAATCGGCTTAAGTAAGTAATCGATGCTATTGGCCTGAAAAGCCCTGAGCGCATACTCATCATAGGCCGTGGTAAATATGATGGGGGCCGTGATAGTGACCTGATCCAGAATTTCAAAACTCAGCCCATCGGCGAGCTGAATGTCCAAGAACAGAAAATCAAAAGTGAGGGACGGAAGTACTTTGATGGCCGACTCCACACTGTCTAGCGTAATGAGGTGCTCCAGTTCTGGAGCTTTTTCTTTTACCAGCTTGATCAGCCGGTCTGCTGCCAGTCGCTCGTCTTCCAGTATCACGTATTTCATTACAAAGTCTTTTGAGGGGTTTGGTGTTGTAAAACAGGAACCGTCACGGCAAACAGCTTTCCATCATTTTCGATGGTAACCGGAGTGTCCGACAGGTACTGGTAGCGCGCCTGGAGGTTGCTGAGCCCTATACCTGTGCTGTCTTTACTGAGTTTTTCCTGAATGTTGTTTTTAACACATACAGCTTTTTCGCTGAGCGTCACCTCTACTTTGAGGGGTCTCGCCTCGGAAACCACATTGTGTTTGATGGCATTTTCCACCAAAAGCTGAATGGCCAGCGGAGCCACATAGCCAGATGCCTCACCGGTCACGTCGAGCTGGAAGTTGTCACCAAAGCGAATGTGCTGCAGGTAGGCATAGTTTTTCAGAAAGGCCAGCTCATCTTCGAGCGAAACAATTTCAGCGTCTTTGTGCTCCAATACGTAGCGGTAGACTGATGACAGCTTTCTGATAAACTCCACTGCGCGCTCCTGATCTTCATATACCAGACTGGTGAGCACATTGAGTGAGTTGAACAAAAAATGTGGGTTCACCTGGTTTTTCAGCGATTCGTACCGAGACTTTAGGCTTTCGCTTTTTAGGCGTTCCTCGCGGTACAGCGCCTCTTTCCAATTGAGGTAAAAATCCCTTCCGTGTAAAAACATGCTGATGATAAGCGTAATAAGGATCGCGATGATGTACTCACTGATACTGAGGCGCAAGGCCATCTCCAGCGGATTGGTACCTACCACCCACCAGTTGGCTATGGCCAAAATAAACCCAAAAGCCACTACCGTATACACCAGCATGGCGATCATCCCAATGATGAGTCTCAGCACGGGCTGATCTACCCAGCTAATGCGCTGGTTGAGCAGATGAACAATCAAGCCATTGCCTTTGCTGAGTGCTACCCATATGCAGACCGTGATGATCACGTTGGTCCAGGTGATCGGGTTGACAATCAGTGAAAACACCACCCCGATCAAGGCCATGATCAGGGTGTCTTTTAATTCTCGAATGAGTACGGATTTCTTGTTCATTGGCTACAGCGTGCCAGGGCAGCCTTGGCCTGACCCTGTCCCCAGGTAGGCAGCAGATAGCCCTCTTCATGTTCTGTTTGCTCAAATATATCGTAAGCCTTTTGAATTGACCCGCAAGCCTCCTCATATCCGGTTCCAAAAAACTGAGCCGTACCGTATTGCATCTGGCCGAGCATGAGCAGCGCTCGGGGGTTTTCGGGCTCTTTGGCCAAAGCCTCTCCATACAACCCAAAGATGACAGGCGTCAGCGTTTGCCCATAGGTAGCAGGGTCTAGCGTCAGGCGCATCATTTGTGTAAACCCCTCCAAAACAAGCACTTCGGCATGCACCTCCACCTGGTGGGCAGCTTCTGCAAGTGTCTGTGCCTTATCGATCAGGGCAGCCTTTTCACTGGCTTCCTGTGTGTGCATGGCAGCTCTCAGCACACTCAGCGAGTGGTAGTATTTGGGTAGCCACTCCGCCTGCTCTTTATTGGCGATGCGTTCAAAGTAGTTGCTGGCTTCCAGGAATTTTTCGGTAGTGTTGGCGTCCGCAAGTATTGCTTTGCCTCTTAGGATTGCCTTTTCATATGCCGACTGGGAAAAACCGACGGTACTGATAGATAGAAGTATAAGTGTGATATAAGCTTTCATGATGTATTAGATTAAAAGATGGATGATCTGATGTGAATGAGGTTGATGTTTTGCTCTGTGGAGTCATCTACGGTAAACAGCGCCTCCTCGTATTTGGCTGGGCCAAACTTGGCAGGAGCATCATTGGAGAAACCATAGCCCTCCATGGGTATGCCAAAAGTCCGTGTGTCCAGCTCACCGTTGGTATTGGCATCATGGACGACCGCTATGGCGTAATCGCCCTGGGGCAGCTCGTCGAACGCGACCACCACGCTAGAGGCGCTGGCCGCCACGGCCTTTTCGTAAATAGGTGTTTTTAGGAATGTAGACTCGCTATCATAAAGGCTTATGATGACGTTTCCTTTGTGCTCAGTGATCCCGTGGACTTTTACCGTCAGGCTGCCCGTTTGGGCCGAAAGTAGCAATGGAAGAACAAGTGCGAAGGTTAAGATTAGCTTTTTCATGGTTTTCTGTATTTAGTTTGATTGTTGATTGTTAAATTTTTTCGAGTTGATTTTCTGCTGCACCCAGCGTGATGAAGCAGCCAATGAAGATGAAGCGTTTGGCTGGCAGCCTTACGGCCTCTTCCGGATACCTTCCCAGCTCATCTCGCTGAGGACCGTACTGGTACGAGAAGACCTGATCTGCTCCCAGCAGGTTGGTAGCGGATGCATACAGGATCACATTAGGAGTAGGCAGGTAGGCGATGTTGAAGCTCAGGTCATGGTAGGCGGGTGTTTTGCTTTCCATAAATCCATCCAAATTCGGGTTTTCGTAAGGTCTGCCCGAGGTAAAGGAGTAGGTTATGCCCATTTGGCTTCTGATGGCTGGAAAAAACCGCTTGATCACCGCAGACAGGTTGTGCGCTGAAGCGAAGCCCGGGCTGGCCCAATCTTCAAAATCCAGGTACTTGCGCTCACTTTTCATCCATGAATAAGACACCCAGTAGTCCAGATTTTCGATCCCTCCTCGATCTCTCCAGAAAAGATCCAATCCATAAGCATAGCCCTTTCCACTGTTTTTGATGGAGTGTGGATTGCTCACGTCTTCAAATGTGATGAGCTGGTCATAAGACTTCAGGTAAACTTCTGAGCGAAATATTTGCTGCCCTTCGGCGCGCTGAAAATTGAGGATGTAATGCGTGGCCTGCTCTTCTTCCAGTTTTTGCGAATGCTTCAGATACGTCCACTCCGGTGCCTGACGAAATACCCCAGATGCCAGCGACACCTGTGCAAGCTCCGTGAGCTTGTAGGCTACCGAAAGCCTCGGTGACAGGCTCTGCGTCTGCAGTAGGGAATGGTGGCTGTAGCGCAGCCCGGCACGCACCATGAGGCGCTCAGAGACATAATGATCCAACTCGCTATACGCCGCAGGAACATAAGCGGCAAAATCCTTTGCCATATCAAACGAATCCACCTCCACGGTTTCATGGAATTGCTGGTAGCTCAGCTCCACACCGCTATTGAGTGAAGTTTTCGCTCCAAACTGGGCGGTGTAGCGCGCCTTGGCATGTCCGTGTACCGTCGGGGTGTTGATGTTGACACCATTGTAGTGCAGGTCGTTGACATTGTAGGAGCCCGAAATCCCCACAAACAGGGCATCTTCCTCTCCTACGGGCAATGACGCATGCGTAGTAGCAAACAGGTTGGTGTTTCTCAGGTCGATCTCCTCTTCACCCGATGGAGTGGTGACCGTCGGCCGGGTAAATGCCGAGTGCCCCCCGCTTCCCGTCATGAGTGCTTTCACATGGCCGCCGTTGCTTAGCTTTTGCTTGTACGCAAAGTTGGTATCCCAGCTTTCGGGACTGTGGTCCCAGCTCACCCGCTGGCTAATCAGCTCATTGTAAGGCGCCAGGTTGATGTAGCATGCCTTAAGGTACATAGACTTGTCTTCTGCTACTTTCGTAAGGCCGGCATCCACACCGAGGCTCATAAAGGAAAGCTCCAGCTTGCTCTGAGGGGCTACGTCCAGCGTATTGAGGATCAGTGCTGACGACATGGCCTGGCCGTACTCTGCAGAATAGCCTCCGGTGCTGAAAAAGGTGCCTTTGAAAAGGAAAGGTGAAAAACGGCTCCTGGTGGGCATGTTGGAAGCCCGGGCGTCATAGTATCCGGCAGCCTCCATACCGTCCACGAATACGCGCGTTTCGTTGGCCGTACCACCTCGCACGAACAGTCTGCCAGACTCCCCTACCGTTTGGGTGCCGGGGAGCGTGTTGAGCGCTCCGGTGATATCCGCAGTGGCTCCGGCGGTGGTGGCTATGTCCAGGCTTTTGAGGACAGTAACTTTCTTCTTATCAGATGCCTCAAAAGCTCCCGCAGAGATGGTCACGGCCTCCATGGCGTTAAAAGCCTCGGTCAGCTCCAGGTTTAGGATTTGGTCTTCGGTGAGGTGAAGCTCCAGCTCCAGGGTTTCATACCCCATAAAGCTGGCTACCAACACTTGCTTTCCCTGCTCGTAGGTTTCAAAGCGAAAAGTACCGTCGAGCGCAGCAGTGGCCCCATCATAGGTGTCTTGCAGGTAGATATTGGCCCCGATGAGCGGCTCGTTGTTTTTGTCAGTGATGGTGCCCGATAGCGTCAGCTGCGCTTTAGCAGCGGTGAGCATCAGGCAAAGTGATAAGATTAGGAATGGCTTCATGGCTTTCGTGTTATTACAATTCGAAAGTCCACGATTTTGCCCCGTTTAGAAATTTTCAATTACCGATCTGTAGAATAGTCCGGATGAATTGTAGGTGGAGGGTTGGGGTGGGGCGTAAGAAGCCAGGGTTGATGGAGTTCTTTGGGTATGATCGTACCTTATGAAATGACGTATTACCTTTGGTTTCGTCGATTAGCTTGTCAGAAGTGCAGCTATACCTTGAACATTTGATAGTCCCTCGAAAGTTTGCAATTCAGTCCATGTCGCACCGAAATACTTTTCATGATGTTCGCTCGAATCGACTCTGAGCTCGCGTTCTTTGCCGTCATAAGTTAACCTGTAACATTTGCCGTTAATCCGATATCCGAGAAGACCGTTACCAAAGGACTGTGGTTGGTATAGAACTTCTTGAAGGTCGAATTTTACCTTCGTTTGTAGTTGGTTCTCTAGTTGCGTTTGGAAGCATTCAAAGTTCATAATTTATTAAATAGAGGAGATAAGTTTTACAATTACGAGTAAAACGAAGGCAGCTGAAAAACAGTAAACATCAATTTCCAACTGATTTTTTCCCAAGGCATCAATGGCATGTTGATTCTA
Organism: Marinoscillum furvescens DSM 4134; assembly: GCF_003386095.1. Classification (GTDB taxonomy): domain Bacteria; phylum Bacteroidota; class Bacteroidia; order Cytophagales; family Cyclobacteriaceae; genus Marinoscillum; species Marinoscillum furvescens. The sequence continues at coordinate 3,905 of NZ_QREG01000033.1, read as the reverse complement.
GTTTTTGGCAAATTTTTAGATTGAAAGATTGAGCAACGCTCAACTAACATGAGTATGCGCCCCAGTTGACAGAAGCACTGAAGTTTCTGTTTCGCAATGTCCTTTCAGATGACTCAGTTCGCATATTCATTTTAGTGATTATTGTAAACAGTTTATTCCTCTGTTTTTATCTCTGCTATTTTTCTAAACCTGTAACCACAACCTTCAAAACATCCTATGTATGTCGGTTGAATTTCAAGGACAGAATTTTTAATTGAATACTTATAACCGAATGATCCTGGAGGATTTTCAATACCAGTAGTAAAGCCTTCACAACTATAATTGAAAGTTATAGTTTCGTCACGTAATTCATAATTTCCGTTATCACATTCATTGAATTTGGAAGATGTGAAAAGCCCATTGCTCATTATTTGGTAGTTGTAACCATTTTCAACTTCTAACCAGTTACCTTCGACTCCATCCACAATATATGATTCTACTAATTGCCAAGTTCCAAATATCGAGGTTTCTTGTTCAACTTTATTATCATCTTCTGAGCAAGCTAAAAGACTTAAAAGTGCTAATAATAATATCATATTTTTCATTTTGTTATGAGTTTTATTCAACAATAATTCTTTTAACTTCTTTGGTTTCTCCTCGTGCAATTACATAATAATATGTACCTGTTTCTAGGTGGTCGGTACTCACTTTAAATTGCTCATTTTTAAAACTTTCTGAGAATACTATGATGTGATCTGAAGCTCTGTAGATATCAATTCTAATCTCGCCAGAATTTTTTCTTGAAACCGATCCTCCTGAAGTTTCTCAGAGAGTGTTTCTTGATTTGTGCTGAGTACAGTTGTTTCTCCATCAGAAGTAGGGTTTGGGAAGATCGTAAAATCATTGGATTGAGACCTCAAACCAAAAGAAGGAAAACCTCCACCCCCTCCACAGGAGTATTCAGTCGGGAAATTAATATAGCCAGGACCACAAGACCAGCCTGTCACAGAGACAGGTTTGCAAATCATATCCTCACCGCAATCATTAGAAGCCACAAGGGTCACAAAACCATCACCCCCATTAGTGGGATCAACAAATAGCTCATAATCATTTACGCTGCTGATATTATCAAATTGAAGGCTAACCACCCAACGGGTAGACGAAGCTCCTCCAACAGAACCCAAATAATCATAGATATAAATGCTGTTGCAACCCACATTACCGGAGCCTGAAATACTTGGATCGTAAAGTTTTGGCTTACCAACCCAGAATCTTTCAGAGGGGTTATATGTAGTGTTACTGAATGAAGCACGAACAAAGGCATTTCCTTGAGCCGAAGAGCTACTTGCTTCGACGGTAATGCTTGAATTATTACTGGATACGATACTAACATAAGGTGATACCGTCCAAGTGGTAGTATTAGCACCTAAATTAGAAACAGTGATGGTTTTTGTACCTGAATTGCAGAGATGATCAATTGATGACAATTTTGGAATTGTACAACTTGTTCCTGTAATTCCGCTAAGAGCAGACTCACGAGAAATAGCTGTGCGCATTCTCCATCCTTGACCAGTTGTAAAATGGTCAGCGGGTAGGTAATAGGACATTATGTTGGTTAGGTCAGGTGAATAGCCTCCAAAAATGCCAGTATTTTGGTCTGCAGGAGTATCGCAAACTAAGTCACCGCATGAGTTACAGTTTGAGCCATTAATAGCTTCTGCACAGCCAGATGTGTTCGGATCAGTTCCTTGGAAAGTATGGTATAAATTCAAGCAATGACCTAGTTCATGAGCTGAAATAGATGAAATTACATCTTCATCACGCATTACTAGGGCATTTGAAGGAATGTTTTGTGCTTTTCCGACTAAATGAGAACGTACAAACCTATCAACTATGTAGAAGTTTATTGCATCTGACCTAGTTTGTGTAGCAAAGAGGTTATCATCCTCGGATGAGCCATTTCTTGCATCAAGAATCACAAAGCTAGTGTTGTTAATATTGTCCGATCCGGCATTCCTTATAAATATTCCGTGAACATTGTAGAAATTATTTAACTCGTCAACAATTGCATTTAAGTTAGGTGTTGGAAATGCATTTGATCCGTTGGTATTCCGTACAATATGGAAGAAAATATCAATACAGAAGGTAGAATTCGCAGTTCGGGCGTTAGCCTCATCAGAATAAATAATTGGGTTTGCAGGTATTGGTGTACCACAAGTTTGAGCTTTTAATGTTAAACTAAAGTTTAAAATTGTGAAAATGAATAAAATTAGCTGTTTCATATTTGCGTTGATCATGGCGAAAAGTGTTTAGCACACTTAGTGTATTTTAACCTATTACACCCTTCGAAGATAATGGTTTTTAAGCAATTGCAAATACCTATACTGAGAAGCCAGGGCAGGACTAAACCCTTGGCGGAAGGCTCCAGCCCACAGGCGGAAGAAGCCAAACCACAGGCGGTGGAGTCCAACCCTCGGAGGGAAGATGCCAAACCACAGACGGAAGGTCCCAAACCTCGGACGGAAGAAGCCAAACCTCGGGCGGAAGAAGCCAAACCTCGGACGGAAGACGCCAACCCACACGCGGAAGTCTCCAAACCACGGGCGGAAGCCTCCAAACCTCAGGCGGAAGTCTCCAACCAATACACGGAAGCCCACAACCAATAGGCGGAAGCCTACAACCAACGCACGGAAGCCTCCAGCTAACGGGCGGAAGCTCACAACCAATAGGCGGAAGCCTCCAGACCACAGGCGGAAGCCTCCAAACCCCGGACGGAAACCTCCAAACCACAGGCGGAAACCTCCAAACCACGGACGGAAACCTCCAACCAACGGGCGGAAGCCTCCAGACCACAGGCGGAAGACTCCAAACCGCAGGCGGAAAACTCCAAACCACAGGCGGAAGCCTCCGACCAATAGACGGAAGCCTCCAGCTAATAGACGGAAGGCCCCAGCTAATGCAGGATCGAGTAGATCTGTGGATTTTTGGTGGTAATCAGGGTGTAGAACGTAGCTCTCTTCACCTTTGATGGTCTGAAATAAAGCTTACTACCCCCTAACCGCATCTCGCTTGTTGGAGACAACTCCAACAAGGGCGGAGGACCTCAGATGCTTCTGCTATTCATAATCACCTCCAATCCCGGCCGAGTTCCAGGGTCCCCATATCACTCCCTACACAGCTATTCGTTCAACTAAGGTCGGGCCGCGCAGGTCGGGCCGCGTAGGCTTCATGTTAATAGGCTCCCCTGCCCTGCAGACCACACGAAGCCTTGGATGTTAGATATCTTTTATTCATCCAGTTCCTCAAAGTTTGTTGGCACGTCGATATAGGCAGAAATAATTGGAGGGTCGTAACCATCATGCATTATGGTAATCCATTTGTACTCCAAAGTATCAGTATCAATTGTTATTTCAGTTACCGGATGATCTGTGTGATTCCACTTATGATTAAGTTTTAGTGTTATGAAGCGTTTGTTGGTGAATTCGTATTTGACTGATCTGGAATCTAGAAAATCTGCCGCCTGTGAAAAGTAAAAATTCTGGTCATCTGCAACAACATAGAAATCGTCACCCAGTTTTTCTTTCATTTGAGCAGTTTCAGCCGAATCTGGCGATATAAATAGAATTGCACCAGTTCCCATGTCAAATGTTGATGCGTTACCTAATTCAATTTGAGGCGCTTTCGTGTCGGTAGAATCGAATGACGTTAGTGCTTTGGACTCTGAATGTTCGAGCGAATCAGTTCCATTAGCTTTTTCAGATGATTTGTTCGTTGAGCACGAAAAAATTAAAAGTCCAAGAAGCATGTAAAGTAGTCTCATGCAATTATATCGTAGAGTAGAGCCTGACAGCCCTACATGTTGCTATAAATATAGCGAAATAGAACTGCCAGCGCCCCCTTCATCAAACCGTGCATGAAGTTTTCCC
>NZ_QREG01000032.1 GCF_003386095.1 Marinoscillum furvescens DSM 4134 | reverse complement strand
TTTGCCTTAAGCTTCCTTTGGATTCCCAATTACTCAGGACACCCTTGCCTTCAGCTAACGATTCCACTCCATCTGGGCTCGTTCGGGACTTGGTTTAAAAAAAAACTCAACCTCACCCTAGAGGTAGAGGAAAGTGTGCATGGCACACCAAAAAAAGGCTGCCACATTTCGCGACAGCCTTCTGTTATTTAATTGTAGATGAAAAGCTATTTGCCTCAATCGAAATGAATCTCGATGCTATGTCTGGCAATGTTGCCATCACTGTCCGTCACTTTTACGATTAGGTAGAGGTGCTCGCCTTCTTCCAGTTCGTCCAAATCGCTTTGGGTAACCACGATGCTCTCACCTTCCAGCAGGTCTTGTAGCAATACTGATGTCTCTCCTTCTGCTTCCACGTCTTTATCGTAGATATTTTCTTCCAATACCCGTCCATGACTGTGATCATGGTCATGCTCCTCAGCATCTTCCAGGTGACCCACTACGATCTCTATATGATCGAGGGTACCTACCTCATCTTCTATTTCACCATAAAACTTCAGCTCCTCGCCTACTACTCCTTCGTATTCTTCCACTTCTGTGCCATTGGCATCTTCGAAATGAACATGTGCCATCTCCTCATTTGTGATCCAGATCTCCACCTCTTTGGATGATCCATCAGCAAAATTAGTAGCATTTCCTGCTGCATCGATAGCATCCACCACTAGATGATACGGACCTGCTGTAGCATCTACAGGTATGTCTATATGCTCATGAACATCCTGGGTTTTTCCCGAAAGGGTATAACTCTGATCAAAATCAAAAGGAGTAACCGCTACCCGTCCATGGCTATGACCATTGAAGTTGTCATGAATGGATAGGTTAAAAGTGGCCAACTCGACATCATCCTCAAACATCGCATCAAAATGCAGCTCCTCACCAGCAGCAAACGACTCGCCCATCACGGGTTCTTCCAGTGTGATAGTGGGTGCAGTAATATCCACCTCTGTATCATCCTCACATGCCATCACAAACATAGCCGTAACCAATCCTAAACTAAGTGTTAATCTTCTCATATCAAGTTTTTCATATATGCAATTACATTGCAAATGTATTTTAAACTCTATTTAATTGCAAAAGGGATATTTAGAGAAATAACGAAATTTCGTCCCTGCTCGGGAAGGTTGAGGAGTCTGTATCTACTGAGGTGATTGAAATACCGAGTGTTGGTCAGGTTTTGAGCAGATAAGACAATCTCAGGCTTGAAGCCGTTGAACTCCAAATGGCTACCTAGATTTACTCCCAGCAAATGAAACCCGGGTGTGGTACGCTCATTTCGATCCACACGGTTTTGATCAAAAACCCGCTTATAGCTTACCCCTACATTGATGCCTTCTACCCATGGCAGAGAGGGCTCTAGCTCATACTGCAGCTCCGAATAGACCGATGCTGGCGGTGTAAATGGCAAGGGAAGTTTGGAGTCCAGGTTGTAGTTATAGACGTATTCGTAAGCCACCCGAAAATGGATTTCCTCAATAGGATGGTACTCAGCTGCAAACTCCCCTCCAGCAAAAAAGGCATTGTTTTGGCGGTACTGAAATACCTGCCCGCCCTCAGGAAATGCATCTGGATCCATACTCGATGAAAAACTGGCGGTTGGAGCCAAATAGATAAAGCCATCAAACCACGAAACAAAGGGGCTAACTACCACACTAAAATTGCTCTTTTGATAACTCACACTCATATCTCCCTGTATGCCCCGCTCAGAAGTGAGGGTGCTATCCCCTACCTCATGCCTGAAAGTGCCATGATGGATGCCGTTCATAGATAGTTCGGCGGTGGTTGGCACTTTAAAGCTAGTGCCCAGGTTCCATTTGGCATTGAATGCCCTGCTGGGATAGTAGCTGAGACCTACAGCACCAGAGAAATTATAGAAGTCAGCATCAATAGCCGCGTTGCGCTGATAATAGCGCGCTATCGTATTTTCGTCATCGTAAATAGGCTCCTCAAATGCTTCTATTTGTCGATTGGCATAGTCAAACCGTAAACCCGCAGTGGCCGTAACCTTTCGCTGAAAGCTAAACTCCTCGAAAACAAAGGCTCCTATGGAAGAACTGGTATAATCTGGCAATAGAAACTCAAATCCACCGCGTGAATTGAACTGCTGCTGCCCCTGCACACCTACAATCCGTGAATGCCGTTCTGAGAGCTTTTTGAAATAGCGCGCATTTAGACTAAAGGTTTGCAGCCTCAGTGCATGAGCCATTGTACCCTCAGGTCGAGGCCCTTTGCCATGGGCATGAGGGTTAGACTGCTCCTGCCGGTAGTTGTTTTGATAGCCTATGTCCATCTCCAGCCAATTTTTACCTATCAGGATGTTGCTATTCGAAATGATTTTGAAGTGGTTGATTTCCTGTTGGGGCAGGTCCATATCGCGATCATCCCCATCAGGAGTCAGCTGATAAGCCCTCGGTATACCTATGGCTCCTACAAAAAACCCTGCAGTCTGATGAAAGTTGCTCACCGTTAGTGTGGAGTATCCCCAGTTTTTCTTCAGCCCAACCATGGCCGTAAGGTTTCGTTCGTTTCCTGCTGTATTTTTAAGCTGATTGTTGTAGAGCGGCAGGTTAAAGCTGTTGTAATTAAAGGTGGTGGCTGGTACCCGGTAGTCACCAAAGTCCTGCGTACTAAACCGGAGCCGATACACCTTGTCGTCAAAGTTTCCCTCTAAGGAGGTAGAAGTACTAATGGACTGGTTATTGGTTTTGTAGATACTCTGCACGGATCCCCTGTGGGTACCCGGATCTGGAAGCGATGGCGGAAAGATATTGAGCACGCCCCCCAGGCCGTCGGAACCATACATCAGCGAGCCAGGACCTTTCACTACTTCCACTCTGCCCGGCTCAAACATATCAATCTCCAGCCCGTGATCGGTGCCCCACTGCTGGCCTTCTTGTTTTACACCTTTGTCGTTTACGATCACGCGGTTGAAACTCATTCCACGGATCACTGGTTTCGATATGCCCACTCCGGTATTGATGGCATTGACCCCAGGCAGATCTTCTAGCGAGTTGACCAGCGTGCCTTTTCGGTTGCTTTTCAGGTACTCCATATCGATGATCTCCATAGCGAGCGTATGCTCTTTAGGGCCGGTCTTGTAGTGGTTAGACTCTACTACTATCTCGCTAAGCTCCAGTGAGGTAGGCTCCAGCTCTATGGTGATAAGGTCTCCTTCATTGGCATGCGCCGAAATGGTACGTGCCTCATAGCCTACATAGCTTATGTGCAAGTGATAATCAGCGCTTCGGAGGTTTTCAAAGCGAAAAACACCATCCACGTCAGTAATGGTGCCCTTGTCTAGTTCATGAATCACAATAGCTGCACCTATCAAAGGCTCACCAGCAGGATCGGTGACCTTTCCTGTGAGGACACTTTGCCCCCAGGCAGCTGAACATAAAACGATCAGCAGCAATACAAAAACAGTTCGCATCAATCAGTTGGAGTTGCAGGTGTTACATACTCCGTTGACGATCACATCCATATCTGTCATTTTATAATTTTTGGGTAATGAAAGTGCCGGAATCTCCACAGGTACATCGATGCATTCTGTGGTTCCGCATGAGGTGCATTTGAAGTGCATGTGGTTGTGATGGTGCGACTCCACATCACAGTCGTTGCAAAGGCCATAAACCGCAGAGCCACTGTCACCGGGGATTTTGTGCAGCAGTCCATTCTCCTCAAAGGAGTGCAACGTACGGTAAAGCGTCACCCGATCATACTCCTGAAACTTGTCTTCCAGATCCTTAAACGATAGTGCCCGTTGCATTTCTTTGAAATACGCCAGCACATCCATCCGGCAATCTGTGATACGTAGTTTGTGGTTTTTGAGGCTTTGCTTGAGCTCACTGTACTTCATATTGCAAATATAGGGTAAATGCAACTAAATAACAGCTAAGGATTACAAAGGTTCCCCATCGCTTTAAGCAATTCGGGAAGTTCTATTATTTTGGACTAAAACCAGCAAGACATGCCGATTCACCTATATCAATCGCGAAAAGTAAAACGATACCTCGGGGATCATATCTATATGGACAGCCCCTGGCCTGAGGAGCAAATAGACCCGCTGACCATCTGGTATGTGGACGTGTTTTTCATCAACCGTGCTCGCTACCTGGTATTGGCCAACCCGCTCACCAAACTCACATTCTTTGTCTTTAAGTATTCACGAAAAACACACAAAGACTTTTTGGAAACCTTTCACCAAAACCTGAGTGTCTCGATCCGTGCTGGAGGGATTGACCCGACTCTTTATTTGCAAAAATGTGAATTATTTGTCCCCTACACTCAAACGAACCGATCCGCAACGGCGCACCTTTCCCGAATCAAGCAGGACTATGAATATTCCATAGCCAGTGATCTGGAAGAAATGCCTGTTGAAATAGCAGAAAATCAATTCAATACGAAGATCATCAGAAACCCATGCAGTTTTGGCGGCCCGGGCTTTGACATGCCCATCCGGCGGTTTCATCATGAGCTTTTGCTCAGGAGGTGGGTTTAATACGTTGCTTCCAATCAACAGTTATTTTTAATTCTTTTTATTATTTTTATCCGAAGCACCTAACCAAACGAATTAGACTTGACTGACCTATACCAAAACAAATACCGCATCGCATCTGCGCGGAATCCATACTGGGATTATGGATGGAATGGCTCGTATTTTGTCACCATTTGCACCAAAGACCGGATCTGCTGGTTTGGGGATGTGGTGGATGGAAAAATGCGATTGTCGGAAATGGGGGATATCGCCAATAAATGTTGGCGGGAAATCCCGACACATTTCCCATTTGTAAAATTGGGTAACCATGTCATTATGCCTAATCACGTCCATGGAATTGTAATTATTGACAAACCATATGATCATCCCGTGGTGATAGAGACGCAAGATTTTGCGTCTCTATCACCACCACCATCACCACAATCAATCCCGCCAAAAAACCAATTTGGTCCACAATCCAAAAACCTGGCATCCATCATCCGTGGATTTAAAATCGGGGTAACCAAAAATGCACGGTTGATTAATCCCGATTTTGCGTGGCAATCCCGATACCATGATCATATCATCAGAAATGAAAAATCATTTCAAAACATTTCCGCCTACATCAAAAACAATCCCCAGAAATGGCACGAGGACCGATTTCACGCGAATGACCGGAAACCCTGTTAATACCCGTTAACAGGTGTTAACATTTGTTAAACACCACGAACCACCCCTTCAATATTTTTTGGCCTCAGCCTATACTTGCAGCATGATTTAGCAGATCGCCTACATGCGAGAGCGGATAAAATGTTTGAGATTCTTAACCTTTTAATTCGTTAGAAAATGTCAGTGAAACAAGCTATAACTGCAACCAAAGGCGCCAAGGCTGCGCTGAGTGTTGCGCTATTTTCTTTGATGTGCTGGGGTGCAATCGCCCAAAAAAAGGCCATCACCTTCTCCCCCAACCTGTACAACATTGAAAACACTTCAGATGAGACGTTTCGCTACACGGCCACTCTCAAAAACAGCAGCGATGAGGCTAAAACCTTTGCGCTTGAAGCAGGTGTACCTGAGGGCTGGAGGGCATCGTTTAAGGTGCGCGGAAGTAGTGTAAGGTCCCTCAAAGTGGACAAAGACAAAACAGAGTCGATCAGCATAGAGCTCAAGCCTGCACATGAGTGCAAGCCCAACACTTACAAAATACCGGTAACCGCCAAAGCAGAAAACGAAGACCTGTCCTTTACTTTGGAAGCAGTAGTGAAGGGCTCCTATGAGGTAGCGCTCAGTACTCCTTCGGGAAGACTCAGTGGCAAGGTGGTGGAAGGCGAAAAGATGGAATTTGCCCTGAAGGTAACCAACACGGGTACCCTGCCGCTTAGCGAGCTGGACCTCTCTGCACGCACTCCTTCCAAGTGGGAAGCGAGCTTTGAGCCCGAAACCATCGAAAACCTACAGCCAGGCAAATCTACGGAAGTAAAAACCACCCTTACAGTACCCGAAAAAACCCTTCCAGGAGATTACATCACTAAATTCACAATAAAAAACACCGAGTCGCGAGATACCGCTGAGTACCGGGTGACTGTAGAAACCTCCGTGCTGGCCGGCTGGGTAGGCATTCTGGTCATTGTAATAGCTGTTGGTATCGTCTTTTTCCTCATTCGCAAGTTTGGCAGAAGATAAGCAGAGCTATGGAGCGACAAATCATAGAACTGAATAACCTGTCGAAGCGTTATGGTTCGCTCACGGCTGTAGATAGCCTGAGCCTGAGCATCCAAAAGGGTGAGATTTTTGGACTGCTGGGCCCCAATGGTGCCGGCAAAACCACTACCATCCTGATGATGCTGGGCCTCACTGAACCTGACGCTGGCACAGCGTATGTGTGTGGACACAATGCCACCAAAGACCCCATTGCTGTAAAGCAAAAGGTGGGCTACATGCCCGATAGCATAGGCTTCTATGACGATATGACCGCCTGGCAAAACCTGATGTACATCGGTGAGCTCAACGGCATAGCGGGCTCGCAGCTGAAGCAGGTCTGTGAGGAATGTGTACAGCTGGTGGGCCTGGATGCGGAAGCCATGGCTCGGCGCACATCTACCTTTTCGCGTGGAATGAAACAGCGCCTTGGACTGGCCGAGGTGCTCATCAAGCAACCAGAAGTCATCATCCTGGATGAGCCTACCCTGGGCATCGACCCCATTGGGGTAAAGGAGTTTCTAGACCTCATCGTGAAGCTAAGCCGCCAAAAGGGCCTCACCGTACTGCTCTCCTCCCATTACCTACAGCAGGTACAGCAGGTGTGCGATCGGGTGGGAATTTTTGTCAACGGTAAGCTACAGGCCCAGGGTGACCTGTCCACACTGGCCCGGTCCGTCAATGGTAAAGCTGCCTGCCAAGTGCAGATCGTACTTCAACAGCCATTAACCATACCGTGGAAAGATGAGGCTGACATCCGCCAGCTTCCTGCCGTGCAGGAGGTAACCATCGACGGCCACACAGTAGACATAGCCCTGCGGGAGGACATCACCCCGGAGATTGTCAGGTTTTTTGTCCACAAGGGCTACGATGTGGCGGGCGTTCAGAAGAAAGAATACCAGCTGGACGACATCTATCAATCGATTTTTAGCGCCTAGAAAAATGGAACTATGGAAAAGACGAACAATGCAATAGCTGCCACCATATCCTCCACCAGTCAGGCTCTGAGCAACGCCTTTTGGGTGATGGTGCGCAAAGAAATAGCCGGTCAGATACGTAGTTGGAAGTTTATAGTGCTACTGGTACTGATCCTCCTCACCTACTGGGGGTCGCTGCTAGTGTCTATGAGCAACCTACGGTCTATGGTAGCCTCGGTAAGAGATGCGGATGAGCTGTTTCTCTACCTAAAGCTCCTGACCTCCACGGAGGGGAGCCTGCCGCCGTTTCACGTATTTCTCAACTTTTTGGGGCCACTGTTAGGCATCAGCATGGGATTTGATGCCATCAACTCCGAAAAACAAAGTGGTACGCTCAGCCGCATCATGGCTCAGCCGGTGTACCGAGACAACCTGTTGCTATCCAAGTTTGTGAGTGTCATCATTCTGGTAGGGACTCTGCTGGTATGTCTTACGCTACTCATGATCGGCACGGGCACGCTGCTTACGGGCATCCTAATAGAGCTGGAAGAAGTGCTACGCATCTTTGCACATGTGCTGATTAGTCTGTGCTACATTGCCTTTTGGCTGGCCATCGCCATTTTGCTGTCCATTCTCTTTCGGCAGCCGGCTACTTCAGCGCTTACAGCCATCGGTATTTGGCTGTTTTTTACGGTATTCTATGAAGTGATCGTCAACCTGGCGGTGAAAGCCATGATCCCTGATCCGGCACCTCCTGCAGAGCTGATGCGGTTTTACGACCTACTCTTTAGCCTCACTCGGCTCGCACCCAGCCAGCTATATGCTGATGCCACCACCACGCTGCTGATGCCTTCGGTACGGAGCCTGGGTCCTGTCACCATGGACCAAATGGCCGGTGCTATCCCCACGGCTCTGCCATTTAAAGACAGCCTGATGATCGTATGGCCACAAGTGAGCGGACTGCTGGCAGCCACGGTATCTTGCTTTGCATATGCTTACTACAAGTTTATGCGCAGAGAGATTAGGACGTAATACGATCTGGGCTGCATGCAGTTACTGCTGGGTGCAGCCCATCAATAATAAATAATCACCTCCAATCTCCGATTTGCGCTGCGGTCCTCCTCGTCCGAGTTGTCATTGAGGGGGTAGAGCTCACCCGCTCCCGTGTAAGTCATGCGGTCTGGATCTATGCCCTTGTAGACCAACAGCTCATAGATAAACTCGGCACGCCACTCCGAAAGCTGCTGATTATAGCGGTGACTGCCCGTATCATCGGTATGGCCGATCAGGTCTATCTCCGCCTCCGGATACTGGCGTAGCAGCGTTAGTAACTCCTCCAGTACAGCCACTTCTTCATCCTTGGGCCTGCGGCTATTATGCTCATAGGTAAAATAGAGGAGCAGGCTATCCACCATGCCCGCTTCCTTCGGCGGTATCGAATCAGCCAACAGGACACTATCTATTGGCTCCACAGCAGCACTATCTCCCAGAATAGAGAGTTTGTCATCATCTACTGATGCAGGGCGCGCAGGCCTACGACTATAAAATGCAGATCGCCTCTTTCTTTTACTTTTGCGTAAGCGCTTCACCTCCAACCCTATCTCAAAGGCCCCCTGATGGGCCACATGACTATTGAGAGGCACCTCATAGCTGGCTCCTACGCTAAACCGTCGATCATCCACCAGTGTCACTCCGAGGTTTACTCCCTGATTTTGAGTGTAAAAAAGGGAAAGGTCCAGCCGCTGTTTGGTGCGTCCCCTACGCATGTTCATTTTTGATGTTAGCCCCACTGCGGCGGAAAACAGTCGATCGGCTGCCCACAGTCGCACATCTGCTTGCAGGGCAAAATGACGCTTTCGGTATACCTGATGCCCTGCACTTGCATAGAGTATCGGGTTGAGCCTTGCCTCCGACCAGTTGCTTTCTCGTGGCCTGTTGGCACTTAGCAAAGCAACATTGGCATATTTCGCAATTCCATACTTACGGTGACTTTCACTCCAGGCTAAACCCAAATCCCATGTGAAGTACCGACCGTCCAGATCACCACTGATTTCACCATTGGGCTGGGAAGGGTCGAAACCCACCCCCGGAACATACTGCTGACCAGTGGTGAGCTGTGATATAGCGGCAGTCTGCCGAAAATAACTCAGGCCTGTACCCAGGCACAGGCGATGATACCGCTGAGCAGGCAGCAGGTTCACCGCATACAAGCCTCCCATAGTATACGTAGTAAGGAGGCCGTCCAGGCCGGTTTGATCTTGACCAGCCACCAGCCCATACGTCATGGATGGATCCCGAACTTTATTGAAAATGGGATACTTCAGGCTAAGCAGCGCTGAGGTAAGCCGCACCCCGGGCATGGTTTGTTGGGAACGGTACATGAGCTCTGCAGCCATGTAATTATCCATGCCAATAGTAGCCGGGTTATATACCGCATTTGTAAAGTCCACTAATCCGTGCATGGTCTGCTGCCCCTTGGCCCAAAAACCTACGCTTACCAATAGCAGCCAACCAATATGAAATCGCAAACCGTTCATCTTACGAGGTGAATTACTCCCGACTCTGCACCATTGATACGAATAGGATTGCCCGACAAACTCCGTCCTGAAACCTGCCAAAAGTATGCTCCTGAGGGCAGCAACTGACCGAGATAAGTTCCATCCCAGCCAGAAAACAGTAGCTCATCCAGGCTGGCGCTTTCATATACCACCTTACCACGAGCGTTGTAAAGCTGAAAAGTAATCTGCTGCACGCCCTGGAGCCCATACACACGCAGGTTGTCATTGTTTCCATCATGATTTGGTGTAAAAAGGTCTGGCAAATACCCATCATGTTCTACGTACACGGTGATTACTCCCTCTTTAATGCAGCCATTGCGATCAGTAGCTTGAAAGGTGTAGTGGGTAGTCTGCTCAGGCGCAACTTGCATGGTACAGCCTCCTTGCTTCCGTCCGTTCACTTGCCACTGGCAGTATTGCGCTTCCCTGAGCTCCAGGGTCACACTTGCTCCTCGTGTGATGATGTACTCTGGCTGAAACTCCACCTGGCTGGTATCAACAGTAATGGCCACTGTATCATCCATCTGGCATCCAATGCGATAGGTATACCGAGTAAAAAGTGAGTCGTCTTCAGTCACGGTGTACTCCAGCGGATTGTCCTGCCCGAGGCTTCCAGCATTTGCCGATATCCACTCTACCCTTTCCGAATTTGGCACGGAAAACGTTAATAACGATCCACTACAAGCCAGAAGATCTGAAAAAGCAGATACAGGTGGGTCCAGGTAAGCTGCCCCAGCAATGTTGTTGGTGTAGGTGAGCTCAGCATAACCGGAAGCTGGAAATTCTGAATGTACGCTCAACCAGTTTTCGTCATCTCTTGGAAAATCACTTACCGTTCGGCTGCCTGATGAATCATTTAGTACGAGATAAAACGAATCAACTGATTTATCCCGTGGTAGTACTGTAGTAAAGCGAGCAGAATCTTTCCCGTAGACGACCTTTGGCAAAGGCATGACTTTTAACAAACTGGACGATGCCAGCGCCGGATCACCGTCATAGATGCTAATAGGCGTTTTTACATTAATGGTATCATAGCCATCGTTGTAGATTACAAAATCCGCTATTACGGCTGTATCGTTGTAGCAGGTGAGGCTATTAAACCTGGCACGGGCATCCATGGTGGGGTCATCTACGGGCAGCACAAACATCCTGGAGGTGTCTCTGCAATCTCCGGATTGGGCCTCCAGCCAAATGGTATAGTCGCCAGGTTCTTTGAATAAATAGGTGAAGTGCTGACTACTATCAGTCACCTCAGGAAGAACAACAGTCTCAGGTGCACGTGGGGCATGCTGGATATGCCATTCATAAGTGTCAGCACCGGTACTATAATTGACCAGCCGAACAGAATCGGTCATCAGCGCGTGCGGAACTTTGGAAGCAATGATGCGCTTTTCAGGAGAAAATCGTGCAGAGACTCCACACGTCACAGGAATATGGTAAGCAAAAGAAGCAAAACAGGTACTGTCGCTGTTGCGAAAAGCATTGAGTCGTACCTCATACCAGCCCTTTTCAGGAAAAGCATACACAAACGAAGAAGAGTCACTTATCAGCTTGTCGGCTACATACCACCGAAAGGTCAGGTTGGATGAGTCGGCTACTACCGAAAACCTTACCGAATCACCTGCTGTAGACTGTTGCATACTAGCTGAAACCCCCACCGGAGGCAGTTCACAGGGCTTCACACATAAAGTACTGTTGGGCAATTGGGGGTAATCGTTATCAATAAAAAAGCGCATACGCTCTGCCTGTCCCTCCGTAAAAGTACCCGATGAATTGTAGTCCATAAAGTTTTTGGAGTCCGGCACATCTTCCGTAAAAAAGCCATTAGAGTAATTGGAAAGGGTATCAGTAAAGCAGCTATTGAGTAAATTTCCAACAACAGTGTTGTCCGGAGGTGTATCACATACCATATCACCATCCAGCGTACAGTCAGCATTGGCACAGCCCATTGGATACCCTTGGAAGGTATGTAATAAGCCAAAGTAGTGACCTAGTTCATGTACCAAAACATCTACGCTTGCCGACGCAATCCAGACACCTTGATGTGGCGCTGCCAGCCCACCGATACCAAGGCGTGTCCACCAGGTGCGTCCAGAGTACGTTGCCAGAGCCTCTCCTCGAATTTCATCCACCACATAGATATTCACATAGCGAGCAGGATCCCAAGAGACAGTGGAAATGGTACGATCAAGCTCCATGTCTGCATCCAGCCCTCCATAGGGTGTGACGATGTGCTGAATACCGCTGGTCACGCCTGAGTCTGGTGTTGCTTTTGCCAAACAAAACTGAATACCTGTATTGACGCTTTCAGAAAACACCCCCTCTCCTGCAAATGCTTGATTAACTTGATCAAGCAGCTCGATCAGCTCATCCGATCTATCTACCATTGAATGACTGAGAACATGAAATACCACGGGTATTTCGAAAGTGATTCTCCTGGAAGTACTCCCCTGCCAGCGTTCCAGCTTTGTGGCAATGACTAAACGCTCCGCATCGGTAAGGCTCGACTCGCTACCACAGCCATTTTGCGCATAGCCCCAACACACCAACCCAACAAAGATGATCGATAAAAAATACTTCATGGCTGCTCAGAAAATAACTGAAAAGTAATGGGGATAGTAAAATCCTGCTTCACAGGTTTTTGATTTTGCATGGCAGGCTGCCACGTAGGCATGTGACGTACTACGCGCTTTGCTTCTTCGTCGAATAGCGCTCCCAGCGATTGAACCACTTTGATAGCGCCAATGGTACTATCCTCCAGCACCGTAAAGCCCACCACCACTGTACCTGAAATGGAGTCTGGCTTGTGAGCTTCCGGGTAAATGATGTTTGCCTGTAAGTAAGCTAACAAGTGGCTAATACCTGCTATGGGTTGGGCTGCCCTAAAAACACTCATGGATGGGGAAGTATCAATTGAAACAGTATCAGGAATAACAGCCTCCTCTGAACCTGTAGACTCCTCTTTTTGCTCCATAAGTCTGGCAACTGGAAGCTCTGACTGTTTGGTCTTGATCTGGGCGTTCGGATCCAGCCGATCTGGAAGCCGAGTGGCGAGTCCATGTTGAAGGGGCTTGGGTGCCAATCGCATCAGTTCATGGGTTTGCATTTGGATTTTCTCTGGCTTAGTCAAGTCGCTCGCAAGCAGATAAATAATAGCTGTTACAGCGATTGATACACACACCGCTCCTACTATTTTATATTTTACAAGTGTAGCACGGTAGTCTGTATACTGGTCATATAGCGCCTCGAAATTACTATGCTTCGCTCCATCATGCAGGTGCTCGATATGCCGTACGATCTTTACTTTCTTATTTTCCATGGCCATCGATCATACGTTTGAGTTTTTTCAGAATTCTGTAGGTCTTCACCTTAGCGGAATTTTCGGTGATACCGCTCAGGTAGCCAATTTCCTTGAAGGAGTAGCCTTCAAAAAACCGTAACTCCACCAGCATGAGTTCTTTGCTCTTTAGTTGCTCTAATGCCTGGATGAGGGCTGCCTCCCTTTGGAGATGCTCTGCATCAGCACAGCCCATCGACTGGATCAGGGATTCAGCTAGCGCATCATCCATCAGCACAAAGCGCTGATTCTTGCTTTTTCTAAAATATTCGTTACACAGATTAATTGCGATGCGGTGGAGGTAGCTGCTGTAGGGGTGACCCATCTCCCGATAGCTGGACAGCCGGGTCAAAGCATTGAAAAAGACCTGCTGCGCAATATCCGCTGATACTGTGGGCTCATTTACCCGCTTGATCACAAACCGGTAGATCTGCTCGAAATATCGCTCATATAAGCCTTCGAAAGCTCTGTGGTCTTTTTTGGAACGTTCGATCAGTTCCTGATCCGTGACCGTTTCGGTTTTGTTCATTGGTGAATAGGTGCTCCTTTTCCCTGTAGAATGCAGAAATGATCAAAAGATACACTTTCCAGCCAACTTTTTTTCGGAAGTATATCTAGCGCGTCATGTTGGTAAATTTCCAACCGCGACAGCAATGATCAAACATACCCTTAAGCATATACTAAAGTACCGACACCCGCACTTTTTTCTTCTTGATGCGGGTGTTGTTGAGGGTTTTGGCAATTTGAGCAGCTTTTTTGGCGGTAACGGCCACAAATGCACAGTCATGCTTCACCTCAATCACACCTACATCGTCACGATCCAGCTTTCCTTGCTTGATAAACGTACCCGCCAAATCCCCTTTGGATATCTTGTCCTTTCGGCCGCCAGACACAAAGAGCGTCTTCCACACTGGAGCAGAAATATCCTGTCCTGCACCTGGCTTGTAGGTGTCCACCTTCTGAATAAATTCGGGTAAACTTTCTGCTTCCCACTGGATCAGGTACGCCACTCCACTACTATGCATCCGTGCCGTGCGGCCATTACGGTGCGTAAACTCCTCTTCACGATGTGGAAGCTGGTAATGGATGATAAAACCCAGCTCAGGGATGTCCAGTCCGCGAGCGGCCAGGTCGGTGGCCAGCAGCAGCTGGTGCGACTTATTGCGAAACTTCACCAGCGATCGCTCCCGATCGATCTGCTCCATGCCCCCATAAAACGTGGCATGCCCAATTCCTTCTGCCTCCAGGTGCTCACTGAGGTAACTGATGGTGTCTTTGTAATTACAAAAAATAATCCCTGGTTGATCACCCACATTCCTCAAGAGCTGAATGAGTGTTTTGGCTTTGTCCTTTTCAGGCGAAATCACCCGTTTTAAAGTCAGGTTATTGGACTTCTGGCCTAGAAAATCAACGATTTTGGGTTGCTTAAAATTGACGAATGAGGGCACTTCTACACCCTGAGTGGCAGAAGTAAGCACGATTTTACGCACTCGGCGCACCGCCTGTGTGATTTCTATCATCTCCTCATCAAAGCCCACTTCGAGCGACTTGTCAAACTCGTCCAGCACCAGTGTATTGATTTGGGAGGTATCTATATCTCGTCTCCGGATGCGATCTGCTAGTCGACCAGGGGTACCTATGAGGATGGCAGGTGGGGTTTTCAGGTCTAGCTTGTCCTTGCCACCCGAGCGGCCACCATAGATGGCGTTTACTTTGTAGCCGGAACCCATCTCGCGCACTACCTGCTCTATTTGGAGGGCCAGCTCGCGTGATGGCACGATGATCAGCACCTGCACCTTAGACTCCTCCGGATCTAGCTCAGCAATGATCGGCAGCAGAAAAGCCAACGTCTTGCCTGTACCTGTAGGCGATAGCAGCATCACATGCCGTGCCGACTGAATGGCCACTGCGGTGGCCTCCTGCATGGGATTGAGCTGTTGGATGCCTAGTTTTTTAAGGATTTGTTGTTGGTTTTTGATGGACATGGATTGAAGTCAGATACGAATGAGCAGGCAAAGATCACCTTTTTTTCAAGAACCAGCCGTGCACCCGGCCATGGTTAACCAGATGATGAATCAGATAGCTACACTATTGAGTATCAACACGCTAACAATGCTGCCAAATCCATCTTCCTAACTCTACATTAGATTTCTCCTTGCCACAGCCCCAGGAATCAGCTATTATCGAGCAACACTAAAAACGCCAGGCACGTTAGAACCGTGTCTTATCTATCTCGTAAATTGAGGGTTTAAAAAATTCCCAGGGCATACCGATGACCATTACTATAGAAAACATCATACTTATAGGATCCATTCTGCTTCTGATCAGTATTGTAGCAGGCAAAACCAGCTATCGGTTTGGTATTCCTACGCTCCTCCTCTTCCTGTCTATTGGGATGCTGGCCGGCTCTGATGGCATTGGTGGTATCTATTTCGACAATCCACAAATAGCTCAGTTTATCGGCATAGTATCGCTCAATTTCATTTTGTTTTCGGGAGGTCTGGATACTAGCTGGCAATCTGTAAAACCTGTGCTGAAAGTAGGCATCACGCTTTCCACCCTGGGGGTACTCCTCACAGCTTTGGGTTTGGGCTATTTTGTCTACCTCATCACCGACTTTTCCATTTACGAAAGCCTACTGCTGGGAGCCATCGTATCCTCCACAGATGCAGCAGCAGTTTTTTCCATACTCAGGGGAAAGAACCTCGCCCTAAAGAAAAACCTAAGGCCTACACTGGAGCTGGAAAGTGGCAGTAACGACCCCATGGCCTATGTACTCACCATTGCGTTTCTCTCTCTTGTACAACAACCCGAACAGGGCTTCTGGTCGGTAATTCCGGTTTTTCTGCTACAAATGGCTGTTGGAGCTGCGGCAGGTTTCATATTTGGCAAGCTCAGCAAGCTGGTCATCAATAAAATCAAGCTCGACTTTGAAGGCCTGTATCCAGTGCTTACCATCGCGCTAATGTTTATCACCTTTTCTGCTACCAATGCCGTGGGTGGCAATGGTTTTTTGGCCATTTACATCTGCTCGGTGTATTTGGGTAACCAAAACCTGATCCATAAAAAAACCATCATGCGGATGTTTGATGGTCTGGCCTGGCTCATGCAAATCGTGCTATTCCTTACGCTGGGGTTGTTGGTCTTTCCTTCGCAAATTATTCCTTATATAGGCATTGGGCTGTTGATATCTGTTTTCTTAATCCTGGTAGCTCGGCCGCTAGCGGTTTTCATCTCACTGCTTCCTTTCAAAATGAAGCTTAGAAGGCGGTTTTACATCTCGTGGGTGGGTTTGAGAGGCGCAGTACCTATCGTTTTTGCTACCTACCCCTTACTTGCAGGCATCGATAAGGCCTCCATCATTTTCAATATTGTCTTTTTTGTGTCCCTTACGTCGGTGCTTATCCAGGGCACCACCCCCTCCATGGTAGCCAAATGGCTACATGTAGGGTTACCCCAAAAAGCGAAGCCTTTGTCTCCTACCGACGAGCTGCTGGCCGAGCACCCAAAAACGATTATGAAGGAAATCCGGATAGCGCCTGACGCTGCAGCCGTAGGTCTGCAGATAGTAGAACTCAATTTTCCCAAGAAGGCTATTATCGCAATGATCGAGCGCGATGGGGTGTACCTCACACCAAATGGATCTACAGAACTCATGGCAGACGACAAACTCATCGTACTCACCGATAGCATTGAAATTATGGATGAGGTCAATGCAGCATTAAGGATAAACCCCGCTTAGCACAATCTATCGACACAAAACCGCTAGAAAAAAACGAGAATAACCCTACTTTTGTAAAGCTACAACTGCAATACCTTGAGCATACAACGTAAAAACGGCATCATCTCCTTACTACTGGCCACCTACCTGCTGGCCATGGGACTGACCTATTCTGCTCAGTGGTATCTGGTAGGCCCTGAGCTGGCAGCAGTAGCAGCACAAACCGATGACTCTAAGAATTACTTTCACCACACAGTACCTCTAGAGGCAAGTCGTACCATCCAGGTAAAAAACACTCCGCTCCCCCAGCCTTTAGATGAGCCGATAGCCTATACAGCGCAGTGGGCACCAAGCCGTTTTTTCACTGGCCATCTTCAAAAACAGACTTATCAGGAGCTCAACCTGCTGATTGAGCGAAAAAAAGTACAACTCCTCTATCCCTTCCATTTCTACATTTAAGTAGGCCTACACGTATTGAACGCACTGATTGTGCGATTACTATGATTTTCGGCATCCACGCCGACATCTTTTTTACATCAAAACTTTCAAGCAAATGGATATAGGAACAATCGTCATTGGGTTGATCACAGTCGCCCTATGTATTATACCGTTTTTTCTCATGCGAAAAAGCAAACAACTCAATGAACAAAACTTAATCAATGGACTACAGGCACTGGCCGACTCTTACCACTGTGAATTAGCAGCAAAGGAAGTGAGCATGGATTTCGTCATAGGCATTTCTGCTTCAAACAACTATGTGTTTTACTACAAGTATAGAAATGGGAAAATGCAAGAAGAAGCGATTCCTCTGGATGCCATCGATAGGTGCGAGGTGATGACCAGGCGACGTACAATCAAAGCAGGTAAGAAAAGAGAGACGGTATATGAAAAACTAGAACTTGCATTTATACCGCAACACGCTCAAACACCACCCACACGGGTTACGTTTTTTGATGCTGATGAGCAGATCCAGCCCAATGGACAGCTCAAACTCATACGCGACTGGGAAGCGCGTATCAACGAAGTACTGAAAGCGAGAAAACTGGTCAACAGCTAAATGAAGGCCCCGAGCACCGCTCGGGGCTTTTTGGTAGTTCCAAGAATTTTCAATTCAAGAAAAGTCTCCTTCGTTTTGAATTTTGCGTTGTAATTTCGGGCACTTAGGGAATCCTCACTGTCAAATGAAACTCTTGTTAGCCAATATAGCGCAACACCTAAGTCTTCCAGACAAAGACCTCAATAAGCTTACCTCGTACTGGAAAAGTGATCAACTAAAAAAAGGTCAATTTCTATTACAAAGTGGACAAGTGTGCAAATTTGACACTTTTGTATTGAAAGGAAGTCTTAAGGCTTCCATTCATAACAAGTCCACCCATAAGGAAGAAATTATCTTCTTCGCAATCGACGATTGGTGGGCCACAGACCTTCATAGCTTCCATCACCAGAGCCCCTCCTATATGACCATCCAGGCTTTAGAAGATTGTGAAGTAGTCAAACTATCTCACAAAAATTTCGAGCTACTTCTTGAAGCATACCCCACAATGGAGCGCTACTTTCGGCTAATCCTACAGTCGCATAGTGCCGCGCTTACTCGCAGAATTTACCACCGAAATGCGCTTTCGGCACAAGAACGTTACCTTTCCTTTTTGAAAGAATACCCTCAGCTTAATGCCCGAATTCCCCAATACCTGATTGCTTCATACCTTGGGATGTCTGCCGAAATGCTCAGCAAAATCCGGTCACAATTGCGATCTTGAACTAGTTCAAGGCAATTGGCTTGGCAATACTGAAACTTTGCCACCAAAAAAACATGAAGGTACTAAGCATCCAATCGAGCGCCAGTATGGACCGATCGCTCACCCGTCAGCTTTCAGCTCAATTTATTCAGTCACTGGCACAAAAAATTAACTTTAAACTTACCACTTTGGACCTGGTAAATGACAACCCTCCTTTCGTTACTCCCGAATGGATCGCAGGGGCGTTCAGTAGAAAAAGGCTTACGGTAACTCAAAAAGCTGCTCTTGAAAAATCAGACAACTATATTCAGCAAGTCAGACATGCTGACCTCCTGATCATCGGAGCACCCATGTACAACTACGGTATGCCTGCTGTACTCAAAGCCTGGATTGATCAGGTAGCCAGGGTAAATAAAACCTTTTCATTTGATCTATCGAGGGGAGACGAACCAATACGGCCCATTTTATCGGGTAAAATAGCAGTAGTATTTACCTCATCCGGAGAGTTTGATTTTCAGCCAGGTGGTAGCAGATCAAACCACAATCATCTGGTACCACACATCAAAAGCTGCGCGCACTATCTGGGAGTAGATACTGTTAAAAACTTTCACCAAATCGGTATCGAATATCAGGAATTCAAGGATCTGCGCCATGAGCAGTCTAAAGCTCGTGCGTTTCAACAAATACCTGAGCTCGTCAGCAAGCTAATTTAGGCAATGATTAGGGGGTTGGACGTAAATGGAAAAAACTCCAACCCCTTAAAGCTCATGCTGCGCTTTTGACTTGCTCATAAAGTGAAAGACAACCTTAAGCACAACCAGCAAAAACTGCAACAAACCACATGCAGGCAAGAGCAGCATGTAAACCCAAAGAACTACCCCTGGCCCGTTTTCATCCCACATATTGCCCCCACCTGATGCTAGATATGCATAAACCAATGGCAACAGGAACAGTCCCGTATTGGCTATCATCAATCCATTCACTATTCGCTTTCTACGCACATTTTGGTCTTGCGCAAATACAAATATGACAGCTACTAAAACCAATACAAATGCAATGGAAACAATCATAAATTACTGGTGGCTTACACCTTTAGGTTTAACAGGATGACCCAATGGAATTATGCATTAAGGTTCAACCTGTGAATTAATTGTATGTGAGCTTAATAACCCGAATAGGCCGTAGGATACAAAAAAGTAATGTCTATATGCGAAACATTGTTTTGATACTCCGGCAAGACTTTGAGGTCGTTCCACTCGGGCGAATCCACAAAAGCTTTCCAGTGATCATCTCGGCTTTTTTGATCAGCAAATGTGGTCATATACATAAGGTTTGGCATACTGGCCCCTGCCAATACCTCTCCATAAAACACAGCATTGAACCCTAACTTATCAAACAGCTTCACTTCGCCTCCTGCATTGAACATGTCTACCTTGTTTTTAAAATCAAACTCTGTGGCAGACTCGTAGCTGCGTAGTTCATAGATACGGTCTGCTCGAAAGCCAGTAAGCGGAGTAGGCACCAATGATGGAAAGTCTGCAAATGCCCTCATAAGCACAGTACTTATTCGGTTATACGGGGGATTGTCATGTGCTGCATGTAAGTAAGCGCTCCCTGCCTTGAGGTAAGTCTCATCTGCCAAAAGGACTTCATCGAGTTTTACAATATCCTCTAAAGCCGAAAAAGACTGTAACACATACGTCTTTCGCAACGTATCTTGCTCCGGTCTGAGCTTAAATACCCCTGCGCCCTGGAATCCGTGCCGCTTGAGGGCCGGTAAGTACGCTTTGCGCAGGTAACTGTCTAGTGCCATTTCCTGCTCTTCCGAGTCCAGATGGTAAATTTTGAGCTGATGATAGGCCCGATCAGCGATATGAGTCTCACTTGCAGGAGCTGTGGTTGGCGTACATCGCGCCATGAGCGCAAACAAAAAAACAGGTAAATAAATCGATTTCATAAGTATGAGTTAATGTGACGTTTAGCCCTCAGGAAGTTGTTGCCATTTCTTAGGACAGAGCCAAAGCTAATGGATATCTACATGAGATAAGCACTCCGCCACATCCAGTAGCCTACCCTGTTAACTAGCCTGCTTCGCGCTGGCTATGATCAGATACCTTTTCACGACCAAAATTCACTGCATCAATACATCGGAATCCTATTTAAAAATTTCTTTTGGCTAAGCCTTCCACACACCAGCCTGTGTACTCTATTTTTGCGCTCATGTACATTGCGATTTGTGGGAATATAGGATCAGGGAAGACTACCCTGGCGGAGAAGTTAGGGCATCACTACGGCTGGAATGTCCTCTATGAAAGTGTAGAAGACAATCCCTATTTGGCGGATTTTTATGAAGACATGGAAAAGTGGGCCTTTCACCTGCAAATCCACTTTCTAAACAGCCGATTTAATCAGATTAAGACCATTCAGGAGTCTGGTGTTTCCTCTATTCAGGACCGCACCATTTACGAAGACGCTTACATCTTTGCCAACAACCTGCGTAGCTCCAACCTCCTCAACGAGCGCGATTACCGCACATACCGAGACCTGTTCAACTCTATGGTGGAGCACATTAAGGCGCCAGACCTGCTCATCTACCTCAAAGCGGACATCCCACGCCTGGTGAATCAAATCCAAAAGCGTGGCAGGTCTTACGAGACCACCATGCGGATCGACTACCTCAAAAACCTCAACGACCACTATGTAGAGTGGATCAAAGATTATGATCAGGGCAACCTCCTCGTAATCGATGTAAACAACCTGGATTTTGTGGAAAACCCCGAAGACTTTGCACTCATCGTGGAGCGCATTGATGCGGAGATCCATGGCTTGTTTAGCCAGCAATAGCGAGCACTTCAACTACCTACCTTAGTGACTGGGACCTAACAAAATCTTCATACGAATAACATGGTGTTTCAAACAATGCATCGTAATATTGCAATTACATAATTAACTTAGCGAATTATATGAAACTATCCGAAATCAAAAGCGCATTGGCAGGGTTAAAAGAAGTCACTTTTGTGGAGCCTTCTGGCAAACTGGTGCCTGCACATTTTCATGTAACCGAGATAGGTGCTGTGCACAAGCATTTTATTGACTGTGGAGGTACTGAGCGCAAAGAATCCGTCATCAGTCTTCAGCTGTGGACGGCAGATGATTTTGACCACCGACTGGGAGCGCAGCGGTTTGCAGAGATCATCGCCAAATCCGAAGAAGTGCTCCAACTGGAAGACCTGGACGTAGAAGTAGAATATCAGGGCGAAACGATAGGTAAATATGGGCTGGAGTTTAGAAACGGTGCTTTTTACCTCACCCCTTCACAAACGGCCTGCCTCGCCCCTGACCAATGTGGCGTGCCTGCGTCTAAACCAAAAGTGAAGCTTTCGGAGCTTCAAAACTCATGTGCCCCCGGATCGGGATGCTGCTAGCGAGTTGGTGAAAACACTACCTTCTATAGCTTCTTTTGGAGCGTCAAACGAATACCAGTATGAATTTAGTAAGGTTACAGCCTCCGATGCTTTCATACTGGCTTTTCTTTTTTTAGCTGTCCATTGATACGTCCATTTTTCGTGATGTAACTTGCGCTCCCGATTAATTAGATACGACCAGGCATGACACTCAAAACACCACTTGGAAGATTGCGCACTTTTGCCATATTGGAAGGCATCAGTTACTTGCTTTTTGGCATCACCATGCCTCTCAAATACGCTATGGATATCCCTCAGCCCAACTATATCGTGGGCATGGCCCATGGCTGGCTTTTTATCCTGTATATCATCTTTTGCCTGCAATGCATCCGCATCTATCGCTGGCCGCTAGTGACTTCACTACTAGTACTGGCAGCCTCGCTCATTCCCTTCGGCACATTTGTGGCTGATGCAAAGGTGTTTAAGCGGGAAAAAGAAGCTTAATCGAGTTTTTTACAGTTGATAACTAACTTGATTCACAAATCCCAACCGTTTCGAACTGCTTCGAGCTTTGGGATCAAGCAGCTTTTTGAGTAATCGCTTTTAGATAGAAAAATCTGAACCTGATCTCCTTGCTGTACCTTGTTCTTAAATGATTGATCATCTGTAATGGAAACTCCCTCCAGACTTGACCCATCGGCACTTTCATACCGATAATGTACATGCCATAGATGTTTGAAAAACGGAAATGGTAGAATGCTATTACTAGTAACTGAAGTTACCTCAGCAGATCCCACCTCACCAAAACGGTAGAGATGCAATTCCTTTTTTATTCTCAGATACAAAAGCCCTGACGATATCAAGCCGATAAAAAAAATGGGACAAACTACCAACACTATGATTCGAACCGGAAAATGAAAAGGCTCAAAATCAACAAGAACTGAACCACCTCCATCATAGCTCACGGTAACAGCAACTCCCGTATCCAGTTGCTCTAAAGCTTTGGGGTCAAGTGTTCTAAAAATACCATTAGCAATACTATCCCCAGCACTATATTGATAGCTGACCAACATTGGGTTTTGTCCATTTATAGTCACATTTTGTTGGCTTTCGATCTTTGTCACTTTCCCTTCTACATAAGTCCCATTATTTATGAGGTATTTTTCATCTACATTCGGAATGTCTGAGTTAATCAAACTCAGCACCAGGATAAATATTGAAGTGACAAACAAAGGCAGAATTATCGCAACCAGGGAATAAATAAAATGAATCGGCCTTTTCTTCATTAATGAAAACACCGTAACCGGTCTTACATGCCGTCCATTTACTTTTTTGCCATCCTTCATAGAAACTTAAAAAATCAAAACTCGATTATATTAATATTATAATTGTAAAGTAGGTGTTCATCCTTATGAAGAAAAGAAAATCTCTCCCCAATATAAATGATCCTTCTCCCCTAAATAGGGCAAGCCTCAAATCTGACGCACATCACATCGAAAAAACAATCCCATCTCTTGTGGAAAGCCTAATTGGTTGCATTCAAATAGAAGATGGTTACGACCTCAAAAAGGACTATACCGAATATCTCAGCAAAAAAATAGTTAGTGCAGTTGAGGAGTCTAAAAACCACTATCTATTCCTGATCTCAAAAAAATTCCTCAAAAGATCGATTCCTAATAAAACTCCGTAAGACAGGACTTTCAATGGGAATCAACCTTTCAAGGCTTCTAAATACTTCTACCCCATCTGGACCTTTTCGTACTCCAGCGCGAAAGGCTGCTCATAAAACCGCCGACCAGTAGCCTGATACAGTGCATTGGCCAAAGCACCAATCACTGGCGGCAGTGAAGGCTCACCCAGACCGGTGGGATGTTTGTCGTTTTTCACAAAATGCACGTCGATATCCATCTGGGCTTCCTGATTTCGAATCAGACGATAGCCATCAAAATTGTTTTGCTGCGGAGTACCGTTTTCGAAGGTCATCTGACTATAGAGCGCATGCCCGATCCCATCGATCATGCCCCCCTCTACCTGATTGATGGCCCCTTCCAGGTTGACGACAATCCCACAATCTACCGCACACCAGATCTTTTGGATTTTGGGTAGGTTGTCCCCATCTTTTACCACATCCATTACCTGCGCTACATAAGAGTTGTGGCAGTAGTAAGCCGCCACTCCTCGGTATACCCCTGGCTTGTTTTCACCCCAATTGGCTTGCTCCCTGACCGCACGTAGTACGCCAGCATAGCGTTCAGGGTCATAGTCATTTTTCTCACCCACGGGATTTTTGATAGCCCGATCAAACAATTCCAAGCGGAAATCAATCGGGTCTTTCCCTGCAGCCTCCGCTACCTCATCCAAAAATGCCTGCTCTGCACCCGCTGTAAAATTAGAGCGTGGTGCACGCCATGCTCCTGTGGAAATATTGGTATTCACCCAGTAGTTGGTCACTTTGTAATAATCCACCGTACCCGCAGGGAAGCGGTTGGCGAAGAGCGGACTTCCAGGTATACCTGTGCCTTTGGCTTCAAATGCCACCAGATTCTTTTCCTTATCTAGTCCGGCACGATAGGTCACCCGGTATGCCGGGCGGTAGGTCCCCTGAGTCATGTCATCCTCGCGTGTGTACACAAGTTTTACGGGTCCTTGGATAGCTTGAGAGATTGCGGCAGCTTCTAGTCCGAAATGCCCATACAATCTGCGTCCAAAGCCTCCTCCCATTCGGGTCATATCCACCGTAATGTTAGCTTCTGGAATTCCCAACAGCTTGGAAGCAGACTCGCGAAGGTTTTCGGGCGTCTGAATTGGCCCCACGAGCTCAGCTTTATCCGCCGAGACATTTGCATAAAAATTCATCGGCTCCATCGTGTTGTGAGCCAAAAAAGGAGCTGTATACGTGCGCTCTACTATTTCATCGGCTTCAGCAAATGCTTTAGACACGTCACCATCTTCTCGCGCTACATGCCCTTCCATTTGCTCCATAGAGTCCTTCATGGCAAACTCATGATCGGTCGTGTTTTCTAACGAACCATCAGCTTCCCATTCTAGCTGCAAGGCCTGCTTGGCCTTCATTACCTCCCAGGTGGTAGTTCCTACTACCGCCACCAGTTCATTGAAAGCATTGGTATCTGACCACTGCGGCTCCTCCAGCGAAGTATTGATTCGGACCACCTCATGAATGCCGGGCATAGCTTTCACCTCGTCATCGTTCATAGACTTCAGCTTCATACCAAAGGCCGGAGGGTGAACGATCATGGCAACTTTAGTAGCTTCATCGCCAGCATAGTCTATACCGAAAAGCGGCTGGCCAGTCACTATCTTTTTGGCATCCACATTTTTCACCCGCTTACCGATAAGCTGAAAATCTTTGATCTCCTTTAGCTCCACTTCTTCGGGTACTTCAAGATTGGAGGCATCCAATGCCACGTCACCATAGCCCAGCTGGTCACCTATAGCAGGATTAGTAATGATGCCTTTCTCTGCTGTGAGGCCATCTACAGAAACCTGCCATCTTTTTGCGGCTGCTTCCATAAGCATGCGTCTAGCCGTAGCTCCCGCCATGCGCAGCCCATCCCAGCCATGGCGTATGGATTGGCTGCCACCGGCCAGCTGGCGATCAAATTTATCGGTATTGAGGGTGGCCTGCTCTACGATGACCTGCTTCCAATCCACATCTAGCTCTTCGGCTATGATCATGGGCATAGAAGTCTTTACATTTTGTCCGATTTCCGGATTAGGAGAAAAAAGCGTCACTACGCCATTATTGCCGATCTTGATGTAGGCATTGAGGTCGTACCACTCTTCAGGTATTTCCAGGGTTTTGGTACCGGGAGTACAGGAAGCCAGCCAGCTAAAGCTGATCATCAGTCCGGCACTACCTGCCGAACTTACTTTAAGAAATGAGCGTCTATTGATTCGAGTTTTTATTACTGTCATGAGTTCGGGTGTTGGAGGTGATCAGGAGTTTTTAGCAGCGGTTTTGATGGCGGCATTGATGCGGGTGTAGGTACCACAGCGACAAATATTGCCATTCATAGCTGTGGCAATATCCTCATCAGAAGGGCTAGGGTTGCTAGCCAACAAAGAGGCTGCACTCATAATCTGCCCTGCCTGACAATAGCCACATTGGGGCACATCATGCTCCAGCCATGCTTTTTGTACAGGATGGTCGCCCTTTTCTGACAAGCCCTCGATAGTAGTCAGCTCCAGACTGCTGGCAGCAGACACAGGGAGCGTGCACGAACGGATCGCACTGCCATTGGCATGGATGGTGCAAGCACCACAGAGCGCCTTGCCGCACCCAAACTTGGTGCCGACGAGCTTGAGGTGATCACGAAGCACCCAAAGAATGGGGGTGTCCGGATCTACATCCACGGTGTGTTTTTTCTTGTTGACGGTAAGTGTAAAAGTGGCCATAGTAAGCGTAGGGTTTGATTAAGCGTTTAGGTTCAGATCTTATTGTTTATACTTCTCGTTCGCAAAAAGGTTCTTTTCTTGAGCATTTGCAAGCTATTTCGAATCGATTCGATGCTGTTTTAGTACTTCTTCATATTGCTGGCGGGTATCAATATCCATCGCTGCTTCTGGTATTTCAATCATTTTTATTTCGTGGGAATGGCTCATTAAAACCGCCTTTGCGCCTCGATCTCCGGTGAGCTGTTTCAACTCTGAAAAATAGCGCCTCCCAAAATAAGCGGGTACGCCCACCTGCCCGGCATAGCTGGCAGCCACCAGCTCACTATCTGCGCACACGATTTGGTGTAACTGCTGCGCCTGAATGCGAGGTTGATCGCCTAAGACGATGAGTACTCCTTCCAGCTCCGGACGATGCTGTTCACACGCCTTTAGCCCTGCTCGGATACTAGAGGCAATCCCTTCTTCCCATTCCGTATTTTCTACCACTTCAAAACCCTCCACATCAATGTGCTGCAGGATCTGGCTAGCGTTTGCACCCAACACTACAACAGAGAAGGCCAACTGCAGCTCTTTTACTTTTTGCAGCTCATGCTGTAACAAAACTGAAGAATCGTAGGGCAACAGCTGCTTGGGCTCACCCATTCTCCGGCTGCTTCCGGCAGCCAGCACCACTACTCCTATGTTCTTCTGCTCACTCATCGTAGGTCAATCGTTTCAAACTGTTTATTCCTCTGGGAGTGAATCGTTCCCTTTTTATCCCGCAGATACCCTCCCGGCTTTTGGGCGAATGCCGCCTGAACCTCCGCCAATATGGACAAACCTATCTCCGCAGGCGTCTCCGCACCGATCTCGAGACCCACAGGAGCATATACCCGCTCCCAGGCATCTTTTGCGATAGCTACCCCTGAGGCGTTTAGCTCATCTTGCATGCGCAAAAACTTCTTTTTCGGACCTAAAAGCCCAATGTATGGCACTTCGGTAGCCATAAGCAATTGCTGCAAAACAGCCAGATCGTAGTGGTAATTATGCGTGATGAGCACAAAAGCTGTTTGATCATCTACTGGTATGTTTTCCAATACCGCTTCTGGTCTGGAAACCAACACCTGACAGGAGCTCACAAAGCGGTCCTTGCTGGCATGGGACGGGCGGCCATCTACCACGGTCAGCTCCCAACCCAGTGGCTCTGCCAGCTGGGCCAGCACGCGCGCATCATTGCCTGCACCTACAATCACCAATTGCCTTGGGGCCTCAAAAAGCTCTATGAAGGCGTATATCGATTGGTTCTGGAGTTGGTACTTTCGAAAAAGTGAGCATTTGTTGTTTTTCGTGAGCTCCATGTCTCTTTGCAACTGCCGGCGTAACTGTTCGTCTGGCAACTGTCCGTGGAGTTCATTGCCAGTAGCCAGTGCCACCGTGCCGAGGTGCTGTCCACCACTTTTGTCCAAATCAAAAAAAGTCACGACTGCTCTTGTCTCACGATCTGAGGTCACCACCCTCAAAAGCTCAATCACCTGACTATTTGAAGCCTCCAAAGGTTCAAATAGCACCTGAATAACCCCATCGCAGCCCAGCTGCGCTCCTACTATGGCATCAGCTTCATCCCCAGTATCGTAAGTGACCAGCTTGGTTCGGTTTTGGGCGAGCGCATGCAGCGCTTTTTGCAAGGCATCACCTTCCAGACACCCACCACTGATTGCCCCAGTCATTTGGCCGTATTCGTCTACGAGCATTCGGGCTCCGGCTCCCCGGTAGGATGAACCCTCCACATGAACTACTGTAGCAAGTACGCAGCGCATGTTTCGACTGGTTGCACGATCGTATGCAGCTATGATTTCTTTAATCTCCTTCACGACGCGGGCATTTGGGTTAAGGCTTTATAGGCATTGCATATGCGATCTATCGCCAGGGTAATTTCTTCGTCTGTAGTAGGCAGCCCTACGCTGAAACGCACCGCTCCCAACGCAGCACTATCCGTCAAGCCCATGGCCCGCAAAACATGCGAAGGTTCAGCCACAGTTTGCTTGCAGGCCGATCCTCGTGATGCCGCTACAGTACTTAGCGCCCGTAGAAGGCGTTCGGCATCCAAATCAGGAAAGGTCAGGTTGGTTACACTGGGTAAGCGATTGTTTTTGTCTCCATTTACCGTACAGCCCAGCTGCGTAACCAGCTCATTTTCCAGTTTGTCACGCATCGTTCCAAGGTGTCGCACATTTTCCGTCAGGTTTTTACTGGCCAGTTCACACGCTTTGCCAAAGCCTACGATGCCTGGCACATTGAGTGTGCCCGCACGCAGGTTGCGCTCATGGCCTCCTCCGTAAGTCTGAGGCGCGAGCGAAATGCCGGGTCTTACATACAAAGCTCCCACACCTTTAGGCCCATAGACCTTGTGGGCAGAAAAAGCCGCTATATCTACACCCAGTTGAGGCAAACCTACCTCCATCTTGCCCACTGCCTGAGTAATATCGCTCATCACCGGTACGCCTTTGGCATGCGCCAAATCACTAATTTGCTGGATGTCTGCCAGGGTTCCGGTCTCGTTGTTGGCCAGCATAATGCAAACCAGGAGTACATCTTCTGATAGCAAGTCTACTACTTGCTGAAGATCGGGCTGTCCGTGAGCATCTACTCCAAGTTTAGTCACACGGGCGCCAAGTTGCTCCAGCGCGGTGCACGTTTCCAGCACGGCGCTATGTTCGGTAGCGCAAGTGATAATATGGTTTGCCCGCTGTTTGTTGGCTTCATAGTAACCACGCAGCCCCAGGTTGATAGCCTCTGTAGCACCTGATGTAAAATAGATCGAAGCCTGACTGACCCCTATACTCCTGGCTACCTGCTCGCGAGCGTGCTCTACGCACTCTCTGGCGTCCCAGCCATAGCGATGATAGCCACTAGAGGCATTGCCAAAGTGCTCGCTAAAAAACGGCAGCATGGCCTCTAACACACGATGGTCTACCGGTGTGGTAGCATGGTAGTCAAGGTAAATGTTTGGCGTCATAGGTAGAATCTACTCAGACGCTAATAGAATGAGAATCCGCCAAACATCAAAGTGCAAAGAACATCTGAGCTAATATTTGAAGAATATTGGGTAATAAATGGTGACAAGTGGTGAAGATTTCCGACCCTTAGAAAACTTAAAAGGGCCCCAAACAGGGCCCTTTTTTATTGATCAGGAAAGAAACAACAAACCCAACCGCTGATCAATCATATACTCGCTTTTGAAACCAACGATCACGAATGGTTACATTGAGTGAAATCTGATGAGCCACTTCGGAAACCATACGCCCAGAAGTAGATGACAGATTTTTGTAAGTATAGCCAAGGTCTAATCCTCCCAACCCATACTGCACAGGCAGGCCTACCCCGGCAGTAACAAAATAGGTTGGGCGCTGTGCAGACTCGTATCGTAGGTAGTGGTTCTCCCAACCCATACCAAACCGGTATTTCACCCGGTCCAGATAGCGCTCGGTAACCTGGTTTTTGGCATACTCTATACCAAATGCACTCCTCCATACATCCGTGTAGCTGTAATCATCATGGGCGCCATTGGCACCCCACCGCTCCAGCTCTCCATCCCAGCTTACCAGCAGCCCTCCAGCTTGCAAGGAAACCCCCACCCCTATCTTTTCTGGCAGAATGAAGTAATCATCGCCAGTGAGCAGCAAGCTATCCCCCTGCCCGTTAGCAAGTTCCTTTTCTGTGCGAGTAGTGACCGATACCTCTGGCCGGTAAGTGGCCCCGAGGGTAAGTGTGCTGCGTTGCCCCACGCGCCGGGTATATTGCAATCCAAAATCAACGACCGCCTGCGAGGCGGACTCCTCTACTGTGACTGACGAGCTACCGAGTAGCTCATTATCTCCCAGGTACTGAGAGCGTGTGATAGTGCCAGCCAGCAATGCCAGCCTCACCCCAACATCGAACCCTTCAAACAGGCGCTGACCGTAGCCTATATAATAACGCGATAGCCCTCCATTGCCGACAAAACGCACACTGTAATCTCCCGCTAGCTCATCTACCCGATAGTCATCTTGTATGTCGTAGCTGGCATCACTGAAGGGTGAGGCCCCAAATGTAAGCCCACCACCTTTGCCTAACTTCAACCAAAAATTGAGGTTGTTTAGACCTAAAAGCATCGTATTACCGCTGTTCTCTTGCAAACTTTGTGTGAGTACTGTCCCGGTCATACCGATATCAAATACATGAGATGGCCCCACAATCGCGTTTAAAGCTGCAGGGTTTTTGAGGTTAACTACACTGGCAGACCGAGCTGCTATGGAAGCATTGCCCTGCGACAGATAGGCCCCTAAACCATACTCCGAGAGCGTGCCCAGCCCAAAGCGGTTGTAAAATGACCCATTGCTACTTTGAGCACGAGCGCTGCCTACCACCACTATCAATAGCACGAGAACAGACAGCCGCTTAATCATACTCATCGTACTCCTCATCCGGGTAGAATCCCCAAAAATCATCAAACTCGTGCGTGCTGTTTTTGCCAGTGCCTACATACCCGGTGTTTTGAATGGTAAACGCCACTGCCGACGAGCGCGCCGAACCTTCAAAGCTGTTGCTTTGTGACCACTCTCCCGTATTGGGCTCATAAGCATACACGTCCTGAGAATAAGAACTAGCCACACCACCCACGATATAGCCTTTTCCATCCATGGTAAACGCTACCGCACCATATCGGGATACCGCCGCAAGAAATTCATCAAAATAATCACTATCATCATATAAGGTATGGTCTTCCCAGCCTTCAGTGGCAGGATCAAATGCCCAAAAGTCATAGAGATATGAACCGTTGTTTCGGCCAGCACCCACATATGCTTTCCCCTCTATCACAAATGAAACAGCACTTTCTCGTTTGGATCCATATAAGCTAACGACTTGTGTCCACTCATCTGCCGAGGGGTCATACGACCAAAAATCCTTCCGATAGTTGCCATCATAACCGGTACCTATATATCCGCGCTGATCGACAGTAAACCCGGTGGCCGCATAGCGTGCACCTCCACCAAACGCAGCTTTTTCTGACCAGGAATTGGTAGACGGGTCATATTCCCAAAAATCCCCCAACTCTTCTTCGGTCAGGTCTTCATTAAACCCTGTGCCTACATAGCCTTTACCATCAATACTGAAAGACACGGCAGCTATTCGTCCGGGACCGGGAAATGCTGCCATCTCCTGCCAAAAGTTCTGTGTGGCATCATACCGCCAAAAATCCATTAAGTAGTCGTCACCATCTGTACCCAGCCCCACGTAGGCATAGTCACCGATGGTAAAAGACACTGCCCCCGAACGCGTAACTCCCTCAAAATCTGAATATTTTACCCAGTTACCGACTTCTGTTTCGTCATCTATATCCGAACAGCCCATCAGAGCCGCCAGAAATACTACACCCCATAATTTCAATTTTGTTGTTTCCATATTTGTTTGTGTTTAGTCTATTGCTAGTGTATAAAGTATGAGTTGGCTACCGTTGTGACTATCTGCCAGCATCATCACATCCGCGCTGGTCCGCAAATACTCCTGCGGCAGCTGTATGCGCAACCCAAATTCACTGGTACTAAAAGGCTCCAGCATGTATTCTACCAGGTCCGTGACATCCAGCTGGTAATAGGTATCTCTGCCAAAGTCCGCATCTAAATGCAGCACCGCTTGTAAGGCTTCTGTGGTCAGGATGTTTTCAGAACCTACCTCATAGAGGTCCACTTCCAGATATGCAGGATACTCGGATGACTCCATGAGCTCATCAAAAAATGGCTTTAATTGTAAGTTGGCAGCGGCTACCAAATAATCGTCACCTTCCAGCAGAAGTGCTTTCAACCCTGGAAAAGTGGCCCTGACACCATAGCCTGTGCCTCCTGCAAGTACACTTTGGTTTGCTGTACGTGTGCTACTAACAAGCGCCTCGCTATCTGCAAGGTCCATTGCTTCTGGCACGTTGGTATTTAGTACCTGGCTGTAATTCACTGATATTGGAAAATCCACCACGTGTTGGGCTACAGGCAACTCCTCCATATCTGAATAGTAAAGTTTCAGGGCGACCTCCTCCGTAGCTATACCCCATATCGCTTCACTGCCCGCATCCGCATACACCCGAAAGGCACCCACCAGGTCCGCAAAATCATCAGCCGTGAGGATACCTTCTTCCTGATAGTGCTCAAAAAGTGTGCTTCCAAGCGCATTGAATGGCAAGGTAACGGCCAGCTCACGGTCTCGCTCAAGACGAAGCGTAACAGCCGCACTGGCTACCACATCCTGTGGTGCAGCACTTACATTGTACAGCTGACCATCGTCACCCCATTCTATCGGAACAGAAAGCTGATCGGCATGCACTGCGATAGTGGCTACTTCGCCCTCCAACCTCCTGTAGCCGTCTAGCGGCAAATACAATACTAGCGAGTCAAACCGGTGCTTTTGACCGATAGTGGGAGTTTCCAATGTAGTGACATTAAACAAAGCACTGGCAGCCACATCACCAATCATCGCATGCGAGCGAGCCCCCACCACCAGCCTCGACTGATTGCCCGTTACAATGGAGTCGTACTGAAAAGTGGCCAACGCTACACTCAATGTATCGATGTACGACACCTGAAAGTCCTCTTCCCCTACCAGGTTGTTGCCAATAATGGTGGATTCAGAGCAGCCAATAAGACCTAAGGCCAGCACCATGACGATGCTCATATATTTTGGGTTCATAAGCTATATCTCTTTTTTATTCTTTTGTATTGTTTTATGTGGCCTTCCCAATAGCCCACCTCTTGCCGGTGAGCTGTTGTTTGCCTTCCTACTGCCACCGTGATACTATAGATTTCCCATTCAGACAGCTTCAGCTCTAGCAGCAATTGGCGTTTGGACGCCCCCAGGCTAGTGTGGCCCATGACAGCATCTATAGTAGGCAGCTTCGACTTACCAGTCACTACCCAGCCCTTTCCCAACACCCCTTTCACAGCAATATCCTCCAGAGAGTAGTTCGCTTCATGGTTTGCTCCCAAAACCTGCCTGAGGCGCTCCATCGATGAGCCTTGCAACACAGGGTAACGAATGCTCATTTGGTCTTTTCGCTTATGCTTAGTGGCTATTTTCACCTCTGCTCCGTACAATACGATCTGCTGAATCAGCACCGGATCATGAGTGGCGAGTAGCACAAAGCTGCCTTGGGACGACTGTGCTACTTGCAAGCACAGCGACTCATCACCTGCACAGTGCTCCCACTCCCGGGCACTGCCATCCAGAGTGACCTCCGGAATGTCCACAATGCGCCCATACTCCGCACAAGCCGACACAATGACCACCAAAAGCAATAGCCACCTCATTTGCCAGTGGAGCTTTCACCAGGCCGATAAGCTGTCACAGTAGCGGCTTCAAAAGCCCTGTACTGATCCTGTGTTAGAATTCCCCTTACACGGTTATTTTTATCTTCCTGAAGCTTATGAAGGCCCTCTACGTCTGTTGGTTTCAGAGACTGAACAGCCTCCAGGCACTGCTCATAGATCAGCGTAATTTCTTCCCGCTGTTCATCGGATAAAGTGATAGGTTCATTCATGGAGCTATGGTTTATGCTGTGCCCATCCGAAGCCTGGAGCATAAGCGCTCAACATGGCTTCCAAGGCTTTGCAAAATTGATTATTGACCATGGGGCAGCGAAACCCATTCAACCAACGCGTCTTTACCTTCAATGAGTAGCAGGTATTCTTCAAAAAACGAGAAAAAACCCCTAGAAATGACCAAAAAATGGGATTTTGCATTGATCTACAAAAACCGACGAAACGTCGAGACATCTCGTTGATACTTCCATCTTATTTTAGAATCATCCGCTCCCTGGTCATTTTTGAGGTAATCTAAATTTTGTTTTACTTACCAAGTGTTGCACACAAATAGCCATCAATGCAAAGACCACCTCTCAAGTGCATGATTATAGATCCTGACGAAACGGCTTCTCAGCAGCTGATACGCGCTATCGCCGAATGTCCAGAACTACAGCTTGTAGCCACTCACGCTCACTTTTCGGAAGCTTCCCATATAGACCTGGCCGCCATTGACGTGATCTTCCTGGACATAGACGAATTGGGGGTTCACTCCGCAGGTTTTTTCGCCTCGGTGCCTGACGCTTGTCAGGTAGTCATCACCAGCAGGACAGGCAGGTTTTCCTCTGAGGCGTTTGCTTTCAACGTGACTGACTATCTGGTAAAACCACTCACCAAACAGCGTTTTGACATTACCATAAGCAAGCTCACTGCCTTAGCTGTGTCGGCACCTCAGCAGTCAGACAGCTCCCTTCTGGTAAAATCTGATGGTAGCTACCACAAGCTGGCCTATCATGACATCTTGTATGTGGAGGGACTGCAAGAGTATGTCACCTTCCATACCACTACTAAAAAGTTGATCGTGCTGCATTCGCTCAAAAAACTGGAGCAACTGCTTCCCGCAGAATTCATCCGTACGCACAAGTCTTTTATTGTCAACTGCCAAAACATCAGTAGTTTTTCATCTACCAGCATCGTCATAGGCAACCGGTCGCTACCTGTGGGCTCCAACTATAGAAAAAACACCTACCAACGCCTGACCCATCACTATGCGCCACTGGTTGGCTAATGCCCATTAAAAAAATCAACTCCCTTCCGCCCAACATTACCATAAACCACTTTTATTTGAATATGCTACAGTCCAACACAAAGCGCCACAGAATCATCATGCTATTGCAACACATAGGTGTGTGGTGCGTACTTTTGCTGTTTCCACTCCTACTCACCGACCGCAGCGACCCGATGATCTTTCTGATGCGGCATGCCCGCACAGTTCTGATCCTGGGCTTTGTTTTTTACCTCTACTACCTGGTATTGGTACCCCGGCTTTTCCTTACCGGCAAAAAATACACCTTTGTGGCGATCAGTGTAGTGGTGCTGATCTCCCTCGCCTTGGTTTTCATGATCACGGACATCCCCCCTTCTGACAAACCAAACATGCCAAGACCTGGTGGACGAAAAGATTCCGGACTCATGGGGCCCTTTCTGTGGATTAGAAGTTTTACCCTGCTTACCCTGGGTGCAGGTACAGCGCTCGGTATGCGATTTGCGCAAAGCTGGAGACAAGAACGCGAACGGAGAAAATCACTGGAAAACGAACAGCTAAAATCGGAGCTGTCTATGCTCAAGTATCAGCTACAGCCCCACTTTTTCTTCAATAGCCTCAACACCATCTACTCCTCTATAGATGATGACCCCAGCCATGCCAAAGACACCGTGCACAAGCTAAGCAAGCTTATGCGATACCTACTCTACAAAGCCAACGATCAGTCTGTAGCCTTAAAAGATGAAATCACATTTCTAAGTGCCTACATCGAACTGATGAAATCTCGAGTGGGTAGCCATGTAGATGTCATGGTTAGCTTTCCTGCCAAAGACCTGGACCATCTGCAGATAGAACCGCTCATGTTTATCTCTCTGGTGGAAAACGCCTTCAAACACGGCATACATGCCCAGAAACCAAGCCATATCCGCATAGACATGAAACAAACCTCAACAGGAAGTCTTCAGCTGAAGGTGGTGAACTCTAATTTTCCTAAAAGCAACGAGGATCAAAGCGGGTCTGGCATAGGACTTTCCAATCTCAAAAAACGACTCGAACGGCTGTATCCTGACAGCAACAACCGACTGCAACAGGAAATCGTGGATAACCAATACATCGCAACGCTAACAATCCCAACTGCATGACACTGAAATGTATCATTACCGATGATGAACCCAGCGCCCTCAAATTGCTCAAACGCTATGTGGACGATACACCCTTTTTGGAACTGGTGGCCATGTGTAGCAGCGCCAAAGAAGCTATGGAAGCCCTTGCCTCCCATGAGATAGATCTGCTCTTTTTAGACATTCATATGCCAGACCTATCGGGTATGGCACTGGCCAAATCCATAGACCCTGCTATCCCCATCATCTTCACCACAGCATTTGACCAGTATGCCATAGAAGGATATAAAGTCAACGCCAAAGGCTACCTCCTAAAACCGTTTTCCTACGAGGAGTTTATAGAGACTGTAAGCAAACTCACACGAGCTGCCACTGCTCAGTCCACCACGCCTCCCGCTGAGCGGGAATACATCATGGTAAAAGCAGACTATAAAACCTGGCAAATCCCGCTCAATGAAATTCGGTACTTTGAAGGCGTAAAGGACTATGTGAAAATTCATCGTGAAAATGAAAGTAAGCCGCTCATGCCGCTAATGAGCATGAAATACCTCGAAGAGTACCTACCACCCTCCCGCTTTATGCGGGTGCATCGGTCTTTTATCGTCAACCTGGACAAAATCCGCGTCATCGAGCGCCATCAGATTTTGTTTGACGAGGTGCGCATCACCGTATCAGAAAACTACCGGGAGGCCTTTCAGCAATTCATCAAACAGCGATTTGGGACTTAGAGCCATTCAGGGCAAACTTCCTGAAAAAAGCCCCAAACGTCTAGTTCGTTTTTTATCCATAACAGTGGATGACACTTTTGATGTATAAACAATCAAAAGCAGTAAAAAATGAACAAGATCTTCGCTCTCATACTCACAGCCTGTAGCCTAACGGCATGCACCCAGCTGCCGGTACACCAAAGCATACAGGCAAACACCCCAGCAGCTGATGCGCCAGCCACCTATTACAACAAGGACAGCCAGCTGACCTATAAAATCACCCATGATGACGACAGTATCTACCTCACACTCTCTACTGCCAATGCCGCTACACAGGCACGCATACTGAGAGGTGGGCTGTCTGTATGGATAGACCCCTCAGGTAAGAAAAAGCAAGCGTTGGGCTTTAGCTACCCGGTAGTAGAAAGATCTCAAAATCCACGAAACCGCGAGACCAGGCCCCGTGATGAAGGACGCTCCAGACAATTTACTGACCGGGCGCAGCAAATGTACCGCAGGTTTGAAGCCAGCAACCCATCACTGCAGCTTACTGGATTCGCCGGAGAAGGCATCACCCAGCTTTTTGATCCGATGCTAGACCCTACTCCTGTAAAAGTGGCCACCAATATGGACGAATCAGGTACGCTCTCTTATACGGCAAGCATCGCCAGACAACACATAGGCAAACGAGTGTTTACCATAGGTGTGGTAGCCAATGAAATGCCGGCACAGCCGAATCTTATGGCTGAAAACCGCCCCTCCGACGGTCAGCAGCCTGCGGGTGAAGGACGAATGGGCGGAGGCCGACATGGCGGACCCGGAGGCATGGGTGGCGGCATGCGGCCAGGTGGAAATGGATCCCAAAGAGCCACCAGTACTACCATCGATTTTTGGTTTGCCGTATCCCTACAAGACTAACCCCATCAGATCAACAGTTCACAACAAATGACTAAACACTTCATTTACATCATTCTTCTGGCCATGAGCACCAGCACCCTGGCACAATCCGCACAAAGCAGGCTAAATGGTCAGGTGCTGGACTCTACCAGCGCACCGGTAATCGGGGCTACTGTGCTGCTCACCAATGAAAACGACTCCACTATACGCTATGGCAGTACCACAGATCTATCTGGAAACTTTCAGCTCAGCGTGGCACCCGGATACTATCAGTTGCAAATCAGTTTTATAGGGTTTGAAAGCCTGGCAAAACGCCTGCTCATCAACCATGAAGAAGTAAACCTCGGCAAAGTCACCCTGCACGAACAGACTCTGGCACTGGACGAGGTAGCCGTAGTAGGCAAACTCATCCCTGTGATCGTGAATGGCGATACCACCGAGATCAATGCAAAAGCCTACCAGACCAACCCGGATGCTGATGCCTCTGATCTGTTGGAAAAAATGCCCACCATCAGCATAGCCAATGGCTCCGTGCAGGCAGAAGGTGAAAACGTAAAAAAAGTACTCGTAGACGGCAGGCCATTTTTTGGGAGTGACCCCAATGCAGCACTGAAAAGCCTACCGGCAGAGGTGGTGGATAAGATTCAGGTGTTTGACGACCTCAGTGACCAGGCAAAGCTCACGGGATTTGATGATGGCAACTCAGAGAAAACCATCAACATCGTAACCAAACAGGAATTTAGAAACGGCTCATTTGGCAAAATCACTGGCGGATTTGGTGCGGACGACCGCTACAAGCTCAACGGACTGCTCAACAGCTTTAACGACGACCAGCGCCTCACAGTGGTAGCTCAGAGCAACAACATCAACGAACAAAACTTCTCTACTGCCGACCTGGCTGGGGTCACTTCTGGCAATAGCCGCCGTGGTGGAGGTGGCGGGCGCCGTGGAGGTGGTGGACCTGGCAGACCTGGTGGAGGCAATATTTCTGGCGATATCAATGACTTTTTGGTAGGCAGCCAAAACGGACTGGTCAATACCAATGCCGTAGGGATCAACTACACTGATGAAATAGGCGACAAACTGACGCTCAATGCCAGCTACTTTTTCAACCAAACAGAAAATACGGCCCACACCACACTGGAACGCCAATACTTTGGCGAAGGCCAAAACTACACTGAAGACGAACTGGTAGCCGCCACCAACCAAAACCACCGGCTAAACATGCGCATGAAATACGAAATCGATGAGCAAAACACGGTCATCTACACCCCGTCGTTTACCCTCCAACGCTACCAGGGACTGAGCGACCTCAGCACACAAACTACCCAAAGTGCCAGCACACTGAGCAGTGCACTGACTAACTACAGCAGCGAACTACGCTCCTACACGCTGAGCAATCGCCTGCTGCTGCAGCATAAGTTTAGCAAACGAGGACGTACCCTTTCGCTAAACCTCTCCCAAAACTATGACCCCACCAATGCTTCGAGTGAACTCTACTCAGACACCTACTACGATTCGGAGCAAGACACGCTGGACCAACAATCCGACCTGGAGCAGTTTGACCAAACCTACAGCGCGCGCCTGATGTACACGGAGCCTCTAGGGCAAAAAACCATGTTGATGATGAACTACAAACCATCGGTAAGCTTTAGCAACAGCGACCAGCTCACCCACGACTTTGACGAAAGTACACAAGCCTATAGCACGCTCAACGAATCGCTCAGCAATGTATTTGAAAGCCGGTACATGGCTCAGGAAGGTGGCGGAGGTATTTTGTACCGTATGGGCAGTGGAGGTGCATTTACGCCGGGCAGCGGGCGGCCCAGAGGCAATGTACTCATGATCAATGCCAACTACCAGTATGCGCAGTTGACTACCTATCAGGAATACCCCGCTGCTGCTGAAACCAGCAAGCAATTTGCCGCTCTGCTGCCCATGGTGATGTGGCGTGCCAAGCCCTCCACCAATAGCGACCTGCGGATCATGATGCGAACCAGCACCAGTGTGCCTACAGTAAACCAGCTTCAAAATGTGCTGGACAATACCAACACTACCCAGCTGAGCATAGGCAACCCACTTCTGGATCAGCAGTACCAGTACAACTTCTTTGCTC
Source organism: Marinoscillum furvescens DSM 4134 (assembly GCF_003386095.1). Classification (GTDB taxonomy): domain Bacteria; phylum Bacteroidota; class Bacteroidia; order Cytophagales; family Cyclobacteriaceae; genus Marinoscillum; species Marinoscillum furvescens. The sequence goes on along the minus strand of NZ_QREG01000032.1, from coordinate 10,578 downwards.
GTTATAACCTCACCAGGCCAGAAAAAGCCCAAACCTTGTTTCTGATGCTGGGAGGTAGCGTCACCAATGCCTACATAGGCACCAGTACCACCACCGCTACTAACGAAATCAAAACCGTAGACGGCATTACGCTAGCGCCCGGTGTACAGCTCAGCAAACCCGTAAACCTGGACGGCTACTACAACCTCCGGGCACTGAGTACCTACGGTCTGCCACTTGGCCTGCTCAAGTCCAACCTCAACCTCAACTTTAGTGCGCAGTACACACGTACTCCCGGCCTCATCAATGAGCAGCTCAACTACACCTACAACCCAAGCCTAAGCTGGGGAGCAGTGCTCAGCAGTGGAGTCAGCAAGCGGCTAGACTTTACCCTGTCGAGTAGTAGCACCATAAACTTCACGCAGAGCAGCCTCTCCGAAGGGCTCAACACCAACTACCTCAGCCAGCAAACCAAACTGAAGTTTTACTGGAACCCCTGGGATGGACTGGTTTTGCGGACCAATTTTAACCACCAATTGTATGCCGGACTCAGTGACACTTTTGACGACAACTACCTCATCTGGAGTGCAGGCGTGGCCTATAAGTTTATGAGCAACGACCGGGCGGAGCTGGGACTGGAAGCATTTGACCTGCTCAACCAAAACCAAAGCATCTCCCGTACCTCTACAGAAACCTATTTTGAAGACTACCAGACCAACACCCTACAGCGGTACGTTATGCTCAGCTTCAAATACAACTTTGGCAAATACAATGTAGGTGGGTAAAGCTGGCTCACCGCAGGCATAGCCGAGTCACCCCGAGTCGAGTCACCCTGCCTGCCTGCCGCGCCAAAGGCGGGCCTGCCGGAGGCATGGTCGAGTCATCCTGCCTGCCTGCCCGCCGGAGGCATGGTCGAGTCGCCTGGAACTGGTGGTCACCCTGAGTCGGGTCATCTTGAGCCTGTCGAAAGATAGAACCGACTCATCATACCCCATCCCACAAGGTTTTGTCTGATAGTTCGAGACTAGGCGTCCCCCAAGCCTGTCTGCCGACAGAGGCAGGCTCAACATGACAAAACCAACGGGCCTGCCTCGCCGGAGGAGGGCCTTTCACGCCGCAGGCGGGCCTGTCACCTCAAAAAAAACCCTGGAGGTTTTCAAAACCTCCAGGGTTTCTACATGCCTATATTGGACAGGTGTCCCGGTCTGGTGAACATGCCAGATGAAAATCATACAGATTTACAACAACCGGTTTTTTATATAATTTCGCATAAGCTCACACACCAATTCCATCTAAACTCATGAGGCATTTTCATCCGCTTTTCTTAGTTCTATTGATTTTCACCCTATGCACAGGAGTGGTACATGGACAAGCCAAAAAAGTGGGCCGTATTATTGACCAAAAGAGCAAAAAGCCTATTCCTAATGCGATCGTCACTTATTCAGGTAATCCGGAAGGAAGCCTCAGTAATTCATTTGGATATTTTGAATATCCGGAAGATGTAACTGAACTGGTAGTATCTCACATCAGCTATGCGACGATCCAAATTCCAGTTGACTCGTACACACCCGCTATCCTCATTCCTTTAAAAAGAGAAAACTTCACCCTGCCCGCACTGACACTTCAAAAATACCAGGAGCTTCCGGTGTTTACGTACCAGGACAGCTTACGCGAACTTATGCTTCAGCAACGACAACAGCAATCATCAGAACTTATGATGGGACCGGATTTTCCGGGAGGCATCCAGTCATTTCATCATTATTTGCTAGAGGAGTTCCAAAAGTCAGATACATTCCCAACTGATGAACTTTCATTCAACCTTTTGCTCGAAGTAGATCAGGAAGGTGCCGTAAAGGTCCAGCAAGAACCCCAAAACCCTATAGCATTACAGGTAGTAGGACTGGTAAATAATTCACCAAAATGGATTCCGGCTTTTCAAAACCATGAACCATGTACCAGCTACTTATCACAAGAAATTAAAATAACAGGTAAACAATTAATCATCATCACCGAAAAACAGCCTCAATTCCCTGGTGGTATGGAGGCTTTTTACAAATTCGTCAGAGAGGAAATGAACTACCCCAAAAAGGCCCTAAAGCATGCCAAAAAAGGACGTGTATATGTGCGGTTTGTAGTCGAAGAAAATGGCGAGATATCCTATGCAGCCCCAATAAATCGTGTTGGCTATGGTTTGGACAAAGAAGCTGTAAGGATCGTGAGGCAGACCTCAGGAATGTGGATTCCTGGCACAAGGAACGGGAAGCCAACCAATGTGCGAATGGAACTTCCTATCATATTTCGCACAAATTAACAAAGCGGAGTATCTCCTCGATTTTTATAAACACCCCAGCTTAATAGAGCACTAGGATTTGTCCAATGCTTCGACGGTACTCACTTTGACAAACTTCACCACCTCAAAAAAACCCTGGAGGTTTCGAAAACCTCCAGGGTTTATTCAAGCCAGATGAAGTGAGCTACCTTGAAAACAGATTATTTCTAATAGCCACAGGCAACACACTTGTTGCGGCCTTGAAGAATACCATCTCCATCGTAACTCACATCGAAATTGATAATTTACTTTCTATAAGATTTTAGCCTAATATTTGTACCATTTGAGGGCTTAAGGTAATTGAAGTTCCTTCTGAAGTTCCATCAAATTGCACCTTTAACTCCCCTTTGGTAGCAAACAGTATCTGCCCCTTTGGAGTATTGATATAAAAATCTTCATCATAAATTCCTACTATCGTCCCATGTCTTTCTGCTATGGTAAATAGTTGTTTTACTCGGTCTCCTTCTTTCATATATTCAGTTTTTAGTTAATAAGCTTAGGCAACCCTGCTACAATCTCCACGGTCTGTAAACTCACGTTTATGATGCTCAGGAGTAAGTCCAGTATATAGTGGGCTTGTACGTCATCGGCCCAGTCGTTCAGGTCATCCGTCCGAGGACCACACAAAAAACATGGTTAAACTACATAAAAAATTCACGATCCCGCCTTATGTCATGAAGAATCTTTACACAAGTCGGTATTTATACGGACCCACTGACCGCCTAATCCCAACAAAATCCTAATTATCCTAAAATACCTTCCAGCTTGATGGAAATTACACTCCAAACTTCATCCCTAATATGAACATTTATTTATCTCACAAAAACCCTGGAGGTTTTCAAAACCACCAGGGTTTGGCCTCAAGAACTTGGCCGCCCTCAAACCAACATTTAATTAATTCGAGACAATCTTATTTAAGACCTAAGTCATTAAATTATTTACCTCTATTTTGCATATTGCACAGCTCGCAATTAGCATCAATAATTTTATTGGTAAGTCATAAACAGAGATTCATAAAATTTAGCAATGGATTTAATCGATATAGGTATAGAAAAAGGTTTGATTGCCTTTAGCAATGACAGAAAACAAATCACCTACATCCATCAAAATAAAAAAAGGAACTACTCCAATCCAGAGGAACAAGTACAAGCTGAAACATTCCTTAAGCTCATTCTTATATATGGCTATCCTGTAGAACGCATTCAGCAATTCGTACCCGTGACAATGGGATCTACTACGAAAGAAGCAGACATTTTAGTCTATGCAGATAATGACAAAAAGGAACCTCTAATTATTGTAGAATGTAAAAAGCCTGAAGTATCAGAACTAGAGTTTGAACAAGCGGTAAAACAGGGGTTTGCCTACTGTTTTGCTACAGCTAAAACAATCAAATACCTGTGGGTAACATCTGGAATTAAGGATGTCTATTATCAGGTAAACAAAGAGCAACATGATGAAAATTCGATCCCTGATATTCCCCGATTCGGGCAAAAAACTATCTCAAAATACAAATATGCCAAGGGTGGAGTTAGTGGGAATTTCACCAATGAACCTGAAGCCGGATATGGCAATAAACTGGAAGCAGAAGAAAAGTTTTTTGACTTAGAGGTAGTTAGCGAAGAAGAATTGACCAGACGCTTTAGACTAGCACATCAATCGCTTTGGGCTGGTGGAGAGCTAAATCCTTCAGAAGCTTTCGATGAACTGGACAAACTCATATTCTGCAAAATATGGGACGAACGGCACCCAAGGAGAACAGGAGAACCCTATCAATTTCAAATTTTTTACATTCCGGTTCCTCCCAAGGCTAGCAAAAAGAAGAAAGATGAGATCGAACAAAGAATCACCAATGAGCTGTATGATCGAGTTGTAGCCCTCTATGCCGAAGGAAAAGAGCGCGACCCGGAAGTATTCAAGGACAACATAAGACTGAATGCCGCCAAAGTAAGAACGGTAGTTACCTACTTAGAAGGCATTAACCTCAGCAAAACAGACTTAGACAGTAAGGGTCGAGCATTTGAAGCCTTTATGGGCAGTTATTTCAGGGGTGATTTTGGTCAATTTTTCACACCGCGTAATATCGTGAAATTCATTGTAGATGTGTTGCCCATAGAAAACACCTCCAGAGTATTGGACACCTCTTGCGGCAGTGGTGGCTTCCTACTTTATGCCTTAGATAAGATTCGAGCAAAAGCAAGTGAATACTATGATGAAACATCAGTAGAGCATTACAAATATTGGCACGATTTCGCTGAGAAGAACCTATTCGGCATTGAGATTAATGAGCAGATTGCTCGTACAGCCAAAATGAACATGATTATTCATGATGATGGCCACACCAATGTAATTGCCTCCGATGGCTTGCTACCAAGTGAAGACATGATTAAGAAGAGTGGCAACAAGGAGTTCAAATACGGTTCATTCGACTATATCATTACCAACCCTCCTTTTGGTTCTACAGTTAGGCAAACTGAAAGAGCTTACATGCACCAGTACAATATGGCTATTAAAGATGCTGACTGGTTAGATGTTAAGAAGCAAAAAGCAAAAAACAGAGCCAATCAAAGCACGGAAGTAATGTTCATTGAGCAGTGCTACAAATTTTTAAAACCAGGGGGCTACTTAGCTATCGTTATTCCTGATGGTATTCTTACCAATAGCAGCCTGCAATATGTCAGAGATCAAATTGAAGATTGGTACAGAATTGTAGCCGTGGTTTCCATGCCGCAAGACGCTTTTGCTCATACAGGTGCAGCAGTAAAAAGCTCGGTTATGTTCTTAAGAAAACTATCAAGTAAGCGCAGTGATGCCATTAAAGCGAAGAAAGTAAGCGTTCAAGACAAGATACTGAAAGATCGGAAGTTTGAGAAGCAAATAGCCGATTGGGAGAAGGAAAAGAAAAAGATACTGAAAGATCATATTGGTTTTGAAAGCCACTCAGGCAAAACCAAGGCGACCAACTTAGGCAAGAAAGAAATTGAAGCCACTCAAGAGTTCAAGGACTGGAAGTCAGAAATCAATGCGGAGTACAATCAAAAAATAAATGACCTGAAAGACCAATTAGCGGACCTATACCTTGAAGAGAAGCAAAAAGCTTTAGAAGACTACCCAATCTTTATGGCAATCGCTGAAAAGATTGGATATGATGCAACAGGGAAAACGATCAATGAAAACGAATTAGAGTCAATTGTACCTGAATTGAGAAATTTTATTGATGTGGTTAATAAGCAAGATGCCTGATGGAAAGCTATTCACTCCCTGAACATATTAAACCAATCGCTTTCTTAATCAAGAATAGTCAGATTGATGGTCGCCTCGACCCAAACTACAATCGGTTAAAAATTGAAGTAGAACAGGAATTGGCGAAATCTATATATCCCGTCAAAAGAATTAAGGATGTACTTTCAAAAATCCAATACGGCACTTCAAGTTTAGCTAATACCGAAAGAAAAGGAGTACCGATCTTAAGAATGAATAATATTCAAGACGATGATCTTGACTTGACTGACATTAAGCATATTGAACTTTCTCAGAAAGAAATTGATAATATCTCCTTAAACAAAGGTGACATATTGTTCAATCGTACCAACTCTAAGGAATTAGTCGGGAAGTGTGTAGTCTTTAATGAAAGTGAAAAATGGGTTTATGCTTCATACATTATTCGGGTAGTACTTGATAAAACAGAAGTTTTACCAAAATATGCCTCCTACTTCCTAAATGCAAGATTAGGGAGACTTCAAGTAGACTGCATTAGTCGTCAGATAGCGGGAATGACTAATATCAACGCAGAAGAAATAAAGTCACTGAAACTGATAGTGCCACCTATTAAGAAGCAGGAAGAGTTTGTTGCAATTATTGATGAAGCCAAAAAGAAAAAATTTGAATTAAAGAAAAAGGCCTCAGATACACTTGATTCAATCGATTCCTACATTCTCAACGAACTAGGCATTACTTTACCAGAGAAAGACACCAGAATTGAAGCAAGAATGTTTCAAACCACCTTTAAAGAGCTTTCAGGAAGAAGGTTTGACCCTAAACTATTCGACACATATTCCAAAAATCTATTCGCAGCGGTTGAAAATGCCCAATATCCAATAGAGCCTCTTAAAAACCTGATTACACATTCAGCAGCAGGAGATTGGGGAATTGATGAAGAAGCGGAAGTTAAGCAAGATCAATACGACACCTGCTTGGTAATCAGAGCCACTGAGTTTGATAACCTATACAATCTCAAGCTAGAAAATGACAGGGTTAGGTACAGGAAAATAAAAAAGGATAAACTCAAGCAATTAGACATTCAACCTTATGACTTGCTCATAGAAAAATCAGGTGGTAGCCCAGATCAGCCAGTGGGCAGAATCTCTTTGCTTACAGAAGATTTATTTGAAAATAATACGCTGTGCTACAGCAACTTCATTCATAAAATAAGAGTGGACATCTCAAGAGTTGACCCCTCCTATTTGTTCTGTTTTCTCAAAACAATTCACAATATCAAAATCACTGAGATTATGCAGAGTCAAACCAACGGCATACGTAATCTTATCATGGGTGAATACTTTAATCAATCTATAGTCCTTCCAAAATTGGATAAGCAGATAGAGATTGGTCAAGAAGCCAACAGGAGAAGGTTTGAAGCTCAGCGATTGTCCATTGTAGCTGATAAGGTATTGGAAGATGCCAGAGCAGAAATTGAACAAATGATACTCGAACCCTGAATTATGATACCAGAAGAAAAAATAGAAAAGATAAAATCGATTTGGGATACTTACGCATCCTCTGACCAGCGGGTGTTTGATACCAAGGGAAACGAACTACCCAACATTGATGAGTCCAGAATTGAGGCAATTTCAGATATAAGCGCTTTTATGGATTCATTTATTTCGGGAGAAATCGATATCTATGAGTTTAAGACCAATATCGACAGTTACAATAAGCGCAACAACTATTGGGGTTTCACAGCTACTAAAGGTCAAATGTTCTTCAATCAATTGGTCAAGAATAGTGAACAAAACACTAATAATCTCACCTACCTTTTGAAGCAAGCCATTTCCAAACCTGAATCATTGGATCAAGCACTGGCCAAAATTGAAAGCCTTGAAACCTACTGCATCAACATCTTTTCGAAAGCCAAAGACAAACGTAAGGTACCAAACCCCGGATCTGTTGGATATTTCCTTTCTTACTTCTGGCAAATTTGTGATCATGAGCGGTGGCCAATCATGTACACGTCTTTAACTATGGCGTTTCAGGAAATAGAAATCTGGGAAGATCAGCAATCTCAAAAGGAATCCTATCGGCACTTTTACAAGCTCAACGAGGAAATTAAGTCCATCTTGAAGTCACATGCCGGTCGAGATATTTCGAACTGGGCAGCCGAACACGCATTTTGGAAATTCAAGGGAAATCCGAACAAACCCGAAAAACCGGTAACCAAGAAAAAAGAAATAGTAGAAAAAATTGAAAACGAAGAAACCCAGCTAAGGATTACGGCAAATTTTGAACTCTCTGACTACCTAATTCCTAAAGTTGCAAAGTTGATCGATCTCGGAAATCAGACCGATAAATCCGCTGCTTCCAAAGGAACGGAATACGAAAAATTGGTTGCTGAAATCTTCAAGCTTTTGGACTTTGAAGTTGATGTTTTAGGGCAAGGAAGCGGACGAAATCCCGATGCAATCATCAAACTGCGAGAGGAGAACACTGCTTTTCTTGTTGATGCCAAAGCATACAGTAATGGATATAGTTTAGGTACTGACGACCGGGCAATTAAAGAGTACATCAACCATTATTGCCCCAAACTTCAAAAAGAAGGATACAAGAAAATCGGTTTTATCATTGTCAGTAACTCATTCAAATCCAATTTTGACCCCTTCATCAACGAGATCACTTGGAACACGGACATTAAGAGATTCATACTTCTCACTTCAGAAGCTCTACTTTATCTTCTGGCCTACAAAACCAAAGACAGACTGAGCTTGTCCACAATGATTGAAAGTCTAATAGGTTTTGCTAACCCAGTATCCTCTCAAAACATTATTGAACAATTTGACGACATTTAGTCTACTCACAAGATTTCCAAAAATCACCTAAGAATGAAATGCTCCTCTTCAGGGGTATAGTCCCATTTTGGATAATTGCCATGTGACTAACTAAACAAAGCCACCACCCCACCACATAAAACGCATGCCCCCTCCTGGGCTACCCGTACTTCCAGCGAAAAACGCATCACCCGCCCGGGGGAATGCACCAACCTCGCGGGGGAGTCCATAACCAGCTAGGGGCAACGCACCACCCATGCGCTGCAGTCCATAACCAGCTGGGGGAACGCGCCACCCATGTACTGCAATGCATGACCCGTGCGGGGGAACGCATGCCGCCACCGAAAAACGCATCACCCCTCCGGGGGAATGCACGTTCCTCGAGGGGGAGTCCATGCCCAGCCGTAAAAACGCATCTCCCCTCCGATAAAACGCATAACCCGTCCGGGGGAGCCCATAAACACGCAGAAAAACGCATGCCCCGTCCGGGGGAGCCCACAAAGACGCATAAAAACGCATACAGCGCTATTACACATATATACCGTTAGCTTTATATAGAGTTTACCACACAACTACACAATACTTCCTTACACACACCGTTTTTCATTTTTTATTTTATATTTAATTCATGTTTCACATTTAAACCAAACAATTATGCCTAATCAATCACTCGCCGAAAAGATGGAAGCTGCACGCCTCCTCATTTTCAACAGTACAGACCCAGAAGTAGCACCACTGCTAGACGCTTATGGTATAGACGAACCCTACCTCCTCGAGCGCATGACCTTGTACAACACCACCGCGGAACTGATCCAAAAACAAATACAGGAATACCGCGAGTCCGACTTGGCTTATGACGAATTTTATGTAGCCAAAGATGAAGTACAAGAGGCTGTAGCGCGCACTGTAAAACTGGTACGTGTACTGTCACGCAATGACGCAGACCTCCAAAACCGGCTAAACCTCCATACGGCTTTCCCAGACAGCATAGCCGATTGGATCGAGCATACCATCACTTTTTACACGCTCCTTCAGGGCGAAACAGAATTTGTGACCACATTGAACCGATTCAAACTCACCACCGAAAAAATACAGCAGGAAAAAGATATGGTTCACAACCTAAAACAGCTCCGCGAAAAAGTGACGGTAGAAAACGGCCAGGCACAAGAAGCCACCCGAGAGCGCAATGAAAAACTAGACCAGCTCGATGACTACTGTACCGAGCTGAAAGTCATAGCGCGGCTAGCCCTGGAATCCAAACCTCAACTCCTCGAAAAGCTGGGAGTCATGGTGAGAAACTAACAACATCCCAATCTGTAACAAGCAATCAAAACCCTGCAGGTACCCCTACCTGCAGGGTTTTTCATTTTGTTAGAAGTCCCGTGCGCCACCTTTGCTCTTGGGAGTCACCCTAAGTCGAGTCATCCTGAGCTGGGGTGTCATCTTGAGCCTGTCGAAAGATAAGACACCCCAGCTCACTCAACACAAGGTTTTGTCTAATGCTTCGACGGGCCTGTCTGCCGACAGAGGCAGGCTCACCATGACAAAACCGACGGGCTCACCACGCCGCAGGCGGGCCTGCGGTGGCATGGTCGGGTCAACTCGAACTGGTGGTCACCCTGAGTCGGGTCATCCTGCCTGCCTGCCGTAGGCATGGTCGAGTCATCCTGAGCCTGTCGAAGGATAAGACTCGACTCATCATACTACATGGTTTTGTCTTATGCTTCGACAAGCTACCGATGACGTATTTTTCTACGTACTAACTGTAAGCTGGTATCCAAGCTTTTTGGCAGTTTTTTGTAGCCACCTTTCTTGCTGTAGTTTTATTCTTTCCTCGTATGCCGCAATCCCTTTTTCGGTATATGCCAGTCCTTTAACCATAAGTTTCCAATATAGCACCGCTAGCTTCCTAGCTGTTGCTTTAACAGCAACTCCTGCTCCTTTCTTATTTTTTATCTTCCTGCCAAAAGCCCCTAATGCAATCTGTTTGCTCTCGATTAGGCTTTGGCTTAACTGACGGAATATTTGTCCTGCTTTAGGGTGTTGTTTTCTGTTTCGTGATTTATTCATTTTCCCCGACCTATGTTGACCCGGAGCTAAACCTAGCCAACTTGTAAAGTGCTTTTCCGTTGGCCACTTACTTAAATCACTCCCCGTTTCGCCATATATCTGCAGCCATCCATAATCGGTTATACCGGGAAGGACTGTTGCATCTTTATTATCAAAGATTTT
>NZ_QREG01000031.1:3023-52058 GCF_003386095.1 Marinoscillum furvescens DSM 4134 | reverse complement strand
CATATGTTGAAACTTATAAGTTTGCAGCTTGATCAAAAATTGCACTCATTTTATTTGATTAAGTCTTAGAATACAGGCAGGCAGTATTTATTTGTAATCTGATTTTCATTCGGAAAACCTAAAATGGACTAATGCCCGTCCTTCTATAAATCCTATTGCACAACAGATTTTCGGATTAACCCTACACTCCGCAACTACACTAAAAGCCATAAAAAAAACCTGTTTGCGTTCCAAACAGGCTTTTCAATTCCCAACCAAGAATCCATTTTATTTCCCAACCACGGATTCTTATGGCTAAAGTAAAGCAGGTCATCATGCCCCTCGTGGTAACTCGGTGAGTTGACCTGTTTGCTCGTTGAGGCAAGGAAATCTTTCATCGGGGATTACGTGATACCATAAGAATGTGGTAAATCGAGCGTTTAGTCAACATGCAGATGAAATTGTTTGTCCTTTTGGCCTTAGCCCTAAGTGCCTTTCCGCTTACGGAAGACACGGTGACCCTACAGGTGCAAGCCAGTGCCTACAACTCCATTCCCGCCCAAACGCGACCCGGTACTGGCAACATCGGAGCCTGGGGAGATACGCTCAAGCCAGGCATGAAAGTAATCGCCGTGAGCCGGGACCTGATCGCAAAAGGGCTGACTCATAATACAGCAGTGAAAATCCACGGACTGGAAGGCACCTACCTCGTCAAAGACAAAATGAATCAGCGCTGGACCAACAAAATAGACATCTATATGGGCACGGATGTGCAAAAAGCCCTGCAATGGGGCATACAAGAAGTCCAAATATCCTTTGAGCCCAGCGGCCTCTAATGCAGCCTGCTCAAAACCACGTTTCGTTAAGCGGTCAGATGGGTATCTTGGATAAATTTATTCAGAATTAAGAGCGGCCTTGAAGGTTGTCCGGAAAGATTTTGTGAGCAAATTTGTGGGTGAAGACAAAAATTTGTTTGAAATCCTGTTGCAAACAGGATGAGTTTATTTTTGTCCCCCAAATTTGATTACAAATTCCGGTAAAAGCTTCACAGCCTTGGGTTTTTGACGGTCCGCCGCTGCGGTACTTTTGGGCTAAGCCAAAAGTACGAAAGAAAATACCTAGAAGATTTGTTCTGATTGTTAATTGTGAATTACAAAATATCACATACTTATTGAAAAGTGATAGCCTGGAATTACAAGGTACAGGCTGATATTAGAGGTTAGAAACCCTACTTTTCCAAACCCATTTAGCTAAGCTACTTCGTCCATTAGGAATTGAAGTTCATTAATAAATTTCACCTTGCTTTCTTACATCTGATATACATGAAACTTTTGACGTAAGCCCAAAACATCTAATTGGTTTTCATTGAAAATCTAAATACTTGCCCCTACTTGGTCCTCGTCACTCACAAAACCTATTCCTCACCTGCTGCGTACTATCGGCATGTATAGATTACCACTTCCTGGCACTCATTGGTCTGAGCATATCATGCGGGCCCAAAAATGCAACAAACAACCATACAAGCCCGACAAACCCTGACCTATCGTCGCGACCGGCTCATCGTTTTCCTGAGGGTTTGGAGCTCTCTACACCACTCCCTGGTGACACCATCGAATTTCCACTGATCGTAACAGGCAGGGCAAAAGGCTATTGGTATTTTGAAGGAGACTTTCAGCTGGCCCTGTATCAAGGAGATCAGCTGCTGGCTGAGTCTTATGTTTCTGCGCTGGATGCGTGGATGACTCCAAGTTTTGTGGCTTTCGAAGGTGAAATCAACCCAAGGCAAACGGTACCTTCTGCCACTCAGCTGACGCTCCTGCTTCAAGGGGCTAACCCCTCAGGTCTGAAACAAAACGAGCGGCAGTTTGAAGTGCCGCTCGTCTCCGAATAATTATCTATCTGCGCTTACGGTGGAAGTATGGACTCCTACCTCTAAGGTCTTCGCGCCCAAAGGTGAGCGTTAGTTCGTGTTTGCCAGAAATCAGCTCGTTGAATTCTCCGAAGGGGTGGTTGTAATTATACCCAAACTTAAAGTTTCCAAAACGGATGTCTTTGGTAGAAAAGGCCAGTCCTATGTTTGCACTACTATTGGAGCGATAGGCACCGTTGAGCCACACCATGTTGTTGTACCCTACCAGCAAGCCAGCGTCGTAGAAATAGCTGCCGTCATGGAAGTAGCGAATCAGCCCGTAATTTTCTACGGAGTAGATGCTCTTATGATCGGTGTAGGTGTATTTCATGTAGCCGGTAAAGTCAGCTTTGAGCGACTCATTGCCACGCACCAGATTGGGCATAAAAAAGCTCATCTGAAACTTATAGACATTGTACACCAAACCACCACCTAGCGTCACCACTGTACGGTCGTAAGAATTGTCTCCGTTGAGCAGCGGATCATTCTGATCTACATACGGGCTGTATTGCACGTCCTGCTGCTCGAGTATTTCTCTCAAGAGCCCTGGAGCCAGCGAAAACGACAAGTAGTGATCCTCATTGATGCCAGCAGAATAAGAAAGCGACAGATCCACGGTTTGATAGTTGATCATTCCGAGGCTTTGGGAATTCATGCGCAGCCCTCCTGCCATGCCGCGTCCCAGGTCATAGTACCCTGCAAAGCTGATATACTCGGCTCCTTTTTGGGACTGTGACCCGGTGTACTTATTGGCCTGGAAAGCCGTAAAAAATGCTCCACCCATGGCGCTATATGCGGTATTGATGGAAAATGGATTCAGGTAATAGCTGGAAGAACCCAGGTAGTCTTGAGCAGATAATCCTTGTACCAGCGCAAAACTGACGATTAATGTAACTAGTCTTTTCATGGCAGTTAGTCTCTTATGATGGTTACTGTTCCTCGATACACAGGTCCATCAGGGCCTGCAAATTTGTAATAATATACGCCTGGGTCCAGGTCGTCTCCGTTTTTCCCCTGGCCGGCCCAATCATTGTTATACGGCCCCTTACGATACACCTCTATGCCTGAGCCACTGTAGATCACCAGCGTATAGTTTTCGTAGAGCTGGATGTTTTGTACCCGGAAGTAGTCATTGTATCCATCGTCATTTGGTGTGATCACCTCATTGACTGGCAAAATATCTGGCTCTACCTCATCCATGAGCTCTATACGCAGCAGCGCCTGAGTGCTCAGCTCGGGTGAGCCACTATCGGTCACGGTCACCAAATAGATGATCTCGGTAATTTGCTCATAGTCGAGTGAGTCTGTCGTTTTCACAACAACCTCTCCGGTACCAGCCACCACATTAAAGGCAGCTATCTCTTCATTGAAGAAGGGATTGTTGCGCTCAAAAGTGTAGGTAAGCCGATCTCCATCTACATCTGTACCGAGGAGTGTCCCTATGGATGTACCCGCTTCGGCATTTTCATAGACATAAAATGTAGTATCCAAAAGCACTGGTGTTTCATTCACTGAGTTGATCAGGATGACAAAGGATTCGCTAAAGGTAGTTTTTCCCTTGTCTGTTACCGTCACCTCGATCGCATACTGACTTTGCGCCTCAGCGTCCAGCGAGGTGGCGGTCTGTAACTCATCCCCTACAATCTTGAAATATTCGTTTAATACTGTGGCGTCATTTCCCGTAAGGGTATAGGTAAAGCTATCCTGTGCATCCGTATCATCGGTGCTGAGCACCCCGATCACCGTGCCCTCGGGCAGGTTTTCATCCACATCGTTGTTGTCCAGCATGAGGCCGGTAGGTGCGTCATTGGCGTCTACGATGGTGACCACAAAGTTTTTCTCAATGCTTCCCCCCTGTGAATCCGTAGATCGCACCCTGATTTTATAAGAGCTGGTAGACTCAAAATCAAACGCCTCTGCGGTCTTCAGTTCGTTGTTTTCAATAGTGAAAGATGCATTACCTCCAGCGCCTACACCCTCTACCAGCGTGTAGGTGAACGTCTCGCCTTTATCTTCATCGGTGGTTTCGAAGGTGCCCACCAGCGTCCCCGCATCCATATTTTCATCCACCTCCAGGTTGTCAATCGTCAGGGCAGTAGGCACATCATTTTCATTTTCTATCAGCACGTCAAATTGCTGAGTGTAAGTATTCTGAGCTTTGTCTGTCACGGTCACCACGATGAAGTATTTCTGCTTCGTTTCGAAGTTGACCTCCTCGGCCAATTCCAGGTTGGGTCCGTCTATGAAAAACGGGCCGCTCACATCCTCACCCGTGGCAAAAGCATAGGTATGCAGCTCCCCAAAAGTGCTGTCGCTATCCTCTGCAGTCATCTCGCCAATCACCGTCCCTATTTCCTGATGCTCCGGCACGATCAAATTGGTGACAAAGATTTGAGTAGGCGCTTCATTCACGTTATTGATCTTAAACGTAAAGGGCTCCTCATAGCTAAAGCCTTCCCCCGCAGCATCCGTCACCTTGATGGTGAGTGTGAGCTCCTTGTTGGTCTCATAGTCCACCTCTTTTTGTACAAAAAGCTTGTTGCCGATGATTTCGAAAAAGTCATCGTTATCAGACCCTACAAGGGTGAATTTGTATTCATCCGTTGCATCCTGATCGATGACGCTGATTTCGGCTACTTCCTGTCCGACTTCATTGTTTTCATGAAAATCAAGCTTGGAAAGCTCCATATCAGTTGGTGGATCATTGGAATCTGTAATATTGATGATGAAAGTCTTCACAAACGTGTTGCTGCCCTGATCGGTGGCTTCTATACGCACTTCGTAGGTATTGCGTACCTCATAATCATAGGTGCCACTGGACTTCAGCTCATCGTTTACAATGGTAAAACTACCATTATCGGCATCTCCATCTCCAACTACAAACGCATAGGTCCAGGTATCCGGATTGTCAACATCGTTTACCGAAAGTCTGCCAATGAATGTACCCGAAGCTGCATCTTCCGCCAGTAGGTTTTTGCTGAGGTAAAGGTCGTTTGGTGGCTCATTGACATCTGTCACGGTTACCTCAAACTGCTGAGCGTAGGTATTCCCCGCTACGTCTTTGGCCTGAATGGTAATGAAATAACTCGAAGTAGTCTCAAAATCCAGTTTACTCGAAATGGTGAGTTCGTCTCCATCGATAAAAAATGGGCCACTTACATCTGCTCCAGAGTTGAAAGTAAATGTGTGTGATTCACCACCGTAAGCATTGTCAGTATCTTCTGCCGAGATGGTCCCAATCACTGTGCCCAGTGCAGCATCTTCTGCTACCACCAGATTGGTCACATTGATCTCATAAGGAGCTTCATTTCGATTGTTGATATCCAAGGTGAAGGTCTCATCATACGTAAAGCCATCACCTCCATCGTCGGTAACTCTGATGGTAATGGTTAAATCCTGATCCGTTTCATAGTCGATCACTTCAGATACGATGAGTTTTTCATCAATGATTTCAAACTTACTATCATCATCAACGCCCACTAGCGAGTACACATAGGTGTCAGTCGCATCCTGATCAGTAACAGAGATCACTGCGATCTCGTCTCCTATTTCATTGTTTTCATAAAAGTCGAAATTGGAAAGGTTGAGATCCGTTGGCTTATCGTTTCCGTCCGTCACAGATACTGTGAAGTTTTCCACGCGGGTATTGCTCCCTGCATCGGTTACCTGTACACGCAGGAGGTAGAGCTTTTTCGTTTCAAAATCCAGGTCTGCCAGCGTCCGCAGCTCGTCCCCAACGATCTCGAAAGAAGCATTACCCGATGATCCATCACCTGATACGAGCGCATAGGTGAAGGTATCGCCAGCATCTACATCGGTGGTAGAAAAACGTCCAATAAACGTACCCGAAGCACTGTTCTCCTCTACTTCATTGGCATTTAATGCAATATCCGATGGTGTTTCGTTTACGTCCTGAATGTGAATTTCAAACTGTTTGGTATACGTCAGCCCTCCTTTATCGGTAGTCACGATTGTGATGAAATAAACGTCTTTGGTTTCAAAATCCGAATCAACGATAATTTTAAGCGCAGCGCCATCCAGCAAGAAGTTGCCATCTGAATCGGTACCATTCTGAAAAGCGAAGCTGTGCGTATCGCCTGCATCTTCATCCGTCACGGTGAAACTGCCAATGACCGTACCTTCGACGCTGTTTTCATCAACTTCGTTGTTGGAAAGTGTGATGTCTGTAGCCGTTTCATTTACATCGCCAATATTGATCGTAAAGGTCTCGTCGTAAGTAGCACCTGCTCCTCCCTTATCCGTTACCCGGAGGGTGAGGGTATAGCTGCTTTTCACTTCAAAATCTGCGGCTACTCCAAGTACCAGGCGGTTGTTGTCACGAATCTCAAAGTCCCCATCGTCATCCGATCCTATCAGCTGATAGGAGAACGTGTCACCAGCATCTTCGTCAGTCGTAGCAATTGTCGCTACCTGATCAAATAGCTCATTGTTTTCGTTGATCGTACTGGCGGAAAGCGTCAGATCTGTAGGCGTATCGTTTTCATTGCTGATCGTGATGGTAAAGACGGTCTCGGCCGTAGCACCTTTAGGGTCTGTGGTTTTCAAGCGAACAGAAAGCTCCTCAAACTCCTCAAAATTCAAGACTTCAGCTGTTTTAAACTCATCACCATCAACGCTAAAATAACTGTTACCCGAATCTCCCGTGCCCGTCACGAGCGCGTAAGTAAAACCCGTGGTATGGTTTTGATCTTCCGACCCCAGCGTACCTACCACAGTGCCTACAACCTGATTTTCCGCTACAGCAGAAGCCGAAAGGGTTACAGCAGTGGGTGCGTAGTTGTCTGAGATATCATACGGATCTGTGTTTTCACCCGTACTGGCATTCGCCTGAAAGGCCAGGCTATTCACGGCATCCAGTACTTCATTGTTTTGATCATCATAAAGCTGGAAAGTGACTGTCTTACCTGAAGCACTGTTGCTATGTACAGTAAGAAACACCACTACATCTCCAGTAGATGGCACGTTTACATCCGGACTACCTACTCCCACTACGGTGCCGTCTATAAATGCGGCTACTTTATCGTTACTACTGGTACTGATTCGCCCATTCATTTCCAGACGTGCCACTACGGTCATGTCGTGAGAAAAATCATTGGGATCAACCGTCCAGCTCGCTGGCGCCTGTCCCTGGCTGTAAAAGCCAAGGAGCAGGGCTGCAATCATTAGTACATTCTTCATTGTCTAGCTTGTTATTAGGCTGGTGATTATTGTTTGATAATTTTTTCGGTCTTGAGCAGCTGATCTCCTTCGTAGAGTTTCACGAAGTACACGCCGCTTTCGAGACGGTCACCCAGCAGCAAGGATCGCTTACCATTGAGGTGTGCTGCGTCTATCTGCTTGCCGTTCACATCTATGATTTCATAGCGCACCGCTTGCAAGCCTGCAGGCAGGTTGAGCATGATTGCCTCATGATATGGATTCGGGAACAAAGTGATCATCGCAGGATCTGCTTCCAGCACGGTCTCTGGTGTATTGAGCGCCACAGGATTTGCTACACTACCATAAGAGTAATCTGCTGAGAACGCTACGGACTTGCCATCGGCAAAGGTGTAGGTTCTACCAAAGTCATCCTCAAATGTAAGATCAGCACCAACAGCTTCACCAAACACCGTAATAAACAGCAGCTGTTTTCCGTTCACATCTTTGGCATAAGTGTAACCCACCTGCTGCTGTCCTTCATAAACTTTCAGTTCATTTTCAGACAAGAAATTGGTGTTGGAAACCGCTACAATGGTCATGTTATTTGGATAGTCCATGTAATTGAGGTCTTTGGTGAGATAATCGCTATCAGAGACAGGTTCCGCGCCATAGCGAGCCGTGAGTGGCACACTTGGATACGTAAACGTCGTATTCTTAGAAGACTTCAGCATGAAACCATTGCCCTTAGTTAGGTGCGTCAGTGAACCAATCCAGCCGATCATGTCTCCTTCGTATACTGCAAACCCTCGCTGGCTTTTGATCTCATCACCCACTGTCGCATCAAAATTGGCCAGGGCAGTGTTGATTTCCAGCGTTCGCTGCGAGATGTAGCTAATCCAGTTCCACCCTTGCTTCACCGTGATGGTCTCAGATGAAGGGTTGATTTCGGACCCGCTAAATTCCAACATGCCGTCACTGGCAAGTTTAAATTTATACATGGTGTTGTTTTTGATACCTCCATTGTTGGTGATGGTACCAATCCAGCCGTTCACTTCATCGTATTGATCAAAAAGACCATGGGTCTTGATCAAGTCACCATCTGTCACGGTAACGTCAGCCATGAAGCTGGCAACTGAAGACATTCTGGACGAGCTGGTATTGAAGGATAGCCATTGCCATCCACTCACAAGCTCCTGACGAACCTGTACAAGGCCTGTCGTTTCGATTACCACCGGATTTGAGGCACTTCCCTGACGTGTTTCGGATACAAACGAAATCGCAGGATCTACTTTGGTGTAGGTGATACCATCAGACGCATCCCAAACACGAAGCTCTACATTTTCACCGCTTACTCGGTTGGAATAGATATTGAGGAAAGCAAAATACTGATCAAAGGCTGCCACGTATTTGAGCTGAGCTACACCTCTACACTCCGTACCCACAAATGCAGCTACTTTGTCGTCTCCATCTTGAGAGAATTTGCCATCTATCTTTACTTTACCAACCACACTCATACTGTATTCAAACTGAGTAGGATCCACCGCCCATGAATCAGGAGCTGCCTGGAAGACATTCAGGTTGACCATCATTCGCTCATCGTAACCGTAATCTGTGGTGAGGTAGATATCCTGGCTATAGTCTCCCAAATTGATTCCCTCATCTACTGTAAAGGTGACAGTTTGCGATGTGAGCGGGTTGAGTGTGCCAGACGCTGGCGAAACCGACAACCAGTTAGGCACATTAGATATACGATAGTTTTCAACAGCCCCTCCCACATTGGAGATCGTAGCTGTGAAACTTAAAGCACTTCCAAGTTCTAAATCAAACGACTGCTCAGCCTCTGTCCACAATACGGTGTTCTTATTGTAGTAAGCCGTCCATCCTGCAGGGCTGGTCATCTTGTTGCCATTCAAATCCTGAATGTCTTTCACGGTGATATCGAGGATCACACTCTCCAAGAGGCTATCCGGATCGATTGGTGATAGGATGATCTTGTCGCCATTCGCTGTGAAGCTAAAGTTGACATGCTTAACAGGTCGCGGTAGATTGATAGCCGGCGTGTTCTCAACAGCAGCAGCACTACCCACAGCAACCAACACATCGTCCGCTTTGGCACCTTCTGTTTCATTGTCCATTGTAGGTGTTTTCAGCAATACACCACTATCTTCTTTGAAGGTCTCAAATGGATAGTAAACCACGAGTCCACCTTCTTCACCAGACAGTTTGTACTTACGCTGAAGTTCTACCTGACTGGCAGTCTTAGCTTTTGCCCAAATGCGTATATCATCAAACGAACCATTGAAATACTGATCGTTTTGCTCTACAGCACCATCGAACCAACCACGAGCGCCAATCCATAGTTTGGATCCTCCAAAGCCAAGCCAGTTTTCAGCATCTATCGATCCGATTTGCTCGCCATCGATGTATACATTGGAGCTGGTGATTCGGTTTACACTCAAGGCAAAATGGTGCCAGGTGTTATCCAAATAGCTTTTATCACCAATGATGTGTTTTTCATCATTATTGGCAATCATGAATTTGCCTGAAGCATCCGTACCAATAGACCAGCCAACTTTGTTGGCATCACGGCTGTCGCCAATACCTGTGCTCAACAGGGTAACACTGTCGGTAACTGCACTGCGCTTGAACCAAAACTCTACGGTAAAGTTGTTTTCGGCGGTAAAGGCTAGTGACTTACCCGTTAAGTAGCCATTTGAAGTCAGCTCATAAGCGTAACCTACCGGCTCGATGGACCAGTTTCCATAAATCGCAGCATGCTTAAATCGGATATGATCTTCGGCCACATTTCCTTCTGCCTCTTCCATTCTCCAGTTACCAATGAGTCCAAACTCGTTGCGCTCAAGACGCTTGGTCGCCACGATGCTGATCTTGCTTTCCGTCAAAGGACGGTTCCATATGCGTAGTTCATGCACTTTCGCATGCAGTGGCTTAGTTTTATCGTATTTCGCCTGGCCTACATAGATTTTACCTTCATCGATGTAGTCACTCAAGAAGTCATTGTTGATGTCATCAGGATCAGTATTTCCATTTAGGGTAATGGACCCTGTGCCATTTGCATGGTCGTAGACGAAAGCATAGTGACGCCAATTGCTGTCTGTAATCTGCTCCTCAGAGACTTCTGTTTTACCAGAAAGCTTGAAGTACACCCGGTTGTCCGAACGGAATCCGATCTCCAATGCATCATCTGCAGCTACGCCCTGAGACAAGACCACTTGCTCACCCATGCCTGTTCTGGCCAGGTAGAAATCTATAGAGAAAGACTTACGCTTTAGGTCTACACCTGCAGGAATTTCCAGGTAATGATTTGCATCCCCTTCGAAATTCATGCTGGCACTGTGACGCACATCGCCACCATTGAGCACACCCGTAATCTCAAAGTTTGTTGGGCGCAATAACCCACTATTGATCGGCTCATTGAACTGAATCATAATCTCCTCCCCTGCTGACAAGATACCGTCGCTAGGCTGTGGCGCTCCAAATGGATGTGGATTAACTCGATCTATGAGGCCGCTAAAAATCTCCGACTCACCAAATACTACAGATCCTGAAGAGGCTACGTTACACTTGGTAACAGCGCGCAAGTCATACTCACCGTCGTTGATGTCAGTCAACAACCAGTCGTATTCGATCACCGGATTATTTCTCGGAATTTGTCGAGCATAGGGATCATTCATTCCCGTAGTATCACGATAGAAAGTCTCCAACACAGACCAGGTAGACTGAGAGGATTGTTTGTATTCCAGGTTTACGCTTTCAAATCCACTGTAGTTGATATTGAACCCTCCGATCATAACGGTGAGTGTATCCTGAAGATTGGAGTTGGCTACCCAGTTGTCTTTAGGTGTCAGAATCTCAGGTGTAGTACACTGCGGTAAGTAATAAGCAGAAATTGCTACCGTATCCGATATCAAGGAATAGAAGCTGGTAGGGTCAAACTGACAGCTACTGGAAATGATCACCTGCACATCTGAATAATCATATTCGAATGGTCCACGCTCTACTTCCAGCACTTTTTGGATGGCTTTACCTCCTGGCACTAAAATGCTTCGTTCTTCAGACAAGCTCACACCATCGAGTGATAATTTCAAACCATCCGGATTCGAAGCCTCTACGATGGACAGGTTATAGTACATATCCTGCTTGTTTTCACTGTCATTATAAAGTGTAAGAATGAAGTTGGCACTTTCGTCAGCAGGCACATTGTACATGATAGGCACATCTACCTCGATACGCGGTTTGTCCTGCTGGAAGGTACGAGCCGAAATTTCCGTGCCTTTTTGATAGTACTTGGTCAGCACCTGATCCTCGTGAGGACATTGAGTCACCCCTCCATCTGCTATTTGGAAAACCGGACCATTTTTCTTCTTGGAATTGTAAATCTTCACATTGAAGTAATCCGAAATATCTCCATCCGTAAGGGTATATCCGTAGGTGGTAAAGTCTTCCTGAGACTCGCTTTCGGACCCACCTTGCTCCAGATTCACCGCTGTGGACATGTCGAGCTCCATACTTACCCCGAACAGGGAGAAGTCCATGGAAGTCCCGGCACTCATTGACTCGGCAAACTCATAAACAAATGAGGTGGTCTCCTCTTCTGAAGAGCTTTCTTCAAATGAAAGCACCGAACCTCCACTGACACTCAAGTTGCGCTTGGGTCTGTTCTCCTGAATAAGCTCTACTTTTTCCTTCTCATTAAGCATCAACTGTTTCTCCCACAGAGAAATCTGCTGATTGAGCCATCTTACTGAATCAATCTCGTCTGGAGCTCCTCTATTGAACTTGTAGCTTTCCCCATCAAAATCTTCTTCTTCTGTGATATCAGGGGTATTGGTACTCTTTGAACTCAAATCCGGATGGTCGTTATTCTTTCCGTAGTTAGTATGATCTGCCGCCAATTTGCTTTGGTAACTGCTATTCTGCTTCAGTACATTGTCTCGCAGCATTCGCAAATTAGGTATCAACGTATTTTCGATATGCCATGAGGTGTAGGCAAAGACCGTAGCCTCACCTGTAGGGTTCATAAAGGTAGTCAGGTATGACCCCAGTTTGTATTGAGACCCATCATGAGCAGTGATTACCGGACCTGTACAATGAACATTGGCACCGCCACAATCAGCGAGCGGTACAAATGAAAGGCTCTGAGAAACTCCAAAGCGAACATTTTCTGATTTACCTACGAAGAGGTCAAAATCCGGACCGGTGAAGTCTTCGGTAGTCTGGAAGGTCTCCGTGGCTGTGTAAGACGTTACACGCTCACCCTCATCACTGAGGCTATAGCTTACATCCAGACCCGTGGTAGCGTCGGATTCGGATTCATTGATCGTACCAGCACCAAAACCTACCCAGGTAGTGACTGATACCCCAATGCCCAACTCCAGATTCACCGACTGACCTGCTGCAGAACGATAGCTACTGGTCTTCGATACTGTAGTACCCTGCTCGAGGTAAGAGAAACTACCATCACCCGGAGGATCTCTAAGGATAAAGTCTACAACATCCGGACCTTGGGTTACAAAGCTTGTACCCGCCACTGGTGCAGCTCCTAATATGTATCCGTTTCTCACCACATTCACATCTGAACCGCCTGGCCAGTATACAGGGTCGTTTCCTTTGGTTTTTACTGTCACCTGCATGGATTTAGTAAAACTCTGAGATTCAAATGACGCATTGTTGTTAAACTCAGGAGATGCTGCTTTGAATGTATAAGTGGTATCTCCATCTACATCTTGTAATTGGATGGTTTCAAGTGTTCCTGGAGGTGAACTGGCCGCATTATAATGCAACACATCATCACCATCATAGAAGTAGCCTTTACCCCATTGGTTGAACAACTCAATGGTCGCATCAGACACGGGCACAGTGTCTTTCACTGCCGGCGTGACATCATTTCGCTCATAAGCCTCACTTACTTCTACGCGTATTTTATAATCTCGTGCCTGGAAGAGTACAGGATCTGTAAACGATGTATTGAGATTAACTGAATCTACCGTGCCGTCTTTATTGGTAATGGTATAAACGGACTCTCCTTTAAATTCGGTGTCTGTGTTCTGAGCTCCGTCATATACGGCTACTTGTGGCTCAGAGCGGTAAATGAAATTTCTAATTACATGATAGTCAGCCGAATCTACTACCCACTCATTTGATGAGTTTTTAGTAGAATCAATTTCATAATCCAGAGAGTTTACATTTCTTAGATCCAAGGTAAGATCTTCTGCAAGCTCCGGCTTTTCAAAGTAAAGCGTTGCGGAATTGTTGCTTTGCACATGAATCCCACGCTGTAAGCCAGCTCCATCTGTTTTGTTCGGGTTGTAAACGGTGTATTTCAAAGGTGGAACCTCCACTACATACTCCCCTGAATTTGCATCTGGCGTTACTGTGGCAAATACGTTTTTGCCTGTTGCTTCTTCTAGTTTGAAGAGTGACGCTCCAATGTTGTTAACTGATTTGTCAAAACCAACGATTTTTTCGCCTTCCACGAGTCCACCAACTACACGTCCGCGTACTTTACGAACCGTTTGGTCATAAATCAGCAGATTGCTTACTGGCTCCTGGAAGTCATGATATTCTTTGGATGTTGGCCATTTACCATCATTATTAAAATCATGGAATGCTTTCTGAGCCTGAACGTAATGTAGACCAATTGGCACCTGTATTTGGAAGAAGCCATTTGCATCGGTTTCTACAAATCCGGATGAATTTTGAACGTATGTTTCGCCATCTATTAAGAAACGAACTCCCTGTGATCCAGTAAGCTTATCTCCAAAATCGAATCTCACATAACCTGATACGGTAAATGAACTCACGTCTTTGAAGTCCACTTCATTTTGAACCGAAACGCCTTCACCTATGAAGAGTACCTTCTGTGCTGGAGTGAATTCATGCACGGCACCACCCAATGTGATTTTAGGTGTCACTGTGAAATTTTCCCCCGTTCCAGAATAGGCAATTCCTGTTACGGTATAATTACCATTGGCATCTGTGTAGCCTGCCATTCCCAATTGCTTTCCATCAGGAATATCGGTGGTCCAGGTAGCGCCATGAATATCTCCATCGTTCGCATGGAATACACCTCCTGTATTGGCTATGTCGAACACAAATGGCCCTACTCCTTCATTTAATCTCCAGTAGAGCGCAAGCCCTGACGTATTCGGCTTGATAAGTCTTCCATTGTCTTTACCTACCGTCAGACTATCTGTGGCCAATGTGTGCATGCGCACTTCATCTATTACTCCAGCGAAGAATTCTGACTTAGCCAAATTTGCTCCTATTGTAATGCTGTCTGTGCTATTGGTCAATGTACCCGCATGTGCGTTATTGTAGTATTCTTTACCGTTTACGTATACAATGGCTGTAGACTCATCGTAAGTCAGCGTTACGTTTTTGTACTGACTGGCATCAAAAACGGTATCCACAGTGAAATTAATCGAGCCATTGAGTGTTACGTTCAGATCTTCTCCATTCTGGGTGAGTTTCACCACACCATTTTTATGAAGGATGGTCCTGTTACCGGCAGAGGTGTTAGCTGGTTTGATCCAGGCAGAAACGGTGATACCTTCCTCAAAATCCTGGAAATTGGTATTAGCTGCGATGACATAATCGTTTGTTCCATCAAAGTCCAAAGCAAAGCCCGTATTGCCCACTTCACGCTCCACAACTACTTTCACATTTGGTACGGCTATTCCTCCTTCATAGGTAATGTTACCATTTACAATACCACTCGGACTTCTAAAACCTATGGCATAACCCACACCCAGGTTGGCCAGATCTGAAGGTAATGAAGCATAGTTATTGATAGTGGTGATATCAAAGCTGAGAATTTCGCCATCACCACAATCGCCAGAAGCTACGATAAAATACTCGTATAGAACGCCTGCGTTGGCGCGCTCGTCTACATACTGACGAAGGTCACTATCTACAATAGCCACTAGCTCTGGCACTACGGCATCTCCGAGCTCTCTTGAGTAAATTTTAAACCTATCTGCAAAAGAGTGATTGGAGTTCATGTTGATTCCCCACTTAAGTGTAATACGGTCTGAGTAATACCCTTTCGAGGTTTCCAAAGCAGAAGGGTATAGAATATCCGTAATAGTGGTTTCTACTACAATGTCATGAGAAAGCTCCGTGCCGCTACCATTCTGAGCCAGTACCCCGTCCGTATTACAAGGATTGTAGGCGTATACTCTGTAGGTGTACGGCTGGCAATTTTCAATTCGCTTATCCGTGTAAGTTCTGGTTTGGCCTGTGGCCGTTTTTTCTGTATCTGTAGACACATATTTATATTCTACTCTATTGGTACCGTCTACATTGGTTCTGGCTATGATAAACCCTGTTTCATCATCCGAATTGTCTGTCCATGAAACTCGAACACCTTTACCTCCATCTACATTTACTTCGGCAACTGAAGAATTAAGTGGAGCGGCCGGATCTACTGGTGAAACTCCCATTACGGCATCAGAGAAAGAACCGTACTTACCACAGCTCTCATTATAGGATGAAATCTTGTAGTAGTAATTAGTGCCTTTAGTGATGCCAGTATGCTCATATTTTCTTTTTGAGCCACTTACCTCACCCAAATCCGTAAAAGTTGAGTTGTTCGTACTAACCTGGATTTTGAATTTGGAAGGATTCAGCTGGTACCACTCCCAGGATAGATGGATGCTACCGTCACAACGATCCTGAGTTGCTTCAATCCCTGAAGGCGGATCAATTCCCTTTTCGGTAAGCGTACCAGCAGTAGTGGTTTCTGATTCAGAACCTACGCTCACTACACATCGGTATTTATTGCCAAAGCTTGAACCTGATACCGACTGAATATTCAAAGTAGAGCTGGTAGCCCCATTGATATTGGAGTAAGACACTCCATTGTTGGTACTAACCTGCCACTGATAGCGGAAAGAGGCATCTCCTGATCCGTTGATATTTGCATTCATGGAGAAGATGGCGGCATCTCCGCAGTTTGCTTTTACGTCTCCCGGATGTTCAGTGATATTGATTTTGTTGTCTACCTGGCGAACATTTAATACCGCACTGGTCGCATTGTATCCGCAACTGTAAGCATACCCCGTGGGGGAGTTGCCCGGACTAGAATCGATAATGGTAAACCACAGTTCACCGTCATAATCCGCCTGCCACTCTTTATTACCTCCAGACTCTTCCCATTTTTTCTGGTAAATCCCGCCTCCGAGCTCACTAAAAAGTTGCATTTTGGAGCCACCTCCATGGAATGGAGTAGAACTTTGAGTGAATTGATACACAGCACCTTTGACCACAGTGATGGATTCAACATCTCCTGTGTTAATCGTGTGTGTAGCACTTGAAAGGGTAGGTGTGCCTAGATCTTTGGTACGATTGTTTTGCGGGCAGGTTTGTCCATAGGATATAAACCATCCCATCATTATGGCAATGACTAAAAAGGAATTTTTCACGTCTATCGTGGTTAGTTAGCAGTTGTTAATCGTCGGTGAAACTAACTCATGCGCGCGAGGATTCTGACAACTTTTTCGCCAAACAATGCAATTTTGCCGATAAGATTTTACTGTGTATTTCCATTAAAAATGACGGTACGTTTTTTCTCGCTCCAAAGCCCTTTCTCGTCGAAAAGGCCCTTGTCTGTTCCCACCCTTCTCTATATTTGTCGGTCATGAAAAATCTGGAAAAATTCGTTAAGATCTTCCAAAAAGAATTAATTGACGAGAATATCAATTCCGATACGGCCTTTAAAAACCATGGAGGCTGGAGTTCGCTGGTATCACTGATCATAATCACTGAAATTGACCAGCAGTTTGGTTTTTTGATAGAAGTTGAACAGCTAAAAGAGGCCAATTCTATTCAAGACCTCTTTAATTTGTGTTTGGCAAAGAATGCCTCATGAATTTAAAAATCACATCGAAATCTATAGAAGGTATTGTAACAGCCATACCTGCCAAAAAGACTTTTAACGAGGATATTGACTGGTTAGATCTCCGCCTTAAAGATCGACTAATTTCGGCTGTTGGCATCAATGAACGAAGAGTTACCTCTGCCACCGCGAGCCTGGCAAGCTATGCCACTACAGCTGCAAAAAACCTTCTCGAAAAGACACATACGCCTTCAACTGAAATTGGTGTATTAGTTTTAGTTACTCAAACAGGAGATCAGCAAGTACCCAACACTGCCATTAGCATTCAAAGTGCTTTAAAACTACCTGAAGCTTGTCTAACGTTAGAGGTGAATATGGGCTGTTCGGGCTTTGTCCATGGACTGTATACTATATCTCAACTACTCAACGGGCTACCAAATAAAAAAGGTCTATTGATCACCGGAGATTTTTCAAGTAGAATATTGGCTAATGAAGACTCAGGAACGGTCCCACTGTTTTCGGATGCTGTCTCAGCTACTCTTGTGAGTCAGGGAGGGGATGATCAATGGGACTTTGTATTAGCAAATCAGGCAGAAGGGCGTGAGGCCATTGCCATGCAAGCTGACGATGGCATCCGTCCATTCGATGGATCAGCTACACTTAGATTAGATGGTCACAAAATTCTGAGTTTTGGACTCAAAACAGTAGTACCCGGACTGCAAGATTTTTTAAGTCAAAAGCCCACGGCAGATGCTTACCTCTTCCATCAGGCAAGCAAAATCATCAATGATACCATTCGCAAAAAGCTCCATCTGCCCGAAGAAAAATGCCCGGAATCGTTAAGCAAATACGGAAATACCAGCAGTGCCACGATACCTTTGACCATGAGCATGAATGATAGATTACAAAAGAGCCGATGCAATATCGTTTTGTGTGGTTTTGGAACTGGATTATCATGGGGAGGCGCATACCTAAACCTTTCCCCCGTCCATCACTTTGGAATTTGTGAAATCTGATCAACCTACAATAGCCGTCGTAATCCCTGCCTACAATGCACAAGAATGGATTTCGAATACTTTAGATGAGTTGAAAGATCTTTCAATTTTCAAACAAATCATTGTAGTCGATGACGGAAGCGCCGATCTAACGGCTGATGAAGTCCGCAAGCACCGATTCATTGAGTTGATCAGACTGCAGGAGAATCGGGGACAGCATCATGCCACATGGGTCGGGATCAAGGCCTCCAACTCAGATTTTGTGCTAACGATTGATGATGACCTCCCTCTTTCGCCAGCCGCGATTCATCAGTTCATAAAAGAAGGAATTCTACAGAATGCGGAACTGGCTTATGCGCAATACAGTCGAGATGGAAACGTACTTTCGCGAATAGGATCATGGCTCGTGAGTAAATGGATGTCCTTGAAATTCAATCAGCAGATAGCCGGCTCCTCCACTCGACTGATCTCATCCGGCTTGATCAAATCCATCAATAAAGACACTCTGGATGGATACCTGGACACTCATTTGCTGAAACATTCGGAAAAAACGATTTTCATTCCGGTTGCAGGATTTCGCCCCAACCTGGCAAGTCGCTACAGCCTCCGCAGAAGAGTGAAGCTGTTCACAAAACTCTTGGGCTCATGATCATCACAGGAAACCGTATATCTCTGGAGCGCATAACAGCGGATGATTTGGAACTACTCAGAAGCTGGCGTAATAAACCTGAAATCAGGAGCCAAATGGAGTATCAGCAACACATCAGCGCTGAAGCGCAAAAGCAGTGGTTTGACTCACTGGACCCCAAACTGAACTATTTTTTCAAAATCAGCTATGCCTCCGAAGCAATAGGCCTGATTCAAATCCAAAACCTAAACACATCCACCCATACAGCCGATAGTGGTTTGTATATCGCTAAACCGTCCTTTTGGCGAACACCTATCCCCTACCTGGCCTCCTTACCGCTTCTTGATTTAGCTTTCAATTTCCTGAAAATCAAAACTTTAACTGCCAAGGTAAAAAAAACCAATGAGGCTGCGCTGAATTACAACCGGTCGCTCGGCTACCATTCTCAAACCGACACCAATTCCTCCTTTACCAGGCTTGTTTGCACCCGGGAGAGTTTTTTAGCCACAGCAAACCACCCACATTTTTTACGCTTTCAGCAAAGCTATCAGGCAACAGGACTAGCAGCCAATCAAGAGGGGCTCTTCATCTCCGCCACCATTCCCGAATCATAAGTTTGCAATTGACCCAGGTAAACAATGATGGATTTGTTGCCCACTTCCACAAACGAATCACTAATGGTCTATCGCCGTAAGGGATTTTGGCTACTTTGAGGTCTGGCTTGAGTTTCGGAAGCACTTGCTGGAAGAATGCCTTGCGGTTGTGCCAGTAGTACTCCGGGTCTTGTGGAGGCATTACCTCCAGTCCCACGTGCTTGGTAAGGTGCTGATCATCATAAAACCCCAGGTTGTTGGCTTGCGCAAAAAGATTGTGTGCCAGGGATACTCCAACGAACGGTACGCCCACACAGATAGTGGATAAAATCATCTGCTGAGCTATGGCCTTCGAAAATATAAAGCAGTCAAAGCCAGGATGCTTCAAACCAGGCTCTTCATAAATTTCCTCTAGAGGTTTATCCAAAAACGCATCGTCAATTCTTCGCCGATTGATGATGAGCGCATCGTGGCCTGCTTCCAGTTTTGCAGCCACAAATTGATAAAAATTCGGCTGAAGAATAATGTCCATATTGGTATAGCAGTAGAAATCTGCCTCTTGCTGCAAGGCTGAGTTCAGCAGATCATCAATCAGTGTATAAGGTACTTTTCGACGAAAGTCCCGAATGTCCAGAACAGTACGATTTAGATTCTGAAGTTCGGTGATATCTTTGGGCAATGCTAGCTGATCACCTGCCAGCCTCACAGCGGCCAATTGCACCTGCAAGGTATCAGGCGCCTGTTTTGCAGCAGCTTGCATGCTCCTTAGTGTCAGCTCCTGTATTCGGGACTGCCTGGAATCCTCTGAATAGTAAGGGTTTATGAAATGAAGAAGCTTTAGATGCATTTAAATGTCCAAAAAAAAGTAACCCGGGTTTCTGCTCAAAGCTACACAACAGGCCAATATTTTCAGCTAATGGTAGCTCATTTGGCCATGCTGAAAGCCCTGATCATACGAGACATTCAAATAAAATATGCTCAATCTTTCCTGGGCATTATTTGGGCGCTGGTGCAGCCACTCACAGCCTTATTAGTCTACTCCATATTTTTCAGATTTGTATTTCAGTTTGAGAGCCTGGGGTACAATTATGCTTTGTATGTGTTCTCAGGGGTTTTACCCTGGCAACTATTTAGTCATGCTTTGCACCATGGGTCAGGCAGCCTGATTCAGCACCAGGATTTGGTGCGCAAGGTGGCGTTTCCCAAACTATTGCTACCGCTGACCAAGGTAGCTGTAGGGTTACTAGAAATGAGTTTGGGAATGGGCATTTTGTTAATCTTTCTAGGCATCTCAGGACATATATCAGTCCAGCTTATTGCACTGCCCGTAGCAATCCTCACACTTGTTTTAGTGAGCCTGGCGCTTCCGGTATGGATCAGTCAGCTGGCCATCAGGAGACGAGATCTGTTACATATTCTCCCCTATCTGGGAAACTTTGGCATTTGGTTAACACCTGTATTCTTTACCATGAGTAGTCTCCCAAACTGGTTGCAAACCATCGTCCTGTTAAATCCCATGACCGGTGTGATTTTGCTTTTCAGGTTTGCACTATTCGGCGATCCGATACCCGCTCTGATCTGGTGGCCCCTGGCTATTACAGGCGTGCTCCTGCTACTAGGTTTATACCGGTTTAAATCTTTTGACAAAGAAATGACTGACCACCTCTAATGCTGAATGTCAACAACATATCAAAAATATACGGAAACTTTTCGGTACTCAAGGACGTCTCCTTTCAGGCCGAGGCAGGAGATGTCATCGGTATTATCGGAGCTAATGGGTGTGGCAAATCCACATTACTGAAAATCATCTCAGGGATTGTAGCGCCAACTGCTGGTGAGGTATCTTATGAGGGTGCGCTCTCGAGCCTGTTGGAGATAGGCAGCGGCATACACCCTGATTTGACAGGAAAAGCTAATTACTTTCTCAAAGGAGGCATCCTGGGAATAGGCAAAAGGGAGCTACAGGCGAAATATGAGCAGTTGGTTGCCTTCACCGAACTCGGCGACTGGTTGGACCAGCCTGTGAAAAACTACAGCAATGGCATGTACATGCGGTTGGCGTTTGGTATTGCTTTGGCTCTCGACGCAGACATTTATCTTTTTGATGAGATCCTTTCGGTAGGTGACGCTCCCTTCCAACAAAAATGCCTGAGAACCATAGAGGAACTTTCTGATAAGGGAAAAATCATCTTGATGGTGAGTCATAACATGAGCGAAATCACCAATCATTGCTCACGGGTATTGTGGTTGAATGAGCAAAAAGTAGTTTTAGGAGACGTATCCGAAGATATAATAGGAGACTACTTATCCAGCGCATTCAACAAACCACATGACCTACCCCACCGGCTCGAAGATGTGGTCATAAATGATCTAGTCCTGCAACCTGACTCGGTGGTCACAGGGAATGAACCTCTCGAAATTAGGTTGGATCTACATATCGCAAAGCCACTCCAAAACTTTCAGGTAACCGTTCATATTCAAGACCAACAA
Organism: Marinoscillum furvescens DSM 4134; assembly: GCF_003386095.1. Lineage (GTDB taxonomy): Bacteria > Bacteroidota > Bacteroidia > Cytophagales > Cyclobacteriaceae > Marinoscillum > Marinoscillum furvescens. Next base: position 30,445 of record NZ_QREG01000031.1, on the reverse strand, counting down.
AGCATTCCGATCTTTTCAGTCTCCACGGCAACCGCCAATGACTGGAGTACTCCCGGTATCGGAAATCATGTTTTAGCAGTAACGATCCCTGCAAATTTTCTCAATCAAGGAATTTATACCCTCTCTTTTTATTTGCACATCGAAAAACAGGTGCATCAGATTCGAAATTTGACTTTTTTTAGGGTGACTGATGATGCTCAAAATAACCAACTATTCAGTGGAAAAATCAAAACCAACCTTGGATGGAAACTCAAGTGAAACAACTTTTTCTTAATCCCAAATTGGATAAGGCTTTCAAGGAGCTTGGGGTCATCAAAATTGGTCTCCTCGACAAGGACGAACTTATGGAGCTACTCCAATTTGCCAGCAAAAACCTCCAAAACCAAAGACCCGTCATTGATTTTGCTAAAGGCCTCAATTATTACATTTCAATTTTCGATACTGATGAAGCCTTCAAAAGAGCATGTGATCAATTGATCTCAGGGATTGTAAATGAAAAGCTGTCCAAAATTCTGGTGGACTATGAAAGTTTTTACAGCAATTTTATGATCAAATACCCTGGAGATGGAGTATTGGAGTGTCATCAGGATTTCAATCTGGTAGACGAAAGGAACTTTACAGGCTTCAACCTGTGGTGTCCGCTCTCAGATACAGCACCAGAAAATGGAGGCTTGCACTTCATCAAAGGTAGCCACAGAGTAAAAAACCTGTTTCGCGGACCAAATCTACCTTTTTCGTTTACCAGATTCAATGAGGTGCTTATACCAAAAGCACAACCAGTGACTGTAAATGCCGGAGAATGTCTGATTTTCGACCATAGAACCATACACTTCTCCACCCCAAATACAACCACCCAAACACGATATGCCATTCAGTCTGTACTCAAACCTATAGAAGCACCCTCACTGCTTTACATCTATGATGCGACTGAGGATGCTGTACACGCTAAGGAAATCGACAGAGAATACACCTTGAAACATGGTTTCTGGTCTGAAGAAATAATGAATAGGCCAACGCTCCATACCATTGACTATGAAAACCCTGAAGAACTTGATGATGTACAAAATCTTGTCAGTCAATGAATCGAATTTTTAAGGAAGACCAGTTTGAAAACGAGCTGAGTGAAAAGGGATATCTAAAGATTCGTTTGATTGATAACGAAAAAGTCAAGACACTCCTGGATGTATACTCGGCTGAAATGACCAATGAAACGGCTCACAATTCAAAATATGGACTCTATGTCACCCTGGAAGAATGGAGTACAGAAAAAAGCCTCGCCATTGAGCAACGTGTGGAGGAATTACTGCGTGAGGAGCTGGAGTCATATTTTCTTTCTTACAAGACTCACCTGGGTGGTTTTTTGGTCAAAAACCCTGACCCGAACGGATACACTTACCCTCATCAGGATTGGACCTTCGTAGATCATGGAAATTACCGATCGGTAACCGTCTGGATAGCGCTCATGCCTATAGATCTAGAGCAAAGCACTTTGGGTTTCGCCCCGGAAAGTGTTTCTCTTTTCAATAAATACCCAGTAGGGACACCTGTCACCATCATGAAATCAGGTACTTCTGGTCATGAATTTCAATTATATGATCATTTGGATTTCCAACGCGTCGAACCAGGAGAGGCATTTGTATTTGACAACCGAACCGTGCATGCAGCATCTCCTAACACCAGTTCAAAGCCACGTATAGCCTACGCACTCACGCTATCTCCTCCCGAGGCGCCACTTTACCACTATTTATATAGCAAAGCTTCGGGTAAGGATGAATTGATCCAACTTGAAGTAGATCGTGCTTTTTTTCACGACTACACCATAGAAAGTGCTGACGAATATTACAATGATGGAAGGCTACCAGAGGGTTATCCGGTGATTTCCAGAATAGCTCCAGTATGGAAGCCAATGGATCCAGTCAAACTCAAAAACTACCTTGCATCTATTCAGAAAAATGGTTTAACAATTGGTGCAACCCAACACAGCGAAACATCTTCCAATTGGATCAAAAAGTTAAAAAATAAGCTCTCGAATGCATTTCAACGATAAAGCCACCCAGCGACAGTTTGATCAGGACGGGTACTGCAAACTGCAACTTCTGTCACCTGACGCAATTACAGATCTGACAGCCTTCGCCAAAGATTTCATAATGGCAGAAGAAGTCAAGAACACCGACTATGGCATGTATGTCTCACTGGAGGAAGAAGCATCTAGAAAGCAAAAAATTACGGATTATGTCCGATCGGTAGTCGCGCCTGCACTATCTGAGCACGTATCTAACTACAAAATCCACCTTGGCGGTTATCTCATCAAAGCTGCAGATGATCAAAAATACACCTTCCCCCATCAGGATTGGATTTTCGTGGCGCATGGCACCTCAGCAGTCTCCGCTACGGTATGGATCAGTCTATTAGACATTGGGCCAGAAAATGGAACACTGGGATTCTTAAAAGGAAGCCACAAATTTCTAGACTTTCCGATTGGTAGCCCCTCACCTGCCGTACCCACACCCGCCATGGGTAAAGAGCCAATCATCTTTGAGCATCTCACCTTCGAAACTGTAAAAGCTGGTGAGGCACTCATTTTCAATAACAAAACTATACACGCAGCACTGCCGAATAGTGGCTCTTTTCCGCGCTTAGCAGTAGGAATCGGCATCACTCCTGCAGATGCTCCGCTGCACCATTATTTTCTCAATCCAGAAAATGAAAAAGAGCTGCTACAACTCCGGGTGAATGAGTCATTTTATATGACTTACAACAATGACGACCTGTATCAACTTTACCAGGTAAGCAAATTACCCAATGGAGTAGAAGTAACAGGTAGAGTCCCCGTCAACCGGGAAAGCTACCCCTCTGAAGAAAAATTGCTTGCCTCCATTGCTACACATGGTAATGTAAAAAACAACTATTCACTCAATCTGGGTAAGCATTTTGGCCAACCAATTGAGCAAGCAACTGATGACTCAGTAACCGAAACAGCACCTGAAGAAAGTGAATGGATAGACAATCGGACGTTCTTTGAGACTTACACTCCTATCAATATTTACAGAGAAGCTAAAATGCGAATAGGCAAATGGTTGAGATGATACAAAGCACCTTAAAGGACCCTACCCAGCGCGAACAATTTAATCGTGACGGTTTTTTGATCATTGACTATTTCGAGAAACAGGAGATCGCAGAGATGCGTGATTATTTCTTTGAGCATGTCTCCAATTACCACAAGGAAGCGCTCTACGAAAGCAGCAGAAACAATAGCAATGAAACCAATGATCTCATCAACGGTCATCTGAAAACCTATTTTGAACGCCATTCGGATAAGTTTTTTGAAAATTACAAGTTGTATGGAGGCACCTACATGGTAAAACCAGAAAGGAGCGAAAACTTTTTGCCGCTACATCAAGACTGGAGTATCGTGGAGGAAGACAAGTATGAAACCCTCTTTCTTTGGTGTCCGTTGCAAGACACCAGCAAAACCAATGGTGGACTTTTTGTAGTACCTGGGAGTCATCATTTTTTTCAGAATCGTAGATCAGGGAGCTTGCCCGCACCCCGAATCGAAACCACTACCAAAAATCGTCGATTCACAAAAAACCTGGAGGTAAAAGCAGGCCAGGTGGTGCTGTACTCTGATCAACTTTTTCATGGCTCCTATCCCAACTCCAGTCAACAACCCAGAATCGTAGCGACAGCACGGGTCATGAATTCTGAGGCCAAGCTTACGTATTATCATAAGCTATCAGAAGAAGAAACGGCGGTATACTTTTTCAGCAAAGACAACTATCTAAATGGCATTCTAAAGTTAGTTTCTGGAGATATTCCGGATGGACTTCAGCCGGCATATATTGAACAAAACAACAATCAGCCGATAACCGAATCTTCATTTGATGATAAATTACCAGCGCAAAGCTCTTGGACAGCCTTACTGCACCGATTAAACCGACTTTTTAAGTCATGATAAAAGCATTTTTCAAGACCTACACACCGGCCAACATCTTGCGTGAAGTGTACTACAACTACCTGCTGCCTAAAAAGCACAGTGATAAGGTAGGTGCATTTTATGACCAACATCATGAAGCCTTCCTGGAGGTCTATGGTGAACTGATACAGGCCTTCCGTACGCATGACATTGCTGATATTCTGACTTATGAACTCAAACAAATAGGTATTACCCAGGAGATGACCGTACTGGATGCGGGGTGTGGTGTAGGCAAACCCGCGCGATTTTTTGCGAGTAAATCCGGAGCTACTATCCACGGCATCAGTGTTTCCAAAAAGCAAATTGCTGCTGCTAAACAGCTATCTAAAGATGCAGAAAACCTGCACTTCGAAGTGCTTGATTATCACGAAGTGGATAAGTATTTCCCTTCAGCATCCTTTGACCGGGTATATTTCCTGGAGTCTTTTGGGCATAGTACTTCCAAAAAGCAGCTATTGGATGCCGTCTGGAACGTACTCAAACCGGGCGGGGAGGTATATATCAAAGATCTTTTTAGAAGAATAGCTCCCGAGTCTAAAGACCAACGCAAAATTGATCGCGAAATCGAAAGAATCAATTCGCACTATCACTACGACGTAGCAGACCTCAACAAGCTCATGGACATAGCCAGAAAACAAGGGTTCGTAATCAAATTCATCCAAACACTGGATATCCCGCTTGATCAATTTGAAGACCTAACCATCTCCAACAAATTCCAGGAACTGACGGGGATTTGTCCCATTCATGACTTCTCAAAGTACGTTTTTCCAGTAGATTTTTTTGAAGTGATGCTTTATAAACCAGCCTTCAACATGGAAGAGGCAAAAGACCGCTATTTTTTGCAAAACCTACTTCACCAGAAAAACTCATGATTAGTTCGCCACATTTTGTCTGGACCCATTTTGCCAAAACTGGAGGCTATACTGTGCATAAGGTAATAGAAGATCTACAGCTTCCAGACGTACAACTTGATCCCCTTGGTGGTGAATGGTCTGATTACCGTAGGCACGAACCCTTTTGGTTACGATCACAAAAGGAAAATCGTGACATTACAGCCAACAAACTCAAAATTCTGACCTTCCGAAGACTACCTTCATGGCTACTCAGCTTCGCAGAATTCAAAAAACGAGAAGAAGGCTTTGATTTCGAAATCAAAGAACTTGCCAAAGGCTATTTTAAGCATGAAAAGCGTGACATGACTTCTGGAGCCCTGGATGCTCCTGGTAGTTATGAGCAACACCACGCAGATGAGGCGCTGGCCTATTATCATCCAGAATCAATAGATGTCTGGTGGACTCAAGAACGACTCATTCCTGATATGCTCGACACGCTGGGCAGGTTTTATACGATTCCATCCAGTGCCTATCAGTGGGATTTCCAACAAAACAGTAATTCTTACAACAGAAGCATATCAGATCGATTCAGTCGAAATCAGTTGGAGGAACTTTACCACAATTGCCCATTATGGACAGCCTTCGAAAGAAAAATATATGGTTCGCTTTTGGTCTAAACTGCGTCTGAGTGAGCCCTGGCAATACAAGGCTCCGATCATACTCTCTATGATTTATGGAGTAGTATATGCTCAGCAGATCACACCACAGCACCTCCTCAAATGGCTCACGCTTAGCCTGGTGACCATCATTGGCATAGCAGGCCTAGGCTATCTGAGTAATGACTGGGCAGACCAAAAAACTGATCGTGAACACGGCAAATCAAACTTTTTCCTGAGCACATCAAAGACTTTTCAGGGCATAGTAGCGCTCGGTTTAACCCTTTTTGCCCTGGCTCCGTGGTTTCTATTCCCTACCAATGCGCTTAGCCTTTGGCTATTGGGGGCAGAGCTTACCGCCTTTGGCATATATGCTTTCCCTCCTCTACGACTAAAAACGCACGTATTTTTTGCCCCTATCGTAGATGCATTTTATGCGCATGTGCTCCCTGCTACCCTGGCTACACATACATTTTACCTGATAGCCGGTGAGTCGGCCACCTGGCAAACCCTTGTGCCTACAGCTTTCTGGCAGCTATTTTTAGGCATTAGACTATTCATCAATCACCTGGTAATAGACCGACCCAATGACATCCATACGCACCAAACGCTGGCCACTCGATACCATTCGCTAAAGCTACGCATGGCATGCATTGTACTGCTTGTAGCGGAGCTATTCAGTTTGTCAGTTTTACTATATCATTGGCTCGGACCATTTGCTTGCACAGCCATCTTCTTAGGAATGTTGCTCACCGTCATTCAGCATCCCGTGGTTTATTCTTTTAGAGAACATGCTGCTGAGCGATTTTACAAACTGGGCCTACCCTATATGATGTTGTTGGCGCTATCCTTCTACAACCCCTGGTTTCTTGGTTTTCTGGCAGTACATGCCGTTCTCTTTCCAAACCCACTTCCTTCAGAAACCTATCTTTGGTCTGAAATCAGATCGTTTTTGTCTAAACCAGTCAACCTGATCATTTATTATTTTAGACGTTTGGTGCTTTTACAAGATCGGCCAAAAGCTTATCAAGAATACTACCCTGAATACCTACGTCAGCGATCGAATCAAGAGAAAATGAAACAGACAGGAACGGTAATCATTGCCAATCTGAATAAGGATAAATACTCCGAAACCTACGTACGTGCTTACGAAGAGCACCTTTCCCATGGGATCAAACTCATTCATGGCGGATATCCACCCACTAAAACTGATCAGGATGAAACGATCATAGACCTGGAGGCCTACTTAAGGCAAACAAAAGCCAAAATGGTCTTCGCTCACTTTGGGCCAATGGCCGTGAGCATGTTGCCTGTTTGCCTCAACACCGGAATTCCGCTGATGGCTTATTTTCATGCCTATGACATCCATCACCGTGATCAAATAGAATGCTATAAAGCGGACTATTTACAGCTTTTCCAGCATGTACACGCCCTGCTTGCCAGCAGTAAAGAAATTTACAACAAGCTGGTTGCCTTGGGTGCCCCCGAAAAGAAAGTCCACTATCTGCCCGCGTATGTAGCGCTTGAAAAATTCGCTTCTGATCGTAAGAGCGAGCCCTCTTTTGAAGTACTGGCTGTCGGCAGGTTTTGCACTACAAAAGCACCCCACTTAACCCTACTGGCGTTTGCCGAAGTGCTCAAAAAAGCACCTAACGCCCAGCTAACCATGGTGGGAGATGGCGAACTGTTAGAGACGTGCATCACTTTGGCTACTTCGTTAAATATAGCTCAACATGTGACATTTACCGGAGCGCTGAGTCATGAAGAAATCCATCAAATGATGACCAGGAGTAGCGTTTTCGTACAGCATAGCCTTACAGCTCCTGTCACTGGCGATCGGGAAGGTACACCCGTAGCAATCATGGAAGCCATGGCCAGTGGCTTGCCTGTAGTTAGTACCGATCACGCCGGTATCGGGGAGCTCATTGAAGATGGAAAAACCGGCTTTCTGGTGAAAGAAGGAGACTATTCAGCCATGGCAGATCGAATCGCTACGTTGTTGGAATCACCAAAACTGTCCGCTGAAATCGGCACAAATGCATCTAACGCCATTCGAAAGCATCATGAAGTAGCCAACCATATGGCGATCGTCAGTCACCTGATTGATCAACTGGCTCTAAAGTAATTTGACCCACCCGCTCTTGCCAATCAGGAGCGCCTAACAAGTCTGAAATGCGCATACGGGCAAGCTGATGATAGCTTATCGCAGTATCCAATTCCTCATGAAGCTTTGTCATAAAACCATAGCAAGGGTCATAAACATTGCTGGAAAAAGACACGCGAAAATCAAACTCCAATACGCCCGAAGCTAGCTCTCCTACCTGCTCCCCTACAAAAACAGGCTGGCAATGACTGTCTGTAAGCACCGACGCATCCACCAGCAAACGTACCCATGTAGTGTCTTCTTGAAAAGATCCCTGCCGCTCACCGCTCAACCACTCAAAGGCATCGAGTAATTCTCCGTCTGCACCCAATAGCTGTGTATTAAACGTGGCGTCCTGCCAACTCACACGACCATCCGGAAGCTGCACAAATGTCACTTCATGCGTGAAAGAGGTATTGCTAAAACCAAAATTATAAGTGGCCGCAGGGTAGCCCAGTGCGCGGTAAACATCTCTGAGCAAATAACTCATTGGACCACACGAGATGTGGTAATCACTGGTGTCCATCGCCTCAAATAAAGACAGTACCTCAGCCTCTTGCCAGTCATTCCACGTAGCCTCAAAGCCAAGCTGGGAATCAGGCGTATATCCTCGATGACCATACATAGCTACCGCCCTGCGGAGCGCTGTGATTTCCATTTCAGGCGTTAGGTTATCCGATACAGCCAAAACTTCCCTCATGCCAGTCGACTCGGACGGCCCACAGGCTGGCACCAGGCACAGCAGCGCCAGGCTCCAAAAAATCGAATAAATACGTAGCTTCGTTTGCATAAACCGAACTGTGAGAAGTTGCTAAATAAACGAAAAGCCCTGACATTCATCCCGCCCGTCGTACTGACCCTGGTGTTTATCGTATTGTCCACAAATCCGGGGCAAAGGTTTATTCAGCTTTGCTTTGATCACTTATTCATATTTGAATATTCGGCTGAGCAACTTTCTACTTATTACCCAAATTTTTATTGCTTGGTTTTCCTGGGGTCACGTTTCCTGTTATATGGAGCCATTCCACTGATCGTTGGTACACTAATCACCTATCGAAAAGCGCTCGTCAGGTCCAGGTATTTTACCTGGGTCAAAGTAGCAAAACCTCAACCGCTGTGGCGTGAGCCACTTTTTCAGATGGGAGCTGCCTTGAGTGTCCTGTTGGTTTTCTATCTGGTAGGCAGCCTATCCGCCGTTCATCAGTTGGTTTTCACCCGGCTTACGCTTTGTTGGTTGGTTTGCTATGGAGTGCTGTATCTGCTTATCAACCTGGAATCTGTCCGCCAAGCCATTCTTCGCTATCTGTTCGCTCCAGTCACCAATAAGCACCTCGCGCTCGTTCGGATTTCATTTTATGGGTACCTCTGCTACCTCTACCTGTTCGTATTGCCCAAGTTTGGCCATTTCGAAGGACTTATCCGACACGATCTGCCCGGACCGGGCTGGCTCGTCAACTGGCTACCCATTACCGACGAAATATACCTCACCCTAAGCTGGATCGGTTTAGCGCTGAGCATCTGCTGCATGATTGGAATCCGATTTCGAAGCATACACCTGCTGCATGCTGTAGTCATCACTTACCTCATCACTGCCCCAAACCTATTTGGTAAACTCTGGCATCATCAGCTGGTGATCTGGTGCGCCTGGATCTTGGCCGTAGCCCCGACTACAGATTATTTGATCATCGGACAAAAAAACCAATTGAAGGCAAGTGGAAAATACGGCTTTCACCTCAAAATCATCTGGCTCCATTTCGGTCTCATTTACTTCTTTGCGGGGTTTTACAAGCTCTGGCTCGTAGGTCTCGACTGGGCACTGGCAGATACCATGCTTCATCAGGTAAGACTGGAGTGGCTCGAGCACTACCAACAGCTACCGAGCTGGCGGGTGGACCAAACTCCACTGCTCCTGCACCTCGGTGGACTCACTGTCATCCTATTCGAGCTCAGTTTTCCTTGGCTGCTTTTGCACAAAACCTGGCGCTGGCTCGCAATCATCGGAGGCATGCTCATGCATCGAACTATTGGCATACTGATGTACATTGGGTTCGGCACCTGGCTCGTGGCTTTTTACCTGTTTTTCATCCCTTGGGATTGGTTCTTGAGACTTTCGTCAAAAGCTACTCTTGTAAATCATCGTCCAGACTGGAAAAATTATACTTATTGGGTACCGCTCGTTTTTCTGTTGGCAAACCTCAGCTGTGGCATCTTCCGCATCGATTCCTACCCCTTTTCGGTCTATCCGGTCTATGCCGCTCGTGTACCGCCCACCTTTTCATTTTTGGAGTACCAGCTAGCAAATAAATCTGTACCACCAAAAGCAATTTGGGACCTGGCCCAAAAATACCATTTTCGGTGGGAAAGCTTTTCTCGTTTCGAGCCGGAAATCATTCTTCGATATGACCAAACAGGTACCATCGACACGCTGGCCATTCAGCAGCAGTGGCTCCGGTGGCAAAATGCCATCCCGGAATTAGATACGGTCACCACTGTAGACGTATACATCCTAGAACTACCACTCGATCCTGATCAGTATACCGACACCCTGCGGCATGAGTTTTTGGTGCGTTTGTCCTTACCGTAAATGCATTCTTGGCTAATATTGCCATCAGCCAAAATGACAACTAGTAAGCCAAAACTCAGCATTGTACTCTGTGGAAGGAACGACACCTACGGTGACGACTTTCTCAATCGTCTGGAAACCAGCCTGGCGTGGAATGCCCAAAAAGCTGAGCAGCACAAGGTTACCACAGAGCTCATTATGGTGGAGTACCACCCGCTTCCTGATAAGGAAAACCTTACTTCACTTTCCATCTGGCCCCGAAATCCGTTCTGGTCTACGCGAATCATTACCGTACCAGGGGACGCCAATGAATTTCGAGAATTTCCTGCCAAAAACATCGGCATTAGACGAGCGACAGGTGATTACATACTTGCTTCCAATGCCGATATGCTCTTCCCGGATGCCTTTTTCCAATTCGCAAACTCACTATCGGATGAAAGCGCCATATATCGCGCAGACAGGCTCAACATCCACAGGCGAACCAACGCTGAAGATGAAATGCTAACCACCACCAGCGAGTACTGCGTGCAGGGAGGCATGTACCATCGACCGGCATGGATTTCACACGAGCTGTATTACCCGCTCCTAAAAGCCTACCTGCCACTGCGCAGGCTGCTGTACAAGACCCTGAAGCTTCGGACAGCAAGCGAACGCTTTTTGCTCAACCATCACTTTGTGGCGGCTGGAGACTTCACCCTGGCTCACCAGTCCGTTTGGCATGCCCTCGACGGGTACTGGGAAGACTCGATCATCAGCACCCATGTAGACTCCTTATTTCTTTTGAAAGCGATTGGAAGTGGATACGAAGTGAAAAACGTCGATTTTCCTACCATGCACCAGCACCATGACCGGCGCCATGATTTTTCCAATCAGAGCCCTGAAATGAAACTGATGTGGACTATTTTGCACCGCGAAATTGAGCAATACCTGAACCAGAACGCGCTGAATCCGCTCAGCACCCCCAACTGGGGAAATCCAAAAGAAAATTACGCGACAACAGACCTATGAAGCCCTACCTGTCCATAGTAGCCGCCAGCCGAAACGATAACCACGGAGGTGACCTCAACCAACGCATGGAAGTGTTCTTACGTGGACTTTACCACCAGCTGGGACGCCATCAACTAGCTACAGAAATCATCATCGTGGAGTGGAATCCTCCTGCCGATAAGCCCCGGCTGTCGGACACTTTGCCTAAGCCTCCACAGGGTAACCCCGTCACATTGCGAATCATCACGGTACCAAAATCCATTCATGAGCAGTACGAAACGGGTAAAATTCTTCCGCTCTTTCAAATGACCGCCAAAAATGTAGGCATACGCAGAGCAAAAGCGCCCTTCATTTTATGCACCAATATCGATTTACTCTTTTCGGATAAGCTCATAGACCTTCTGGCAAAGCAAAAACTCCAAAAAGGCACCTATTACCGATGCAATCGGTGTGACATCCCCAAAGACATCAATTACGAGGCTACCATTCCCGAGCTGCTAAAATTTGCTCGCAAAAACATCCTCCAGCGACTGGGCAAAAACAGGCTTTACCCCAACTTCAACGGCCAAAGCAAGCTGTGGTATCACAACATTTTCACCCTTGGGATCGTCTTCGTCATCGCTAAACTCAAAAGGCTGATGGAGTCAGCCGAGACCACCATGATCGAGAGTGCGGATACCTGGGCATGTGGTGATTTTACCCTGATGCACCGCGATGACTGGGAGCAGATTCAGGGCTATTTTGAGCTAGACGCCTACTCCATCCACATTGATAGTCTCGCGCTGTTTGCTGCGCTAGGACAAGGCATACGCCAAAAAATTCTTGCACCGGAGCTGTGTACCTACCATATCAGCCATCAGTCGGGCTGGGAGCTGCAGGACCCCATGAAAAAGATCAAATTTGATTTGAAAATGCCGATGCTCGACTGGAACACCGCACATGATGCTTGTCGCCACATGTACCTCCAAAAGGAAGTCCTTCCAATCAACGACAAAAACTGGGGTTTTGTAGATGTAAATTTGGAAGAAGCTACCTTTAATGAGTAATTATGCTCTGATAAGAAATCCTACACCCAATCGAACTATGAAGAAAAGGATACTGGTCTGCGGCGGAAGCGGATTTATCGGCACACATCTCATCAATAGACTGGTAAAAGCTGGCCATGAGGTCGTTTCTGCGGACATTCAGGCTCCTGAATACAATGATCCTGCTACGTTTAGCTTCCGGCAAGGAGACCTTCGCAGTGAATCATTTTGTGAGCAATTGTTTGATGGTGGAGCGTACGACGAAATCTATCAGCTCGCAGCAGACATGGGTGGCGCAGGCTACATTTTCACAGGAGAGTCAGACGCTGACATCATCACCAACAGTGCACTGATCAATCTCAACGTACTACGAAGCTGCGTGAAACATGGTGTGGGCAAAATATTCTATTCATCATCGGCATGTATCTATCCTCAGCACAACCAGGAAAACCCCGACGCTCCCTACTGTGAAGAGTCTTCCGCCTATCCGGCCAATCCTGATAGTGAGTATGGGTGGGAAAAGCTTTTTAGCGAACGGTTGTACTTTTCCTATTTGAAAAACTACCAGATCGATGTGAAAGTGGCTCGTTTCCACAATGTATTTGGGCCGCTAGGCGCCTGGAACAATGGCAAGGAAAAAGCTCCTGCTGCTATCTGCCGCAAAGTAGCCGAGGCGGCCGACCACTCCACCATCGAAATATGGGGTGATGGGCAGCAAACTCGTACTTTCCTATACATCGATGACTGCCTGGATGGCGTAGAGCAGCTGATGAACTCTGACCTTCACGGACCCTACAACATTGGGTCAGAAGAACTTGTCTCCATCAACCAGCTTGCGCAGCTCACTATGGAAATCGCTGGTAAAAATCTATCGCTGAAACATATCGATGGCCCCATTGGGGTGATGGGCAGGTCATCTCACAATGAAAAAATCTCACAGGACCTGGGCTGGCAACCACAACTGACACTTCGTGAGGGCATGCAGAAAACTTACCATTGGATCGCCGAGCAACTCCTCCAAAAAGCAGCTGTAGACGTATGAGCATGAATAAAATTGGCCTCATTGGTCCTGGGCGCTTAGGGCTTTGTGTGGCGCTGTTACTGGATGAAGCGGGAGTAGAAGTGACAGCCATAGAAAACAATAAAACCTACCTTAGTCAGCTGCAAAACAGAGAATTAATCACTCCAGAGCCAGAGGTAAGCGATCGCTTGAAGTCTTCAGCTATCAGCTTCTCAGCTGACATACAGCACTGTCTTACTGAAGATCATCAAACTCTACTCATCTATGTCCCTACCCCTGAAAACGAACAGGGCTATGACCATAGTCTGCTGGAAGAAGTACTGAAATCCATCCGATCGTTTGGTCCGAGAACTCATAAAACCAATCTCGTGGTAGGCTGCACCACCTTACCTGGATACCTGAAAAACCTGGCCGCAGATCTGGAACAACTCAACTATCAGTTTACCTATAGTCCGGCATTCATTGCACAAGGCAGCATCATTCGCAACCTTCAGCATCCCGACATGCTACTTTTCGGAACGGCTGATGGATCCAGAGCCCACGCTGAGGAAGTCTTTCGCAAGATCGTAAAAAACGATGCTCCAGCCCACCACATGGACCTGACCAGTGCAGAAATCACCAAGCTGGCGACCAATTGCTTCTTGACTGCAAAAATTGCCTTTGCCAATGCCATTGGTGACCTGGCCATCAAAACAGGAGCCAATTATGAAGCTATCCTGGGAGCCATTGGCGCCGATGATCGCATAGGCAAAAAGTACCTTGGATACGGCTTTGGGTTTGGTGGGCCTTGTTTTCCCAGAGACAATCGCGCACTCAACATTTTTGCGAAAGCTAACGGCTACAACCTACAAATCAGTGAAGCCACCGAGACTGCCAACAAGCAGCATACTGAATTTCAGATAGACCACTACCTACAAGAATATGCAGAAGGTGAAAAAGTGGTTTTCGATCATGTGACCTACAAGCCCGGAACGGATATCCTTCAAGAGTCCCAACAGCTCAAAATTGCCATTGCGCTGGCAGAGGCCGGCCGAGAAGTCTGGGTGCAGGGTGATGGATTTGTATTGGAAAAGCTCCAAAAAAAATATGGAGCGCTCTTTCGCTACGAATTAAAAAATTGATTAACTGCTGCTATTACTTCGTCCTGTAGCTCCGTAGTGATCCCCTGAAACAACGGCAGTCGAACGAGCTGAGTGCCTGCTTCTGAGGTATATTGATCGCTACCTACAAAGCGACCATAAGCCTGCCCAGCAGTGGATAAATGCTGCGGATAGTAATGAAAGGGTGTTTCAATGCCCTGCCCCGCCATATACGCAATAAATGCATCTCTTTCGGTCTGATCTTTTAGTTTCAGGTAATAGACATGTCCATTGCTGCCTTCCAGATTTGCCGGCCCCTCAACTGCATGATTTTCAAAGGCTCGATGGTAGTGGTTCCATGCTGATTTCCTGGCCGAGGTAATGGCATCAAGGCTTTCAAGCTGCGGAAGCAACACGGCTGCCTGCCATTCGGTAAATGGTAGTTTGGCTCCACTTCCTACCCATTGATAGTGAACCGCCTCACCAGCGAGAAATGCTGATTTATTCGTTCCTAAATCCGTCAATTCTTGAACTGCAGATTGTAACTTCGGATTGTTCACGATCAAAGCTCCACCTTCCTGACAAGAGATGTTTTTTTGCCTTTCAAAACTGCAAGCCGCCATATCTCCAAATGAGCCTAGTGGCTTTTCGGCACGCAGGGCTCCCATCCCATGTGCATTGTCCTCGATTAGCAATAGGTCGTTCGCATCACAGAGCTGTCGCAATAGCTCGTAATCGGGGCTCCAGCCGCCATAGTTGACGGCTACTACCCCGCGAGTTTCCGTGCTCAATGCCTCTGCCACAAGCGAAGTATCGATGCAACGCGATTCGGGTTGTATGTCTACAAATACGGGCTTAAATCCGTGCTGCACAAATGGCAACACCGTAGACACGTGCGTAAAGGAGGGGAAAATCACTTCCCCAAGACCTCTTGTCTTCAGAACCAACGCGCAAACCTCCAATGCCGCGGTACACGAAGGAGTCATTATCACGCTATGACCTCCAATCAACTGCCGGAGCTGCTCCTCACATTTTTGAGCAAAGCTCCGCTCCCAAAATGCCTTTGGATCAGTCTGAACTTGATTTAAATACTTATTTTGCAACGCAGCAGGAGGTGCTGCTACAAAAGGAATCCGATAACTCATTGAACACGCTAAAAGTCCGTAATCTAACAAAATCTATTTGGCCACTACAACTTATTTTGCTGGCGGGGGTATTCCTTATTTATGGACAGTCCATTGGTTTTGACTACAACCTCGATGACGAGATCGTACTGCAACCTGCGTCGGCATTTAGTTGGGATGGAGTAGCAGCGGCACTCACCGAACCATACTACAATCAGGCTGGCGCAGCTTATGGCTACCGACCGGTTACCTCCCTATCTTTTTACCTACAAGCCGCCCTGCTAGGCAATCAACCGTGGATAGGTCATCTCATCAATATTTTGCTCTACAGCAGCATCGTTTTGTTGCTTTTCCAGATTACAAAAAGCCTAAGCAATTCTGTGGCTGTTGCATTTGGCATTGCGATGCTATTTTGTGTGCACCCGCTGCATACGGAGGTGGTCGCCAGTATCAAAAACCGTGATGAGCTGCTGGCCCTACTTTTTGGATTACTAGGGTTCCTAGCGTTAGACTTGAAGTCATTCTGGAAAGTGCTGGCGCTGATGATCGGCATCTTTCTCTCCTTGATGGCAAAGAAGACGGGGCTTACCCTATTTTTAGTAGCTCCTGCTGTAGTACACGCATACGGCAGAATAAACAACCTCCAGTTTTGGATGATCGGAGCCTATATGACGGCATTATTGATTGCTTTGGCACCCCTACCCGACTTGTCGGATTCGCTATTCATAGCCGGCGCCTACCTGATCGCACTTGCAGGCTACTACATCTGGGATCAGGTGCACTCTAGGCTATGGAATTATCGGTGGGTCTGTGATGCCTTTGCATTGTTGGGCGGTATTGCTGTGATTTATTGCTGGTTGGTGAGCTTTTCCAGTACTATCCTGCTTTTGGCCTTTGCCTTGAACAGCGGCTTGTTTGCTTGGCGCAAAAGGATTTCCAACCTCATCGCACTTTGGGTCAGCGCAGGGACGCTTAGCTTTTTCACCGAAAGCTGGTATTTGCTTCCATGGCTCTTTTATACCCTACACCCTGACAGACTGCAGCACAAACCACTGCGATATATGCTGGCTGGGGTATTGGTCATGCTGACCTGTCAACAGCTACTTGCCAGCAACAAACCCTGGAGTATTGCTATTGGCATGATCTATGGCTTACCGCTGGCTCTTGCGAACATGCACAAGTATGTGAGATGGGTGGTAGTAGCCAGCGCCACCATCGCGCTGGGCATCAATGTCTTTACCTTCAAAGATCCTGTTTATGTGATTTTCCTGGCAGCAATCGTTGCCTATCAGCTGACTCCAAATAAACTGCATCGCAAACCATACGCCTGGACTACTGCAATACTCGTGCTGGTATTGGCACAAACCGCCTACCCTCCTTACATCTCTGGAAAAGACAAACTGCAACAGCTACATACCCTAGAAAGCACCGATCAGGAACAGATCAGTCAGTCGGGAAGGAGTCTGGACTACATCGAAAACCCACTAGCTACGCAGCAGTCGCTCGCCAACCACGCCGTGGCAGGCGCCAATACCTATTTGCACTACTTCAAGCAGTTTTGGGCTCCTACGAACCTAAGCATGTACTATGGCTTCCAAACAATTGACGTATTGAGTTATGGAATGGCCCTCTGGAGCCTGCTCGTTTTTGGGTGCCTCATGCTGCTGCTCATCTGGCTCAGGTGCTGGAATTTATTGACCCTTCTCGCTCTTTGGGCAGTCACTTTGTTACCATTTTCAAACCTATACATTCCCATGGCCGGGATCGTTGGAGATCGGCTGTCCTTCTTCGCCTCGATATTTATGGCAGGCTTTGCGCTTTTGGCCATACAAAAAATCAGGCATACCAAGCTTAAGCAGGCCACTTTTGCTATCATCATTTTAGCATTAGGCTTCCTAAGTTTTCAGCGAACGTCACTTTGGAAAGACAAAGAAACCCTGTACCTACATGATGTGTCCGTGTGGCCTCACTCCGTAAAACTCAACCAGCTAGCCGGAGATTTGCTGTACAACAAAGGGATAACCAGTCAATCTGCGGAGGAATTACAAAAAGCCTACGGGTACTTTCAGCAAGGAGCACAGACGCATCCTCCCTATTATCTCAACTGGTACATGATGGGGCTCATCAAGCAGCAACTGGGCAACCCACAGCAGGCACTGGAGCATTATCAAAAGGTGGAGGATTCCGAATATGTAAATCAAAACATCCACCTCAACATGGCCATTTGTGCAACGCTTTCCAGTGACTATCAGCTGGCTGAAAGGTATTACACGCGCGCCATTGGCTTTGAGCCTACCCGGTTGCAGGCTTACCTGAACATGGTCTTTATGTATCTCAAAACAAATGAGCTAACAAAAGCACTCGGCAAAAATCAGGAAGCGCTGAACAGCTTCCCAGATAATGCCAGCCTACACGAAAACCACGCAAGAATTTACTATCAGCTAGACAGCATCCCGCAAACGATCCACTATCTGGAGCAGGCCATTGCTCTCGGAAAACAAACGCCCTCCAACACCGAATTTTTAGCCAAGCTCAAGGCTCAAATTGAGGAAAGATAGTTTTGCAGGCGGCCAAGAAAATACTCCCACCCGCCTATGCAGCTTTCGCGCTCAAACTCTGGGATAGCTTCAGGAAAATCTGCCAATATTTCACAAGTCACTGTGATATGGGTATGCTCGTTGCGTTCGACCAAGGAGAAAGTTACAGTTGAGTCTCCAGGGTATTCATCATATTGCCACCTTACTTTGATGTGCTTGAATTCCATCACCTCCATCACCGTCCAGCGATGTGTAAAAGTTCTGGTCTCTGACCGTACCGGAAAACGTACCTTAAACCCTGGCTCAGGCTTAAAGTCAGGAAGGTTTTCGAAATACCATTGATGCATCTGATCAAGCTGGGTAAGTGCCTGCCATACGCTTACCCTAGTGGCAGCAAGTGGTTTTTCTACAACGATTGGTGGATCTGATTGCTTCATCATCTAAGTGGAATGGTAAAATAAAAAGTACTCCCCTCACCTTGTTTTGAATCTACCCAAATTTCACCTTCGTGCAGCGCAGCTATTTTGGCACAATGCGCCAGGCCTATTCCCGTGCCCTCAAACTCACTTTTGGAGTGTAATCTTTGGAAGATGACAAAAATGCGATCTTGATTTTCTTTTGGAATACCCAGCCCATTGTCCTTTACAGCAAACCGCCATACATCTGCCACCTTTTCGGCAGAAATCTCCACTACTGGAGGCTCGTCGGGTCGGGTAAATTTTACGGCGTTGAGGATCAGGTTTTGAAACATCAACCTCAACTCCATCCGGTAGGCTGTTACCGTAGGAAGTTGGCCGATAATCAACCGTGCCCCCGTACTGGTCAGTTTGGCTTTCAGGTCATTACGCACTTCATTGACCAGCTCATTGCCATCTACAAAGGTGAGCTGCGAATTTTTCCCAATCTTACTGTAATCGAGAAGACCTTTCACCAGCTCACGCATGCGCAAAACGGACTGATTCATAAAGCCTAAATACGTTTTGCCGTTTCCATCCAGCTGCTCTTCGTAATCAGCCACCAGCAGATCATTAAAACTCATGAGCGTAACCAACGGCTCTTGCAGGTCATGTGCAGCGATATAGGCAAACTGCTCCAGTTCTCTGTTTTTGTACTCCAATCCCTGGCGGGCTACTTTCAGCTCAGCTACCCGCACTTTTTGCTCCCGGTAGGTTTTCATATAGTCGATTACCAACCCGGCGAGCGGCACCACATAAGATGCTGCTTTGAGGAAATGACCCGCATGAAAATCGCTATCAAACAGGGTTGTGGAGCCAAAAGCCATGTGTATCTGAGTGGCAATAGCTGGAATCATACTCCAAAATAGCGCACTGGAAAAGACACTCTTTTCCATCCTGTAAAATCGGGGTAAGATGAATATCGCCGTAATCACATAGATTACTAAGGGGATCACATCATAAGGGCGTGCAAACCATCCATCTACGTACATGGTCTGGGGAAGTTGACTCGTAGAAGCACACAGCTGTATGACCAAAAAAGAGATCAGGAGGAAACTCAGACTGGTCACGATCACAAACCGATTGCGTCGCAGTGGCTTGACCTTTCTGTTTAACCCCAACACAAAAATGCCCGCTCCGAGGGTGAGCACGATTGCATTAAACATCCGGGAAAGTGCCCAGGTAAACGGAATGAAATTGGTATCATCTGCCACCGACCGTATAATGTTACTTGCAGCCAGCGCGTGAAATGCATCCATAAAGCCGGCGCTGAGCAGCGCCATCCCGATGATTGGTGTAGCCAGGTTGCCGGTAATGCGGTATTGCACCAAAGCCATGATGGCCGTTACGATGGCTACAATTACCCCGCTCCACTCCAGCAAAAAATGAATAAATGCACCTTTCACCAGCGTCATCGCCAGCTCGGTCCAGTCTGCAACGGAGTACGTTTTTACCGCTTCCAGATCCACCAGTGGAGCATGAGATCCAAAATCGACCCCAGTCAATTGCAGCAGAAATGGCAACGCACTGATCAGTAATGTGGTCGTAACTATGGGGCGGGTAAGTGTTCGCGATACCTGTTGGAGCGTCATTTAATGATCGGGTCTTTAATGTTGGGAGCACTAAAACTAATACATTTCCACCCCAACCCGAAAAGACCCTTCGATGAATCTGTGGGCAGACGCTGAATAAAAAAACAGGAAGCCAATAGTGACCTCCCGTTTCTGTCTAAACTAAGTATGAAGAAGTATTAATTTATAAGCTCAATGCCATTTCGGGAGAGCGCATCTGAAACAAGGCCGCTGCCCCCAACAGAGCGATATCGTCCATTTCCGACCGGGCTACTACCAGTCGATCCAGCACACGCTTGTAAGGGTATGTGCGGATTTCTTTCCACATGGATTGCTCAAAGTATGCAAAAGCGTCCTTTATAGAGCCTCCGATTAGGAATGCTTCCGGAGACAGGATCTGCAGCAAAGACTTCATCAGGCTGCCCACATGCTGTCCGTACTGCTCATAATAGCCGAGAGCCAATGGATCTCCCTGCTGAGCACGCTCGTAGACTTGCTGACCCGTCACATTAAATTCATTTTCAAAAAACTGCCCGCTGCAGTAATATTCATAGTGATGCTTCAGGTACGGAATCAGGGCCAGCTCTCCGGCAGCAGAAACCAGGCCAGCATGCACCTGCCCATTGATGATGAAGCCTGCTCCCAGTCCGGTACCCAGAGTGATACCTACAAAGCTTTCGTACTGTCTCCCCTGGCCGTAGCATTTCTCTCCCAATGCAAAGCAGTTGGCGTCATTGGTCAGGTATACCTCCAATCCAGTAGCCTCTCGGACGGCCTTGGCCAAAAACACCTCATCCCACGAAGGAATGTTGATCAGGTCGTAGACTACCCCTTCTTTTTCATCGAGCAGGCCGGGTACACCTATACCTATTCCTGCTATGTCAGCATCTTCCCGCAGCTCATGCAGAGCCGCAATCAACGCCTCTACCACCACTTCTTTTGCTTCCGTTGCAGGTGTGTTGATGCGGTGCCGCTTGATTACTTCGCCATTTTCTACGATACCCATGGAGATTTTTGTCCCTCCTATGTCTACCCCTATGATGCGCTTATCACTCATTATTTCAAATATTACTTTCGATTATCTCGTGTCATCTCTATTACCACCAAAGCACCACTACACTTTGATGTAAATCTTCTTTCGATCCAATACATATCCCACCAGCCAATGCAAGAGCATAAAAAGCACTGCATATATAAATGCTGCATGATCCGCCCTTAAGAATGATTCAAAAAAGCTGTAAACAGCATTTTTAAAACTTGTTTCGCCAACTGGAATCAGGTAAAACAACGTGCCCAGTACCCATGACAAAGCATAGATAAAGAGCGGGTTTCGCCCAAAAACCTCAAAGAAATAGGTCCAGTTTTTTCGTTGCCTTACCTCTATCAGATAAACCAGAGCAGCTATACACATCATGCTAATCCCACTGGTAAGCATCACAAAAGAGCTGGTCCAGATTTTCTTATTGATAGGAAAAAACCAATCCCACCATAACCCCACTAATACGATTACTGCTCCTGCAAGTAGCAGCTTGGCCACTGCTTCATATGTTGGGCCTTTGGCTCGCAAAAACACCCCGGTATAGTAGCCAAAAATCACATTGATCATGGCTGGTAGCGTACTCAGCAGTCCTTCCGGATCAAAAGGCACTCCCTCTCCGCCGTACAGCCTGGGCTCGCCTATGAGCATTTTGTCTAGCACATTACCGGCATACCCACTCAAACTATAAGGGTCTACACCACCAAACCAGTAAAGGATCAGCCAATAGCCGAGCAATACTGCTCCGCTGACCCATAACACCACGCGTGTGCTGCAAAACCGCACCAACACCATCGCCAGAAAATAACACAGCGCTATTCGCTGGAGCACCCCTAAAAAACGGATGTCAGCTATAGACCGCCACGCCTGTTCTTTAAAACTGTAAAATGGAAAGAAATTGAGCAGATAGCCAATCAGAAAGATCAGCACCGTGCGCTTGATTACTTTCACCCAAAAGTCGCTTAGTGACTTATCTGCAAGCTTTGGCAGTACGAATGCCATGGCGTTGCCCACGGCAAACAAAAATGCCGGAAATACCAAATCCGTAAGCGTAAACCCATGCCATGCAGCATGTCGCAACGGGCCGTACTGCACCCCCCATTTTCCAGGACTGTTTACCAGGATCATCAGTGCTATTGTGGCACCGCGAAACACATCCAAGGCCGTATACCGATACTGCTTTTCCATAGGCATTTCTTTGAGCAACCTCCCCTTCAACTCCTAAAGCTACCTGCTTTCAAGAGCTCAAGGTAGGCACAAGTATAATCATTTCAAAAGAAAAAAATCAAAATGTGTGCGCACACATTCAAATTGTGTTCGCAAACACTACTATATTTACAGTATAAAAAACACCGCACCACGTCACCAAAACATACCACCTCATCATTTACAGGGGTTTGGTTATTTTTGGCGCTGCAAAACCCGGGCAAGCCATGAGTGAGAAAAGAAACATCCGAATCAAAGACATAGCCGAACTCGCAGGCGTATCTGTAGGCACGGTGGATCGTGTACTGCACAACCGCGGAAAAGTCTCTGACGATGCTCGCAAAAAAGTGGAAGAAGTACTGGGCCAAACGGGCTACAAGCCCAACATCATCGCTCGTACGCTGGGCTCCAACAAATCCCTCAAAATAGCGGTGCTCATCCCCGACCCGGCGCAAGATGAGTACTGGAAGCTATCTGCTGAAGGTATAGAGCAGAGCAAAACTGAGTGGGCCCACTATGGAGTGGAAATCAGTGCACACTTTTTTGATTTGTATAAAAGCACTTCCTATGAAGCACGTGCCCAGGAAGCATTGGTCAACACGCCTGATGCACTACTCACGGCACCGATCTTCTATAAGCAGTCCTTGCAATTTTTAAATCAACTGGACAAAGACAACACGCCGTACCTGCTTTTCAACACTGAAATACCCGAATCCAGAGCGGTGAGCTTCATAGGCCAGGACCTCTATCAGAGTGGCAAAGTAGCTGGTGAACTGCTGGCTTTTGGACCGCACGATAAAAACACCGTGCTGGTACTGCACATCAATGAAGATGTGAGCAACGCCACCCACCTGCTGGAAAAGGAAAAAGGCGTGAAAGACTTTTTTGCCAACAGCCAGGTGACTGTAAAAAGCATAGCGGTAACCGATACCCGCGAAGCTGCAGCTCAGCAGCAGATCAAAGAAGCCATCGAGCAGCCTGATCTTAAAGGCATCTTCATCTCTTCATCTAAAGGCACGCACCTCATCGCTGACCTATTGGAAAACTACCAAAAAACAGAGGTCCCACTGATCGGGTATGATACGCTCAAAAAGAACGTGGCCCACCTCAAAAAAGGTGTGGTCAACTTCCTGATCAATCAAAATCCACAACGCATGACGCAAGTGGGCATCAGTCAGCTGATCAACCACGTGATGTTTCACAAAAGCGTGCCAGCCAAAGAACTCTTCCCCTTAGAAATCATCACGCAACAAAACGTGGATTCTTACCTGAAATCCACCATTGGGTAGCACTAGGATTTGAGCAAAAATCCACTTGACTAAAACTGGTCATTCAAGGTTTGGTCAAACCTTTGAACAAGTCTTTTTTGAGTAAAGTCAAGCAAAATTTGTAAGTTTGTGTAATCGATTACACAAATTGTCTATGAAAACACTAAAAAGACCATCTGACCATACTCCCAAACCCGTGAAAATTCTTCAGTTTGGGGAAGGGAACTTTTTACGAGCATTTGCCGACTGGGCCATCTATGAAATGAACCAAAACGGCTACAACGCCGGAGTGGCTGTGGTGCAGCCCATCGACCGGGGACTAGCACACATGCTCAGTGCTCAGGATGGACTTTATCACCACCTGGTGAGAGGTTTGCAAAAGGGCAAGTCTGTCAACAACACCATCCTCAACGACACCATCGAGCAGGTAATCAACCCGTTTGAGGATGAAGCAGCCTATTTCGCACAAGCGGCTAATAAAGACCTGAAAATCGTCATTTCCAACACGACAGAGGCAGGTATCCAGTTTCAGGCAGACGATGCCCAGCCCTCATCTGGACTGGCCAAAACCTTTCCGGGAAAACTCACGCAGCTCCTGCACAAGCGATTTGAAACTTTTGGCGGAAGCCCGGAAAGCGGACTGGTACTCATCCCCTGCGAGCTCATAGAAAAGAATGGAGAAAAGCTCCGGGAGACGCTCCTGCAATACGCGGAAAGCTGGAACCTGGGAGCTGACTATGCCGACTGGATCAAAAACCACAACCACTTTGCTAATACGCTAGTGGACCGCATCGTGCCCGGATACCCAAAGGATGAAATCGATGACATCAAATCGCGAATCGGCTATGACGATCAGCTGGTGGTCGCATCGGAGGTATTTCACCTGTGGGTGATCGAAGGAAACGAACACGTACAGGAGGCTTTTCCGGCACACCAGCACGGCCTCAACGTGAAGTATGTAGCTGACCTCACGCCTTACCGTACCCAAAAAGTACGCATTCTGAATGGTGCTCATACGGCGATGGTGCCTGTAGGCCTACTTGCAGGAATAGAGACGGTGCGCGAAAATGTGGAAGATGAGGTAATCGGTGATTTCATTCTGAAAATCATGTACGAAGAAGTAGCTCCTACCATAGACCTGCCTCAAGAGGATGTCAAGCAGTTTGCTGACGAGGTGCTGGAGCGCTTCAAGAATCCTTTTGTGCGCCATGAGCTGAAGAGCATCAGCCTCAACTCCATTTCGAAATACCGCGTGCGCATACTCCCCACCGTACTGGACTACATCCAATTGAAGCAAAGCCTGCCTCAGGGATTCCTTTTTGCGCTAGCCAGCCTGATCAAGCTCTACCTGTCAGACAACTTTGAGGCGAATGATGATGCGTCGGTACTGGAGTTTTTTGGTAACCTGAAAAACACCACAGATAACAAAGCACTGGCGAAAGCAGTACTCAGCAATGAAGATTTTTGGCACCAGGACCTGACAGCCATCGAGGGATTCGAGGCTCAAGTGGGTGAATACCTGGAAGCGATCGACAACCATACAATTAAAGACCTGGTAACTAAGCTCTAATATGGCAAAAGCAATCACAATCAATGCTACCGACAATCTGGCGGTGGCGCTCACGGACCTCACGGCGGGAGAAACGCTCACGGTAAACGATAACACGGTAACGCTCACCCATGATGTGGCTGCCAAGCACAAGTTTGCGCTAAGCGACCTGGAACAGGGTGACGAGATGTACATGTATGGACTGGTGGTAGGCACTGCCAACGCAGCGATCCCTGCCGGCCACCCGATCACTACCGAAAATACGACACACAAAGCCTCTGGCTATGACCTGGATGCCCGCTCGGACTACCAGTGGCAAGCGCCAGACATCAGCCGCTTCGAAGGCAAGACCTTTGATGGCTACCACCGTGCGGATGGTCAGGTGGGCACGGCCAACTACTGGTTGGTATTTCCTCTGGTCTTTTGCGAAAACCGCAACATAGAAGTGCTCAAAAAGGCTTTTGAAAAGGCGCTGGGCTACGAAAAAGAAAGCAAGTACGAGCAGATGGTAAGCTCACTGGTACAGGGCTATCAGTCGGGCAAGCTGGATGAAGTACTGCAAAAGGACAACCTGCTTTCCTCTTTTGGGAATGGTACAGCCGAGGAAGTGTTTGAAAACATCAAAGTACGGTTTATCACCCATCAGGGCGGCTGTGGCGGTATTCGTCAGGATGCCGAAACGCTCTGCAGACTGCTGGCAGGCTATGTGAAAAATCCGAATGTAGCAGGTGCTACGGTATTAAGTCTGGGTTGTCAAAATGCGGAAATAAAGATCTTTCAGGCAGCACTCGATGCCCTGGGCGTGGACAAGCCAGTAGAAATCCTGGATCAACAAACGCTGGGCAGTGAGGAGCAGCTCATCGGCCAGGCAATCCAAAAGACCTTTGCCCACCTGGCGGCTGCCAACCAAATCTCGCGACAGCCGGCACCACTTAGCAAGCTGACCATTGGTATGGAATGTGGTGGTTCTGATGGCTTTTCGGGCATTTCGGCCAACCCATCGGTAGGCTATGTGGCTGACCTGATCTCTGCGCTGGGTGGCAAAGTGATGCTCGCGGAGTTTCCAGAGCTGTGCGGTGTGGAGCAGGAGCTGATCAACCGCATGCAAAACCGCGACCATGCGGTAAAATTTACCGACCTGATGCGGGCCTACGAAAAGGCGGCAAAGGACAGTGGGTCGGGCTTTGACATGAACCCCAGCCCCGGCAATATCAAGGACGGGCTGATTACTGATGCCATGAAGTCGGCTGGGGCTGCCAAAAAAGGCGGCACCTCCCCGATCAACGATGTGCTGGACTATACCGAATATGCCACCGCACCGGGACTGAGCCTGCTGTGCACACCCGGCAATGACGTGGAGTCTACCACCGGACTGGTGGGATCTGGCGCCAATGTGGTGCTCTTCACTACGGGACTGGGAACGCCTACTGGCAATCCGGTAGCTCCGATCCTCAAGGTGTCTTCCAACACGAAACTGGCCGAGCGCATGAGCGACATCATCGACATCAATACCGGGCCGGTGATCGAAGGGAAGAAAACGATTCAGGAAATGGGTGAGTCCATGCTGGAGCACATCATCGAGGTGGCTTCTGGACGCAAGTCTTCCAAGTCTGTGGAGATGGGGCATCAGGATTTTATCCCATGGAAGCGCGGCGTTTCCCTATAAAAACACTTCTTCAATCAATGATGAGCCTGCCCCGTTTGGGGTGGGCTTTTTCATTATCTACTTTTCCATGCGGCCAGCCAGGCTGATGAAAAGTAGAGGAAAAATGCATTTATGGAGACAGCTCATCAGATTTTTATCCCGTGGAAGCGCGGCGTTTCCCTATAAAAATACTTCTTCAATCAATGATGAGCCTGCTTTTTCTATTTATCTACTTTTCCATTGATGAAAAGTAGCAAAAATCTAGGGCTGTATTCATTTCTTAACGTGATTTAGTACTTCATGGCAGGAAATAAAAAAACTCATCAATGAAGCATCGATTTTATTTGTCTTTAATTAAGTATTTAGAACAAATAGAATGAGTACTCACAGAAATGATTCCCAAGCTTCATTGACTCAAACAGTTTTTATTTCTGTTCCGCCACAAAGCACAAAATCACTAAAATGAATAATGCCCATCCGGCATTCAATTATACACATTTTGAAATCATTAATTAAAGATTTAATTGGAGCACATCATCGAGGTGGCTTCTGGACGCAAGTCTTCCAGGTCTGTGGAGATGGGGCATCAGGATTTTATCCCATGGAAGCGCGGCGTTTCCCTATAAAAACACTTCTTCAATCAATGATGAGCCTGCCCCGTTTGGGGTGGGCTTTTTCATTATCTACTTTTCCATGCGGCCAGCCAGGCTGATGAAAAGTAGAGGAAAAATGCATTTATGGAGACAGT
>NZ_QREG01000031.1:0-2925 GCF_003386095.1 Marinoscillum furvescens DSM 4134 | reverse complement strand
CCTGCCCCGTTTGGGGTGGGCTTTTTCATTATCTACTTTTCCATGCGGCCAGCCAGGCTGATGAAAAGTAGAGGAAAAATGCATTTATGGAGACAGTTCATCAGATTTTTATCCCGCGGAAGCGTGGTGTTTTCCTATAGAAACACTTCTTGAATCAATGCTAAACCACTCCCATTGTGTGGGCTTTTCCCACACCTCACGCATCATCTACTCCCCCCTACCACCCTGCTGTCTGCGACGAATTATTCGGGTAAAACGCCCGGATGTAGGATAAGCACGATCGGCGGTGAGATTGTTAAACACCAAAGCCACCACCAGGAGCACGAGGGCTCCTACCAGCACGGGCATGAGCACATACCACCAGCCCATCGCCACGATTTGAGGCCCACCGATCACTGCTATCAGCGCCGTAGCCCCACCGGGTGGATGTACCGTTTTGCTATACTGCATCCCAATGATGGCCAGCGCCACCGCAAAGGCTGCTGCATACCAGGTGTCTGCCCCCAGCAGCTGCTGGCAGGCCACGCCAATGACCGCCGACAGCACATGACCGCCAATGAGGTTTCTCGGCTGAGCATAAGGACTCTGGATGGCTCCAAAGACCAGCACACTGGATGCTCCAAATGAACCGATAAGAAGTACGGTAAGCCGCTCGTCTTGCCACACACCCTGACAGGTGGCCAGTAGCCCTATCCCACAAAATGCGCCCAAAAACGACCAAACGTGCTCGCGGGTATTGAGTAGGGTTTCCTTGTACAGTACATACCGCACGATGCGGTAATTTCTCTTTACGTGCTTGCTTACCATGCAAAATGCTGTTTGCTTTGTAAGCGCAAAGCTATTTTTACAGTTTGCAACAGCATGCCCCACCCCATTGAAGGATTTTCATTTGTACGATGAAATCTGCTCAACATCACAGTGCCATGGACTTAGAAATCAGACATCTAAAACTCATTAAGGCTATAGCCAATGCGGGCAATCTGGCAGGTGCCGCCAATGACCTGCACCTCACGCCATCGGCAGTAAGTCACCAGCTGCGAGCACTGGAAAACCAGCTGGGGGTGGCTGTGTTTGACAGGCAACAAAAACCCTGGGAGCTCACCCCTGCCGGTACACAGCTCTTTCAGCTTTCGCTATCGGTACTGGGTGCGGTATCCTCTCGCCTGCGACAGGTCCAAAACCTCAAGCCCAACAAAAACCTGCGGGTGGGCAGTGAATGTTATGCGTTTTATCTGCTCCTGCAGCGCTACCATTTTACCCTTGAAGCAGACTATGCCCCCATAGCACCGGAGCTCATCCATCAGCGGCTGATGCACCACGAGCTGGACCTGGGCATGACCACCATTGCTCCAAAAAGTGAAAAGCTTACCAGCTGTACGCTGAAACAAGACGAGATCCGGGTGATTGTCCCCGACGATCATCCACTGGCCGAAGCGTCGTTTGTACCTGCCGAAGCTTTCCAGCAAGAAGTACTCCTGATCCACTCGTATCCGCTGGAAACGGTGTATGTCTACCAGCACTTTCTGCTGCCCAATGGTGTGGAGCCCGCCGCTATACTGCCCATACCACTCACAGAAGTGGCCCTACAAATGGTAGCCGAAGGCAAAGGCCTACTCTGCCTACCTGACTGGCAGCTGGACCGGTTTACCCTCCCCAAAGGACTCACCACCCAGACCATAGGAGCCCAGGGACTCCACCGCACGGTACATGCCGTATATAGAAATGAGGACCAAAACCTCCCACAGCTAAAACAGCTCACCGACGAGGTGTTGACGCTAAAGACCTGGTAATCCTAAAGAGCTTGTGAGGTTTACAAGCGTCTTATGGCCGCTGCAGCCGTCTTACGGTTTCTGCAGGCGTCTAAAGACTGCTTACAACCGTCTAAAAGAGAATTACAACCGTCTAAATCGTATTTACAACCGACTTTTCGATTCTGCAGCCATCTAAAACAGAATTACAGCCGTCTTACGGCCGCTGCAAGCGTCTAAATCGTACTTACAACCGTCTAAAAGAGATTTACAAGCGACTTTTTCATTCTACAGGCGTCTAAAACAGAATTACAGCCGTCTTTTCCATTCTGCAGCCATCTTATGGCCGCTGCAACCGACTTATGGCCGCTGCAAGCGTCTAAATCGTATTTACAACCGTCTAAAAGAGAATTACAAGCGTCTTTTTCATACTGCAAGCGTCTGAAGCCCACTTACAACCGACTTCCGGCCGCTGCAAGCGTCTAAATCGTACTTACAACCGTCTAAAGGAGATTTACAAGCGACTTTTTCATTCTACAGGCGTCTAAAACAGAATTACAAGCGTCTTTTCCATTCTGCAGCCGTCTCACGGCCGCTGCAAGCGTCTAAATCGTACTTACAACCGTCTGAAGGCGACTTACAACCAATTTTTAGATTCTGCAGCCGTCTAAAACAGAATTACAGCCGTCTTTTCCATTCTGCAGCCATCTTATGGCCGCTGCAGCCGTCTTACGGCCGCTTACAGGCGTCTAAATCCTATTTACAAGCGTCTAAAAGCGATTTATTGGTGTTTTGTGTCTATTTACAACCGTCTGAACGGGAATTACAAGCAACTTTTTCATTCTACAGGCTTCTAAAACGTATTTACTACCGGCAAATCGAAAAATTCCGCTATCACATCGGTTTTGGTCCCATCCTGAAATAGCTTGACACTAATTCGTCAAGTTATGAAGACAACAGAAAAATTAGACATTGAAAGAAAGTACAAAAGTAAGCGCCTATATCGTGCTGCATTTAAACATTTGATCTTAGAAGATTTAGTAACGGGCTTGGAGTCTATGAGCTTTATCGGCAGGAAACACGGACTGAGCCATCAAACTGTCCATAATTTTAGACAGGAAGCCTTGGAACAACTGGGATATTTTCGCATTTTAAATCAAATGAAAGGCAGTAATAC
>NZ_QREG01000030.1 GCF_003386095.1 Marinoscillum furvescens DSM 4134 | reverse complement strand
AAAATCTTTGACAATAAAGATGCAACAGTGCTTCCCGGTATAACCGATTATGGATGGCTGCAGATATATGGCGAAACGGGGAGTGATTTAAGTAAATGGCCAACGGAAAAGCACTTTACAAGTTGGCTAGGATTAGCTCCAGGTCAACATAGGTCGGGGAAAATGAATAAATCACGAAACAGAAAGCAACACCCTAAAGCAGGACAAATATTCCGTCAGTTAAGCCAAAGCCTAATCGAGAGCAAGCAGATTGCACTAGGAGCTTTTGGTAGGAAGATAAAAAATAAGAAAGGAGCAGGAGTTGCTGTTAAAGCAACAGCTAGGAAGCTAGCGGTGCTATATTGGAAACTAATGGTAAAAGGACTGGCATATACCGAAAAAGGGATTGCGGCATACGAGGAAAGAATAAAATTACAGCAAGAAAGGTGGCTGCAAAAAACTGCCAAAAAGCTTGGATACCAGCTTACAGTTAGTGCGTAGAAAAATACGTCATCGGTAGCTGGCGGACGGCCAGTCGCGGACGGCCAGTCTCGAAAGATAGACACACAGCTCGATTCTTGGTTTTTGCCTTATAGTTCGAGACTAGCCGCCCGCCAACTACCGATGACAAAACCATTACTCAGAGCCACCTTGCCTGCTGCACCCTCCGCCCATGTTGGTCTTGTGACCAACAGGTGGGTGTAGATAGATTGTCGCATCGAGGAACAGTATCACAGGCAGTCCTGGATTGGATAGCTGTAGGTGACAACACCTACAGCGGCTGGAGAAAAGTGCTTTAACCGCTCTGCGCGCTCTATTGTCATCGTAAAAATTCAATCTGAGCACTAAGAGAACGAATCATCGCGTTTTTGCCAAGTTTATCCTAAAAATCAGCGAATAATTCATGACCATAGTGCTACCAAACGCTTCCATGGTATTGCTGACGGGCTCCATGAGCCACAATTAAACTTTCTTAGGTAAGCCCACATAAAACCTGCTAGATCCATAATCAACCACCCTCTAAAAAAAACATCCCGCACGAGGCGGGATGTCGACTACAAAATTGTGTACCAAATGTTAACCTAATTCACTATGTACAAAACAACTCTGCAGTTTATCTTCATAGCTATAGCATTGCTGTTCAGCGTGTTGCTATACCTCAAAACGTCTTTGGCTTGTCTACATTGTGGTGTCTCCAGTAAGCATACGCAAAAAATGCTAATCCGTTTGATTAACTCAAAAAATCTGCTCACCAGAACTGATACTCGAAGATAGTAAAGTTTTGATGCATCGCAGAAACAAATCCACCAGTCTGCGTTTTTCTTTTACCAACGGTAACCATTTCTATGCAAAAGCGTGTGCATGATAGCATACTGACTTTGGCAAATGCTTTAAACTTCTAATCTTTGCCACCGTCACAAATCAAAAACAGAAGACAATTAACCTATGAAATTCGGAACGAAAGCCATACATGCCGGCCAGGAGCCAGACCCAAGCACAGGAGCGATCATGACTCCTATCTACCAAACGTCCACCTTTGTGCAGGCATCTCCGGGAGACCACAAGGGCTATGAATACGCGCGAACTCAAAACCCCACCCGAACCGCACTAGAAGCGAATATTGCCGCACTGGAAGGTGCTAAGTTTGGCCGATGCTTTAGCTCAGGAATGGGCGCTACGGATGCGATCCTGAAGCTATTTGAGCCAGGCGACGAGATCGTGAGTACCAATGACCTCTATGGTGGCACTTATCGGATGTTCACCAAAATCTATGCGAAATATGGCATCAAGTTCCGCTTTGTGGACATGAAAGACCTGGATGCTGTAAAGTCTGCAGTAAATGAAAACACTAAACTGGTGTGGGTAGAGACGCCTACCAACCCTATGATGAGCATCGTGGACATTGAAGCCATCGTGGACATTGCCAAAAGTGTGAATGCCAAAACAGTGGTAGACAACACGTTTGCGAGCCCTTATCTGCAAAACCCGATTGCGCTGGGTGCAGACATAGTGATGCACTCGGTGACCAAATACATCTCTGGCCACTCGGATGTGGTGATGGGCTTTGTAGGCACCAGTGACCCTACCATAGACGAGCAAATTGGCTTTATGCAAAACTCAGCAGGAGCGGTACCAGGCCCTCAAGACTGCTTCCTGGTACTCAGAGGGATCAAAACCCTTCATGTACGTATGGATCGCCACTGTGACAATGGGGAGAAAATTGCCCACTACCTGCGCGATCACGACAAAGTGAAAAACGTCTTCTGGCCAGGATTTTCGGATCACCCCAATCATGACGTGGCGAAAAAGCAAATGAAAAAATTTGGCGGCATGCTGTCCTTCGCACTGAAAGACGACAGCCAGGATGCGGCATTTAGACTGTTGGAAAAACTAAGAGTCTTTAGCCTGGCCGAATCACTGGGAGGAGTAGAGTCACTAGCCGGTCACCCAGCCAGCATGACACATGCGAGCATTCCCAGAGAGCAAAGACTGGAAGCCGGACTTACCGACTCGCTCATCCGACTATCAGTAGGTATCGAAGATGTAGACGACCTGCTCAGAGATCTGGAAGAAGCCATCGGATAATATTTTACGGGATGCCCCAAAGACCTGCTCTGGGGCATCCCCTACTTACCAATCACTGATGTCATGACCCAACACCTTGCCCAGCTTTTTGTCCGCGACCTGGATCGCCTTGCTACAGAACTAGAAAACTACACCTCCGAAGAACAGATTTGGAAAGTAGCCCCCGGCACCTCCAACAGTGCAGGAGTACTGGCCAAACACCTCATCGGCAACCTAAACCACTTTGTAGGTGCCATTTTGGGCAACACGGGATATGTTCGCAACCGCGAAGAAGAGTTTACCAATGCGCCAAAACCAGTCACCTCACTACTCCGCGACATTACCGACCTAAAAGACCTGCTCACTCAAACTCTAGCGCAACTGGATGAACAACAACTGGCTGCCGACTACCCGCTGGAAGTGTTTGGAGCGCCTATAAAAACCGATTTTTTTCTCATTCATTTACAAGGACATCTCAACTACCATCTGGGCCAGATCAACTATCACCGTCGGCTGCTAGCCACAGATAAATAAAATAAAGGACTGTGGGGGAGCATTTTCGCAGTATCTTGGGGTCAATTACGATTTCCCCCTTTCATGAATAAAGCAGCAGTTAAATTTAACACACAAGATCAACCTGAATTTTTTAGAGAACTACGATCACGTGTGAATGCGCACTTCCGCGACAATAACATTTCTAAATATGCAAACCTCAACATGAAGCTGAAAACAGTTTTCATGATTGCATTGTATTTCACCCCATTTGTACTGATGGTCACAGGCACTGTGACTGGCACCTGGAGCGTTTTGGGTTTATGGGTACTGATGGGCATCGGCATGTCAGGCATAGGACTGAGCATCATGCATGACGCCAATCATGGCGCTTACAGCAAAAACAAACACGTCAACAACTTCCTGGGCTATCTGGTAAACTTTCTGGGAGCCTACCACCAAAACTGGAAGATTCAGCACAACGTACTCCACCACTCCTACACCAATGTGGATGGACACGACGAAGACATTGCCAAAGAAGGCATCATGCGTTTTTCGCCCAATCAGGAGCACCGCTCTTATTTCAAGTTTCAGGTGATCTATGCACCGTTTTTGTATGGTTTGATGACCCTCTACTGGTTGGTAAGTAAAGACTTTGAGCAGGTAGTACGCTACAAGAAAAAAGACCTCCTGGCAGGCCAGGGCCTGACGTTTCGAAAGGCCATGCTAGAAGTTAGCTTTAA
Source organism: Marinoscillum furvescens DSM 4134 (assembly GCF_003386095.1). Classification (GTDB taxonomy): domain Bacteria; phylum Bacteroidota; class Bacteroidia; order Cytophagales; family Cyclobacteriaceae; genus Marinoscillum; species Marinoscillum furvescens. Next base: position 51,396 of record NZ_QREG01000030.1, on the reverse strand, counting down.
CAAAGCCTGGTACGTGGTACTATTTCTTGTGCTACCTCTGATTGTGGTGAGTTTGCCCTGGTGGCAAATTGTTCTTGGCTTTTTGGCCATGCACTTTATCTGTGGCTTGTTCTTGGCACTGATCTTTCAGCCGGCGCATGTTATTAATGAAACCAACTTTTACGAACCAGACGAGTTTGGTAGTGTAGAAAACAACTGGGCCATTCACCAGCTACTCACTACCGCCAATTTTGCAGGCAATAGCCGAATCTTCTCATGGTTTGTAGGTGGTCTCAACTACCAGATAGAGCATCACCTCTTCCCTAACATTTGTCATATCCACTACCGACAGCTATCGAAAATCGTAAAAGCTACTGCAGAGGAATATAACATCCCCTACCACCAGCACAGAACGTTTTTCAGCGCGGTGAGAAGTCACTTTTCGCACCTGTATAAGCTCGGCACCAATACTTACGACATGAAGCTGACAGCCGCCTAAGATCAGAAAAGCCGCCAATTTTGATGTTCAGGTTGTAATGAATATCTTTCAAGTTTCAACCTTTAAGTTCCAACCAACTTAGCTACTCTATGGACACCATTAATTATTGGCCACTTTTCATCATTTTCATTATTGCCTGGATCGTACCGTTAGTCCTCTCTTGGCTAGAGGTCTCTAAGGTGCCAGCGGTAATTGTGGAGATCATCATGGGAGTGATCATGGGGCCGTTCGTTTTTGACCTGATCCCTGACACTCCATACATGGATTTTCTGGCTAAAACAGGGTTTCTGTTTTTGATCTTCCTGGCGGGACTAGAGATCGATGTGAGTAAAATGCTCTCATCACTACCAAGAGGAAAAATCCGCATGGTAGATGTAGTGAGCAACTCGCTACTGGTAGCCCTCATCATATATTTCGGCTCGTTGTTTCTGTCGCTACCCTTCGCCTGGTTGGTGGCACAGTTTATAGAAATAGACGTGGTATTTCTTACCATCCTACTACCTACAGTGGCACTCAGCATCACAGTCCCTATACTCAAGGCAGAAGGTGAACTTTCACGAAAGTTTGGACAGATCATGCTGATGGAAGGTGCCATAGCTACCATCATGAGTATTATCCTCATTTCGGTATACTCTGGTGTGTTGAAAAATGGTTTTCAGGTAGAGCTCCTGTTGTTTACAGTGATCTTTGCGGTGTTTGTGGTGACCTACATCGTGGGCAAACGCATGATGCGTGTGCGGACTTTTCAGCACCTGTTGTATAGACTAGAGCATGCTGCCAGCCAGATACGCGTAAGAGGTACTGTAGCCCTCTTGCTCCTGTTCGTGATCGTGGCGCATTGGATCAACACCGAGCTGGTCATGGGAGCCTTCTTTGCCGGCACCCTGATGGCACTATTCGTCAATAAGGAGCGCTCTGCCCTGCTCTTCAAGCTGGATGGCATGAGCTACGGCTTTTTCATCCCGATTTTCTTTATCATGGTAGGTGTAAAGCTGGACCTGTCCTCTCTGGCTCAGTTTCAGGACTCTATTCCACTGATTCTCACACTGATTGTTGGCTTTTCGGTAACGCAAATCCTACCTGCACTGATCCTTTCCCGGGTATTTGGTATCAAAAGAGCCTTTGCTGGAGGTGTGCTGCTCTGCGCACGCATGGGTCTGACCATCGCAGCGGCACAGATCGGCCTTTCACTGGAGGTGATCTCACCTGCCGACAATGCGTCCATCGTCACAGCAGCAATCCTCATTAGCCTGATCTCACCGCTCATTTACAAGATATTTTCCAGCGAGGGTGAGGCGCACTACGGCATCTACATTTTCGGTGGCAACCGCTCCAGCCTGCTATTGGCGGAGCGCATCAAAATGCACGGCATCTCCTGCCTTACGGTCCTCCAAAACAAAGACATCATTCCAGAGTTTGAGCGCAAGAGCATCAAGTTTAAAGCTGTGGATCACCTGAGCACGGAGACACTAGACAAGCTGGACATACGTACGGGAGACATGGTCATCGTCCTTACTGAAAACCGGGCGCTCAACCAGGAACTCACACGCCACCTGAAAGAAGAACTAAATCACCACAAGGTGATTACCAAGAAACAGTCGATGACGCACGACATCATCAATGCGGACTCCAATCTAAAGTTTGTAGACATTGATGAAATCACGGCCAAGTATGTGGAAGACATGATCGTGCGCCCAGACTCTGTTACGGCATTGGCCGAAAGCTTTGGCATGTACCGCGTAGAAGAAATACACATCAAGCGCTCCGACATCCACCGCAAGCTGGTCAAAGAGATTGCCTTTCCACCTACAGGGTCGCTGGTAATGCAGCGCAGGGGTAGTGAAATCTTCATCCCTCACGGAGACACGCACCTACTCAAAGGCGATGTGATCACCGTGATCGGCAACACCGCAGCACTCACACAGTTTAGAGAGCTATTGGAGTGATCATTTCTACTGTCGGGTAGCCAAAAATTCTTCGATGGCTGCATACATTTTCTCCAGCTCGTCGTTGGTGATGATGTATGGAGGGATCAGGTAGATCACGTTACCCAGAGGTCTCAGGAGCATATCTTTGGCCATAAAAAAGTCATATATAGCTTCCTTTAGGCTACTGGTATAGCCCGCGTCATCCGCATGTAGTTCAATCGCCAGTATGGTACCTCTGTGGCGTACTTCCTTCACTTCCGCAGTGGGCTGAAAGCGCTCCACAAAAGCTGCATGCGCCTGGCTGATGCGCTGGATATGTTGCTGACACTTCTTACCAAGCAGCAGCTTCATGCTGGCATTGGCCGCCGCACAGGCGAGCGGGTTGGCCGTATACGAGTGGCCATGAAAAAATGCTTTGAGCCGATCTTCCACATCAAAAGCCTTGACCAGGCGCTCATTCACGGCAGTAACGCCCATGGGCAGGTACCCTCCAGTGATGCCTTTCGAGAGGCAAAAAAGGTCTGGCTCTTCTTTCAAATAATCGCAGGCAAACATCTTACCCGTACGTCCAAAGCCAGTCATCACTTCATCAGCGATACAGATCACGTCTTTGGATTTGGCTATACGCAAAAGCTCATCCAAAACCTCTGGCTGGTACATCTGCATGCCAGCAGCCCCTTGTACAAGTGGCTCGAAAATGAAAGCTGCCGTATCATCGTTTACGATTTCTTGCATACGCTCGATCGCTGCTTTTCCATCACCTGATGGAAAAGGCAAAAACTCTACTTCGAATAGAAAGTCATTGAATGGTGCAGAGAAAATATTGCGCTCTGCCACAGACATACTCCCGAAAGTATCGCCATGATAGGCCCCTTCCAGCGCTATGATCTTGCGCCTCGGCTTGCCCTCATTGTGCCAGTACTGGATGGCCAGTTTTATGGCTACCTCTACAGAGGTACTGCCATTGTCACTAAAAAACACTTTGGAGATGCTTTTGGGCAACAGCTTGAGCAAGGTTTTTGACAAGTCGATGGCCGGCCGGTGAGTGAATCCCGCAAAGATCACCTGCTCTACTTTCGCTGCCTGCCGGCTGATGGCCTTGTTGATTTTAGGGTGACTATGTCCATGGATATTCACCCACCACGAAGAGATCGAATCGATGATCTTGCGCCCATCGTGGGTGTGGATGTAGACCCCTTTTGCCTTTTTTACCGGTATGGGCTTGTTGCCCGCCAGCGGCGAAAATGGATGCCATATATTTTTTTGATCAGCCTTTTCCAGATTTGTTAGTCCCAGCATTTGCGTAGTTGTTCAGCGTATTTTTTTACGACTTCTTTCGTGATTTCTTCTTCTCGCTCTATTTTGAGCAGCTGTCGGTAGCCCGATTTAAGTAAGATGATGCGCTCACTCTCTGGGTTAGACTTCCCATTGAATATGATGCCTTTCACCGGATAGCCTTTCGCTTTTAAGTACTCACAGGTGAGGAGCGTATGGTTGATACTGCCCAGGTACAGGTTAGACACCAGCACCACTTCGGCTGCAACCCGCGGAATGATATCCGCCACCACATCGTCATCATTGAGCGGAACGAGTACCCCTCCGGCGCCTTCTACCACCAGATCTCTGTTGCTCACCGGCGGTACGATTTGATCCAAATCGATGTGTACCCCATCAATAGCGGCAGAAGCATGAGGAGAAGCAGGCGTCTTGAGCAGGTATGCTTCTTTGTAAAAGTTACTTTGATCATTAGCTACCAGACTTTGGACGGTTTCCGTATCTCTGGGCTCACCAGATTGCACCGGTTTCCAATAATCTGCTTTCAGCATTTCTGTAAGAATGGCACTCACCAAAGTCTTGCCACTGTCTGTATCTATAGCCGTCACAAAATAATTCATGATGCGAAGTTATAACAGGAACATTTAAGAGAGGGAAATGGATTTATTTTGAGTTTATACATATTTGCGCTGACATTAATAAAAGATCATCATGAACAAGCCCAATTGGACCACCGTAAAGGAATACGAAGACATCACCTATAAAAAATGCGGCAGTGTAGCCCGAATCGCATTCAATCGCCCTGAAGTGCGCAATGCGTTTCGCCCCAAGACGGTAGCCGAACTCTACCAGGCATTTTTGGATGCACGAGAAGATACGTCTATCGGTGTGGTCTTGCTTTCCGGTGAAGGTCCATCGTCCAAAGACGGTGGCTGGGCATTTTGCTCAGGTGGTGATCAGCGTGCCAGAGGCCATCAGGGCTATGTAGATGATGACGGCATGCCACGTCTCAATATCCTGGAGGTACAGCGCCTGATTCGCTTTATGCCTAAAGTGGTGATTGCTGTGGTGCCCGGATGGGCTGTAGGTGGTGGCCACTCACTACATGTGGTGTGTGATCTGACACTGGCCAGCAAGGAGCACGCCATTTTTAAGCAAACGGATGCGGACGTCACCAGCTTTGATGGTGGCTATGGATCAGCTTATTTGGCAAAAATGGTGGGCCAAAAGAGGGCTCGTGAGATTTTCTTCCTCGGCAGAAACTACTCCGCTCAGGAGGCCTATGACATGGGCATGATCAACGATGTGATTCCACACGATGAGTTAGAAGACACAGCCTATCAGTGGGCTCTGGAGATTCTGGAAAAGTCCCCTACTTCCATCAAGATGCTCAAATTTGCCTTCAACCTTACCGACGATGGCATGGTAGGTCAGCAGGTATTTGCCGGTGAAGCCACACGCTTAGCCTACATGACCGATGAGGCCAAAGAGGGTCGTAATGCCTTCCTCGAAAAGCGCAAGCCTGACTTTAAGGATATCAAGTGGATTCCTTGATTGAATATCTAAAAAAAGACTTCCCAGCCTCAAAAGCCGGGAAGTTCGTAAGCGGTGAAAATTAGTTACTTAAATTCATGAGTATAGAGCTGATTATTTGAATGAATACCTCACCTCAAAATGGCCGTCATTGTCTGACTCTTTATTGTCGTTGATTCTGAGCTGAAGAAGTCCGTCCCTATCTGCGGCGATGGTCTCCTGAGTACCAACATAAAACCAGTCTCCATCACCAATTTTACCAATCAAACAGCCGTGGTTGTATCTGCCATCCACATTGTGCGTTCGAAAACCAGAAATACCATTTGGGTAACATGGAACGGAAAAAACTCCTAAAGTAATTGATCCATTTGCGCTCAAATTAATTTCGTCCCCTTTCTTGAGGCTTATGTGAGTATAATTTGTCCAAGGTGTAATCTTGAGCAGATGATCTCCAATTTTTTCTGCAACCACAACCCCCTTTGCGTCCAGGTTATCCAGGGCGGTCACCCGTAGATCACCACCTTCCAAGTCGATCTTATAAAATGTCGTTCCACTCTTGACATAGCTCCCTGATTCTGCTTTTAACTCTCCTCCTTCCCAAGGTTCTATGTAAGGGCTTGTACTTTTCCTGTATTCAGTCGTGAGTTCGAGCATATATAGTTCGATTATATCTCGTGGAGCATTTTTAACTTTAAAATTTCCGCTTACTGCGTATTGATTATTTCGTTCATCATCCAACCTCACCGTGTAAATTTCCCATCCTCTACTATTGCGGAATGTATTAATGTCGGAGTATAGATCATCTCCCACTTGCATGTAACCTAGATTTTCAACTCTTCGAATGAACTTCTTACCATCCTCAGTGTAGTATCTATCCTTGATATCAGATCCGAGTCTCATGATATCAAAAATATCCTCGATGGTGGGCAGGCTTGATTCGTACTTGATTTTGAGGTCTTTTCTTCTTTGAGCAATCTCAGCTTTCTTTTCTTTGATCAAATTGACTCGTACGAGTTCCTCTCTCCTTCGCTTTTCCTCCTCTTCTCGGAGGTATTTTTCAATACGCGCTATCCTTGATTGAATAAAATCATCTAGCTTTTCAATATTGGGAACTGACTTAGTATTAGAAAGGAATTTTCCTCGAAGTGCATCCAATTCTGCCACAGTATAATATTTCTCAGCCTTTTGTGCTATATCATACGCGCTGATGGATACAAAGTATGTTTTCTTCTCTTTATAGTATTCATAAATCGATTTAACAGAGCTGTAATCCTCGTATTTTCGGTACTTCTTTTTAAGCTCTTCAAAGGCACGGTTTACCTCTTCTATCTCGGAAATCTCGAAGCGGGTTTTTTCCAGACTTTTTACTTCTATTACTGCGAGGCTTTCAAGTACGTCCTGCCGCTTGTTTTCAATTAAAGCCTTCATTTCGGACTTTACGGTCGAACTAGCAAATCTATAAATCTGGCTATTGTTATGCTTAAAGTTGTCCAGCTCTGCTAACGTTTTGAAGGTATTTGGTAAACCTGTGACCTGGTCTTTTTTCAGGATCAAATCCTTATCTGCCGCCGCTTCTTTTTTGGAACTGATTAAATCAAGTATTCCATTTAACTCGACAGTAGTAAGTAAGCCAAACTCAGTTTTAATTGACTTTTCCACTTTCATGAGTGCTTCCAAACTCAAGCTACTTTTCAGTTCAGTTTTAATGTTACTGAGCTTACTCCTTTGAGTTTGCGCTTTCGACACTCTGCTTTTCACTTCACTAAGGTTTGATGATAGGAAAACCTGATATAAATAGTCTCTTAGCTGCCAACATCCGTTGACATCTGCGCACTTAAATAACTTCTTTTTGAGCCTCTCAACTTCCTTCTCACTAAAGTCCACAAAACTCTTTTTACTAATTTGGGTGAAGTATTTATCAGAAATCAGGTTATAGGATATTCGGTCAAAAAGTTTCCTATCTTTTGTAGGGTGATCATAAGACACTTCAGGAAATTCACGAATGACCGTTTCGTAGAGTTGAGCAAATTCATCACATTTCTGCGCAACCAGATTGAATGAATAGCTGCAAACCAATATGAAAAGAAACCACGTTTTCATGAGCACTTAGCTTTTAATCACAAGATTCTATGGAGAACGACGCTACTGGCTCAGAAGGCGGATATGCCCCGAAATAGATTTCCACATTTGACGGATTGTCATCATCACCGATATAGTAGACGGCCTCCCAATAGATAGTCCAAGAACTCCCCAATTCAGCAGCTTTATCCTTGGATACATTAGCTGTGTAGCGGCAGCTCCTCTTCTTAGGCAGTCTTACATTAAAAGTGAATGTTTCACTATTGAAATCATACTGCGGGACTTTTTTCGGTGTGATTGTGACAAGGCTCTTTCTTCTGATTTCCTCTGACCAAGCGTTTAAGGCAGTAAGAACGCCTTGTTTCTCCAGTTCCTTTACAATCTCAATTCTTTGAAACTGGCTTTTTTGATCGTTATAATTCCGGAACCCTCTGAGCAATTTGTTTCTACCTTTTTCGCTCAGCAGCATTTTGAGATTATCAAAAAAAGCTTTTGAAGATGGCTCCTGCTCTTTGATATGCCACAGTGCATCAATCCTCTTTTGATTTTTCTTAATAGCTCTTACGAAGGAGTGGTTATTGTTCAACCTCACCCCATAGCCACCGCTTTTGAAATACACTATTTTATCATTCAGGGTATTGGCTGAAAAGTCAGCAAGAAACTTATTTTCAAACTCGATATTGTAGGTTTCAAAATACCGACCAAGCGTTCCTATTGGGTTTGAAATGGAAACACTGGAAATTAGCATGGTGAATACTATAATAATTGCTTTTTTCATCCTTTCGTTTTTAAGTGATACCCTGGATTTTGTATATCTGAAAGATTTATGAACCTTTCATCCATTAGAAATAAATGATCATAAAGATCCTATGACGTCTTCCGCTGACTTTTGAGTTTATTCTGAACAATTTGATAGAGGCCAAAAACAATCAGGAAAACCCACAGCGAGTAGCCCCAAACCCAATCCATAAAGGGAATACTGTATGCCGGCAAAGGGTCTGATAGCACTCCGGCTGCCTGGAGTTCGGCTAGCTCCTCCTCTCTCAATGGAATATAAGAGCCCTCGTCATTTTGCAACACATAACCATCATCTGATAGATACACACCTAGCAGGAGGTATTGTGTAGTGGTTTTATAAGCCAGAAATAAGGGCCCACTGTCTGATTCGGGAAGATCAATTTTCTGAATCGTGCGAATGGTTTCATCTTTCCCAAACATAAACTTACCTGCAAATATCTCACTGGCAGCAAGCAATAGAATCAATAAAAAAAGAGTCGCTCTCATAGTCTATAGAGTGTGGTGTCAATTATTATTCATCATTCGATCCCATTGGACATCCAGGCCAACAGGCATGTTTTTGAGGGCAGGATAGACATTGGCATCACCAAAGTCCCATGAGGTTTCGTCCCAGGTGAGGTATATGCTCACATCAGAAGTGACACCTTTAAGGGTTTGTGTGGGATAGCCCACACCTCCGTATGATGAATCCATGCCACTGCTGGTCACGTCCCAATAATTGGTGCCTGTCACCGAGCCACTATTGCGTCCAAGTAGACCTCCGGTTTTACTAGCTCCAGATACGGTACCAATAGCATAAGAGCTAACTACTGTACCGGAGTTATCTCCAATCAAACCGCCTACATAGTAGGAGTTAGATTCCACTGCCCCGGTAGCATAGCAGTTGGATAGCTCTCCGGAGAATGCCCCTATCAATCCACCAACAGATTGACCATTGGCTATTACCCGACCGGTAGCGTAACAAGAAAGCACGCGAGGGTAACCGGAATAGCGAGCTCCTATCAGCCCTCCCACATCGCTCACACCGCGCACGGTGGCGGTTGAGAAGCTGTTTAGCACGTAAGGTCTGTCGGAACTTCTATAGCCTAAAAGGCCTATCAAGCCACCCACCTGATTGCCACTGGCTTTTGATAACCCTTCGCTAAACGACTGCTCCACAGTTCCATTTATCTGCCATCCTAATAAAACACCTACGCTGGACGAGCCCGATACCGTACCCGAAACAGAGCAGCCGTAGATCCGCCCCTTGCTGGCACCAACCAGGCCCCCTACATACGAATCTCCCGATATGGAAACATCAAGAAGAGCCACATCCTCAATGGAAGCACTCTCCGCCGTATAAGCAAAAAGACCCACGTAATCGGCCTGACTCTCTATGCTTAGATGGCGGATGTAGTGGCCATTACCTACAAATTTTTTAGGAAAATCCTTTTTTTGATGGGCTCCAATCGGAATCCAACCACCCACAGCACTCAGTTGCTCCTTCAATGCAAGATTGCGATAACTCGTATCGGCTTCAAAATCCAGGTTCGTAACCAATTCAAAACCTACAAACGCATCGAAAGTATCTCGATGATGCTCGATACTCATGCGATAAAGGTCATCGATGGTTCGAATATCAATCAGCCTGTCATGATCCTCATCCACCCAGTTCAGATCATCAGGGTTTTGAGTGTTGTACTTCAGTGTGATCTCATGCTTTCGATTGCCAATACTCGCGTGAATGAGGGAGCGCTTTACCCCCGAAGTAAAAACTGTCCGATCTACCGATACAATCACATCCACAAAATCATGAGTGGCATGAGATGCACTTATCACTCCAGTCTGGGGACTGATGGTGAGGTTGGGATCGTCTGTAGACAGATTAAATTCCGCATCAAACGAAGTATTGTTTTCCAGTCTCACAGCAACCTCACTTTCGAAAAAGCCCATATCTATGGATGATGTAGAAATGGCTATCGTTCGCAATCGCTCCAACGCCACATCCACACTTATCTGCTTGTCCGTAACATCGTGGCGGAAAGCATTGGTCTGAAAATCTCTTGCCGATACCTCAAAATCATAGCTACCTAACTCAGCAGCCAAAACAGGTATTGTAAACGAATAAAAGCCTTCTTCATCCGCCGTAGTATGGTAACCATCGACCACAACCTCCGCATGAGGAACACCCACAGGAATTTCCAAAGCCTCAATCACAAGGCCAGAAATGGACACCTCCACAGTACCTTCCTCACCCTCCTCTGAAAGGTCGAGACCCAATTCTCCACAGCCCCACAAGCCCCAAAGCAGTAAACAGACGATATAGTAATAAAATCGATTCATCACCGCTGAGCATCTACTCCGTTAGGCATATCTTTCAGTGCCGGGTATTGACTGGCATTTCCAAAGTCCCACGCTTCACTACTCCAGGTGGTATAGATGCTTGTATTGGAAGTGACACCTTGAAGAGTGGTAGTAGTCTGTCCGGTAGCATCTCCTGCCGAAGTATCTACGCCGCTGGCATCCATGTCCCAGTAGTTAGTGGAGGATACGCTTCCAGAGTTTCTTCCTACAAGACCTCCAACACTTGAACTACCCTCTACTGCACCAATAGCATAGGATGTATTTATGGTACCTGCATTATTACCAACGAGACCTCCCACATAATAACTCTCAGCTGACACATCACCTGTAGCATAGCACGAAAGTATCTCACCTCCACTGAAGCTACCGATCAGCCCCCCTACATCTTGAGAGGTGGACTCCACATTGCCTTTGGCATAACATGACTCTACAACCCCTGAACCGGTATACCGATAACCTATCAATCCTCCTGTGTGCCTGGCTCCCGAAACCTTGGCCGTGGAGTATGAATACTCTACTTTCCACTCATCACTACTTCTAGTTCCGAGATAGCCTATCAAACCACCTACTCCATATCCATCAGAATCTACAACCCCTGAGGAGTAACAGCCACTAATCTCACCTTTTTCATGTACCCCTACGAGTAAACCCAGAGCGTAATCAGTGGAACTGGCATTACCAGTAACAGAGCAGTTGAGAACATCCCCACGATTGTGTCCTATCAACCCTGCTGTATTGCGGTACCCAGAGAGAAATTTAATGGTGACATTTATGTTGCGAATTTCCGAGCGGAAAGTAGTGGACGCAAACAAAGCAGAATTAGACGAAGTACGATTGATCGATAAGTTTGAAATCGTAAACCCATTTCCCTCAAACTCAGCATTGAAATCACCATTAGACAGACCTATAGGTTCCCATCCACTTCCAGAAGTATAAGATGACTTTTTGGAGGCATCTTTGTAACTATCCGAATCCTCGAAGTTGAGGTCACGCACCAGCTCATAGCCTGTAAAGCCCCCATCGGGTGCCCCTGCCAGCGAACTTCCATCAGCATCTAAGTCATTTCGGATCGCATCCAGGTCTTCAATCGTGAATATTTCTATCAGTCCATCATTGTCGTCATCAGCATCTACTGAATTCACTACACCATCATTATCATCATCCTCATTTCCTCCACCTCCAGAGCCGGACTCATTCACGGTCATAATTACTTGCACCTCATCATCACCTCCATTTCCCGAAAACTGAAGCTTGGCGCTGTAGTCACCGTTGACCAGACCAGCTCTGTTCACAAAAACCTGGATCACCTCTGACTCAGAAGCCGCAACATTCCCCTCAGCCGCACTGAGTGAGAGCCAGGACTCACCGGCATCTATGGCTATGTTGGCACTCCAGGCCAGACTAGCAGATCCGGTATTTTGAATATTCAAATCAAGCGATGTAGTTTCTTCTCCAAAATTCATGGTCGTTTGGTCAATCACAATAAAGGCTCCTGAAGCATCCACTTTCTCTGCAAGCACTCCTAGTACTGCCACACCAGCAGTTTGAGACTTGAAAGAAACTGAAGTCTGATTGCTTCCGATGGACAGTTTGGAGCGATCAACAGTGAAAGTGAAGGAGGTTTGATTTTTCCCAGTGAGCGTGCCACTTGTCTTATTTACGCTCAGCCAGTCCGCAGAAATTTCTACAGCGTACGTGATGTCTGCAGAATTAGGGTTGCTCAGCGAAACCTCCTTGGAATTATCCCCTGTACCGAAATCGATTTCATCTGGATTTATTTCCATGGATTCTAAAGGTGCTTTGGTCATCAACACCTGAACAGTAATAGCCCCACTACCCGGGATATTAATAATTACAGCCCCACTGTAGTCACCTTCTTCAAGCCCAGTCTTATCCACAGTCACAGAAAGATTGTCTTGATTGAGACCATTTACAGTACCGGTAGATTTACTTATCTTGATCCAGTTTTCCGTTTTGGTCACTTCATAGGAAACCGCCGAGTTTATCGTGTTTTTCAAAATGAGGGATTTCTCATCTTCATCGGAGCCAAAGTCAAGTTGAGTTGGAGAAATTTCCAATGGGGTTTCAGGGTTGTTCAAAGCAGTGACTACTAAATCCACCGATGCTCTATTGGCAACATTTACCGTCAGTGTGGCTTCATTGAGGCCAAGTTCCATCTTTGACCTGTCTACAGACACCAGGATGTTTGCACTGTTTTGAGACTGAAGGGTGCCTGATGACTTGCCTGTTGTGATCCAGCTACTGGGGGCTTCTATCTGATAGCTAATCTCAGTAGAGATCACGTTTTTAAAAGAGAGTGATATTTCTTTTTTGGACTCACCAAAATCCAAACTGGATGGACTTACCGTGATAGCAGGCTTTGGTGTAAGTGAAATATCTACCGAGGACTGATCCAAACTTCGCACTGTAATGTCCCCGGACTCAGCAGGCTCAAAATCAGGATGACTCACTGCCACTTTATAGTCCCCAATTGTGAGGTTTTCAAAAAGAAAGCGGCCGTCTGTACCCGTAGTTTTGGACTCGGATTTCGCACCCACCAACGTGACCACAGCCTGTGCCACAGGTTCTCCAGATCCAGAAGAAAGTGCATTGGTCACAGTACCTTCCAAAGCCCCACTCAAGACGGTCTCTTCATCTTGACAAGCAAAAATGATTAAAGACAACAGAAGCATAAGAACGAATGCTTCCATGTGGATAAATTTCTGATTAATTAACATAGTATTCCTTTCTTATCTTTTTAGTTCGGTTAGTTTCTGTTGGATTATAGACCACTGAGGTCTGAGATTGAGTGCTTCCTCCAAATCAGCAATCGCATTAGTACGGTCACCCATGGCCAGGTAGGAAAAGGCTCTGGCTGCATAGTCTCCTGCTCGCTGAGGCTCCCTGTTTTCTATAGCAATAGAGTAGTATTTTACTGCCTCCTGATAGTCTTCCATACCGAAATAAGCCCGAGCCTTTTCCGTGTAAGCATTCCAGTAATTTTTATCCAATGAAATGGCACTATTGGCTTCAATCAGCGCTTTCTTGTAGAGACCAAGCTCGTTGAGATACTTGGCCTTGTTGCGATACGCAGCGGTATAGTCGGGTTTGTATTCAGTGGCCTTGCCATAGTAGGCCACGCGATTGATATGATCCCCCTCAGAAACGCCTCTGATAGCTCGAGCCTTCTCAAACCACATTTTAGCATAGGACGTATAGTCGAGGTTGCGACTGAGGTCAATGTATTTTTTACTTAGTGAGGCCGCATTAGTCCAGCCGTGGGCTATGGCATTAAGTCTGTCACTTCGAGCCGGATGAGTCTTGGAAGCTTTCTCTCCCCCGGCATTTTGCATGGCGGCTTGCGCTTCTTCCAGAGTGGCTCCCAGCCTATTGAGCGCAAACCCGGAAAACTCGTCTGCGTCCAGCTCTTTCTCAGGTCTGCTACCTACCCCATCCAGTGTATGGGCGTTGAGATGATGGCCTATCTCATGTGCCAAAATACTTACTGATGCCCAGTCCGTCTGAGATTTCATTCCTATCCGCTCCAAAAACCCTTCATCGTAGATGATGTACCTAATATGACCTATATCACCTTCCAGATTTACGGCAAATGCGTTGTTAATATTGGAGCACTGTACCACCAGGAAGTTCATTTGCAATCCCAATTGATTTAGAATTTTCCGAATGGATTTTTCAGCGTCTTCTGAACTCTCAAAGCCTAACTGTGGGCATATTTGCTCCTTGGAAAATTTGGCATTGTGTCCGTAATAGCCACATGCTTCCACGCTTTGAGCTATACTTACACCGCCATTTAGCAATAAAACCAGCATGATTAAAAAGCAACTTTTCATAGCTTGTGCCTTTATCACTAAAACATCAGTTTCAACCCTGCCTGATGCCCCGTAAAAGCCCACTGCAGTCGACTTTTTGACCCTTCAAAAACGTAAAGATTCTTATCAGACGCGGTGGCATCTACGATGTTAATAATCCAGAGGGCTGCAGCACCTACGCCTAATATTGTACCGGTGGTCTTCCAGGTTTTGGCGTTTTTGTCGTATGAATTGTATTGCGCCAGATCCCCTTGCATCAGTGCCAGATTGGCCTGATCACGTTGCTCACCTGATTGGCTAAAACTGAATATAGTACCTGCGATCAGCCCTACTTGTCCAATACTAAAAAACAGTCCTTTTGAGGGTTCTTTATTGTAAAACTGCCCCCAACCTGGCACCAGCGAAGATCTCCAAATGAAATGCCCCTTAGACATGACTCCTCCATCTGTACGCTCTCCACGTTTAGGGGAACCAATTAAGGTGTAGAAATATTGACCATCATTCCATTTTTTCACCGGAAAAACGAGAAGGGTTTTATTCTTTACTTTGACCTGACCACTGCGTTTAAACTCACTATTGACCTGTTCGTTGATGATTTCTCGCTTTTGCTCCACAGAAAAGCCGGCTACTACAAGTCCCCGCTGTATGGCTAACGCCTCCAGGGCATCTAAAAACGCCTCGTCACGAGAAGAACCCTCACCCACGAAGTAGTCAAACATTTGAGACTCTGACTGAGGGTTTTCGTTGATCCATTTTGGCTGCGCATAAAGCGAAATACCGCATAGCAGTGCACATATTAAGAAGGTAGGTTTCATAATAAGGTGGTGATTGATTAAAAGAAAAATTTAGAAATCGCCCAGATCGCCATCATCCGCTTCTTCAGCGGCTGTTTCGATGGCGGCCATTACTGCACTAGTCTTATCTGATATGGAAAGTTGCTCCATCGCTTTGGATAGGTTCTCTTTGACCGTCTTGGCATTGATGGAGTAGAGAAAGTAGACTTGCCAGTACACTTTATTGGTTTCTTTTTCCAGGACTTTCTGCCAATAACTGGCCACACGTGTAAAACCGGTGAAATTAGCAGCAGTTTTCATCTTCTCAGTGCGTGTAAACAACCTATCACGCGCCTCTTCTGAGATCGTCACGTCGTTTTTCACCGATGCGTCAATCTCCTGCTTCAGTATACTAGCAAACTCAAAAGAAGCATTTAGAGCAGCTACTCTACGAGTATCATCCAAAGAAAATAAATCGGTAGAGCCATTATTAGCTACCTCCCGAGCAGTTGCTACAAAAAGGTAAACATCATCCTTTTTGTCCATCTTAATCTTATTAGCTCTGCCCTTTCCCAGTCTCTTAAAGTCTTTTCCTCGAGACCAGTTTACCCAGTGAGGTTTATTCCCACTGTCTTCTAGCTTTTTCTCCTTTTGGCCGAAGGCATTCGTGCAACCAATTGTAAATACAGCAAAAGAAATTAGAATCAGATGTCTGAATGATTTAGTCATAGCAGTGAATTGTTATTTCAATTGTAAAATTCACTGATTGACCAATGACCTCACAGAAGTGATTATTTTTTCCGTTTAACCTACACAAACAACGCTAAAAACGACCAAATTTGACGTCTAAAAATACCGTTTTACACTATATTTGATGAAATTTATCGGTAATAGACTTGCGGTACCTTGATCCAAGAGTAATTTCTTCATCGGCAATGAGTACAGCCTTTTTAAAAGATCCGCCAGAAACATCCTGAAGATCCAAAACACGTTCTACGTGCATAGTATTGATGATATAGTAACGTGACGCCCTACATAAGTTTGGATAAAAAGACAGGCGTTCCTCTATTTTTGACAAATTTAGCGCTATAGTGGGCAAGAGCCTGGGGTCTGCATTCAGTCGGTCTTTGGTCATAATTACCGCCGTATCTCCTCCATTGGATTTAATCCATAAGATATCATCGAGTTGTATGGAATATCGACCTCTTCCATTTTTCACAAAAATTCGATCATTCAATGTCTCAGTAGATGGACCATAACTCCCCATTGATCCACTATTGACTGCATTGAATATGGCCATCTTTAGTTCATTATTTGTAAATGGCTTATTCAGAAATGCAATGGGTTTAGTTTTGGTGATTTCGTGTAAAGTCTGATCATCTTCCCGACTTGTGAGGTAAATCACTTTGACTTCACCATGTGCTTGTAACCTTGCAGCTAAATCTATACCGGTCAGCTTACCAGCCAGATTAATATCCATTACAGCTATGTCAGGTAAGTCACCTTTAACCTCTCCCCAGGCCTCCTCTCCAGAGGTAAATGGCCCCAGGATATCGCTATAGCCAAACATTTTTAGACGATCAATGATATCATACCCCAGTACCAACTGATCCTCTACTACTACAATTTTAGGCACTTCCATTGTTAGTTTATCAAAAGGTTATTTCATAGCGCAATCCACCTTCACTAATCACTTGCACATCGGCTTTTAACTGCTTACACAAGATTCGAATAAGTCTTATACCAAAGCTATCAGTTTCATACCAATCTACCGAATCCGGTAATCCAGGCCCATCATCTTGCATCACAAGAGCCTGTTTACCACGGTCCAATGTTACTTGAAGTAAGAATTTAGACTCATTGGAAAGCCCATATTTGGCTGCATTAAGAGAAACTTCATTTACGATCAACCCAATGGCAAATGCCTGATTATTGTCCCACGATATATTCGGAATGCTTATCAAACGCTTGTTAGAGCCTAAACCATAAGCGTCAAGGGTATTTTCAACTACCTCTACTAAAAATGGTGCTGCCTTCACGTGTTCCCCGTCATCACTTCCGAAAAGTTTGGTATAAAGTATGGAAATACTCTCTATTCTCAACTTTTCAGCCAATAAAACATCATAGATTTCTTCATCTTTAAAATGCGGAAGTTGTGAGTTCAGTATTCCTATAATTCCAGCTAGTGAATTGACCGTGAAGTGAAAATTTTGACGATTGAGAGCGTCTATCTGTTCGTTACTAATCACCAAATCCTGGTTTACTCTTCTTAGTCGCTGGCGCTGACGGTAAATCACCGCAAAAAGCATAAGAAAGACGATGAACACTATGATCATCACCCCCACCAAAAAGGAATTTCTCTTAGCAGAAGCCACAGCATCCTTTGCGCGCTCTCGAGCACGATTTGCTTCAGTTTCTTTCTGATCAAGTTCATGTTCTTTTACCACACGTTCAGTAGCTAGCTTTCCATTATGAAATAGGGAGTCATTTAGCTGAGACCAGTGTTTTAAAAAACCAAAAGCTCGCTGATAATCAGCCAATCGGAAATAAATATCAGATAAAACTTCATAGCAATCCAGCAACAGCTCACCTGCCTGCTGACGTTCCGCATAGGCTAGCGCTTCGAACACCTTATCTCGGGCTAACCGTGTATCCCCGCTTTGTAAGGCGAGCTGAGCCTGATAGCAAAAGGTACGTGCCTGCAAAGCCCCGTTCCCTTGCCGAGTGCTTACGTCTTGAGATAGTGAAAAATAATGAGCAGCGGAATCAAGGTTTCGCTGCTTGAGGTGGAGTTCACCAATACTGTTAAGTGTGTAACCCAGGGATGAAGAATCAGATAGTAAGGAGTGTCTAAGTGATTGATCTAAATAAAAACGAGACGAATCCAACATTCCTTCCTGTAGAAAGGACAGCCCCATATTGTTGTATACTTGCGCTTTGCGTCGTGATGAGGTGCCTCCAGCTAACATCAAAGCCTTTCGATACTCGGTGATGGCCTGTCTATATTCGCCCTGATCAAAATAGATATTACCAATGGCAATATGAATAGGTCCTACTTTATATGAATAATGTGGCCTAAGCAAGTCGGATGCCATGAGATACAATGCGATCGCCTCAGTATGCCAGCCTAATGATTCATACACATTACCAATATTTCGCCATCTACCTGCAAGAGAAAGTGTATCACTCCGCTCCAGATCCACTTGTTCAGATCTCCTGTAGTAATGAAGGGCACTGTCATACTGGCCCATTTTTTTATAACACAACCCAATATCATTGATCAAATTGGAATACATATTGATACTATCAGAGGGAACCATCTGATGAATCGCCTGCCGGTAAAAGATGATCGCACTATCGTAATTTCTTCTGTAGTAAAATGAATCTCCACGTTTTAGCAAGGATATCGATTGAGTCAAGTGAGGATTCACCCGTTTGATGTTAGTGGCTTCTTGACAAGCCGTAGCTAACATTACTATCACAGAAAGAATCACTTGGCGATACATATGATTCAATAATAACAAGAGCTTGTCAAAAATGACAAGCTCTCGCTCATAAACCTAGTCTTAATCGTCACAGTCACCTTTACAATCTGGATCTACCGGCTCTCCAGAGTTGCCAGTTTGGGTGGGCTGGATGGTTGGTTCTTCCAAACCGTAATCGCAAGAAAAAACCATACAAGACATCAAAACAACAAGTAACATTAACGCATTTTTCATTTCATTGATATTTAGAAAAAGGCGTCTTGCAAGACTAAAAAAGGGTATTTACAGAATCGATATGGCTCAGTCCCTCACTTCCCGAGCTGCTGCAGATGAGCCCGACGGTTGCCGATGCACATCACCAATATTCACGATCTGGGGTCTGGCGGTGATGTGAATTACTTGTGATTCCAGCGATTCCAATGGAAATTCCTGGGATTCCTATGAAATTCCGAAAGGATAATTAAATTGACTTATAAATAGTTAGGCACAAAAACTGACTCCCACTCTAAGGGGTACCTTTAAAATCATGTACTTAAGAATCTTCACACTTTTTTTATCTATTGCATGGAATCTTGGGCCTATTCATGCCCAGTCAGGAGTAGCATACAGAACAAAATCACTTTGGAACGACTCTTATGTTAAAATTGATGCGCGTGATCTTCCCTTGAATACCGAGGATGGCGAAGATATCAACAGTCCCTTAGGAGGGTTTAATAAGACGCTTATATCTAAAAGTGAAGGATATCAGCAACCTCCTACTCTCGCAGAAAATTATCTGGAGATAGGAATTGATCTTGACAACCAAAGCGGTTCCGAGCTACTAATCGATAACATTAAGGTTATTCCTAAAAACTCAACAAACATTGAACACCTCATCACAAACAGGGGATCATGGACAGGACTAATGGCCAGCCAGCACTACTTTGGTGCGGTGGATATTCGTCTACAATCGCTATCAATGCCTACCACGCTAGTGCCTGAAAATTTGGTACTAGAGCAATCAGGAGATCAAAGACTACAATTGTCTATAGATGCAAGGGAGTTAGCGAAAGGAAAGGGAACTAAACTATTACAATTTGTAATTTGTGTGGAGGCTATAAACCTAACCTCCAATGAAAAATTTGAAATCAGGTCTGATAGGGCCTATCACATTGTGGTGAAATGAAACTTGAGCATTTTAAAAAGAAACTAGATCAATTTGATTTAGAAATAGATGATTTCATCACACATCATACGCCACAGCAAGTTGCTAATGCACTGCGTAATTATGTACTTGCGGTAGTTGCAGAAAATATATCACACCCTGTTCTTAGGCAAGAAATAACCTTAGTCAAGAATTCACCTCGTCTGACACCAGCAGCATTAAAGCGAATCGTAAATCGAACCATAATTCTTAGACTTTCTGAAAAAAAGACACAACTCCAAGCAGGAATCATCTATCGATATTTCTGTGGTGCCTATTCAACTGACCTCAAAGGATTCCAAAAATCTGAAAAAGGCTTAGAAATAATATACTCAGGCAATTGCCCGGACAAAGAATTGATCAACGACCTGGATAAGTACAGGGCATTGAGTAACATTTTCAGTAAAGAGAAATCCATTCCGAGTACTGTCACTTTAAAAGCATGCATGGTGTTACTAGATGTGAGAAAAAGTACTGTGGAAAAATTCATGGATTTGAAGGTAGAAACCCCTGAACCCCACACGAAACTTCGTTCTCGCTCGGTTTCATCTATAAGTAAAACTATCATTTTACTCGCAATAGGCTGCTTTACGGCAGGACTGGTCCTCTACTTTACCATCGCATCAATCAGCCCGACGATTAGTGAACGTAAACCGATACCCTCCTCCGAAGTGTTTAACAACACATACCCGCTACAAAAAGCAGACGGAGATAACCGACTGGTGGTGGACATTCTAGGAGTTCACTCCAAAGTAGAAAGTGGTCTTTTGCTAAATCCGCCAACACTTTCACTTTTAAGATTCAAAGTATCTAACTATACAGATTATAATGTATTTCCAGACAAGATCATTGTACAAGGAGCACGGAGAAAAGAAACCAGCAATAATGAACCACATGCTGCGATAAGATTCGATACGGAAAACACCCCAACCCTTAGAATCTCTTCTACCAGGAGCCTAGATGGCTTTTCTCTCATCAATGACGAGGCTTTTCCGTTCCTACCCCCAGACTCATTCACCACTGGAGAACTTTTAATTTCGTCGGATAATTCCAAAAGCTTAACCCTGAGAATCCTTTTACATGACGAAGCGAATGACCATGAAATCATGAGTACAACCGTGGAAATACCCTAACCCACCAACTTTAAAAGCAAAGACGTCAAAGCCTCCAGCTCCTGTTTTGTATTGTGAGTGTGGAGGCTTATTCTTAGGCGTTCGGTGCCACGCTGTACTGTGGGGGAAAGCACCGGTCGCACATCAAAGCCTGCCTCCTGGAGCTGCGAAGAAATGGATCGAGCACGTTCATTGCTACCGATGATGATTGGCTGTATAGCCGTATCACTTATGAAGGCCGGCCACAGCTTCTGGAAAGCAGCAATGCGGTCATTGAGCTCTTGCTGCAAATTTTCATTGGCTCGTAAAAACCGAAAGGCCTCCCGGATGCTCAGTACGCTATGCGGTGGCAGTGAGGTGGTATAAATGAAAAGCCTGCCAAAATTGACGAGGTAGTCTTTGAGCACCTGACTCCCTGCCACACAAGCTCCATGTACGCCCATACCTTTACCAAAGGTGTAGACACGAGCGAACACCCGATCTGCCAGTCCTTCAGCCACCAGCATGCCAGCACCTGCTGCCCCATAGCAACCTGTACTGTGCGCTTCATCTACGATCAGATAGGCACCATACTGTTCACAAAGCTCAATGATCGCTAGCAAGGGTGCCACATCACCATCCATGGAAAATACGGTCTCTGTAAGCACAAAACACCTACCGGAGGCCCGTTGGAGACGTGCTTCCAGGTCCTCCAGGTCATTGTGTCGAAAGGCCACCGTGGCAGCTCTGCTGAGCCAGGCACCTTCTTTGAGGCACACATGGGCAAGCTGGTCATAGAGGATGGTATCTCCTTTTCCGGCTACAGCCGAAACCAACGCCTGATTCGCAGCATACCCCGAATTGAAAAGCAATGCCGCCTCAGCTTCAAAAACTGACTTTAACTCATCCTCTACTTCTTCGAATAAGGGATAGTTTCCCGACAATAACCTGCTGCCTGTGCCACCGTTAGCCAGGCGCATAGATGCTGCCTCTGCAGCGATTCGCTCCCGCAATTCACCATTTTGGGATAGCGACAAGTAGTCGTTGGATACAAAATCCACTAAACCTGCTCCAGAGCGTAAGCTGCGCAGATTCCCTTGTTCCTGACGTGCGTACAGCTGGTTTTTTAAAAAGTCTAATGGGCATTGATCTTTTGTCTCCATATCTGAGTGGTACTATACCTAAAGTCGTCTTTGCAAGATTACGTAAGAAACTGCTAACTAGCCAGACGGGTATACTCGCTTCGACGCAATTTTTGTTGGCGGCACAAGGTGGACGCGATGCTCATAGGCATAATCATCCGCATCCCTTAAAATACCGCATTCAGCCACCAGTTTGGGCCAATCATCCAATAGATCCCAGTGCTTGGATAAATGAGATATCTTTGCCCTATGCATAAAACGATTGTCACGTGCGTCTTACTACTTCTGTGCCTTACTGGCAAAGCTCAAAGTGACCCGCTAAAAATGGATTTTCAGCTAGTGGTGGACAATGATGCTTTCACATTGGACTTGTCGCAAGACCAATATTACTCCAGCGGCATTTATGCAGCCGCCAGGTTTCTGATGGATAGCACCAGGGCTGTAAAGCGAGTACGAACCTATCAACTCAATCACCGCATTTATACCCCTTCCTGGATTGGGTGGGACAGTCCTTCTCTGCTGGACAGACCATACGCAGGCACCCTCTCTGCAACGCTAGGTAACGAGTATTATTTTCCTGGAAATCATTACCTAAAAGCCCATCTGGAGATTGGCTGGATGGGGCCTGGATCGCTTGTTGGACAGACGCAAAAAACCTGGCATCGATGGTTTGGCATGCCTGAGCCAAAAGGGTGGAAATACCAAATCAACAACTCTCCAATTGTGAACCTTCACCTCAAATACGCCAAAGCCCTGATTTCTACCCGAAACTTTGAATTAGTGTCCGAATCTACCGTAAGTGCAGGCTCTATCTATAATCTGGCACGGCAAGAGCTGGTGGTTCGTTTCGGAGAACTAAAGCCATTGAGCCAGTCCGCATATGTCAGCGCCTCTATTGGCAACCAAAAAGAAAAACGAATAGAGCCTTCGCTGACAGAGATTTACTTTTTTTATGCTCCAGGACTGGAATATGTGCTTTACAATGCGACACTGGAGGGCAACCTCATTGGCAAAAAATCAGAATATGCCACTGAAGCAATCGATTGGGTATGGCAGCATAAAGCTGGTCTAATGATGAGCTGGCCCCGGTTTGACCTGGCATTTACAGCATACTGGCGCACTCGCGAAAACCCCGAAGCACTCCCTCACGACTATGTGGCTATCCGAATGAATCAGCGCTTCTAAACACTCAGTACCAATTTCCCCTGAACCTCTCTTTTTTCAATAGCTTCTAGTGCTTTCTCTCCATCTTTAAGAGGCATGACATGTGAGACTTTTACATCTATCCTGCCCGCTTCCAGCCAGTTGAGCAACTGAAGCACGTTACGCCGGTTGTCATCGGGCTGATTGCGCCAAAAACTTCCCCAAAATACTCCAACGATCGAGGCACTTTTCAGCAGGGGTAAGTTCCATGGAATGGCCGGCACATTACCCGATGCAAATCCAATGATCAAATGCCTACCGCCGGGCTTAATTGCTCTAAAGGCCTGTTCCGAGCTCACCCCTCCTATCGGGTCAAAGATCACATCACACCCTCCCATCGCTTTGAGTTGTGCTTTTAAATTATCATACCCCAGGGCATCATCAGCACCGTTTTCTAGTGCAAACTGCCGCTTAGCCTCAGTGGAAGCTACTGCTATTACTTTGCAGCCAAGCACCCTTCCGAGCTGGACAGCAGCCGTGCCGGTACCACCAGAAGCCCCCAACACCACGAGTGTTTCACCAGGCTTTATCTCCGCCCGGTCTTGAAGTGCATGATATGCTGTGGCATAGGTTTCCAGCAGTGCAGCCGCCGATTCGGGCCGTGCACCCGGAGGCATCCTGTAAGTGTTGACACCTTTAGCAATCGCAAACTCCGCAAATCCCCCCCAGGTCATAGATGCCAATACCATCTCCTCTGGATGCACGTGATCCACTTGTGCGCCGGTAGAGATTACCTCTCCATAGACCTCCTGTCCGGGAGCAAACGGAAGCTCTGGCTGAAACTGATATTTGCCCCTGGTTATTAGTGTATCGGGAAAATTTACGCCACAAAATTTCACACGGATTAATACTTCATCTGGCCCGGGAGTTGGTACATCTACTTCGGAGAGCGCCAGCTGGCGTGTATCCACCGATTGACAAAGCAAGGCATTCATTTTTTTTATGCTCATAGGTTTTGATTCATTAATCATCCTCAACTTTCACCCACTCCCGCTAGTGTGTCTTGCTCTCACCGGCTCTGAAATCACCAGGAATCCCAAAAAATGGGAACAATGCAGCCATTCTAACCCTTAATATAGTAGTTACACCAAAAGGAAACAATCATGAAGACTATTGAATCTAGAGGTTTACGCTATGGCTTATCAATAACCGTAGCTCTTGTCGCTTTCTTTTTTATAATGAAAGCATTCGGTTTGATCCACAATTATGGCCTTCGGGCATTTAATGGCATCATCATGTTCGTTGGTGTATACCTGGCTATTTATCGTTATAAACAGCAAAAGCAAGAGCAGTTTGAATTCCTGCAAGGACTGGGTGTTGGGCTTATTACCACCCTGGTCGTAGCCCTTTCGTTTTCGGCATTTGTGACATTTTTTATGATGGCCAACCCTGATTTTACAGCAGCGGTAAAAGCCAACGAACCCCATGGCATCTATATCAATGAATGGGGCGTGGCGCTGGGCATCTTTATTGAGGCTGCAGCCTCCGGATTTATCTTTTCGTTTATGACCATGCAGCAGCTAAAAACCAATATACTGCCTGAAATCAAAAAGAATAAGAAGCATTTGGCTATTGATGGCAAACACTAAAGAATATCCAATACCTTTTCGGGAGGCCGGCCTATTTCGGCCTTCCCGTCTTTGATCACTATTGGCCGCTCTATCAGCTTTGGGTTCTCCACCAGAGCTTCAATCCATTCTTCATCGCTGAGCGTTTTGCCTTTAAATTGTTCTTTGTAGATTGGCTCTCCTTTGCGCACCAACTGCTCAGGCTTGATTCCCAGCATCTCTACGATTTCCTGTAACTCCTTTTTCGCTGGCGGGGTTTTGAGGTACTCTATGATAGTGATCATTTCCCCTTTTTCCTCTAGCAAATTCAGCGTTTCCCTACTTTTTCGGCATCTCGGATTATGAAATATTCTGACCATGATCTATTCATTTTGGTTGTAAATTCGAAGTTACTACAATCACTAAAAGTGTGAAAATGAATCATTAGCCATCGTAGTTTGAACAACTCAAAGACACCATGCGAAGCAGCGCATAAAAAAAGCTCCCTGCATGTACTTGCGGGAGCTTCTTCTGATTTTAAGGGGGATTTTATAGTCTTGATCAGGCACTTTGCGTGTTTAGTGACTTCACCATAGATACAGGTCCGTATTGTTTGGTTTCCATCACGGACTTTTTGCCTTTGATGAGCTGTACTTCGGTATTTGGAAATCCCAGCTCAGAATGTTTTTTAATCACTTTTTGGTAAAACGTAGAGGCTGCAACCAGCTCGCCTTTCCCAAATGAATGCCGATGCTCATGCTTTTTTACGGGCGATCCCGGCACCACATGATACATGGTCACAACTACACTATAGCTCGGTTGAAAATTCTTTAAAAAGTTAGCCCAGGCTTTTTTCATCTGTTTGGTGTTTATATTCAGCTAGTCATATTTACAGGCGCAATCCAAACATACCAACGCTTTTTTGATAGGATTCGTATGACTTTTACACCTGCCACTGACATACTGTCAATCAAGTACCAAGTTTAATAAAATGAAGTCTTAATTGAAATGTTTTTACCTAAAAGCAGCCACCAAAACCAAAAAAATAAGGCCGCCAGAAAAATCCGGCGACCCCCGTCATGTGCAGAAAACTGCTTAATCGTAAGGACTGTTATTGATTTTGCCTTGATCTGAGCACCTTCCGGCTACCATCAGGCCGCTCTCTCAAGGCACCCTCATTAGTCCACGTTATCGTGCAAATACTTATTGTTACCAAGTATTTGATTATCGTCCGTTAGATTGAACTTCGAGATGTTACGCTCTGAGCTGTGAGGCACTTTGGTGAAAGTCACCTTTTTGCGCTCATAAGCAGGCACATCAAATTTTTCTTTGAAGTTCTGAGACGAAATATCCTCTCTCTTAGATCCTTCAAGCATTTCTTCACGTTTTCTCCGCTGCTCCATCAGTTCGGCCTTTTTCGAGCGAGCGTATCCCTGCATCATGCTTTCTACCTTGAAGAAATCATCAGCATCTTGCTTGTCGTCAGTCGCCTGAGGCTTGTCATCCTCTACGTCATCAAAAATCTCATAATCGCTGCCCAGGTCAAATTCAAAAGCTTCTTCCTTTTCCTCTTCTTCGTCCTCCTCTTCTACAGCCTTGCGGATTTCTCTTTTCAGAAAATCATATTTGAAAGAATTCTCTGAAGCTTCTTCTTGTGGAGACTCTGGTCTAAAATCATCCTTTTTTTCCTGATCCTTTACATCAAAAAGCTTGATCTGACGTGATGATTCCAGGTCGTACACCTTTTTGGTATCTTCCGTCTTTGGTGTATTTTCTTTTTTCACAGGGATGGGACGGATCTCCGAGTCGTTATCAAAGCCAGTGGCAATTACTGTCACGCGGATGTTTTCGCCAAGGTCCTGATCCACACCGTGACCGAAGATCACCTCAGCTTCATCGCCAGCGAACTCCTGCATGTAATCGGTGATATCTGCCAGCTCGTCCATTTGGAGCTCCGCATCCTCACCAGACATGATCGAAAGCAAGATCTTCTCCGCTCCCGTAATGTTTTGGTTGTTGAGCAGCGGCGAGTTAAGTGCTTCTTCTGCTGCTCGGCGTGCTCTGTTTTCACCATAAGTTTGTGCTGATCCCATCACAGCGGCACCTGCATCCTTCATTACGGTTTTCACATCTTCAAAATCGACGTTTACATAGCCAGGCACAGTAATGATCTCCGCTATGCCTTTAGCAGCCGTGGTAAGCACGTTATCCGCCTGACCAAATGCCTCTCGGATGGCCAGGTTGCCAAAAATCTCTCTTAGCTTGTCATTGAGAATGACGAGCACGGTATCACAGTTGGCTTTCAGCTCAGCGATACCTTCATTGGCTGCCTTCATCTTTTTGCGACCCTCAAACACGAATGGAGCCGTAACGATACCCACGGTAAGGATATCCAGCTCTTTCGCCACCTGAGCGATCACTGGTGCAGCACCTGTACCGGTACCACCTCCCATACCTGCGGTGATAAACACCATCTTGGTATCTTCAGAAAGCAACTCCCTGATGTCTTCTTTAGATTCTAATGCCGCATGCTTACCCTTCTCAGGGTTGGCACCAGCACCCAGACCTCCGGTGAGGTTGACTCCTAGCTGGAGTTTGGTAGGCACCGGACTGCTTTCCAGTGCCTGAATGTCTGTGTTGCACACCACAAACTCTACATCCTTGATCCCAAGGTTGTACATGTGGTTGACTGCATTGCTACCTCCTCCACCTACGCCGATCACTTTGATGATCGACTTGTGATGTGAGGGTAAATCGAATTGATACATATTATCTGCCATGACGTGGTTTTTTATGTAATTTCCTCAGTTAAACATCTATTTCAGTGCGGACTTAGTAGTCCTTTTCATCGTCTAAATCGTCGATGAGTAATCCCTTTGTTTTCTCAAGAATGTTCTTGAAAAACTTCGTTCCTTGTTTGTTGCGCTGCTGGTTGCGTCCTTTTGAAGTCTGGCGCTCATTGTAGCGATCTTCTCTGATGTCGATCGCGCGAAAACCAGACAACACCAAACCAATACTGGTAGCATACATTGGCGACTTGATGGTCTCCACTTTGCTCTTGCCCAGGTGCTCATTAGGATATCCAATACGCGTATCTAGCCCGGTCATGTACTCAAACAACTGCTGCAGGTTGGTGAGCTGTGAGCCACCACCTGTCACCACAATACCCGCCGCCAGCTTCTTGTTGTAGCCAGAGGTGATGATCTCGGTGTGAACCATTTCAATGATCTCTTCCATCCGTGCCTCGATGATGTGCGCGAGGTTTTTGAGGGAGATCTCTTTAGGTGCACGGTTGCGCAGCCCTGGGATCGACACGATTTCATTGGGGTTAGCTTCCTCTGAGATCGCTCTACCAAATTTCGTCTTGAGTAACTCTGCCTGATGTTCCATTACCATACAGCCCTGCTTAATGTCTGAGGTAATGATGTTGCCACCAAAAGGGATAACTGCCGTGTGTCGAATGATATTGTCATAGAATACGGCAATATCCGTAGTACCACCTCCAATGTCCACGAGGCATACACCAGCTTCTTTTTCTTCATCGCTCAACACCGCGAGACTGGATGCCAAAGGCTCCAATATCAGATTCTCAATATCAAGACCGGCACGCTTCACGCACTTGTTGATGTTATTGATTGCATTGGTCTGCGCTGTGATGATGTGGAAGTCAGCTTCCATCTTCACCCCAGACATGCCCACGGGATCTTTGATACCATCTTCGTAATCGATGATATAGTCCTGTGGCATCACGTGGATGATCTCGCTCCCCGGAGGGATCACGATGCGGTACATATCATTGTTGAGACGGTTCACATCTTCTACCGTGATCTCATCGTCCGTCTCGCGGGTGATAGAGCCATGGTGAATGGCACTTTTGATGTGCTGTCCGGCTATGCCCACGTTGACCACACGAATATCGATACCCGATTGCTCGCTGGCTTCAGCCACAGCTTTTTCGATGGCATTTACGGTTTTGTCAATGTTGGTAACGATCCCACGGATCACTCCATCAGACACAGCCTTGCCCATACCCAAAACTTCGAGCTTTCCGTACTCGTTTTTGCGCCCTACAATGGCGCATATTTTGGTGGTCCCTATGTCGAGACCTACGATGATTTTATCTTCCATTTTCTAAGCAGTTTGCGATCTTCACTGAGTTGTCAGTTGGCTGTACGTCGCCTTTATTCCCACACATGACTATAAGATTGCGGGCATCGTACGTTTGACTTATGACTTCAGGTCCGACCATTTATTCACAGACGATTTGATTTTCAAATTTTAAGTTCACCATGCTATAGGTGTTCCACCCTTTGTTGGGCAGTATTTCCTTATAAAACACTTTCAGTTTCCTGAATTTTTTTTCTAGCTTTTCTGGCATCCCAAACTTCACTTCCTGCTTGGTCACCTGCGGTAGGAAAGTCAGCTCCCCATCTCGCGCGATCACGATATGTGCAATCTGCGCTTTCCAAAACTTATCTCCATCGATGTATTTCAGGGTATTGAGCAACTCCTGCCCATACTCCGTCTCGGTAATGTTTTGCTCCCAGCTAAACGACCGCTCTAACTCGATGATCGGTACCCGTGCCGTATGTCTTGCGGTAGTAGGCAACAACTCCCCGTCTACACTGATGTACTGATCAGGCCCCGAAGGTGAAAACACTCTCGCAATCGGTCGTACCTGCTGCACCTTCACCATCAGGTTGCCCTTGATATCGCGGTATACCTGAGCATCCTTGATAAATGGATTGCGCTCCACTCTTCTCTCCAATTCTTTCAAATCCAAATCATCTATCGCCAGCCCCAGTACATAGTCCGTGCTTTCGTCGTTGAGCAGGTTGAGTACCTCCAGCTGATCGGTGAAAAAATCTCCATCCTGATCTTCGATGGTGACCAACACATCATTGACCGGACGTGAGGAGCTCTTCACACCGGTAAATCCGATAATCGCCAGCATTACGACTACTGTGCTCGAAAGGATCACTATGGTTTTTATTTCACGCTTCAATGTCAAAATGCTTTAAAAAGTGTGCCTTCAACTTTGGTACTTCCATGTCGATATTGCCTGCACCGATGGTACAGAGTAGCTCTACATCTTTCTCTTTGATCACGTCCATCAGCTCTGATTTTTCACATAGCGTTTTTGGCTCTTTAAAAATTTGATCAAAAATGACCCGCGAAGATATACCAGGGATTGGTTCTTCACGTGCTGGATAGATGTCTAATAATATAATTTCATCCGCCAGAGATAGACTTTCTGCAAAGCCTTTTTGGAAATCTTTTGTACGGCTGTACAGATGTGGCTGAAACACAGCGGTTAACTTCTTCTTTGGAAACAACGCCTTCACAGATCGTAAAAAAGCAGAAATTTCTGTCGGGTGATGAGCATAATCGTCGATGAAGGTGAACTTATCCTCTTTGATCACATACTCGAACCGTCGCTTCACCCCTCGGTAGCTGGCGATGCCCTCTTTAATCACCTCCGGATCCATACCCATATCCAGTGCTACTGTCACGGCTGCCACGGCATTTTCCACGTTGTGAAACCCCGGCACCGACAGTTTCAGGTCCTTGATTACTTCTTTGCCTTTATAGTTAAAAATAAAGGTTCCGTTTACTGCACGTAGTGCTTTGGCCTGCACATCTCCGGCATCTATGCCATAGGTGTAGTACAGGTGCTCCAGGTGCATGTTTACCTTCTCCGCAGCTTTGTAATGGATCAGCGTTTTTCCCTCTTCACCAGAAAGCTGCAGGAAATGACCAAAGGCTTTTTTCATTTCCTCTTCCGTACCATAAATGTCCAGGTGATCCGGATCTACAGAAGTTACAATCGAGTAGTTTGGCGAAAGCCTGTGAAACGAACGATCAAACTCATCCGCCTCCACTACTACGGGCGCCTCTTTGTCTGCCACCAGCATGTTGGTATCATAGTTGGCCATAATACCCCCTACAAAAGCCGAGCATTTCTGCGCAGACTGATTGAGCAGGTGCGCCACCATAGACGAAGTAGTGGTCTTGCCATGCGTACCTCCCACTGCTATGGTGTAATGTCCACGTGAGATCATGCCCAGCACTTCTGAGCGTTTCTTTACGATAAAACCTTTCTTCTGGAAAAACTTCAGCTCACCGTGGCTCGCAGGCACAGCCGGAGTATACACCACCAATGTGCTTTCAGGGTTTAAAAACTGCGGCTTGATGGCTTTGCGGTCATCTACATAGTGAATCCACATGCCTTCTAGAGACATACGTGTGGTCAGTGGGGTCTCTACCCGATCGTAGCCACCAACTGCTACGCCTCGTTGGTTGAACCACCGGGCAATAGCACTCATACCGATACCACCGATACCGACGAAATAAACGCTATGTATATCTTCGAGCTTCATGCGATTAGTTTCACTACTTCATTTGCTATGTCTTTGGCGGCATCAGGCCGCGACATGTTCTTTATATTCTTTGCCAGTACGGCTTTTCTTTCTTCATCTTCCAGCAAGGCAAAAGCTGCATCTAGCAATTGCTCCTGTCCGTCACTATCCTTTACCAGGATGGCTGCATCGCGCTCCACAAGTGCCCTGGCATTTACAGTCTGGTGGTCTTCTGCCACATTGGGGCTAGGCACCAGTATGCTCGGTTTTCCTGTAAGCATCAGCTCCGCTATGGATAGCGCTCCTGCTCGCGAGATCACTACATCGGCCACCGCATAGGCATAGTGCATTTCGCGCACAAAGTCCTTGATCAGGATGTTCTCTGCCTGGTCTCCAGAGCGTTCTTTCATTTCATTGAAATAATAGCCCCCTGTCTGCCAGATCACCTGATAAGGCGAATCTGCCAGGCGTTGGTACCCGGACAGTATAAACTCATTGACGGAGCGAGCACCCAGGCTCCCCCCTACGATCAGGATGGTTTTCTTCTTTGGGTCCAGCCCAAAAAAACCATATCCTTCGTGTTTTTTACCTTCCTCCAAAAGGATGGTTTTGCGCACCGGGTTTCCGGTGACCACCAGCTTATCTTTTGGAAAGTATTTTTCCATGCCTCCGTGCGCTACACAGATCTTGTTGACGCTACCTGCCAGCCACTTATTGGTAAGGCCGGCATAGGAGTTTTGCTCCTGAATAAGCGTAGGTATCTTTTTGGCGGATGCCGCATACAGCAACGGACCACTGGCATAACCTCCCACTCCAATCACCACATCGGGCTTAAACTTTCGAATCAACCCAAACGAACGTGTGATACTGGACAGCACTTTGAACGGAAACATCAGGTTTTGCAGTGAAAGGCTCCGCTGGATTCCGCTGATCCATAGCCCTACAATCTCAAAGCCTGCTTCCGGCACCTTCTTCATCTCCATCTTGCCTTTTGCACCTACAAAGAGGATTTCCACATCCTGGTGTAGCTCTTGCAAAGCTTGTGCAATAGAAATGGCCGGATAAATATGTCCTCCAGTGCCACCACCACTGATCATGATGCGCAAGGGTGTTTGTCGATATGGTTGTTTCGTTTCGATTATGCTGCTTCTTTTACGCGTTCTTTACTATAAGAATTGGTCACCTGTGACCCAATATCATCGATTTCACCACGGCTCACACTCAGGATAATACCCAGTGCAAGACCAGTAAATAGCTGTGAAGTACCCCCCATACTAATGAGCGGTAGGGGCAAACCGGTAATGGGCCCCAGCCCTACTGCCACGCCCATGTTGACCATGGCCTGCATCACCAGTGCAAAGGACAGTCCTGCCGACAGCAGTCCGCCATACGCCCGGTCACTCTGCGCTGCAGCTTTCATACCCCGATAGAGCAGTGCTAAATACAGGCTGAGTACCAGCAGTCCGCCAAACATACCATACTCTTCCAGCACGATGGCAAACACAAAATCCGAGTACGGGTGTGGTAGGTAATTTCTTTGATCGCTCTGCCCGGGGCCTTTGCCAGTGAGCCCGCCGGTAGCTACAGCGATATAAGCCTGCTTGGCCTGAAAAGGCACCTCATCACTATCGATAAAGTGCTCTATACGACTAAGAGCTGTGCCCGCTCGCTGACCTAGTGCCAGCGCCGCGCTCCCTGCCACTACACCGATCAGTGCCAGCATGGCGAGGTATTTCATAGGCACACGCCCGATAAACAGCATGAGCATGCACGTACCAAATAGCAATACTGCCGTAGAGATATTGGTCATGGCGATCAGTGCACAGATGATCCCAATCCATACGAGCATCGGAATGATGGCTTTTTTGAAGTCTGCAATGCTTTTTTGTCTTCTGGAAAGCATGCTGGCCAATGTCACTACAAGGGCCAGTTTGGCCAAATCCGATGGCTGAAAGGCCTGATTGATCAATGGAATGGTAATCCAGCGCGAGGCTTCGTTGATATTGGTTCCAAACTGCCAGGTAAACAGCAGCAAGGGCACTGATAGCCACAATGCCACAAGAGACAACTTAGAATAGTATCTATAATCGATCTTGTGCGCGATCCACATGGCTAGTAAACTCAACAATACCAGGGCGGAGTGCTTAAACAAATAGTACTCGGTATCTCCTCCCATGCGTTTGTACGCAAGACTTCCTGTGGAGCTATACACCACCAGGATACTTAGCATAGACAGCAAAAACACGATGAACCAAATCACCGGATCTCCCTTCAAATTGCGATATGCCCAATCTTTGATCGT
This sequence comes from Marinoscillum furvescens DSM 4134, assembly GCF_003386095.1. Lineage (GTDB taxonomy): Bacteria > Bacteroidota > Bacteroidia > Cytophagales > Cyclobacteriaceae > Marinoscillum > Marinoscillum furvescens. The sequence continues at coordinate 18,047 of NZ_QREG01000030.1, read as the reverse complement.
GTTCATCATAGGATTTCTTTAGCGTTCAACATTTCCTTTACTGCAGCCCTAAACTGGTCTCCTCTGTCTTCATAGTTTTTGAATAAATCAAAACTGGCACAAGCTGGAGACAACAGCACAGCATCGCCTGCTGCTGCCAACTCAGCTCCAAGGGCCACTGCTTCGCTCATCTGCTGTGTTTCGTGAATCACCGGGACTTTTCCTTCGAAAAATTCCTTGAGCGGAGCATTATCTACCCCCAGGCAGATCAGCGCTTTTACCTTTTGCTTCACAAGCATCTCTACTTGCGAATAGTCGTTTCCTTTATCTACACCCCCGGCGATCCATACCAGATCTTGCTTGATGCCGTCCAATGCATAGTACACCGCATCCACGTTGGTGCCTTTAGAGTCATTGATAAACTTCACACCCTCTACCTCTCCGCAAGGCTCTAGTCTGTGCGGCGCATTGACAAATGACTTCACGCCTTTGAGGATATCCTGAATGCTCACTTCCATGTTTAGCGCGGCTAACACTGCCGACATGGTGTTGATCATGTTGTGCTGACCAATCAGCGCCACCTCCGATACCGGAATCTTGTGTTTTGTATTCTTGTATTTGTAGTTGAAAATCAAGTGATCGTCTGCCATGTAGGCCTCCCATCGGGGGTCTTTGGTGGCCGAAACGGCAAACAAGCATGCATCGATTTTGCGCTTAGACACCTCAGCAGAAACCGGCTCACTGTCCACACAGTAAACAAATGACTCCTTGTGGCTAAGGTTTTCTACAATTCTAAATTTGGCATCTACATACTTCTGAAAATCATTTTCGTATCGATCCAGATGATCAGGAGTGATGTTGAGCAGCACGGCCACATCGGGCTTAAACTTTACTATCCCATCTAGCTGGAAGCTACTCACCTCCACCACATAATAGTCGTGTACTTCCTCGGCCACCAGTTTGGCCAGGCTATAGCCCACATTGCCTCCAAGCGCTACTTTATAGCCAGCACTTTTCAAAATATGATGTGTGAGCAGTGTGGTCGTGGTTTTCCCATTGGTGCCTGTAATAGCTATCACTTTGGCTGTCTCTGGAATGTACCGGTACGCAAACTCAATCTCAGAAATCACGGGGATTCCCTTTGCGGTAAGCTCCTGAATGAGCGGTGCACTGTCTGGAATACCGGGGCTTTTCACCACCTCTGACGCCTCAGCTATTCGCTCCCTGGTGTGCCCGCCTTCCTCAAAAGCAATACCATACGCATGCAGCTGTGCCTTGCGGTCTGCAGCTATACTGCCACCGTCTGACACAAAAACGGCATACCCGTGCTTTTTGGCTAGTATAGCCGCACCGATTCCGCTTTCGCCTGCTCCTAATATGGTAAGTACTTTACTCATCTATGCTTTACCGTCTATGCTTTTTTTAGTCTCTTTCAAATTCGTCTTTGCGCTTTGCAGCCTTTGTCTTTTGCTCAATGATCTGATCACAGCAGATGGAATAGAGCGACAACAGCTCATAGCCTCTTTTCACAAAATCGATGAGAATCGGGATGTTGCGTTTACGATTGGCATCATCCAGCTTGTCCATCATAAAGATGAGCTCATCCATTTCTTCTTCCAGGGCATCTACCTGGGTATAAAAGCTCACCTCTGTCTTGGCGCCAAGCACCTTGTTGAGCACCCGGTCCAGCTTCTGGGCTGTGCGGATGATTGCCGATGAAAAAGCCATCAGGTTGCTCCCCGGTATGAGGTCCACCATTTCGGAGGCTTTTTGCTGAAATTTTTCGTTGAGGCGAGAGAGTTCTTGAAGCGTCATTTATCTAAGTTTAAGCGTTGCTAAAGTAATAATGGCCAGTAGAATACCGCAGGTCCAAAAACGGGTCACAATGCGGGCTTCGTGCCAGCCTTTTTTCTGATAGTGGTGATGGAGCGGAGACATCAAAAAGACCCTTCTCCCTTCACCATATTTTTTTCTGGTGTACTTGAAATAAGCCACCTGAATGATTACCGAAAGATTTTCGATTAGGAAAATCCCACAAAGCACCGGGATCAAAAGCTCCTTTCGGATCACTAGTGCGAGCACGGCGATGATCCCTCCTAGCGAGAGGCTCCCCGTATCGCCCATAAATACCTGCGCCGGATACGAATTGTACCACAGGAAGCCAATACATGCTCCCACAAACGCCGCCCCGAAGATTACCAGCTCACCAGAGTTGGGGATAAAGGCGATGTTGAGGTAGTCGGCAAACACGGCATTACCTGACAAGTACGCCAGGATAGCCAACGTGAGGCCGATAATGGCTGAAGTACCAGCCGCCAGTCCGTCCAGACCATCAGTGATATTGGCGCCATTGGACACGGCAGTAATGATAAAAATCACCAACAGCACGTAGATCAGCCAGGTATAGTCTTCCAGAAAGTAAGGCAGTAGCCAGTCGTACTGAAATTCGTTGTTTTTGATAAAAGGCAGCGTGGTAACGATGGAGCTGCTATCCGAGATACCAATGCCTCCCAGCTCAGGGATGGCTACATCCGGGTGCATCACCATGACAAGCCCTACTACCAAACCAATAACCACCTGTCCGACGATTTTAAACTTTCCGGCAAGGCCTTCTTTATTTTTCTTTTTGATCTTGAGGTAATCATCCATAAAGCCGATCATGCCCATCCAAAATGCGGTGAGCAACAGCAACTGTACATACACATTACCTACTTGCGCAAAGAGCAACGTAGGGATGATTATGGCAGCTATGATGATGATGCCCCCCATAGTAGGTGTACCCGCTTTTTGCATCTGCCCATCGAGCCCCAGGTCTCTGATGGACTCACCCAGCTGAAAGCGCTGGAGCATATTGATGAGGCGCTTGCCAAATACAATCGTAATCAACAGAGAGATGAGCGCTGCCATACCTGCCCTAAAGGAGATAAAGCGAAATACGCTAGCCCCCGTCAGGTCAAATTGTTTCTCTAAAAAGTCAAATAGGTAATACAGCATTTTTGGTCTCTGTCTCTTTTATTTTGGTTTACACTTACCCGAGCTGATTGTCGAGCATTTCTTTTAATATTTCTTTATCGTCGAAGTGATTTCTCACCCCGTTTATTTCCTGATAGGTCTCATGGCCCTTGCCTGCCACGAGTATGATATCCATCGGTCCGGCCAGGTTACAGGCTGTACGGATGGCTTCTTTTCGGTCTTCGATGATCATGGTTTTGCGCTGATCCACCTTGGAGATCCCCGCCATCATGTCATCAAGTATCTGCTTGGGGTCCTCATTTCTGGGGTTATCAGAAGTAAGGATCACCTTGTTGCTAAACTCCGCCGCAATGCGCGCCATCTCGGGTCGCTTGCTCTTGTCCCGATTGCCACCGCAGCCCACTACAGTCACCAACATCTCCTGATGCGTGCGCAGGTTGTCTATGGTCTTTAGTACATTATCCAAAGCATCCGGCGTGTGTGCATAATCCACAATGGCCAGCACCTGATTAGGGTTAGCCACCTGCTCAAATCGCCCGCGTGCTCCGTCCATCTGGGACAGTGCAGTGAGCACCTCTTCCTTTTCCTCTTCCAACAGCACCGCCGCACCGTATACGGCCAGTAGGTTGTACGCATTGAAGTCTCCGATGAGCTTAAACCAGGCATTGACTCCATCTATATCCAGCTCCAGCCCCTGCAGAGTGTTGTGCAAAATCTTGGCTTTAAAGTCAGCCATCGCCCGCAGCGAATACGTATTCTTTTCCGCTTTGGTGTTTTGCAGCATGATCTGCCCACGTTTGTCATCCACATTTACCAGGGCAAAGGCTGACTTGGGCAGGCGATCAAACAGGATCTTTTTAGCTTTGATGTACTCATCAAAAGTCTCGTGATAATCGAGGTGATCATGGCTCAGGTTGGTAAAAATGCCCCCCTGAAAATGCAGCCCACTGGTACGCTCCTGTACCAATGCATGCGAACTCACCTCCATGAAACAATGCGTACATCCACGCTTTACCATATCTGCCAGCAGCGCATTGAGCTGTATGCTGTCCGGCGTGGTAAACTGCGAAGGCAGCACCTCGTCATCGATTTTATTTTCTACCGTAGAAAGCAAGCCCGTCTTGTAGCCAAGGTTGCGAAACAACTGATACAATAGCGTAGCGGTGGTGGTCTTCCCATTGGTGCCCGTCACCCCTACAAGCTTCAACTTTCGCGATGGATTGTCGTAAAAATTGGCTGCTACGATACCCGTAGCAGCCGGAGTATTCTCCACCTGAATGTACGTAATACCCTCATTCAGCTTGGACGGCAGATTTTCGCATAACACAGCCGTGGCTCCAGCTTCAATGGCGGTAGAGATAAAGTCATGACCATCTACAGTAAGTCCCTTGATGGCACAGAATAGTGTGCCGGGCTTCACCTGACGGCTATCAAAAGCAATGGCCGCAATGTCCTGCTCGCGCTCGCCGTGAATCTCGGTGAGCGACACCCCATACAATATGTCCTTTAGCATTGCCATTAGCTCAAATCAATTTTTATGCTGGTCCCTCTGGCGAACCTGGTGCCTGGCAGCAGTGACTGAGTAGCCACTCGTCCTCTGCCTTCCACGCTCACTTTGAGGCCCATATTTTCTAACACAAACAGCGCATCGCGAAGCGTCATGCCCCGCACATCCGGGATGCGCTCTGTTCTGGGTTCATTGTTTTCCCAAAACACCGAATGGTTTACCACATCGGTAGTCACCCAGGTGGCTTCCGTATCCGAGTGATTGGAGATGCCCAGCTCATTGGCGATCATCTTCAGCTCGTCATGCTTGCCAGAGCGAATCAGCGGGAAAATCCCTGCATACTGATCGCGCTGCTCTGGCAGTTCCTCATGCAGTTTGGTCTCCAACGCATAGATCTTATCGGCAATCTCTTTGAACACTGGTGCCGCCACATCACTTCCGTAGATCTGGTACCCTTTCGGCTCATCGATCACCACGATGCAGCTATACTGTGGCTTGTCCGCCGGAAAATAGCCCGCAAACGACGTGTAGTACGCATTGGTATAGCGGCCATTTTCCACCTTTTTGGCGGTGCCCGTCTTGCCCGCAATCTTGTACTTCTCGTTGTGAATGTTGGAAGCGGTGCCACGCTCTACCACACCCTCCAGCATCAGGCGCACCTTGCGCAGCGTCTCCTTAGAGCAAATCTTAGGGTTGAGCACTTTTGGCTCATAGCGCTCGATGTTTTTGTTGGCTTTCTTCACGGCCTTTACGATCAATGGCTGAATCATTTTTCCTCCATTGGCCACCGCATTGTACAGCGTAAGGGTCTGGAGAGGCGTCATTTTCAGCTCATAGCCATGTGAAATCCACGGCAGGGAAATCCCACTCCACGTACTGTCGGTAGGGTCCTTGATGTAAGGCAGTCCCTCACCCACCATCTGAAAGCCCAGCGGCTTGTCCAGCCCGATACTCTTGAGGTAGTCCGTATAGCGCGACGGGTTGTCTCCAAAATGCTTGGTGATGAGCTTCGCCGTGCCGATGTTGGAGCTTTTTTCAAATACTTCTTTTACCGTAAGGACCCCATAGCCACCGGGCTTATGATCCCGCATGGTTTCGTTGAAAAACTTCATGACACCATCACCGGTATCCACCGTATCATTCAGGCCGATATTGGAGTCTTCCATCAGCGCGATCATGCTGGCCAGCTTGAAGGTAGACCCAGGCTCACGTGCACCCTGGCTACCCACGGCATAGTTGTAGCGCTCGTAGTATTCGCCTTTGCTATTTCTGCTCAGGTTGGAAATCGCCTTGATCTCCCCCGTTTTCACTTCCATGAGTACGGCCACTCCATAGTCTGCGCGGTGCTTTTGCAAGTGCTTGAGCAATGCCGACTCGGTAACGTCCTGGAGGTTTACGTTGATCGTGGTTTGGATGTCATAACCGTCTTTCGGGCGCACCTCGGAGCCATCATAAACGGGCTTCCAGCCGCCTCCGGCCATTCTTTGGTAGAGGGCCTCCCCGTTTTCGCCAGCGAGCTGACGGTTGAAGCTATACTCCAGTCCTACCACTCCTCGGTTGTCCGAATTGACGGTACCGATGGTACGATAGCCCAAATGCGAAAAAGGCAGAAATCTCTTTTCCACCTTCTCGAAGATAATACCGCCTGTAAGTCTGCCTTCCCGAAAGATCGGCCACCGTTCCATGCGCTTTTTGTCCTGATACCCTACCTCCTGTCGGTTGAGTATTAGGTATCTTCTCCGGCCTCTCCGTGCCCGATCGATTTTGCGCCGATACTGCATCGGCGAGGCGTCATCGAAATAGCTGGACAGTAGGTAGCAGAGCGAATCGATGTGTGGATTGTAGAGCTCATCTGCCGGCAGGTACGGATCAAATGCCAGCCGGTAAAACGGCAAGGAGGTAGCCAAAAGGCTCCCATCGTCGGCATAGATATTGCCACGGGTGGCGTTTACTTTCATCACCTGCAAGCCCATGGACTCGGCATAGCCTTTCCACTTTTCACCCTCCACATACTGGATGGTCACAATGCGAAAAAGTATCCCTGCAGAAAAGAGGAATACCAGCATAAATGCGATCCTTACGCGAAGCAATATGGCTTTTTTGATGCTCATTCGCTCACGATGATTTTGTAGGGTGACACATCACTTTCTTTCAAACCAAAAGCTGCAGCCTTTTTGGCTACTTCTGATTGCTTGCTAGCGTACTTGTATTCGGCTCTGAGTGTGGTATAGTCAGCGCGGAGGTCTTCTACCTGAGACTCCAGGCGGCTGATGGTTCTGATTTTCTTTTCGGCGTAGTGGCGGCTGCCAATGTACACCACGCACAGGGCGCAGATAAATACGATCTGTGGAAGGAAACGCACATGGATCACCTGCGATAGCGACTCGTCTACCGGCACAAATCGCTCGAGCCAGGTGAAGAAGCTCCCCTGTCTGCTTGATTTTCCTGGTATTTTGTACGTATTCGTTGCCATTTTGAGTGTTGCTTGTTGCCTGTTGTTATTCGTTTCTTTTTGCTATTCTTAGTTTGGCGCTGCGCGCCCTGTTGTTTCGTTCCAGTTCTTCATCATCGGCGGTCACGGGCTTTCGGGTTACGGGCTCGAAGGGCCTGATGATGTTGCCATAAAAATCCTTTTCCTGTTTGCCGCGACGGTTGCCGGTGTTGATGTAGTTTTTGACGGGGCGGTCTTCCAGTGAGTGGTAGCTCATGACTACCAGCTTGCCTCCCGGCTTCACTACCTCGGCTGTTTGCTCCAGAAAATCGTAGAGCGCACCCATCTCATCGTTTACTTCGATGCGAATAGCCTGAAAAAGCTGCGCGAGGTATTTCATCTCCCGGCCTTTTGGGGCGGTTTTCAGGGCGATGGCTTTCAGCTCTTCGTTTCGGGCGATGGTACGCTCACTGCGTGCCCGGATGATGGCCGCTGCCAGTGTGCGGGCGTTTTTGATTTCGCCATAAGCGCTGAGGATATGAATGAGGTCGTCTTGCTCGTAGCTATTGACCACCTCTTTGGCCGTAAGTGCCGCTCCCCGATCCATGCGCATGTCCAGCTCACCATCGAAGCGCGTGGAAAACCCACGGCTGCCTTCGTCTAGCTGATAAGAGGATACCCCCAAATCTGCCAGTATGCCATCTACCTGCTTCACCCCATAAAAGCGCAACTGGCGCTTGAGGTGACGGAAATTGGATTCTATGAATGTAAAAGAACTTTTTGCCTCCTGGAATATCCCAGTGCTGGCATTGGCTTTTGCGTCAGCATCCTGATCAAAAGCATAGAGATGACCACCATCTAGCTGGCTGAGGATTTCACGGCTGTGCCCCCCTCCGCCAAAGGTGACATCTACATAGACGCCTCCCGGCTGAATGTCCAGCGCATCGATGCACTGCTTCAGCATAACCGGTATATGATAAGTACTCATTACTCGTCCAGGAATTTCTGTGCCAGTGCCGAATACTCTTCCGGATCATCTATCTGATGTTCCTCAAATACCTGAGGATTCCACATTTCAATGTAATTGCCCATTCCGATCAGAACTGCCTCCTTTTGCAGTCCGGCATGAGCGAGCATCTGTTTTGGTATCAGTATCCGTCCCGCATTGTCCAACTCCACCTGAGCGATGCTCCTGAAGAAGTTACGTTTCAATTTTCTCTGCTCGGCGTTGAATTCACTAAGCGCAGCAATCTTGGCATGTATCTTTTTGTATTCTAACATTGGATACAGGATCAGATTAGGCTCGAATCCTTTTCGGATTACGAGCTCGTGTGTTGAAACTTCGGGCAGATTAGCCTTGATCTTTGCAGGTAAGACTAACCTGCCCTTAGTATCCAACTTACACTCATACTCGCTTGTAAAAAAAGCCATGTTTGAGCTGCCCCACCTTCAGTGGAGCGTTGAAAAATATAAACCACCACTACAAATGTATGGAAAAGTCCCACAAAATCAACCACATTCTCCCACTTTCCTCCACCATTTTAAAAAAATACGTTTACAGGCTGTAAAAGGTTGTTTTTTGAAGCGTAAAATGGGTTTTGGTTCATAGCACGCTGAGTATCAGCGGCTAAAAACGGGGAGTTTCGAGCGGTGATTTTAGGATTTTGGGTAAAAATGGAAGTTTGGTGGGGCGCTGTGGGGCAAATCAAAAATTTTTACGATTTGGTGGGAGAAAGTGGTAGGTGGCTGGGGAAGTGGGGAGATGTGGGGGTGTGTCTCAAATGAAAATACTTGATCTTCTAGGGAGTGCAATAAAATGGACTAAGCTAAACCAGCGAACTTATTTGACTATTGTAACAAGTAGCAATTACTAGATTCCCTCAACAAAGAGCATTAAATACAAATATCTTGTAATTTCAAATTTAATTATGAGACTCTAACTCCTTTAGTTCACCATTAAATTTGTCTATTAGCCCTTTTTTGATGGAATCGAACTCCTCTAATTGACTAAGCTTTATTTTAAGTTCATCTATTCTTTCATTTGCCCCATCATCCGCTTGACTTTCAAGGTACTTCTTGTAATCTGAGGTAAATGTTATAATTCTCCTGTCTTGATAATCGATCAAGTCAATTGCATTCTTAAGATATTCCAACTTTTCTTCACTTAGATTTATTTGAAAAACAGTTTGACTAAGCAACTCAGAGATAATTGATCTAGCAATTTTATCTATTAACAAAGCATGATCAAGACTATTTATTGCCTTAGCATTTTCACTTTCTTTGCATTCTTCATGAATGTCAAAATGCACTTCTGGAGGATAAAAAAAAGGTTTTTCCTTAAAGAAACGAAGCTTTTCTAGCGTTTCAAAAAAAGGTTTAAAATCATCGAGATAGCTCTTTAATGTTGGGACTGCAAATCTATCCTCCCAAAGTTTAAGAATAATCTCAAAGCATTCTTTCTCAGCCTTAGCTTTCTTACTTCCAGTTAGTTTTTTTGCTACTTCAATCTTTTCGGCCACATAATGTGCCATCCACTTAGAAAGTGTATCAGCACCTGGATCAAGCTCCAGTTCCTTGACAATGGATTTACCTAAGTCTATAATTTTTTGAGATGCTTCTAAGCCTTCCATCTGGTGTAAATAAGTAGATTTTATGATGAGTTAAATACTGGTATTCTTCTTTGTCTGATCTGTAGTTATATTCTATATCTCGACTTATATTGATATCAATAATCATGTGGCTATCATAGACTTTACAGAGTCTTTTGAGTAATTCTAATGACGCACTTATCCGAATACCAGATTGTTCAGGTTCTTTATCGTAATCCTGCCGCTCGCTACTCCAAATATCACATTCAAGGACAATTTGTCCATCATGAGAAAACCATTTTTGTCCCTCAACATCTGGTGTAATATTTAACAATTTATTAAAAGGCTCTCCAAAAGAAAATGGTGGATAGCTTATACTTCCCGAATAAGGGTCTAATTTATCGATCCCCTTGGACTCATATGCATCCAAAATAAATCCACGAAGTTTAAATATACCCGAATCAATTTCCACACTTCTCTCTTCATAATCTGGCAATTTGTAATCGCGATAATCACTTGTTGTTGTAAGTGCTCTCATCAAAGCAACTGAAGTGGCTTTTGAAACCAAGGAAGATGAAACTGAATAGGTTTCATATCTTGAGTTATGCCTTTCAGTCCAACCTCCCTTAATATTAAGCCACATTTCTTCTTCACGTTGGACTTTTATGCTTTTTAAATAATCTAGCTCCTGAATATCTACTCTCCACAGTTCATCTTTTTTACTTTCTTTAGAAATCCAATCGGGCCGTTGCAATGGGAGTTCACCTCTACTATCTGATAACCATTTACCATCAATCCTTGTCAGGCAATGACGAGACAGCCAATAATCCCAAGCATCTTCCTCATCTAAATAGTCTCTGGATGAGACAACAGGCATGTTTTCAACGAGCTTTGCTGCTACAACAAGCATTGAATGATAAGAGAGATAAAAATCCCAATTGTCAGTTTTTGGATATCTACCATGGTCATGCCATGTTTTCCTATCATTATCCCGATTCCACAAACCAACACGGGGATCATTATTATATCCTGATTTTGTCTCATGTGACCATTCTTTAACAATCACATTTGCACATAATTCTTGAACTTGTTTACTAGGAACCCCAAAAACTTCACCAAGAGGCTTATACCAATATTGATCAAAGTCCCAGCCAAAATGATGATCTATGCCAGTATCGACCTCACCACTTTGATGCAAGTAACTATCTATTCGATATCCATATTCCTCATTCCTAGCTTTACACTTACTCCTGCCAACACCTTCAAAGCTGAAGGTCTCTCCGCTACTATAAGTTCCAGGAATGGCTTTTTCGATGTTCAAAGCAGTTTCAGATGCAAACTTTTGGATTAATACGTGAGGCTCCATTTGAGAGTACTTCTGAAATTTTTCCTTATAATCGACTAATATTTCTGGATTATCTATCGAAACTCTACACAGTGCAAGGAGTAAATATTGTCTTGCATGCAAATTATAGAATGGAAATTTGTTACTTCCGAAGGCATCAACTTGGTCATGTTCCATCCATTCGATCAATGAATTTAAAACCTTGGTGCAACTAAAGTCAGCTAGTTTCTTCACTGTATGGCAAGCTTTCCAACGAGTTTCAGAGTGTGGTGAACCAAGTGCAGACCAGATAAATCCTGCAATATTTCTGTTTTCATCATTTGATACAAAGAGCCATTCATTCCACGAACCATCTCCAAAATCATCTTCAATATGCAACTCAAATCTTGACAAGGCGTAATCTGTCAATTCACTAGCTTGACTGGTATCTATGAATGATGATGCATGTCTTACAAAATTAAATAGTATGCTTGCGTTTGTGAACTCTTGACCTTGAGATAACCCTTGAAAAATACCCTTCCTCAACTCTTTGGCCAGATCATCATCAACTTCTAGTTCCCTGACAGCTGATCTGTACGAGTAATCATTGATCAAGTCATATGCGTACTTGACACCAAATTCATTGATAATTTTTGGCCATTTCTTCTTGAAACTTACTTTGTTTCTCCAATGATCAGGTATTGAACCCAAAACTTTTTGAAAATCATAGTGACTCACGTTTTCCGTGCTTGAGAGCAAATCAATAAACTTGTATAGTTCATCAGCCTTGATTCGATTTAATACTTCATTGAATAAATAACCTGATCTACAGAAACCGAAGCTATCATCCTTATCAAACTCACCTGAATATCTCTCAATTAAAGTGGCAAATCCTTCGGGATCTAAAATTTCCACGTTGTGGAAAATACGTTCCCATTTTTTCGAATCAAGTTTAGTATTAGTATTCTTTTGCTGTATTTTTTTTATGGGTTTTTCCCTTTTGGTCTGAGATTTATAAAAATTCAATACCTTATCCAACTCTTCATTACTAATCTGAAATTCATTGGCAATAGACTTCATTTTTACCCAATATTCTGAATCAGCTCCTTGTTTCCTTACCAAATAGTATGCATCATTGAAAATGTTAATTCTTGATTTATGAGAAGATTCATTATTCAGACAATTAGACAAGAAATCTATCAAATGATGGCTTGAAAAGAGGCGAGCCATCGACCATCCTACTGTCGGGTTAATCACTTTTGATTTTACAAGCCAGCTCAATATATCCTCCAAATGATACTCAAATCTTCCGATCTCTCTATCACGCCAACGGCTTAAAGCGGATATTCCAATTTGGGGAGACATCTTAGTGCAAGTTACTATTGCTCGGGATCGATCCCAGTGCTTTTCTCTATGGACATACTCTCCTACTAATTCGACGCAGCGAATAAACCTGTATGCCAATTCATCTGACGCCTGGGGAGCAGACCTTTCTCCCAACGATTGAACAGCTTCCCAACGCTCGACAATTTCATCTCCGAATTTAGAAACGATATCTATTGCATCTTCAAAATAGACAGCTGCATCATGCTTTGAACTTGAAAGCACTGCTCGTGCCAACGAAATGTAGCTATCGGCAATCTCTTCTGGTCCAGCATCTGTTAGTCCTTTTATCAATTCGTAAGTTGAACTTTCAATTTCGGGCAGTACACCATTCAGATGGCTTACTCTATTACCAGTTCGTAATAAATCTATTCGTTGGTGTATCGTAAAAGAAGAATTCTCCTTTAAAAAAACTGTGAAGTATTGCAGAATCACTTCTGGCTTATGCTTATTAGAATTTACCAGAATAGAATATGTTACGGACGCAATCTCATTATGTAGAAAATCATACGATCGATACCTACCACTATAGGCACTCTTCGAATCTTCATTAGCTTGATTTGCCTTTTCAGCAAGATTACCAATGTCGCCCGAAATCAATTGTGCTCTCAACAAATACCATGGATACAAACCACCTATTACTTCTTTGAATTCTTTAATATCATCTGTATAATTTCTCTTTTTATCCTCAGATGTATAGACCCTAGGCATGAGGTCATCTAGGTTAATGTCTGAAACTTTTGACAGTACACATCTAATAGAAAGAGCTTTTAGAAAAATAATACGTTCTTTTGATTCGTATCTTAAACCGGCTCCCTGAGATGCAATTTTTGGCACGTAGTAATCAAGCGTTCTTGCAATTAAGCTATCCTTCATCCCTCGGTGTAAACATACCTCTAAGAACGCTACTATAGAAGGGGTAAGATTATCATGAAAAGGGTCTTTGGGTTTTTTAATTCGTTTTTTTGAGTTAGCAAGCATTTGTAGGCACTTTTCAATGTCATCAGCTTCTGCAAACCTCCCCACTCTAGCCAATTCACTTACGATGGCAACAACATAAAATTTATTTTCCACTGCGTTCTTAAGAATTTGATCTATTTCATCAAATCTATCTGCATCAATTAATCTTTCAACAAGCTGCCTTACTACCTGAAATATGAACTCTTTAGGCTTTATGCTATTGAGAAATTTCAAGCATGATTTCGCACCATTAAGATTAAGAAAAGCATAAGCCATTTCCAGAATATCCTCATGACTAACCCCGTTTCTTCGATATTTATCTTTCTCTTTCTTAGAATCTTCAAAATAGACATGCAGCCAGTTCATGGCTGACCTCAAGTAGCTTTGAGCCTCCCCTTTGAAATCTTTAATTTCACTAAGTAGAGAGGCGGTATAAACGTTCTCAGAACCCTCCCAACTGCTTCTTAGAATCTTCTTAAAAGCTATTTCTTGTACTTTTAAATCGGACTGTAATTTGGGAAGTAAATCAATATTATTCTGAAATAGGCTTTGCTGTCTATGATCACCTGCAACTTCCTCTCCCGCTCTTAATGCAAGTTGAATAGCATCTTTGTATTTGGCCGATCTTAGAGCAGCCTTAAATGCGAATTGCAAACGATAAACAAGTACATTCCTTTTATCTAAAGGGTTACTGTCCGGCAATAGCTTATCAGATAAGGCAATCTCTATTAAATCATCATATTGCCCTGCCTGGAGATAGATTTGAGGGAGTATTTCTGCTACATAGGTATAATCACTTGCAAGTGGCTCTAAAACTTTAACATAACTACGAAAATCCTCCTCCGAGCTTAAAAAAGTATTTCTAAACCATGTTTCTGTCGGCTCATCTCTAAAGTGGACAGAGGTCGAATCACGCATCCAAAGTGAGCGGCCAATATCTATCATAAAGCTCTTTACGTCTTCAATGCTTACTTCTGATGCATTTGCTAAAACTTCCAATGGAATATTTGGTGGTAAACTCGCTAACCCTTTACAAATTCTATCTACACTGGTTTGATAGTCAGAAGTTAGGTTGTCTTTGATTTTATTGACTGCTGCATTTAACTGATCTTCTATTTGTTGTTCAACGGATGTTCCATAAGGGCCCAAATACTCTAGAAGTTCATTAATATTAGCGTGACCTGCTGTAATTGCATTCATTTGTACCCTAGGGTTTCCACTAGTTAGGCGATGAAATTCAAGTGCTTGATTTTCATTAACTTCTTGGAAATATTTTTTAAGGTTCTCAAATGTTTCCTCTCTAGTAAAGCCACTAATTTTCAATATTTTAGTGGAGCCTGATGGCTTCAACAATTGAGTTCTCTCTCCAGGCCTGCACAAATAAACTAGTTTACAATCAAGCGGGATATCCTCGCATAATAACTCATGAGCAAAACATGATTCGCCAACTTCTTTAGCCGCCATTTCCGCATTATCGGCAGCATCAATCAAAATGTAAAGCTTAGCTGATTTAGATATCTTCTTAAGACATTTAATTGACCTATCAATTCGTTTAAGGAAATCGCTAATGATATCACTATTTAAAGTAGAATCCTTAGGTATTATAGGATTACAAAAACCCTGAGCAGCTAACTCGTTTGCTATTTGCACTAATGCATCCCTATGCCTATGTCTTGGTTTACTTCTACTACGATATTTACCGGAGCCAAAACAATCATAAGCGACTCCAAACGAATCCTCTGGTAGTCCTTTTACAACATATTGACTGAAAACTGATTTGCCTACACCCCCTTCGGCCTGTATTACTATTGGCTGGTTTTCGCTGTTTATTACGTCAAGAAGATTTGAGTACTGCTTCCTATAGGTTATGTTATCGATATTCTCGAATTCTGGTTTCGCGGGAAATAATTGATCCTCCGAGGCTCCAAAAATTTTTAACACCTCCTCTTTTAATATTTCTCCATTAGAATTTGGAAGAACTTTTTTTTGAACCAAAGATACTAAACTATCAACCTGAGCTATTTCTACGAACCCAGGTTGCAACCTTGACATTTCAATCCTTAAATGCTCTTCTTGTTCTAAGTAGCTACCCTCGCTATCATTAAACCTTAAAAAGCCGCAAAATTGAGATAATTGATCATGATCAAGGTTTGTACAATCTTTTATGTTTTTATAAAATTTATTGCTTCGTTCTAATGTTTCATTAGCTATTGAATCAATGTTCTGTTTTAGAGTATCATCTATTTTCCTATTTGTTATTATTGTGTAGGTAACCTCGTTTGAAAAGTCATCGCGTACGAGTTGAGAGTATCTTTTGGCAAACTGAACAATCGTATGCTGCAATCGGCTAAAAGTAAACGGTTTAGGGTTTGGCTTGGATGTGTGCTTCAGTTGATAGTATTCTAGTCTCTTTTTTTTTGTCTCTGCATCTTGATAATATTCCGAAACGTCTATTACAAGTTCACCTGGTAATCCCAGTTCTTTAGACTTTTCAATGAGAATTGACTCTAAATTGGAATTTGGTTGTATCAACTTCAAGCAACGCCTTGCAGCCCATCTGTAATGGAAGACATCACCAGCGCGAGAAGGCCCTACTTGGGTATTTTCAACTTTCTTGATTTTCATTTATTCGAGAGAGCAATAAAAATTATTTACTTATAACCCAATTTAACTAAAGCACTCTGATTTTTAAAACCACAAATTACCTTCAATTTTTCACTACCACCCCCAACAAAAAAAGGATCCTTACGATCCTTTTTTTTGATTCATAGCTTCCAGGCAGGCGACTACTCGGAGGCTACCACGATCCCCAGCGACTTGAGCAGCTGAGGCCGCTCCTCCGGCGTGGCGGGCATGGCGGTCGGCTAGCCTCGAATTGTAAGGCAAAACCAAGAAGGGAGCTGGGGACCTTATCCTTCGAGACTGGGCGTCCCCCAACTCAGGATGACCCCAACTCCATGCCTCGGGCAGGGCATCCGCATTCCTATTTTGCTTAGAAGAAACCTTGGAGGTTTTGGAAACCTCCAAGGTTTATTGCTTTGCGGTAAAGATTTATGGAAAGGAGTAGCTATGCTGTACAGTGCATTGCTTTCAATGGCCTTCTATCGTACCAGCTACCCCACTTCACAAGTGGGGGTACCCACTTCAGAGGTGGGGGTGGGTACTTCGGAAGTGGGGGTAGGCACTTCAAAGGTGCAACGCTGAGGATTGGAGGTACCCCCTCCCACTTCATTTCCTCGCGCTTGCACCTAAAAGACGCAACGATGCAGCAAAAAGGTGCAAGCTCGAAGCTCAAACATGCAACGATGCACCTCCAAGGTGCCCCCTCCCACTTCATATGTGCACCGGCGGAGCTCTGAGGTGCTCGGCTGAGGCTTAGAGGTGAGTATCACGAGCTACCCACCAACACAAAAAAAGCGAACACCCAATGCCCATCCAATGGACAAAAGATGCTCGCTTATAATAACTGATCGCTGTGGGCAATGGCCCTGACCTACTCGGAGGCTACAGCGGCTCCATTGGAGCGCTTCGCAAAACGTCGCTTCAGATCTTCATGGATGGTTTTAGCTCCAGGAATGTTCATTTTGGAAGCCATTTTCACGCTGTTGTAATAGCTCAATGCCGTAACATACGCTTCTGAGCCAGCCAGCATGGTGGTGTCGCTAAGGTTGCTGGCCAACTGCTCTACCGTACGCAAAACAGGCATGAGCTGCTGGGTGAGTGCAAAGTCTTTTTTAAGCTCATCAGTGTTTAGGTAAGGAGGTACAAACTCTGGTGAATCCTCGGCATAGTCCAGCACTTTCTCCACAAAGGGCTCTGTACCGTCGCTCATTTTAGGAAGGGACTTGCGCTGTTCTGCACTAAGGGCTACAATAAACGGTGCCAGCGTACTTTGTATTTCGCTGAGTGCTGCTTTCACTTTTTCAATTTCCTCTGGTCTAATTTCAGTAGAGATCGAATTTTCCGTACTCATAGTTGATAATGATTAGTTATATGGTATAAAAATTTACACCTAAAACTATGCATATACCGCATTGCATACAATCCCCAAAATCTGGTATTTTTATTTCTAATAATGGTTGGTAGAGGCAACTGAAGGCTTCCGGTGGAGTCGAGTCTAATCCTTCGACCATGCCTGCGTAAACTGCGGCTGGGTCTTATCCTTCGAGACTGGCCGTCCGCGACTGGCCGTCCGCAACTAGGCGTCCCCCAACTCAGGATGACCCAGCCCCATGCCTCCGGCGTGGCGAGCTTGGCGGTTTTGTCATAGTGAGCGTGTCGAACTATAAGACAAAACCTTACGGTAATTATGAGTCGAGTCTTATCCTTCGACAGGCTCAGGATGACTCGACTCCATGCCTACAGCAGGCCCGCCTTCGGCGTGGTAAACCCTCCTCAGACTTAGCAAGCTCGGAGAGAAACCTTGGAGGTTTTGGAAACCTCCAGGGTTTAATGATGAGCAGGCAAGGTAACTCTCTTCGAGAGGTTCTTCAGCGGATGTTCTTATAATCGAGTAGGAAATGAGGGTGGATGATCAATCCAACCTCATTGTCCTCTCACACCACCCAGCGTACTCTCGTACTGGGCGGTTTCTTTGAAGTGTAAACTGTAGTGTTCAACTAGATTGAACAATCCGATCGTTTGGAACCAAGCCTTGTTCATTCCTTCATGGGCTTGTGGACTCCCGGCTTTCCTATACCATCCCTTGTGGGATGCAGCCAGAAGCACACTCCGCCATTTCGGTAGTCCAAGACTAACTAGAAATCGCGTTATGGTTATTGCTCGCTTGCATTGCTTGAGCCGAAAGCATCTTATCCTTCGATGTATCCAGCTACTCAATCGCTTAAGCCTGCTTAGCATCTTTGCGTTTCTGAAGTAATTGAGCCACCCCCGGAGCACCCT
>NZ_QREG01000029.1 GCF_003386095.1 Marinoscillum furvescens DSM 4134 | reverse complement strand
CGTACGTACGGTGGTGTGAGAGGGCTGAAGTAAAGAAGAAATCCTTTCCGGGTTTCCGAAGGTCTAAAAGTCTCCTTTACTTTGCTCTACTCGATACGCATTGGTTTTTAATGTTTAAGAAAACCAACTGCTCGGGTATTTTTCAAAGAATTTTTTTGAAAAGAGGAGGGCTTTCTTCTCATAAATGTGCTAAAGCTTTCTGCGTAGTGCTATTTGATCTATGGCTTGTTGGCCATTTTCGATAATGGGCTGGTCGTAGTATTTTAGAAAGTGCCCTTTGGAGATGAAGTAATGCTCAAACTTGAGTTTTTGGTAGTACTCGATGGTGTCCTTGCTGCTGTCGGCGGTTTTCACCACCAGGTATTCATAGCCTTCCATTTTCGAAATCCGAACTACATATTTGATGATTTCCTTACCGATGCCCTGACCCTGGTATTGCGCATCTATGGAAATGTTTTTTAGCTCTATTTCTGAGTCATTGTTGGGCATGAGCACAAATGCCCCGGCAAGCTGGCCATCCAGTTTTGCCAGATAGCAGTCTCCAGAGTACAGGTAGCGCTCGATCATTTCTACGGAGGGGTCTGCTTTGAAGAGCAGATCCATAGGTGCCTTTTCAGTATGTCCGAGTTTCGTAATTTCCAAATTCATAGTTAGCCAGCTTTGCTGCGTGCATGCTCCATGCCCAGGTCTATCCATTTCAGGAGTTGCTGCTCCTGCTCAAACCCCTGGGGAGCGACAAACACAAACTCTTTCATGGGCTTTTTGGTGAAATCCATCTCCCTTGTGTGCGGTTGATCGAGTACAGTGGGCATTTTGTCCGCCATCACACGTACCACCAGCTCGTCCTTGATGATGCCCACAGTCATTTTGCCCCGATATAAAAAAGCCAGTCCGCCAAACATCTTCTTTTCAGTGATGTCTTGCGTGGCGAGGGAGCGAAAAGTATCGCGGATTCGCAGTGCAAGTTCAGGATCATAAGCCATGAACTTTTAAATCTAAATATCTACGAAGTTACTTTTTATGCTTTGGCCAAAAAAAGTGGCTGCCTGCCTATCAAAATTTTCAGGGGAGTCAGTCGTCACAAAGCGCAACTTACCATTTTGTGAACATTTTTCGGCGATTTCCGGATGTCGTTGCAGGTAGTCTGCCAGACTGGGCGCTACGATATCTCCCTGATTGAGGATGGTGACGGTCTCTGGTAGGTATTCGCGCATCTTTTTGAGCATCAGTGGATAGTGCGTGCAGGCAAGCAGCAGCGTGTCTATGTCTTGTGACTGGCTAAAGAGCTCGTCTAGGTATTTTTTCACAAAGTAATCTGCACCATTGTGATCCTGCTCACCATTTTCAATGAGTGGTACCCACATGGGGCAAGCTTGCTGGTGTACGTTGAGCGTGGGTGCTTGTTTTTTGATTTCTATTAGGTAAGATTCACTTTTGACCGTACCTGTGGTGCCTAGCACGCCTATATGGCCTGTGTGGGTGTAGCTGGCTATTACCTCGGCAGTAGGTCGGATTACGCCCAGTACCCGTTTGTGCGGGGCAATTTGGGGAAGGTCTCGCTGCTGAATGGTCCGCAGGGCCTTGGCAGATGCCGTGTTACAGGCCAGGATTACTAGTTCGCAGCCCTGATCAAACAGGTACTTTACGGCTTGCAGGGTATATGCGTAGATGGTTTCATAGGAGCGGGTACCGTATGGCGTGCGCGCATTGTCTCCCAGATATAAAAAGTCATGATCCGGCAGGGTCTTTACAATTTCGCGCAATACCGTAAGGCCGCCATATCCAGAGTCAAATATGCCGATTGGATGTTGGCTCATAATAGCTGGTTACTTTTAGGGGTTTAGTCAAAAGGAAGTTCGTCGATGATGCGCTGGAGTTTGGCTCGGCTGTAAGCGCCTTTGGTGGCATAGATGATTTTGCCGGTATCGTCCAGCAGGTAGAAATAGGGCACGTTTTTGTTATCAATTTTCAAGGCGTCTTTGTAAGTGCTCAGCGATCCCTTATAAAACAGCACATGAGGGTGAAGTTTGGGGTCTACGTCTTTTTCCACCTTGTCCATCACCTTTTTGTATGCGGGGCGCTTAGCACCTGTGAGCATAGGTACAAAATACACGTTCACATCAAAACCAAATTCGAAAATTGTCCCTGATTCGGGTTCTTTGATGAGTTGGTTGTACACCGGGTCAAACCATCCTTTCAGAAATTTTTCAGATTTTTTGGAGAGGGCAATACCTACCAGCGTATGCTTGCCGCTTACATCGGCAGGTAGGTTTACACTCTGGTGTTTGAGGTTTTCACCTTCCAGAGCTGGAAATTGTTGGGCCTTCGCCACGGTGAACGCGGCCAGCAGTAGGATGCTAAGGGTTAAATGGGTTTTCATTGACTTTTTTGTTCTTTATAACCTGTGTCAAGTTAGTATATTCTGCAAATCTGACCAGGGTTTCACAAAAAAGTAAGGTTAGTTTATGGGTAATTGTTTGATAGCCTCCAGAGCAAACTGATGTAAGTTAGCCGATACTGGTGCTACTAGTGTGTGTACATTTCCTGCAGACAAACTTTTGTAAGCTACCTCCTGGTTTTTATATCTTCTGGAAAGATGCAAGTCGCACTTCATGAGATCTGTCAGAATGGTGTTTCCGGGTTCTACCAGCTGTATTTCGGATAGTCGTTCCTTGTACCGCTGGTAATGTGCAGGATGACGCATTAGGTGAAAAAGTGTATCAAAATAAAATTCAAAGGATTCTTGATCATTGCTTCCTCTTACAAATTTGTGGATCACCTCATTGTGAAACGGTATGTTTTTATAAGCACTCCAGACTTTGAGTAGTAGGTCTGTTTTATCAGTATGGGCTCTGTAAAAAATGTCAGTTCGATAAATGGACGAAATCAGTAAGCAGTTGCTCACTGTTATAGATTCAACCAGAGCTCTAAAGCTGTGGGCATCGTGGTGTTTAAACCAGTAGGTAGGGGCAGCACTTCCCTGAATGCTGAGGTATCTGAGGGGTTTCATGTCAGCCGAAAATTTTGGGTTATAGCTATGGGTATACACTAAATATAAGCTTTTTTGATAAAACCTCTTCCATATTCCATTGCTACGGTTTCGTATTTTAATCCAGGATTGATATAATTACGAATTATTGATTGGCAACATTCATCAATCTGAATTATGACATTGCAGCAATTGGAATACGCGCTGGCGTTGCAGCGAAATGGTAGTTTTAATAAAGCAGCAGAGCGACTAGGCATCACTCAACCAGCGCTTAGTACTCAGATCAAAAAGCTTGAGACAGAGATCGGTGTACAGCTTTTTAACCGCAATACCAATCCGATAGAGGTCACGCGAGATGGGCAGCATTTTTTGGAGCGCTCTCAGCAAGTGCTTACGGATGCTAAGCGACTTGTAGATTTTTCAAAAGGTCTGGGGCAGCACTATAAAGACCGCTTAAAAGTAGGGATCATTCCTACACTGGCGCCGTTTTTAGTGCCGTTGTTTAGTAGTGATTTGCAAAAGGATTTTCCGGACTTTTACCTCGATATTCACGAGCTCACCACTGAAAATGTGGTGGCAGGAGTGCGAGATGGTAGCTTGGATGTGGGGCTTATATCTACGCCTATTTCAGTGCCGGGTATTGTGTTTGAGCCACTTTTTTATGAGCGCTTCTTTCTATACTCTGCAGAACACACCAATGGTAAGGCTCATGTAGACCTTCAGGATATATCCTATGATGAGCTATGGCTGCTCAATGAAGGCAACTGCTTCAGAGATCAGATCAATGATTTTTGTGATCTGAATAAGATCAGAGCGGATAAGCGTTTTGTGTATCGCAGCAATTCTATTGACGCTCTGATAAGAATAGTGGATACCAAAGGAGGGATGACCATTTTGCCAGAATTGAGTATGCTGAGTCTGGATGAGGACCAGGAAGAGCGTGTGCTGCCGATAAGCGATACCCCCAAGGCGAGGGAGATTAGCATGATTATGACCAAAAACTATGACAAGCAGCGATTTGTAGCCAAACTGGGAGAGTATGTGTGTAGAAACATCCCCAAACACATGCTTTCAGCCAGCAATTATGAGATTGTAGACCCTCAGATAAAAGGGATTTAGGTGACGCCTTTTACATGAGTGGAGTAACCTTTTGGTGAATGGAGAGTACACTAGATAGGTCAACTACTCAAATACACCATGCTTAATCTGTTTAAAAAGAAAAAGAAATTTGCTGCAAACTGTGCACTATCGGGTATGCCTTTAGATCGCTCCACGGTCTTTTTGATCGGTGCTGCCGACCTGTTGAGGTCTCAAAAGTTTTGGAACAATGTAATGGCTGAGCCTGAAACGCTTAGCTACACCGAAGCATACTTCAAAAGTAAGGATGCTACTGCACAGCGGATTCGCGAGATGCTACTTCAAAAGTATGTAGGTGAAGACAAACCCTGGGTGATAGGAGATAGTTACATCCACTTCTTTGATGTGGATACCGTACTCGCTCAGCAGTGGGGGCAAGAATGGTGGGACTCTGAAGGAAAACAGGTGCCTCAAGCGCTCACAAAATCACTATCGCAAATGCCTGCAGATGAGCTGGATAGTTGCCGGAAGTATGTGTTGGAAGAGGCCGGCCGACAGGCTATAGCGGTGTGATCTATTGCTCCACTCGTGCGCTATCTCCATCTGTAGTTTCCATGTATTTTTTGCCGGCAGTACCTTCACCTTCACCCTCGGTGGGATTGATCTCTTTGCCATCTTGTGTGTAGGTGGCTTCACGGTCTGCTTCTGTGTTGGTTCTGTTGGAATTGCATGCAGAGAATCCTATTATCAGTGCGCAAGTGCAGAAAATTGTTTTCCAGATACCCATAAGCATAATAAGTTTGTTGTTCCTTTTATAGTTAAGTGCTTAGGTAGTTGGATTGTTTCTCCGAAATCCATAACTTTTTTAAGAGTCTTTCGAAATTCGCCTGCAGGCAACTTTTTTACCTTTCGATTGACTTAGATTTGTAATACTTAACCAGCAATTAAAACCAGGGATTTTGAACAGCCAGCAGTGCCAGGACTTTGAGTATCTGGCAGGTCTCAGCTCGGACTTTATAATGAAGTTTGGGACTGACGAGCAATTGACATATATCAATGAAGCCGGCAGAAGTACATTGGGCCTCACAGAAGGGAATACCCTGGAGGAACTGATGCTTTTGCTGTATAGCTTAGACGGCACTAGCCTAAGGATGGGATTGGTACGTGAAGCTATCGACAGCCTTACATCAGGCAAGCTAACACAGCAGTCTATCCCATGTATGCTCAGTTCAGACCCTCATCGTATTGGAGAACTACTACTCACACCTTCATCTGATCAGGTACTGGTAGTCTATAAGTCAGGAGAATTTCATGGTTGGTCTGGCGAAGACCTTGAAAATGTCATGGACTTTTCCAGTCTCAATTCCTGGAGTTACAACGAACAAACACAAGACTTTTGGCTGAGTGAATCTGCTCGGTCCCTCCTACAACTACCTGAAGGATATGTACTTCGTGCTGACAATGTGGATGGTTTGTTTGATGAAGGGGATTTCGCTTATTTGGTGGCGAGCTTTAGCCAGGCTACTGCCGCAGGACAGCCAGTCACTACCAGAATGCGTACCTATGAGGGTAACCAAATTTGGGTTCGGGTCCGCTTTATTTCTGAGAGGATAGTTTCTGGCAAAGAAAAGCTCATACAGGGTGTGTTTCAGGACATTACTGCCACAGAGGAACAGGCAATGATGCTCCGCAGGCAAAAGCATGAGCTGGAAGTGAGCCATCGGCTACTCACCAGGGCAGAGCGCATCACTAAGCTGGGGCACTGGACGCTTTCCAAACAGGCGGGAGTTTTTGAAGTGTCAGACGAAGTGTACCAAATCTGTGAACTGCCTCCAGATACCCGGCTGGATATGCCTACGTTTGAGGTGTTTATCAATCCGGATCATATAAACTGGGCCAAGGGAGAACTGCCAAAGCCCGGACAATATGTGCACCGAATAATTGCTGGATGGAATCAGAAATGGGTAGAAGTAAATGTGGACCCAAAGTATGAAGATTCGCAAGTGGTTTTTGGAACCATTCAGGATATCACAGAGGAGGTAAAGGCCAAACAAAAAGCGCTAAACAATGAAGCCAAGCAAAAGGCGATTATTGATACCATTCCAAATCCGTTCTTTTTTACGGATACCAATGGTCAGGTGAGACAGGTGAACCAGGCGTTTTGTGAGTTTGTAGGATTGAGCAGGCATCGTATCATTGGGCAGTCGCTATATGCTGTGGTAAACTTTGAGGAGACGGAAAAGCTGACCAAGACGGATAAGCTCATGCTGTTTGGCACCCTCAAAGACTCTGTGACGGAAACCGAGGTGCTGGTGGGGGAGAAGAAGCGAACCATTAAGCTTCATAAGAGCACTTTCTTTAATTCGAATGATCGAGTGATGGGCCTCATTGGGATCTTTTATGATATTACCTCTGAGCTCACCACCAATGCACGACTTAGTCTGGCAAATAAGCAATTCGCACTGGCGATATCTGGTGCCAATGCTGGTTTTTTTATCTATGATATACCACGTGATATCAACTATTGGGATCGCAAATCAGCAGAGATTTTTGGTTTACCTCCAGAGCCACACGTAGGTAATTTGTCGGAGTTTTTGCAATGTGTGATTCCCCAGGATAGGCGAAAGCTGCGGGGTGAATATAACCGAGAGTATGACAATGCTGATCGGTTTGAAAACAACTACCGGATCAACAGAAATGGGGAGATTCGCCATATTCATGCGCAGGGGTCTGTAGAGCGCAATGAGCAGGGTAAGCCTATCAAAATAGTGGGGATACACATAGATGAAACCAGCCAGGTGCGGGCACGTCAGCGCCTGGAGCAAAGCGAACGCAAGTACAGACGCATATTTGAAAGCATAAAAGATGGCTATCTCATGGTAGACCCTGAGGGTATAATTCTCAATGCCAACCCTGCTGCCGCTACAATGTTAGGATATCGGATTCCATCACAACTGATCGGGAGAAATTTTAGTAAAATAGCCAATGAGCCATCCGTGAACCTGAAGTATTTCCGCTCAGAATTAATGCAACAAAAGGAGTTGGAAAATGTGAGATTGGAGTTGCGGCGCAAAGACGGAGAGCAGATTATCGCCAATTTTTATGCGGCCCTACAAAGTGAAAACGGGAAGCACATTGTGGAGGCAACTTTTCGGGATGTGACACGGGAAATTCAGACGCAGGAGCAAATTATAGCTGCTACGATCAACGCTGAAGATAAGCAACGGAAGCGAATAGCCCAGGAGCTACATGACAGTGTGCAGCAGCTGTTGATCACCGCCAAAATGAACCTGGAATCCATTGCTCACCGGGTGGACGAGCTAGGTGAAAATATTCGGAGAAATTTTGATGTGGGCTTGAAGTTTTTGGACGAAGGATTGATGGAGTCACGGTCGGTGTCCTATGATTTGATGCCTGCTGCTGTAGAGGATTTTGGTATAGCGGCAGCTACCGAAACACTCGTAAATACCATGCGCAGGGCCTCCAATATCGATTTTTTTTACATGACCAACCTGACCAATGAGCGGCTGCCCGGCACAGTGGAGCTGAGTCTTTACAGGATTTTGCAGGAGAGCTGCAACAACGTGATCAAATACTCCAAAGCCTCCGAGGTACATGTCAACTTGACGTTGAAGGACGGGCTGTTGACCCTCACTGTGGAAGACAATGGGGTGGGGTTTGACGTGTTTAAGACCACCACAGACAAGACGTTTGGGCTCACCAGTATGAAAAACCGTGCCACCTCTATAGGTGCTCACTTTGAAGTGAATAGTGGTGCTCAGGGCACCATGGTCATGGTAGAGCTCAAAGTTAAAGCTATTGACTAGGCGATATTGGTGAAGACTGCCTGGACATCATCATCGTCTTCGATCTTGTCCAGCATTTTTTCTATTTCTTCCATTTGCTCGTCAGAAAACTCCACCGGCGAGGTGGGGATGCGCTGAAGGTTGGCTTTCTTAACATCCAGATTTTTGTCTTCCAGGGCTTTGGAGAGTGATCCAAAATTGGTGTAATCAGCATACAGGTAGATCATGTCCTGATTCACTTCTATTTCCTCAAGGCCAGCGTCTATAAGTTCCAGTTCCAGTTCTTCCAGGTCAACGCCTTCAGGTTTTTCCATTTCAAAAACCGCCTTTCTGTTGAACATAAACTCTAGTGAGCCATTGGGTACTACGCCTCCACCGGCTTTGTTGAAGTATGATTTTACATTGGCTACCGTACGTGTGGTATTGTCTGTAGCACATTCTACAAATACCAAAACACCATGTGGTCCTTTGCCTTCGTATGTTACTTCTGTATACTCTGCTGCATCACTTCCGCTAGCGCGTTTGATAGCGTTTTCGATGTTGTCTTTAGGCATGTTTTGTGCCTTGGCATTTTGAATGGCCGTACGCAGCTTAGCATTCATTTCCGGATCTGAGCCGCCTTCTTTTACAGCTACTGTGATGGCTTTGGCAAGTTTTGGAAACAGTTTGGACATTTTATCCCATCTTGCTTCTTTGGCTGCTCTTCGGTATTCAAATGCTCTTCCCATAGTCGAAAACGTTTTTGGTGCGACAAAAATAGAAATAAGCTACATTTTGCAATAGCCTATGGTTGAATTTTACCTGTTTTAGAAGATAACTCTGATAGGAAAGGTCTGAAGGAGATTCTAGAGGCTTTTAAGCATGCTTAAGCTCTCTTGCAACGTTGGAGTTGTTGAGGTTGTTGGCGATTTCAGATAGCTGCTTGGTGGACGTGGCAAAATATTTCATGATGAACTTAGTGTCTTCATGAGCCATGCAGAAAGCTTCATAATCTTCCTTTTTGCCACCAAAAAATTCTTTATTATACCAAATGTATCCTTCCATTTCGGCAATCAATTGTTATTTGAATACTATCAATTGATAGTATTTTCTCAAAGAAAAGTAATTTAAACTTAACAACTATATCAAATGATATAAAAAATTATTTGCGGGGCACTAAAATTTCAAAGCGAGTTCCTGTTCCTGGCTCAGACTGAAGGTTCAATATGCCATTGCATTTAGCTACTCTTTGGCGGATGTTTTTGAGCCCATTGCCCTGTGTAGCTTCCAGGCTGAGGTCAAAGCCGATACCATCGTCAGATAGCACACATAGCAGAGCAGAGCCTGATCTTTCTATGCTGAGGTGAACATTATTGGCTTTTGCATATTTCATTACATTGGCCAGGGCTTCCTGTATGATCCGGTAGATGTTCATGGTGATTTCGGTGGTGATATCCTCTTCCTCAAAATCGAATTTGTAATCTATATGGATTTCAGCAGGGAATGACTCGATGATGTCCAGTAATGAATTTTTTAGCCCCATGTTTTCCATGGAATGTAAGGAGAGGTTTCTGCTCAGTCGCCGGGTTTCCTCCAATGCAGATCTAATCAGATCGTCTGCTGTCTCTACCCGGTCAATGCGTAGGTTGTCTTTACTCATCGACGAAAGGTACATGCTGGCGGCTACTAGTTTTTGTGTGAGGCTATCATGTAGATCTGCGGCTATGAGACGCCTTTCGTTTTCCTGAGCATCCAGGATGGCATTTTTGTTTGTCCGCTCTTCGGTAATGTCTACTATCGTGCCATAGTAGATGGTGTTTTCATAGGAGTTTACATCGGGCTTCATAGAGGTGCGGCAGTAGATGATATCATTGCTCCACTTGGCCAGACATCTATGCTCCATTTCGAAGACTTCCTGGTTTCTAACGGCTTCTTGTATGGCTTCACGTACTATGTCGCGCTCAGCTTCAAACACCCTGTTGATAAATGCCGAAAATGGGAGCTTGTTTTTTTTTGTTTCAAAGCCCAGGATTTCCAAAAACTGATCTGAGCAGTGAATTACTTTTTGTTTGACTTGCAGTTCAAAACTCCCTGATTTCGTCTGAATTTCGGACTGATGAAGGAGGAGTTCTTTTCTTCGGAGTTGTTCTTCTTGTTTTTTCTTGCTGGTGATTTCCCTACTCACACCTACTATTCCGCGTTTCATGCCCTTTACGGAATGTAGCGGAGTTTTGAGCGTTTCCATGATTACCCGCTCCCCGTGGCTGTTTGCATATTCGGTTTCGAAAAGAATTCTGGAGTTGTACTTCAATACGTAATTGTCCGACTCTCGTGAGGTGTATACAAAATCATAGCGAAACAGCTCTTCATCTGTTTTACCCTGAGCGTCTTTCAGTTCGAGGTTGAAATGTTGAGCAAAAGATTTGTTGAACGTAATGTATCGTCTGTTTTCGTCCTTGAGGAATAGCAAATCAACAACGCTTTCCATAATGGTCTGAAGGATGGCGTTTTTCTGTACGAGTTCATCTGCGTTGCTTAGCTGTATGCGCCTGTTTTCGGCCTCCTGCAGCAGACGCAGAATGGTGCGTGGTATACGTGCATCATGACCTTTGAGGATGTAGTCATTAGCCCCTTTGCGCATGAGGTCAACGGCTCGCTCTTCACCGAGCGTACCCGACAAAAACAAAAATGGAACCACCGGGTCTGTGGCTCTTACGATCTGCAACGCATCTGCTCCTGTAATTCCGTTGAGATTGAAATCAGATATAATCAGGTCAGGTTGCTGCTTGTTTTGCAGCTTTTCGACGAGTTCCTCACGGGAGGAAATATGTGTGAGCTTAAATGATAAGTTGGATTTTTTCAGGACACGCTCCAGGAGAAGTACATCATTCTCATTGTCTTCTAGGTATAAAATATGTATTTGCTGGTTGTTCAAATCATTGGGGCTTTTTTCAGGGTACCTGGTTGACCATCAGCCAGTAAGTACTGATATTTTTGGCCGCTTCGGTAAATTGGTCAAAATCTATCGGTTTTACAACATAACTGTTTGCTCCAAGTTTATAGCATTTTGCTAAATCTTTTTCTTGTTTGGATGAAGTAAGTACCACCACGGGTATTTCGCAGGTAGAAGCATTGGCTTTAATTTCCTCTAGTACTTCAACTCCCATACGCTTAGGAAGTTTAAGGTCTAGCAAAATGAGGCGTGGCTGTATGGACGGGTCCCGGTCTGCATAAGCACGTTTTGCAAACATAAAATCGAGGGCTTCTGCTCCATCATTTACCCATACGATATTTTCTCTGGGTACGACTTTTTTTAGCACTCTCAATGCCAATGAAGCGTCATCTGGATTGTCCTCTACGAGTAGGATGTCGAGGTTGTTATTCATGATTTTTCGGATTTGGGTAATGAAATAGTGAATGAAGCTCCTTTACCTTCTTCTGACAAGAAGCTAATTTCGCCGTTGTGCATGTCTATGATTCTTTTGCAAATGGACAGACCGATGCCTGTTCCTTCAAAATCGCGATCAGTATGCAAGCGCTGAAATACTTCAAATAATTTATCGGCATATTCCATGCTAAACCCTACGCCATTGTCCTGAATGGTTATGGAAACGTGGGAGTCGGTACTTTCGCCATAGATCGTCACCAGTTGGTCAGGATTGTTGCTGCTGTATTTCACAGCATTTGATATCAGGTTTTGAAATACCTGTCCCAATAGGCTGTAGTCCCCATGGATAGTCGGAAGCTCACTAATATCAAATTTCACTTTTTTATACAGCGGATCTGCTTGAACGATTTCCCCAATAAGCTTCTCGGCAGCAAACTGGCTCATGTTGGTATTTTTCCTTGAAAGGCGGCTTAGCTCCAGCAGGTTATCAATTAGCTCGCCCATTTTTTTGGCATTTCCTATGATCCGGTCCAGGTACATGGTGATCTCGTCGGGGAGTTGCTCGCTGTAATCCTCATGAATGGCTCTGGAAAAACCATTGATAGCACGAAGTGGTGCCCTGAGGTCATGTGAAACGGAGTAGGTAAACGCCTCTAGTTCCTTGTTGGCGTTTTGCAGCTGACTGGTACGCTGGTTTACCAGGTGTTCGAGTTCTGCTTTCTTATTTTGTATTTCCAGGTCATAGCGTTTTTTTACGTCTATGTCCTGAAACAGTCCTTTAAGGCTGGTGACTTTGCCATCAGTAATGACCGGATGTCCTACAGCTCTCACCCAAACATCTTTTTTGGTGCTTGTGACCAGACGCAGTTCCAGGTCCCACGGCTCGTGCTTTTCTATTGCCAGGTTTACTGCCGCTGAGATCAAAGGCGCGTGATCAGGATGATAGTAGTTGATAGCAGATTCTAACGTGATTTTGGTGTTTAGCGGGAGTTCATGAATGTCATAAACCATGTCGCTCCAAAATACGGATTGCTTTTCCAGATCGAGCTCCCAGCTGCCGATTCTTGCGATTTTAAACGCAGTGTCCATCATGGCAGTGGTTTCTTGTAGCTCTTCTTTCTGCTGCTTATTTTCCCGGTTTTTTAGCACCAACTCAGTGGTGTCATTTACCATAGCCAAAAAGTAGGTAGACTTATCAATGGGGTCTTCAATTTTGGAGAGCGAAACATTGGCATGAGCGATGCTTTTATCTTTTCGCAAATACCTTTTATCTACAGAAAGCACACTAGTCTCCTGATTTTTAAGCTGCTCAAAGCATTCAGTGGACTTTTCTAGATCATCTGGATGCGTCATTTCCATCACTGTGTTGTTTAGGACTTCCTCTTCCGAATAGCCTAGAATCTGGCAAAATCGGCCATTGACCATGAAGGGTTTAGCTGTAGAATCAATTAATGCTATTCCAATAGGTGCCGTGTTAAAAATATTTGCAAGGAATTGCTCGCGCTCTTCTAGCTTTTGCTGGGCAACTACTTTGTCAGTGATGTTTTCTGTAAACATGATGATCCCACCCACATCACCGTTTAGGTCGTACCACGGCTGTAGGTCCCATCGGAAGTACTCCATTGTGCCCTGAAGCTCAATGGCATCTTGCTCCTTACTCACTTTTTTGCCTTGCTGGGCTAGCTTAATGGAGTCAACCCACGATGGGTTATTCAGAAATGGGTTAGAATCAATGAAGTAGTTGGTGCCAATGATGCTTTGTGATGTTCCATATGCTGAGTACCAGCGGTCGCTAGCTGCCAGGTAGTTCATGTCTTTGTCAAACATGGCTACAGCATTTGGTGTGTATTTTATAAATAGGTTTAGTTGCTGCTCTACAAGCGTTCTTTTGTCAATTTCTTGCTGCAGCTCAAAGGGGCTTTTGAAATTGAGCGCTACAGGGATGGCCTGGGTGAGTGCTATGACTGTAACCCAGGAAATGACTCCAGTAACGAATTTTAGAAAGCCGCTAAAACGATAAATCGGCTCCCAAAAGATAATGGCTTCTATCAGGTGTGTAAAGCCACACAGAAGAATGAATGCCGCAAAAAGGGCCAGGAATTTTTTAAAGGGTACGTCCTGCTTTCTTCTATATAGGATGAAAACCAGTAAAATAGGGATGCTGAGATATGCCGTAAAGATGGATATGTCCGAAACGATCATGAACCATCCTTCGAACTCCGACCAGGTGCCGCAGCTCCATCGGGCAGGATAGCTGGTGGTATTAAAGAGGTTTTGGAAATACTCGCTGAAACCAGACGTGGTGATGGCTCCAGTGGGAGTTTTGCAAAGTGCCATGTGCTGATCTACCGGTAGGTTTACCTGGTAGGCGTCATCCTCAGCCAATAGCAAATGACTAGCACTGAGGATTATGGCGGTAAAAAGGATAAAACGTTTCATTCACTGATTCTTACGCATGAACTTGACATAAGTCAAGAAACAAATAGACTTACAGTAATGAAGAGTCTATCTCGATATTAGCCGAGTAGGAATCAGAATTCGTTGGAGGTGCCTAATCGCTCGGTGAGTGATTAGTTGAAAAAGTCGGTGAAATTTCGCCTTTTTTCTAGTTTCAGATCTTGCAATAGGGCTGATTTAGGTCTGATCGTGAGCGAAAAAGACTGGTATCTACCAAAGGGAACCCAGTTGAAGTTTAGCGACCAGCAGTGAAGGTCTCTTACCACACCTATTCGGGTTTGAGTAAAGTCTTTGTTCTTCACATCATAGCCAGAGTTGAAGGTGATCTGGGTTTTGTCAGTGAGGCCTAGAGTGCCGCTAAACTGTATGCCATGGCTGGTTACCTGCGCATCGGCCAGGCCATTTTGAGACCTGCTGATGTTGTAGGCCACACGTAGGCTCCAGGGTACATTAAAATCCACATATTCTTCTGGATTTTGCTGGACATATTCTTTTTCGCCTTCTGTGCCAAATGGGCTATCCTGGATGGCATTGCTGCTCTCATCAAATGGACTTTGGTTTGGATTGTTGTTTTGCTGTTCGTCGTTTTTGTTTTTGCTGTTTTTGGGCTTGAGCGAAAAGCTAATGTTTGTTCTCAGTGAAGACAAATTACCCAACCCACCACCATTGTTCCAGGCATATCGGTCCAGTTTTCGGCCGTTGTTGGTGCCATCTTCTACATACACATATGGGTCAAAGGCACCTCCGAGGGTGACATTCACTTTGTTGTTGAAGAAGCTCGTTCGCGCATTCCAGTTGATGTTGCTTAGCTTAAAAGAGTCTGCAGCGAAATTATAGCCTGTATTAAATGACAGGTTGTCGAACAGTTTAATCTTCTTAAACTCGTTGGCCGTATCCTTTTTAGCTCTCACTTTCATCTCAATGTTGTTGGTCAGGGAGAAGCCCACTGTACGGCTTTCGCTACCTCGGGGGCTGCCATATGCAAAACCCTGATATTTGGATACAGTGCGCGTATTGCCAGCACTATCCACCTGGATGGTTTCGTACACGCCATATTTTTCATCCGAAAAGTCGGGGTTATAGCTGAAGCTTACGCTTGGGGTCATGACGTGGCGGATGGCTTCTATGCCAGATAGGCCTTTTACGTAATACATACCGTACATCCGGGTATTTACCGATGCTCCTGAGCTCCAGCTGCCGGCACGTGAAAATGTCTGGGTAGTGTCTACACGCACACCGCCTTCCTCAGGCACATAGGTGAAGTCAAGCTCTTTGGTATACCAAACTTCCTGATAGTTGAAGCTTGGGCTTACTGTAAAGTACTTCAGTAGATTAAAAGAAGTAGAAACGGGGATGGTGTGCCTTCCGCCTATTTTGGCTCTGTCGTATAGTGTCCCGAGGTTTTCCAGGTTAAAGGCAAGCGTATCGTCTACTTGCTCGTAGTTGATTGGTGTGAAACCAAGTCCACTCACAGATGGTGTGGAGTTGGTGATTTCATTTTTCGCTACAAAGTTGTGGCTGAAACTGATTTTTGCCAGTGGGGATTTTGATGATTTTACCAGCTTTTTAAATGGGTAGATCCGGTTTACGTTAAGGGCCAGGTCAGGTAGCGTCATAGTATAGATACCCGACTGGATGTTCTGTGTTTGGCGCAGGTTTGTGGAGAGGTTCATCGGCAGCCTGTTAAACCGCTGACTGTAGCTCACACTAGAGGTAAAAGTGGAGTTGATACTTCGCTGTGGATCCACGATCGCCACGTTGTTGTTTTGGTTGTAAGAGCTCGACCCGGCGTTTACTGAAGCACTAAAGCTGGAGTTGCCGCGTGTTTCGGGGCGTAGGTTCCATCGTATCCAAAAGTCACTGTTTTCGCTATCTCCTTCTGGCCCTTGTATGATGTTTTTGTTATAAGCAAAATTTAGCGCCCCACTAAACTGATAGCGTACTTTGTAGTTTGATGTAATGTCAAACGCATAGCCGCCTTTGGAGTAGATGTCACCGGTCACTCTCAGGTCCATGTAGTCACTGAGAGCAAAGTAATAGCCTCCATTTCTTAAGAAAAATCCACGTCTGCTTTCCTCTCCGTAGGAAGGAAAAACTATTCCCGATGCTTTCTGTCTTGGCTGTGGAAACATGCCAAAAGGAAACCAAAGTGGAGTAGGTACCTCGCGGAATTTTAAGTTGAAAGGGCCGGAAACCACCTTGTTGCCCGGGATTACCTTGATTTTTTCAGATTCTATGAAAAAGTGAGGGTCGGCGAGGTTACACGTAGAGTACTTGGCGCCTTTGATAAACAGCTCATCTTCTTCGTTCTTTTTCACATCTTCACCATGCATAAAGGCCCCGTCTTGCTCGGTGACTACTCCTTTGATGATGGCTCGTTTGGTTTTGAAGTTGTAGAGAATGTCTTCGGTTTCGTAGACATCACTGCCTTGCGAAAAAACAGGCTTTCCCTTTTTTCGCCCCAGCGTATCGGTAGAATATTGCGATTTGATAGTACGTTCGTTCCAGTTGATACTGGTTTGGTCAGCATCTAGTGATATGCTGCCATAGTCGATGTGGGTTTTGCCGTAGAGGTAAAGCTTTCTCCCCTCCACATCAAAAACCATGGAGTCACGGGCATTGTAATTGATCGTGGTTTCAATCGCATCCTTTCGCTTTTTGGGTGCTATGGCCGTATCTGACGGGTTGCGTGTGGAATCTCGCACTACGGCACGGTTTTCGCCTTCCGAATTACCCTCAATGAAAGTATCACCACTATACTCTAGTTCGGGATTTGTGCCAACAGTAGCACTGTCCGCAGGGGCTTCTCGCGTGGAGTCTGTCTGTGCTGACAATCTGAAGATGACCAACAATAAAATAAATACTAACGCAGTTCTCCTCAAGCCCGCTATTTCATTAACTGGTGAAAAATTTACAATTTTGCGTAAAATTATGGCATTTTAATAAGTATATAACCGAGTCACCGTGAGAAATATTGCAGTAGCTTTTGCCATTTGTATACTGATGATTCTGGGGTCGTTTCATTCCATAGGGGTGAAAAATTATAAGATCGACAAAATTGTCATCGATCCGGGACACGGAGGAAGGGACCCTGGCACCCATGGAGCTATCAGTGAAGAGAAAAATGTAGCTCTAAAAATAGCCCTGGAGCTGGGTAGAATCATCAAGGAAAACCTGCCTGAAGTAGAGGTAGTGTATACACGAAATGATGATAGCTTTCCACAACTACACGAACGCGCAGACCTGGCCAATCAGCAAGATGCCGATCTGTTTGTGTCTATACATGCCAACTGGGTGGCCAATCCGCGTATACATGGCATGGAAACCTATGTGATGGGTATAGACAAGCTGGAAAAAAACTTTCAGATAGCTAAGCGCGAAAACTCCGTAATACTATTAGAAGAAAATTCTCAAGACGAGTATGACGGTTTTGATCCGAATTCTCCTGAGTCATATATACTTTTTTCGCTCTATCAAAGTGCCTATCAGCAAAACAGCCTGAGGCTGGCGCAAAACATTGAAAGTCAGATGAAAACACGCGTGGGGCGCAATAGCCGTGGGGTACGATCTGCACCTTTTTTAGTATTGTGGCGAACATCCATGCCTTCTGTTTTGTTTGAAGTGGGATATCTTAGCAATGCTAAAGAGGAAAGAGATCTCAATGATAAGCTCAATCAGGTGTATATCGCTTCTGGCATATACAGGGCTTTCCGTGACTACAAGCAGGAATTAGAATCAATGAACTAATTAATTGCGCTCAGCATGTCAAAAGAATTCAAAGTAGGCTTAATAGCCCTCGTATCAGGAGTACTTTTATACTACGGATTCAACTACCTCAAAGGGGTTGATTTTTTTTCACCCACCAATAAATACTATGTGATCTACGATAATGTGGATGGATTGAATAAATCCAACCCCGTGATCATCAATGGTCTGGCTGTGGGTAGAGTGAGCCGGATCAAGCTCATGCAAAATGATGAAAACCTGATTATGGTGGAGTTGGATATAGATGAAACCATCACACTTGGGGATTCTACTGTGGCCTCCCTCACCAATACAGATTTTCTTGGAAGCAAAGGCATAGTCCTTACCATAGGGCCTTTACATAACCCCATAGAGCCGGGAGATACACTCATCTCTTACGTAGATAAAGGGCTCAACGAAATTTTGGCCAGCGCAGAGCCAGTGGCCAGTAACCTCAATACCACCATCACGCGGGTAAATGAAATACTCATAGGGCTAAAAGGCAGCGGCGAGAAAATCAACGAAACCATAGACGAAGTACGAAAAACAACCATAAGCGTAAACGAAATAATCAGTGAAAATCAGGCGGAGTTGGCAGAAATTATGTCTAGTACTGCTGTGCTGATAGACAATTTGAATGCGAAGCTGGACCAGGTAGACCCCATCATGGCCAAAACGGAGGGGGTGTTAGACTCTCTCAATGCGCTGGAAGTAAACAAAACACTGGCCTCTGTGCGAGGTACACTCGATAGCCTCAATGCTACCATTACCATGCTAAAAAACCCTGACGGAACCTTAGGAAAGCTGGTAGCTGATGATTCGCTGTACCAGTTAATAGAAAAAACCATTGTGGATTTTGACAGTCTTGCAAATCATCTCAACTACTACCCAAAGCACTTCTTTGCGCCGCTAGGCAAAAGCCACAAAAGAGTAATGAAAGATTTGAAAAAGGAGGATTGATGACATTCGATCCTCCTTTTTTGTTTAGTATAATGTCTACACCCCAATTTAACCTATGGACATCCAATTCAATAAAAACGAAGATTCGAATAAGCTGCTCGTTTCTGAGCTAAAACAAAAACTCAAAAAAGTCTACCTCGGAGGAGGGGAGAAAAAAATAGCCTCACAGCATCAAAAAGGCAAACTGACTGCACGAGAGCGCATCGAGTATTTGCTGGACTCAATGGATTCATTTCTAGAGGTAGGTGCACTGGCTGCTGACGGAATGTATCAGGAGTGGGGCGGCTGCCCTTCGGCCGGCGTGGTGGCTGGAGTAGGATACGTGTCCGGCAGGCAATGCGTGGTGGTGGCCAATGACGCTACTGTGAAAGCAGGAGCGTGGTTTCCGATGACCGCCAAGAAAAACCTCAGAGCCCAAGAGATAGCTATCGAAAATCGCCTGCCTATCATCTACCTGGTGGATAGTGCAGGAGTTTTCTTACCCTTACAAGACGAGATATTTCCAGACAAAGAACACTTCGGACGCCAATTTCGAAACAATGCCCGCATGTCCTCTGAAGGGATCATACAGGTAGCCGCAGTGATGGGTAGCTGTGTGGCAGGTGGTGCCTATCTGCCCATCATGTCGGATGAAGCGATGATTGTGGATAAAACCGGCTCTATTTTCCTGGCCGGAAGCTATCTGGTAAAATCGGCCATCGGTGAGGATGTAGATAATGAAACGTTAGGAGGCGCTAGCACTCATTGTGAAATTTCGGGAGTGACTGACAACAAGTACCCGGGAGACAAAGAATGTTTGGACGCTATCAAGCGCATTTTTGATCGGATAGGAGAGCAGGAGACGGCTGGCTTCAATAGGAAGGCTGCAAAGCCTCCTAAAAAAGATGAAAAGGAGCTGTACGGGGTTTTTCCTGCTGATCGCAACTTGCCGTATGACATGCTGGAGGTGATCCAGAGATTGGTGGACGAATCGGAGTTTGAGCAGTACAAGCCGGACTATGGCAAATCACTACTTTGCGGCTATGCTCGTATAGATGGCTGGAGTGTAGGCATAGTGGCCAACCAGCGCAAGATTATCAAAGCAAAGAAAAGTGGTGGATCGTCAGAAATGCAGATGGGTGGAGTGATCTACAGTGACTCTGCCGACAAAGCGGCTCGTTTTATCATGAACTGCAACCAGCGAAAAATTCCTTTGGTCTTTTTGCATGATGTCAACGGGTTTATGGTTGGAAGCAGATCAGAGCACGGTGGTATCATAAAAGATGGTGCCAAAATGGTGAATGCCGTATCTAATTCTGTGGTTCCAAAATTCAGCATTGTGTTGGGAGCTTCTTACGGGGCGGGTAATTATGCGATGTGTGGGAAAGCATACGACCCCAGGCTTATTTATGCATGGCCCACAGCTCAAATAGCAGTAATGAGCGGAAAGTCCGCTGCTAATACCCTGCTGCAGATAAAAGTCTCAGCACTCAAGGCAAAAGGCAAGGAAATTTCTGATGAGGATAAAAAAGAGATGCTAGATGAGATCCAGGCAAGCTATGACGCAAAACTGAGCCCTTATTATGCAGCGTCCCAGCTCTGGGTAGATGGGGTCATAGATCCTTTGGAAACCAGGAAGGTGATTTCTACCGGTATTGCCGCGGCGAACAACGCCCCTATAGAAAAACCCATGAATGTGGGCGTAATCCAAACATAGCTGAAGGCTTTTACATCCGGCAGGAATCGTTAAATTCGAAGATTAATTCGGATTACAGGAAATTTTAGCTGGAAATAATTGATGAAAGACACTGAACTCAAGGCGCTGGTCACTCTGCTAGAAGATGAAGACGAGGAGATAGTGACACATGTGGAGCAGAAGCTGATGGAGCTCGGCACTGGAGTCATTCCACTGCTAGAGGAGGAGTGGGAGTCAGCCTTTAACCCTTTGAAACAAAGAAGGATAGAGGACCTGATTCACATGCTTCAGTTTGAGCTATTTCAAGAGCGCCTCGAGGACTGGAAGACTAACCGCAGCGAGGATCTACTAGAGGGGATGTGGCTGATAGCCACTTATCAATACCCGGATCTGGACCTGGACGACCTACGCCAGCAGATTCATCAGCTATATGTAGAAGTATGGAGAGAGCTGCGCGAAGACCTCCTGCCCTATGATCAGGTACGCATTATCAATAGTGTGTTGTTCAATGGGCTGAAGTTTAGAGCAAACACCAAGAACTTTCACTCTCCGGCCAACAGCATGATCAATGCCGTGCTGGAGTCAAAAAAAGGCAACCCCATCTCGTTGTGTGCAGTGTATATGCTGATCGCCCAAAAGCTGGAATTGCCCATATATGGAGTGAACTTACCAAACCTTTTCATCTTGATGTACGAGGGGACGGAGAGCACGTTTTATATCAATGCTTTTAACAAAGGCCTGATTTTTACCAAACAGGATATAGACAACTATCTGGAACACCTCAATATTCCTCCTCAGGATTATTTTTATGAGCCATGTAGCAACGAGGATATTATCCTACGATGCCTCCGCAATTTGGTGGTGTCCTTTGAAAAGCTAGGAGACTATCATAAAAGTGATGAGCTCAAAACCGTACTCTCAAAAATGGATGATCAGTTTTCGGGGTTGGCTTAGAGACTATAAGCTAGAAAGTAGTCTTTCACTGCCTCGTAATGTATTTTGTGGGTAATGTGAGGTTGGTCTTTATGGATGGTGCCCAGCATCACCTCATCAGACTCAAATCGTATGGAAGTTTCATCTTTCATGCTGAGCTGTGTGCGTCCATGTATTTTATACAATACTTCTTTGCCGCACCAAATAGCACAAAGCTTGTTTAGGTCGTTTTTGTAGGCTGATTCACTGTCATTGAGAAATTTGTCCTGAATCTTCAAAAGCTTTCCTCTCGCTCGCTCCAGGTCTATTCCGCATGGGGTTTTGAGGTTGATTTGAGCTGCGGCCATCGGAAAGGAATGTGAAATAGAGATTTCTACTTGAGAATTTTTAAGACAGGGCTTGCCGGTGGGTAGAGATGTAACCCCCTCATAGCAGATACCCATTTGCTCGCATAGTCGGTCTACAAGTACCCGCCCCACGATCCATTCCGCCAGACG
Organism: Marinoscillum furvescens DSM 4134; assembly: GCF_003386095.1. Lineage (GTDB taxonomy): Bacteria > Bacteroidota > Bacteroidia > Cytophagales > Cyclobacteriaceae > Marinoscillum > Marinoscillum furvescens. The sequence continues at coordinate 36,742 of NZ_QREG01000029.1, read as the reverse complement.
TGTAGGGTGTAGCCCCTCTGGTACGGTCTCTTTTGTGAGCCCCAGCAGAACCTCATTGGTTTCCTGTATGTTCCACACAGCATATGCTGAATGAGCATTTATTGGTTTAGATAATAACAGCGGCATGGTTTATTCTGATAACCTCTTCTTAATTTTACCCTCAATTTATTGATTATGAGTCCAATTCAGGTAAAAAAACATCATACACTTACCGGCCATAAAGATAGCCTCTATGTTTTGTGTGCCTATGATGAATCGCGGTTTTTCTCAGCAGGTGGAGATGGCATGGTTGTGCTGTGGGATCTCCAGGCACCTGAGGTGGGCAAAATGATTGTAAAAGTTCCGGCTTCTATTTATGCTCTCAGCTACAGTAACCGGCAAGACAAACTGGTAGTAGGCCAAAACTTTAGTGGTATTCATGTAGTAGATGTGGAGTCAAAAAAAGAAATAGGTTCTGTAGCACTCACTAAAGCAGCCATTTTCGACGTTCAGTCCACAGACCAGTACATTTATGTGGCTACAGGGGATGGTGAGGTTTTTAAGCTTGACTGGGAGCTAAAAGTACACCAAAAAGCACGTCTTAGTGGTGAGCATGCACGGTCGCTAGCTATTCACGAGGAGCGAAATGAGCTGGCCGTAGGCTATAGCGATAGCATGATCCGCATTTTGGCGCTGGATGACCTGCAAGTAAAACAGGAGATTTCCGCTCACGACAAGTCCGTGTTTACGCTTCAGTATCACCCGCAAATGCCCATTTTGATGTCTGGTAGTAGAGATGCCCGTTTTAAGCTTTGGGACATAGATAATGGCTATAACTTTGTGGAAGAGGTAGTAGGCCATATGTATACGATCAATCACATTGCCTTTGAGCCTTCGGGTGACCATTTTGTGACATGCAGTATGGATAAGTCTATAAAAGTGTGGGATGCAAATGAATTTAGGTTGTTGAAGGTGATCGATAAGGCCAGGCACGCAGGGCATGGCACCTCGGTGAACAAGCTGCTTTGGATGCAATATCACAATTGGTTAGTATCTTGTAGCGACGATCGCACCATTTCCATTTGGGAAGTAACCAACACGCATTAATTTTAGGTACAGAATATGAAGATTACTCCGCTAGAAATACGGCAGAAGAATTTTGAGAAGAAGCTCAGGGGATATGATAAGGATGAGGTAAATGCTTTTCTGCTATCACTCTCCAATGAGTGGGAGCGGGTACTTGACGAAAACAAGGAGCTGCGAATAAAACTGGATCAGGCTGAGAAAGAGGTGCAAAAACTACGTGAAGTAGAAAGCTCTCTCTTCAAAACACTAAAAACAGCAGAGGATACAGGAGCGAATCTGATTGACCAGGCCAATAAAGCCGCTGAGCTGCACCTCAAAGAAACCCAGATGAATGCTGACGCCATGATGTCTGAGGCTAAGTCCAAGGCCAAGGATATCATAGAAAAGTCTGAAATGGAGGCACGGCAGATCATAGAAGAAATGCAAGATGCTATCAAAGATCTGGAGCAGAACTACCGTGCATTGGAAAACCATCGCGATAATGTAGTTTCTGAGCTAAAAAACCTCTCCAAGGATATTCTAGATAGGATCCAGCGTGCTGCTGGCAAGCAGGCCCAGCCGTTTAGTTTAGAGGATCATACTAAGAAAGTGAAAGCGCTGGTGCGCGAATCGGAAGATCGCATCAACAAGGAAAAGCTAGAGGTAAAGCCAGTGAAAATGAAGCAGCTGGAACAGCCACAGGTGCCCACACCCTCAGCGTCTAAATCCACTCCGGCACCCTCAGCGGAAGAACAAAAGACCCCTAGAAAGACTGCCCCTAAACCAAAAAAGGCAGCAAGCGAGAAAAAAGCCGGAGGCTCATTTTTTGACGAACTCGAAGAATAACAAATAGATGGGATTGGTATCACTGGAAGGCATGGAGTTTTACGCTCGCCATGGCTACTACGAAGAGGAACGAAAGATTGGCAATAAGTACAGTGTGGATGTGCATCTGGAGCTGGACTTTGGAGAGGCTGCTCTTGATGATAAGCTCGAAGGTACGGTAAACTACGAGCGGGTATATGAACTGGTAGCTGAAGTAATGAGCATAGATGCCATGCTCCTGGAACACCTGGCTGGCAAAATGATCAAACAGCTGAAAGGGGCTTTTCCGCAGGTCACACGAGTAGAGGTAAAAGTCAGCAAGTACAATCCGCCGATCAAAGGACTTTGTCACCGGGCTGTAGTTACGTTGGCGGGCTAGGGTTTTTCGGGATCGGTAAAGACAAATCCACGGGCATCAGCGCCCTCATAGAAATCCACCTCTTTGCCGATCAAAAACATGACCTCTTTTTTCTGTACATAGACAGGGATGCCTCGCACATCGTAGCGCAGATCATCCTCCTTTGGTTTGTCAAAACCCAGAACAAATGACACGCCACAGCCACCACCTTTTACGCCCACGCGGAGCCCATAGCCATCAGGTACTTTTTTATTGTCCATGATGTTTTTGATTTCCTTTTGGGCTTTGTCTGTAATCTGTACCGGCTCATTCATATCGCCAAAATAAATACTTATTTTTGATCTTTTTAGAAGCTACAAACAGTGATAATATGGATATAGTTTACGACCTGCTCAAAATCACCATTCCAGGCGTATTAGTGTTGTATATGGCCTACCTGCTGGTCAGATCATTTATGAACAAACAGCTGGACGAACTTCAGCTCAGTTTGAAACATAAAAACCAGGAAGTAGTCTTGCCGGTGCGGCTGCAGGCATATGAGCGTGTATGCCTTCTTTTGGAGCGCATCGCACCTAATAACATTATTCCACGTTTAAATGAAAAAGAAATGACAGCTCACCAGCTGCAAGGGGCGCTGGTTGCAGAAATTCGAAATGAATACAACCATAACCTCTCTCAGCAGGTTTACATGTCAAATGATGCATGGATGTATGTGTCTGGCGCAGTGGAGCAGCTGATCTCGCTGATCAATGAGGCCGCCAATGAGCTCGGTAACGATGCTACCAGCCTGGATCTGGCCAAACTGGTTTTTGAGAAAAACATGAAAAACGAACAGGATACACTGCGAGGGGCGCTCACATACGTGAAAAATGAGATTCAGACGTTGTTTTAACCCAATATGGCAAACAAGAAAATAGAAGGAATACTGCAGCGAGCAAAAGATACCGTTTCACAAAACGAAAAGGTGCAATCTCTGCTTACTGATGTGAAGGGTAGGTTGGAAAAAATCAATAGTGACTCTACAGAGCGATCTACCTTTATCTATCAGCTGCAGGTCATCGTCAGGATGGTCAGGGCTTACATTAGTGGTAAATACTCGGCGTTTTCTACCAGCACAGTAGTAACGCTTGTTTTTGCCCTGATTTATTTCATTACACCCACTGACCTAATTCCTGATTTTATTCCCGCTTTGGGACTTACCGATGATATATCATTGGTTTATTTCATCTTTCGAAGCCTCGCAGAGGATATCGAAAAATTCAAAGACTGGGAAGCGACAAACTAAAGTGATTCGTTGTACATCAAACCCCAAATGAGATGGCTAATCGCACAGCATTAATCGCCGGAGCAACCGGACTTGTAGGCAGAGAGTTGCTACAAGCACTGCTCCAAAAAAATCAATATGACAAAATCATACTACTCCAGAGACGTGAAGCTGAGGTGGATGACCCACGTGTGCAATCCGTAGTAGTGGAGGATTTTGCTAACATGCAAACAGTGAAAGAACAGCTCTTTGTTCAGGATTATTACTGCACACTAGGTACCACTATCAAGCAGGCGGGCTCTAAAGATGCCTTTAAAAAAGTGGACTTAGAGTACCCTTTACTTCTGGCACAAGTGGCGCAGCAGTCACCGGATTTTCGTCAGTTTCTTGTAGTTACCTCAGCTGGAGCCAATGCTAATTCACCGCTTTTTTATAACAATGTAAAAGGTCAGGTAGAGCAACAGCTGAGAGCTATGGAGCTGCCTTCCTTACAGATTTTCCGTCCATCATTGTTGCTTGGTGAGAGGAAGGAGTTTCGGCTGGGCGAAGAAGTAGCAAAGTTTGGGTCTCGAGTGCTTTCGTTCTTTATGGTGGGGATGCGGCGTAATTTGTGGTCGATAGACGCAAAAGATGTGGCCAAAGCCATGGCAGTAGTTGCTTCGCAGGAGCGCTCCGGTACCCATATCTTTGGTTCGTCAGAAATGTACAAAATCGTAAATAAACAAGGACTTTGATAGCAGTGATACAGCGGGTGTCAGAAGCGTCTGTCACCATCGACAATCAAACAAAATCATCAATAAATAAAGGGCTTCTGTTACTTCTGGGTATAGAGGAGGCCGACAGTCAGGAAGATATTCAGTGGCTCACCCGCAAAATAGCCAACATGAGAATATTCTCTGACGAGGAAGGTAAAATGAACTTAAGCCTCCTGGATGTGTCAGGAGAGGTGTTGGTAGTGAGTCAGTTTACACTTCATGCACAAACCAGGAAAGGCAACAGGCCTTCCTATATCAAAGCAGCCAAACCAGAAGTGGCCATTCCGCTTTATGAAGCCTTTGTGGCGGATATGAAAAGTCACGGGCGCCCAGTATATACAGGCGAGTTTGGTGCAGATATGAAGGTTGCTCTGGTGAATGATGGGCCAGTAACCATCATTGTGGATACCAAAAACAAGCAATAGCGGGTTTTAAGGTGTCTCAGGTTTAGGCGATGGATGCCAATCATTTTGATTCTCACATCCTTTTACGCATTACCCCTTTATTGACCCATCTTTGTACTACCTTTGCAAACTTTTAGTTAGGTATGGAGCACATTCGTAATTTCTGCATAATAGCGCACATTGATCACGGGAAAAGTACCCTGGCCGATCGACTCATTCAGACGACTCAAACGGTTTCTGACAGAGAGATGCAGGCGCAATTGTTGGACGATATGGATTTGGAGCGAGAGCGGGGGATTACTATCAAAAGCCACGCTATCCAAATGTATTTCCCTTTTGAGGGAAAAGAATATACGTTTAACCTGATCGATACGCCAGGTCACGTGGATTTTTCTTACGAGGTGTCCCGGTCCATAGCCGCATGTGAGGGAGCCCTACTAGTAGTAGATGCTGCACAAGGTATAGAGGCACAGACCATCTCCAACCTGTACCTGGCCATGGAGCACGACCTGGAGGTGATACCCGTGCTCAACAAAATAGACCTGCCTGGAGCCATGATCGAGGAGGTTTCGGACCAGATCATAGACCTTATAGGCTGTGAAAAAGAAGACATCATACATGCCAGTGCCAAAGAAGGTATAGGCATCACAGAAATACTAGAGGCCATCGTACATCGGATACCTTCACCAAAGGGTAACCCAGATGAGCCACTTCAGGCCATGATCTTCGATTCTGTATTCAACTCTTACCGTGGAATTGAAGTGTTCTTCCGTGTTTTCAATGGCACGCTGAAAAAGGGAGATCATGTGAAGTTCGTCAATACTGGCAAAACTTACGGTGCTGACGAAATAGGAGTGTTGCGTTTGCAACATGAGCCTAAAAAAGAAATTTCAGCAGGAAATGTGGGGTACCTCATTTCTGGTATCAAAGTAGCCAAAGAAGTGAAAGTGGGGGATACCATCACCCACGTAGACAATCCTACACAGCGACAGGTTAAAGGTTTTGAAGATGTAAAACCTATGGTTTTTGCTGGTATTTATCCGGTAGAGACCAGCGAGTTTGAGGAGCTACGTGCTTCTATGGAAAAGCTGCAGCTCAATGATGCATCCCTTGTTTGGGAGCCGGAAACTTCCGCTGCACTTGGTTTTGGCTTCCGCTGTGGTTTCCTGGGTATGCTGCATATGGAAATCGTGCAGGAGCGTCTGGAGCGTGAGTTTGATATGACGGTGATCACCACCGTGCCTTCGGTACGTTTTCATGCCATCAAAGAAAATGGAGATGTAGTAAAAGTAAGTGCACCTTCTGAACTCCCAGAGTCTAATACACTTTCTCATGTAGAGGAGCCATATATCCGAGCACAGATCATCACCAAGTCAGAGTTTATCGGGCCTGTGATCGCTTTATGTATGGACAAGCGAGGTGAGATCAAAAACCAGGTGTACCTGACTTCAGATCGTGTAGAACTAACTTTCGAGTTGCCACTGGCTGAGATTGTTTTTGACTTTTTCGATAGACTCAAGACCATTTCAAGAGGCTATGCATCACTGGATTATGAGCTGATAGGCTACAAGAAGTCTACCATGGTGAAGCTAGACATCATGCTAAATGGCGAAGGAGTAGATGCGCTATCTGCGGTAGTGCATAGAGATAAAGCTTACGAATGGGGCAAGCGACTTTGCGAAAAGCTTCGAGAGCTACTGCCACGTCAGATGTTCGAGATTGCCATACAGGCGGCTATAGGTCAAAAAATCATTGCCCGTGAGACGGTGAAAGCCATGCGTAAAAACGTATTGGCCAAATGTTACGGTGGAGATATTTCGCGTAAGCGCAAACTACTCGAAAAACAAAAGAAAGGTAAGAAACGAATGCGTCAAGTAGGTAACGTGGAAATACCACAAGAAGCATTCATGGCCGTATTGAAACTAGACCAATAAAAAGCCCATATTCTTAGACAACACAGCCCTGTTTCTTCAACTCATAAACTACGTTCAAAATGCCCACGTTACTCGACGGAAAAAAGGTAGCTTCAGACATCAAGCAAGAAATCTCTACTCGTGTAGATGAACTCAAATCTCAGGGGAGACGCGCTCCAAACCTTGCCATCATCATTGTAGGAGACGATGGGGCTAGCCATACGTATGTAAATGGGAAAATAGCGGCGTGCAAGTCTGTAGGGTTTGATTTTACGCTCATGCACTTTGCCAGTACTATCTCTGAGGAGAAGCTGATGAAGCACGTAGAAAACCTAAATAGTGACGATGACATAGATGGCTTCATCGTACAGCTGCCGTTGCCTGAGCATATTTCTGTAGAGCGTGTGACGGAAAGCATCAAACCTGAAAAGGATGTTGATGGCTTTACCAACCAGAACTTTGGAAGTATTGTGTCTAAAAACCAGCTCATCATGCCTGCTACACCTTTTGGTGTGATGGAATTGCTACGAAGATATGATGTGGAGACTGAGGGCAAGCATTGTGTGATAGTGGGCGCAAGCCGCCTGGTGGGTGCTCCTCTAGGCATGATGATGACAGAAGAGGGTAGAGCTACCGTGACCCTGTGTCATAAATACACTCAGGACTTGGCGAGCCATACTAAAAATGCCGACATCCTGATTGTGGCAGTGGGTAAGCCCGGTTTGATCTCCGAAGAAATGGTCAAAGAAGGAGCAGTAGTGGTGGACGTGGGCACTACCCGTGTGGTAGACAATTCACGAAAATCGGGTTTTAGACTTTCTGGTGATGTGGATTTTGCTACCGTTTCAGAAAAGGCCTCTTTTATAACACCTGTACCAGGAGGAGTAGGGCCTATGACGATCGCTTCTCTGCTTTTAAATACCCTAAAGGCCTATGAAGATCAGCACTCCTAAGCCTTTCACCGATTCGCTGCCCGTAATGGAATCCTTTCTCACCGTTCAGGGTGAGGGGGCGTTTAGTGGGGCTGCGGCTTATTTCATTCGGTTAGGAGGCTGTGATGTTGGGTGTGTTTGGTGTGATGTGAAGGAGTCGTGGGATGCAGCGGCACATCCACACTTCACCATTGAGGAGATCGTCGCTCAAGCAAAAAGTCATGGAGTGGAGATCGTAGTAATTACAGGAGGCGAGCCCTTGATGTATGATCTTACTACTCTGACAAAAGCACTAAAGAAAGCGGGCTTGCGGACTCATGTAGAGACATCAGGAGCACATGCCATTAGCGGGGATTGGGACTGGGTATGTTTTTCGCCTAAAAAGTTCATGGCACCAAAGCCAGACTTTTACCCGGCCGCTGATGAGTTGAAAATTATAGTATTCAACAAGTCTGACTTTAAATGGGCAGAAGCTCACGCAGCGGAGTGTCCTGAAAAGACGAGGCTGTTTTTACAGCCAGAGTGGTCTAAGAAAGACCAAATGACCCCATTGATCGTTGACTATGTGAAGAAAAACCCACAATGGCGTATATCTTTACAGACTCACAAATACCTCGATATCCCTTAATGAACCAGGCATTCACAGGACTCATAATGTTGCTTTTGGCTTTTTTGCCATATAATGCCTTCTCTCAGGAGTATAGCAAACGAGCTGTGAAGAGTACCACCAAAGCAGAAGAGGCCATCAGGCTGAGGCAGTTTGAAGAAGCTAAGAGCCTTTTGCGCAAAGCCATAGAAACCGATCCCACTTACTGGAAGGCCCACCTAAGGATGGCCACTATATTTAGTGTATATCAGGAACAAGATTCAGCATTGAGCTATTATAACAGATTGGTGGAGGTAGCTCCTGAGAAAGTGAGTGAAAAGCTGTGGGTGCGAATCGCCGGGATGAACTTCAAGGCTGGGAGATACCAGCAGGCACTGTCAGCCATTAAGCATGTAAAAAGCCCGGATTCACTATTGGTGAATAGTATTTCATTTGCCGTAAATGCTATAAAGTTTCAGGAGGATATTGTCCTTGAACAATTGCCCGATGCACTCAACGCTTTTCAGTTGCAGTATTTTCCTGTCCTAACCGTAGACGAAAATACGCTGCTGTTTACCAAACGAGATTCCGACAGGCCCTATTCGGATGAGGATATTGTGGTTAGCTCCCGGATAGGTGGGCAGTGGATTCCCCCACAGTCTATTTCACCCAATATCAACACGGAGTTTAATGAAGGTGCTTGCTCCATATCTGCAGATGGGCGAACACTGATATTTACAGCTTGCGAAGGCAGGAAGTCCTATGGAAGCTGCGACCTGTATGTTTCTTATAAAACAGGTAATTATTGGTCAGTGCCACAAAACCTGGGCCCCGGAGTGAATTCCAGGTATTGGGAGTCTCAGCCGGCATTGAGCGCTGATGGGCGGACTTTGTATTTTGCTTCAAATAGGCCAGGAGGGATTGGTAAACGAGATATTTGGACATCCCGAAAGGTGGGAGATGAGTGGCAGGAAGCCCAAAATTTGGGAAAACCAGTAAACACGGTATATGATGAAACCACCCCGTTTATTCATGCAAATGGACGTTCACTAATCTTTTCATCTGAAGGACATGTAGGCATGGGTGGTTTTGATCTATTGCTGTCGCAAAAGCAGTCAGGCATTTGGAGTACACCTGTAAATCTGGGCTTTCCGGTAAATACCCATCATGATGAAATCTCCATGTTTTTGAATGCCTCAGGCTCTATGGCGTATTTTGCCAAAGAGACCATAAGCAAACAAGGAGTCAAGCGCAGCCTACTGGTGCGCTACCCATTGGTGGATACGTTGGTGGCAGATAAATCCAAATACGTCACCGGTAAGGTGATGGATGCCAAAACGAAAGCGCCAATAGGAGCAGACCTCAGGATGATTAATTTGATGGATTCTTCCGATATATACCACGTTCGTTCGGATTCCGTAAATGGCAAATACTTTCTGGTACTGACGCAAGGGCAGACCTACGGTGTATTCGTGAAAAAAAAGGGATACTTGTTTGAGGATTTTCGATTTGAAACATCAGAGGGTCAAGCGCTAACACCTGATACACTAAACATCCTATTGTCGCCGATAGCTACTGGTGATCAGCTCACGCTCGAAAACATATATTTCGGTGTGGATGACTATAGATTAGACCCACGATCTAGAGCAGAGCTTTTGGAGATTGTGGCATATTTAAATGAAAACCCCGCAATTGAATTTGAGATCCAAGGGCATACGGATAATCAGGGAGGTGAGGCATACAACCAGACACTGTCGACAAAACGCGCTCATTCAGTCTATCAGTTTTTAAGTGAAAATGGGATAGATGCCAAACGAATGAGTTATAAAGGGTACGGAAGTACTCAGCCAATAGCAGCCAATACAACACCCGAAGGTAGAAGTAAGAATAGACGGATCACTTTTAAGGTGATTTTTGTTCCAAATCACTAGAAATTCACTTTTTTTATTTTTTTCTACTCAGAATTAATATTCTGTAAATAGTACAATTGTAAATTTTTATTTTGTGAGAGGGCCTGCTGGTCTATAATTCCCCTCAATTTATAGTGCAAAACTTCATTTTGGCCGTGAAATCCTACTGTTTGGTCGAAATTATATTCTGCTGCTACTGTTTTCAATTAGTGGAAAAAACGTATAATTTTAATTGCAATAAATTAATGTTTCATTTAAAAAAGTAAAATATGAAGAGGATTCTACTACTCAGTTTCATGTTTACTTTCGCCTTTGCATTCAATGCAATGGCGCAAAGAACAGTGACTGGACAAATCACCGAAGCAGGCGGTGAGCCGATTCCCGGTGTGAACGTTGTGCTGAAAGGCACAAGTACCGGTACTACGTCTGACATTGACGGAACCTATCGTATAAGTGTTCCTGAAGATGGCGGTATACTTGTGTTCTCCTTTATAGGTATGGCAGCACAGGAAGTCGAAATTGGCTCCAGGTCAGTGATCGATGTGGAAATGGAAAGCGATGTGAAGCAACTTACAGAAGTTGTAGTTACAGCGCTTGGTGTATCTCGTGACAAAAAAGCACTAGGTTACTCTGTGCAGTCTGTAGATGCTGAAAATGTGGCCAAAGCAGCTGAGCCAAACGTAATCAACGCCCTTCAAGGTGAGATTGCTGGTGTTCAGATTCAAGGTACTAGCGGAGCGCTTGGCGGTTCGTCTCGTATCACTGTTCGTGGCTCAAACTCATTCCTTGGCGAAAACCAGCCACTTTTTGTGGTAGATGGTATGCCTATAAACAATGACAACTATGCAACTAACGCACAACAGAGTGGGTTTGGTAGTGGCGCTTATGATTATGGTAACGCTGCATCCGACATCAACCCACAGGACATAGAGTCTATGTCAGTACTAAAAGGTGCGGCAGCTACAGCTCTTTATGGTACACGTGGTGCAAACGGTGTGATTTTGATTACTACAAAATCTGGTGCCAAGAAAAAAGGGATCGGTGTAGATGTAAGCTCAAGTGTTACGTTTGAGAAGGCAGTAAACATGATCGAGCATCAGCAGAAATACGGTGGAGGTGCTACACTTTCTACCCCTTCTGGTTTTACCGAGTTTACTGAAAACGGAACCACTTACTACGCGCCAGTATATTCTAAAGATGGGGCCTGGGGACCTAAATACGAAGGTCAGCCGGTTAGACACTGGGATTCTTGGGATCCAAATTCTGCTAACTATGGCGAAACAAGACCTTGGTCTGCACCGGAAAACGGTTATCAAGAATTCTTCGAAACTGGTGTTACACTACAAAACTCAGTAGCACTTAGTGGCGGAAACGATCAGGGTTCTTTCCGTTTGAGTTATACAAACCTTGATCAGAGCGGAATTCTTCCAAACTCAGGTTTGGACAGAAATACTTTTAGCATCAATGCTCGTTACAACCTTTCAGATAAACTAACTGTAACAGCTGCTGGTAGTCTTGTAAAGCAGTCAGCTTTAGGAAGAACTGCTACAGGTTATAGCAACAGAAACCCTATGCAAGGTTTCACGCAGTGGTGGCAAACACAACTGGATTTGGATCGTATGCAAAACTACGAGTGGGAAGATGGTACACACTACACCTGGAACCCTACTGGTATCACTCAAAACGAGGATGGTTCATTGAAGTCCTGGAATCCTTTCCCTTACTTCTTTGATAACCCGTACTGGGTACGTCACAAGTTCTTGCAAGAAGATACAAGAGATCGTTTCTTCGGTAATGTTGCATTAAACTATGAGTTAATGGACGGTCTGACAATCTCTGGTCGTGCGATGACTGACGGGTTTACTTTCCGTGCATACGAAGGAATCGAAAATGGTGGTGTAGATCAGTCTGATTACACTGAACGTACTCGTACCTTCAGGGAGTCTAACTTCGAGGGTAAAATCATGTACAACAAGCAGTTTAGCCCTGCATTCTCCTTGAATGCCCTTATTGGAGGTAACTTGATGTCTCAGGAAAGAGAGTACATCCTGGGTAGTGTAAACGGAGGTCTTGCTCTTGATGGGTTCTTCAACCTAAGTAATGGTATAGGAAACCCAACATTGACTACTGAGACCACAAGAAAATCTATCAATAGTGTGTTTGGTAGTGCTTCATTTGGCTTCTACTCTACGGTGTTTGTTGACCTGACTGTACGTGGTGACTGGTCTTCTACGTTGCCTGAGGATAACAACAACTACTGGTATCCGTCAATCACTTCAAGTTTTGTATTCACTGAGTTGGAAGCATTGCAAAACAATGATGTACTTTCATTTGGTAAGTTGCGTGTAGGATATGGTAGAGCTGGTAACGATGCAGATCCATATTCATTGACAAATACTTTCGAGCCTTTACAGCCAAACTTTGGTAGCAGCCCTCGCTATACAGTTCCTAATGCTCGTAACAATCCAAACTTGAAGCCTGAGTTTACTGATGAATTCGAGGTAGGATTGGAAATGAACTTCTTCCAAAACAGAGTAGGGTTTGAAGTAGCATACTACGACAGAACGACTACTGAGCAAATTTTTGCGGTAGCTTCATCTTCTACTACTGGTTTTACTTCACGTATTGTGAACGCTGGTTCTATGAAAAACAGTGGTTTTGAAGTAATGCTGAGAGGTACACCAGTACAAACAGGAGATTTCTCTTGGGATGTAAACTTGAACTTCGCTACGTATAACAACGAAGTAGTAGAGCTTGCTGATGGAGTAAACAACATCATCATGGGTAGCACCTGGGCGGCTGACGTTCGTCTGCAAAAAGGAGATCCATACATGGCAATCTACGGTCAGGACTTCCAGAGAAATGAAGATGGAAGAATCATCGTAGGATCTGATGGAATGCCATTGATTGAAGCTAACAGAAAATACCTCGGTTCTGCTATTGCAGATTTTACAGGTGGTTTGAGAAACACCTTCAATTATAAGGGTGTAAGCTTGAGCGCATTGGTTGATTTCCAAAAAGGTGGATCAATTCACTCTACTTCACTTCAGTGGGCGGCTTACTCAGGTATGCTTCCTAAAACTGCCGAAGGTAACATCCGTGAAGAAGGTATGATCATCGACGGAGTGACTGAAGAAGGTGGTGAAAACACTGTAGCGGTAAACCCTCAGGTTTACTACCAAACTATCTGGAGAGTAGCTGCTCCTAATGTATACGATGCAAGTTTTGTTAAGCTTAGAGAAATGAGATTGGGTTACACATTGCCTAATCGACTTCTTGGAGACTTCCCTATCAGAGATATCAATGTTTCACTTCTTGGTAGAAACTTAATGATCCTCTATAGCGAGCTTCCATTCCTGGATCCTCAGGTGGTGACAGGTACAGGCAACATCCAGGGACTGGAAAATGCTCAGGTACCTTCTACCAGATCAATTGGATTCAACGTAAGCTTCAAACTTTAATCTAAACTTGATTCAAAATGAAGAATATAAATAGACTAATTGCTCTTGTGCTTGCGATGACAGTATTCGCATGTACAGACAACTTCGATGAGATCAATACTGATCCTAACGAGCCTACTGAAATCCCTGCTGAGAACCTGTTTACTCAGGCTCAATTTTCAATTGCAGATGAGATTTGGGGGCGTGCGATGAACTTTGAGTTCGGTATGTTGATGGTGCAGCACTTTGCACAAAACGAATATGCCGAAGACTCAAGGTACAATCAGACACCTTCGTCTTTTAGTACTCCATGGCAGTCATTTTACTCAGGGACTAATGCTAGTCCTGGAGGTATCATTGATCTGGTAGTTGCAAAGCAGCTTACAGAGGAAAATGAGTCACTTTCTGAAGCTGTGAAGAACAACAGACTAGCGCAGATCGCAATTTTCAAAGTGCTAGCTTTCCAGACAGTTACTGACATTTGGGGTGATATTCCTTATACTGAGGCATTCAACCCTGAGGAGTTTCCAAACCCAGCTTACGATTTACAATCTGCTGTATATGCAGGAATGCTTTCTGAGCTGAATGATGCGATCGCGAACATTACGCCTACAGCTGCTGGTTTCGGCGCTGGTGACATCATCTATGGTGGTGATATGGCTATGTGGGGTAAGCTCGCTAACTCTCTTAAAGTACGTCTAGGCATGAGAATGGCAGATGTAGATTCTGGTACTGCTGGCACTGCTGTGAGTCAGGCATTTAGCTCTACCTTAGGAGTAATTTCATCTAATGACGAAAATGCATTGTTCCAGTTTGATGCTGATCAGCGTATCGCGAATCCTTTCTACGTGGACAAAGTGGTGAATAACCGTGATGACTTCTGTATTACTGACGTAATGGTTAGCGATATGGAAGATCGTAATGATCCACGTTTGGATGATTATGCTGCACCAAACTTTAATGGTGAGATCGTAGGGTTGCCTTACGGACTTACAGATGCTGACGCATTCCAATTGAAGCCTGTATCTTCTAGACCTCATGGTTCTATTCTCGAAGCAACAGCTCCAGCTAAGTTGTTGACTTATGCCGAAGTAGAGTTCTTCAGAGCTGAAGCAATCGAAAGAGGCTTTATCTCCGGTAGTGCTGCCGATGCATTCAACAATGCAGTAGAGGCTTCTATCAAGGATTGGGGCGGAACGGAAGCGGAAGCAACTGCTTACACTACCGCTAATCCTTACGATGCTGCCAATTGGGAAGAATCAATTGGATACGAAAAGTGGGTTGCACTTTATACTCAAGGCCTGGAAGCATGGTCTGAGTGGAGAAGGTTAGATGAGCCGTCTTTGGTGATTTCTGCTAACGCTGTTTCTGGTGTAGACAGAATCCCTGTGCGTGCATTTTACCCTGCTTCTGAAGCGGAAGCTAACAGTGAAAACTTAGAAGCAGTTGATCCAGGGGATATGACCACTTTACTCTGGTGGGACGTAAACTGATTTTAACCTTAAATTAAAGAAACTGACATATGAAATTTAATAAATATAATTTCCTAAAGGCAGGAGTTTTACTCGCTGTGGTGGGTTTCACTGCAACGAGTTGTCAAGAGGATGACGCACGTTCAGTAGCGATCAAACCTGGCAAGACGCTCAGCATCTCAGGTTCATCTACAGCTTATGTAGGAGATGAAAAGGAGTATTATCTGTTGATGAATAAAGCAGATGCAGATTATAGCTGGTCTATTGAAAGTGGCGCTACCATCACTGAAAACTCTGAAAATGATGCTTATGTGGATGTTTTGTTCACCGATCCAGCTGACTACACTTTGAGTGTATCGGAGGGAGAGGCTGCAGGCTCCAAAGCAATAAAGGTGATTTCAAAGGAAATCAGCTTTTCAGCTGATTCAGCAAAACGCAGCGAAATGCTAGTGAATGACACTATCACAATTGAGTTGGATATTCCTGGTGGAATCAACGGTGATGGAAAAATTGCTTATACGATTGGTGGGTCTATGGATCCTTCTAGGTACTTTATTTTACCGCGTTACGAAAGTCCATTGGATTTTGCTGATACAATTAGCTCAATTAAAGTGGTAGTGACTCCAGAGGAGGAAGTAGGTTCAGAAGATCTGATCTTCACGCTTGGTGCCATTACAGAAACTGAATTAGCTGAGGAATATGTGAAAGCAGATACTCTGCAGACAATCGTGTACACTTTTATGGATGACACAAAAATGGCATCTATAGATACTGCTACCGTTACGATTACTTCTGCTGGAGTATATGAGTTCCCGGTAATGCTAAGCAATGCTAGCAACTCAGAAGTGACTGTTGATTATGGTGTATCGGTAGCAATAGGTGTAAATGATGCTACTCCAAACAACTCTTCAAGGGAGCTTGTCTTTGAGGCAGGTGAAACGGAGAAGTCTATTGTATTATCTATATCTGATAATGCATTCTCTACAGATAGAACGGTTACCATTACACTAGATGGTGTTTCTGGAGATGATGAAGCTTCATTGAAAACTAATTACGTTGAGAAAACTATCATGATCAAAGCTGCTGATTGATAGAACGTAAATATTTAAAATATAAAAGGGTGATTCTGTTGAGTCACCCTTTTTTTATGCCTTGTTCTCTGCAGGAAATTGCAAAACGCTGCTAGGCGGCTGAGTTTGTAGGGAGAGTAGATCATCTAAGGTTAGATTAAGATTTTGTCACCTAACATTAGATAAGAAATTTTAAGTGTTTCGAGGAATTAGCGCATTAAATCACCGTCCCAACGGTGTGTTTCATCGAAAATGCCAAAAAAATGCGTTTTGTTAAAAAAAGTGAAATGCTTGGTGAAATTCCTTTTTGGCAGAGGATTATTTTGATTGAATTCTCAGGAGAGGCCATTTTGAACTTTTTATCCTGTAAAACCCTCCATTTACAGTGTTTTTAGCCTTATACGCCGTTCGTTGAAGAAAGTTTGATTATCCGAGAATTAATATAGATTTAACACTGAAACATAATGTACAATTTTAAAACAGTTAAATATGAAGAGGATTCTACTACTCAGTTTCATGTTTACTTTCGCTGTGGCATTCTGTGCTATGGCGCAAAGGACAGTCTCTGGAACTGTGCGGTCGGCAGACGACAATAGCGCAATTCCTGGAGTAAATGTTGTTCTGAAAGGATCAACGACGGGCACAACTACTGATCTAGATGGAAATTATAGATTGAGTGTGCCAGAAGAAGGTGGTGTTCTTGTTTTTTCTTTTATTGGGCTTACCCAACAGGAAGTTGAAATAGGGGCGCGTTCAGTCATCGATGTTTCGATGCAGTCAGACGTACAGCAACTTACAGAAGTTGTGGTGACGGCATTTGGAGTTGAAAGAGAACAAAAATCTCTTGGATACTCAGTTTCTAGTGTGGATGGAGAAGAGTTCGTTAAGGCTCGGGAAACTAACATTGCCAATTCACTTGCTGGAAAAGTTGCCGGCGTACAGGTTACCGGTTCTTCCGGATCTGTGGGTTCGTCTTCACGTGTGGTTATTCGAGGTAACAGCTCTATTAATGGGAACAATCAACCACTCTATGTAGTAGATGGTATTCCTATTTCAAACTCAAACATTGCATCTGTAGATAGATTCACTGGTGTGGATTATGGAAACAGAATTCAGGATATCAACCCTGATGATGTTGAGTCGATGAGTGTATTGAAAGGACCAGCAGCTACAGCATTGTATGGTCAGCGCGCGGCGAATGGCGCCATTATCATTACTACCAAGAAAGGTAAGAAGAACTCCAAGACCTCAGTAACTATAAACTCATCAGTTCGATTTGATGATCCACTGAGACTTCCTGATTATCAAAACAAATATGGACAAGGCAGCGCGGGAAAAATTGATAGTTCAGCAACTGCTAACTGGGGCCCTGAGATGCTTGGACAATCATTTGTTAATGCAAATGGAAACATTGACAGGTATTCACCACATCCCGACAATGTAGAAAATTTCTACGGTACAGGTAAGACAATAATAAATAGTGTAGCTCTGGCTGGAGGAGATGAAAAAGGTACTTTCAGAATGTCTGTGACTAAGTTCGATCAAGAAGGATTTGTTCCAAACACGAATTACGATCGGCTTAACGCCAGTTTTAATGCTACGCGGCAATTTGATAACAAGTTTTATAGCAGTTTCGGGGCAAACTACATCCGCACACGTAATGAAGGACGACCAATAACTGGTTTCAATGATGACGGTGCAGTTGCTTCAGTGGTAGGTTTCTTACCAAGAAACTACAGCCAGGATTCTTTGGCTAACTATCTGAACGCAGATGGTTCTCCAAGATTATTCTTAGGACTAAACCAAAATCCATATTGGTCATTAAATGAAAACGTCTACACTGGTGAAATTGATCGTTTCATCACATTTGCTCAGGTAGGGTTTAAACCTTACGATTGGATGGATATCTCCTGGAAAGTAGGTGCTGATGTTTATAGTGAAAGACGTCAACAAAATACAGCGCCTGGATCAGTAGCAGATCCTTTAGGTGAGTTTTGGGCGAACGATCTTTTTGAGTCCAATTTGAATTCAGACTTCTTTATTACACTGAATCATCAATTCACGCCTGACCTAAATGTGAATTTACTTCTGGGACATAACGTATATGAACAATACATAGAATCAAACTTCAATAGAGCTCAGGAACTTACAGATCCAACCTTATTCATAGCAGATAATGCTTTGATTAACTCACCTGAAAACGCAATTCTTTCGCGTATCAGACTGATTGGTGCATTCTTTGACTTAGGAGCTTCATACAAAGATTACTTGTTTTTGAATGTTACAGGAAGAAACGACTGGAATTCAACGCTACCGGAAAATAGTCAATCATTTTTCTACCCAAGTGTAAGTACAAGTGCGATCGTAACGGACATGTTCAACTTGAACTCCGAAGTATTGAATTATGCTAAAGTAAGAGCCAGTTATGCTGAGGTAGGTAATGGAACTGATCCGTTTCAGTTAGATTTCTTGTATTTTCCTCAGACTTCAATCTTTCAACTATTCGGTGTAGACAATGCTTACCCATGGAATGGTATTCCTGGTTTTGGTGGATCTGGTAATATCCCTCCTTTAGCACTGAAACCTGAGCGAACATCTTCTTGGGAAATAGGTACTGAACTACAATTTTTCAATAGTAGATTTTTGCTAGATGCGACATACTACAGTTCTGAGACTACCGATCAAATTGTTCGTATTGATCTTCCAGGTAGTACAGGATTTCTTACTCAAACATTGAATGCTGGTACGGTTACTAATAAAGGTATAGAGGTGCTAGCTGAAGTTACACCTGTGAAAGCTGGAGATTTCAAGTGGGTAGTACGTGGTACCTTTGCCAAAAATGTAAACAAACTTGTAGACCTTCCGGACAACTTTAATTTCATTGATATTAATGGTACTCGTACAGATCCAGGATTGAGAGCGATCTTAAATCGTTCATTGGGTACGCTTATCGGGTCTGATTGGAGAAGAGACGATGATGGTAATATCTTAATCAACCCTAACACCGGTCTTCGCTTGGATATTGATGATCAGGAAATTGGGAACATTACTCCTGATTTCATTGCTGGTTTGGGAAATGAGGTTTCATGGAAAGGACTTTCTGCAAGTGTCTTGATTGACTGGAAACAAGGTGGAGATATCCATTCACAAACTATTCAGGATTTGAGAGCAGGTGGTCATGTAAAGGAAACTTTGGACAGAGATGGTGCCTATATAGACAAAGGTGTAATTCTTTTAGAGGAAGATGCAGAAGGAAATCCCACCTCTACAAAACCTAATGATATTCCGATCACGTACCAGCAACTTTGGGGGCAGGAAAATGACGTGGATTCTGAAGGTGTTTTCGATGGTACTTATGTGAAACTTAGAGAGATTAAGGTTTCTTATTCACTGCCATCTTCTTTACTAGATAAAACTCCGCTTGGAGCTGTTCAATTTGGATTTGAGGCACGAAACCTTGCAATACTATATACAAAAGTGCCGCACATCGATCCAGAGGTTAGCTTCTATGGTCCAGGTAATGCGCAAGGTATTGAAGCGTACAACCTTCCTACTACTCGTTCTTACGGTTTTAATGTAAGACTTACATTCTAAACATTAGACGACTAAAATTGAATCAAATGAAAAATTATATAAAAACTCTAGCGATCGTTAGTGCTTTGTTTTTGAGCACAGCTTGTGAGGATGATTTTTTGGATGTAAATACGGATCCAAATGCATCAACAACGGTACCTCCTGGTACTGTAATGACGAATTCGATGATTGCAATGTCTCAGAATTTATTGAATACATTGAATCCGAATGGAGAAGCGTATATCCAGCATCATAAACCTGTAGTGGTACTTACTGGGCCTGATACCTATAATTACAGTCCGATTGGTAATAATAACTTTTGGAGGTTTACCTTCTACGGTGACATTATCAAAGACCTGAACTTGGCCGTGTTATTGGCCGAGGAAGAGGGGCTAACCAATGGGGTAGCACAAATCCGAATTTTTCAAGCATTTGCCTGGATGATAGGTGCAGATACCTGGGGCGAAATCCCATTTACTGAAAGTAATGATTCGGAAATTCTCTTTCCAAAATTTGATACTGGAGATATTATCTATCAGGGTATTATTGATATTCTGGATGATGCAATTGCCCGAATAGATTTAGCTGATCAGTCATTTCAAACCACAATAACAGATTATGATCCGCTTTATGCAGGAGATATGAATAAGTGGTTAGCATTCGCAAATACTTTGAAATTGCGTGCATTAATGAGAGTATCGTATGTAGAAGATCGTTCTCAAGAGATTACTGATTTATTGACAGGAGGGAATGAATTTATCGATGAGCTAGATGGCTCTGAGAACGCGGAATTTGCTTATTTCCCGACTAGATCAAATCAAAACTTTGATTACGCTACTTTTGACAATTTCGTTAGTTTCGGTTCATTCCAAACTGATGCAGGTGGAAACCGAGTACACCAACGTTGGAGATTGGCATCAGATGAAATGGTAGAGCTTTTACAGCCAGCAAATGACCCAAGATTGTTTTCTTTCTTTCAGCGAAACATCAACAATCCTTCAGGACCAATAGAAGGAGCAATCAACGGAGCAGGTCCACTACCTGATGAAGTAGATCGCGGATATGTAAGCTTGTTCTACATCCGTCAAGATAAATCTGATGAGTGGTTGTTGGCTTCAGAATACTGGTTATTGGCAGCAGAAGCATACGAGAGAGGGTTAGCTCCTGGTGGTACAGTAGCTGCGCAAGAAGCTTTGGAAAATGGAGTGTTGGCTTCCATGAATCATTTTGATGGAAGCGATTTTGAAATTTCAGCAGCTGATAAGCAAGCGTTCTTAAATACGCTTGATTTGGCCGCAGAGACAGATGCCACAGAGTTTATTCAAATACAGCAGTACATCGCACTCTTTAATCAAGGGTCAGAAGCTTGGGCAAACTGGAGAAGAACGAAGAAGCCGGCGTTGGATGTGCCTGTAGGAGCACCTATTAATAGCATAATCAGCCGTGTGGAAATTCCTAATTCTGAGATTGAGAGTAATATCAATATCGATATCTCTCCATTGATTGATGTGCCAGTATACTTTGAACGATAATCAAAATGGAAATGAAAAATATATTTATAATCATATTCGCATTGATCGTCATGTCCGCATGTGAGGACTTTGAAGATCCAATTGCTGGAATTCCTGAAACTGACCTTTTCGTACAGTTCGGAGCAAATACTCCTGATACAGTTGCCGCTGGTGAAGGAGGTACTAGCCAAACGGTAACTATACAATCTCCAATTTCCTTTCAGGAAGATTTGATTGCAACAATAACCTTCACAGGTAGTGCAGAATTCGGAGTTGATTTTGATATTTCTGCAGATTCAATCACCTCTGGAAATTCTGGAACTAAGGTTTACCCTATTGTAAGTAAAGATGCTAATGGTGCTTCAATTTTGGTTCCTTACATTCCTGCAGGAGGCAATGACTTAATTACTGATCAAGTAGATTTTGACATTGATTTTCTTTCAGATGGAATTACAGATGGAGATAAGGTGCTTGAAGTGGCATTGACTGGTGCTACTGGGACCACAACTTCTTCGTTGACTTTAGCTGGAGGTAGAGGGCCTATCCGTAATGATACCTATATCAATATCGCGGATAGTGATTGCCCAGCTAATCCATCTGAGATGGAAGGTGCTTATACCACAACAGAGAGTTGTGGTGGAGACTTCACATTTACGTCGAATATGATCAATGCAAGCGGTAATCAGATCACTATTGACAATTTCGGTGGCTGGGGTGCTGCGGGTACGAATCAACTAGTGTTGACGATTAACCCTGCTGATAACAGTATCACGTTTGATGATACGGAAATCAATGGCGCTGCATCTGGCTTTGGAGTGCCAGCTGAGGAGCCTTGGTTAGCAAGAGGTTCAGGTAAGGTGAATCTTACCTGTACGGATGCACCTGAAGTTGATATTACATTTAGTTATGTGAGACAGTCAGACGATCAAGTGAGAGTTGGTGATTGTACGCATAATTATTCTCCCGAGTAAAAACTCATCACTTCTAATTCAAGAAAAAGGTCCAACTGGACCTTTTTCTTGTTAATTACTATTCTAAGAAAATCACCCTAAGCTATTCAATTGAAAAATCGTTCTGAATAAACTGATTATTTCCTAACAACTACGTTGAACAAACGAATAGAGTACTATTACATTTAACCCAAATAGAATGAGGATATTTTATTTAGCCATGATCGTCTTACTCCTTGGTGGATGCAAACGATCAGAAAATTCTAACCAGTATAATCCAGCTGGGAACCAACTTATTGACAAGGGTTTGGTGGCAAGGATAGACCATGACACCAAGGACAGAAGAGATGTGCTGAGATTTGGCTATCCATCTAAATATACCGAGGCATATAAACTAATTAGAACTAAAGAAGGTCAGGAGAAAATAGGTTATAGTGCTGGGTATACATTCAGGGAGAAAGAAAAGCTCTCTCAGAATAGAAGGAATGCTCGTGTGGCTCCTTTAGAATGGCAAGAACGAGGACCAGCAAATGTTCCGGGAAGAACTCGTGGTGTAATCATTGATGCTGAAGACCCAACAGGCAACACCTGGTATGCTGGCTCTGTTGGTGGTGGGGTATGGAAAACAACAGACAAAGGGGAGAGTTGGGAAATATTGACTAAAAACATTCCCAATATGGCCATAGCATGCCTGGCTACTTCTCCTGCTAATCCTAGTATTTTGTATGCCGGTACTGGAGAGGCATTTTCTCATTTGTCAGTGATAGTCGGGAATGGTATATTAAAATCAACTGACAAAGGCCAGACTTGGGAAGTTCTTTCTTCCACAATACAAGATGACGAGTTTAGTGCCGTAAGCCGAATAATAGTTGACCCAAATAACGCCAATGTCCTATTGGCCTGTACTGAAACAGGTACTGGGATCTTCAATCTAACGCAAAGTTTTATTTTCAAATCTGTGGATGGGGGAGTTTCCTGGACCAAGGTATATGCCAGCAATTCTCCTATAGAACAATTGATTGCAGATCCATTTGATTTTTCAATTCAATATGCTGCTGTTAATGGAATTGGTGTTTTGAAATCTGAAGATACGGGAGATAGCTGGTTTGATTCAGGTCAGGGAATTCTCGCCCAAGGACGTATTGAACTTGCGGTATCTAATATTAATAGTGATACGCTATTTGCCTCGGTAGTCGGCGGTCAATCGGGAACAGGCTCGGATCTTTACTTTTCAGGTGATAAGGCCAAATCATGGGTGCTGCTAAGTGACCAAAGCTCTACCGCATATGATTACTTAAATGGTCAAGGGAATTATGACAATACGATCTTAGCTCACCCTTTCGAATCAAATACATTTTATGTTGGAGGAGTAGATCTTTTCAAGGTATCAATAGAAGGGGAGCCATACGATACTGGTGAGCCAACACTCTTAGGTTTAGATCAGGTAAATACAGGTAGCTTTATAGAGTTAATCAATTTTGGCGCACCTTTTTTTGGAGGTGTACTAGACACGGGCATATCTACTCAAAAAAGACCAGTCGAAGTGCTCTTTGGAGCCAATCGAACCCAAAAAGCGCACAGATTCACAGTAGGGGGACAGGGAGCAGGTGTTCCAGCAACTGAATATCAGTACAGAGATTATGTAGAAGTTCCTTTTCAGGTGTGGGATGTAGAAACCAATACCCAGCTTATGGTTTCATTTAGGGATCAGCAAGAAGACGGTAAGTGGAACCTCATAGTTCAAAACCAGGGAGAGGACACCAAACAAGACAGTCGTGAATATTTATTTATTCACAATATTGAGTACACAGACATAGCCAGCCCTGAAGTGGCAAAAGTTGGTGGACAGGAAGTGGAGCAGATGTATTTTTTCTGGCCTATTCTCCCTGAAGATGGGACATTTGATGAAGCTAGCCTTCCTGAGTCGAAACTAGCAATTTTATATGGAAAGCAACGATTGATTAATAGCGAAACGATAAACCTTACCGATGGTCGTGCCCAATATGATAATCGAAATCCTAATGAGGTGATTCATGTCGATCACCATAACCTTATGGCAAGAGTTACTTCTGAGGAGAATGAAGAATTCGAATTAATTGCAGCAAATGATGGTGGGTTGTATTATTCAGATGCAGATAAAGACCCCGGATTAAAAGGAGGAAGCTGGAACTTTGGAGGGCAAGGGTATAATACCACTCAGTTTTACGGTGCAGACAAAATGCCCGGTGGTGAAAAGTTCATTGGTGGAGCTCAGGATAATGGAACCTGGACATCAGATCTTTCTAGTGCAGCCAATTTTGAAACAGATTACACCTTAAGAATCGGTGGTGATGGTTTTGAAGCTTTGTGGAATTATGGAAATGCTAATGAGTTGATAGGTTCTTCTCAGCATAATCTATTCGGAAAATCAAGTGATGGTGGACGGTCGTGGCAGCTAGCTATAAATGGACTAAACCGAGATGAAGCTGCAGCCAATAACTTTCCTTTTATTTCTAGATTATCAACTTCAAAGAAGCAGCCTAATACCATTTATACTGTTGGGAGGTTTGGAGTTTACAAATCCACGGACTTTGGAGATAATTGGGAGTTAAAACCAATAAACGAGAATTGGTCTTTTAGTTCATTCATGCATATTAAAGTTTCAGATGCAAATCAACAGATTGTTTGGGCGGGATCAGGAATGGGATCATCTTATAATTTCCATGTTTCTGTAGATGGTGCTGAGAATTTCTCCAATACTTCTAACTATGATGGTACTTTATTGGGAGTAGCCTCGGGGTTTGCCACTCACCCTACCGAAGACAGTACGGCTTTTGCGTTGTTCTCATTTGCTAATTCCCCGAAGGTGCTAAAAACTGAAGATTTAGGAAATAGCTGGCAAGATATTACTGGATTCAGCAGCGGTAATAGCGAAAGTCTTAATGGGTTTCCTAACGTTGCGGTTTACTGCTTGTATGTTTTTCCAAATGAACCCCAGAAGATTTGGGTAGGATCTGAAATTGGTCTAGTAGAATCCCTGGATGGTGGAGAAACATGGCATCTTACCGACAATGGCTTTCCAGCTGTTGCCGTTTGGGATATTAAGCAGGTGGACAACTTTCTTGTCATTGCGTCACATGGTCGAGGGATTTGGACGGTAAAACTGGAAGAGTTGCCAGAAATCCTTGTTGCTCCACAAATTGTGGATTTAGCCGTACTCCCACAAAATGATGAATTGCTGATCAATCTAAGTGTGACAAGTAAGTTTGACTCGTTGGATATACTTTTAAATAATAACCTGACGAAAAGAAGTGTTGCAGATATTGAGGGTGTGGATACCACATTTGTAATTGAGGCTCAGGAAGAAGGAACTATAAGTGTTCAAGTAGTAGGTTATAAAAATGGCCAAGTGGCGAGTTCTGGTGATGTTTTGTTTGATTATTTCAAATATGGAGATGCGTTGTTGGAATACGAAACCGAATTTAACAGTCAAATTGTTGTAAATGATTTTCTGTTGAATGGTTTTGATGTGCTAAGAACCGTTTCGGGCTTTTCTAATGGAGCCCTGCATACGCCGCATCCATATAAGGATAATTCTACTTCTTCAGCATTACTTAAGAAGAAAATCATCGTATCAAACACAAATCCTACAATTACTTATAATGAAATAGCCATAGTGGAACCTGGAGAAGATGGAACAGAATATGGTGACTTTGAATTTTGGGATTATGTAATTGTGGAAGGATCAGAAGATGGATTAAACTGGGAACCTTTAGTTGATGGTTATGATGCAAGAGCAAATAGCGGATGGTTGCAAGCGTACAATGAAGAGGCGGATGGTAAGTCTAACCTTTTCAGTGAGCGTTCGATTGACCTTAGAAAAACTTTCAATGCAGGAGACACCATAGTAGTAAGATTTAGATTATTTGCAGATGCTAATTCCAATGGGTTTGGGTGGGTTGTAGATGATCTAGAGATACAAAAAACCGAAGTGCTCAATGTTGAGAAGCATAACACGATAAGCATCTACCCCAATCCGGCAACTGACTATATTACGATAAATCAACCGTTGGTCGGAGCTCAGAATTTAAACATTATAGATCTAAATGGTAGAGTGTATCCTGTCTTGTTGACAGAGAATAGACTGGATGTATCTAGCCTTACAGAAGGACTATATATTTTGAGGTTTCAACAAGGCGGAGTTAACTACTCCCAGCGATTTTACAAAAACTAATTAGGAAGATTGGAGCAACAAGCTCTAACCCCATCCTCCAAACTGCTAAAGTCCATTGGGAAACCGATGGACTTTA
The DNA here is from genome assembly GCF_003386095.1 of Marinoscillum furvescens DSM 4134. Lineage (GTDB taxonomy): Bacteria > Bacteroidota > Bacteroidia > Cytophagales > Cyclobacteriaceae > Marinoscillum > Marinoscillum furvescens. The sequence continues at coordinate 10,446 of NZ_QREG01000029.1, read as the reverse complement.
GTTTTTTTAAGTCCGCTTCCGTAAAGTACTGATACTTGTCACGTAAATGTTCTGGCATGTCGATATACTCAATATCCACCTGCTTGTCCAGTACCTGCTGCAAGGCATTGACCACATCCTTAAAACTACGGGCTTGCCCTGTTCCCACATTATATATTCCACTGTCTTTTCGATGATGCATCATCCAATACATCACATTTACCACGTCCTGCACATATACAAAGTCTCGCAGCTGTTCACCATCGTCATATTTTTCATCATAGGATTTAAACAAGCGTACCTTGCCACCATCTTCAATTTGCCTGTGAAGCTGATACACCATGGAAGACATTTTGCCTTTGTGGTCTTCGTTCTTGCCGTAGACATTAAAAAACTTTAGCCCAGCCCAATAAAAAGGACGTTTTTCCTGACCTAGTGCCCATAGGTCAAATTGATGTTTGGAATGAGCATAAGCATTTAGGGGTTGGAGCTGTGGGATCAGTGAATGGTCATCTGAAAACCCTAACTCACCCAGGCCATAAGTGGCCGCGCTACTAGCATAGATTAGCGGTATTTGCTCGGTAGCACAGATATTCCAAACTTGTTTGGTGTAATTCGTATTGAGCTCAGCAAACAGTGCCTCATCTGTCTCTGTAGTGTCTGTATGTGCTCCCAGGTGAAAAATAAACTCTACCCCTTCGGCATTTTCTTCCAGCCATGGAATAAACACCCGGCGATCCAGGCTCGCTAGTATGTTTTGGTGGTCAAGGTTGGCAAGCTTCACTTCATCATGAAAAAGATCCACGGCGATTATTGCCTTAAACCCCTCTTGGTTGAGCTTGTCGATTAAATGACTACCGATAAACCCCGCTGCACCAGTGACTACTATCATAAAGCTTTTGTTTTCACCAAAGTTAATCATACGTGTGGGGTATCGCCTTCCCCAGATTTCCTTTTTATCTTTGCAGCCAGATTTTAGCAGAGGCATGATTTACGTAAGTCGAAAAGAGCATTTCAACGCAGCCCACAAGCTGTATAATACTAACTGGTCCCACGAGCGCAATGTGGAGGTGTTTGGCCCATGTGCCAACGAAAACTGGCATGGACACAACTTTGAGTTGATCACTACAGTCAAAGGCATGCCTGACCCTGAGACAGGCTTTGTGGTAGACCTCAAACAGCTCAGCAATTTGATCCGCCGTGACATCATAGAAAAAGTAGATCATAAAAACCTCAACTTGGATGTAGACTTCATGAAGGGCAAACTCGCAAGTTGCGAAAGCCTCATTGTTGAGTTTTGGAAAATCCTCGCCCCACAGGTAGGTGACCTGGGCAAACAATGCGAGCTGCATAGCCTCAAGCTTTATGAGACTCCTAGAAATTTTGTAGAGTTCTTCGGTGAAGGGTTATAAATGACCCTTTTCTTCATAGCCGGAGAAAAATCAGGAGATCTTCACGCCTCCCAAATCATTAGGCAAATAAAAGTTGCTCAGCCGAATGTGCAAATATATGGGTGGGGAGGAGAGGCTATGAAAAAAGACGGAACCACTATCCTTCAGACTCAAGACGCTTTTGGCGTTATGGGGTTTTCGGCAATTCTAGGCAAACTATTTCAGTTCAAGTCCTTGCTACGCACCTGTAAGCGGCAGCTATTGGAGTTGCGACCGGAGGTTGTAATCTTGGTAGATTTCTCTGGATTTAACATGCGCGTAGCCCGGATAGCCAAAAAGCTGGGGATCAAAGTGTGCTATTATATCCCCCCAAAAACATGGGCCTGGGGAGCGTGGAGGCTGTCTGGCCTTAGAAAGCTCACAGATGAAGTGCTTTGTATATTTCCCTTTGAAGAAAGCTACTTTAGAAAACATCAGGTAAAAGCCCATTTTATTGGAAACCCAACATTTGAGCAGTTAGAGCATATCTATCCTGTTAAAGAAGAATCACTTCCAAGTTCCCCTTTACCTATAGCTGTGCTGCCGGGAAGCCGAATACAGGAGGTTAAAACTTGTGTGCCCGTAATAGCCGGACTGGCAAGAAAATACCCTAATTATCAATTTAAGCTGGCAGCAGTGTCGCATCTGGGGGCAGCCGCTTACAGCCCCGTGAGTGAAATTCCTAACGTACAATTGAAATGGGACGATAGTACTGAAGTGCTGAGGCATAGTAGGGCTGCAGTGGTCAACTCAGGTACAGCTACCCTCGAAGCTGCCCTGCTGGGTATACCACAGATTGTGATTTATCAGACTTCTTGGGTTAATTATTACCTGGCCAAGTGGATGCTCCAAATTACTTATATCTCATTGGTAAATATTTTACTGAATGAGAAGGTCGTGAGTGAGTGCATACAAGGGCAGTGTAATGTGGAGGTAGTGGCTCAGGAGCTTGATGAGCTCCTTCATTGTGAGAAAAGGCAAAAAAAAATCTCCGAAGGTTATTCGGAGATTCGTAAAATGTTGGCGGGCAAGCAAGCCTCCAAAGAAGCTGCTGAACGAATCTTGGCGCTATGCCGCTCTTAGTTTGTTAAACTTAGATTTCTCGAATTTCTCTTCTGCGTAATCTTTGGTGATTTCCATCTCTGTGATGTCCTTCGCTGAAGGTATCTCAAACATCGCATCCGTGATGATCGCTTCGCAGATAGACCTGAGTCCTCGTGCTCCAAGTTTAAACTCCACAGCCTTGTCTACGATGTAGTCCAATGCTTCGGACGTCAGCACAAGCTTGACATCTTCCATGTCAAACAGCTTCTCGTACTGCTTGATCAGGGCGTTCTTAGGCTTGGTTAATATCTCTTTTAATGCAGCCCTATTGAGCGGGTCGAGGTGCGTCAGTACCGGCAGACGTCCAATCAACTCAGGGATGAGCCCAAAGCTTTTCAAATCCTGAGCAGTGATGTACTGCAGTAGGTTTTCTTTATCTATAGACTCGGCGCTGAAATCATCGCTGCTTGCAAATCCTATCGGACGTGTGTTGAGCCTGTTGGCAATGTGTCGCTCGATTCCGTCAAAAGCTCCTCCACAGATAAACAAGATGTTTTCAGTGTTCACTGTGATCATTTTTTGGTCTGGGTGCTTTCTACCTCCTTGAGGTGGCACGTTTACAGAGGTACCTTCCAGAAGTTTGAGCAATGCCTGCTGTACACCTTCACCACTCACATCCCGTGTGATGGATGGGTTGTCTGATTTACGAGCAATTTTGTCCAGCTCATCGATGTACACAATACCACGCTCAGCAGCTTCTACTTCGTAGTTTGCCGCCTGGAGCAGACGTGTAAGTATACTTTCCACATCTTCCCCCACATAACCAGCCTCAGTGAGTACTGTGGCATCTGCTATGCAAAAAGGTACCTGTAGGATTTTTGCTAGGGTTCTTGCGAGATAGGTTTTACCCGTGCCCGTTTGACCTACCATCACGATGTTTGATTTTTCAATCACCACATCGTCCTTGCGCTCAGCTTGCATGAGTCTTTTGTAGTGGTTGTATACCGCTACGGAGATGTATTTTTTGGCTTCATCCTGACCGATTACAAACTCATCCAGATGCGTCTTCATGTCCGCAGGTTTGATGAGGTTAAATTTCGGACTTTCGGTGGTGCTTTTGGTTTTCAGCTCCTCATTGAGGATTTGCTGCGCCTGAGAGATACATTTATCACATATGTGTGCGTGGATGCCTGAGATCATCAGGTCTACATCCTTTTTGTTTCTCCCACAAAAGCTACAAGTTACTTGTGCCATTATTTCTTAGGGTTTTTTTCTAATACTTCATCGATAAGGCCATATTTCTTGGCTTCCGATGCACGCATCCAGTAGTCACGGTCAGAGTCTTTTTCTATCTGCTCGTAAGACTGCCCTGAATGGTCTGCTATGATCGTATACAGGTCTTTTCTCAATTCCTGCATTTGCTTTAGGGTGATCTCCATATCTCTAGACTGGCCTTGCATCCCTCCACTTGGCTGGTGAATCATGATTCGCGCATGTGGCAATGCCGATCGCTTACCTTTCGCGCCGCCTGTCAGGAGCACAGCACCCATAGAAGCTGCCATACCCGTACAGATAGTTGCTACATCCGGACTTACATATTGCATGGTGTCATACATGCCCAGACCTGCATATACTGACCCCCCCGGGCTATTGACATAGAGTAGGATGTCCTTTTTGGAATCTACTGACTCCAGAAATAGTAACTGTGCAGTGATAATATTGGCAATGTTTTCTTCCACCTGCATGCCTAGAAAAATGATTCTATCCATTATCAAGCGAGAAAAAACATCGATTTCTCTAAAGTTGGTAGGTCGCTCTTCGATGACCGCACGGGTCATGTTTTCTACTGTGTCGGTATATGCATCGAAGGTTGTTCCGCTAATGCCTTGGCCTTTAACGGCAAATTTTCTGAATTCGTCTTTATTGATCATGATTTCAATTTAGCTTAACTGAGCAAAAATAAAAAAAGTCCCTATGCACTAAGGACTCTTTTTAAACTTGTTTTGGTTGGACTAAGTTTCGTTAAAGCTTACGGAATTCGTCCATTGTTACCTTTTTGTCTTTTACTGTCAGTGTTTCTTTCAGGTAATCGAACACTTTATTATTCTGAACCTGGTTATGAACCTTCATGTAGTTTTCACCATTTTCGGCTTGTAGGTAGTTTTGAGCAAACATATCCAGCTTGTCATCCATCTGGCCTATTAGTCCTGCCTGTCCAAACTGCTGACGAATCAGGTTTTTAGCTTCCTCTATGACTTCTTCGTTTTCTACTTTGAAGTCCTGATCTTTTACGATTTTATTGCGGATAAGTGACCATTTGAGCTCTTTAGAGTACTGCTCATACTCTTCTTTGAGTACTTCCTCAGTGATCTGATCATTGGTTTTGATCAACCAACGCTTCAAAAACTCATCTGGTAAATTGATCTTAGCTTTTTCGATAAGTAAATCACGAATTTGGAAGTTGAAGTATTGCTCTTCTTCTGCTTTGAAGCTTTGTCCTACAGACTCGGCTACTTTTTCGCGAAACTCCTTTTCGTCTTTTACAGTACCTTCACCAAAAGTCTTGTCAAATAGGTCCTGATTGATTTCAGCAGGAATCTGACGATTGATTCCTTTTACTGTAAAGTTAAGTTTGCCTTTCAGTGCATCAAATTCTTCATGAGAGATGTCTAGCTGGTGATGAAGCTTGTGGCTATCCTTATAGAGTTTTTTAGGGTCCAACTCTACTTCATCGTCCACTTTCACTCCAGTGAGCTTTTTAGTAGCCGCTTTCTCGGTATCGTTGAGATCAATGCTGATTTCTTTGTTGATTTCACCGTCTTTGGATTTGATTTCGCCATACACCGTGTCCTTATCTTCAGACACATCCGGAGTGGCCATATCACCAAACTGACGCTGTAGGTTTTCTACCGTTTCATCGATCACTTTGTCATCGATCTTGATAGCATGACGATCGACCTTCAGTTTGTCATCAATCTTTAAATCAAATTCTTCTGCAAAACCTACATTGTAGGTAAATTCAAAATCCTTTTGATTATCTAAATCGATGGATTCGAAATCCTCTTCTTTCGGCATGGGCTCGCCGAGAAACTGCAAATCGCTCTCGCGAAGAAAACCATTGAGCTTTTCAGAAACCAGACGATTGATTTCTTCCAACAGAATAGACTTACCATACATTTTGCGAATCATACCTGCCGGTACCTTTCCAGGTCTGAAGCCTTTGATGTTGGCCTGCTTGCTGTATTCTTTGACTTTTTGGGTTACACCTGGTTGGTAATCATCCTCGTTTAATTTAACTTTAATTAAGCCTTCGGTCTTGTCGATTTTGTCAAGTGTGATTTCCAATGTGGTAAGTATTAATGGTTATAAAATAAAAACCCTCTTACACGCTCTGATCTTGGTCAGAGCAGGGGAAGAGGGTTGTTTTTTAGTGCGGATGGAGGGACTCGAACCCCCATGCCTCGCGGCGCTAGATCCTAAGTCTAGTGCGTCTACCAATTTCGCCACATCCGCTAAATTTTGGAGGTGCAAAGATATATAAAAGTTTAAATTCGCAAAAGATCACAAAAGATTTTTGAAAATAGATGATAGAAGTTGATTTAGAAGAGGAAAAGAAAGAGATCATTCGTAGATACCGCAGATTACTGCGTCATGCAAAACCAGTTCTTAAGGATGGGGATGCCAAAATAATTAAAAAGGCATTTTATATGTCTATGGAGGCGCATAAAGACATGCGTCGCAAATCAGGGGAACCTTATATTTTTCACCCACTGGAAGTTGCACAGATATGTGTTTCTGAAATCGGACTGGGTACCACCTCTATAGTATGTGCATTATTGCACGATGTAGTAGAAGATACCGAAATAGAGCTCAGTGAGATCGAACGTGCCTATGGGAAGAAGGTGGCTACCATTATAGACGGACTCACCAAGATTTCAGGAGTATTTGACCAGGGGAGCTCCCAGCAAGCGGAAAATTTCCGTAAAATGCTCTTCACCCTCTCAGATGACGTAAGGGTGATCTTAATAAAGCTGGCAGACAGGTTGCACAACATGCGTACGCTTGAAAGTATGCCTCGTGACAAGCAGCTGAAAATAGCCAATGAGACGATCTATCTATACGCTCCATTGGCACACCGCCTCGGATTGTATGCGATTAAAAGTGAGCTCGAGGATCTATACCTCAAATACACCGAGGAGGATTCATACACACATATCGCTTCCAAGATCAACGCTACGCGTGATGCCCGAAATAAGTTTATCCGAAACTTCATCAAACCCATTCGTGATGAACTCAACGGTCAGCACTTTACCTGTGAAATCAAAGGAAGACCAAAATCGATCCACAGCATACATAATAAGATGCGCAAGCAGAATGTGCCATTCGAAGAGGTCTACGATTTGTTTGCCATTCGCATCATTATTGATACCGAGCTGGAAAATGAAAAAGCAGCCTGCTGGCAAGTGTATTCCATAGTGACAGATTACTACCAGCCTAACCCGGACCGACTGAGAGATTGGATAAGCATACCCAAAGCCAATGGCTATGAGTCGCTGCACACCACTGTCATGAGCGGTAAAGGCCAGTGGGTAGAAGTTCAGATCCGCACACGCCGTATGGACGAAATAGCCGAGAAAGGTTATGCAGCTCACTGGAAGTATAAGGAAAGTAAAAATGGAGATGCGGACAAAGGTCTCGAAATGTGGATAGGCAAGGTGAGAGAGATTTTGGAACAAAACGACACTTCTGCTATAGAGTTCGTAGATGACTTCCGTTCCAATTTATTTCAGGAAGAAGTATTCACATTTACACCTAAAGGAGATCTTGTGACCCTGCCAAATGGAGCCACCGCACTCGACTTTGCCTTTGATATCCATACAGAGGTAGGAGCGCACTGCCTCGGGGCGAAGGTGAACCAGAAACTGGTGCCGCTTAATTACAAATTAAAGAATGGAGATCAGATAGAAATTCTGACATCCAAAAAACAGCGACCCAATGAAGATTGGCTCAAATATGTAGTTACCTCCAAAGCCAAATCAAAAATCAAAGACTCCCTAAAAGAGGAGAAAAAACAATTTGCAGCAGAAGGTAAAGAAGTGGTTCAGCGGAAGCTCAAACAGCTCAAAGTACCTTTTAGCCAGGAGACACTCATACAGCTTACAGAGTTCTTTAATGTAAAGACACCCACAGATCTGTTTTACCTCATAGGTAAAGGCAAAATAGATCACAGCGAGATCAAGCGCTTTAACGAAAAGAAGGAGCAAGAACACAAGTACCGAAGGGTCAGTGATCCAAAAGCCATGCAGTCCAAGATCAAAAAAGTCCGTGAGGATGACTATGATCTCTTACTTATTGGTGAAGACATGGATGTAGTAGATTATAAATTTGCTAAATGCTGCAATCCTATCCCAGGAGATGATGTGTTTGGGTTTGTGACCGTAAATGATGGTATCAAAATTCATCGAACTACTTGCCCCAACGCTGCTGAATTACTGTCGAACTATGGTTATCGGGTAGTCAAAGCCAAATGGACATCCAGTCAGGATGATTCGTTTCTGGCAGGCCTCAAGATCATTGGTACAGATCGGATAGGACTCATCAACGACGTGTCCAGTGTCATCTCTGGAGAGCTGAAAGTAAACATGCGCTCCATTACTATCAACACGGAAGGAGGGATCTTCGAAGGTGAGATAGAGCTTTATGTCAGCGATACAGAACACGTAGATCAACTCATTCGCAATTTGGAGAAAGTCCAGGGAGTGGTATCAGTATCCCGCCATACCTAGTAGCTTTTGTATATCTCGTCTATATTTGTAGCAAACATCAAAACGCGTGATTGTATTCGAAGAGGTAAAAAACATTTTTACCGGGTATTTGGAAGAGAGAGGTTTGAGAAAAACTCCTGAGAGGTATGCCATCCTGGAAGAAATATATTCTCGGAATGGTCATTTTGATGTAGAGTCGCTCTACATTAGTATGAAAAATAAAAACTACCGCGTGAGCAGGGCTACAGTTTATAATACACTCGACCTGTTAGTAGAGTGCGACCTTGTCACCAAACATCAGTTCGGAAAAAATCTGGCCCAGTTTGAAAAAGCATATGGCTACCGACAGCACGATCATCTGATCTGTACCGACTGTAATAAAGTAATGGAGTTTTGTGATCCACGCATCCAAAACATACAAAATACCGTTGGTGAATTACTCAAGTTTGATGTCATTCACCATTCACTGATCCTACACGCTAACTGCAAGCGGGAAAACTGTGAAAATAAACCGAAAGAAAAATGATGAATTATAGTCATACCACCACTGCAGATCAGCTCAAGCTTACCTTTAGTGGTGACCTCATTGGCGAAAACAACGGAGCAGAACTCGTTGAGCTTGTCAATGATGCTATCAATTCAGGGAAAAAATATTGTTTGATCGATATATCAGATGTCCGCTATATCAACAGTAGTGGTATAGGTGTATTGATTACCATTTTGACAAAATTTAGAAATAAAGGAGGAGAGCTTTTTTTGATCAAGCCATCAGAGCACGTCAAAAAGCTTTTAATCATTACCAAACTACAGGCAATTTTTAATATCGTCGATACAGAGCAGGAAGCTCTCGACAAAATCAATTAACATTCATGGCAGCAGTAGATATTTTATTAGGCCTTCAATGGGGAGATGAAGGTAAAGGAAAAGTTGTGGACTTTTTGGCACCCAAATACAATGTGGTAGCCAGATTCCAGGGAGGACCCAATGCAGGACATACGTTAGAGTTCGATGGACACAAGCACGTCCTTCACCAAATACCATCAGGTATTTTCCACGAAGGCATTTTGAATGTTATCGGTAATGGAGTCGTTCTAGACCCCATCACCTTCAAAAAAGAAATCGAGGGACTCGCCCCATTCAACCTCGATCTTAAACGCCATTTGGTAATCTCCAATAAGACACAAATGATTATCCCCACACATCGTATGCTCGACAAAGCGTATGAAATAGCCAAAGGGGATAAAAAAATCGGTAGCACACTGCGGGGGATCGGGCCTACTTATCAGGATAAGGCCGCACGCAAGGGCCTCCGTATAGGAGATATCAATGAACCAGATTTTGACGAACGCTATCGTCAGCTAAGAGATTTTCACCTTCAGATACTCGAGCGATACAATTTTGAAGCCGTTTTGGAAGAAGAAGAAAAGCAGTTCTTCGAGGCTATTGAAACCGTTCGAGAGTTCGATATCCTGAGCACGGAGTATCTAATAAATCAGGCTTTGGTAGATGGGCAGAGTGTCCTGGCCGAAGGAGCTCAGGGATCACTGCTAGACATAGACTTTGGTAGTTATCCATATGTGACCAGTAGTAATACCATCGCGGCAGGTGCCTGCACAGGTCTGGGAGTAGCCCCTGGCAAAATCGGAGAAGTCTACGGTATCTTCAAAGCATACTGTACCAGGGTCGGTAGTGGGCCGTTCCCTACAGAGCTACATGGTGATGATGGAGAAGAGCTCCGAAAACTTGGGAATGAGTTTGGAGCCACCACAGGTCGCCCACGTAGATGTGGCTGGTTAGACTTACCAGCATTGAAGTACACCTGCATGCTCAATGGAGTTACCCAGCTCTTCATGATGAAAGCAGACGTACTTGCAGATATGGACGAGATCAAAATCTGCCATAGTTACAAAGTAGGAGATGAGGCTACCGAGGAGTTGCCGCTATATCTGGACGGTCAGGAGAATAATTTGGTGTTTGATAGCTTCAAAGGTTGGAAAGAAAACAATATTGAAAGTTTTGAGTCTTTGCCTGCTACTTTGGCTGAATATGTAAAATACATCGAAAACAGCACGCAAACGCCGATTAGTCTCATTTCTCTAGGTCCAGATCGCACCCAAACTTTGATGAAAGAGAAAATTTCTCAATAATTTTCCTTGATACTATTTGCGGAAAGAAGTTCTTTACTATCTTTGCCGTCCGTTCGGCAGGGACGGGGGCAAAAAGGAAGG
>NZ_QREG01000028.1:66672-74797 GCF_003386095.1 Marinoscillum furvescens DSM 4134 | reverse complement strand
CATCCAAAGCGTGATCTTCACAGAAGGAGAACCGCAAAAGCAACTAATGAAAATGTTCGGCTTTCAAACTGACTGACCCAGCGCGGAAAACAGGAGATGTTTTTCGCTAGAAGTATAGAGATCATCTATACTTTATAATTTTTAGCGAAGTGTGTAGGTCAATCATTCTCCTCAAACCACTTCACGATGGCTGGCATGTCGCGCTCAAATCCACCCGGGATGTAGAAGTTTAATAAACCCGCTTTGGTATCCGTAGTATTCTTGAAATCGTGGATCGTATTGGCTGGTATCCTGATAAATGCTCCTTTGCTGGCATCTATCCATTCCTCTCCAATAAGGACGGTGATGGTCCCTTCGATAATGTAAAAAACCTCGTCGTTTGCTTCGTGTAAGTGTGCTCCGGGCCCATCAGAATGCGGAGCTATCCACCACTCAGATACGCTATATTTTTCACTAGTCTCGTTTTCGTCTGCCTTGAATACTGCCGTCATCGCACCGCAGTTGTAGGTGCGTCCCTGGCCTGCCTGGAGGATGATGGGTGCAGTGTGGTCTTTGTTATTATTCATTTTTTAAGTCTTTAAAGATCAGCCGGAGGCTCGAATATATACTAGTTATACTGATCTGAACTCACTTCTATTTTGAGCAGGTGTTCCGAGTTTTTGTCTTTGTAGGCATATACCATGGAGACCGCCTGCTCCCTAAACGTCTTTAGGTCTGGATTTGTCCTCACGTTATTGATGATTCCTGGTTCGATGTTATCCCTCAGTTGCTGGATATCGATTTCATCAATGGTATAATTGACCAGGGTGTAGTTGTACTGAAATTTGTTATTTGGCAGAGCGATGGCATTATCCAGACGAGTCTCGGAATCAATCATGATCGGATAGCTTCTGTTTAGTTTGCTAGCTACTTGCATCATAGCCTGGTCAAACGAAACAGGCTTATTGAAATAGTTCTGGATTAACAAACCAATGATTGCGGCAGCCACAGTTCCGACGATGGTGCCAATGATATTGCTTTTATTCATAGGGGGAGGTTAGGTTACGATTTAGTGTTTTGTTTTAAATCTAGGGTCAAAATTCATTGCCGTTTTAGAAATCACTTTAATTCGAGTAGCATCCTGGTGATTCGGATTGATTAGATAGTTAAATTCTTGTTTCACAATGCAGCTGGGCACTTTAAGGACCGCTGCTTCCATGCCGCTCACAAAATCATCTCCAATAAACTGAGTTTCCAAAATTGGGGGTCTAGAATCCCAATTATCAGGTAAGTCGTTTAGGGCTATTTCAAGAATTTGGAGATCATCAGGAATTTCAATTTCCACATAGTATCGATCAGAAGGCAAATCTTCACTAAGGTCTAGATGAACGGAAACCTCAAGCGTGGCCAATGCCCGAGATTCCGAAGTGTATACCAGGTAAGTATTTGGGCTATTCCACCGATATCCATCTGCCAGAGCAGCTCCTGCACCCTTCAAAGTAGTTTTCAGGTACTTCTGCCTTTCTACTCTATAGACTTTCATTAGGCCATATTTCCATATTCAAGTCTATTGAGTGCGTTTTTGACTTCTTGAATACCGGTTACCGAATCGAATAAACTGTCTGGCTTTACGCCTCCTAAAGACACATTTGGCTTTTTGAGCCATCTCTGAAATTTTTCAAGTTCATTATTGAAAACTTCAGTCCCAAAATCAATAAGCTCGGTCAGTAGAAGTATGACTTCACTATCTCGGCCACTTAACAGTTCCTTTTCTCTTTTCTTTTTGTTGTAAGTGGTTTGTGGCACCCCCAGAAGTGTTAAAAGTTGTTTTACTGGCAGGCCCATTCTTTTGCTTACTAGCTCAATAGATTCGTAGGGGAGTCCTTTCCTAATGATGCTTACCCTTTCGAGCTTGTTAGACCAAACATATTCTTCATTTCGCCCTTTGATAGACCAGTCAGCTCTTTTTTTTCTTGCGGTTTTTGCTCGTTTGATACTTTTGCTCGTATCGAATTTTGCTGTTTTGGATGGTGTCTTCATGGAATAGCAATATTACTGTAAGGTAGTAACAAAATTGCTTCTTGTAAAGTTGCTGAGATGAACTTGCTCCTCCTGGTCGGTTATTGACACCCGCCGGAGGGCAGGACGGCTGGTTGAGCAAGCCTTGTGGCTAGTTGATTTGGCTACTGTCTTTATTGACTATACGTGCGAAATCCTCGATTATGGATTGATCTGTTAGATAGTTAATAATGTGATGAAAAAAGAAAAAAGTTAGCAAGGCCAATCCAGTTCCCCAAAAAGGCCACTTTTGGAGTTCATTAGTTAAAAGAAAGGCTAATATTGAGATAACTAAATAGACCAATTCGCGGATTCAATTTTAGTTGCTCAATTCGTTCATCAAGCCGGTCAAGAAATACATTGGCGACATCCTCATTCCATTGTTCCTCGATAAAGTTTGTAGTCTGTTCAAGTGATTTAAGTCCAAGAGGTGTCCAGATTGTTTTCATTTGCGCCCCAAGAGTTTATGGGCACTTGTGTGTTCAATGCAATCCTCCAGTTTAGCAGAGCTGGATTCATGAAGGAGTTCGAGAATAGTGTTCGGTAGTTTCTCATCGGGGTTGTTACGAAAATCCTCAATGCGTTCGAGCAAATCCTCATTCTGGATGCCAGTTATCCAAGTAATCAGTTCCAATTTTCGTTGTTCAATTGTCATTTTATAAAGATAAGAAATTTGCTGCTGGCAGTCAATGGATGCCAACATCCAAGCATAGCACATATGCTACTCGCCTTGTACCTCTAATCTAGTCGATTTTGAATTCCCCTCCTTGGCGCAACTCTCTTTTAAAGGCATGCACGGCACGCGTGCCCGCCTGGTGGGGTTGTCTGCTCGATTATGTGTATTTAGTTGAGCTTGATTGGTAAGCTTTGTCCATAGCCTTCATCCGCTACAATTGTTACTGCTAAGTTCGTAAGGTGCTTGTCAGAGTTAATCCAGATCGTCTCTAGCCATTCTCCTAATACATCACACAATGCGTCCTTTACCTCGAACTCTGAATCAAATGGATCCATAAGCGGAACCTTCGGTTGTAGCCCGTTGGGAGTATGAATAACACTAATAAGTTCAGATGTTTCGTTAATTGAGCTGTTGAGTATGTATAGGTCAGGACCAGTTAGCGAAACACTAACTGAGAAAGTTCCTTCACCATCTTGATCAGGAAAAATCATAAGTTCGATGCTTTTGGCTGCTTTAGGAATTGTTCGTAGTGTTGCGTTCAAATTCGTTAGAGCCACTTTTGAGTTTTCGTCAAGAACTCTTCTTAACTTCGATTTGTATTCTGTCTCTTCCATATAGGGTCATTAAACACAACATCCAAGCATAGTATATATGCTACTCGCCTTGCACCTCTAATCTAGTGGATTTTGAATTCCCCTCCCTGGCGCATCTGCCACACGTGCTCTCTTTTAAAGGCACACGCGGCATGCATGCTAGTCTAGTGAGGCGCACCCCATCAGTTACGACTGGTGGGGCCGTCTACTCGATTAGCTTCCGTTAATTCCATTTTTCTTCATCCAATTTCTTGAGCATATAATCCTGCGCTAGAATTATATCGTCAATTTTAATTGTTAGTTGTCGTAAGAACGAAAGTCTAAATGTTTGGTGGTTATTGTATCTCCAGTGTTTATTCGTTCCGTATTCAGTTTGTTCCTCTTGATATCGGATTTTACGTTCCTCACAGACAATTTTGATGTCATTTTCAGATTCATAGGGTTCTCCCCAGATGCCATGAATGAATAAGTTTCTGTATGACTTTACCGCAGCAATTCTCTCCAAAAGCTCTTTCATCGTTTTTGGCTGAAAATCCTTTATTCGGTTGATCTTCTTTATTAGTTCGATGGTTTGATGAAGACTATTATTTTCAGTGAGGGTTACAGAAATCAAATCTTCTTCAGTTCCTATTAGATAATTCAGTATTTGCCCAAGTTTGAACTCCATTTTGGAAAAGTTCACCGAGAGTTTTCCAAGTTGAGCGTAGAAGTTTTTTTTAAGTTCATCCATTTAATTCAGGTGGTTCGGTTCAGGCATGGAAGCTAACATCCAAATATAATAGCACTCATGCACTACACTCAACTTTTACCTCTAATCTAGTGGATTTTGAATTCCCCGGTAAAGGATTGATTGCATAACAAAAGCCATATGATAGGAGACTATCACGACTATGCGTCCCAGTACGGTTCTGTGAGAGGTTAGGGGTGAAATTCCCCTAGTCTACTAGGCTGGTGGTAGTTATTTTTTCTTTTTAACTTATTTTTCTTTCTTTTTTCTTTCTTCTAATACAGTTTTGATTTGACTGTCAATTTCTTTTGACTTTGCTTTCATTTCTTCGATCATACCGGTAATGTTATTTCCTTCAAGGGAGTTGACAGTTTCTTTAAAAACATCATAATATCCTTCAAGAGTATTTAATGTCCGCTCATTTTGAGTTTTTAGGTCATTAAGAACTGCAAAGTCTTTGATTTCAGATATTTTGTTCAGGACTTCTGATTTAGTTTCTCCTTGTCTTCGTTTCAAGTAATTGGTTACGTCATCATATTCTCTCCAACTTTCAACTATTTCTACGTCAGCCGCGTGTGCCCCAAGCACTTCCATAATTTCATCTCGCTCTCTTGAAGGGCAACAAATTATTCTGACCGTCTTATGTGGAAATGTCATGCCGCCTTCGTCAGGACATCTCCACTCTCTTTCCCACATAAATCCTTGAAATGATGTATTTTCGAGTAAGGGAAACAGAAGTGGCTTTATTCTATTAAAAAGATCTTTTTTATCCTTTACCACTCCATCTTTATCGGTGACAGTAAAACGGTCGCTTATAATGTTATTGCAAAATTGCAATAACTCCCTGTTTGTTTGGGAATCCAAATAGATTACTGGTCTTACGTTCCGGTGAGCAATTAAGTCTCTTTTTAAAAAACCTATTCCGTATTGTTGATTTTCCGACCACCGTCTAAAGCTTCGATATCTAAAAAAATCGAGAGCAAAAATTGGAGACTCGGTGAAGCAAACAACTTCAGAATTGTAATTCGCTTCTCGGCCGTCAAATGAAGGCTTTATTGCTTTAAGAAATCCATTATTATCCTTGAGTTCAAAGCCTTCGGGAATATTTTCGCCTTTCAAAATATTTACTAAGCTGTTTTTACCTGTCATGTGGATTAAGAAAGGAGATAGGTCAGGTTTCTCCACAGGAGTCAAATCAAAAGTTGGTGTAACATTCCTGTAATGTTTCCAAGTGATACCTGAGCTTGGTAAGTTCATCGTTTCTTTTTTCTAATTACCCCAACGACCAGATATGGTGAGTAGCCATACCCTTCCTAAAGAGAAGTAATGTAGTGAAACTGCTCAACGCCCACAACAGTATCCACGATGTACTGCGTTTCGTAAGTCAAATGCCAGTACTACAGAAGGTGATACGAGCGGTGAAGTATCAGAATGGGCAGATCCGTGGGCGAGTCCTGATGCACTTTCAGAGAGCGATATTATACATAGTGGATGAGTGTTTGTTAGCGGAAGTTTATTCCAGGAATTTAAGCCTTTGATCCGTTAAAAACTCATATATGAAATTCGCAGTTTCTTTGTTCAAAAGTTTCGAAACAGTGAGATCAAATAGTTTGCCTTTAAGCAACTGACTCCATGACTTCTTAGAGAGCTTATCCTGCATTTGTCTCATCTCTTCAAAATCCTCATAAATGATTTCTTGACCCAGCCCTAGTTTGTTAAGCCGATCAAGTATTTCATCAATTTTTTCGTTCAAACTGCCTTCTAAGGCTTGTTTCTCAGCTTTTCGTTTTTTTGAGTTTAGCTTCCTTTCGATGTAGTTAGCCCCTTTAACGGTCAGTTGAACCTCACTTTTGTTAGAATACTTGTCTTTTATGACGACATATCCTCTTCTATCAAGATCATCGGCAATTTCAGAAGGTTCGTCGGTTCGATATGGAATATCATTATAATCTAGTATCAATGCTATGTCGTAATAATTATCATTGAACACATGCGATAGTTTTTCCAGTATGTAATCTTGTTTTTCTCTTATGCTATTAATTGTTGGCTGATCCACCCCTTTCAGTGAATCAATGAGCTCTATATAGTCTTTGAAGAATTTAAACGTATTCTTTAATGTTGTTACTCTATATTTTTGCTTTTCCAGTTCTGGGTTTTCACTACGTTCAATATCATACCTTAACCCAAAATTGTCCAAAAGACTTATTGCGCTGGTTGAAATCAATTCGGTTAAGATTTCAGGTTCAGACGCAATACTTTTTTGAGCAAAGTCTTGAATCTGTTGGTGGAGCGTCTCAAGTTCTCTCCTAAGATATTCGGAGTTCGTATGTTTAGGATTATTCAGTGAATTTATCGAACTAGTAAATCTATCTAGTTCGGCAGTAAAATCTTGGTATCCTATTTTGATTAATGTGAATTTCACCTCTTGTAGCAATTTCCGCTAACGCCTAGCTTTTGGTTTGTGTGCCCGCGGCTAGAGAATAGCACGAATCTAGTAAAATCTGCCGAAGCTCACAACGGTTCCAAATGGCACTGCGCTCCACAAGTCTAAAAATCCTACGAGCAGAAAAGAGTAGAAAGCACCTCTCTTTCCGTGCGGCTGATTCATGCTGAGGTTCGCACTAAAGCTTGTAAAGTGGCAGTTGGCGCATTCTTGCTAGCGCTTGTTAGATTTTAGTGCTTTATATTGACGTCAAAATCTTAGTCAAATGGAAATAGTAAAAGTTGGAGTTGATATTATTCTATCAGGTATTGGAATATTGGCAATATTAATATCGGTATATACTTTGTTAGCTGTAGATTTTCAATCAAAAAGGGTGAGTGAAAGACTGATGAAAATCGAATTAATAAAGTTGTTGGAAGGGAACGAAGAGTTGCTAGATGTTCACATGCAATCAAGTTCTCGTCCTGATTATTTTATGGTCACTATAATAAATAAAACATACCTAGAGTTAACCTTAAAAAATTATCAATTCATGGCTATTGACACATCACAAAAGTTGAAGGTTATGAATTTAAGAGCTGTTAGAGAATTAATTCCAGTGACATTGAAGAAAAATGATCATGCGACGTTGAGCTTTGATCAAGGACAACACTTATTTGATAATTGTCACATTGCCGTCGAGCTTTACTTACTAAGCGAGTTTAACCAAAAGATTGTTTTCACTTACAACCATGAAATAGGTAAGGGATCAAGGTTGGCAGACACCAAATTTCTGTGATTGGAGTACGGGGGGGGATCTGGATCGTTTGTTAGCATTAAAACTAACATCCAAACATAGTACTGCACTACACTCGCCTTGTACCTCTAATCTAGTGGATTTTGAATTCCCCTCCCCGCCGCCCGTCTGCGACGCGTACTCTCTTTAAAAGCATGCACGGCACGCACAAGCGATCCAAGGCAAAAAAGACCCTGGTAAAAACCCATGAGATGAGTGTAAAAACAGATTCGACGTGCGCAAATGCAGATTTGTCGCTGGTATTTTCAATTTGCTGCTTGTCATCGGTCGTTAGATTTGAGGTGAAAGCTATTTGAGCCCTGGCAACAGCTTTTAGTCGGCCGAGTTTTTTGCTTTGAGAGCTGTCAACTGCCTTAAGATCTGATTTTTCTTCAATTAGCCGGTTGAAATTTGAAAATGACACGCTCCTGCGTGTTTTAGACTGCTGTCTATGGTCTTCAGATAGTTGTAAACGGCCATAAGATGGCTGCAGAACGAAAAAGTCGGCTGTAAACGGGCATAAGTTGAATGTAAATACATTTTTGACGCCTGTATTTTAGAAAAAGGCTCGTGTAAATGCGTTTTAGACGGTTGCAGCGGCCGTAAGACGCCTGTAGAATCAAAAAGTCGGTTGTAAATGGCCATAGGTTGCTTGTAAATCCAATTTTGACGTTTGTAATTTTAAAAAAGCCCCTTGTAAATCCTTTTTTGACGGATTTAAACACGATTTAGACGCCTGTATTTTAAAAAAAAACGCGTGTAAATGCGCTTCAGACGGCTGCAGAATCAAAAAGACGGTTGTAAGTGGCCTTCAGACGGTTGTAAATGCGATTTAGACGCTTGCAGAATGAAAAAGACGCTTGTAAATGCGTTT
>NZ_QREG01000028.1:0-66574 GCF_003386095.1 Marinoscillum furvescens DSM 4134 | reverse complement strand
GCTGCAGAATCAAAAAGACGGTTGTAAGTGGCCTTCAGACGGTTGTAAATGCGATTTAGACGCTTGCAGAATGAAAAAGACGCTTGTAAATGCGTTTTAGACGGTTGCAGCGGCCGTAAGACGCCTGCAGAACGAAAAAGTCGACTGTAAACGGGCATAAGTTGATTGTAATTACATTTTTGACGCCTGTAGAATGAAAAAGACGCTTGTAAGTGCGTTTTATACGCTTGCAGCGGCCGTAAGACGCCTGCAGAATCAAAAAGACGGTTGTAAGTGGCCTTCAGACGGTTGTAAATGCGATTTAGACGCTTGCAGAATGAAAAAGACGCTTGTAAATGCGTTTTAGACGGTTGCAGCGGCCGTAAGACGCCTGCAGAACGAAAAAGTCGACTGTAAACGGGCATAAGTTGATTGTAATTACATTTTTGACGCCTGTAGAATGAAAAAGACGCTTGTAAGTGCGTTTTATACGCTTGCAGCGGCCGTAAGACGCCTGCAGAATCAAAAAGTCGGTTGTAAGTGGCCTTCAGACGCTTGTAAATACGTTTTTGACGCCTGTAATTTGAAAAAGACGCCTGTAAATACGTTTTAGACGGTTGCAGCGGCCGTTAGACGCCTGTAGAATCAAAAAGTTGGTTGTAAGCGGCCTTCAGACGAGTATTGCCTTTGCCTACTGCTCTTCTTCTTCACCCCACTGCTCAGCCTCATAGTCATACAGCTTGTAGTGCTCCGGCTCCAGGTAGTTAGGATAAATCTTCATGTGCTCCCGCTTTACTTCATCATAGATCAGTGAGCGCAGCTCCGCCAGGTGAAAGCGTGTCTTCGCTGACACAAAAATCGACGGCTGGGCCTTGCCCTTGCCATTGGTATGTATGTCTGAGATATCCTCCAGCATGTCCACCTTGTTGTACACCTTGATAGTGCGGATATCTGCCGCCCCGATCTCTTCCAGGGTATTTTCTACCACAGTCACATGGTCTTCATAGGCCGGGTTGGAGGTATCGATCACGTGCAGCAGGATATCCGCTTCTTTCACCTCTTCCAGAGTAGATTTAAAAGACTCGATCAGGTTGTGAGGTAGCTTGCGGATAAACCCTACCGTGTCCGACAGCAAAAAAGGGATTTGGTTGATCACCACCTTGCGCACGGTAGAGTCCACCGTAGCAAAGAGCTCATCCTTGGCATAGACTTTTTCTTTGCTGATCAGCCGCATGAGGGTAGACTTGCCCGCATTGGTATAGCCTACCAGCGCTACGCGCACTATGCCGTCTCGCGACTTTCGGCGTGTAGCTGCCTGGGTTTCTATCTTGTCCAGTTTTTTGCGCAGGATATTGATCTGGTTTCGGATGTTACGTCTATCCGTTTCTATCTCTTTCTCACCGGCACCACCCCGTGTACTGGTGCCCCCACGCTGGCGTTCCAGGTGAGTCCACATACGGGTCAGTCTGGGGAGCAGGTACTGGTAGCGGGCCAGCTCCACCTGCGTTTTGGCCTGGGTGGTTTTGGCCCTTTTCAGGAAAATGTCCAGTATCAGCAAGCTGCGGTCATAGATTTTCACCTTCATTTCCTTCTCCAGGTTGCGCAGCTGCGAGGGGCTGAGGTCATCATCAAAGATCACATTGCCTATTTTCTTTGCCTTTACATATTCTTTGATTTCCTCCAGCTTGCCTTTGCCTATAAAAGTGCGCGGGTCCGGGTGCTCCAGCTTTTGGGCATAGGCTTTTTCTACTTTGATGTCGAGGGTCTGCACCAGGAACTCCAGCTCATCCAAAAACTCTTTGGTTTTCTCGTCCGACTGAAATTTTGGGGCCACCGCCACCAACACTCCATATTCCTGTGCTTTTTTAGTCTCGATCATATATTTTCCCTGTAGATTAAAATTCAGTACATATATTGTACTAGCAAAGTTCAAAATTAGTTTAAAAAATCCCCATACGAGCAGGATTGCATGAAGATCGCCATTGCTATCAATACCAGTTGGAACATCTATAATTTCAGAAAGGGCCTCCTCCAAAGCTTTTTAGATCAGGGCCATGAGGTAGTGGCCATCGCTCCGCCAGACGAATACTCCCCCAAACTGGAAGCCATGGGCTGCAGCTACGTGCCGCTGCCTATGAGTGCCAGCGGGATGAATCCCCTCACTGATGGTAAACTATTGGTGCAGTTTTATCAAGTACTGCGCAGGGAGCGCCCTGATGTGCTGCTTTCCTATACCATCAAGCCCAACATCTACGGGGCATTGGCCTGCAAGGCACTGGGTATCCCGATCATCGCCAATGTCAGTGGGCTGGGCACGGTTTTCTTATGGAAGGGCTATGTAAAAAAACTCGCCGTAAGCCTGTATAGCTTTGCATTTCGGCATGCCAGCTGGGTGTTTTTCCAAAACAACGAAGATCAGGCAGAGTTTACCCGGTTTGTAAAACTGGATGAGCGCAAAACGAGTTTGCTGCCCGGGTCGGGAGTAGACACGCAGCATTTTGCGCAGGAGCCCCTGCCTACAGCTGAGGTGCCAGAGCTGGTGATGATTGCTCGGCTGCTGGTAGAAAAGGGCGTTTATGATTTCATAGAGGCTATCAGGCTGCTCCGCAAAAAAGGGCTCCATGTACGGTTTCATCTCGTAGGGGCATTGGACGAAAGTCATGCCCGCTCCATAGCAGGGGAGGAGCTTGCCACCTGGCAAAAAGAAGGCCTTATTCGCTATACCGCGCATTTAGAAGATGTACGACCGGTCATCGCTCAGGCCAGTGCGGTGGTGCTGCCCTCTTACCGGGAAGGTACGCCGCGTACCCTGCTAGAGGCAGGAGCTATGGGCAGGCCCCTGATCGCTACAGATGTGCCCGGCTGCAGGCATGTGGTGCAGGATGGCAAAAATGGCTTTTTGTGTAAGCCACAAAATCCGGCCGATCTGGCCGCAAAAATCAAACTCTTTTTGGCCCTGAGCCACCAGGAACAAACCGAAATGGCCCACAGGTCACGGAAGTTTATAGAAGAAAACTTTGACCAACAGCTGGTGATCCGGCAGTATCATCGAAAAGTCACCGACCTAACTGGCCGTGATATATAGCTGATCTGTTATCTTTACTCAATTCCATTTAGATTCGCTCTCAGCGTATGAACGAACACTTTTTTGATTTGAAACACCTTTCTGTTCTCCTGGCAGTTTTGCTCATGTCCCTGTCGGGGTGTAAGCTCTACCGTCAGGATATCCTCTTTCAGCTAGACGATGACTTCACCGCCGAGCAGCTGAGTGAGCCAGTAGCAGCCGCGGCGGGCAACTACGTGCTGCGTGCCGGCGACTACCTGGACCTGCGTGTATACACCAATAAGGGTGAGCGGGTAATAGACCCCAATAATGAGCTCATGCAGGGAATGAATCGCCAGCAAAACCAGCAAAACGGAAGGATCGAGTACCTCATACAGCAAAATGGCGTGGCCAAGCTGCCTATGGTGGGCGACGTGAAGCTCGTAGGACTCACTGTAGTAGAAGCAGAGCGCATGCTGGAGCAGGCTTTTGATACTTACTACCAGGAGAGCTTTGTAAAGCTAAAAGTAAACAACCGACGGGTTACAGTGCTGGGGGTAAACGGCGGTGTAGTAGTGCCACTGGATAATGAAAACACCACCCTGGCCGAAGTGCTGGCACTCTATGGAGGGCTAGATCTTGGGGCCAAAGCCAAAAACATCAAGCTGCTGAGAGGGGATCTGAGTGATCCGCAGGTATATGAAATAGACCTTACTACCATCAGCGGTATGAAAGCCAGTGTGATAGCTGTGCGTCCGGGAGATGTCATCTATGTGGAGCCATGGCGCCGGCCTGTATTTGAGTCCATCCGAGATGTGTCGCCATTAATCGGGATCGTCTCTGGTGTCATTACCCTTATTTTGGTCATTCAAAACCTCACCAAGTGAACGATTTCGGGCAGATAGAGGAGCAAAACAACAAGTCAAACGAATTGCTCAATGCGTTTGACCCAGAGAAGTTTTTGTACATCCTGCGCAAGAGCATCTTGTACATCGTAGCATTTCTGATAGTAGGAGCATCTGCAGCTTATCTATACGTGCGGTATACCAAACCCGTATTTGAGTCCAGCTCGGTCATCAAGCTGGATTTTGAAAGCGAAGCACGTGAGCTTGGTCTCTCTCAGGGGATGAAATCAGTAGATATCAATGAAATCTCAGGAGAAATAGAGATCCTCAAGTCCAAGCTTTTCATGTCCAAAGTAGTAGATGCAGTGGGGATGGACGTGTCTTACCACTACTACGGTACCTACCTGACTGACGAGCGCTATACCAATAGCCCGTTTGAGGTGTTTTATGATAAGAAAAGCTTTGGCTACTACGACCGAAAGATAGACCTGGAAATAACAGGTGAAAATACATTTGAGCTGCTTTGGAATGGAGAGAAGCAGACCTACACATTTGGTGATCAGGTGCAAACAAGCGCTTTTACGTGCCGAATCGTAAAGACCAGCAACTTTAGCTTTCCTGAAGTAGAAGGCAAGTACTACTTTGTGGTAAACAGTAATGAAGCGCTGATCAAATACTTTCAAAACACCGTATCCGTACAGCCGGAAAACTTCAATGCCAGGACCATACGCATCTCAATAGTAGATTATAACAAATACAAAGCTCAGGACTTGCTCACAGCCATAGACACGCTCTATCTGGACTATACCAAGCAGGCTAAAAATCAGGCTATAGAGCAAAAATTAACGTTTTTGGAGTCTCAGATGAGCGAAACAGAGCAGCGCATACAGGAGTTTGAGCGGTACTTTGAAAACTTCATCATCGAAAACCGTACGGTCAATTTGCAGGCTGACTTGCAGCAGACCATCGTGGAGTTGGAGCATTTGGACTCTACTTACTTTGAGCTCAAGCGTAAGCAAAGCCAGCTCAATATGCTCAGTCGGGATTTAGAAAATGAATCAGGCGTCATCTTCTCGGGTATCTATGAGGGGTTACCCCCGTATCTGAGTGACTATATGCAGAGCTACCTGCAGCTCAGAGAAGAATACCTGATCAAAAAAGGACAATACCAGGCCAATACGCAGGTGATGCAGCGTATCACCCAGCAGCTGTCACTCCAGCGTGCAGAGCTAAAGCAGGCCCTCACTACCTATCAGGATAGACTCAAAGGCAGAATAGCGCAGGTAGATGCAGGACGCAAACGATTAGAAAAAAACTTTTTGAGGTTGCCTGCTCAGGATACGGAGTATTCTAAAAACAGACGGCTCTATAGCTTGCAGGAGGAGTTTTTGCAATCGCTTCGCAAAACCAAGATGGAGCTCGAAATCACCCGTGCTGGCACTGTCACCAACTTTGTGATCCTTTCACCAGCCTCACTACCCGGCGCACCTATCAAACCACAGCCCAAGCTTATCTATGTGATAGGCATCGTGGCGGCATTGTTTATTTCTGTGGTGTTTGTACTGATACGCTACCTGCTACACAATCAGATCTCCAGCCTCAAGGAGTTGGAGTCGCTGATAGACGTGCCGGTGCTGGGTACAGTGCCTCACTACAGTACAGAAAAGTTGCCGCTCACCAAAATGGTGATCAAGGCCAACTCCAAGTCTGCCATGAGTGAGTCGCTCAGGACCATTCGTACCAATATGGAGTTTCTCAATGGCACCAATGATACCCGGTTGATTACCATTACGTCTACCATCTCTGGTGAGGGTAAAACCTTCGTGGCGGTAAACCTCGGTGCTATCATTGCACTGTCCAACCAGAAGGTGTGTATCGTGGACCTGGACATGCGCAAGCCCAAGGTACACCTGGCGTTTCAGGATGAAGCCAGCCCGAGTGGCATGAGTACCCTGCTGATAGGGAAGAGCAAGCTGGAAGAGACCATCAGGAAAACAGACCATGAAAACCTGGACTACATCCCGGCAGGCCCTAACCCTCCCAACCCTTCAGAGCTTATACTAAACACCGAATACGATCAGCTACTGAGCCAGCTAAAGGACCGGTATGATCTGGTGATACTGGATACACCGCCTGTAGGCCTGGTGACCGATGCAGTGCTGTCCATGAAAAAATCTGATTTGCAGCTTTATGTCATCCGATCGGAATATTCCAAGCGCTCGTTTGTAAAGAGCCTGGAAAACCTCAAGCGCATCAATCAGTTTAGCAACCTTACAGTCATCTTTAACTCTGTAAAAGCAGGAGGAAAGGGCTACGGATATGGCTATGGATATGGCTATGGATATGGGTACGGTTATTACGAGGAATCGAAATAATACAGCTACCTTTGCCTTCGATTAACGAATCCTATGTTTAGCTGGTTTAGCAACAAGCAGAAAATACATACGACTACAGACATTCACAGCCATCTGGTGCCGGGCATAGATGATGGGGTAAAATCCACCTCTGAGGCCCTCACTATACTGCGAAAGCTGGCCTCCTGGGGGTACGAACGGGTGATTACCACGCCGCACATCTATGCAGAGTATTATCCCAATACACCAGAAGTGATCAAAAGTGGCGTTGCCCGCGTGCAGGAAGCAGCTCAAGCCGAAGGTATCCCTGTGAAACTGGAAGCTGCAGCCGAATACTTTATAGATGAAACGCTCATGGAGCGCCTCAAAAACAAAGAAGAGCTGCTATGCTTTGGTAAAGGCCGATATGTATTGGTAGAAACAGGATTCTACAGTAAACCGCTCATCTTTCAGGAAGTGATGTTTGCGATGAAAACGCAAGGGTACACACCCATACTGGCCCACCCGGAACGTTACGAATACCTTCAGTCAGATTTTGGCTGGCTGAGGCAGATTCGGGAGCAGGGCGTAAAACTGCAGGTTTCCATTCCTTCACTAGCGGGACTCTACGGGCCTCAGCCCAGGGCGATTGCTCAGAAACTCTTCGGGGAATCTTTAGTAGACTTTGTTGGTTCTGATATTCATAAGCCTGGCCAACTGGAAGTGCTGAAAAAAGGACTGCAAGTGAAAGTGAAACCTAACAATCTCTTAAACGATCACATAGGGTAGAAACGGCCCATGTGGATAACTTTTGAGGGATTTAGCATTTGTCACACTGAATTTTCAAGTAAATTGTTAGAGCCACAACGAGCACTAGATATAACTTTTTTATATGCAAGAAGAGTATAAGCGCAAGGAAGAGAGGGAGTTGATAAGAAAGTTTGAAGCATTCCTTAAGAAAAAAGAATCATACTATTTTGATGAGGAGACCTACCTTAGGGTCATCAACTATTATCAAAACCATGAAAAATACCCTCAGGCACTTCGTGCATGTGAGGTAGGTCTGGAGCAGTTTTCTTTTTCCATAGACCTGATCATGGAGATGGCTGATGTGCTGGTGAAGCTGGAGCGGCATGCCGAGGCTATCGAAAAGCTGGAGGATGCACTCAACTTTCACCCTAATGACCCGGAAATCCTTATACAAAAAGGTACCATTCATTCGCTGATGTCACAGTACGAGCTGGCCATAGAGTCTTATGAGCGTACGCTGGATTTTGCGGAAGATAAAGATGAGGTGTATTACAGCATAGGGCTCGCCTACCAGGGTATGGGCAACTATGAGCAGGCTGCAGAGAACTACAAGCAGGCCATAGAGCACAACATGCTCAACGAAAACGCACTGTATGAGCTGGCCTACTGCCTGGATGTAACCGGTGAGCTGGAGAGCAGCCTGGACTACTACCATAAGTTTATCGATCAGGACCCCTACTCGGAGTATGCCTGGTATAACCTGGGCATCGTCTACAATAAGCTGGGTAAATACGAAAAAGCTGTAGATGCTTACGAGTTTGCGGTTGCTATAGACGATGATTTCAGCAGTGCTCACTTCAATATGGGCAATGCCTACATGAACCTCGAGCGTTTTGACAAGGCGCTGAATGCCTATACCAAAACTATGGACATAGAGGGGCCTACTGCAGAAACATATTGCCATATAGGGGCTGCCTATGAGAAGCTGCAGCAGTATGACCTGGCCGTGAAAAACTACCAAAAAGCGACCAAGCTGGATCAGCTCTACCACGAAGCGTGGTATGGTATGGGGGTCTGTCTGTCGCTACAGGAAAAGTGGTATGAAGCCATTCATTTTTTGAATAAAGCCCTCAAGCTAGATGTGGAAAATGGCGTGTACTGGAAAGCTGTAGCTGATGCTGAGTTTCGTACGGGCAACATCATCTCGGCGATAGATGCCTACACAGAAGCCAGCGAAATGGATCCCGAAAATGCGCAGATTTGGCTGGACTGGTCTATGGTGTATTTTGAGCAGGGTGATTTTGAGCAGGCACAGGAGATCATAGAAGATGGCCTGGTGGAGTGCCCAGACAATGCCAACCTGTACTATCAAAGTGTGGTGTATCTGATCGAAGGTGGGAAATACAAAATGGCTATAAATCGCCTGGAAACGGGCCTAATGCTCGATTTTGAAGCCCATGTTCGACTATTTGATTTTTTTCCGAAGTTACAGACTCAGAAAGCGCTGTACCAGATCATAGAGCAGTACAGGAAAAACAATCGTTGATTCTAGGTCATTTTTCATAGAATTTGTGATTTTTGTGCCTTCTTAATCAGCCAGAGTCAAAGTTTTTTGTATGAATTATCATTTAAAGCAAATACCTGAGCGTACCACAAAGCCTCGTACCACTGGTTTTACCATGGTCATGGATAAAGGACTTAGCATCCGTGAAGTAGAGGACATGCTGGAGATCTCAGGAGACTATATCGATATAGTGAAGCTCGGATGGGCTACTTCTTTTGTGACCAAAAACCTCAAAGAGAAACTTGCTGTCTACAAGGCTGCGGGCATCCCGGTTTATCTTGGTGGCACTCTTTTCGAGGCTTTTATTGTGCGTGATCAGTTTTCTGATTACCAGAAAGTGCTGGACGAGTTTGGGCTCGAATATGCGGAGGTGTCTGACGGATCTATTGTGTTGGATCACGATAGGAAATGTGAGTACATCTCTACACTAGCCAAGCAGGTGACGGTGCTGAGCGAAGTAGGGTCTAAGGATGCCGAAAAGATCATCCCTCCCTACAAGTGGATCGAACAGATGCAGACAGAGCTGGATGCCGGAGCATGGAAAGTGATCGGTGAAGCCAGAGAGTCTGGAAATGTAGGCTTGTTTAGAGACTCTGGAGAAGTACGTCAGGGACTGGTAGAAGAGATTCTCACTAAAATCCCCGAAGAGAAAATCCTTTGGGAAGCTCCGCAGAAAGAACAGCAGGTGTGGTTTATCAAACTCATCGGGTCTAATGTAAACCTGGGGAACATCGCTCCAAATGAGGTGATCCCACTGGAAACCATCAGGCTAGGGCTGCGTGGAGACACGTTTGATTACTTTCTAGATAAAGTATAAAAGTATTTAACAATTAGCCACCAGATATTCGGTGGCTTTTTTATGCGCTCATGAAAAGATTATTGCTACTCATCAAAGGCATGGCGATGGGCGGTGCCGACGTGATTCCCGGAGTGTCTGGTGGTACCATGGCACTGATCACGGGCATCTACGAAGAGCTGATAGACTCCATCAGGTCCATAGACGCTACGGCGTTGAAGCTGCTGCTAGGCTTTCAGATCGCCGCACTCTGGCGCCATATCAACGGCTCATTTTTGGTTAATGTATTTGCAGGGGTGCTGATCAGCATTTTTTCACTTGCCAAACTCATCACCTTTTTGCTCGAAAATCACCCCATACCGGTGTGGTCTTTCTTCTTTGGGCTTATTTTGATCTCGGCGTTTTATGTGCTGCCCAGGCAGCGTGACTGGCGAGCTTATATCTTTTTGGTGGTAGGGGTCGTCATAGCATATACCATCACTTCACTAGCTCCGGCTGAGACACCTACCGCTTTGTGGTTTATTTTTTTATCTGGAGCCATTGCCATTTGTGCCATGATCCTGCCCGGTATATCCGGTTCGTTCATTTTGCTGTTGCTAGGCAAGTATGAGTATGTGCTGGGAGCTGTCAAATCGTTTGACCTGGGAGTGATTGTGGTCTTTGCTCTGGGCTGTGCTATTGGAATTGTGACGTTTTCTAAGCTCATCCACTGGTTGCTTCACCACCAAAAGGTAGCTACCCTTTCTATACTGGCTGGATTTATGCTGGGCTCGCTCAATAAAATATGGCCATGGAAGCTAGTAGAGGAAAATAGTTTTGTAAATCTCTCCCCTCAGCAGTTTGAGCTTATCACAGGTCAGCCAAATCAACTATCTTTCGCAATCATTTGTGCTGTAGCAGGAGTAGTGATCGTAGTAGCATTGGAGCGATTCGGCAGCAAGATGTCTTGATTGTCAACCTTTAATTTTTTAAGCATGAAGCGCTTTGGACTCATTGGCTTTCCACTTAGCCATTCGTTTTCACACAAGTATTTCACAGAAAAATTCAAACAGATGGGACTTTCTGAAAGTCACCGTTATGACCTTTTTGCGTTGGAATACCTTAAAGATTTTCCAGGACTCTGGGAGCGCTATCCAAACCTTGTAGGCC
This sequence comes from Marinoscillum furvescens DSM 4134, assembly GCF_003386095.1. Classification (GTDB taxonomy): domain Bacteria; phylum Bacteroidota; class Bacteroidia; order Cytophagales; family Cyclobacteriaceae; genus Marinoscillum; species Marinoscillum furvescens. The sequence goes on along the minus strand of NZ_QREG01000028.1, from coordinate 56,115 downwards.
TCAATGTGACCGTGCCACACAAAGAAAACGTACGCAGATTTCTAGACCGCCTGGATAGCAGTGCCCGTAAAGTGGAGGCAGTCAATGTGATCAAAAAAGAAGGGGATAAACTGGTAGGTTACAATAGCGACTACTATGGTTTTAAGCAGTCTGTGCTGAATTATTTTCAGGGTGCCGAACTGGTATCTGATGCATTGATACTGGGGGGTGGAGGTGCCTCCAAGGCAGTAGAGGCTGTATTTTTGGATTTGGGGATCAAATACATGGTGGTTTCGCGCCAGCGAGCCAAAGGAGACCTCACGTATGAGGATATTAAACAAAACCCTGACTACCTGGCCAAAACAGGAATGATCGTCAATACCACTCCGCTAGGAATGAGCCCGAACATAGAAGGCAAGCCGGATTTACCATATGATGTAATCCACCCAGAACAATACCTCTACGATCTCGTTTACAACCCCGAGGAAACGGCATTTATGCGAGAGGGGCGCCAGCGAGGAGCACGTACAAAGAACGGGCTGGAGATGCTCCACTTACAGGCCGATAAGTCCTGGGAAATATGGAATTCTTAGCATGTCATTTAACATAGTATCGGAATACGAGCCTACCGGTGATCAGCCAGGAGCCATCAATCAACTGGTAGAAGGAATAGGTAATGAGGAGCCAGCCCAAACCCTGCTAGGAGTGACGGGCTCGGGTAAGACCTTTACCATGGCCAATGTGATCGAGCGGGTGCAGAAGCCTACACTTGTGCTTTGTCACAACAAAACCCTTGCGGCGCAGCTCTATGGAGAGTTTAAAAGCTTTTTTCCTAACAACGCCGTGGAGTATTTCATCTCCTACTATGACTATTATCAGCCGGAAGCGTTTATCCCCACCACCAACCTGTACATAGAGAAGGACCTGTCCATCAATGATGAGATCGAGAAGTTGCGACTGTCGGCGACATCTGCATTGCTGTCTGGGCGACGAGATGTGCTGGTAGTGGCATCTGTGTCATGTATCTATGGTATAGGCAATCCCGAGGAGTTTGGAAAGAATGTTGTCAAGGTACAGGAAGGGGATGAGATTCCGCGAAATCAGTTTTTATTTAAGCTGGTGGATATACTCTATAGCCGTACGGAGGCGGAGTTTAAGCGAGGTACTTTTCGTGTCAAAGGCGATACGGTAGATGTTTTTGTCGCCTATGCTGATTTTGCCTATCGCTTTATTTTCTGGGGAGATGAAATAGAAACCATACAGCGCATCAACCCTGAAACGGGAGAGAAACTCGCTGAGGAACGAATTATCACCATCTTTCCGGCAAATCTTTTTGTGACAGGAAAGGATACACTTAATACAGCGATCACAGAAATACAGGATGACCTGGTGGCGCAGGTTCAGTTTTTTGAAGAGGAGCGCCGCTTTATGGAGGCCAAGCGCCTCAAGGAGCGCACGGAATTTGACCTGGAGATGATTCGCGAGATTGGCTACTGCTCAGGAGTGGAAAATTACTCTCGGTACTTTGATCGCCGAGAGCCAGGTGGTCGTCCATTCTGCCTTTTGGACTACTTTCCGGATGATTACCTGATGGTAGTGGATGAAAGCCATGTGACCATCCCGCAGGTGAGAGCCATGTGGGGCGGAGATAGGAGCCGTAAAGTAAACCTGGTGGATTATGGCTTTAGGCTGCCTTCTGCACTGGACAACCGTCCGCTTACTTTCAATGAATTTGAAGAAATGCTCAACCAGGTGGTGTTTGTAAGTGCTACTCCGGGAGAATATGAGCTGCGGAAGTCTGAAGGAGTAGTGGTAGAGCAGCTGATTCGTCCTACCGGGCTGCTAGACCCCATCATCGAAGTGCGACCGAGTGTCAACCAGATAGATGACCTCATGGAAGAAATTCAGCTGCGTGTGGAGCGAGAAGAGCGCGTGCTGTGTACCACCCTCACCAAGCGTATGGCAGAGGAGCTTACCAAATATTTAGAAAATGCGGGGGTGAAGACGCGCTACATTCACTCGGAGGTAGATACGCTGGATCGGGTGGAGATACTACGAGAGCTGAGGCTAGGGGTATTTGATGTGCTGGTGGGGGTCAACCTGCTTCGTGAGGGGCTGGACCTTCCCGAGGTATCATTGGTAGCCATTATCGATGCAGACAAAGAAGGCTTCTTGCGTAACGAACGCTCGCTGGTGCAGACTATAGGGCGTGCCGCGCGTAACGAAAATGGCATGGTGGTGATGTACGCAGATCGGGTGACCGACTCCATGCAGAAGTCCATCGATGAGACCAATCGCCGGAGGAGTATCCAGCAAGCATATAATGAAGAGCACGGCATTGTGCCTAAAACCATTATCAAAAACCGTGAGGCGATCCTGGGCCAAACGTCTGCTGCGGATAAGAAGAAAGGGGCTAAGAAATACTACAGTCAGGAAGAAACGGAAGCATCCGTGGCGGCCGACCCAGTGGTGGCTTACATGACCAAAGACCAGCTGAAGAAGCTTGCGGATGATACCCGCAAAAAGATGGAGAAGGCTGCAAAGGATTTGGATTTTATGGAAGCTGCAAGGCTGAGAGATGAGCTTCAGGAAGTAGAAAAGATGCTCAAGGGGAAATGAAATGGGTGTCTATTTTGTTTTGTATTTTTAAATGAGGATCTTTTTCTATGAGCAAACTTAAATTCAAAACTAAAGTAACTTCTGAGGGCACTATTGTATTGCCTGAGCATCTACACCTGGAGGATGAGTATGTGGAGGTAGAGTTGAAGGTGAAAAGTGTGAGTAGGGTTAAGGGAGATTTGAACAAGTTTTTAGAAAAGTGGACCGGCTTTATTAAAGAAGAGGTAACTGACGATAAATCAGCTTATTTGTTAAATAAATACAAATGATCAAGGTGCTTCTTGATACAAATATTGTGTTAGATATCGCCTTGCGAAGAATTCCACATTATTTCGACTCAGAGTCGATGTTTAGGTTGATTTCTGAAGGTGTCATAGAAGCCTATATTTCAGCTACCACAGTCACCGACCTTTATTATATATCGGCAAAACAAGTAGGCGGAAAGATGGCTCGGGAATTTATAAGTTCTTTAATCGAAATTGTTCACGTTGCCGGAGTTGATGAACATGTTATTCGGGAAGCTTTAAATTCAAATTTTAAAGATTTTGAGGATGGGGTTCAGCACTTCACCGCAGAAAAATCGAATTGCGAAGTGATCATCTCTAGAAATATTGACGACTTTAAAGGTGGTGTTTTGCCGGTAAGGACCCCAAAAGAATTCATAGAAAATTTAAAGTAATACTCACCTCTCTTCTTTTGATCTGATATTCTTAATATCAAAACTACTCCCTATCTCCAGGTTCGTTTATTTTAGCCAAAATTTTTCAGCGCATGTACAAACGTATCAACGGCATTCAGCATATCGGAGTAGGGGTTTTAGACTCTGAAGTTTCACAGAAATGGTACCGCAAGTTTATAGGGATGGACATTCCTATATTCGATGGTGTGGCTCCTGCGCCATTGATGGACGTGTACACGCACAATGAAACCATCACCAAGCGGGCTACCATGATCCTCAACCTTCAGGGTGGCTGTGCCATGGAGGTGGTCAACCCTACCAGTTTCACACCGAAAAAGGTGCAGTTCGAGATTGAGCTGGGAGACATAGGTATCTACATCAATCAGATAAAGGCCAGGGACGTGCGCAAAGCCTTTGAGCATTTTAAGACGAATGGAGCTAAGCTGCTTTCCGAGGTGGTAAAAATGCCGAATGGAGAAGAGACGTTTTATGCAGAGGATCCGAATGGATTGATCTTTCAGATCATTCCCGGGCAGAATTTTTATACAAAAGGCAAGCACATCACTGGTGGCCCTAACGGATGTGTAGTGGGTGTTTCCAACATTGACAATTCACTGAAGCTGTACGCCGATATCCTTGGGTACGATAAGGTGGTCTATGATGAGACGGGTGTTTTCGAAGATTATAAAAGTCTGGAAGGTGGCGAAAAGCAGTTTAGACGTATCCGACTCACCCAATCAAACCCTCCGGGAGGTGGTTTTGCCAAAGTGTCTGCAGATACTTACATCGAACTGATTCAGGCGATAGACTATACACCGAAGAAAATCTGGAAGGGTCGAATTTGGGGAGATGTTGGGTTTGTGCATATAGGCCTGGATGTGCGTGGTATGCAAGCGCTTGGAGCGGAGTTGGATGCCAAAGGCTTTGGGTTTACCTGTGATACCAAGGATACCCTGGATATGGGAGGAACTACAAGGGTGCATTGTACTTACATAGACGATCCCGATGGTATTTTGATAGAAATGATCGAGGTGTACAAAATTCCGATTATTGAGAAGCTAGGCATATTCCTCAACGTAGAAAAGCGCGACCCGCTAAAGCCATTGCCTGATTTTATGCTCAAAGCCATGCGCTTCAGCAGGATCAAGGATTAGTCGGCGCGACAGTACTAAACTAAGCATCCATTACAGTCATGATTAAATTATACGATGAGGTGGTGTTGACAGAGGATATAGGAGTGAATAAGCCTATATCCGGAGATATTGGCGTTGTGGTACATATACATGGTGATCATGAAGGTTATGAAGTAGAGTTTATGACTTTAGGCCGCACTACTCTCACCGTAGAAACTGTTTCTGCCACTCAGGTTCGTCCTGTTTTGGATGATGAAGTTCCTCATGCTCGGCGAATTGGCTAGCTCACTTTTTTCAGCGCTTTTTCTCTGATCACATCCCCTACAGGGCGATGGTATATTTTGCTTTCCAGCCAGGAGATTATGTCAAAGTAGACAAATGCCCGTTTGTCGTATTTGCTTTCAGATAGCTCCATCAGCTGCTCACGGAGGCGCTTAAACCGCTCAATGAGCTCGTCATTGGTGATCTCTCTAGATAGTCCTTTGAGGAATTCCAGTATATATTGCTGAAAAGCATGGAGGTCATCTTTCTTTAATAAAAAGCGGTAAGTAGACCGGATGTAGTAATCGATTACGTCCCTATTGCCTAGTTCGTAGTGCGTAATCAGATTGATGATTCGAGCAAAAGAGTGTACATCCTCGCGGATATCCTGATCTTCAGAGTTGATGATTCTGTTGAGCCATTTGAGAGCCTTTCTATAGTTTTCATTGCCAAAATACAAACAAGCGATCTTGTAAAAGAGCACGAGCTCGGAGTGCTTGTCCAGCATACCGATGTACCCTTCCAGTCGTTCTTCGATGCGTTGTAGGAGGCTCACACCTTTTTTGAAGTCTCCCACCATAAAATATCCATTGAACTGATGCGCATAGCTGTATTTAAACAGTCGGATTTGTAGGTTTTCGTTGAGTTGGATCAGCCTGTGGTTGGCCAGGTTGCGCAGTATTCTATGTGTGTCTTGAAACTCCGTATACTTAGATAGGCGCGCCTGAGCATTGAGCAGTTGGTTGAGTGCTTTGATGTACATCTCCAGGTAGTATGCAGAGTTTGGAGTATCTCTGAAGAGGTCTACCCACTTGCGCGCATAGCGATATACTTCTTCAAAGTTTTGGATAAAGCTATAGTAGCTTAGTTGGATGTCATACCAAAGGAGCTTTTCGCGGAAGCTAAACTCATCTTCGTTCCATTCGGGGAGCTGGTTTAAGAAAACATTCCGGATATGATCATGGTCTTCCTTGTTTCGGATATAGCCTGTTTTCACGTAAATGGCGTTGAGCTCTGCAGTCAGGTTGGTCAGCTGATTTACTCTGGAGATACGTTCATTGATGGTGTTGGCTTCAGATACGATTTTTCGGACAGTGTCCAGATGATTTTTACTTAGCGAGTAGGGGAGTAGGTTTTTTTCCCATTTGAGCACCTCTAGTTGTAGTTCCAGGTTTTCACTCTTTTTGATAGCCTTTTTTACCTTTTGGAGCAGTTGCATACTTTGCTGGTACAGGCTTCTGTCAAAGAGGATTTGGATGTAATCTATTTGCTCCCGTATATGTACTTCGTCATTGGAGGAGGCGGTATATTCTTTGAGGCTCTGCAGTACTTTTTTGTACAAGTGAGCCTTCAGGTTGCTAAACTGTCTTGGATTGATCCAGTCATTTTTTTTGATGACCAGTTCTTCGTTAAAATCCTCCATTTTATCCAAAGCATCAAATAGCAGCAGGTACTTTGTATCCTCGTTGGGCTGTGCTTTGTTTTTCACTTTGAAATAGCGCTTTTCACTCTTTCTGAGTGACTTGATGAGGGTAAACAAATGATCTGATCGCTCTTTAGGCATAGTAATTAAAAAATCCTTTACTTGCTAAAATAACGTCATTTTGACGAAAACATTCCATTAGAAGTCGTAATTACATTTTTATTTGATTTTATCCTTCACTGCTTCCCTTCTACTTTAGAATTTGAATTTAAATTCTTAGGAAGAGTAGATGGCAGGAAAGACACTTTTTGAAAAAGTTTGGGAATCTCACGTGGTATCGAAGAAGCCAGAATACCCCGAGGTTCTTTACATAGACAGACATTATATACACGAGGTAACATCACCTCAGGCCTTTGATGGTCTGCGTAGACGTGGCCTACCCGTGCTCAGACCGGAGCAAACCACAGCCACAGCAGATCACAATGTGCCCACACTCAATCAGCACTTACCCATACAGGAGCCTCTTTCAAGGTTTCAGGTACAGAAGCTTCGTGAAAACTGCGAAGAATTTGGAGTGGAGCTCTACGACTTGGGGCATGAAAAACAAGGAATTGTTCATGTTATAGGCCCTGATTTGGGGCTTACCCAGCCTGGAATGACCATGGTTTGTGGAGATAGCCATACGTCTACGCACGGGGCTTTCGGAAGCATCGCTTTTGGTATAGGCACTTCTCAGGTGGAGCAGGTATTGGCTACTCAGTGTTTGCTACAGTACCGTCCTAAAACCATGCGCATAGAGGTAAACGGCACGCTGGCCAAAGGAGTCACGGCCAAGGACATCATCCTGTATGTGATATCGCAGCTGTCCGCAGCAGGCGGTACCGGTTATTTTGTGGAGTTTGCTGGTACGGCTATCAAGTCTCTATCTATGGAGGCTCGCATGACCATTTGCAACATGAGTATAGAGATGGGCGCAAGAGGTGGTATGATAGCTCCAGACGAAACCACTTTTGAATACCTAAAAGGTCGTGAGTTTGCACCGAAGGGTGAGGCGTGGGATCAGGCAGTAGCTTACTGGAAAACCCTTCCTAGTGATCCGGATGCATCTTATGATCGTGTGGAGGTGTTTCAGGCTGAAGACATAGAGCCATGGATCACTTATGGTACCAACCCTGGTATGGGTATGGGCGTGTCTCAAACCATTCCTGAAGTGGCTGTAAATGGCACTGCAAAGGACATGGTAAAGGCGCTCGATTATATGGGATTGGATCCTCAGCAGCCGCTGAAAGGTAAGAAAATCGATTACGTGTTTATCGGTAGTTGTACCAATTCGCGAATCGAAGATTTGAGGGCTGTTGCCGATTTTGTTCAGGGCAAGAAAAAAGCAGATGGCGTTACTGTTTGGATTGTACCCGGCTCTAAAGGAGTAGAGGCTCAGGCCAAAGAAGAAGGGCTCGATAAGGTGTTTACCGAAGCTGGATTTGAGCTGCGTCAGCCAGGCTGCTCGGCATGTCTGGGGATGAATGAAGATAAAGTGCCTGCAGGCAAGTACTGCGTAAGTACGTCCAATAGAAACTTTGAAGGACGTCAGGGACCTGGCGCCAGAACATTCCTGGTGAGTCCGTTGATGGCTGCTGCTGCAGCTGTGACTGGTGAGATTTCTGACATTAGAGAATTGATATAGATGGGATTTAAAAAACTGACATCCACGGCAGTACCACTGCCAATCGAAAATATAGATACTGATCAGATCATACCTGCGAGATTTCTAAAAGCCACTACTCGTGAGGGGTTTGGAGACAACTTGTTTCGGGACTGGCGCTATGACAATGCGGATCAGCCCAAAGCAGATTTTGTGCTGAATGACGACACTTACACCGGCGAAATCCTGGTAGCGGGAAAGAATTTTGGCTGTGGAAGTAGTCGTGAGCACGCGGCATGGGCGATCAAAGATTACGGGTTTGCAGTAGTCGTAAGCAGCTTTTTTGCAGACATCTTCAAAGGGAATTCTTTGAACAATGGCTTGCTGCCAGTACAGGTTACTGATGAGTTTTTACAAGAACTTTTTAAGACTATAGAGCAAGATCCTAAGGCTAAGATCACTGTGGACCTGGAAGCTGAGCAGATCATCAATGAGCAGACGGGTAATAGTGAGCAGTTTGAGATCAATGCCTATAAAAAAATGTGCCTCATCAAGGGGTACGACGACATTGATTACATCCTTAGCGGAAAAGAAGAAATAGAAGCTTTTGAAGCAAAACGAGTGACTTTTTAAGAACAATGGCAAATAAAAATATAGTAATTCTAGGAGGAGACGGTATTGGCCCGGAAGTGACAGCATGGGGTAATGATGTTTTAAAGAATATCGCTGAAATTTTCGGCCATACCTTCTCTTTCCAAAACGAACTGATAGGGCATGCAGCTATAGAGGCTACTGGAGAGCCACTGCCAGACAAAACATTGGATGCGTGTAAGCAGGCGGATGCGATCCTGCTTGGTGCCGTAGGACACCCAATGTACGATAATGACCCATCCAAGCAAGTGCGCCCCGAGCAAGGCTTGCTAAAAATCAGAAAATCATTAGGGCTTTATACCAACATACGCCCGATTAAAATATTTGATGAGCTCGCACATGCGTCGAGTATCAAGTCGGAAATATTGAAAGGCTCTGATATTTTGTTTTTCCGCGAGCTTACAGGAGGAATTTACTTTGGAGAGCCAAGGGAGCGTCAGGAAAATGGTGAAGTAGCCATAGATACCATGCGCTACTCTAAGATGGAAGTTCGTCGTATTGCCGAGAAGGCATTTGAGGCTGCCATGACCCGTCGTAAGATTGTACACTCTGTGGACAAAGCCAACGTACTGGAGTCTTCTCGCCTATGGAGAGAAACCGTAAATGAGGTGGCCAAGAATTACCCTGAAGTAGAGCTGGTACACATGTTTATAGACAATGCATCGATGCAGCTGATCAAAGATCCTAAGCAGTTTGATGTAGTGGTTACAGGAAACATGTTTGGAGATATCCTTACCGACGAGGCATCACAGATAGCCGGATCACTGGGTATGCTGGCGTCTGCTTCTGTAGGTGACAGTGTGGGGATATTCGAGCCTATCCATGGCTCGGCGCCAGATATCGCTGGACAAAACATCGCCAATCCTTTAGCTACTATCCTATCTACTGCACTGCTTTTGGATATATCATTTGGTATGCAAGAGGAAAGCAAAGCAGTGATAGATGCAGTGGATGCCGTGCTCAAAGAGGGCTACCGCACCACAGATATTGCCGAACAACAAACACCTAAAGATAAAATTTTGAGCACCGATGAGATGGGTAAGCGAGTCGTCGCACACATCAAGCAAGCGGTCTCTGTACAATAAAGAGGAGCAACCATGAGTGATAAGGTATATGTATTCGATACTACACTGAGAGATGGGGAGCAGGTCCCTGGCTGTCAGTTGTCCACCCCAGAGAAGATAGAGATTGCTAAAGAGCTGGAGACACTGGGTGTAGACGTAATAGAGGCTGGTTTTCCCATTTCCAGCCCCATGGATTTCAACTCAGTAATCGAAATATCGAAAGCTGTAAATGATCCGATAATCTGCGCGCTTACACGCTCAGTAGAAAAAGATATCGACTTTGCCGCTGATGCACTGAAATACGCTAAGCGCAAAAGAATCCATACCGGAATCGGTTCGTCTGATTACCACATCAAGTACAAGTTTAAAAGTGATCGCGAGCGAATCCTCGAACGTGCTGTGGCAGCTACTAAGTATGCCAAAAAGTATGTGGAGGATGTAGAGTTTTATTGTGAAGATGCCGGCAGGACCGAAAATGAGTACCTGGCACGCATGGTAGAGGCTGTTATTGCTGCTGGTGCTACTGTGGTAAACATTCCGGATACTACCGGGTATTGCCTTCCAGAAGAGTATGGTGAGAAAATTAAGTTTTTGAAAGAAAACGTAAAAGGCATCGACAATGCCATCATCTCATGTCATTGCCATAACGATCTTGGTTTGGCCACTGCCAATACTATGGCTGGTGTGCTCAATGGAGCGCGGCAGGTAGAGGTTACCATCAATGGAATAGGAGAACGCGCCGGAAATACTTCTCTGGAAGAAGTGGCGATGATCATGAAGACGCACAAAGACGTAGATCTGCATACCAACATCAAGAGCCAGCACATCTATGCATTGAGCCTTTTGGTGAGCAAAATGATGCGTATGCCGGTGCAGCCCAACAAGGCGATCGTAGGTAGAAACGCATTTGCACACTCTTCAGGAATTCATCAGGATGGGGTGATCAAGCACAGAGAAAATTACGAAATCCTTGATCCGGAAGATGTAGGGATTCCTCAGTCTTCCATCATCTTGACAGCTCGTAGTGGTAAAGCAGCACTGAAATATCACCTCGACCGATTGGGGTATGAACTGGAAGAAGCTCGTGTAGAAGAGGTCTATCAGGAGTTTCTGAAAATGGCTGATGAGAAGAAAGATGTGACCGACGAAGACTTGATCGTGCTGGTAGAGGGAGCACTTCCTGAAGGAGGTGTCAAACTGAAAAACGTACAGATTATCTGTGGTGAGTCGGTGTTTCCATCAGCTACAGTGGAGCTAGAGGTAAACAATGAGCTGGTACATGCTTCGGCTACCGGTACTGGCAGTATAGATGCTGCGTTTAGAGCAGTGGATGAGATGTTGGGAGAGACTTTTGACATGGACGAGTTTTTGGTACAGTCCATGGGCAATAGAAATGACGATGGCAAAGTGCACCTGAGAGTAAAATATCAGGACCAGCACTACATGGGATTTGGTGTGCATCAGGACATCATCATCGCTTCGGTGAAAGCCTATGTGGATGCCATCAATAAGATTGCTTCTGTGAAAAACAAAGCAATCAAAGTGAGTGCATAGTAGTAGTAGAATTATGATAGATTGAAAAAGCTGCCCAAGATTTGAGCAGCTTTTCTTTTATCTACAGTTTGCTGAAAGGAAAACATACCATGCTAAGCTATGCAAGAAGTAATTGATTTTTTAAACGCTCTGGCGGCCAACAATAACCGGGACTGGTTTGACACCCAAAAGCAAAGATTTGCAGAGGTGAAAGACGTTTTTGCTGCCCAACACGCTGATATAAAAGCGCTGCTCGCACAGCACGATGAAATAGAAAAAGATAAAGTCTACAGGATCTATAGAGATGTCCGGTTTTCGAAAGACAAGACTCCTTACAAGCGACATTTAGCCGGTAGCTTTCGGAGGGCAGGACATTACCGACGGGGTGGATATTACTATCAGGTGCAGCCAGGAGGAAGTTATATAGCAGGAGGTTTTTTTGGGCCTAATGCTCAGGATCTTCTCCACATCCGAAAACAAATACAACAAGAGCCAGAAGAGCTCAGGTCGATCGTTTCTGCTCCAGACTTTCAACAGCTGTTTGGTGGCCTTCAGGGAGAGCAGTTAAAAACAGCTCCCAAAGGATTTGAAGTATCGGACCCGGCAATTGATCTGTTGCGCTACAAGCAGTTTATCGTTCGCAGGCCACTTACAGATGGAGAAGTGTTGTCGGAGACGTTTCCACAGATTGTGGATGAGACGTTTAAGGGAATGCGACCATTTTTTGATTACATGAGTGAAATACTCACTACTGACCTTAATGGAGAATCGCTTTACGACGAGTAACAAGTAAAAGGCCACCTCGCAAAATGTGAGGTGGCCTTTTAGCTAAGCTCTTTTGATTACGCCGAGGATGAGGGCGATTACGGCGATCACGAGCAAAATATGAATGAGGTGACCCAGGCTATAGACAAAAAATCCAAGAAGCCATCCAATCACCAAAATAATTGCAACTAGATAAAGTAAGGATCTCATAGTGTAGTGTTGTTTGGTTCGGCTCTTTTATTACCAAAAGGCTTACCAAACTGATAAATTGGCTTGAAATGGTATTTTTCGGCCCTGTTGAGGTAGGATGGATTCCCTATTTTAGAAATTGATTTTCGAAATGATAGCGCTATACAGAACTATCTTCGTGAATTTTAAGGATTTGCTTTTTGAGCTGATAGCGATTGAGCCGCTGTTTGATCTTGCCAAAGATGATAATCAATGTGAAAAATAAGACGCTCAACCAAAGGTAGTTTTGAAGCTGGCTTCTGGTTTTGTTGGCTTGTTGTTCGGTAAAGAACCCGGCGGCCAGCACTTCCATCTTGTACTGATCTTTCACTTGAAGGATCTCTTCCTGAAGCATCAGAAACTTCCGGTTTTCAGCAATGTATCGTTGTGAGTACTCATGGCTACCTGCCATGTCTCCAGTAAGGAAGGCAATTTGAGAGTAGGTATTGAAGAACTCATAGTTCTCGGGTAGCAGTGTTTGTTTTTCGTAGAGCGGAAGGGCAAGTGCGGCTGTTTCCTGGGCTCTGGCAGTAAGCTTGAGGTCCATATAGACCCTTGATAAATCAGCATATGTCAAAAATAATGACCGGTCATCTGTGCGCCAGGGTAGGGCTTCTTCATACGCCAGACGAGCTCCCGATAGCCTGCCCTCATCAGAGTAAGTCACCCCGATATTGTGCCAGGCACGCCCTATGTGTACGTCTCCCGAAATTTCGCTGAATGGATAGTTAATGATTTCCTGAAAGGACGTTCTGGCAGCATCGTATGCTTTCATGTCCTTGAGAATAAGCCCTCGTTGGTTTAAGCACCGGATGATCCGCAGTTCGTCATTTAGCTCTTCGGCAATGCCTTTGGCAATATCCACTTCTTCGAGCGCTTCTTCTAAGTTGCCAAAATCATGCAATGCGCTTGCCTTATTGTAGTGAAGTTTAACCAGTCGTCTTTTCCAATCCTCGTTTTTGGCAAGTGCAATCCCTTCGTTGTAGTATTTAATCGCTTGCGCATATACGTGATGCTTTTTAAGGATTTCGCCGGTATTGAGTAGCACCTTTACTCGGCTTTCAAGTGCTTTAGGTTCGGATGAGCGCTTAAATACTTCCAGGGCTTCGAGGTTGATTACAAAAGCCTTGCCCATGTCGTCCTTTTGCCGGTAGAGGTAGGCTTTGATAAATAGGGACTGTCCTTGAAGGTAGTTGTCATTGGCTCGCTCTGCCAGTCTCAAAGCTTCATCGGCTAGTTGCATGGCCCGGTCGGGGGCATCATCCAGTAGCCCATAAGCTTCCTCATGCAATGCCTCGATGGCATTGGAACTAATTGCTGTAAAAGGCGCAACTAGCAAAAAGGCAAGTATGGGGATGAGCTTTTGCACGAAAATTATAAGTGAACAGGTTAACGTTATTCGCTAATATAGAAAAAGACGAGCTTTTAAGCTCGTCTTTTTCACAGTTTTAGACGAAATACACGTGTGAACGGGATTAATTTCCGCCTGGTTTCTCTTGTTCTTCTTCTTTGTCATTAGTAGACGCTGTGGTTGACTGATCAAGCTCAGACGCTACTACCATGTCGTTAAAATCATCATCAGGAGCACATGCCGGAGCTATAAGTGAAACAACGAAAACGAAAGTGAGTGTTTTAAATAAATTTTTCATCGGTATACATAATTTTTATTGAAACATACCGGTAATATACTTAATAAGTAGCTAATTTACTGTATCGTACTGATAATCAGGGAGAATCGTTGGTTCTACCTGAAGAAAGAAATGGTGAGGGAGTTATTTGCTGCTACGGACAGAGTGGATACTCTCGGCTATTACTGTGATGAAAATCAAGAATCCGCCAAAAAGTGTTTTGCCCGCGGGCACCTCGTTCAGGAAGATATAGCCTAGAAAAATTCCTATCAAAGGCGTTAATGAACTGATAATGCTAACGGTGCTGATAGAAAAATTTTTAAAACTCAGTACGAATAGCGTATGACCAGTAGCAGTTGTAAACAATCCAAGAATGAGTATTCCCTGCCAATTGGCTTGAAAGCTTGTCATGAAAGAACTCTCTTCCAGAAAGAGCACTGGCCACAATACCAATGAGATAACCAACAGCTGATAAAACATTAGGGTGATTCCACTCTGGCCACTTACTTTTTTCTTGAGCATAATGTTTCTGAGCGAGTAAAACAGTGCAGAGAGGACTCCCAGGGTGATACCGAAGGTAAAGTTGTTTTCGAAGGTAAGTTCAGGGACAAGCATGGCTACACCTGCAAAAGCTACGATGGCCAGTACTATGCTCAGTTTTTGAAACGGGGTTTTTAGTATAATTGGCTCTAAGAGTGCAGTCATCACAGGATACGTGAATAGAGCGAGCATTCCGATAGCTACATTGGAGTATTGCAGAGCAAAGAAATAAGTAACCCAATGAGCTCCCAGTAAGAGTGCACTAAGGATCAACGACCCATAATTTCTCCTAGATCCAGGGCTGGTATCTATTCCAAATACCTTGAGCACGGCATATAATGCCACAGCCCCTATCACGCACCGAACCCAAATGGTAACAGGCGGAGACATATCGATATAGCGGCCCAGTGTGCCTGAACTTGACATCACTACAATGGCCAGGCCTAGCTGAAGAAAATGGGAGAGTTGGGTGTTCATAAGCGTGCAAAGGTAGTGCTTACCTCCATACGCCGTATATTTTTCAAATTACTCATAGGTGGACAATCTTTTCGGTGCCACTAAAGCTCACCTGGTTTTTCTTGTTTGCTATTTTGTCAGTGCTAAGCGTGGCTTGTCCATTGTGGGTTTTCACTGTAATGGTCCAATCCGGAAGCGTTTGTTTGATGCTTAATTGACTGCCATTTTTTTCTATCGTGAGGCTGTTGTCACCAATTTTTACATTGGCTATGCTCGCTTGCTGCCATGCTGGTGGGAAGTTTGGAGTGATGGTAATGCGCTTTTCGCCAGCGTTTGGTTCGATACCAAAAAGATGTTCAATAATAGGTGTGGCTACCGCGTAGCTATTCCATGCCTGAGCGATCATGCCATAATCCGGACTTACTTCATACATAGACCCGGGGAGCGCATAGCTAAATCCATTCGCAAGCATCTTTAGGTATGCGAGTGAGTGCTCAGGCCGCCCATAGCGTGCTTCGGCTATTGCTTGTACACCGGTAGGTAAAGTCATAACCGCCCCCACATAGCTAAAGGCCTTCCATTTGGACGATTGTTCCTGGTTTTCGTCACGATCTATGCCAGTTACATACATGCCAAATTTATTGGTGTAGTTTCTAGCGGTGACCAGGGCTGCTTTGGCTTTCTCAGGATCTGCTATTCCTATTTCCATAGGGGTGTTTACTACCCAGTTGTGATGCACCACAAACCCGCGCGTTCTATTGTCGCGGAGGCGTGCTACACGGTCTTGGGTGCGTTGCAGCTCAGCGATGGCCCAGGGCTTATTAATCGTATCAGCACGTACGATTGCGTCATCTATCAGTTTGATGGCTTGGGCTCGGGTAGCTCTGAAGTCTGCGAATGAATTGGCATCAGCTACCCACCAGGTGGTGTTGATTTCTTCTTTTAGCAGAGTAGCCTTCGCAGCGTATTGAGCGGCAAGTTTTGGTTCGCCAAACAATTCGGCCATATTGCTGGCCGCAGCATAGGCGGCTTGCGTGTAGGCTACTACGTCGATCATCTCAGAGTGCAGTCCGTGTATTTCCATCATACCCGCACCATCAGGAAACCCATTCCCATCTTTGTCTTGTGATTCGACCCAAAGTAGTCCGTCTTTTACGAGCTGGTAGTGTTTTTGTAGAAACGCCAAGTCTCCTGTCCACAAGTAATATTTCCATAAAAGATGAATGAAATAAGGGGTAGTGTTGAGGTTGCCCGGGTTAAAAACCACACCATTGGTACTTGCCTCGTGCATGATTTTTCCATTGTCGTTAACCCTTCCTGAAAGCTCTATGATTAGTTGTAGGGTGTTTTTCACCTCTTGATGCTGACCGGTAGCGAGCAGGCCTTGAAGGGCGTATGTGTTGTCGGTGCCAAACCACCACGGGTAGTCTGGAATCCCTGCAGAAAGTCCTCGGCCGATTTCTGGCACATCGCGCATCAGCCAGTCAGTGTTATACTTGGTCCACCGGTACATCTGCTCGATACGCTCGTCAGGTACGCTTAGCTTTGCAGTTTGCGTAAGCTTTTCATATTTGGCTTTCTTTTTGGTCAGAAGGGCTATGCTTTGCGTGCTTAGGTGGTTGAGCGTTTCGTGTGCTGCATCTTCTGATTGATAAGAACCTCCGATGTAATAGGTGATGACTGTTTCCTTGCCCTCATTCAGCATTAAGGTTGAGTTTAACGAGGCGTCTACGCCTTTTCCTCGTCTAGAGTTGGCGCAGGCTGTGACTGAACGTGGCGCTGATTCTACGCTGCTTTTTACGGCTACATACCAGGGGTTTAGGCTGTCTTTGGCCAGTAGCCCATTTGCAATGTCGAATGACACCTGATCGGCACCGTCCTGTATGTTGAGGCTGTCGGCTAGCCAAACTGGCCTGAGGTCTATCAGGGCAGTGAACGAAACATTCAGCTTTTGTGAAGTTTTTATTTTCCTGAACAGGTATTCTACTACGACTCCTTCAAGGCTGTCTGGAACAAACTGTGTCCGCACTACTTCAAAATCAGGGAGCTGGTAAATATGCTGGTTGGCCAAGGGGTAATTGATAAACTGCAGCGCCGGAGGCAGGCAGTAAGTAGAGTCTTGAGTAATACTCAGCGCAAAACCGTCAAGTAGTTTTATGGGGTGATTCCAAATGCCGCCCATTTCTCCGGTTACGTGCCACCCCAAATCTGGGAAAGTACCATCCTGATGCCCTACTACGTAGAGCCGGTCGCCAGCGGCTACATACGGTGAAGAGAGGTAATCACTTTTACCGGTAACTGACGGAAGGTCTGCCAATGTCTGACTGAGGGTTTTGGGACCTTTGGGCGCACTGTTGCATGCCACTAGCCCTGCCAGCAGCGCAAATACTATCCATTTCATACTTCTCTATACTTTATACCTGAAAACGAAGATATAGAATGTATGCCAATGGAGCTTATGGTGAAGTAGGATTGGTGGCTTCAAACGTGCCGTTGTAATAATCGAATGCCTTTTCGATATCAGATTTGCTGGCCAGGTCCAGGTTGCGGTTTTTGATAAATTGGTGCATCCATTTGGAGTCCCCTCCAAAAACCTCCAGGATGTCTTTTTTACGTTCCAGAGGTTTGAGTTTGTTCTTCTCTATGGTAAAGAATGGAGGGTAAAGTGCTCCTGTGACCTGATCTTTTGTCAAGCCTTCTTTAAAAAGCACAATCGTTTTGCCGTAGGCCAGGGCCTCAAAGAGATAGTGGTCATTGCCCAGTTCATGCCCTACATAAATTTTTTGAGAGCCATCGGGAAACTGGAGCTTTGCTTCTTTGATCTGGCGAGCACCAAAAATTTTAGAGGAGTTATCCCTGGACCAAAGCACCTGATTTAGTTTGAGGTTTATGTCCACTAGCCCTTCATATTTGCCTTCAGTAGTTTTGAGGGTGCCCGTCACTTTGCTGTTGGCATCAAAGGTCTGGCCACAGAGTGAATGGCACATCCAGAGCAACATGAATATTGTCGTGTACTTCATTGACGGTTGGAAAAGTTTAATAGCAAAGGAAGCATTGAGAACAACTACTTCAAATGCTATTATGGCAACTTCACCAAAGCTTAAACTGGACGTAATTTGTGATTGCTAAAGTGCTAAAATCATCAGGTACTATGGAGTGAGATTTATCAAAATGGTAAGTCTAGGTTTTGTCAATCAGCACGAGCCGTTTGCGATCTTCTTTCTGGACCTCCTTGATAAAGCTTCTAAATTCGCTGTAGGTTTCTGGTGCGAAGGTGCCACTGTTTAATTCGAAGTGGCGAATGATCTGAATTTGCTGCTGTTTCTTTTCGAATGAAACAGAGTAGGTTCCAAACTCACTATCGATTTCATGGCTTTTGGGTAAGTACTCCGTGTGGAGGCTGATGGGTAAATCAATCGCTATGGTGTCTGCCTGAGCATATCCATATCGGATTTCTACAGGCACTTGCCGGTCTATGTCGTGAAGCTTGTAATAGGAAACATTGGAAAACTGTAACGGCTCAAAAAAGAATCTGTTACCATTTTTTGTCGCTGCATTTTCTAGTTTAAAACTCGATTCCATGACCCCGGTAGGTACTGCAGATTTGCTGGGAGAGGTAAGTTTGAGATCATTGAGCTCAATAGTGCCCCACGAGTGCTCGTCTACAAACCAATCGCGTTGTTTTGACTCGGGCTCCAGACATGCTTCGTCGAATCCATCATTTTCGATTTCCAATCCCCGGTAGGTTCTGGATAACGTCACGTCAGCTGATCCATCCAGGTTCATGGTCATAGCAATTTTGCTTGCCTGAAGGTTTTCATCAGTCGTATAGGTTTTTGTTTTTACCAACTGACTATTGCCTGGGATTACCATAAGTGCATACCGACCGCTGGTAAACGTACCTTGATAGGCAAATGGATTCGTTTGAGAAGTACACTCAAGCCAAAGCGTATCCTTCTCTAATGGCACGGTGAGTATGGCATGATTGAAGTGTGCATTGGGAAAAGTAGGATCGATTGCAGATGCACTGCTCCTTGCTCGGATTAAGGTGTAATAAGACTCGATACCAATATGCTCTAACAGTGATTGCGTGTAAAAAGAGAGCGCTTTACAGTCCCCATACTTGTTCGCATGCACAAATCCAGATTCGAAGGGCTTCCATCCACCAATTCCGAGCTGAATACTCACATATCGAGTGTTTTGCTGTAGGTATTCGTAAGTGGCTTTGATTTTTTCCTCCGTACTCATATCAGGTCTGATTACCTGCTCAAATTCTACCAACTGATCAGCAGTAAGGGTGTTTTGGTGCTCGTTTAGTTTAAGCATCCATTCACCAAAATCCTTCCAGGTGCGCATATTGCCCACTACTCCGTCCATTTCAAATTCGTTTGGGGCGAGGCTGACAGATGGGGTGTAGACGTCTATTTCGTAGCTAAATGATTCGTATTTGAAGGGCTTTAGGTTGTTGACAGCCCAGGTGGTTGTTGAGGGGTAGTCTTCAGAGCTGCTAGTGGTTGGGGTTATGCCGGAGCTGAGGTGCCGGAAGGTGTCCGGTTTGTAGCTATTTACCTGAAGCGTTTTGGAGATTACGCCGTGCTTTTCTCCCGTTTGTGCTGTCCAGGAGGGGTAAAACATAGACCCCTTGTAGCTGATTTTATAACTCACTTCTAGTATATAAGGATAGTGACTTTCCACCACCTGATAATATAAGAGGCGGCTATCGGAAGCCATGCTGCCGCCTTTGCCACTATAATCTTCAAAATCTTTGGTTTTGATACGCTCTTTCTGCTTGCCCTTGGCGTCAAGTATCCGTATTTCTGCGTGATCTATAGTGGTGAAGTCGTCATATTGTAAGCTTATCCGCCCTTGTGATTTGGCGTATTTGTTGAGAATGGCAACTCGATAAGTTCTCTCCAGGTGTGATTTACTGAGACTTTCTATAGTAAATACGGTTTCATCGTGAAGTGTCACATAATTGGCTCCCGATGCTATGGAGTCAGGAATGTCTTTGAGCACCAACTGCCCATAGGAAGAAAGACAGCAGAACAGTGAAATTGTAATGATGACATTTTTCATAGCTTTTTCAATACGATGAGTTCATTGTTCTTGTCCGCCATGAGTTGATAAAACGATTTTAGGTAAGCGTATTCGTTCGGAGCGTACATGGTTCGCTGAAGCCTCAAGCTGCTCATGATAGAAATCGTATTTCCATTTATCGTGGCTGTGTACATGAATTTCCCTGAATTCTCAGGAAGGGTGACTACTGTAGGTTCCGGTAGCTCTGCTGAGTACCCCTCGGGAATGGTGATAGTTGTGATCATTTTCTTATCCTGAGGGTAGGGAAGGTCGATATAGGACATCCGATCTTCTCGTTTAAAAGGATTTTCTGTAACCAGCCCGATTGTCACGGGGTTGATGTATAGTACATCACTACCACCTAAAGAATGCTCTATATCTGCAAAACACTGAAGGTTTCTTGACTCATCATTTACCTCAAAAGAGGTTACATCAAAGGAAAAGTTGTTCGAAAAGAAATCCTGTTCATATTCATCGCTGCCTTTGCTGCGCAACTTGCTCCGTTCATCTATGGCATAATATCCACCGTATTTGATACTAAGCTTACCAGAAAGCACGCCTTCATTGAGTTCCAGTTTGTTATAAGAAAGGAAAGAGTGCTGTGCATTGGCTTTTAAAGTTACCCATTGCCCACCTCCTTCTTTGGCCATCCATCCTCTTCCATTCAGGCATCTTGTTGGCAAGGTGCCAAAGCTCAGGCTTGTAGATGCATCTGTGAGTATGAAACCTTTGCTAGTTTCTACTGCCGCCACTACATAGTTGAAGTCTTCGTAGTTAGGGTAAACAGGGTGTGGTAAGCCGCTGCCTCGAGTACTTAGGATTACTGGGTGGGCATTGAGGCCCGCTTCGCGGTATGCTGCCACAAGAGAAAGGTTAATGTCTGCTACCGAGCCTTCAGCTGAGTTGAATGCCTGTCGGCCCGCTCTGGAGCTAGTAAAGCCATAGTAGTTGTTGTATGAAAAATGATTGCTTAGCCAGTTGTAGATGGCCATTGCTTTTGTATCCTGATCACCTGACAAGGTAGCTACAAAGTCTTTTGCGAAGTTTCCTTTGTCCAGTGTCTTACCAAAGCTGCTCCAATCCATTATTTCTTTGTTGAATTTCTCATAGCTTCCAGCCACTACTTTCAAAGTGCTGTTGGGCATTTCTACACTCATCAGCTGGAATTCTAACCTGGAAGGAAGGTCTACCTTATTATTCATAAAAGGTTCATTTTCCACTGGTGGTACATTTCTGGCAGTCTTATTGTACCTTCTACTGTTGGACTCCAGCGTGCTGGTGCCAGATTGTGATTGGCCCAGGGCGCCTTGAGAAGTCCATCGGTAGCTAAAGGACTCCCTTGCGTTTTCTTCGTGATGTTCTATAGGTATTACATTGCCAACCTGGCTTACCGTATAGTTGAAGTATTCGGGCAGGACATAATCAAAATGAGAGTACGCTGTAGGTAGCTCGTGCTGAAAGTGCCAGGTGCGAAGGGTTGAGATGAAATCTGAAGAGAGCAAGTATTCGTATTCGAAAACAGAGCCGTTTTGAACATCGGGCATTGCGAAACTTTTTTCAGTTCTGTACTTGCTAAGGCGGGTATAATATTCCTCCGAATTGGTGAGTTTGCTTTTCACCACTTTTCCATCTTGCAAGTTGTATGTGAAACCCTTGACTTTAGCAATCACTTCTTTGCTACCACCTGATTCAGGATCATATACTACTATTGATACATTGGCAATGTCTTTTTCCAGCTTGTTGAAAACTTTGATTCTTCGTGTGACGGTTAATTGATAGCCCCACCCGGTTTGGTCAGAGTATTCAAACCTCAAAAAGGCTTTTTCACCCAGGATCATAGCGTTTGCCTCTGGGTAAAATGGGCATTCGGTCATTTGCAGCTCTTCTTTGCTGACTTTACCAAACTTGAAGGAATCTTTTTGTGCGCTTACCTGAAGGGACAAAAATGAGGTAAGCATTAGGATAGTTAATCTCATGGCAATTTAGTTAGGAATGTAAATCACCAAATAAATAAAAAGTCCTGCTTAATAGCAGGACTTTCATGGAAAATCGTGTCTGAACGGGAATATTTATTTCGCAAAAGCCACTGCCCGTGTTTCACGAATTACTGTGACTTTGATCTGTCCGGGGTATTGCATGTCTTTTTCAATCTTTTGCGAGATGTTGAAGGACAGCTCTCCGGCTTTTTGATCTGAAACATTTTCAGCATCTACGAGCACGCGCAGTTCGCGTCCCGCCTGGATGGCATAGCATTTATTTACTCCGTCAAAGCTTACGGCAAGGTCTTCCAGTTCTTTGAGGCGCTTGAGGTACTGCTCCATGATTTCGCGGCGCGCACCAGGCCTACTGCCCGATATGGCATCACATGCCTGTATGATCGGAGAAATCATAGAAGTCATCTCAATCTCATCGTGGTGTGCACCTATGGCATTGCATACCTCAGGGTTTTCTTTGTACTTCTTGGCTAGCTCCATACCGATGATAGCGTGTGGCTTTTCAGGCTCATCTGGCCAAACTTTGCCAATATCATGCAGCAGTCCTGCTCTCTTGGCCAGCTTGGGGTTCAGTCCTAGCTCAGAGGCTAATGTAGAGCAGAGCTTGGCTACCTCGCGAGAGTGCTGCAGGAGGTTTTGTCCATAAGACGATCTGAAACGCATCCTTCCTACAAGCTTGATGAGCTCGGGGTGTAGACCGTGAATGCCCAGGTCTATGACCGTACGCTCACCTATTTCTACGATTTCCTCTTCAATGTTCTTAGTGGTTTTTGCTACTATCTCTTCGATGCGTGCCGGGTGGATACGTCCGTCCTGCACCAGGCGGTGGAGCGATAGTCTGGCTATTTCACGTCTTACCGGGTCAAAACCACTGATAATAATCGCTTCTGGGGTATCATCTACAATGATCTCTACACCTGTGGCTGCTTCCAGAGCACGAATGTTTCTGCCTTCCCGGCCGATGACCTTTCCTTTGATGTCGTCACTTTCTATATTGAAAACCGACACGCAGTTTTCGATAGCATGCTCTGTAGCTGTACGCTGGATGGTCTGCAGCACGATTTTTTTGGCCTCTTTGGTAGCCGTCATGTTGGCTTCCTCCATGATCGTCTTGATGTGCGCCGAGGCATCGGTACGGGCTTCGTCTTTTAGCGTCTCTACCAGCTGAGCTTTGGCTTCATCTGCTGTGAGGTTAGATACCTTTTCCAGTATGGTGATCTGCTGGTTTTTCAGCTTTTCAAACTCCTCTTTGCGACGCTTGACGATTTCCATCTGAGCCTGAAGGTTTTCCTTCATTGACTCTAGTTCGGCTTCAGCTCGTTTGTTTTGCTCTATTTGCTTGCTGAGGTTGGACTCGCGCTGTTTGAGCTTGTTCTCGTTGGAGATGATCTGATTCTTCTTTCGGTTTGACTCTTCTTCAAACTCGGACTTGAGTTTCAGAAATTTCTCCTTGGCTTCCAGAATCTTGTCTTTTTTGATTGATTCTGCTGTGACTTCTGCTTCTTTTAAAATGAGTTTTTTCTCTTCCTCGGCTTCTTTGATCTTTTTGTTGACACTCTTGCTCAACAAAAATCGATCTACGCCGAAACCTACTCCTATTCCGAGCAGGGCAAATACGATGTATAATATATCCATTGAATCTATAGTATGTTATGAACATACATAGTGGTCGGTGGGGTGTCCTTGGGAGGGACTGACTTAACTAAGGAGGGCTGCTATAGGGTATTGGAAATTAGCTGGCTAATGCTTCGTATTTGATCGAGGGCAATCTCATCTGTAGACTCGATTGTTTCCTCATTTTTCATTTTATCTACCAGGCAATCAAAGGCTACCATGGCCAGAAGATCTTGGTTGTCATCTATACCAAACTGATCGCGATAGCCTTTGATCTTTTCATTGATCATCTTGCCCGCGCGTCTGATACGCTCTTCATCTTCGGCTTTCACCTTCATCGGGTATTCCCGATTTCCTATTCTTAGCTTTATTGATAATTCTGTCATTCGGTCACTTTCGCTTCACCCAAATGAGCTATGCATTTATCTATCTCCTTAATATAGTCGTCAATCACATCCTTCAGCTCATCCGAATCAGTATCTCCGACTACCATGCTTTCTACAATTTTACTAATTTTCGTTTGATTTTGAAAGTTAGAAAGCTTCGCCTCCTGCTGTTGCAGTTGACCTCTGAGGTGCTGGTTTTCCACACGTACATTTTCAAAGTCTTCTTTTAGACGGGTATACTCGTTGATAAGCAGTTTTACGCGTCTTTCCAGATGTTGTAACTCTGATCTAAGTGTGTCGTTTCCCATTTATTTTCTAATGATAGCTCCTATTTCTTTTTCAAACACTCGAATAAGATTGTTCATCACTTTGTCAATGACCTTGTCTGTAAGTGTCTTGGTTTCATCTTGCAGGTAAAAACTCAACGCATACGACTTTTTGCCTTCTTCGAGATTTTCGCCTTCATATACGCTGAAGACGTTGATTCTAGTTAGTAATTTTTTCTCAGACTTAAAAGCCAAACGGTGAATCTCGTCATAAGAAACTTTTTTATCTAGAACCAGCGAAAGGTCCCTGCGCACTTCCGGGTATTTGGAGAGCGGAGTAAACTGCTTTTCTACTTTTGCAGCTTTGATCAGTTTAGCCCACTGCATCTCTGCATAGAAAACGTCTTGCTTGATGTCATAGTATTTGGTAATCGAGGATTTGAGTAATCCCAGACTGCCGATGGTGTTGTTGTTGAGTACGATATCCAGACCATATGCGAATCGGTCATCCTGCGTCGGTCGGGTTTCAAAAGTGTCTATTTTGAGCTGAGAGAGTATAGCTCTAGTTGTACCCGAAAGATCGTAAAACGACTGAGGTGTGGGATCGCTGATCCAGTGCTCTTCATGATCGTCGCCTGTTAGGTAAACACCTAGTAGCTCTTGCTCGGTATACTTGCCCTCTTTAGTGCTGTAAGTTTTTCCAAACTCAAAGAATTTGAGGTTTTTGATCTTACGGTTGATGTTGTGGCGCACCGATTCCAGGGCTGTGTATAGCAGTGAGGTTTTCATGTAACCCAGCTCTTCGCTGGACTTATTGAGAATCTCTACCGGATCCTGGCCTAGCTTGAGGTCTTCAAAGTATTTTGGGTTGGTCAGTGAGTTGGTTTGTATCTCTGAGTATCCTTTGCCTGCCAGAAAAAGCGAAAGGTTTTCCTGTAGCTTGTAAGGTTCTTTTTCGCTAAAGGAAGCCAGATGACCTGCCGATAGTGATTCTTCTAGTGGTACGTTGTTGAATCCATAGATGCGGAGCACTTCCTCTACCAGGTCTGCTTCGCGGGTAACCTCACTACGAAATGCTGGAACCACGGCTACAAAGCCTTCGTCAGTAATGTCTTTTGTGTCGATATCCAATAAGTTGAGGATTTCGATGATGCGCTCATTCGGGATATCTACACCGATCAGTCGGTGGAAATTTCTGAATGTAGTAGGGATACTTACGGGCTCTACAGGGGTAGGATAGATGTCTACATACTCTGATGCTACTTCACCACCGGCGAGCTTGAGTATGAGGTCTACAGCCATGTGTAAGGCAGGGAGGGTCATCTCAGGGTCTGTACCTCGCTCAAATCGGAAAGAGGCGTCTGTAGAAAGACTATGGCGCATGGCTGTTGCACGTACATGATCGGCAGAGAAATAGGCGCTTTCCAGAAAGATACTCGTGGTGGAGTCTTTGACACCCGAGTCTATACCGCCAAATACGCCCGCGATGCACATGCCATCGGATTCGTTGCAGATCATCAGGTCTTCAGCATCCAGTTTGCGCTCCACCTCGTCTAGCGTGGTAAACTTTGTGCCTTGTGGAAGTGATTTTACAACTACTTTGTTGCCTTTTACCTGAGCGGCATCAAATGCGTGCATGGGCTGCCCGAGACTCATCATCACGTAATTGGTGATATCTACGATGTTGTTGATAGGAGAAAGGCCAATGGCTTTCAGTCTCCACTGTAGCCAGTCTGGAGACGGGCCTACCTTGATGTTGCGAATGGTTACACCCGAATAGCGTGGACATGCCACAGGGTCTTCCACATATACTTCGATCGGTTGATTTTCTTTTATAGGCTTGGGGGCTTCTTCGGCAAAAAGCAAAGGTCTGTTGTAGTAAGCTCTCAGATCTCTGGCAGCTCCCAGATGCCCGGTGGCGTCACCACGATTTGGCGTAAGGCCAATCTCAAACACAAAGTCCTCACCGGTTTCGAAAAGCTCTTTTATGGGGGTTCCGTTTGGCTTGTCAGTGTCCAGAATCAGTAGGCCATCGTGACTCGTGCCCATGCCTATTTCATCTTCTGCGCAGAGCATCCCCTGGGATACTTCGCCACGGATTTTTGCTTTTTTGATTTTGAAGGGCTCGCCAGTAGCAGGATGTATGGTAGTTCCTACAGTGGCTACGATTACTTTTTGGCCCTGAGCTACATTAGGAGCCCCACAGACTATGGGGAGGAGCTCGTCTGCGCCTATGTCTACAGTAGTGACTTTTAACTTGTCGGCATTCGAATGTGGTACGCAGGTTTTTACTTCTCCTACCACCAGTCCATTGAGTCCTCCAGGGATTTTCTCTACGCGCTCTATGCCCTCTACTTCCAGGCCAGTCTGAGTCAGTACATCGCCGATGGTTTCAGGACTTTCGTTGATAGCTATATAGTCTTTAAGCCAGTTGTAGGAAATTTTCATCCGTGAATATGTCTGTAGTTTGTAATCTAAAATTGAATTCAGCCGCTCAGAGAAGCACTTTTGCTCCAGAGCATTCTGGTGATTTTTGTAATCGGCAAAAATAGGGAAGCCCCTGCTAAATGCCTTGTTAATTAATGGTTATAATCTTTTTCGCCGGCTGCTACAGCTACAGGCAAAAGGTTTTCGGGGGGAGGAAGTGGGCACGCATATTCTGAAGTGTACGCACAGTAGGGGTTGTAGGCGTTGTTGAAGTCTATGATGATGTTGTCCGACTTGCCGATATCCAAATCCAGGTATCTTCCGCCTCCGTAGGTGGTTTCTCCGCTAGTGGCATCGGCAAAGGCTGTAAAATACGTATTGGGCACGGCGCCAAATCCCGCAGGTTTGAGGATAAGCAGTTTGAGCTTTTGGCCGTCCAGCGTGAAGTGGGCGTAGGCAAATTTGGAATAGGGCGCACTGGAGCCATCACTGCTTGGGATGCTGATGCGCGATGGGGATTGGATGCGCTCCAAGTTAGCACGAACTCTATAAGCCGGGTCGATCTGAAAAAACTCCAGAGGGTAGAAATCCAGATCATATTGTTGAAAGGGTGAGCTTTCGGAGGTTTTTAGGTATCGTACCCGCTCTGCGCGCTCATCGGCTATTTGTTGGATATAGGCCGGATCATCAGAGCCCGACATGGTGCTATAGGCAATGGCTGCAATGGCCAGGATAAGGGCCAGGTATATGATTTTCTTCATTTGACCTTATAGATTGGATTCATCCGCAAAACTATAATATTCATGATCAGTAATGATCAAATGGTCTAACAAAGGAATGTCTAAAGCTTCTCCTGCTCGCTTGAGTTTTTGGGTGAGCTGAGTGTCGTAATGACTGGGGCGGTTGGTGTTGGAAGGGTGGTTGTGGGCGACGATGATCCCTGCCGCCAGGGCATCCACCGCTTTTTTGAAAATCATCTTTGGATCTGCTACTGTAGCAGAGACTCCTCCAATACTTACGCGTTCTTTGCTGATTACTTCGTTGTTTTTTCGCAGGAGGATTGCCCAAAACTCCTCATGTGGCAGATCTGTCAGGTCAGGACGTATGAGTTCGTAGGCATCTGTGGAAGACTTTATTTTGAGGCGCTTTGGTGTGTCTGCCTCTTTCCTTCTTCGGCCAAGCTCCAGCGCGCTCACGATGGTGATGGCTTTGGCTTGCCCTATGCCTTTAAATTTGGTAAGGTCCTTTACGGAGAGTTTGCCCAGCGCGTGAAGATCGTAATTGACACTGGCCAGGATTTGTTTGGCCAGGTCTACAGCACTGAGGGTGGTGGTGCCTGTGCCAAGTAATATGGCTACAAGTTCTGCGTCTGTCAGGACTGTTTTTCCCTTCAAAAGCAGTTTTTCGCGTGGGCGGTCCTCTTCTGCCCAGTAGTTGATCGCCAGGTAGGGTTGAGTGTCTTTTTCCATTATCTGTCAGGCTCTTGACCTGAAGATAATAAAAAACCCTATTCAAACATGAATAGGGTGCTAATTCCTTCAATCTTAGTGATCGGGAGACTTATAGAGACTGTACGTGACGCGTAAGGCTCGACTTAAGGTTGGAAGCCTTGTTGTCATGGATGATGTTCTTTTTTGCAAGTTTATCTACCATGCTCGTCACCTCACCCAAAAGCTTCTCTGCTTCAGACTTGTCAGTGGTCTCTCTCAATCTTTTTACAAACGTACGAGTAGTTTTGTGCTGATATCTGTTTCTCAGTCTTTTCGCTTCGTTTGATCTAATTCTTTTTAATGCGGATTTATGATTTGCCATAAGCTTATTATTCTCTCATCCTTGTTTAAGGGATGCAAAGATAGAAAAAGTGGTGAATAAAACAAAAGCTATTCCCGAACATAAATGATGTTTTACCTCGCATTTTCTTACTATTTTCGGAAGTAGCCTAAAAATGTCCTTTCATGCAACGAATATCAAGGTTTTTTATCCGTAGAGCCGCCTTTGCCGTAGGGTTGCTGCTGCTGTTGATAGGGGCTTCTGGATGGGGCTTTTTTGCTCACCAAAAAATCAACAGGCATGCAGTGTTTTCCTTGCCCCCAGAGATGATTGGTTTTTACAAGCAGCATATTCAGTACCTCACGGAGAAGGCGGTAAACCCTGACAAGCGCAGGTATGTAAATAAGCTGGAAGCTCCCAGACACTATATAGATGTGGATGTGTATGGAGACAGTGCGGTGTATCGCTTGCCACGTTACTGGAAGGATGCTGTGGCGATGTATGGAGAGGATTCGCTTCATGCTTTCGGTGTGGTGCCCTGGCATATATCTATGGTAAAGTATCAGCTCACGCAGGCATTCCTTCAACGCAATTCTGATAAAATTTTAAGGTATAGTGCAGACCTGGGGCATTATATTGGTGATGCGAACGTCCCATTACATACTACGGAAAATTACAACGGTCAGCTCACTGGGCAGGTAGGTATTCACGGGTTTTGGGAGTCGCGACTCCCTGAGTTATTTTTTGATGACTATGACCTATGGATAGGGAAGGCGTCCTATATAAGAAACTGCCAGGAGGCAGCGTGGGATGCTGTGACCCAAGCGCATGAGGCGCTCGACTCTGTGCTGCGCTTTGAGCGTGAGCTGACTCAGGAGTTTTCTTCGGACAAGAAGTACAGTTTTGAAGAGCGCGGTGTCAGTACAGTGAGGGTGTATTCTTACGAGTTTTCCAAGGCCTATCACGACCGGCTCAATGGTATGGTGGAACGACAACTCAGAAGGGCCACCAAAATGGTAGCAGACTTTTGGTATACAGCCTGGATCGATGGTGGGCAGCCGGACCTTGAGTATCTGTTAATCCCGGCTAAAGTTCCTGAAAAATTGATGGTTGATGAGGCAGTGAAGCTGAGGAGGCATGAAAGTGGCACGCTAGTGGAGCAATAGAAGATAAGTTCTAAGAATTCCCGTTCATCGATTGATCTGCTGGTTTGGTTGAAATATTTGTGAATTCGTAAAATATTGCTATATATTTTATAATGATCACCAACCTGTAGCTGATATGAGTAGATTGATTAGAAGATTAATAATTAGCGGTTTTAGCTTTTTGCTTTTTAGTAGTGTGGTGTATGCGCAACATACTACCATATCTGAAGATGACGTCTCGTTTGAAATCCTGAAATGGCACTTTCATTATTACCCTAAAAGTGAGTCTCTACAGTGGGTAGAGCTGGGAGAGGGACTGCTAAAAGCCCAGGTGGCTTTTGAAGGCAACGTGGTAAGTATCATTTACAATGTATCGGGGAAGCGTCTAATGGAAGAGGTGGATCTGACTGACAACATTCCTGTAACTGTGTCTTACTACCTTGACGAACGCTATGAAAAGTATAAAGTGCAGTCATTCATAAAGTACACTGATTTTTCGCAGGATCGAATTGCCTATCGGATGAAATTGAAGTCCAAACAAAAAGGTGCTGAAGATCTGGAGTTTGATGAAAATTTAATTCCCGTTGATTTTGCTTTGGTATCCAAAGCAAACTAATCCCCAGCTGGTAACATTTTTTTGGTCAATAAAAAACCCATCGCAAACACGATGGGTTTTTTTATATCTGTATGTAATCGAGGTTTACCCGATAGTGATTCTTTTGAAATCAGCTACGGTCAGGCCTTTGCTTACGCTATCCAGGTATTGCTGGATAGACTGAGAGTTGTCTTTTACGAATGCCTGGCTCAACAGCGTGTTTTCTTTGAAGAACTTCTGAAGTTTACCTTGAGCGATTTTGTCTATGATCTGCTCAGGCTTACCCTCCTGACGAGCTTGCTCTTTTCCGATTTCGATTTCTTTCTCTACGATCGCTGAGTCTACGCCATCCTTGTCCACGGCTACAGGGTTCATAGCTGCGATTTGCATTGCTACGTCTTTACCAGCGTCTTCTACAGATGCACCGTTTACGTTTTTCAATACTACAAGCACACCTAATTTACCATTAGAGTGGATGTAAGGCACTACAGCTTCTCCTTCGAGTACTACGTAGCTGCTGATTTCGATTTTCTCACCGATTTTACCAGTAGTTTCTACGATTTTCTCACCAAGAGTGATTTCTCCAGCGCTAAGTGCTTTCAGAGCGTCAGTGTCTGCTGGGCTGTGCTCAAATGCAAGATCAGCAGCCAGGTTTGCCAATGCTACGAAATCTTCGTTTTTAGCTACAAAGTCTGTTTCGCAAGTCAGGGCGATAGCGATCCCTTTAGTGTTGTCATCGTTGGTACGAGTTACAACTACTCCTTCAGTGGTCTCACGGTCGGCTCTCTTTGCAGATACCTTCTGGCCTTTTTTTCTCAGAAGCTCTACAGCTTTGTCAAAGTCACCTTCTGCTTCTACCAATGCTTTTTTGCAATCCATCATGCCAGCACCGGTCATTTGTCTTAGTTTGTTTACGTCTTTCGCAGTTATAGCCATCCTGTTATGTTTTTTAGTTTTTAGCCTTGCTTACTAACAAAAATTGAACACCGCCAGTAGACAATGTTCAATCTTTGATTTATGATTTCATTATGATTGATTAAGCTTCTTGCTCGTCAGCTTTTTTCTTAGCTGCCTCTTCTTCCTGAAGCTTAGCATCTTCTTTGTCTTTCTTACGCTCTGCCAGACCTTCTTCTACTGCTTTCGCGATGTAGTTTGTGATCAGGTTGATAGATTTCCATGCATCGTCGTTTCCTGGGATAGGGAAGTCTACCTGCGTAGGATCAGAGTTGGTATCTACCAAAGCAAAAACAGGAATGTTAAGTTTTTGTGCTTCAGCGATAGCAATGTGCTCACGCTTGATGTCGATCACAAATAGAGCAGCAGGAAGTCTGTTGAGGTCAGCGATACCGCCAAGTACTCTTTCCAGCTTTTCTTTTTCACGTGTGATCATCAGACGCTCACGCTTTGCCAGGTTAGCATAAGACTCATCTTTCATGAGCTTGTCTATACCTGCCATTTTCTTCAATGACTTACGGATTGTAGCAAAGTTGGTAAGCATACCACCAAGCCATCTTTCCGTTACGTAAGGCATGTTGAGCTTTTGAGCAGCAGTTTCTACTACTTCTTTAGCTTGCTTTTTGGTAGCTACAAACATCACCTTACGACCTGATCTTACGATAGATTGTAGGGCAGCTGCAGCATCATCAAGCGCAACAAGCGTTTTGTTGAGATCTATAATGTGGATGCCGTTTTTCTCCATGAAGATGTACGGCGCCATCTGAGGGTTCCACTTGCGGGTAAGGTGACCAAAGTGCACACCCGCATCCAATAAGTCTTTGTATTCTAATTTTTCCATTATGATATCTTAACGTTTACTGAATTGGAATCTTCTTCTCGCTTTTCTGCGTCCGTACTTCTTACGCTCCACCATACGTGGGTCACGAGTAAGGAAGCCTTCTTTCTTCAAAGGAGATTTGTTTTCCTCGTCTAGCTCTACCAATGCACGAGCGATAGCTAGTCTTACAGCTTCCGCTTGTCCTTTTGGTCCGCCTCCATCAACGTTTACGTTGATATCATAATTTCCATCCACCTCTAGAGTAGCAAGAGGTTGTTTTACGATGGTTTGTAAAATCTCAGAAGGAAAGTATGTGGCCAATTCTTTGTCGTTGACAGTGATTGCGCCTTTCCCGCTCTGTAGATACACTCGAGCTACAGAGGTTTTCCTTCTTCCAATGGTGTTAATAATTTCCATTCAGGTTTTTAAAGTTTTACTTCTTTCGGTTTTTGTGCTTCATGAGGGTGCTCTGCACCTTCATACACGTATAAGTTTTTGTAGAGCTTGCTACCTAGTCTGTTTTTAGGAAGCATCCCTTTTACAGCTCTCTCTACCAAGAGTCTTGAAGACTTGGCTTTAGCCTCAAGTGGAGTCTCAAATCGCTGACCTCCTGGGTAACCTGTGTGTCTGATGTACTGTTTCTCAGTCCACTTGTTTCCCGTCAGACGGATTTTATCAGCATTGATAACAATCACATTGTCACCACAATCCACGTGTGGAGTGTAGCTAGCCTTGTGCTTGCCTCTGATGATTTTCGCTACTTCGCTGGCTACTCGTCCCAACACCTTAGAATCTGCGTCTACGATGACCCAGTTCTTCTCTGCTGTAGCATTGTTTAGCGATACTGTTTTATAGCTTAAAGTATCCAATTTTTTAATCGTTTATGATGAACTTAATGGTTCCCCCTCAGAAAAGGGACACAAAAATAGAAGTTTAATTCTGGAAAACCAAAATTACCTTATGAATTAAATTACAGGTACTTACGCAGTTGCTTAACCAAAACTGCAAAATCTTTGGGGTAAGGTGCTGCCACTTCTATGATTTCTTCGTTTAAATCACGAAAGGCTATATCGTGTGCATGTAAAGCGACGCGCGGAATGATTGGGCGCTCTTGTTCTGTGTTTTTCGAAAGGTTGAAATTTCGTTTGAGCTGAGAGAGGTAGACAAAGTCTCCTCCATAAGCCGGATCTCCACAAATAGGAGCATCATGAAAGGCCAGATGTACTCTAATCTGGTGTAAGCGGCCTGTTACCGGAAAACACTTGATCAATGTATGTGCACGGAATGTTTCTAAAGTGGAGACAAGTGTAAGTGAGGGTTTGCCAGCACGAAAGTCTATCCGTGATTTGCTGTTGGAAGGAAGGATGGGCTGATCTGCTTCCAAGTTGTCAAACTCATGAATGCCTGCGATCACGGCATGATATACTTTCTTCACCTGACGCTTTTCGAGCATAATGGCAAAATGCCGGTATGCATCGTTGTGTTTGGCTATGACGAGGGCACCTGAGGTCTCTTTGTCTAGTCGATGGCATACTTGTGCGTCTGGATGATGCTCTTTAGCGAGCTTTAGGATGTCTATCGGGTCGTTGCGGTCCTCCAATGTAGAAATGTATGGAGGTTTGTTGATGACCAGGTAGTTGTCGTTTTCAAATAAGATGAGCTCTTTTAGGGTGATTCCTTTTACGTATTTATGCATAGTCGTCCTCTTCGTCTTCTTCCTCTGCAAATCTATGCGCTACAGGTTTACCTTTTTTGAGTTTGAAACTAAATATTGAGCCCACATCTACTTCGCTCTCTACGTTTACGGAGGAGTCGTGGCCTTCCATGATGTGCTTTACGATGGCGAGTCCCAGGCCTGTACCACCTTTTTCTTTTGATCGACTTTTTTCTACACGGTAGAAACGCTCAAATATCCGTTTCAGGTCTTTTGGCGGTATGCCTCTGCCATTGTCTTTTACAAAAGTGGTGACCTCATTGTTTCGCTCTTCAAAATAAATGGAGACTTCTCCTTCTTTGCGGGTGTATTTGATGGCATTGCTTACCAGGTTCATCATTACCTGATAGATGCGCTGGTAGTCACCTTTGACAAAGTGTTGCTCATTCTTTCCCTCCAGAGTGACTGTGATTCTTCTCTTTTCTGCCTTGCCTTCCAGCTGGTCGATTACTTCTTTTGTGAGGGCGGCAATATCAAAGTTTTCGAAATGCATCTTGATCTCACCAGTTTCCATTTGCGAGATCGTAAGTAGGTCGTGCACGAGCAGGTCTAGCCCATCCAGGCTTTTGGCTGCTTTTTTCAGAAACTTGGTTCTTACCTTTTTGTCTTCTACAGCTCCATCCAGCAGGGTGTGTACAAAGCCCTGGGCAGCAAATATCGGGGTTTTAAGCTCGTGAGATACGTCGGCGATGAACTCACGACGAAAGGTCTCCATGCGTTTGAGTTCCTGAATTTCTCGTTGCTTATTTTCTGCGTAAGTATAGATGTCTCTATTGATGCGCTTAAGCGGGTTGAGGCTGATCTTGTTGGCGGGTTTGGTCAGGTTTGCCAGTTCCTGATCTTTGATGGTGTCGAGGGCCTCATGTATGGAATTGATGTGTCTAAAGAATAGAAACTCTAGTACAAGACGTATAAGTATATAAGCAGCACAAAATGAAATGCCAAATGCAATTACCAACGCTTCGTTGATAATACTTGGCACCAGCATTAGAAATGCCACTGTGATCAAGGCGATCACAGAGGCCAATAGTAGTGCTAGCCCACGCGAGTTAATGATCATGCATCAAATCTAGTTGGTGTCGAACTTGTATCCCACACCTTTTACAGTGGAAATATATCCATCGCCAATTTTTTCTCTGACTTTTCGGATGTGTACGTCTACCGTGCGTGCCAGTACATATACGTCGGTCCCCCAAATGTTTTGGAGGAGTTCGTCACGGCTAAATACCTTCCCTGGGTTTTGAGCAAGAAAGTAAAGCAGCTCAAATTCCTTTTTAGGTAAGCTGATTTTCTGCTCGTCTACAAAAACGGTATAGCTGGTGCGGTCTACTACCAGCTCTCCCACAGAGATTTTATTGGATTCTTTTTTCTTTTTAGACTCTCTTCGAAAGAGCGCATTGATACGGCTGACCAGTGCTCGAGGTTTGATAGGCTTAGTGATGTAGTCATCTGCTCCCATATCAAAAGCTGCTACTTCTGAGTATTCTTCAGATCTGGCAGTAAGAAATATCACGAAAGTATTGGCAAGCTCTGGGATTTCGCGAATTTGACGACAGGTCTCCACACCGTCTTGCTTCGGCATCATGATGTCTAATAAAATGAGGTCAGGAGTAAAGGTTTTGGCTATTTCTACACCTTTCACACCATCTGCAGCAGTCTTCACTTCATACCCCTCTTTTGCCAGATTGTATTTAAGGAGTTCCAGGATGTCTGCTTCATCGTCTACAACCAGGATTTTTTGGTTATGCTTAGCCATTCGTCTTTGTTTGTTTTTAAAGTTGGTTTAACCTTTTCTTCACTTAAACTTAACGCACCAGAATGCTGCAAGGAGATAAACCTCGAAAACACCGTTGGTCTTTCGATATTATTCAAAATTAAACAGAAATCAATTTTCAGGTAAAAAGGTAACAAATTGTTAACTAAGACTCATTTCCCATGCATTCTTTTCAGGTCTTTGAGCATTAGTTTGAGGTTTTGGTGGTACTGCTCGTAAATGCCTCTGATAGAATCTTCCTGGTCATGATACCTTCTAAATGCCATGAAGTATGCATTGTTGGGCAGGGTGTTGTCAAAGAGTCTGTTGTACTTTAGATTAAAAAAGGTGGTGGTATCCAGCCGGGCTTTAATCTGACGAAGGGCTCGGTTTTTTAAGGTGTCTTTTCGAGCTATGGGCAAGCTATCCTTAAAGGTAGCGTACAGGCTGTCAAGTTTTTGGGCGCCTGCTAGTATGACCTGTGTGAGTTTTTTGCTGTCAGCCTCAGCCCGGAGATACTCCAGATGCTGAGCAGAACTGTCGCCATAGTGAGCCTTCAAAAATTCCCGGGCGCCTTGCTCTCCGATGAATGACGCCAGATTCTCATTATACTCTATCTCTCCTTTTACAAAGATGGTGGCGTGGGTGAGCTCATGGATGATGACCTCTGCCAGGGCGCCATCGCTGCGTTCTAGCATGTTGGATAGTAGTGGGTCTTCTAAGATGCCAAGAGTAGACCATCCGCTCACTGTGCGAATGCGTACGTCCAATCCTTTTTCTTTCAATGCGCGAGCTTCCTTTTTGGCCTTTTCTAGATCGAAAAAGCCTTTGTACGGCATTTTGCCCAAAATGGGATATTTCCAATAGTAAGCTGTGAGTTCATAAGGCTGAGATGCCGACACATTCCAAAGAAGCGTTTGGCCACCCTGGTCGTAGAGTTTGGTGTAATTGTCAGAGTTGTGGAGGCCCAGGGAGTCAATGGCAAATTGTCGAACCTTTAGCGCAAGGTTTAGTTTTTGTTTGAGCGAATCGGGGTAGTTGGGATCCTGAAGGAATTCTTCAACAGGTCTGGCTTCCCAGATGACTTTTAGCTGGCCTTTTGCCTGATCATATCCGTAGCTC
Source organism: Marinoscillum furvescens DSM 4134 (assembly GCF_003386095.1). Taxonomy (GTDB): domain Bacteria; phylum Bacteroidota; class Bacteroidia; order Cytophagales; family Cyclobacteriaceae; genus Marinoscillum; species Marinoscillum furvescens. The sequence goes on along the minus strand of NZ_QREG01000028.1, from coordinate 19,878 downwards.
AGCAGTTCCCAATTCCATAAGGAAAATGCTACTATAATCAGCAAAATGGCTCCAAGGACCTTTTTTATCATTTAAATGCTAATAAAATTAGTTTTTACTAAAAATATTGTGTTAAACGCATAACTTTGCTAAGTTGTAATTAAAAGAGCAAACTAAATAATAGACGATAATAGTAATGGCTGAAAACTCTGAAAAACTCAAGGCGCTACAGCTGACCATCGATAAGTTGGAGAAAACGTACGGAAAAGGTACGATCATGAAGCTGTCAGACAACAAAGTATTGGATGTGCCTGTGATATCCACGGGTTCGCTGAGTCTGGATATGGCGCTCGGAGTAGGGGGTATCCCAAAGGGCCGTATTATAGAAGTGTATGGACCGGAATCTTCGGGTAAGACTACACTGGCCATGCATTGTATAGCAGAGGCTCAGCTTAAAGGTGGACTGGCTGCTATCATAGATGCGGAGCATGCATTTGATAAAACTTATGCGGAGAAGCTAGGTATCGATACAGAAAACCTACTGATCTCTCAGCCAGACAATGGTGAGCAGGCGCTGGAAATAGCGGAGCATTTGATTCGGTCTGGAGCATTGGATATCGTAGTGATAGATTCAGTGGCGGCACTTGTACCTAGAGGCGAGCTGGAAGGTGAGATGGGAGATAGTAAAATGGGACTGCAAGCCCGACTGATGTCGCAGGCTCTTCGTAAGCTTACCGGAGCTATCAACAAAACGGGCTGTGCCTGTATATTCATTAACCAACTTCGAGAAAAGATCGGTGTGATGTTTGGCAACCCCGAAACCACCACTGGTGGTAATGCACTGAAGTTTTATGCGTCAGTGCGTCTGGATATTCGCCGTATTGGGCAGATCAAAGAAAGTGCCGATAATGTGCTCGGTAACCGTACTCGTGTGAAGGTGGTGAAAAACAAAGTGGCACCTCCGTTTAAGGTGGTGGAGTTTGATATCATGTATGGTAAGGGTATCAGTAAAGCCGGAGAGATCATCGATATAGGCGTAGAGCTAGACGTGATTAAGAAATCAGGCTCCTGGTTTTCGTATAACGAAAACAAACTCGGTCAGGGCCGGGATGCTGTGAAGCAGCTGGTGGAAGACAATCCGGAGCTGATGGAAGAACTCGAGACAAAGATCAAAGCGAAAATCGCAGGAGTAGAAGAAGAAATTCCTGTAGAATAACCTTAAGACATAAGCCCCGCAAGGGGCTTTTTTATGCAGCCTGATGTAAAATCGATACGACCCTTTGTAGGTGCCAGGTCATATAAAGACTCCCGGGAGTTTTATGCCTTGCTGGGTTTTGATGAGGTAGTGATCGATCAGGGGATGTCGCTGTTTCGCTTGGGTAGCTTTAGTTTTTATTTGCAGGATTACTACCAAAAGCAGTGGCTAAACAATTCAATGATTTTTCTGGAAGTAGCCAACCTGGACGCTTATCACGACCAGTTGGCGAGTCTTTCGCTTCCATCTCGATACAAAGCTTGTAGGCTATCTGAGATCAAATCAGAGGACTGGGGGCGTGAGTTTTTTCTACATGACCCTGCAGGTGTCTTGTGGCACATCGGAGAGTTTACTGCGTCCTGATTGCAATTACAGGATCCAGCCTGGCAGCCATGGCTGCAGGAATGATACCAGATGCCATTCCGATGATAGCTGAGACTCCAAGGCCCAGCGCAATATTCGAAAAGCTCAGCACCAGCTCAAGAGATCCGAGGCTTATAAACGATAGCAGCCACACCATCAGAATGCCGAACCCTCCTCCTAAAACACTGAGAAAAACTGATTCGAAAAGAAATTGGAAGAGGATGAAATAATTTTTGGCTCCAAGTGATTTTTGGATGCCTATGATATTGGTACGCTCTCTCACAGATACAAACATGATATTGGCTATACCAAACCCTCCCACGAGGATGGAAAACCCACCGATGACCCATCCGGCCAGACCAATGACATCAAAAGTGCTGCCGATGAAGTTGGCAATAGCTTCTGGTCGGTTGAGAGCAAAATTGTCCTCTTCTTTTGGTTTGAGTGCTCGTTTTTTACGCATGAGCCCACGGAGCTCTGCCTCAAGTTCTACCAGGCCTATGTCCTTGTCTAGGCCTTTTACGGTGATGCGTGAGCCCACGCCTCTGCGTTGCCCAGAGTAAAATACCTTGAGAAAAGATTTGTAAGGAAGATAAATATTTTCATCATTGGTGGGAGCACCTAAGAAGCTGTCTCCTTCTTCTTTGATCACCCCTATCACATAATATTTGAGTCCGCGTACTTTTATTTCTTTACCGATCGGGTTTTGATCGGGGAAGAGCTCTGATGCTGGCCGGTGACCGAGAATCACCACATTTCGGCCTGCCTGATCTTCCTGAGGTGTGAAATACCGCCCTTTGATAATTGGTATTTCGTACACGTCCTTATGGCCATGCACCACGCCTACCAGGTCTAGGTCCATACTACTACTGCTGTTGTATTTGGCAGTAATGCCTCCTCGCACTGCGAAGATGGAAATGCCTTTGGCGTTTTTTACATTTTCTTGCAAAAACTCATACTCGTCAAAAGTAGGGTGCGGGCGCTGGAGGTATTTCCACCACGGATAGGGACCACCCCCAAATCCATACGGCCATTTTTCTACATTGATATTGTTGGTGCCCAGAAAGTTGAGGCTGTCTTTGATGCTGCGCTCCAGAGAATCTACTAAGGTAAATACCGCTATGATGGCAAATATGCCGATTGTAACACCGAGTAATGACAAAGTGGTGCGAAGGAGGTTCATACGCAGAGCGTTCCATGCAAAACGGAAGCTTTCCAGGATAAGGCGGATTATGAGCACAGCGTCGTTTTTGGGTTTACAACTGGTAAGGTAATATGATTTTTATAGTAAAAAAACAAAACTATTTGCTAATTTTGCGGACTTATTTAATCTAGATACGATTAAAAAATCTCAATAATTCAATATGAAGTTATCCGCGTTTAAGTTTGATCTACCCTCTAGCCATATAGCTCTACGCCCTACCGAAAACCGTGACGAATCCAGATTGATGGTGATCCACAAGGACACTGGCGAAATCGAGCATAAGATTTTCAAAGATATAGTAGATTATTTTGATGAAGGTGATATGATGGTGATCAATAACACCAAAGTATTTCCTGCCAGATTGTATGGAAACAAGGAGAAAACCGGAGCCAAAATTGAAGTATTCCTTTTGAGAGAACTCAATAAGGAAATGAAGCTATGGGATGTATTGGTAGATCCTGCTCGAAAAATACGTGTGGGTAATAAATTATACTTCGGAGAGGGTGAATTGGTAGCTGAGGTTATCGATAATACCACTTCAAGAGGAAGAACCATTCGTTTTCTATTTGATGGCGATGAAACGGATTTTTATAAGATGATTGATCGTCTGGGTGAAACTCCTTTGCCAAAGCGAATAGAGCGAGCTGCAGAGCCAGAAGATCGTGAGCGATTCCAGACTATATATGCAGAGCATGTGGGTGCTGTAGCGGCTCCTACTGCGGGATTGCACTTTACGCAGCAGGTGATGAAGCGTCTGGAAATTAAGGGTATAGATATAGACCCTATCACTCTGCATGTAGGTTTGGGTACCTTCCGTCCGGTAGATGTAGAGGATCTTACGAAACATAAGATGGACAGTGAGAACTACATAGTGCCTGAGTCTACCGCTGATCGTGTAAACCGGGCCTTGGACGAAAAGCGAAGAGTAGTATCTGTAGGTACTACGGTGATGCGTACCCTGGAGTCTTCTGTGTCTGCTAGTGGTCGTCTCAAAGCCAATGAAGGATGGACGGATAAGTTTATCTTCCCTCAGTATGATTTCAAGATTTGCAATGCCCTGGTGACAAACTTCCACCTGCCAGAGTCTACACTACTCATGATGGCAGCAGCATTTGGTGGCTATGACCTCATCATGGATGCATACCAGACGGCAATCAAAGAAAAGTATAGATTTTTCACCTATGGTGATGCTATGCTGATCATCTAAGTATGAGCAAAAGCGTAGTGATAGTGGCTGGTGGTAGCGGCACGCGCATGCGTCAGTCGCTCCCGAAGCAGTTTATCGAATTAAAAGAAAAGCCTATAATGGTACATACCATTGAGGCTTTTTTTGGTTATGACCCTGCCATAGAGGTAGTGGTAGTGTTGCCAGTAGCCCATCGGGCAAAATGGGAGGATATCCAAAAGCAGTTTTTTGCTGGGAAGAACGTGCAGGTAGCGCTGGGCGGATCCTCGCGCTATCAGAGTGTGGCTGCCGGCTTGCGACTGGTCTCTGGTGATGTAGTGGCCATCCATGATGCTGTACGGCCGCTCGTGCCCCGGGAGGTTATTGCAGAGAGTTTTCAGGCTGCTGCTACACACGGTTCGGGAGTAGCCATGGTGGCACTCAAAGATTCCATTCGGAAGAAGCACGGGAGTCTTACAGAAAGTAGAAATCGAGCAGAATATTTATTGGTACAGACCCCTCAAACTTTTCAAGTTGATTTGATTCGAAAAGCTTTTGCGCTCGGAGAGCAGCCGGTTTTTACTGATGATGCCTCTGTATATGAGGCTGCCGGTATGGAGGTGGTACCCGTGGAGGGGAGTTACCGCAACCTGAAAATCACTACTCCAGAAGATTTGCTAGTGGCTCAGGCGCTTATGGACTAAGTAGCCCGGAAGCTCAAGAAATAGAAAAGGCCCTCGAAGCAGGGCCTTTTTCGTAAATGTCTTTTTAATAAGTTGTGTCAGTATTCATCTTCATTGAAGAAGAAGTCCTCTTTTGTGGGGTAGTCTGGCCAGATTTCTTCGATATTTTCGTATGGCTGCCCATCATCTTCAAGTTCCTGGAGGTTTTCTACCACCTCAAGAGGAGCACCCGAACGGATTGAGTAGTCGATTAATTCGTCTTTGGTTGCCGGCCATGGTGCGTCTTCAAGGTATGAAGCTAATTCTAATGTCCAATACATATCTTATGCCTTTATGAAATTTCGTGCAAAAATAGTTTTTCTGGTGTAAAATCAAATTCTATATTGACCCACCCCGCATTATTATTACACTTTAATGTAAAAAGCAATTATTTTGTTTCATTTTCGAGAAAAACTTTCACTTATCTGCTTTTAGCATTTCTAATAAGCGCGTTTTTACAGCGATTTTATTTTGCTGCTGCATGAGCTTTTTCTCTACCATGCTGAGCATATTTCCACTCGATGGAGCAAAGTTGGCAGAGTTTTCCTGGTATTTTTCCAGATCGGCCTGATCACGGCTGATAAGCTCTTCCAGTACACCTATGCGTATCTGTGTTTTCTTGACTTTGTCCATTTCTCCGAAATTGCTGAAGCGCTTGTTGGCTAGCTTATCTACAAAATCACGCTCCATCAGTAGCTGGATGGTTGCAAAGGCTTCTTTGCGGAGCTGCTTGAGCTGAGGCTCATGCGGACGATAGGCTTTTAGTTTATTGCGAAGTGCGTCTAGCTCTTTGAAGTTGTAAGGCCGCTCACCACTCAAGAACTCATTGAGGACCTGATTGACCTCTGCAAAATCAATGGACGGCTGTTGAGGTCTGCCTTGTGGTCTGGGCCTGGGACTCACTTTTGGTTTTAGAGCATAATTGAAAGCCTTTAGAAGAGGTACATATTGTGTTTTTGGCACATTGCCTATTTCTTTCCATTCGGCTTTCAGGGCTTTTACTTCATCGAAGCGCTCCTTACCACGAAGGTTTGCCAGGTTTTGTGCACGGTTTACCAGCTGTTCATACTCACGTACACGTTTGTCACCCAGTCTTTTCTTGTCTTCGTAAAACCGTTTTTTCTTTTCAAAAAAAGCATCTATTACTCCCCAAAACTCTTCTTCCAGGCGCTCTTGATCTTCTTCTTTGGCATTGCCCGTTTTTATCCACCGCTCTTTGATGTCGTGGATTTCAGCGGTAGCTTCTTTCCAGTTGATCTTTTCAGCAGCTGCTTTTACCTCATCGAGTAGGGCAGTTTTGATTTCAGTATTTTTCTCCCGGTTTTTCTCAATGATGTCCTGGAGGAGGACTTCTTGTTTTTCAAGTCTTTCAAGAAGTGCTGGATAGTCACCCAGGCCATCGTGTCTGGTGAGGAGCTCCTTGAGGTGGAGTAGTTTCATCAGAAAAGATCCCTTGTTTTGAGAGCTTTCTATATCGTCTTCTACTTTAGTTACTTTGGCTTCTAGTTCAATGTATTTGTCCTCGAAATACTTAATAGATGTAGCCTCATCTTCTCTTACCTCTCCTATTTCGCGCTCGTCGTGCGGCCCCCAGGGGTTGAGATAGATTTTGTTTTCTTTGATTTTACCGAAAGGTATTTCCTTTGCACTCACAACTTAAAACTGTTTGACACTTGGTATCGTCGGACAGATAAATACAGTAACTTCGACGTTGAAATTTGAAATTACGCAAAAATGTCAGACGAAAAAATAATCTTTTCAATGGCGGGGGTAAACAAAATATACCCTCCTAAGAAACAGGTACTTAAAAATATATACCTATCCTTCTTTTACGGTGCGAAGATAGGAGTGTTGGGTTTAAATGGATCAGGAAAATCATCCTTATTACGAATAATCGCCGGTATAGACCAAGATTTTCAGGGAGAAGTGGTGTTTTCGCCCGGGTATAGCGTGGGTTTGTTGGAGCAAGAACCTGCTCTAGATCAGGAAAAAACGGTAAAAGAAGTCATCAGTGAGGCTGTTTCTGAGATCACAGATTTGCTCAAAGAATACGATGAGATCAACCTGAAATTCAGCGAACCTGAAATACTGGAAGACCCTGATAAGATGAATAAGCTCATCGAGCGGCAGGGTGCTGTGCAGGAAAAACTGGATCAGGTAGGCGCCTGGGAGCTTGATAACAAGCTGGAGCGTGCGATGGATGCACTGCGTACTCCACCAGAAGATGCAGTGATCAAAAACCTGTCGGGTGGTGAGAAACGCAGGGTGGCGCTTTGCCGCCTGTTGTTGCAGGAGCCCGATGTGCTTTTGCTGGATGAGCCTACCAACCACCTCGATGCTGAGTCTGTGCACTGGCTAGAGCAGCACTTGCAGCAATACAAAGGAACGGTCATCGCCGTGACCCACGACCGCTACTTTTTGGACAATGTAGCCGGTTGGATTTTGGAACTGGACCGGGGAGAAGGTATCCCATGGAAAGGAAACTACAGTAGCTGGCTAGACCAAAAACAAAAGCGACTGGCGCAGGAAGAAAAGTCAGAATCTAAGCGCCAAAAAACACTGGAGCGAGAGCTGGAGTGGGTACGGATGACTCCAAAAGGCAGACAAGCCAAGGCCAAAGCAAGGCTTTCGGCTTATGATAAGCTAATGGGGGAAGAAGGCAAAGAAAAAGAATCACAACTGGAACTCTACATCCCACCAGGGCCACGTCTGGGTGCCAAAGTAATAGAAGCCACGGGTGTGTCTAAGGCCTATGGAGACAAGCTCTTGTTTGAAAACCTAACGTTTAGCCTGCCGCAAGGTGGAATAGTAGGGGTAATTGGTCCCAATGGCGCAGGTAAAACTACGCTCTTTAACCTGATCACGGGAAAAGAGCAGCCGGATGCAGGTACATTTGAGGTGGGATCTACCGTGAAAATGGCATATGTGGATCAGGAACACAATGACTTGAAGCCAGATGATACCGTTTTTGATGCGATCTCTGGCGGTAATGAAATCATCCAGTTAGGAGATCGAGAGATGAATGCCCGAGCTTACGTAAGCCGATTTAATTTTTCTGGCTCTGACCAGACGAAAAAAGTAGGGGTGCTATCAGGTGGAGAGCGCAACCGTGTACACCTGGCCATCACGCTTAAAGAGGGCGCAAACCTCATCCTTTTGGATGAACCTACCAACGACCTGGATGTAAACACACTCCGTGCGCTGGAGGAGGCCCTCGAAAGCTTCGCCGGCTGTGCAGTAGTCATATCACATGATAGATGGTTTTTGGATAGAATCTGTACACATATACTAGCCTATGAAGGAGACTCTCAGGTGTATTGGTTTGAGGGCAACTTTACCGAATATGAGGAAAACAGGAAAAAGAGGCTAGGGGATGACACGCCCAAGCGTATCAAGTACCGAAACCTGAAATAATGAAGCAAAAGGAATGCCCATCCTGTGCCATGGAAGTACCGGCCCGAAGCAAGGAATGTCCGATATGCGGATATGAATTCACAGACTTTAGTCCCGGATATAAATGGGTGGCTATACTGCTGATCATTCTATTTTTACTTTACCTGTTTATTTGAACATAAAAAAGCGGCTGACCCAATTATGAGTCAGCCGCTTTTGTTTTTTGATCACAAGCTTATGCTTCGGCTAGCTGTGGTGCAGCTGGAAAATCTATTTCCGTGTCTGCCAGGTGGTTGGCATAGTTGGTAATCGTATTGACTGCAACCAGGCCTATCAATTCAGCCAAAGCAGCTTTTGAGTACCCGGCAGCATGAAAGGCATCCACCACATTTTGCTCAGGTTTGCCTCGGCTGATCGTGATAGCTTTAGCCAGGTCACTCAATGCTTTTAGTTTTTCATCCGCGATCTCTCCAGTACGGATAGCAACTGTCTCTTCCTCAGAGAACCCCTGCATTTTACCCACTGTGGTGTGGGCTGCCAGGCAGTAGTCACATGTATTGGCTTCAGCTACTGCTAGTGCTACCGCTTCTACTTCTTTGGCGGTGAACTCACCTTTGGATAGGGTGTCAGCCAGTCCTAGTAGCCCTCCCAGGGCTTTGGGGGAGTTGCCAATGGCAGCATATACGTTGGGCACTTTTCCTAGTTTTTCCTTCAGCTGGTCAAAGATTTGTTGTGATTCTTGTGGTGCATTTTCGTAGGTCAATACTTCTAGATTCTTCATTTTCATTTCAAATTTATATGTAATAAATAAAGTTACATATATACACGCTAGTTTGATGGTGGAGTTGCATCATTTAAGACTGAGCATGGAGAAATGTAAGGGCGCTGACAGTGTGGATACTATTGGCCTTTGGCAATGGCTTCTTCTCCCACTTTGGCTCGTAGCTTTTGGGTCAGCTGGTCTATCGTTTCATTATCTAGTGCAGGTTTCATGTCCTGCTCAGCCTGAGAAAAGCTATCCGAAACCAAAAAGCCAAGGTGACTACTGACCGGGCACGTGGGGTTGATTTTAGCAGGTTGCCGAAAGAGCTGGCTATCACGAGTGGCCAGGTACAGGTCCCAAAGGGAGATTTCACTAGCAGCTCTATTGAGCGCAAAACCACCTTTTGGTCCAGCCACGGTTTTAACGATGCCAGCTGTTCGAAGCAGACCAATGAGTCTTCGAATGACGACAGCATTGGTCATTAGGCTTTCTGCGAGCTCTGTAGATGGCACGAGCTTGTAGCGGTGTACATTGAGGTAAATGCACAAATGGATGGCCTTCGCATATTGAGTGCTCGCTTGCATGCTTCAAAAATAATCGAAAATTAGAGGCCTTCCTGATCGATCAGGTAGATCATGGCTGCCATAGTGGCTGCACCTAGTTCCAGTTCTCTTTTGTCTACCACCTCAAATACATCTGCAGCAGTGTGGTGGTAGTTGAAGTATTTCTGCGGGTTCGGTTCCATTTCCATTAGGAACACAACCTGATCTTCCAGCGGGCTGATGTCTGCTCCTGAGCCGATGTTTTCAAAACTCCAAACATGGTAAGGGCGGAAGTAGGGCGCCCAGCTTTGTATTTTTTTGCGTTGCTTGTCTGTACCCATAGAGGAGAAGCCCATTGGGCCAAAAGAACCCGAGTCAGACTCCAGTGCCGCCAGATGTTTTTCTCCTTTGGCTTTGGCCATTTCGGCATATTTCTCTCCACCTCTTAGGCCATTTTCTTCGTTCATAAACATGACCACTCGGAGCGTACGTTTCGGCCTTAGCCCCAGGTTGAGCAGTGTGCGACCCACTTCGATAGACATCATGCAGCCGCCACCGTCATCGTGAGCTCCCTCGCCCAGGTCCCAGGAGTCCAGATGGCCGCCCACTACCAGGTACTCATCAGGAGTCTCTGTGCCGGTGATTTCGCCAATCACATTGTAAGAAAGTACTTCGCCTTCCATTTTGCAGTGGGTCTCCATATAGATTTTTAGTTCTTTTTGTGCTGCGATTTGTTTGCTGAGTGCATCGGCATCTTGCGTGCTGATGGCCACTGCAGGAATGCGTGGCATCAGGGGCTTATAGACCAGTGAACCCGTGTGAGGGATGTCATCTATGCGGTTGGTCATCGATCGGACGATCACCGCTTTGGCTCCAAACTTACCTGCCTCGGAAGCACCATATGCTCGCTGCACCACAGCAGACCCATAAGCGCTAAAGGTGTTGATTTTGGTCGGGTCCATTTTGCCATTGTAGAAGACGATTTTGCCTTCCAGCTTTTTGCCGAGCCTATTGACTTCTTCTATGCTGCTCACCTCCACTACTTCAGCTAGTACGCCATCCGGACCTGTGCCAATGGAGTTGCCCAGTGCGGTGGTGCTCAGCTCCCAGGTACCGTGCGTTTGTGAATTGATCACTCTTGCAATTTCTTGTTGTCCTCGCACCCATTTTGGTACCATTACGGGCTGTAAGTACACCGTATCAAAGCCATAGCTGGCCATCAGTTGGCGGGTGTACTCTACAGCTGCTGCTGCCTGAGGAGAGCCCGAAAGCCGGGGGCCAATTTGCTTGCAGAGGTAGCGTAGGTTTTCATACGCTTCACTCTGTGTGAGCTGATAGTCATAAATCTGCTTGATGGTAGCTTCATGCTGGGCAGTGAGCGTGAGTGGGACTAAAAAAAGGGCTAAAAGGAGTGTTCGCATAATTCTTGTGTTTCACTCGCAATTTAGCCCTTGCTTATTTTTATACCCTACCGACTATATAAATATCAGCAGCATCCTCCGCCATCGTAGTGGAAAGTGCTTTCGGAAATGAACAGATCATCTCTGCCCAGCGCAGCGAGGTTGCCTGCGGTTTTATCACAAACGGCTAGCGGCTGATTGGGGGTAAGTACGTGCCCTTTGTGGTCATCGAAGTACTCCTCATCTCCGAAGTAAATGGCTGTTTTACCAGTAAAAACACATGGCCCATCCTCGGGCATTGGGTCTTTTATGGCACAAACTTCCACACTTTCTATGAAAATGGACTCGGGAGTATCGTAGTGTTTTGGGTCTAAAATGCGGTAGGGGCGCTTAGCGCGTATCTCCACTGTACCAAAGCCTATATCGGTGATCATTTTTATATAGTCATTTAGTGGGAGAGCTCCACTGAGGCAAAGTCCGCGTAGCTCTGGATCGTTTTTCAGGTTTTCGGGCATGGTCGACTCGCTGATAGGGTCAGAAAGCACAAGCCTGCCGTGAGGTTTGAGTACCCGATACATTTCCTGAAGGGCCTTTTTGAGGTCATCTTCATGAAAAATATTGAACAAGCAGTTTTGTGCTGCCACGTCAATGGAAGCATCCTCCACGGGAAGGTTTAGCGCGTCGCCTTTGCGTAGCTCTACATAGTCTGACTGAAACCACGGATTGAGTGTCTCCGCCTCTGTAAAGTTTTTGCGGCTGGCTTCGAGCATTTCGTCCACCACTTCTACACCGATCACGCCACTTTTTTGTCTGCTGAAATAGGCAAACTGCAGCAGCTCCATGCCCCCGCCCACCCCTACATAAAGAATCCTGGGGTTGTTGACCAGGTCTCTTGGGTGCACAGTGCTTCCACAGCCGTAGTTCATTTGTTGCATGATTTTGGGGATTTCCAGTTCTGGAAAAGCCCACACAGGGGTGGTGGTGCAGCACAACCCCACGTCTGGAGTGATAGCAGCTTTTTTGTATATGTCTTTGGTGACGTCCAGGTATTGTTCCATTGGTTTTTATTGAGGTTTGATGTACTCGTTAGGTAGTGGTGCCTCCACAGCTAGATCCGGCGCCTGCGGTGCAGCCGTAGCAGTGCTGACTAATCCGTATGGGGCGATTGTGGATTTGCTGGAGGTTAAAGTCGGAAATGTGCTGAGGAGCGTTTTCCAGCTTCATGTCCAGCATTTGATTAAAATCACAATCATACAGGTAGCCGTCCCAGCTCACACTGATGGTGTTGCGACACATGACGCCTGGTGCAGCCATCGGGTTGAAGGCATTGGCCAGTTCTGTCATGTATTCTTCATAGTTTTCTGAAGTGATCAGATAGTCCAAAAACCGGCTAATGGGAAGGTTTGTAATGGCAAAAAGGTCATTGAAGACGATTTCGTACATGTCCCACAGCTTTTGCTTAAACTCTCCCTGAAGCTCTTGCTGATCGCCTGGTAAAAAGGCCCCAGAGGGGTTGTAGACCAGGTCCAGCTTCAGTCCTGAGTCTGGATTGCCATAGCCTACTTCGTTGAGCATCTTTAGCGCGCGGATGGATTTTTCGAACACTCCCTCGCCACGTTGTGCATCGGTACGGCGTGCAGCAAAATAGGGCAGCGATGATACCACGTTGATCTTGTGTTTTTTATAAAACTCAGGAAGGTCGTGGTATTTGGGGTTGGCTACTATGATGGTGAGGTTGCACCGCACGATAATGTGCTTGCCCAGTGCGGAAAGCTCCTCCACAAACCAGCGAAAATGTGGGTTCATTTCTGGTGCTCCTCCGGTGAGGTCAATGGTCTGTACTTCACTTCCTTTTACTGCCTCGAGTATCTGCTCCATGGTATCACGCGTCATGATCTCTGTGCGGTCTGGTCCGGCATCTACATGGCAGTGTTTGCAGACCTGATTGCACATTTTACCTACGTTGATCTGGAAGATCTCCAGGTTGGTAGGCTTTAGCGGAAAAAGGCCAATGTTTTCCAGCTTTTGCTGAAAGCTAGGGATGCCAATCGACTCATAATCATCGAGTATCCCTACTTGCTTTTCTGCACGGGCCAATTCATGTTGCTGTCTGCTTAGTGACTTTATGCTCATGATAAATTTGGGTTTCGAGTTTTCTTCAATGCTTTTGATGCGCTGAGTGCTTACATCATTTTATCTTTCACCTGGTTCATCATCTGCGTGCCGTGCACGAGTGATGCCCCTCCGCGGATGGCCGCCGCTACATGAATGGCTTCCATCATTTGCTCCTCATCTGAGCCTTTTTTCAAAGAGTCAGCCGTGTAGGCATCTATGCAGTAAGGGCACTGCACGGCATGAGCTACAGCCAAAGCGATGAGTGATTTTTCTCTGGCAGATAGTGCGCCGGGCTCAAATACGGTGCCGTAGTAGTCAAAGAATTTTTCGCCCATTTCTTTTTGAAATTCGGTGATGTTGCCAAATTTTCCCAGGTCTTCGCGGTTGTAATAGGTTTCTTTCATCATTGAATGGTTTAGTTATAAGATATTAGGTCCGGGCTCTGGCGTGTTAGGCTAGAGCCAATGCATACTGTATTTACCAGTTGTCTGGTGAATTTTTTTTAAGCAGTTACAAGTAAAATGGAATAGCTAAAAGTGAGGTTCCTCACCTTTGGCCCATTGGAGGGGCTCTTAGTGGCTTGTGAAAATAGGCGATGTTATCAGCCATTTTCATCACTGGAAACGGAAGCTCCCAGTGAGTACCTATCAGGGCAATGAGTGGCTTGAGTAGTTTCTTGCGTAGGGTACTTTTTGCAAGCCTTTGGAGTTCTTTGGGCGAGTTGAGGTCAAACTGTTGGGTTTGGCACACACTCTTGGGGAAGCAGCGCAAAAAATCTTCGGCAAATCGGGCCGATCCCCAGGGTAGTTTTGCAAACAGATGCCGCTCAAAGGCTGCCTTGTTGAAGCCCATAAGGTAGGCACCTCCGCGCTGGTCAGGACCGAGTACGGTTGGGTGGTGCTGCAGTGATTGGGATGCTTGTAGCAGATCTTCGGTGCTGAGCGTAGCACAGTCTGTGCCAATGACCAGTACACGAGACATGCCTGTTTCAAAGGCCCTCGCAATGGTGCTTGTGAGCCTTTGTTGAATTTGCGCTGGATGGGCAGAGCCACTGTCTATATGGTCTATCACCTCAAAGCCAGTGGCTTCAGCAACGCGCAGCGTACGTTTGTAGAGGTAGCTGATCACAGGAGAGCGATCCCAAAATCGCTTCCTCCTGATTTCCTCAGAGGCCTCACGCCGAAAGATCAATACCGCAGTACGCTTTTTCATCTAAACCAAGATACTAAAAGTTTTTCCTAAACTTTCACCTGCCTGGACTTACGAAATGCGAAATGTCAGCGGATGTTCAATTGCTATGATTTTATGAAACCTCTTCGATCTGGATGCCTACAGACTTCCAATCCTCCCAAAATGCCGGGTAGGATTTGGCTACTACGCCAGGGTCATCGATGGTGATGTCCTGTAGCATGCTCACCGGTGCAAAAGCCATAGCCATACGGTGGTCGTCGTAGGTATCGATGGTTTCGATCTTTGCAGGCACTTCGCCAGGCACCATTTTCCAGGTGTTGCCATCTTCGGTAAGCGTGGCGCCTAATTTTTTGAGCTCGGCCTGCATGGCGGCTATCCGGTCGGTTTCTTTGATGCGCAGGCTTTCGAGGCCTGTCATGTGTAGCGTCACACCTTTTAGCGCAGCAGTGACCAGTACTGTCTGTGCCAGGTCAGGGCAGGTTTTGAAGTTGATATCAATTGCTTTTTCTAATCGGCCATTGGAGGTGAGGTGAGCTCCTGAGGGGCTGTAGGTAGTTTGCACGCCCATTTTCTCCATGATTTTGACAATCTCCTGGTCACCTTGTAAGCTTTCACCTCGGAGGCCACCCAACAGTAAGTTGGTGTCTTCTCCCAAAGCGGCGATGGAGTACCAGTAGCTTGCTCCCGACCAGTCACTTTCTATGGCATAGGCACCACCGGTGTACTCCTGGTGGGGCACCGTGATGGTGTCTCCGGACCAATCGGCAGTTACGCCAAATCGCTTCATCAGGCCAAGTGTCATCTCTATGTAAGGACGGCTAAACACTTCGGTGGTCAGCTGGAGCTGTATGCCCTCAGGCAAGCTAGGGCCTATCATGAGCAGCGCACTGATAAACTGGCTACTGATGTTTCCCGGTATTTCAATGCGTTTGGCTTTTTGCTCCTGTAGCCCATTGATTTTTAGTGGCGGATAGCCTTCTTTTCCCAGGTATTCTATCTCTGCACCCAGTTTTCTGAGTGCATCTACCAGTAGGCCAATGGGACGCTCGCACATACGCGGTGTACCAGTGATGGTCTGTCCGGAGCCTTTCACTGCTAGAAAAGCTGTGCAAAAGCGCATGGTAGTGCCTGCATCCAATACATCCCAGGTTTGGCCTGCTTCTTGCATCAGACGTTGCATGGTTTGCGTATCGCGCGCTGCGGAAAGGTTGCTCAGCTCGAGCTTATTTCCACTCAATGCATTGATTAGTAGCGCTCTGTTGCTTTCACTTTTAGAGGATGTCAGTTGGACCTCACTCTGGAGTGATTCGCCGAATTTTTTTACGAGATATTTCAAGCCTAAATTATTTTTAACCAAGGGTAAACAGCTTTTTAATTGTTTGCGTTATACCCTTACTAAACTTTAAGTCACATGTTAATTACCAAAACACTAGGCACATTTATCGCCACAGCGCTGGTCGGATTTTTCACTTTGATGGTGTCTTCTCCAAAGAAGATTTCGAAAACAAAGTCAAAGACCGCCAAAACTAGTACGCAAAGCGGTATCGAGGAAAAGGAAAATCTTTTTATTTAAGGTTTTCATAAAACTTATAGGATTCACGAATCCATTCGGCGGATACCGTGACATCATATAAGCATGCGCCGATACGCTCGAGTAGTGAGAATCTGATTTCACTACCTACATTTTTTTTGTCCTGGCCCATGAGCTTCATCACCTCATCCAGAGGAGGAAGCTCATTGGTGCCGTAGATGCCGGTGAGGTAGTCACTGATCGCATTGACCTCTTGCAGGCTTAGCTTACCCGTTTTATAACTCAGATAGGCTTCCAGTATCATACCAATGGCTATTGCTTCTCCATGAAGCAAAGATTTGCTGGCGTTGAGGTACCACGTTTCTATACCATGGCCGAGGGTATGCCCAAAGTTGAGGATTTTGCGCAGCCCACCTTCGCGTGGATCTTCGGCTACCACTGCACCTTTGATTGCAATTGATTGGCGGATGACATCATTCCAATCCAGGTCGGGGAAGTCACTCGCAGAAGTCTGCTCATAATACTTTTGGTCGTAGATGAGGCCGTGTTTGATGACCTCAGCAAAGCCAGACCTCAGTTCTCGTGCTGGGAGCGTTTTTAAGAAGATATCCGACACGATGACCGCATCCGGGTCCTGAAATACGCCGATGTGGTTTTTGAAACCCATAAAATCGATGCCCAGCTTACCGCCGATGTTGGCATCTACAGCCGCTAGCAGAGTAGTGGGGATGTTGACAAACCGGATGCCGCGCTTATAAGTAGCTGCAGTAAATCCGCCCATGTCTCCAATCACCCCGCCTCCGAGATTTACCAGAAGCGATTTTCTGCTAAACCCCGCCGTGGTAAGCTGCTCCCAAATGTGCTGGCAGGTGTCCAGTGTTTTATGTTTTTCACCACTTTTGATGGCAATCACCAGGCTGTCTTCAGGCAGTCCCAGCAGTGGTAAGCAGTGCTTTTGGGTGTTCTCATCTACCAGGTAAGCCACCTTGTCCGGTGCCAGGTCGGTGAGTACTTTTTGAAGGGTCTCTGCGGGGGTGTCAGTGAAGTGAATGTAATCTGGTGTTTTCAAGATGCTAAGTGCTTGTGATTTAGGAGTGCAATGATCGTAAAAAATTGATGACGAGCTTACTATCTTTGCCGTCAGATTCAAAAGTATGTCAGAAAACTCAAAAATTAACTTCGAAGACACGGCTACTGCTTTTGCTCATAAGTCTGACTGGGAGCTAAAAAAGTCGCATTTCGTGTTTTCCACCATGAACTACCCCTGGATGGTGAAAGCTGGCACTACCCTTACTACAGCAGCTTTGAAGATACATTTACCTGTGAAGGGAATTATTCGCAAGACCTTGTTTGATCAGTTTTGCGGTGGCGAATCCATAGAAGGCAGTGAGCCTCGCATGATTCAGCTGGCCGAGCGAAACGTAAAAACAATCCTCGACTACAGTGTGGAAGGGGAGGCGAATGAAGATGGCTATGACGAGGCTATGGAAGAAGCCCTGCGGGTTTCGGCGTATGCCCGTCAGCATGTGAGTATTCCTTTTTGTGTGATCAAAATGAGTGGGCTGGGTTCGGTTCGGCTGATGGAGAAAAAGCAAAAAGGAGAAAAGCTTACCGATGAGGAACAGCAGCGCTATGATCGGATGAAATACCGCATAGATCGCATTGTGGGCCAGGCCGTGGAGCACGACATGAAGTTTATGATAGATGCAGAGGAGTCCTGGATACAGGATGTCATCGATGAGATCTGCTATGAGCTCATGATCAAATACAATAAGGAGCAGCCTTATGTGTACAACACTTACCAGCTGTACAGGCATGAAGCATACACCAATATGGTGCGGGCCTATGAGGAGGTCACGGCCAAAGGGTGTTACTTTGCGGCGAAGCTGGTACGTGGGGCCTATATGGAAAAGGAGCGAGAGCGTGCTGAGGAGCAAGGCTATCCAGATCCTATACAGCCGGATAAAGCTGCTACCGATCGTGATTACAACCGGGCACTGGAGTTTGCCATAGAGCACATCGATCGGTTTGCAGTGTGTGCAGGTACGCACAATGAGGCCTCCTGTCAGCTGCTGGTCAACCTGATGGATGCTCATGGTATAGCAAAATCCGATGATCGGGTGTATTTTGCGCAACTTTTGGGGATGAGTGATAACATCTCCTTTAAGCTGGCAGATATGGACTATAAAGTGGCCAAATATGTGCCGTACGGGCCTGTGGAAAAGGTGCTGCCATATCTTTTTCGCAGAGCGGATGAAAATACCTCGATAGCGGGGCAGAGTGGGCGTGAGTTCACTTTGGTGAAAAAAGAAATCAAAAGAAGACGAACAAAATAATGCACTTAACCGAACAGGAAATTCAGCGAAGAGAAGAGCGTGAAGCTTTGATGAAAATGGGAGTAGATCCGTATCCTGCGGAGCTATTTGAAGTAAATGTGTCTGCAAAAGACATCAAAGAAAACTATGAGCGCCGAAAGACCGATTATAAGGACATCTCCATAGCGGGCAGGCTTATGAGCCGCCGGATCATGGGGTCGGCATCATTCGCTGAAATCCAGGACAGCACAGGTAGAATCCAAATCTATGTGCGAAGAGACGATATCTGCCCTGAAGAGGACAAGTCACTTTACAATGATGTCTTCAAAAAACGTCTGGATATAGGGGATATCATCGGTATTCGTGGGTATGTGTTTACTACTCAGGTGGGTGAAATTTCTATCCATGTGACTGAGCTCAAGGTGCTGAGCAAATCACTACGTCCGCTGCCTATCGTAAAAGAGACTGAGGACGAGCAAGGAAACAAAAAGACCTATGATGCCTTCACCGATCCGGAGCAGCGCTATCGTCAGCGGTATTTGGACCTGATCGTCAATCCACATGTGAAGGAAACTTTTAAGAAGCGCACGCAGCTGGTCAACACCATTCGTGATTTTATGAATGAGCATGGCTACCTGGAGGTGGAAACGCCCATTTTGCAGCCCATCCATGGAGGTGCCGCAGCACGTCCGTTTGAGACGCACCACAATACCCTCGACATGAAGCTCTACCTCCGTATAGCGAATGAGTTGTACCTCAAGCGGCTGATCGTAGGTGGCTTTGATGGGGTGTATGAGTTTGCCAAAGACTTCAGAAACGAAGGGATGTCGCGCTTTCACAACCCGGAGTTTACACAGGTAGAGCTCTATGTAGCTTATAAGGACTACAACTGGATGATGGACTTCATGGAAGAGCTCGTGGAGCGCATTGCGATTAAGCTGCATGGAGATACCAAAGTGAAGGTAGGTGAAAACGTAATCGACTTCCAGCGACCATGGAAACGCTTCACCATGTTTGAGGCAATCGAGCATTTTACAGGTATAGACATCTCTCAGATGGAAGAGGCGGAGCTTCGTGAAACAGCCAAGAAACTCGACGTACCTACAGATGATACCATGGGTAAGGCCAAACTCATCGATGAGATATTTGGTGAGAAATGTGAAAGCCAGCTGATCCAGCCGACCTTCATCACGGACTATCCAGAGGAGATGTCTCCGCTGACGAAGAAGCACCGCTCCAAGCCAGGTCTGGTAGAACGCTTTGAGGCCATCTGTAATGGTAAAGAAATCATGAATGCCTACTCTGAGCTGAATGACCCTATCGATCAGCGCAAGCGCTTTGAAGATCAGCTAGAGCTGGCCAAACGTGGTGATGACGAGGCTATGGCCATGGATGAGGACTTTTTGCGAGCACTGGAGTACGGCATGCCTCCTACGGCAGGGGTAGGGCTTGGTATCGACCGACTTACCATGATCATGACGGATAGCAACTCCATTCAGGATGTGTTGTTTTTCCCTCAGATGAAGCCAGTGAAAAAGGCCAAAGTAGAACTCAATGAAGACGAAAAGCAGGTATTTGAGCTGCTCAAACCCCAGGGCCAAATGCCTCTGGACGAGCTGAAATCTGCCGCCGGACTGTCCAACAAAAAGTGGGATAAGGCTGTAAAAGGCCTCCGCAATGCGGGAGTGGTGAATGTTACCAAAGAAGATACTGGCATGGTGATCAGCGTGAAGTAACACGATCACTTAACCATAAAAGAAAAGTGCATTCGAGAGATCGGGTGCACTTTTTTTGTGTGCGCCCGGCAGGGCGCAAATACTTGGAGGTGAGTTTTTTTTTAAAAAAAAAAAAAGGGACAAGTCCTCTGTACGCCCGATGAGGGGAAGTACTAGCTGAGCGGCAAGTGTATTGTCTGTGAAGACCTGCATGAAGGAAGCCGA
>NZ_QREG01000027.1 GCF_003386095.1 Marinoscillum furvescens DSM 4134 | reverse complement strand
TGTCCTGATGGAAAAGCCACGGTGAGAAAATCACGACTACTGGAGCACGGTTTTTCTTTTCAGTATTTCTCATCCATTTACCAATCCCACCAGCTTACCTACTATTTTTCTTACGAGTACGGATTTGCACCCATTGTAGAAACCTCCAGATCTGATGGCCAGCCAGTACAAAAAGTACTCATCATCCAAAGTCAAGAGCATATGAAAGGAGTCTTTGACCCCTGGGCAGCCTAGCTGATGGGTAGCCTGGCTGATGGGCAGCCTGGCTGATTTTCTTGCATCACAACAGACCAGCCAATGGCTACAAGGACTATTAGCACGTAAAGAAGATTTAGTACTACCAGTTAAACCGTAAAGCCAAAGCAGGACCAAACCCTGGCCTGTATACTTCATCTGGGATTAATGAAATCCAGGTAAAGTGCAATTAGGATTATCACTTATTAGTGTAAACCATTATTAGCATTAAGTAAAAACCTGTCAAGTAATTTTAGGACGGGTCCATGCACGGGTGTAAAACTCAATTGCACGGGTGTTAAAGTCAATTGCACGGGTGTAAAAGCCGATTGCACGGATGTAAAAGTCAATTGCACCAGTGTAAAAGTCGATTGCATGGGTGTAAAACCCAATTGCACCAGTGTAAAACTCAATTGCACGGGTGTAAGGGTTGATTGCACGGGTGTAAAAGCCAATTGCACGGATGTAAAAGTCAATTGCATGAATGTAAAACTCAATTGCACGGGTGTAATACCTTAATGCACGAGTGTAAAACCTCAATGCATGGGTGTAAAACCTTAATGCACGGGTGTCAAAGTCAATTGCATGAGTGTTAAGGTCGATTGCACGAGTGCAAACCCTAAAGTAAGGCTGATATTATTCCATAATCAATTGCTCAATAGATAATCTCCACGTGAGGTAACCGGCTTTGCCATGCCAGGATCAACTCTTCAGGCAGGTCGTTTTTTTTGATTTCTAGACGTTCCAGTTGCTTGAGATATGCTAAACTTTCAGGTAAGGATGTCAAATCATTTTTATTAAGTTTTAAAATTTTCAAACTAGACAAGTTCCCTACTTCATCAGGCAATACCAAAAGCCTGTTCTTGCTTAGGTCGAGTATTTCTAGTGAACTTATCTCGAAAAGGACTGGGGGCAATTTTCGAAAAAAATTTCTAGATAAATTGAGGTTTCTCAGATGCTCAAACTCAGGCATAAATTGAGGCAGAGTGCTCAGTCTATTGTTTTCTAGATCTAGAACTGTTAGCTGATCCTGTCTAAAGAGGTCATAAGGAACCTCATCCAGTAGTTGATTTTTAAAACTCATCATACCTTCATTTAGGTCAGAGGGTTTCTCATCAGACCCCGCTCCCAGAGCCGAAATCACTAATGGTGTTATCACATGTTTTCCTTCCAGGTTTACGTCATGCGAAAAAGTTCTAGGTTCTCGACCTAATTTATAGGTTACTGGCAGCACCATTTGGTAAGGTTCCTTTGCCGGGGTCCAGTCATCTGGCAAACTTGATAGCAACCGCACAATCTCCTGGTCAAATTCAGGCATAATACTTCCTAGAATTTCTATATCTGAGACTTTGCCTACAGTATCTATTTTGAATGCGGCAAAAAATGTCCCTTCTATACCCATCCTACGAGCCATATCAGGGTAATTGATGCCTTCTGCTAAATGTTTATAAAAAGCTTCCTCTCCTGACCGATATTCAGGTTGCTCCAATTGTGGTTGCAAAACCACTAAGATGTTTAGCTGTTCAGCGACCTTGTATTGCGCATTTACAAAGCCCGGTTTTTGAATTGACAGCTGTGCTCCAGGTTTTACCGGTATCTGGAAAAACCCCAGGTTATTAGAAGTAACAGTAGTATCAGCGGTAGCCACCGTTACACCCTCTAATGGTTTCCGGCTTTTGCCATCCAAAATTCGGCCAAGCAGAGTTTCTTGAGCGAACACAAATTGCGAGGTGTACAGAAATACTGCTAGAAATATAAATGTTTTGAGCATATGGGTGATTTATCAGGTAGAAGCTGAGCTTTGGTTTGCCTTGCACATTATGTTAAAAGTCTACACTGCCATGGCGGTAGATAATTTGCTTCCAAAAGTAGGATATCTGTTATTATTTGAAAATTAAGAAATCGAGTGCCAACACGAAATTAATCGGATCCCCACCATACCAAACCGATAAAAAAGTCAGCATATAGACCCCAACCTCATCTGATGAATACCGTAGAACTACAGAACATCAACCTGTAGGTGGGCTACTCCACCACAAATACAGCTACTTTTCACAAACCCATGCTCAAAATCATTTCTAAAACAATTATGTGGACCGCCATTACCATTGTTGCTCTACTCACTATGCTCATCGCCGGCACGTTTATTTTTGTTAGCGTAAGCCCGGAGTTTGGGCAGCCGCCAAAAGGGGAGGACCTGACACGTATAAAGCAATCCCCAAACTATGGAACTAAGGGCTTTGTAAACCTGATAGAAACCAGCACCGGCGAAATCTGGGATGCGCTCAAAGCCACCCCGGAGATGTTTAAAGACGGTGGGCGCAACCCCGCCCGCCCCATTCCTGTAGCGTTCGAAAAGGAAAGCCCCACAGTGGATAGCCTTACCTATGTCACGTGGTATGGGCACTCGGCATTTTTGCTAGAGACCAGCGGTCAGCGCATACTTATAGATCCCATGCTGGGCAAAGTAGCATCCCCCACATCCTTTGGCACCAAAAGGTTTACTTATGCAACGCCCATTCCGCTAGAGGAGCTTCAAGACATAGACGTAGTGATCATCTCTCACGACCACTACGACCACCTGGACTATCCCACCATCAAGCTACTCAAAGACCAGGTAGGGCGATTCATCACTCCGCTGGGCATAGGCTCCCACCTCAAAAGCTGGGGAGTGCCTGCAGACCGCATTACCGAGCTGGACTGGTGGCAGGAGACCTCCGTGGGAGCCATCCACTATGTAGCATGTCCATCGCGGCATTTTTCCGGCAGGGGCCTCACCGACCGTGACGCCACACAGTGGGCCAGCTGGGTGATTCTTACCGAAAAGGAAAAAATCTACTTTAGTGGCGATGGAGGCTACGGTGCACATTTCTCTGAGATTGGGTTAAAGTACGGTCCTTTTGACTTTGCCATGCTCGAGTGTGGGCAGTACAATGAGGCCTGGAGCAACATCCACATGATGCCAGAGGAGAGTGTGCAAGCCGGACTGGATGTGAATGCCCGCCTGGCCATGCCCATCCACTGGGGGGCGTTTCGCCTGGCACCTCATAGCTGGGTAGACCCTATCCAGCGCTTCACCAAAGCTGCCGATCAGCATCAGCTGCCATACATCCTACCTACCATTGGCGATCGCTTTGTCCTGGGGCAGGAGTACCCGAAGAGCGAGTGGTGGACGCAGGCAATGTAGGTTTTAATAGCATTCACTTCGTTATTGAATAGACTACTTCACTTCAAGAGCGAAGCGAATGCTAGAATTAATCTAGTCCATTGTAACCTCATACCAATCGATTTTTCTGGTGAAGTACATGGTTAAGCCTAAAATTACCATTAAGCCTACACTTCCAAGGAGTAATGCATAATCTGACAGTTGAAGCGTGACGAAAAGAAACCCGTAAATTGCGATTAATGTCGCTGCCAAAACCATCGACAGTTTCATTTTTTTGAATACATTACGCGAATAGAGTGCAATCATGACAATTACACTAAGAGCTGAAACCGCATAGGCAAAATTAAAACTGGAATGTTCGGAAATGGATACGAGCAATATGTAAAAAAGGCATAAAGCCAGGCCTACGAGCCCATATTGAAAAGGGTGTATTTTTCGTTTGTTCAACACCTCAACTAGAAAAAATATTAAGAATGTCAAAGCAATTGTCATCGCTGCGTATTTCGCTGAACGAAAAGATTTTTGATAATCATCAAGAGGCTTAAGGAAGTTGATACCAAATGAAGAACTATTCATTTGTTTCGGATAACCTTGTCCAATCCATTGTTGCGGATAATTTCTGTTTAATTGTAGTATTGTCCATTCAGCATCAAAACCGGTTTCGCTTATAGATCTACTGTCAGGTAAAAAACTTCCGTCAAATGAAGGTGAGTTCCAATTAGAACTTATGTTCACTTTTGTGTGATTTCCGATAGGAACAAATGATAAATTTTTACTCCCTTGTAGGTTGAGTTTTAAGCTAAATGGAATGGGTTTATTGGCTTTTTCTTTTAAATCTGGTATAGCGAAAGTTACTCCAGAGGAGATGAGATCAGGTATCTTGGAGCCAGGAATTACTTCCAATTCTTTGGAATCCCAATTTAGGTTTAATTGACTCTTAATTCCCCGAAGGTCTGAAATACCCATTGAAATGAAAGCTTTGTCATATTGTATTTCGGTTAAGCCCTTAACGTCAAAATCACCGGTAATCCTAAACTGTCCTGAAATGTTTATTTCTGACTGATAGACAATTATTTTATAAATACCTCTTTTTAGATTTTGAGGGTTAACTATTCCATTAATATTTAATTCATCTGGTAAAATGTTTAACATTTTAATTGCCGATTTCTTTTCCCCATTAGTCTGATATTCATAGTGTAATGGTATGGATAAAATTGGGCCATTTAAGAGCTGTTCATTGGCCCATTTAGAGCTTACTTCTTCAGTTGCAGCTTGGTTTAGTTCCTCTCTTTCAGTGATGATAGATTTTATCATCGAAGTAGGGATAAGTAATAAGAGCATCAAGATTGTCACTGTAATTAATTTAAGAGTGATCGAATTCTTGAAAATTGTACCAACAGTTTGCATAGGCTTATTTTTATTTTCCATTGTAATGGTTTTTGAAAGTACTTTGAAATACAAAGTGTAGATGTAAAAATTTTTTATTTCAATAAGTTTTCTATTGCTTCAATATGCTTTTTAAAAGCTTTGCGTCCTGAGTCTGTTGCTGAGTATTTGGTGTTAGGTTTTCGGTCAAGAAATTCTTTTGTCACAGCTATATAATTGACTTTTTCCAAAGCTTTGAGATGGCTTGCCAGGTTGCCGTCAGTGACTTTCAGTAAGTGCTTAAGAGACTTAAATTCCACTGAGTCATTAACCATGAGTGCAGACATGATTCCAAGCCTTACTCTGTTTTCAAAGGCTTTATCCAAGTTGTCTAGAATATGCTTCAAGGTCGATATTTGATTTGCATGAAAATACCATAACCAATATGCAATAAACCAAATCCGATTGACCAAAACAGTAAGCCAAAACCAATAAAGTGCATTGCAATTAATCCAAGAATAATTTCAGTGATGCCTAGGCTTCTTATTTCTTGAAGTGTGTACTTGCTCGCGTTGACCAAGGCTAAGCCATAAAATACGAGTGTCAAGGGGGCAATGATTCCTACAAAACCCTTTGATAAAAGAATCAGACAAGCCATCCCTCCGGTAATTAAAGGTATGCTTAGATTAATTAATAGTCGTTTGGTCTGACTATCCCATAGTGGCTGATTATTCTTCTTTGAAACCTGGGTAGTGAAGAATACTCCAGACCCTATTGCGATTATTAGAGTAGTAATTGCGATACCAATCAACCATACCAAATTCTCAGGTGACAGTTGTGCTTGTCGATATCCAAGGTAATTCTGATTAGTGTAGACTGTTTGATAGGCGAAATAGGCCCCCACAAGGGCTGTTACTCCAGCAGAGACTCCAGACCACCCGCTCAGCGAAATGAATCTAGATGATCTATTCATGATGTCCTTAATCTCTTTAAGATCCTCTATGTATTGCTCCATAAGAAAGTACTTTGTATTTCAAAGTAAGGTATAGTTTGTTCATTTACCAAAAAAAAATGGCTAGAACTTTAAGTTTTTCAACAATAAGCTAGAGTTAAGTATATTGTTGCTACTCATAATGTGTATAGGTAGACCCTATCCAGCGCTTCACCAAAGCTGCCGATCAGCATCAGCTGCCCTACATCCTG
This sequence comes from Marinoscillum furvescens DSM 4134, assembly GCF_003386095.1. Taxonomy (GTDB): domain Bacteria; phylum Bacteroidota; class Bacteroidia; order Cytophagales; family Cyclobacteriaceae; genus Marinoscillum; species Marinoscillum furvescens. The sequence goes on along the minus strand of NZ_QREG01000027.1, from coordinate 68,880 downwards.
CCTACGATTGGCGATCGCTTTGTCCTGGGGCAGGAGTACCCGAAGAGCGAGTGGTGGACGGAGGCAATGTAGCGTCCTGCACCTTAGTGTAGCTGTACCTGCCTGCCATTCTGCAAGGTGGTGGAGCCCGTTTCCAGCAGGGTCTTGAGGTGGTTTAGGTTTTCACTTACCGCATTTTTGATTTTTGCCCTGAATAGGTGCTCCATTACTGCCGGGTAGGCGGTAGACACCGCAAACTGATCTTTGATGTAGGTCTGGCCACACTCTGTGCTAAACTCCATGGTGCGGTCAAACTGCAGCTTGGAGCCCGGCAAAGTTTGTATGCGAAAATGCGAGTCTTCGCCAAATGCCACCACCTCAAAGTGCTGTTCGTCATCTTTGCGCACCTGATGATACTGCGCACCTACAGTAGAGCGCTTAGCTCCGGTAGGTACCACACTGTGCACATAGTAGTTCCACATAGGGATATGCTCAAAGGTGGAAACAAATACAAATACCTCATGCAGCGGCTTGCTGATGGCAATCGTGTTCGTAAAAGATATCATGATATAGCTGGGTTTTATTAGAGCGTGCGTTAGGAAGCATCCGCAGAAAGCCCCAGGGCTTTTTGAGATTTTGCTACCTCGTTCATTAGGTTAGAAAAATACAGGTGGCGTTGTTTTCTGTTGGAGCGGTTGATCAGCACTGAGTTATTTATGATCAGATCGATCCATAGTTTGATGTCGTCATAGAGCACCTCATCAAAGGTGATGATGCTATTGATAGAAAACATCTTGATGACACTCAGTTTTTCGGCACCGCCCTCAGCGATCATATAGCCATTAGAGAGCTCCATTTCACTAAAATACATCTCACAGTGCGATTGTATATTGGCCCGGTCGTAGGAGTCAGCCAAAAAAGCGTTGAGCTCTACAAAGAGCTGATCCGCATCTTCGCTTAGCAGTTCGCCCATCTGATGGTGATAAGTGATGCTGCCCAGCAGATCGTCTATAGACTGGTTAGACCAGATCTCTACATGGCGGTTGGCCTTTATCAGCGTGTAGATTTGCTCCAAAATCACCAGCAGCTCCTCAAAGTTTTCCTGATACCCTTCATTGAGGGTGATGTCCCGGCCGGTCATTTCTTTAAACCACACCTTGATCCTAAAGTTGGTCAGCTCCCGATACCTGTGCAGATACATGATATGCACATCTGTGAGCGTGAGGTACAGGATGGTCTCTTCATTTTGCAGGATGCGCGTGAGGTTATCGTAGAGGTCTTTTAGACAAAAGATCAGATCCTTGAGCGGCTGCTTGTCATTGCACAGCGATTTATAGAAAAATCGCAGCTCATTCACATCCCCGTTTTTATTGCCATAAGAAAAAGACGTTTGGAAGTGGTCACATATCCGGGTGATTTCTGGCAGTATGAGTGGGGTCTCTCCGCGCATTCGGCGGTAGGCGCTATCAATACTGATGTTGAGAATATCTGCAATCACTGCAGGGAGTGACGACTGGATGCCGCAGTTACTTTTCAGATCATTAAAAAAATCAATTTGCTCGGATAGGTAGTCTTTTTTCATAAAGCTGGCTGGATCAGGGCGGTATTTTCAATTAGGATCATTATGTACCTGAAATTTAGTGTGAAATGCTTGCCTTTAAAAGGAAATTAAGAGGAATTAATGCTAAGTAATAATTATGAATCCATTATGAGGGAGTATTTGCATTTGCTGCAAAAATCACCAGGCGTATAGGGCAAATTTCAATTATTTACCAAAAGACGGAAGGGCTAACATTGTATCAAAAGGAGGCGAAAGTCGCCGCCCTAAAAACTTAATAATCACTATTTAAAAAACCACAACAATGCTCCATTCACAACTAAACGAAACCCTCTTGTATGCTCGCTCAGAAGAGAAAGCAAGAGTAGAAGAAGCCATCGCTGATTATGCTGCTGGCAAGTTTGTGCTAATGTCCGACGATGAAGATCGCGAAAACGAGGGAGACCTCATCATCTCGGCACAATGCGCCACCAAAGAAGCCATCAATTTTATGATCACCAAAGGCAAAGGCCTGGTGTGTCTGGCGATAGATGAAGAGATCGCCCAAAAACATGAGCTGGTACCCATGGTACGCAAAAACCGCGATCACATGGGCACCGCGTTTACCATCAGTGTAGACGCAGGTCCAGAGTACGGCGTGACCACCGGGATCTCCGCCTGGGATCGGGCGCGCACCATAGAAGTGATACTCGATGAAGAGACTCCCCTGGAAGGACTCCGGGCTCCGGGTCACCTGTTTCCGCTGATAGCCAGACCCGGAGGTGTGCTGGAAAGAAACGGACACACAGAGGCAGCCGTGACGCTCTCCAAACTGGCCGGACATAAGCCTGCAGGTGTGATCGTGGAAGTGATCAAAGAAGATGGCGAGATGGCCAGACGTGACGACCTCCTGGAAATGGCCCAGGAGTGGGGGGTGAAATACATCACCATCGAAAACCTCATCCGCTACTGCACCTACCTCGACGAAGTGAAGCTCTACAAAGAACTGGAAAAAGTAGGGGAGTTTGGATCCTATCAGGCTTCAGAAGCCTAAAAGGATACTGGCTACAGGTAACCATAGTCCCGCCGCCTGGCGGGGCTAACATTTACTAACCAAAACTATGAAACTATGAAATTTATAACCGAACTCGTCTACTGGTTTAAAGTGGTGCGGTACTACCACAAGGTGAAAAAGAATCACCTGGAGTCTGTCACGGGCATCGAAAACCTGCCTGATGAAGGCCCTTTTATTGTAGTGGCCAACCACTCCAGCTTTGTAGACCACTACCTGGTAGGTGCTTTGTTTAAGCACCTGTACAACAACCCCATCTATTTTCTCACCAAAAAGGAGTCTTTTGAAAACTGGTGGTCCCGGTTTTGGCACCGCGCTTCCAACTGCATACCGGTAGACCGGGAAAAGCCAGACATTGCTGCCTTTAAATCCATGATGGCCGTACTAAAGGATAAAAAAATCCTGGTGATCTACCCTGAAGGCACCAGAGGCCCCGGCGATCAGCTTTTGCCTTTCAAAACCGGAGCATTCAAGATCGCAGCACGCATGAAGGTGCCCATCATTCCCATAGGGCTGGTGGGTGTCCACAAGGTCATGCCTCGGGATCAGGCTCATTTTAGCCCGGTCAGGGCTTCAGTAAATATTGGTAAACCCATAGCGGTAGATTTTATAAAACAGCATTCGCTAGAAGCACTTACCGCCTATACCAAAGACCGCATTCATGAGCTCTGCCTGGCCCATGACCTGCCGCACATGCACATGAGCAATCGGGCTGCTTCCAGCGAGGCGCTGGCCAGGCGTGTGGAGTCGCGCATAGAAGCTGTGCTCGAAGCGGGAGATTACCAGGCCATCAAGGAAGACTTTGGCCTCTATGAGCACGCCATTGACTATTCCTTTTTGAATACACCACGGCACATCCCCACCATGGTACAGCAAGCCAGGCTCATGGGCATACGGGCGCTCACATCCCCTGTGGCCTTTTTTCGGTACATACCAAAAGTAAAACGCCTGGCAGAGGCGGTCATAGCCCTGGATGCTGAGCATGCTTTTGCACACTATATACTGGGGCAGTACTACCTGAAAATGCCCCGACTACTGGGAGGTAGTCCACAGCGAGCACTGGAGGCGCTCTCGGTAGCCTTTCAAAATGCTCCGGTATATGGCATAGAGCAAAATAAGTTTACGCTCACGCTGGCAGAGGCATACGAGAAAACGGGGAATAAACCCGGCGCACTTCAGCTGCTCCAAACAGCCAGGGATGCTCAAGGCGAAGGAGTCAGGTTTGAAAAACGAAAACAACGCATACTGCATAAGATAGAGCAGCTCACTGCTCAGCATCAAGCCAGTGTGGATAAAGCTGCAGCCAGTGCTGCATAAATAAACCAGAAGGAGTCGTGTGCTGTGGTTGGAGCTGCCAGCCAGTAGTCCGGGCACAGCCACACGGCTCATCTTTTTCAAATGGGATGCATGGCATGCAGCCCTCTCAAAGACCATCAATAAACATATAGATACAATGAAAATGCGAACAAAAGCTTTTGTGGGCTTAGGACTGATCGTGGCACTCACGCTGTTTTTTGGCATGGGCGCTACCCGGTTAGAAACCAAAAACAATCAGGACTCAGAACTGCCCGATTCGGATGAAATAGTGAAAACCAATGACCTCCTGGAAGAGGTATTTGGAGAGAAGGACATCATTATGGTGGGGCTCCGGGTGCCCGAGGGAGATGTGTACACACCAGCTACCATGGAGAAAGCGCTGGCCATCATAGAAGAGCTCAAGCTGATAGATGGTGTGCTACCTGATGAGATTTTGAGTCTGCCTACGTTTAACAACATCACCGCAGAAGCGTGGGGGTTGCAGGTGGGCGAATACATCACTAAAGACCAGGCCGGAGATCCGGCATATCTGGCGCAGGTAAAGGCCGCAGTAAAAGGTGACCCACTGCTGGAGGATGTGCTGGTGTCGGCAAATGGTCAGCTGCTCAATATCATAGCCAATATAGCTGAGGGCTACAGCGAAGAGCAGGTACATGCCGCTCTGGTAGACATGAAAACCCGCTATGAAGGCCCAGAGCAGATTTTGCTGGCTGGTGATCCGGTGCAGCAGAAAGAAATAGATCTCGGGATCAAAGAGGACCTGGGGTTGCTGCTGCCACTGGCACTGGTGCTCATCCTGGCTGGGTTCTGGCTGTGCTTCCGTAGCTTTTATGGGGTGTTGCTGCCCTTTTTGGTGGTGGTACTCAGCATCGTATGGACCATGGGCGCCATGGGCTGGCTGGGGTTGCCGGTCACGGTGGTGTCTTCAGTGGTGCCCATACTCATGATCGCCGTTTCCAGTTCATACGGTATACATGTCCTCTTTAAGTATTACGAAGAGCGCGCGCACCACCATGCGGAGGCTTCTGTAAAAAACATGCTGAAACGCATAGCCCCGGCTATACTCATGACCGGCTTTACCTCTTCAGTAAGTGCACTCACTCTTATCGTGTTTAAGGTGACCTCCATTCGGGACTTTGGCATCATTTCCGCCGTAGGCATTGTCAATATCGTAATCATTTCACTGGTACTACTTCCCAGCTTGCTTACGCTTTTTCCATCCAGACCTACCGGCAAAGGACAGTCTTCGGATTTTTTGGCAAGACTCATGTCGGGGCTTACACGGGTGTCTGTGTACAACAAGCGTGCGGTGCTGGCTGGGTTTGTTGGGCTCATTGCTTTGTCGGTAGTGGGGCTGTATAAACTCGAGATAGGCAACGACTTCATTAAGTTTTTCCCGGAAGAACATACCCTGCGCACCACCTTTGACACCTACAATGCTGAGCTTGGAGGTGCCAGATACATCGATATCATGTTTGATACTGGTGAGCCGGACGGACTCAAAAATCCTGAGCTTTTAAGGCAGATGGTGGCTTTTGAGCAGTATGGCCAGAGTCTGAGCGGCGTGGGGTATGTGACGTCTTTCACGGATGTGATCAAAAAGATCAACCAGGAGCTGCACGGCGGAGACGAAGCATACTATGAGATCCCGGCTACCTCGCAGGAGATCGCGCAGTATTTGCTGCTCTATGCTGTGTCGGGTTCTTCGGGGACATTTGAGCAGCTGGTGGATCAGGACTACCAGCGGGCCAAAATCCGCATGATGCTCACTACGTCAGAGCAAAACACCCACACCTATATTTACGAATCTCTAAAGGCCTACAACCAGGAGCAACTGTCACCACAGGTCACAGTGGCCTACGGTGGAGAGGTGATGTTTTGGCTCTCCCAGATCAAATACATCGTGATGGGCAAGCTCCAAAACATACTGCTATCCATCGTGATCATCATGACTTTTTGTGTGATTGTATTTCGCTCATTCAAATACGGGGTGATCAGTGCTATACCGATGATCGGCTCTAGTCTGATGACTTTCGGTCTGATGGGCTTTTTGGGCATACGGTTAGAAATCGGTACTGCCGTGATCACAGCCATAGGCATAGGTATAGGTATAGACTTTGCCATCCACTACCTAATGCGCTATCGGCAAGAATTGGCCGCTGGCAAGTCTGAAGGTATGGCTGCAGAAGTGACCATGAACACCGCCGGCAGAGCCATTCTCTACGATGTGTTTTCTAACCTCATTGGCTTCATGGTTTTTGTGTTTTCAGGCTTTTTGCCCATCCAAAATTTTGGCTGGCTGATCAGCTTCACCATGATCACCGTAGCTATAGGGACTCTTGTGCTCTTTCCTGCGCTGCTCAGCTTTAGCACTTCGGCTAAAACCAGTAAAAAAACCGCACCCATGGTGGCACAGGCGTGAGGTGCACTACCTACAACCCTTCAAAACAAATTCTACATTAAATAAACAGTTTAGACATGCGATTTTTCACAATTTTAGTAATACTCACAGGCCTGCAGCTGAGCACTATGGCGCAGCAAATCGGACGCGAAATCATGCTCAAAGTAGACGAGCAGACCAACCTGCCTGACGAATATCAGGAAATGGAGATGGTGCAGATCAGTAGCAATGGCAAAAAGATGAACAGGCTGCTGAAGATGTACATTGAGCGCAAAGGAGAAAACCGTAACTCACTCATCGTTTTTACCAGTCCGGCAGACATAGAAGGGAGTGCCTTTCTCACCATAGAGAATGATCACCGGGAGGATGACAACTGGCTATACCTGCCCATCCTGCGCAGATCCAGACGCATATCTTCTACGGATATTACGGATAAGTTTATGGGGTCTGACTTTACCTACGAGGACCTACAGGAAGAAGATCTTGGCGATTTTAGCTATGAATACCTCGGTGAGGCGACCGTGGCAGGCAAGGCTGCCTATAAAGTAGAAGCCATAGCTGCCACCCCAAAGAAGAAGCAGGAAACCGGATACAGCAAGCGCGTCATCTATGTGGACAAGGCTTCGAGCCTGATGGTGAAAATCGACTATTACAGTCCGAAAGGGCAGCACATCAAAACCTTTGAGGCTGGGGACATACGTCCGGTAGCAGGCACGGAGAAGTTTCGCACTTACGCCATGTCCATGACAGACCTGCAAAAGGATCATAAGACTGAGCTGCACTTCAGTACCATCCAGATCAACAATGACTTCAGATCGGACATGTTTTCAAAACGGACGCTGGAAAGTGGCATTTAAACCTGCATTTAAGCAATAGCATATGTTAGCAAGTATCAAAAGGAGAGCAGGCCTGCTGGCCCTCTCCCTTTATTGGGGAGGAGTGAGCATGGCCCAATCGGACCAGCAAGTGGAGGTGTCTGGCTTTGCGGAGCTAGATCACATCAGTTACTTTCACCAGCAGGCGGGCAAAGTAAACGCTCGAAATCAGGGCATCATTCAGTTGGAGTTGGAGGGCAGTCATAAGTCCTTGAGCTATTTCGGTGCCATTGAGTTTCGCAATGATATGGCCGATCCAGCACGCAACCGCCTATGGATAGATGAGCTGTACCTGTCTTACAGAGCTAAAAACTATGACCTGGTGCTGGGAAAGAAAATTCATACCTGGGGCAGCACGGATGGCTTTAGCCCGGTAAATGTGATCAACCCTACGGATTACTCAGACATGCTGGATACTGATGATGAAACCATTGGGGTGTACTCGGCAAGTTTGAAGTACTACCTCGGCAACCACTACGTGGAGTCGGTATTTGTGCCAGTATTTCAGCCTTCTGTCATACCTCAGGCCGATTCCCGATGGTATCCTACACAGCCCAGCGTGGCACCTGTGGGAGACGGTGTGGTGCCGGTGCGCTATTCGTTGTTGGCACCAGAGCCAGTACCCCGCGATATCCGTAGCTTTCAGGTGGCTACCCGTTTGGGGGGCTATGTAGGGGCGGTGGATTACAATGTAAACTACTACCATGGCTATGACGACATTCCTTACTTCTACCAATACCCCGAGCTGCAGGATGATACGCTGCAGATGGGGCTACAGCAGCGCTACCACAAAATGCAGCTTGTAGGAGTGGACCTTTCCGCAGTAGTTGGGGGGCTGGTGCTCAAAGGCGAATACGCTTACATTCACCAGCGCGCACCTGAGGGGCAGGATTGGTACATGGGCGCACCCTATCACTATGCAGTAGCGGGCCTGGACAAAAACGTGATAGATGTAGTGGGAGAAGTAGACGTGTTGCTCACCGCACAGTTTATCTATCAGCACATTGTTACCAGCTATGAAGTAAGTAGCTTTTATTTCAATCACATTTTTCAGCGTGCGTTGATGCTGCGTGCAGCTATTGATTTTACCAACAGGCTAAATCTGGAGACTACAGCCATCTATGACTTTCATGAAGGACACTATGTGGTGATGCCAGAGCTTACCTATGCGCCGCAGGGAGGGCTAAACATAAGCCTGAAGTCTTACCTCACCGGTGGGCAGGAAGAGTCGCTTTTTGGCAGCTATGCCAACAACCGACTACAACTCCTGGCTCGATACTACTTTTGATAAGACCTTACCCCAACCTCATGCAGCGAGGTTGGGGTAAGGCTGTTGAAACAGTGGTGGGTTTATTTCCATAAGGATAGTGCAATGTCACTAATGTATCCCGGAGGCTAAGCTCAAAAGGAACAAATAGCTGGCAGGTGATTTTAATTCGGTCTGATTTACTATTTTCGCTCTAGCCATAACGATTAGCTGATCATAAAACAGTAGGCAAGTTGCCACTTTATTTTTTTAATCGATCCTAATCAATTTTTTAGCTATGAATAGCTCCAGTTCAGTAGCCATAGGTGTGTGCATCGCAGGCAAAGGCATCAAGTGTGCAGCTGTCAACCTCAGTACCAACAAGATAGTGCCAGGCTCTTTTGTAGAGTCTTCTGTACGAGCCGATGGCTCCGCACGGCATATTTGTACCCTTTGGGCCATGAACATCCGCAAGTCCATCGAGCGCAGTGGTGCCGACCGCATAGCCGGAGTGGGGTTCTCCATTCCTGGAAATTTTGACTACACAAACGGCGTAGGTCTTTATCGCACCAAGGCCAAGTTTGGCGAGCTCTACCAGGTCAATGTAAAAGACGAAATCGTCAAACGACTGGGGCTCGACTATGAAGTGCCTGTCCGCTTTGTAAATGATGCGATAGGATTTGCTATTGGCGGACAGAGTATGGCGCGCGATACATCCAATGTGGTCTACATTATCATCGAAGATGGCTTTGGTTCTGGATTTATCAGCAATGGATATCCGGTGCTCAAGGGTGCCAATGTGCCCGCTGGTGGTGTGGTGTACAACCTGCCGTTTAAAGACGGAATAGCGGAGGATTTTTTCTCTGCCAATGGTGTACTAAAAGCCTATCAGGAAAGCGGAGGCAAAATGTTTATCAATACCCGTAGCCTGATCAATGCCGGGCACCACGGCCATGCTCAGGTTTCTGAAATCTTCCAGCAGTTTGGTCAGGATCTGGGAGAGGTATTGGCGCCGGTGCTCAAGAAGTTTAATGCGTCTAAGGTCGTTTTTGGAGGGAATTTGGGTAGAGAACTGGACCTGTATGGGGAGCAGTTTCGTGCCAGTCTCGCCACGCATGGGTGTACCAGTGCAGTAGAAAAAGAGTCGGATGAGCAGGACCTTTTCGTAGTAGGAGGTGCACAGCTGACCAAAGACCAGTATTGGATGAGCATAGAGAGTCTGCTGCCTTTGATGGATTGATCCTTAGTTTGACTGACGCCCGGTATTTTATAGCTTTAGCTTTTAAAGCACCAAAAATAAGCCTCTATGAAAACCACACCCGAACATGATCAGCGCATCGCAGAGATGACCTTTGCTTCTGTATACCCACACTACGTCACTAAGGTGGAAAAGAAGGGCCGCACCGTGGAGGAGTTGCACCAGGTGATTACCTGGCTCACGGGCTTTGATGAGGCTCGCATGCAAGAACTTATTGTCCAAAAAGTCACGTTTAAAGACTTTTTTGCACAAGCTACCCTCCATCCCAATGCAGGCCTGATCAAGGGTGTGATCTGTGGGTATAGAGTAGAGGAAATCGAAACACCGCTTACACAGCAAGTGCGCTACCTGGACAAGCTGGTAGATGAGCTGGCCAAAGGCAAAAAGATGGACAAAATCTTGCGCACTCCCTAGCGTGATGTATTGGCATTTGTCTGCATAATCTTCTAGATTGGAGGAAACACTTTACAAAACCAAATGCCTAAACTAATCGGTTTTTTGCTGGTGTGCCTGCTAGCTATAAGCTCTTGCCAAAGCGGTAATCAGAAGCCAGAAGTGTTGCTCAGGGCCAGTCTGCTGGTCAACGAGCAGCATTCGTGGTATAAAGCGTTTGCCTATTTTGCAGAGCAGCTCGAGGAGCGATCTGATGGTCGCCTGCGCCTGGAGGTGTACCACTCTGAGCAGCTAGCCAAGGAGGTGGAGGCTGTTCGCCTTATACGGGCAGGGGTGATCGATATGACTTCTACCAGCTCGGTGCTTAGTAATTGGGTGGAGATTGCGGCACTGTGTGAAATGCCTTTTTTACTGAAAGATACGACCGAAATGCTTCGGTTGGTTGAGTCTCCTATTGGCAAGCGTATAGAGCATGAAATTCGTGAGGAAGTGGGCCTCAGGGTAGTGGGCTATTTGCAGGCAGGTGCCCGGCATCTGACTTCCAACCGCCCCATCAAACACCCCGATGATCTCAACGGACTTATTGTTCGTGTTCCCAACATACCCTCGTTTGTGACAGCCTGGCAGGCATGCGGTGCCAAACCTACACCCATGGCTTTTTCGGAAGTGTTTACCGCACTACAGCAAGGTACCGTGGAGGCTCAGGAAAACCCGCTGGCACTGATCAATGCTCAAGGATTTGCCGAGGTGCAGGACTACATCAACCTGACTGCCCATGTCATCAGCTGGACGTATCCGGTGATTGGCGAAAAGCAATACCAGGCCTTGCCACAGGATCTTAGGGATATTTTTGATGCATGTGCTCAGGATATGCAAGTGTATGCCAACAAAGTGTTTCGCGAAGAGCAGGAGCGCGTTCGTCAGGAATTGCTGGCAGCAGGAGTCACTTTTGTGGAGGTAGACAAAGAGGCATTCGCCCAAAAAAGCCAACAAGCAATTTACAATAGCCTGTCACCTGCCATGCAGAAGGTGTATGATGAAATACTGGCTCTCAAAAGCAAACAACCATGACACTATTTGTTCGAATTTTGCAGACGGGCACCTTGCTGAGTACTGTGGCATTTCTGCTGTCTGTGCTTTACCAAATCTATGCGCGGTTTTTGCTGGCCAGCGCTCCACCCTGGACTGAAGAAGCCTCTCGCTTGTTTTTTCTCTACGCCATGGGATTTGCTGCTGGCTTGGCATTGAAAGATCAGGAGTACGTCTTTTTAGACATACTGTACCGCCGGCTCAGCAAGGTCGCCAGGGTTTGGCTAGATCACGTGGTAGCGTTGCTTATCAGTATGTTGTTTTTGGTAATGGCAGGTTATGGAGTGGAATTTTTCATCTTAGGCTTGTCAGAGCAATCTCCCAGTATGAGAATTCCAATGGCGGTGGCGTTTGGTAGCATTATCGTGATGGCCGAAGGGCTGTTTATTTTTTCATTGGTCACACTCTTCAAAAAATCAGGCTCATGACAGCTGTCCTTCTGATAAGTTTTTTGGTGTTTTTGATAGTACGGATACCCATTGCATTTGCTTTGGGATTGTCATGTTTGCTTTATGCGCTGTTGGCGGATATCCCTTTGGTGGTACTGCCGGCCAAGATGTATTCTGGTATTGATGTGTTCGTTTTGCTCAGTGTGCCGGGCTTTATTCTTGCGGGCAACCTGATGAACGAAGGTGGCCTTACGGAGCGTATTATTACTTTTTGCAATCATCTGCTGGGGCATATAAGAGGAGGGCTGGCGCTGGCAAATATTGGTGCTTCCATGCTGTTTGCCGGGATTTCGGGCACTGCGGTTTCAGACACGGCGAGTATTGGGGCCGTGATGATTCCAGCCATGAAAAAAGAAGGTTATGATCCCGGTTTTTCGTGTGCGGTGACAGCTGCATCATCCACCGTGGGGCCGATTATCCCGCCTAGTGTGCCCATGATCATTCTTGCTACGCTGAGTGGGCTGTCTGTGGGCAAGCTGTTTATCGCGGCTGTTATTCCAGGCCTGTTGCTGGGGTTGTTTATGATGGGGCTTACCTATTTTATTGCTCAAAAGAAAGCGTACCCCAGGCATCCGAAGAGTTCCCTACCACAGGTAGCCAAAGGGTTTTTGGATACGTTTTGGGCCTTGCTCATGACGTTCATTATCCTCTTTGGTATCATCGGTGGAGTTTTTACTCCTACTGAGGCCTCTATAGTAGCGGTGGTCTATGCACTGGCTGTTGGAGCGCTGGTGTATCGTAGATTATCGGTAAAGAAAATTATGCAGGTGACGCTCAATGCCATGAAGACTTCAGCGGCACTGATGGTGCTGATCGGCTTTGCCAATTTGTTTGGGTGGATACTGCTTACCGAGCGCCTGCCTCAGGAAATAGCTGGAGGTATACTTGGATTCACTTCCAACAAGTACATGGTATTGTTGCTGATAAACCTACTGCTCATTTTTGTGGGGTCTTTTATGGAGACCATCGCTGCATTGATGATCCTGTTTCCTATCCTGCTGAAAGTAGCTGTAGCAGTGGAGATAGATCCTATTCATTTTTCGGTGATTGTGCTGCTCAACTTAATGATAGGGCTGACCACACCACCTATTGGTGTGTGCTTGTTTGTGTCGTCTAGTATCGGGAAGGTGCCACTCATTTCTGTAAGTCGTGCTAGCTGGCCATTTCTTGGCATATCCCTACTGGTGCTGGCTCTGCTTACCTTGTTTCCTCAGCTCACGCTGTGGCTGCCTGGCCTTTTGGATTAATTAATCGCTGCGGCGATTGTTTTGGTCCCACCAGATGTATAGCCCAAAACCTACGAGACTAATTACAGATACCCAGAGAAAGCCAGTTTTGAGTCGCTCGGTAGATTCTCCCAAATAGGCCACAAATCCAATCAGTGGAGTGATTCCTAAGGCTGTTGCACTTATAAATCGCCAAAATCGCATGGAGGAAAGTCCGGCAGCAAAACTGATCGTGTCGTTGGATAAAAACGGGGCAAGTCGGAAAATGGCGATTAGCCAAAACCCATAACGCTCAAGGTAGGCTTTCATTTTCTTTTCGGTTATTTGTCCCAGGAGTTTTTGTAAGGTGTACTCGCTCAGCCAGCTGCCAATGGCATACGCCAGACTGGAGGCTACCAGCACGCCACATAGTGCGAGCGCGCTGCCTTTCCATGGACCATAGGTGAGGATGCTTACCACGATCAACAGCCAGGAGGGAATCACAAAAGCAAACATCTGAATAATAAACCCTGCAATAATGATCACAGGCCCCCAAAACGAAAGGTCGCTCACCCACTCATTGACTAGCTGCTCATTGTTGCTTGTCAGTACCTGCCAGCCTTCATTGGCGAATGCTCGAAAGTCTTCATTCCAAATGTAAAGCCCTCCTACGATAGTCAAAAGTATGGCAGTGACCAGCGTGGGAATGAGTTTGCTGAGGTGAGGTGTTTTCATATAGTTTCGTAACCACGCCTCTAGCTTTTGGTTTGGTTGAAGTCCAGGAAGAACGAACCGTGGAAAGTTGCGCAAAATTTTGCCCACCTATTTGCCGTGTGAATTCACCCGCTTGCAATTTTGGTAAAATATACCCCCTGTTTTAAATATTTTTCACCACCGTAGGTCCATTCTGGAGCTTTCTAGCTTTAGGTTGATGTAAAACCTAAACTGATACCAAGATGCGTGGACGAGTGAAAATTACTGATATCGCTACAGAACTGGGGGTTTCTCCCTCCACGGTTTCTAGAGCGCTTAGCAATGGAGGTCGCATTAGCCAGCAAACACGACAGGCGGTGCTTGATTTGGCAGAGAAGTGGGGGTACAAGCCCAATCCCTTTGCCGTAAACCTGCTGAAAAAACAGTCCAGAAATATTGGGCTCATATTGCCGGAATTTACCCATCATTACTTTTCGAAAGTTTTGGATGGAGTTAACCGGGTGGTCAATGAACACGGTTATCACCTGTTTATCAATACACATGAAGGTGACTACCACAAAGAGGTAAAAGCAGTAAACATGCTCAACAACATGCGTGTAGATGGCATCATTGCTTCGTATGCTCGTGGTACTTCTGATTTCAATCATTTTTTGGATGCCATCGAAGACAATGTACCCGTGGTGTTTGTAGATCGAATGTGTGAAGACCTGGACACTTCCTATGTGGTGACGGACGACTTTCCGGGAAGTGTGGAGTCTGTGAGGCATTTGGTGAATACCGGATGTCAGAAAATTGTGCATATCGCTGGCCCTGAAAACCTGTCTACCAGCTTTAATCGACTCACAGGCTATAAGGAAGGTCTCAAGCAGGAGGGAGTGCTCGTACAAGACAAGTACATCCTGAAAAGCGAAGATCCCAACTGGAAGGAATCATTGGAGTTTTTGATAGCAGAAAATGATGTGGATGCTATTACGTGCTTCACAGATTATTTGGCGTTTGAGGCCGTAGAGATATTGAAACGCTATGGCAAGTCGGTGCCAAATGATGTCTCTGTAGTAGGTTTCGCTGATGAGCCCGTGGCTACATATATGACACCAGCACTCACCACGGTGGTACAGCCCGCAGAAGCCATGGGGCGACGTGCCGCAGAGTTGCTGCTCTGGCATATCGAAAACCCAGATTCACCAGAGGTACATAGCGAATGTTTGCCTACGGCCATGATCGAGCGGGGTTCTACTTTGCAGACCAGGCCACAGAGATCGTTTGATGAACTGATCTCAGTACTAAAAAGTGCCAGTTAGTGATCAACCGTTTGTTCCAACCAATCTAAGCTTAGCTATCTAGTTTGTTTACCTAAATCATAACCATATCGCATAAAAATCTACTTTTTCACATGATCAAAAAATCTAGCATAGCAGTGTTGATCTGCCTATGGATGGTAAGCTACGGACTAAATGCCGCAGACCTGCCACGTACCAAAACCCGCATAAACTCTGGATGGAAGTTTAAGCTAGGAATGCCTGATGGCACTTTTTATGAGCCAGCCACGGATGATTCCAGCTGGGAAACGGTTCATGTTCCTCATACATTAGAACTTACTTCCAATAACCTCAATGATTATGAGGATGATAAATTTCAGACCACCTTTCAGCGTAAAGTAGGCTGGTACCGAAAAGACCTGGAAGTAGCTGCTGACGCAAAGAAAGTATTCTTAGAGTTTGAAGGAGCCCACCAGGTGACAGACCTCTGGGTCAATGGCAAGCATGTGGGCCAGCATAGTGTAGGCGGTTACACTCCTTTTCATTTTGATATTACTGATTACGTACAAAAAGGTGCTTCCAACCAAATCACACTTCTGGTAGATAACAGACGAAGAGAAGATGTGCCTCCAGATCCAGGCCCATTTGATTACATCAAATTCAGCGGGTTGTACCGGGACGTTTATCTGGTTACTACCGAGCCGGTTCGCATTTCCTTCAATTGGGAAGCGATGAACGCTGGTGTCACTTTTACTACTCCTTCGGTAGATGCAGTCAATCTCAATGCTACCATTGATGTAAAAACCCATGTGGTGAATGAGACTGCCAAAAGTCGGGAGCTGACGGTAGTAAACCGTGTCATAGATGCAAGTGGTATGGTAGCTCTGAAAATGGAGAATGCTGTGAGTGTGCTCGCAAGCTCAGACGCACTTGTGCCGCAGATTGGGGCCATAGAAGACGACCTTAGACTTTGGTCTACAGAGGACCCATACCTCTACCGATTGCAAACGAGCATTTATGAGTCTGAAAAGCTAGTAGATGTAGTAGAGTGCAAAGTGGGTATGCGAAAATTTGAGCATCACCCTCGAGAGGGCTTTTTGCTCAATGGTGAGCCCATAGAGCTCATTGGTGCCAACCGCCATCAGCACTTTGGATATATAGGTGATGCCCTGCCCAACTCCCTTCACAGCAAAGACATGCTGCAGTTTAAGGAGCTAGGCTTTAACGTGGTGCGAACTGCACATTATCCTCAGGATGATGCCCTTGTGGAGGCGTGTGACGAACTGGGCATACTGGTTTACGAAGAAGCACCCACCTGGATCAGTATAGGCAATGAAGCCTGGTTTGATAACCTGGAAAAGGCTGCACGAGTAATGG
Source organism: Marinoscillum furvescens DSM 4134 (assembly GCF_003386095.1). Classification (GTDB taxonomy): domain Bacteria; phylum Bacteroidota; class Bacteroidia; order Cytophagales; family Cyclobacteriaceae; genus Marinoscillum; species Marinoscillum furvescens. Next base: position 52,709 of record NZ_QREG01000027.1, on the reverse strand, counting down.
TTCGCAATCACCGCAACCATCCATCAGTGGTAATCTGGGGTGGAGGACTAAATCATAGAGGATATGTCCCTCAGGTGCATTTGGCGATCAAGCAAGAAGACCCCACCAGACTTACGGCCTCACAAAGCAGCCGCTGGACCGGATGGCAAACCTCCGGACTAACCGACATCTATGGTCAGATGATCTACGGGCCGGTGGAGTGGTACCGACACGAGCCTATGCTGGGCATGGAAGGCCCGGAAAGTATCGATGTAGTAGCGCGACAAAAGCTGGACCCTTTACAAACGGGGTTGATCGCCTGGAATGGTCACGATTATTATACTTTTCATCCGTCAAATGGGCGCTGGAAAGACCGTGTAAGACCGGGTGGTTTGATGACGATTTTTCGCCATCCCTATGGAAATGCACATTGGTTTCCCGCCGAGCAACGCAAAACGCCTTACTTGCATTTTGCCACGCAGTGGAACCCTGATGTGGAAGAAGTTGTCATCTATAGCAATGCTGAGGAAATAGAGCTTCAGCTCAATGGCAAAACCATTGCCAGAAAGCGACCGGATCGCTCGGGGGTACTAAAAGCTTTGGCACATCCACCGTTTAAATTTCGGGTGCATACCTATGAAGCAGGCAAGCTGACTGCCATCGGCTATCAGGAAGGTGAGGAGTTTGTGAAAAGCTCCATTTATACTCCAGACGAAGCTGAGCGAATCCAGCTTTGGGTAGACCTGAAAGGGCGCGACCTCAAAGCCAGCGGCGCAGATATTGTGCCGGCTTATGCTTATGTGGTAGACAAGAATGGAACCATCTTGACCGACTGGGAGGAACCCATAAAATTTGATGTGAAAGGAGCTGCCAGTATAGTAGGTGAAGGAGCAGGAATCAATGCCAACCCCGTAAGCCTTTTTAAAGGGCATGCTCCCGTATTGATCAAATCTACATTGGATGCTGGTGAAATTACCCTTACGGCACGCTCAGGAAGTTTGAAAAGCAATAAAGTGAAGTTTGAATCAGTGCCTGTAAGTCCGGAAGTAACTGTAGCTGCTCCTTTTGTGGAAGTGTCGAAAGTACGCGTTGATGTAGGTGGAGAAGGTCAGCTGGTGCAGTATGACTGGACTCCCTGGACGATAGCAGATAACCAGTCAGAAGCTGAGCAGTCTTTTGATGAGCTGGGTGGTTTTACGGCTACCCTCAGCCCTGCAGGAGATGGTGTCATGCGCTCGCTCGGAGAAATGAACGTGATGGGTAAGTATGGATATGCATTTGGTGAAGGGCTCCTGGTAGTAGATGGTGAAGGGCTCGAGCTACGGCTCAAAGGGCTGTCTGCCGGTGAGTATACCTTGCGAACGTTTCATCATGCCCCTCGCTCCAATACAGACTCTATGGATCCCAATAAGGACCGGTTAAAGAAACTCAATGTTTTCGATATAGCCCATGCTGGCAAGCTGGAGGTGGCTGGTAGTCAGGGTGCTACCACTGTGAGTATTAGCAATGGCAAGATGCTGCCTCATGAAGGAGGAGCTTTTGCTCAGCTATCGTTCTCTTGCAATGGCGCAGACGATGTAGTGGTGAAGATTACTGACCAGCAGCGAGAGAAAGGTATATGGTTTAATGGCTTTGAGCTCGTGCGTACGAAACGTATGCTCGATTGATAGCGACACTAATAACACTAAGGCAGCAGGCTTCGATATCGAGGCCTGCAATTAAAGCAGCTCCAGGAGCTGCTTTTTTTATAGGCTGCTGGCCTGATAGGTGGCATCAGGTGCATGGTGCAGCCTTTCCGGTAGATATGTGTTAAATTTCTGACCATAAAACAGCAAACCCATGAAAAACCTAATACTTTTCGTCGCTTGTATGGTCGCTTTAAAGGGGTATAGTCAACAGATCAGGCAAAACCCTGCCGTACAGGAGATCCTGGCCAATGTGAGCGCCTCACGACTCGAAGCTGATGTGCGTACACTGGCGGGCTTCGGCACCCGACATACCATGTCTGATACCACCAGTGAAGTGAGAGGCATAGGAGCCGCGCGTCGGTGGATCAAATCTGAGTTTGAAGCTATAGCTGAAACATGTGGCGGATGCCTGGAAGTCTACGAGCAGCGCACACTGGTAAAAGGCGATGAAGCCACTCGCATCACTAAGGATACCTGGGTGGTGAATGTATATGCCGTATTGAGAGGGCAGAAGTATCCGGATCGCTATGTGGTCATGTCGGGGGATATCGATAGCCGTGCGTCAGATGTGAAAAACTACACCATAGACGCTCCCGGAGCGAATGACAATGCCACGGGAATGGCTGCAGCCCTGGAGCTGGCCAGGGTATTGTCTGGTTATTCGTTTGACAATAGCATAGTGTTAGCTGGACTCAGTGGAGAAGAACAGGGGCTATATGGTGGCCGGTTTTTAGCCGAAAAGGCAAAAGAGGAAGACTGGGAGGTCGTAGGCGTGCTCAACAATGATATGATTGGCAATATCGAAGGGGTGGATGGCGTCATAGACAACCGTACCTTTCGCATATTTTCTGAGCCCTTTTCGTCTGTATTGACCGAGCGGCAGCTCAAACTCATGCGCTTTTATGGCGGGGAAAATGATGGGGTTTCGCGTCAGCTGGCCCGCTATATCTACGAGACCACTAAAACTTACCTCCCGGAAATGAAACCCATGCTTATCTATCGGCTAGACCGGTTTGGCAGGGGAGGGCACCATCGCCCTTTTAATGAGCTGGGCTTTGCAGGGGTTCGGATCATGGAAGCACACGAAAATTACAATCGGCAGCATCAGGACCTTCGACAGGAAGACGGAATCGCCTATGGAGATGTAGTAGAGGGAGTAGATTTCGACTACTGTGCCAAGCTGACCGGTGTAAATGCCGCAGCTGTGGCGAGCCTTGCGTGGGCTCCACCCGCTCCGCAAGAGGTAGCCATCGGTGGCATAGTGGAGCCTGCCGCCAAGTTGAGCTGGCAGCCTGTGGAAGAGGCCGCCGGGTATAAAATCTACTGGCGCTCTACTACGGCGCCTACCTGGGAGTATAGCAAGCTACTGAGTGCGTCAGCTACCTCTTATACGCTTACCGGCATTGTGTTGGACAACTACCTTTTTGGGGTGGTGGCCATAGATGCCGAGGGCAACGAAAGCGTGGTGAGCTACCCTCAAAAAATCATTCGCGAGTAAGCAACTGCGCCTGATCATCATTCATGGCAGCAATAATTTGTGCAGGGCCTTCAACAGGCTTTATTTTGGTGAGTGCTTTGCATTCTCCCTCCAGGTAAATGCCCGATTGTTTTGGAGAAAGTATGATAAACTCCTTTTGCTGTTGATCATATTTCAAGACCACTCCGTAGCTGGCATCATTGCGGGGTGTTTCTACCTCTGCCGGGTATTTGTTGCCAGCGGCTAGCCAGGTGTTGGGGCTCAGTTGCACGAATGCATTGATGGATGATAGCTGAGCTTCCCGTGGAAGTTCGTGTAGTTGCCAGCCATCTCCAGTGTTTTCCATCCAGCTATTGGCAAAGGTGTGTGCCTCATAGTGCAGGGAGGATTCGAGCATATACTTTCCATAGATTTCGTCGAGCGTGGCACCCGCAAAGGCTTCGTAGGTTTTAAACCGGGATTTAATGGCCGGGATTTGCTGAGAGGAGCATTCGCGTCCGCGCAAAGGCAACATTTTGCCTTTCTTTTCATACGCGATGACGATATCCAGCTGATTGTTTTCGTCAAAGTCATTGCTAAAGATCTCAAAGGGCTGCTCGAGAGATGCTTTGTATTTGTAGTTGAGGCCGAGGTTGCCCAGCAGGTAGTCCTGATCTCCATCTCCATCTACATCTGTAGGGTAAATGCTGTTCCACCATCCGCGAGAGGTTTCCAGCTCATAGGTCTCCGTTTTGTTGATAAGCGTGCCGGCTTTGTTTTCATAGATGTTGATGGCCATCCACTCACCTACCATCAAAAGGTCTGGATCCCCATCACGATCGATATCTTCCCAGCTAGCATCAGTAATAAGTCCGGCGCGTCTTAGGTCGGGAGCTATTTCATCAGTAATATCTGTAAAAAGTAGTTTGTCGGGCTTACTGTCGTTTCTCAGTATGGCGCTCAGGGCGGGCTGGGGATATTTTCCAGGTACTATTCTGCCGGCCACCAGCAGGTCCATGTCTCCATCCTGATCATAGTCGGCGGCTTTTACCACCTTGCCGCTGGTGATGAAGTCCGGGAGGTTTTCGGTAACCAGTTCAAAACGACCATTGCTGTTTACATAGATACGATCTCTGTAATAGCTCGCAGGCTTACCTGGGTCGTTTCCACCACAAGCCACATACAGGTCCATGTCTCCATCTCCGTCAGCATCAAAAATAAGTGCGCCAGTATCTTCCTGGTCGGCATCCTTTTGCCAGGGCCCTGGCAAAAGTTTCCAACTTCCGTCTGGCTGCTGCAAGAATACCTCCGAGCTGGCGCCTGCCGCATTTCCAAAATAGAGATCCTCCAGGCCGTCACTATTGAGGTCACCCTGAGCCAGCGCCGGACCTACTTGTGAGTTTTTATGTGGAAGGAGTGGTTCATTTTTGAAATCATCGTATTCATCTTCCTGGTGAGAAAACTTAAGGCCTTTTTCTAAAGTACGCTCGCGGTAGGGGTGTATGGTAGCTGGCGGCAATAGTGCAGGTTCGCTATCCGCGTAGCTTATGCGAAATATCTGGTTGGGTGGTATGGCAGAGCAACTGGAAATGTTGCCGTCTGGCCAAGTCACGGTAATTTCTACAGGAGATTCGTCAGGCAGACCGTAATGGAGTGTAGTGCTAACACTAGACTGAAATCCTCTGCTCAGCGTAAGCTCTTGTACTTGCTGTAGCTTACCTTGAGTTACCTTCACTTTTGCATTGAGCCCTATGGGGTTTGTGGAGGGGCCAGTGAGGCGGATTTGGATGGCGTTACCTTCTGATAAATTTTTATAGATAAAAGCTGGCGCGTCAATGTTGTTGACTACCAGGTCAAGATCTCCGTCATTGTCCAGATCAGTGTAGGTGGCACCGTTCGAAAAACCTGGTTGATTTACATTCCAGCTCGAAGTTTCATTAGATAGTTGAAGGTCACCCTGATTGATGTAGAGATAGTTGGCGATGGGGTTGCTGGGATAGATTTCCGGGTCATAATTATCGATTTGCCCAAAAAAAGACTGTTCTTTCAGCTGCTGGTTTACATCATTGTTATTGACGTCACGTTTCATGCCGTTGGTGATGTAGATGTCACGAAGCCCGTCGTTGTTTACATCTGCAAATAGCCCTGTCCAGCTCCAGTCGGTGGTAGCCAGCCCGGTCAGTCGGGCAATGTTTCCATAGTAAGGAATGTTGTTTTTTACCCCCTGATGCAGCTGGAGGCTGTTTTGCATGTACTGGTAGTGAAAACCATAGTCTACAGCGGTGTAAAATGATGAAGGACTCATGCTGGCCATGTTGGTTTTGGACCGAAAGTGATCTTCTGGGGTCATGTCTACCTGCAAGATATCAGGGTGCAGGTCATTGTTGAAATCTGCTATGTCTAGCCCCATGCCAAACATGGAGGTCTGGTTGGTAGCTTGTTGTAAAGATTCGGAAAAGGTGCCATTGCCATTATTGAGGTAGAGGTAATCGGGCACATTGAAGTCGTTGGAAAGGTACAGATCGGTGAGGCCATCATCGTTGAGGTCGGCGGCTACCACACCCAGTGTGAGCCCAAAGTTTTGCACACCGGCCACTTTTGTTACGTCAGTAAAAGTGCCATTCCCATTGTTATGAAAAAGATGTCCAGATTCGGTTGCCTGGTTTTCTTCCATTTTCATCTTATAGTAGTGGTTGCCCATGCTTACTGGTACTATCGGGTAGTTGGCTACAAACAGATCTTGCAGTCCATCCTGATTGTAGTCAAATGCAGTAGCCTGAATAGAAGCGGAAGGGTCATTGATGCCGTATTTTTTGGCTTCTTCCACAAATGCTCCATTTCCCTGATTGACGAAGAGTTGGTTTTCGGTAGTGGTGAATTTGCCTGCTACGCACAGATAGAGATCTAGCAGTCCATCAGCATTGATGTCGAGCACTGTGGTGCCGGTATACCAGCGGTTATCTCCAGCCACACCAGCAGATTGGGTAACGTCTTCAAATTCAAAGTTTCCTTTGTTTAGGTAAAGCTTGTTTGGGTATAGGTTGGACGTAAAGTAGAGGTCATCCAGGCCGTCATTGTTAAAGTCTGCTGCAGACACGCCCCCACCCATATACAGGTAAGGAAACACGTGGTAGTTTAGGGTGTCGTTTTCTAAAATATTGTTTTGGAAATGAATGCCCGTTGTGTGAGGTGGCAGTAATTCAAAACCGTGCTGTGATTGTGGGGTGCTGCACGCTAGTAGCAAACAAAATAAAACTGAGTAGCAGACGTTGTTTAGCATACAATAATGGTTGGATTTTCGAATTGGTAAAAGGTGACTGACCTTCTACTCTCAGTAGGTCAGTCACCTTTCCTATGTTAATGGATATTAGTATCCGGGGTTGTGGTCGATGTTAGGGTTTGCATCGATTTCACTTTGTGGAATGTCTATGTATTCACGTCCCGGCTTATAGGCCCCAGTGCCAGCACTTTCTGACTTAAACTGAGGATTGTCCACGATACGTTCTTTTACCTTACCCCATCTGAGCAGGTCGAAGTATCTGGTGCGCTCAAGTGACAGTTCTTTCACACGCTCATCTTCTATGTCTTGCAGGGTAATGGTAGTAAATGCCGGCATATCTACACGCGCTCGTACTTCATTGATCGCATTGAGGGCAGCAGCCGATGAGCCATTGAGCATAAACTCCGCCTCTGCGTACATGAGGAGTACATCAGCATAGCGCAGCAGTCTTAGGTTGTTGCCTGACTGGTGCCAGCCATTGGCTTGAGAGCTCTCGTATCCACCGTGTTGGATGTCCAGGTGTTTGTTGCCCCAAACGTTGGATTCTCCTGGGAACACATCCTGATAGGTTTTGCCTTCGTAGGTTACAGAACGAAGCGTGTCTCCCTCATATACCGTGTATTCGTTGGAATCGAAAAAGAGTGTAACAAATGCTCTCGGGTCTACCTGGCCATCTACCGTGCGCTCGTCCATAAAAAGGTCCAGCACCCAGTCGTTGATCCGCATACCATCTTGCCCAGTAAAGCCTCTTGGTGCAATGTCTGGGTGAAAGGCAGCTCCTTTTCCTCTGTTAGGCGCATCTCCACCCCAGGCACTGTTTCCATCAGCTACAAACTGGATTTCGAACAGTGACTCCTGATTGTTTTCGGCGGCCTCAGTGAAGTTATCTGCATAATTGTCTACGAGGTTGTAGCGCGAATCATCGATTACTTTTTGAAATTCCGCTTTGGCTTTGGCATACTCCTGGCGGTAGAGGTAAACCTTGCCAAGCATGGCATTGGCGGTGCCAGTGGTTACCCTGCCTCGATAATCCGAAGACCACTCCGGCGGGAGGAGTTTTTGGGCTTCTTGCAGGTCAGCTATGATTTGCTGCCAAACCAGCTCGGGATCAGCCTGGGTTATTTCATTTGGACTTTCTATGTCTCCAATCGGTGTGGTAATGAGTGGAACATTTCTCCAGTTATTTACCAGGTTGAAGTAGTTGAATGCTCGAATGAAATAGGCTTCCCCCAGAATGTTGTTTTTCACTTGCTCATCCATTTCAATGTCGGGTACATTGGCCAGTATTTCGTTGGCACGGGTTACACACATGTACATAGCACTCCAAACCCACTTGGTGCCATTTCCGGTAGATACACCATTGAAGCTACCGATGCTCGTACGCTCAGAAGTACCAAAAGCGTTGACTACATCATCACGATAATCCGATAAAAATATTTCGAATCGGCTATAGTACCAGATGTGAGTAAATGGACTGTATGCACCCATGATCGCTTTGGTAGCGTCTTCTTCGTTTCTCCAAAAGGTGTCAGGAGTAATCGCATTCGGATTTTCCTGATCGAGCATATTCGTACTACACCCTGCTGCAAAGAAGATCAGGAATGCGAACTTGATATATAAGTATTTATTGAATGTATTTTTCATGATTCAGATCTTTTTAGAGCTTAAAATGAAACTTGTACTCCCAGGCGATAAGTGCGCGCTGTAGGGTAGGCTCCTTCGTCCACACCCATATTGAAGATGCGGCGATTGCCTCGGGTATTTCTTCCTACTTCAGGATAGTAGCCTGTATATTCTGTGAGTGTAAATAAGTTTTGGATAGAGGTGTACACTCGTACTTTTTTCAGGTACTCATTCTGAGTGCCAGGTAGGGTGTATCCAAACTGAAAGTTTCTCAAACGGAAATACCCACCATCTTCCAGGTAGAAATCTGACATTCTTCTATTGAACCCGGGATCGCTGAGCGTATTACGCGGAATGTCTGTGTTGGTGTTTTCTGGTGTCCAGGCATTGAGCGCATCGGCCAGGTAGTTGCCTTCCGTATCGAAGTAGCCACGGTAGCGGTTTCCGTTGAGGATTTTGTTGCCAGCTACGCCATTGAAAAACAAGCTAACGTCAAACCCTTTGTATTCTGCAGAGAAGTTTAAGCCATACTCCACTTTTGGAATAGGACTGCCGAGGTAAGTTTGATCGTTTTCATCAATCATGCCATCGGGGCCACTTCCTTCAGGTCCAGCTATGTCTTTAAACTTTAGATCGCCAGCCTGAGGGCTGTTAGCGTCATTGGCTGCCGTAGCCTCTGCGTCCGTTTGGTAAATGCCGTCTACCACATATCCAAAGAACGAAGAAACCGGTTGACCAACATCTGTTTTGGTGCCTTTGAGGCCATTGCTCGTAAACTGCCCTTCGATGATTGGTGTGGCATCTCCGAGTGCTGTAACCTCATTGTCTAGCAAGGTGAAGTTTCCAGTTACATTGTAGACAAAGTTACCCTTTGACTCTGAATAGCTGGCTAAGAACTCAAATCCTCTGTTGGTAATACTAGCCGTATTGAAAGGTACACGGTTGCCAAAACCAGTATACAGTGGAAGCTGCAGCTCCACCAAAACGTCTTCAGAGTTTTTGATGAAATAGTCCATGGTAACCTTTAGTCTTCCCTGCAGGGTGCTAAACTCCGCACCTATATCAGTGGTCTTAGTGGTTTCCCAGGTAATGTTTTCATTTACACCTTTGGTGATGCTATAGCCTGTAGCTCTATCCTGACCTACGCCGATAGGGTATTCACTAAAAAGGTTAAGCTCCGGATTGATGGCATAAATAGGCACATTGTCGGATCCCACCTGCCCGTAGCTGGCGCGCAGCTTGAGGTTCTTTATAGCTGTTACTCCTGCCATGAAGGGTTCGTTGCTAAGATTCCAGCCTAAAGCAAAAGATGGGAAGGTACCCCATCGCAAGCCCTCTTTGAACAGGGAAGAACCATCTCTACGAACCGTAGCTGTGAACAGATACTTGTTATCTATGGTGTAATTTACCCGTCCAAAAACTGACTGTATAGCTTTGGTGAGATCAGCTGAGGGCATGGAAGACAATTCTTCAGCTGCAGAAGCTACACGGATATCATTAGATGGGAACCTGCGAGCTACAGCTCCGAGGAAACGGGTGTTGGCCAGCTGGTTGGTATATCCAGCAATGACGTCCAGATTGTGTGTGCCAAAGCTTTTGTTGTAGTTCAACGTATGCTCCACCAATGTCGAGAGGTAGTTGGTATTGGTTTCTTTAAGTTCAGCAAAGGGCTGATTGCCTACTTCTGATCCGTTAAATGAAAATGACGGTCTGAAGGTGTAGTTGTTTTGAGCGGATGCTTCCAGTGCAAGGTTGAGCTTGTACGTAAGACCATTGATGATTTCGTAGGAGCCATTCATACTTCCTATGAGGAGGTTTTTAGTAATGGTTCGATCTTCGAGTGTGGCCAGACCCAGCGAGTTGGTGATGTTGCCCACTCCATAGTGCGTGCCTATAGATGGAGCGCCTACTGTATCAGGAATGTCGGAGGCACTGAAATTACCTGCGGCATCATAGATGGAAATTGTCGGCAGTAGGTCACGTTCTTTGTTGAAGTAGTTGTTTGGGTTGTTTACCGTACGGGTAAGTCCAATGGTGTTTTCCAACTTAAATCGATTTTTGGTAAACGTAAGAAATGACCTGACGCTGGAGCGCTGAAAGCTCGACTCTTTAAGGATGCCTTCCTGATCGTAGTGGTTGGCCGATATGCTAAACGTAGCGTTTTCATTGCCGCCGGCAAATCGGATGTTTGCATTGGTGACTGGTGCTGTACGAAGTGAGGCAGCCTGAATGTCACTATCGATGTTCGGATTGAACTTAGAGTCATTGGCTGGAAATCTGGGGTTTCCATCATTGTCACGCGCACGGTTTACAATGTCTGCATATTGGCGGGCATTGGCCCAGTCTAGCGTGCTTACCGTCTCTTGTATGCCATGGCTTACGTCTACATCTATAGTGGTACGTCCTTTCACACCTTTTTTGGTGGTGACGATGACTACTCCATTTGCAGCTCTTGACCCATAGATGGCACTGGCTGATGCGTCTTTTAGTACTGAAATCGACTCGATATCAGAAGGGTTGAGCATGTCCATGCTGTTGGTAAACATACCATCGATAACATATAGAGGCCCCTGGTCTGAAAGGGTACTGTTACCTCGCACAGTTACCAGCGTATTGGCACCGGGTGCTCCTCCATTGGCTTCTACGCGCACACCTGCCATACGCCCTTGTATAGCCTGAGCTGCATCCGGATAGGTGTACTTGTCTATATCGTCTGATTTTACCTGGCCTACAGCTCCGGTGAGATCCGATTCTTTCTGTGTGCCATAGCCGATGACCACTACTTCTTCGAGGGAGGTATAATCCGGTGAGAGCTGAATCTCAAAATTGGTTTGGTCGCCGACCAGTACTTCCTGTGGCTCAAAGCCTACATAACTGAAAACGAGCACAGCGTCTTCCGAGGGTACTTCCAGCGAGAAGGCTCCTTCGATATCTGTGATGGTCCCCGAGGCGGTGCCTTTGATAGTGACGTTTACTCCGGGGAGTCCCTCGCCATCTTCGGCAGAAATTACGCGTCCACTTACTTTGATACCCTGAATGATGATTTCCAGTGGTTCACTCTTTTGACTGTCTTTTTGGCTGACATTGATGGTGTGGTCTACCTGACGAAACTTCACACTAGCCTTGGAGGACAGGTCCAGGAGTATGTCTGCCAAAGGAGTGTTTTCATAGGAGAGGCTCACTTTTTGGCTCAATGCCTGGTCCTTCTCATCATATCCAAATCCAAAAGAGGTTTTAGCTTCTATGCGCTTGAAAACTTCGTGAAGCTCTTCGTTAGAGACATGAAGTGAAAGGCGTACTTCCTTCACACTGCTGGCCTTTTGGGCCTTCGTTTCGGATGCCAGGAGCATGCCGCTCAAAAAGGCCTGCAGTATGAGTCCATAAATGACGTACTTAGATGTCATGATAAATAGTCGTAATCGTTTATCTTTCATAATTGAAGTTGGTTTTTCATAAAAAATCAATTTTATCACATTCGGAGTGGCGTGTCTGGTGTAGGAGCTTAGTCACGCCCTCTGAATGCTTGTTTACTTAAGTCTGTGTTTAGGTTGTGACGGGATGTTACATAGGCTTTGGTTTTTGAAAGGTGATATATACTGTTTCGTTTTCTATTCGGTAGGTGAATTTTTTGGTAAAACTGATGCTATTTAGCACCTGCTGTAGGTTTTGATTTTTAAAAGATCCGGAATAATGCCACGAAGAACCAGTCTGATTTTCTACATGAAATGTCACACCATACCAGCGCTCCAAAGTTTCTATTACTTCATTTTGAGAGGCTTTTTGGAAATAGATGATGCCATCTTTCCAGCTTAGTCTGGCTTTTGGGTCAAAGGTTCCCTTGTGCACTTGGTTAGATGTGCGGTCATAGATAATGGCTTGTCCGGGTGTTAGCTTATAGTGCTGTTCACTTTGCGTTTGTTCCTCCCGATATTCCACATCTACTAACCCGCTTTCCAGGTCTACTTCTATGCTGGATTCATGCTTAAATGCACGGATATTGAAGGAGGTGCCTAGTGCCGTGGTAGTTATGTTTTGGGTAACGACCCGAAAGGGCATGTTTTTGTCCTCGGCCACATCAAAATAGGCTTCACCGGAGAGTTCTACCAATCGTTCAGTTCCTAGAAATTTGCTTGGATACGAAAGTGTACTTTCGGAGTTTAGAACGACCACCGTGCCATCGGGTAGGTAGGTCTTCATTTTTTGACCTACAGGATTGGTCTTGGTGATCAGGGTTACCCCGGGTGGGGCCTCAGGCGGATTTACGGGAGAAAGACCCACCCATAAGGCGAAGAGTGCCAGCACACATGCTGCCAGGTTAGCGGCACGGTACCAGTGTTTGATTCTAGGGTGCTCTTCCGTAGGGGTAAAGGGGAGACGTTTGCTGATTCGTTCAAAAACAGCCTTTTGATTCGGGGCCGGGGAATTCGTTGCTGACCAGTTTTGAGTGAGCAGCTCGTGAGGTTCCTGCTCTTGTGGGTTAGCCATCAACCAAGCCTCCCATCGGCGCTGGTCGTCTTCCGTTGCATTGCCCGAAAGGACTCGGGCTTCCAGTTTATATTTTTGTTCTTCTGTCATTGGTGATTTTTGTCAAATCACCAGAAGGACACAGATACTAGAGATGTTCCCTACAAGGAATTTTAAAATTTTTAATTTAAATAAAGTGAAGGGGTGGTTTGTGAGTTATTTCGCAATTTTTATTGAGTTTGATTGCGAATTATTAACTGATTGGTAGGAATTTATTGCTTCACGAATTTTGGCGACTGCCCGTGCCATTTGAGTGTCCACTGTTTTTACGGAGACATCCATCAGCTGGGCTACTTCTGCGTATTTAAGGCCATCATTTCTTACCAGCTCAAATACCATCTTACATCTTGGGGGCAACAGATTAATAGCGCTTGCCACTACCAGATTGATTTCCTGATCCATCATCAGCTGCTCCGGATGACCATTTTCTATGGAGTGCTGCGAGTGCTCTTCCTGGTGAGCTACCATAAAATGTTGCTTGTTGTCACGAAGGAAGTTGTAGCAGTCGTGCTTTAGTGCAGTAAAGAGGTAGGGTTCTACACGGTTTACGAGGAGAAGTTTTTTACGTCCGGTCCACCATTTCACAAAGGCGTTGGCTACTACATCTTCAGCATTGGCCTGAGATTCTAGCACATAGAGCGCGTATTTGATCAGCCTGGGATAGTAATGATCAAAAAACACTTTAAATGCTGCCTGATCGTCATCCCGGGCAAATCGCTCAATGATGTGTGCTATGTTGATAGAGGGCTCCAAGATCGTTTAGATTGGTGCTTTCGGATAGGTAGACCTATCTGAAGCATATCCCAATATAGGCGCTGGAGTGCTGGTTAGGTAGCGAAAAGCTTTGCGCAACAATGGAGAGCTGGATTCAAAATGAAACTGTCAGACATGAAAAAACCAGCTTGATTGAGCTGGTTTTGCAGTTTATATGATGAAGTACATCATGTCAATGTATGACAATCCGTCGGGTAATGGAAGTGCCGTTATTAAACCTGATGTCTAAAAGGTAAAGACCTTTTTTGTAGAGGTTTTTGATGTTGTGTTGGCCGGTCATTTCTACCTTATCCATCATTTTGCCAGAAGCATCGTAGATCGTCACCTTCGCCTGGGTGTTTTTGTGTCCCAGGTCTATCGTGACTATTTCGCCAGCTCGTTGGGGGTTAGGGAATGCGGCTGCATCCACTTTTAGCTCATGGCTTGTTGCTATGATATCCACCGTTACGTTTGCTTGTGCTGATACGCTTCCATCGTCAGTACTTGCAGAAATTGCCGTAGTTCCAACAGCTACTGCGGTCACCATTCCATTGGCATCAACGGTCGCCACATTGGGATCAGAAGATGTCCATTTGAGTTGTTTGTTGGTCGCGTTTTCTGGTTCAATTGTGGCGGATATGGTTGCTGTTTCACCGATAGCATTAAGTACCATGCTTGTAGGCTCAAGAGTGATGTTGGTGACTTCTATTTGGTTGCAAATTTCTCCAGGCAATCCATAGCAAATACCATTTGGGCCTGATTTTAGGTCCCAGTCTACTCCCGCGACCCAATTGTCGTTCGTCTCATATGCGCCGGCGTCTGGTGCACTTCCTGCGTATCCTTCTGTATATCCACTTATTTCTCTTCCAGCATCTACGGCTACCGACCCTTCTTTAGGAATGAAATTTCCAGCCGCTTTATCTATGAATGGGTCGGTGGTATAGGTCACATTGTTTTGCTTGTCTGACTGTGGTTCCCAATCGCTTTTGTCTGAAAGATTGTTCCATACTTTTACATTGGTAAAGGAGGTGCCTTCCTTGTGCCATGCACCCATCGTGGCAGATCCTTCAATAAAAGTATTGTTAAAGATGTCAATGTTTTGACCGTCCCAGTTTATTTGGATGTTGGTCCATTCTACATTCCAGACTACATTTCGGTATACGCGTACGTCTGAAGCATCATTGTCGAGGTAGATGCCGGTGGCTTTGTAGAGATCTCCACGTCCAAATGTATCGTGAAACCAGTTGTGATGGATGTCGATGTTCAGGTTCTTGTTGATGGTGTAGAGTAGTCCACAGTCATCAGCGATGAGGTTGCTTTGCGAGATGTCGTTGTAGGATACTTCCGAACCTTTGTTGATGATTTGGATGCAATCCCGACCGGCTCGATTTATCGTGTTTTGTGTGACGGTAGTTGTGGTGCCATCGCGGGGCAGTACAGGAGCATCATAAGTGCCGAGGTATCCACAATCGTGGATATAATTATTCTTAATGAGTGTATTTTGACCAATGGCTCGTATGCCTGTACCATCATTGAAGGCGATCTCACATTTCTCAATGACATTGTTAGCGTATTGATTGTTTGCCGATCGCCAGCCGATATTTACGGCTGCTACATTCGAAAAGAGTCCAGAGAGGTTGCTGCCTCTGGTCATGGCCCCATAAAAACTGGAAATCTGATACAACTTATTGTTATCACCATTCATTTGAATAGAGCCTCCAATGACTGCCAAATTGCGAAATTCAATGTGGCTTTTTTTATCAATGTTGATGGTATTTTCCCTTTTGGATACTTCTATGGAACCATCTGCAGGTTTTATGCCTCCGGGAAGCTGAACGAATAATTCTTTGGTTGTCTCATCATAGTACCACTCATTTTGAAAGTCTAGCGCTTCTTTTATCCCTTCCAGGAAAAACTCACCAGGAACCTTGCTGTAAGCACCTGGAGCATGAGCTGCCACTATCCAGCCTGCATTGGTTGCATGCGTACTCTGCCAGTCTACCCTTCCACTGGAAGTTGCTGTCACAGGAAACTTCCATCCATACCATCTGCTATGGCCAAAAAAGAATAGTGTGCCTCCTTTTTCCCAGGGTAAATCAGGGATTTTGTCACTTAGTAAATAACCTGAGCTCGTACTGTTCTGGTCACTACCTCCAGTATTGTTTTCGGCATCTAGAGTAAATCTATCTCCGTCTACATTATTGGGCCAGCGAGCCAAATCTAATGGGCTATTATTGTGGAGTACAAACATTCTTTGGCCCAAATTCCAATTGACTGATGCTTTATAAATACTACCCTGATCGAGTGTGAAGCCATCTATGACTTCCATGGCTGAGATGATTACTTTCTCACCGGGAGCCCCTTGAAAAGTGATTTTGCTGCCCTCGGTGCCCGAGTTTGCCGGGGAAACCGTTTCTCTGTAGGTTCCCTCGTGGATCGTGACCACATCACCTGCTACAGCGATACTTGCTGCTTTGCTGATGGTCAGAAAAGGAGCTGACTCAGTGCCAGCATTTGAGTCGTTGCCATCTTTTGCCACATGATACTCAGTGGCATTTGCGAATGATGAGATGATAATAAAACTACACAGTAAAATTTTCTTCATGTTAAAAGTTTGGTGTTCGAAGTATGAAATGAAATACCATGATGTTAGAAGCGATACACGTCAGCGGCTACTGGTTAGGAACTAATCAGTGTACTGGGAGCTCAAACCGTTTTAATTGGGTTTTTCGAAGCTATACCTATTGAGACTCAGTTGAAAGCAAAACGTTTGCGCACGTGGAAGTAGGAACTCAAGGTTACATGTAGGTATAATAAAAAAGGCCGCTTTATGATGGAAGCAGCCTTTTGATTTTGAATAATGATGGCATATGTCCGGCACAGTAATCTAGTAAAACGTAATTTTTACCTGCAGAATTACTTGCCCATATCACTTATGGAGCCAGTGGAATTCTAAGATTACAAGCATGTCCACGATGTACGCCATTCACTGTAATACCTAAAGCTCCAAAAATGTGGGTGGGTGTGCCATTCTCAATGAGGAGTTGTGGGCGTTCCACCTTGTATTCGGTGAAAGTGCCGTCCTGTTTCGGTATTTTACTGGGAAGAACCAGGGGGTGTTTTGCCTGAACCCAATCATACCCATTGGATGATTGCATGAGCGCTAGTGCTCCGGCATCTCCGGTAAACCTGCCTTTGATGTCTGTCACGATCGCGTAGTAGTTTTGATCATCAGCCCAAACAAAGGGGTCTTCAGCGATCATGTGTTCGTTTTCTGAGTCTTTCAGCTCAAAGATGGTTTCGTTGTGTTTTTCAAATGGGCCAAATGGACTATCTGCAAATGCTACCATGTACCTCACTCGGCTTCCTTTGGATTCCCGATAGCTGTCACTGGAAGCCATATCCACCGGTTTCCATCCTTTCTGTTTACCTACAGCTTTGTATACAGCGAAGATTTTGCCGTCAGGAGCCACGTTGATAGCCGGGTTGGAGACCATCAAAGCATCTGGTGCGGTAGGAGATGTACTCACATCCAATACGGGTCTGTCCAATCGCTTCCATGGGCCATAGGGGGTATCAGACCAGGCTACTCCTATCCGCTGGTTATTGCGGTATCCCCACCAGTCTTTGTTTTTCATACTGGTAGGTTGCTCGGCTTCCTGACTAAAAGTAGTACCCATATAGTACAGGTAGTAGACACCATCTTTTTTAAAGACTGTTGGGTTATGAGTAGTGCTGCCATCCCAGTATGCTTTGCCCCGGGCTGGTAAAGCTACGTCCACATGCCTAAATGCACCTGAAGCACTATCAGCTACAGCATGGGCAATCTCCGAGTGTGTAACCCACGCCATATGGCCTAGTTCGTAGGGCCATCTGGAGTAATACATGTGGTATTTGCCATCATCACCTTTGATCACAGAGGCTCCCCAAATGTGATAATCAGGATCTATGAACTTGTCGGCGGGGGAGACGGGAATCACTCTTTCCCCTAGATTCATTTCGCCCGACTGAGCGAAAGTAATGCCCGTGGCAAGTACAAAAATGAAAAGTGTAATTAGCTGTTTCAACATGTCAGTATTTGAGCATTTTATAATGATGTATTCTCTTACTTGATAATGCCTTGATCAATTGGTTTGCTTAGGGGCAGAATTGAGTTTATTATTAATGGTCTTATTTCACTTTCCTTTGTATTCGTACCAGTCAAAACTTGCTTCGTTTTTGCTCTTTGCTCCAGAAGAGGTGGCGTAGATTCCAGCATATACTCCATTGAAACGCTGGGCCACTTCATCTGATACGATGGTGTAGTCTTGCGGTGTACCGATGGCCTGCCTTTGTCCTCCGCTCTTACTGTAGAAGAACTGTACAGTTTGGCCGGATACCTGTGCCATCAATTCTACAGTCTTACCTGAGTAAGGCACTTTTGCTACAAGCTGTGGCTCGAAAGGTCCTTTATTGCCTTTTTGCAAGCATTTGAAAAGTTGTATTTCATTTTTTGTCTTTACGAGTTGATAATTATTGCCATGCCTACGGTAGATCACCAGCCCTGCTTTTTCATTTTCGGCTTTGGTTTTGAAATCCAGTGAAGTGGCCACCGTATAGTCGAAATGTCTGGTGCGCTGTGCGATAAAGGATGGGTTCACCAGCTCAGTGACTTGTTCAGGTCTGAGCTCTAATTTCAGTTTGCCATTGGTTATGCTATACCACTCATAGCGGGGTGATCTTAGGAAGTTCCATTGTAGGCTTAGTTCAGGATCGTCGAATTCAAATTTTTGAGGAATAGGCTCTACAGGTGTCCATGGTAGGTCTGGTCGCACCTGCTCAGCTTGCAATAGACCAATGCCCGGATTGAATATAGGGGTGATGCCGCTTTCCTGCCGGGTCATTTTTACCTCAGCCAAAAATGTTTCTCGGGCTAGGAATACAAAGCCTTCGTGGTGTCTTTTGGCTAGCATCACACTCCACCAATCGCCATTTTGTGTTTGGACCAGGTCTGCATGTCCCGTTTGGCCAATGGGGTAGGACTTGCCGAGGTGGCGATGGGTCATTGCCGGATTGGCATGGTTGGGGATATAAGGGCCCCACAAGTTTTTACTATTGAAAACCGTCACCGCGTGGTATTCACCTGTGCCACCTTCGCCAATCAGCAATAGGTACTCCCCATCGATTTTATATAAATGAGGTCCCTCTGCCCATCGTGCGTTGGAGGCATGTCCGTAGGTGAGTTGCTTTTTCTCACCCAGAAGGATTCCTTTGTCTGGATCAATTTCCTGCATCCAGATGCCATTTTTCCCGGGCCATTCTCCACGAGTGCCATCCACTATTCCTGCTCCGGTGTAGTAGCACCTACCATCATCGTCCCAAAACAGCGAAGGGTCAATTCCCGGCGCATCATCGATCCAGATCGGGTCGCTCCATGGTCCTGCGGGATCTTTCGCCGTGATGATAAAGTTTCCTTTTTGGCCCACCATAGTGGTGATGATATAGAAAGTGCCTTCGTGATGGCGAATGGTTGGGGCAAAAATGCCATGAGAATTGTCCAGGCCGTCTTTGTATACGATCTGGTCTGGTCGATGCAGGCCATGTCCTATTTTCTCCCAATTGACCAGGTCCTTGCTCCGATGGATGGGCAAGCCCGGAAACCATTCGAAGCTGGAGTTGACCATGTAGTAGGTGTCACCAACTCTGCAAATGGAAGGGTCAGGGTAGAAGCCTGGCAGTATCGGGTTTTTGAATGTTTCCGGTGTTTCCTGGCAAATAGCGGAAAAATAAAATAGAGAAAAAACAGCTATTAGAAGACGATTCATAGGTTTGTTTTCAGGGAATTATAAGTTCATCTGGCGTCTATACTTGCGAGGGAAGTCCGTAATACTTCGTATTTGGATGTTGCGGTAGTAAGTTTCAGCAGCTTCCGATTGTATTTGGATTTGCCCCTGGTCCAGCGGTATGATTTCACCATTGGGTTTCTTATAGGTAGCATTTTCAATCACATTGACCACATGGCCATTGACTACATGTATGCTGGTGGTACCTACACAGAGTACTTCGATGGTGTTCCACTCTCCGTTGGGCTTTTCGTGGAGTGTGCTTTTGTGTACATAAGTGGCCCGTTGTTTTGTAGCATCTGGGTCGTATTGCTTTCTTTTTTTGCCACCATCAGTGGCTACTTCTGTAAACCGCACTTCGCCACTGGCACCGGCCAGGCCAATAAAATCTCCACAGTCTGTCTCCTGCACCTGGCATTCGAGGCTGCTCATCCATACATCCCAGAAACTGCCGTGCGAACCACGGCAATGATACAGGATGCCATTGTCTCTTTTCTGGTCCAGTCGCGGCTCCCATTTTTTGGTTCCCCATTTAAACTCCGCCTTGAAGTGGTAATTTTGGTAAGCGGCCTTGGAGGTCAGCCCTCCATAGATTTCTCCAGTGATTTTTAGCTGTACCTCTCCATTTTCTTCTATGGTGCTAAATACATTTTTGGGGTCATTGTTGAGGCCGAGTGCTACTCCATCGTGTACATTTTCGCTTTTGGGTACTCCGGGCAGTCCTTCCACGGTGACGTGAGGTACGCCCATGTATACGTCCCATTGCGTAAGGTCCTTGTCCAGCAGGTTTTTCCATTTTTTATCCAGCTCCACATCGCGCAATCCTGCAGCCCACAGTATCGCTTGCTCCAGGTGCTTTTGATACATTTCATTTTGATAAATGGCTTTTGTGTGGCCCAGGCCGGTGTAGAAGGCGCGCCCTCCATCATAGTGATGGTACCACGCTATCGGGTGGTTTCCGTCCATTTCACCACCTTCATAAGAGTTTTCATCTAACGACAAAAGCACATTTACGTGCTTCTCTACTGGAGCTGTGAAGTTGTACCATTCATCGGTAATTCGAAATTCTTCCGGCATGTGCTCAGTGGCAGGATGGTTGTTGCACTGATGTACTGTCAGTTTGGCTTCCTGTGTTTTGGGGTGGTTTTTGAAATGTGCACCTACCAACTGGTGGTACCATGGCCAGCTATATTCTGTATCTGAGGCTGCATGGATGCCTACGAAACCACCCCCGTTTTGGATATAGTCCTCCATGGCGGCTTGCTGGGCATCACCGAGGATATCTCCGGTGGTGTTGAGAAAGATAAGTACATCGGTTTCGCTTAGTACTTCACTGCTTATGTCAAGGGAGTCTTCGGAGAATTGAATGCGCCAGTTGTTCCGCTCTCCAAGTGACGCTATCGTTTCTTTGCCTGTTTCTATGGCTCCGTGCCGAAAGGCATTGGTTTTTGAAAAAACCAAAACAGCAACCTCCTTTTGAGCCTGTAGTTGCAAGCTCAAAAGGATGGTGCATAGTATAAAAATGTACTTGTTCATAAATGAAGTTTTGATGTGTTATTCTACTTTGAAAGTGCCTCTCATGACTGGTCCGTGACCTGGGAAAGTACACACGAAGGTGTAGTTTCCGGGCTGACCGGGAGCCTCAAAGTAGATGGTTTCAGACGACTCAGGCTGTAGCAGGTTGGTGTGGGTAAGCACAGCATCACTAGTAGGAACATAGTTCATTTCCTGTCCGTTGAGGCCGAGGTTTAGTGCTTGCTGCACTACATCATCTGCCGTGCCGGGTTTTACCAGTACAAAGTTGTGTAGCATGTCGTCAGGGTTCACAAAGGTCAGACGCACTTTAGCCCCACGCTTTACTGTGAGAAGGTTTTTATTAAACTTCAATCCCGGAATGGTTGAGATTTCCAGGTTAACGAGTTCATTGGCGTCCCAGCCTTCCGGTAGTACGGTTTTACGTTTAGAAGCTCTTTTAGTGCCAGTAGTTGATTCGCTTTTGCGCGATGCAAATACGGCTTTGGACCCTTTTGGTATCTCATTCAGGGTGTAGAAGCCAAAGTCATTTACGAGCTTTTCGCCATTGGCAGCGGTAATTCCCGGGGTTTTCACTTCGTAGATAAAGCCTCTTCGGAGTTTGTCTATGTAGACCCTCACTTTGCGGGCATCCTCTGATACAATTACCTGATTGATGGAGCGCTTTTCGTGCTCGATCACCGGGCTACCGTAGGTTTGATGGTACTTGTAGGTAAAGTCTGCGATCTGATAGCTGGAGGCATCTGCGGCCTGCTGAGCATCGATAGGTTTAGTAAACTCGATTTCGAAACCGTCCGGTTTGGCATAGATCCCTTTAATGTCAAACGGGGTCTTGCCCGTCCATTTTAGGCGCTGGAGCGCAAATAGTTCTCCACCAATGGCCCACCAGCCACGTGCTGTTTGCCCTACGTAAAGGTCATTGTGCTGATCAAACCGAAAACGAAGGATTCCGGAAGCAAAGCCATTGACAAATGGGAAGCATGCACCCTGATAGACGCCATTTACTTTTTCCTGTACCATACGCATGATTTTGCTATGGCCCTGATCACCCACGAGCATTTGTCCGGTGTACGGACCAAAACCGTCGGGGATTTGCTTGATGTCGGAAGTGGATACTCCCATCAGACCATGAGGAAACCATACACTTGGAGGCTTGATTTCAGGCACGAGTTTGGCATACTGGTAGAGGGTAAGCTCAGAATTAGGCTGGATGTTTTCAGGCTTCAGCCTCAGAGGTGATTTAGGGTCGTCGGTCCACTTAAGGCTGGCCGTATGTCCCACAAAATCTCCGCGCTCCACATGGGTGACACGCCCAGAGCCTACCCAGTCGCCCTGGTTTTCGGCATAGAAGATGTCGCCCTGATCGTTTACTCCAAACCCTGCTGGTGAGCGAAACCCTGCAGCAAAAGGAAAAATCTCGCCCTGTGGTGTGATGCGAAGCATCCAGCCGCGCCACTTCACAAAGCTTCTGCCGCCACCATGCCAGGCCACATTTAGGGTAACGATCATATCTCCATTGGGCAAAAACTCTGGTCCGTAAGAGTACTCGTGATAGTTGCCAGACAGAGGCCAGCCGGCCAGCTGCTCGTACCTGTCCGCTACCTGATCTCCATCCAGATCGATGAGCTTGGTGATCTCGCTGCGCTGGGTCACATACCATATGCCATTGCGGTAGTTGAGGCCGAGTGCTTCGTGCAGACCATGACCTATTAGTTTGTAGTCGGGTTTTGGGGATTGGGGGTTGGATACGAGCCAGACCTCTCCACGGCGCGTACATACACCGATTTGTCCCTGGTCGTTGAAAGCCACACCACCCACTTCCAATGCGATTTCTTCGGGAATGTGTAGGGTTTCTATTTTGTAAAAGTCGCTCATGGACTGGCCCACGCTTACCATGCTGAGCAACACACCAATCAGAAAAAATGAAACTTTCATGCTTTTGTTTGTTAAAATTCTGTTAGCCAGTTTACCGTTTGATTTAGTGCCAATACTTACCATATCAGTGAATATTCAGCTTTTGGAGAAACAGGGATCATTAGCTGCTGTAGGTCGCCTTCACTCATTTGTTTGATGTCGCTACTGGAGCATTCTATATAGTAGTTGCCATCTATGCGGTAGACACCCTCGCTGATAGGTTCTATGTTGGTCCCTGCGGCGATGCGCACCCAGAGATCGTCCAGACCTGGGGCTGAGAGCATTCTGGTGAGTTTTTGGTCTGCGGGCATTAGGTGGTCTGTGATTACCTTGCCCTCCAGCATGTATTCAAATACTGGCTGGCGGTTCTCATTGAGTTGATACGCTTTGTATTCAATTTGACTTGCTGAAGGCCAGTCGTCACCCTCGTATTGGGCCAGGTCGGGGGTGTTGCCCAGAGCTACGCCTGGTCCGGCTGTGGCCATCAGCTGGCTGTGCCCGCGGGAGTGCCACATGCCTGCCACATCTGCAAAGTCTCCACGCCAAACATGTAGGATGCTGGCGTCCTGCAGGTCTATGGCATAATGCAAATTCTCTGGGTGGCCTACGGCTATCACATGCGTGTGTTTATTGCCATTGACTTCCATAAACCCGCGCTGCATGCGAGGTTCGTTTTCAGGGTTGATCACCATGGGGTGCGGAGGGATGTTGTGATCGTCGATCTTTTCCGAATAAAAATACTGGAGCGGAATGCCTGGGCCTTCTACCTTCACGCTGAGCCCCATGACCCATTTATACTGCATAAAACCTAAACGAAGGCTATGGGATCCTTTGGTTAGTTTGATGCTGCCAGATCTGGTCCGATAGCCATGCGGGCCGTTGTTGTCTACTACTAAGGAATCGTCTATGTAAAACATAGCTCCTTCGTCTGCTTTGATATGAAAGATGTAGTCTCCAGTGACAGGTACCTCTACTGTGCCCTGATAGTCTATGGCAAAGTAGTTTTTGCTGTTGGTGTGTTTCTGTGGATAAAAGCCTTCGGCTTTGGCTGATTTTACCGGCGTGAGTGTATCAAAGTGAGGTACTTTTCTGAATTCACCTTCGTAGTAGTCATAGGTTAGGTCTGTCAGCTTGAGTTCTTGCTGGTGGTACTTTTTGTAGCGGATGTTTCTAAAGGCTACAGGACCGTGATCGCCCTGAATCAAAAGCGGACCCGTGGGTTTTTCGTCTCCAAATCTGGCTGCACGGGTAGGGCCGGTTACTTCTACGTTTTCGTGGATGAGGGTGCCATTGTGGATCACGCGTTCAAATTTGGCATTGGCAATTTTGTTGCCATTTTCGTCGAACCTTGGGGCTCTAAACAGGATGTTGAAATGCTGCCATAGGCCGGGTGCTTTGCTGGCATTTACGTTGGCAGGTGTGCCTTCGTAGCCTTCCTGACCTTTTGGGCGTGAGGTGTCCCAGCGTTGATAGACCGATCCACAGTCGCTGTACTTCATCTTTTTTACCCCCCAGCTATCTAGCAGTTGGATTTCGTACCTGCCCATAAAGTAAAGCCCGGAGTTGGAGCCTTTAGGTATCAAAAACTCAATGTCGAGCTCCAGATCACCATGCTCCCAATCAGTAAGTAGGTGTTTGTTTTTTTCCTGGTCATTGGTATTCACGATGATTCCTGTACCCTCCTGAATTTCAATGTGATGTTTTTCGGTGTAGTTGGCCTTTACTCCACCTACTTCCTGCCAGTTGTCACCGGTGGGCTTAAACCCACTCAGGTCCTTGATTTCGCTGTAGGGGATACTCAGTGGCTTTTTAGCTGCAGGAGCGGCTTTTGTTTGTGCTTTTTCTTCACTTTGTGTGGTGTCCTGACTACAGCTGTAGAGCAGTTGGCAAAAAATGAGACCAAGAATGATTTTTTGTTTCATGAATGTTGAGACGTTTGTATGGTTGCCAGTAGCCTTATCCAATGCGAAGGGACTTGGCCTATGGATCATGCGTTTGTTAAAAAAGTTCGGACCAGTGCTTAGACTAGTCTATGAGAGCAAAGGGGGATTTACCCAGAAAAAGACTGCCAAATAAGCGTTCTTTTATGAATGGTTTTTTGAAACCAACGGGGTTGCCTGTATCCGGGTGGATTTTGGCAAGTACTAACTGTGAATGAAGACATAATTGATCTGTTAAATTTTCGATGAATGACATTGGGTCCTTAATTTCTTAAAATTTTGAGACATTTCAATGGAAATCCATTGCGCAACTGTTTGCACAAGAATGTTTCATTGCAATGCCAACGGGACGGTTGCTGCGATGATTTCTTTGTCTTTGTGCACCTCTTCTTTGATGTTGGCCCAGTGGAATTTGGGATCACCTTTGGGCATATAGATCATAATCGGGAATGGCTGGTAGAGGTTACTAGTGACTGCTGCCAGCTGATCCCACCAGGCTATGGCCTGTTCGATTTCCACGAGTGCCTGGTGTTGGTACTCCTCTGTTCCGGTGTTTCTAAACAGTTCCAGAGCAATGGCTGCTTTGAGTTTGTGAGAATAATACTTGCCGAGTAGCGCCCAGGCACGTGCGTCACCTACTTCTTGTTTCATATGCTCATCTGTGGGGCCTATTTTATCGAGCTGATCAAGTGTGGCGGTGGCGAGCTCTTCAATTCTTTGGGCAAGTTTTACAGGTGTAATCTTGTCAGAGGAGATCGGAGTGTTTGCCAGCATGTGCTGAACATACGTGCGGGTGTTCATGTACTGTGGATCGAGCACAGGATGAGCAATGAGTGTGTTGATATCTATCAAATGCGCATCTGGCCACTGAAAGAGCCTGGAGAACGTTTCTGCGTGCATGGTAAAATCCCAGCCAATATCAAATGCTGAGATAATTTCCAATGGAATCTGACTGGCGTTTTGGTATGCCTCAAACAAGTGAATCGCTTCTGGCCCAAATTCATGCTTGAATGCTTGCTGAAAGGTGCTGTCAGGTGTGTTGGGATTGTACAGGAGTCTGCCCCAAACCATGTAATAGAGCCATTGCCTTTCGAATGCATAGTTCCATGGGACTTTATCACCTGGCTTAGTAAAATAGTCCTTTGCGGGGATATAACTCTCCGAACCTATGAAGTATCCTCCCGCGTAAGGTTGGTTGTTGAGCTGAAGGTGTTTTTTGATGAAATCGGTGCTGCCCCAGCGCAAGCAGAAAAAGTCTTCATTGCGCATCATCCATGCTATTCGGTAATTGGTAGGAGCAGGGTTCCAATATTTGTCATGGAGAGGTCCGCCATGTGTTTTGATCAGTTTTGGGGTGCTGTGAGCATGGGACCAGTTAAACTTTACTTCCACCCAAATAGGTGGGATCACTCCCTCGATACTTTCTATGGCCTCTCGAGTCATCAGTTCAGTATCTGCATCTGTACTGCCCTCGGAGCCTTCATTTGCGGAAAAGGGCACTCTGTGTATGAGCTTTACTTTTCTGTCAGCCTCATTTATGCCAGCGATGAAAGTGTCCAGAATCCATTGTTCGCGCTCAGCAGGGTTCATGCCTCCCATAAATTCACCAAGGCTAAACCCGAGGCCTGTAAGGTTTGGGTATTCGTTGATCACCTGTGTGACGCACTGTTTGGTGTATGCCTTAATGATAGGAGACTGATCCGCATCGCCCAGTGTAGCGTGTTTGTTTTTGATGAGTTTCAGTCCATGTTTGTTCAAAAATTCATTGGGAGCATAAATGTTCCAGTTGACAATATACGTCTCAATCCCACGCTCTTTGGCCATCGCAAAGATTCCTTTGTAGAGCCTTTTCCACCTGGCATATTCTTCATCGCTAAAGGTGTGAGCTGCCGGAAATCCCTTCGCCTGAATCATAAAGTTGAAGGGGTGGAGGTTCCAAAGTGTGAGTGCATTGAACCGGTTGGCGGCCATCATGTCTAGAAAAGCCCTCCAGTAGTTCAGGTCTTTGCACGTTTCCATGTGGAGCTGTAGGGATTCTCCTCTTCGGTAGGAGTCCCAGGGCAGGTTAAACTTTATAGCTCTAAATACTACCTCGGGTTGTTCATGGGTAGCTGTGATCTCCTTACTGTTTTTCAATTGGGAAATGAGCTCATGACTACCATAGATCAGTCCACCCAAATCTCCAGCCTTGAGCAGCGTTCGGTTTTCCTGAGTATTCAGGTCAAAAGCTCCAGGAGCCATGCTACTATCTAAGGCAAGGCTCAGCTGGTCCAAATCGTGGCTAGAAAGGTTTGAAGTCAATAGGCTATCCAGGTATGGTGAATAGTCTGCAAAACTTTCTTTGTGACCCTCTGACTGCTCACAAGCACAGCTCCACACGATAATGGCCAATGTACACAGAGCATTTAAAACTTTGGTATGCTGGAGATAACTCATGATCGCTTAATCTTTAGTGAATAAGACTGCCCAATCAGCAGACTGGTCTGCAGGTGGAGTGAGTAAGACTTCTCCATCGCTTTTGATTCGAGCTTTTTTGCCTGTAAACGCTCCCGTTCTGGGATTGTACCACTGCATGTGGTAGCGTCCTTCTGGCAGTTTGGCTGTAGGGTTTCCTCCATTGGGCAGGTAAATAACAAAGCTGCCATCACCACTTAAGCACCAGCCCTTGTGATCGGCAAGTACTGTGGTGTTTGGTTGCATGTCTTTCAGAGGCAGTTTTTTAAAGAAGCCAAGTGCATGTGCTGTGTGCTGCCAGATGCGGTCTCTACTTCGCCAGTCTTCGCACTTGAGGTCGTTGTGGGCGTATTTGTAGCCAAAGTAATGCTCTACGCCAGCACCTCCGGCCATGAGGTTGGCCCAGATGACGTATTTGCGTACGGTGTCTTGCTGGCCGGGAAAATCATCTGGTAAAACTCCTTTGCCCGCAGGGCCTATTTCATCGATCCAAATCACCCATTGCCTGGAAGAGTCGGCAGACAGTTGGCGCCACTTTTTGGTAGTGGCGTATGCGTCGTGCAGGTGATGAATCTGAAAGGATACACCCTCCAGTGCAGATTTGTCACCGAGTAGTGGTGTCATAGTGCGGTCATGGTCTTTGAGCGATGGGAGGGTGTGGATCACCACCGGGTTGCCATAGGTGTCTAGTTGGCGCATGTAGCCGATCATGTCTTTTCGGAGCTTGTCGGTTTGGCCGATAGGCGACCAGTGAGTGATGCCGTTTTCCTCGCCCATGTTCCACACGATGCCCGGGTGGTGCGCAAACCTGGCCACCAGCTCCCGGTAGTAGAGCTTTCGCTGTATGCCCGTTTGGCCTATGTCCAGCAGGTTTTCATTTTCGGTCTCCTGAGTGATCACGTGCTTTATCAGGCCAAGATTGTCCATGTGGTCAAAGATGACTTCCCACTGGTCGAGCTTGGAGCAGTCAAATCGGTAGCGCTCGTGCTGATCCGTCCAGGGCCACACATCCTTGCCATCGCCCATTACATTCATGGTGAGGAAATACACGGCATTCATGCCTGTGGTGGAGAGGTAGTTGAGTGCACCTATCAGGTTTTTGCCTTTTCCATTTTTCCAGGTAGGGTCTCCGGGCTTGTAGTCTCCAGCATGCGCTTCAAAGCGGTGACTGGCGGGTGTATCGTCAAATTCATAGTAGCCCAGCAGGTTTTCGGGGCTATTGGCTCCACCTTTTAGGTACAGCTCGTTGGTGCCTGCAAAACGAAAGTAGGGCTCACCTGTATATACGAGCCGACCTTTGCGGCGCAGATCCGTTTCGGGTTTGTCTGAAGGTGCGATGGTGAGTGTGCCTGTGGCACCATCAAATGCTACCGGAGTGCCATAGGTAGGGTTTGCAATGATGGCGATGTGTTTTCCCTTGCGGAAAGAGATGGTATAGGTCCACTGACCGGCGGAAGGGGCAGCGAAGCGCACTTGCCACTTGTTGCCCGCTTTGGCGCTCGTTTCGGCAGCATTGCCATCGGCAGCATAAAAGCCCGGAATGCGGATCGATTGCTCTCCATTGGAAAAAGTAGCTTCCAATCTGTAGTGTAGAAAGGGGTTGAGCGTGTCGTATTCGCTGGTTTGGGGGCCATCGAACGTCAGGGTGACTTTGTGCCAGGTCTGCAGGGTGCCAGTGATGCTTTGAGCGTCAGCTCCAAGGCTGATGTATAGCACCAGTAAAAGGGTCAGGAGTTTCTTCATGAAATTGGGAATATTTAAAAAATCTGAATCTAACGGCCCCAATTTGAATCACATATTTATGAAATCAAAAGAAACCCATTGCGCAAATGGTGTGCGGTGAGGTGCTGTAGTGTGCTTTGTTGTAAAAATGATAGAGCTTCCTGATTTTCACACTGAGACTCCCTATGATCAATATTCGAAAAGAAAGTTCTTAATTATTATCTTTCGTACTTTTGGCTTAGCCCAAAAGTACCAAAAACCCAAGGCTGTGAAGCTTTTACCGAGATTTACAAGCAAATTTGGGAGACAAAAATAACTCATCCTGTTTACAACAGGATTTCAAACAGATTTTTGTCTTAACCCACAAATTCGCTCACAAATCTTTACGGAAAACCTTCAATGCCGCTCCTGTTTTGAAAAATCAATTCAAGATACCTAAATCAACAACTATTACTAGCCTAACTCTTCAATAGAGGATCTTCATTAAACAAAAATCAAAAGTTATGAAGATAATATAGAAACTCATTGCGCAAATGGTGTGTGGTGAGGTGCTGTAGTGTGCTTTGTTGTGAAAATGATAGCGTCTAGTGTGGTGTATTGGAAATGTTGTAAAAATGCATACTATCCCGGGGTGGTGTTTAGTGATATTGGAATGTGGTTGATGGCTGTGTGATTTTTGTTGAGTTAGTGTCTAGTGGCTAGCTATCGTGATGCAAATGAGGTGGGTGATCTTTAGTAAGGTACTTCGGATGGCAGGAAGCGCATGGTTTCCTGTTTGGGACGGAGTACCCTAAAGTCAATTTTTATAACCTAAATCATGTTTACCAATGAAAAAACTACTAGCAATTATCTATGTGCTGCTTTTTAGCTCCAGCTACCTGAAGGCTCAGGACTGGGCTGGAATACCCGTGCCGGCCTACCCCGGAGTGGGCAACCAATGGCAGCTGCAGTCGGATCCGTCGGATGATTTTAACTATACCTTCAATGCCACCAACCAGTGGTCCAACTTTGGGAGTGGAAAATGGTATAATTTTTACCACAACCAGTGGGATGGGCCTGGAACTACCTACTGGCAGTACGATCATGTGTCTGTAGATGGTAGCGATCTGGTGCTGCGCGCCTCGCGCAATCCCAGTACGGCCAAAATGGGAGTGGAAGGTGTGAATGCGGGGTGCATCACTGGAAACCACCGCGTAAACTACCCCGTGTATGTGGAGGCCAGTGTGAGTGTGGCCAACATTACGCTGGCCTCTGATGTGTGGCTGCTCAGCCCGGACGATACGCAGGAGATCGACATTATCGAATGCTATGGCGGGGCTTCCAATGGCAATGCCTTCTTTGCCAAGTTTATACACATCAGCCATCACTCATTTGTGCGCAATCCTTTCCAGGACTACCAGCCGCGGGATTTTAACAGCTGGTGGGAAAAAGCCGGTGTGAGCAGCTGGGGGGACTACTGCTGGAATGGAGGCAATCGAAAGTATGTGCGTGTGGGAGTGTACTGGGTAGGACCGAAGCATTTTGAGTATTACGTAGACGGTGAGCTGGTGCGCGTGCTGTATGACAAGGCCTTTGCATCCAAAGTGAATGGCACCTGGTACTACACGTACCCTACCATGACCAATGGTCAGCTGGACTTTGAGAATGGATACCAAAAAGTGGTGCAATATGCGACGGGATCCACGTATTCTTTTAACACCCTCCAGGCAGCGAGCAATACATCCAGCGTAAGTGTCATAGACCCTTACAACTACCAGAATGGCAATGGATTTACCAAAGACCTGGACATCATTATCAATGTAGAATCGCAAGACTGGCATGTACAAGCCGGAAGAACGCCGACCACAGCTGAGCTGAATGATCCTACCAAAAATCGAATGAAAGTAGACTGGCTCAGAGTATACAAGCCAGTGCCTAACACTGGAGGAGGTACAGGCAGTGAGGTGATCATACAAGCTGAGTCGTTTGGAAGTACAGGTGGCACTTATGACGACAGTAGCAGTGGTGGCCCTGGATATGGAGTAAATGATGCTGGCACCATCATCAACTTTGTAAATGGGGGCGACTGGGTGACTTACCCGATCACGATACCAGAGGAGGGTGCCTACGAAGTGAAATACCGCTACGCTACTCCCGTCACGGGGACTTCCGTGGCCTTTGAGGTGTCGGGCATTCCATTTTTTACGACGAGCTTACCTGCCACAGGAGGATGGGGTACTTACCAGGATTTGGTCGCCAGCCAGACGGCCAACTTCACGGCGGGCAATCACCAGCTCAAGCTCACTGCAGGTACGGCAGCCTGGCAGTGGAATATGGATAAGATCACGCTCACGAGGGTAGGACCTATGACGTCTCGCACGACTGATGTGCTAGAGGAGGAGCGACCTCCGCAGCCAAAGCTGTTTCCAAACCCCGCTGCTGGGCAGTTTGCCATAGCTACGGACCAGCCACTGCATGTGCGCTTGTACAATGCAGCAGGCGCAGTGGTAATCACGCTGCCTGAATACAAGGAAGGGGCCATCAGTGTAGAAGGACTAAGGCCCGGGATGTATCACGTGGTTTTGCAAAATAGCGAAGGGACCTATCAGCAAAAGCTGATGGTGACACCATAGGGTGTAGGGATTTTTCCGATGAGGCCGTCTCGTAGAGAGGTGCTGCCAGGTGCTTTGCGAGATGGCTTTTTTATGCCTTAAATTTTTTGATACATTTTTCGGAACTCCAGTGGGGAGTAGCCTTTGAATTTTTTGAACTGTTTGTAGAAAAAGGGGAGGCTTTCGTAGCCACACTGGTAGGCAATCTGTGCCATCTGAAAGTCTGTTTCCAGTATCAGTCGGCTGGCCATATTGACGCGGTATTCGTTGAGAAACACAAAAAACGGCCGCTGCATGGCTTTGCTGAAAAAGCGCGAAAAGGACTGCTCGCTCATGTTGAGGTGGTCGGCTACTTCGCTGAGTTTGATCTTGCGGGCAAAGTGCTCTTTGACGTAAGTCTGTACCTGCTCTATGCGTGAGGTAGTGCGGCTGGAAAAGTCGTACGTATAGCTCGCTCCGGCTATGGGTGTGTAGGTGACTTGCTCAGCGATAAAATCCAACAGCTCGACAAACCGCAGGTACTGAGTGAGGTTTTCGCTGCTGACCACCGCTTTCATCTGCTCACTGACTGCTGTACGATGCTTCGGTGCCAGGTACAAGCCACGCTGGGCCTGCTGCTGTAGCTTTTGGATGCCTGCAAATGCAGGTATGTCCGGAAAGATGTCTCCGCGCCACTGGATCACTATGGAGGAGGCGCCAGCGTGATATCCCTGTAGGTTTTTCCAGCAGTGGGGCAA
This sequence comes from Marinoscillum furvescens DSM 4134, assembly GCF_003386095.1. Classification (GTDB taxonomy): domain Bacteria; phylum Bacteroidota; class Bacteroidia; order Cytophagales; family Cyclobacteriaceae; genus Marinoscillum; species Marinoscillum furvescens. Next base: position 20,693 of record NZ_QREG01000027.1, on the reverse strand, counting down.
GTTGGCCCCGAGCATGACCAGGTCTCCGGGTTTGAAATCTGAGATGTTGTTGCCCACATAGCGGATGCCCGAGCTCTCCAGGATAAACGTAAGCTCATACTCCGGGTGGAAATGCCAGGGAGCGTCAAAGTCCTTGTCTTGATAGATAAAGGCGTGTACGGCCTCCCGATCCGAATAGGCGATATGTTCGAGAATTGCTTCTATAGTATGCTATGTTGTGTGTATGGCGCTTGTGTGCTTAAATTTAAGTACAATATAGCATATGAAAGTTGAGGCGCTGGCGAAGTGCTTGTTTTTCGTGGCTACAGCCGAAAATTACTTGACAGGGTTGGGGAGACCCTAAATGTGCGTCGGAAGCTTTGCTGTTCGTTCACTTGGCATTTGGTGGGAAATAGCACGGATTCACGTGATGTACAGGCTTGGGATACAAATCCTTAGGGGTTTCATGCATGTGTGGCAAGAAATGGTTTGGATTAGTAAAAACCGATTAGATTTGGGAAGATAGAATAGGTTTTAGTGCACTAAGTGTGCTAGACACTTTTGTTAGTAGCAATACTCCATAGAGAAACTTACTCATGAACTTTGACGACATATGCCAACAACACTTAACATGGGTAATTTGCATTTCATCAAATTCACTTTCTCAACCTGTCTTTGTTATCTGGCTAACTGACTCAACAGACCAAGATCAGGACAAATTCGTGGTTAATCAACAAAACAAAATCATTGCCTCAGAAGATTATGAAACTCTACTGGAAGTAACCTTGAAAGTAAAACCCACTCTTCCAGATCCGGTGAACACTTTAACTTGGCTGAACAAGGTATGTGAAATGGATTGTAGCTCAACACTTTTTGAATTGGAGGTTCTTGAGGATTCTATTCAAACCAGAACCTTCAATAAAAGGACAATTACTGAAGCCATCAATTTCATTAATTTATGCGGTGATTTCGACGAGCAAACTGGCGATCTGGAAATCAGAACACTTAGGAACAAACCTAACATTAGGCAACTATGGGAATACGGATACAACGAAATCATCTGGAAAGAAATCGGTTCTAATGAACAAGATGAGCCAGTCCGACTACCTGAACTACGAGCTAATTCTGGACAATTGAGCAACGAAATGCAACAACTAATCACTGCGTTTCTGAACAGGCTGGATATTGCAAAAGTTAAAGCTGGTAACAAGCGCTAGCACGAATGCGCCAACTGCCACTTTACAAGCTTCAGAGCGCCTATCACCATGAATTTGCCGCTGAGAAAGGTCAGAGCTTTTGCCATAGGCATGCCTTCGGCACTACCTACTTCTGCTCGCAGGATTTTTATCTTTCATAACCTGCCTATGCCGGCAGGCGCAGTGCATTCTTGATACTTTGGAAGCACCCCCTTGCCGGGTGCAGACAGATTCATTAGTTTTATCGGAACTTGCCAAGCTTGGGGCCGGGCCGCGTAGGCGCACTCCTACTAGGTAGGCGTTAGAATCCATGCTGGATAGCCGCATATGATTTGGAACCCGATTAATCTGATATTTTACTTCTTCTACAAACCGAACACTAGGCATTTTAAGCAACGCTCTTTCGCAATATATCTAGGAGTTTTGGGGGCGCTACTGCTTTTCAACTTTCTAACAGCTTTCTCATTACTGCTCATCAACCAACTTTATGAGTTTCAAACTTCTGAATTAGATTGGACTCTAGAAGTAAGCATGATTTCGGTAAGTCTAATTGTCATTCTTAACATCATATCTAAAAAACGTTATGACAGAATAATAGACCGATTTGATAACGAAACCCCTTCCCAACGAACTAGACGGGTTTTGCTAACAGCAGGGTTCGGATTTTTACTGGTAATTGTCTTTTATGCGAACCTCTTCCAGCTAATTGAATAAAACGGATTGTAACATACATAGCTGCCCCACAACCCCTACCAAAAAGTGATTTTAGTAACTATAGACACCCCACTTCAATAGTGCTCCAACCCACTTCAAAAGCACATTGCCCCACCTTTTAGCTCCGCACTTGCACCTCAGAGCTCCGGCGTTGGTTGAAGGCTTCCGTCTATTGGTTGGAGTCTTCCGCCCGTGGTTTGGAGTCTTCCGTCCGTTGGTTGGAGTCTCCCGTCCGTTGGTTGGAGTCTTCCCTGCGTTGGTTGAAGGCTTCCCTGCGTTGGTTGAAGGCTTCCGTGCGTTGGTTGGGCGCTTCCATCCGTTGGTTGGGCGCTTCCGTCTATTGGTTGGAGGCTTCCGCCCGTTAGTTGGAGGCTTCCGTCTATTGGTTGGAGTCTTCCGTCCGTTGGTTGGAGTCTTCCGCCTATTGGTTGGAGTCTTCCGTGCATTGGTTGGACGCTCCCGTCCGTTGGTTGAAGGCTTCCGCGGACCCGTCCTAAAATTACTTGACAGGGTAGCTGATGTTGGCTTATACAGGCAATAGGGCGTGTCTTATGCTTCGATAGGCTCATACTTCGACAAGCTCAGTATGACCCGCTATCACATCTATGGATTGCTGTCTTTCAGCAAGAATTTAGTCTTGCTTTGGTTAAGCAGTATCGGTGCTTGCAATTGCTTAAAAACCATTATCTTCGAAGGGTACAATGCGGATATAGTGCATAAGTGCACTTTATTCTAGATGTTAGATGCCAACACCTCCCGAAAATACTTTTGTATGAAATCTCTAACTGCTTTAACCATCATTTTTGTACTATCACAGCAACTCATTAGTGCTCAGGAGATTCAAACTGATGAAACAATTGGAGCCTACATCCAAGAAACTATCAGCATTACTCAAACGAGTCAAAAAGAAATCTATAAAAGATTAAAATCTTGCGTCCTAAACGAGCTTGAACTATCAGAACATCTGACTCTTGATACAGAATCGAAAATAAAAGTCAAGTTGAGTATTGAGAACCCTGAACCAACTTGGGTTTTTCCTCATGAGGTTACTAGCTTCGAATTTGTTATTGATATCAAAGACAATAAGTATCGTATAACAATGTTAGAAGTCTTATTTGTATATGATGGCTCGAAACTCTACGATCCACAGGCATTTACACTTCAAGATTGCATGAACAACTTGTATAATGAAGAAGGAGAAATAAATGGCTTTTTCAACAGACTCATAAATCTCGCCAAGAACGGATACAAAGTATTCGTAACTGATGGATTTAATAGATGTGCCAAAAATCAAACTGCATTAACAGATGACTGGTAATGCAAAAAAATCAATAAATAGAAACTCTCTTCCAATAGCAATTGAAGAAGCAGAGGAACTGCACAACTATGCCATGCAATTGGACATGAAAATTCAGTCAATCCTGAAAAAAGAAAATCATGAAGTTCCTATTGGAAAAATAATTACAGCTAACATTTTGATTGGCCTTTCTATTGAGATTTACCTAAAGGCTTTCATGTTAGCAGGGCGAGAAAAAGGAATAAAATTCGGTCATCAACTAACAGACCTTTATAATGATTTTCCTGAATTTCTTAAAGCGGCAATCGAACAAGAATATGCATCGATTAAAAAGGACGATTCTATTCTTTTAGAAACTGGATTTCTAACCTCGGATTCAGTTCCAGAACCACCGGAAACACCTCCATTTAACTCCGTAGATTTTGACAGCTTTAAAAGCTCTTTAGAAGCGATAAGCAATACTTTTGTTGAATCAAGATATTTCTTTGAACAGGTAACCACTCACAAATGGGCAATTATCAAGTATTATTTTGCATCTGCTTCCAATATCGCTAAATCTCTAGAAAAAGTGCTTACTGATTACCGAAACGGGGTATTTAAAGGCAAAGTCGGCATCTAACAGACACTATCGGTTATGTGCCAAACGGCTTCTTTGCCAACCTCATCGGGACTTGTCCACGGAAGTGCACCTTCTGATACTTCATCACTTTTGGAAAGGTCTAAAGGTCTGTGGTTCTGGAATTTTACTTTCTGAACGCAGTGCCTTGTAGTTACCGTTGTGCTTCTGGTGCACTTCCGCTATTTTAGCTGTACTTGCCAACTGTGGGCACACAAACCGATAGTTGAGCGTTAGCGAGAATTCCCGAAACGCAGAAAGATGTATACAAAAGTACAGAGGAACAAGCATTTGATGATCATAGCTGTTTTAAGCGTGTTAACATTCGCCCTAACCTCAATCCTTAATCAAGGGTCGGTGAACTTGGCTGGTGAATATGTCGACAAGCAGTCCGTCAACTCAGCTGCACTAACAACTTTACTATTCTCAATACCTATTCTTGGATTCATTCTCGGAACATTGGTGTCTCTTATACCATATCGTGGATTAACTTACAACCAGAAATACCTAAGATCCTCCTTGATGACGATAATTGTAATTGATTCCATATTTCTTGTCAACACTATATTACGCAGCATACCTTTCTAACCATGTACTTTTTTGACTATCTAGGAGCTTTTTACTTTTGGGTTTGGCTGAACATCTGGAACTCTGTGAACGACACGAAAAGACCAACTTTCAAAGAGGTATTGGAGGGAAAGGACAGACATCAAGAAGGAGATATTGTGGATTTGCACGCCTATGGGTTGAAGTTGAAATTTATCGGAGGTGTCGTGACTATGGTGATCGTCTCAATTCTAGCAAAATTTTAACATCTCGCTAACATGGTGTATAGCCGCATGTGCGAACGTGCTTCTAGCCAGTTTCGGTGAAACTCGACCGAGAATCTGCCACTGAGGAAACCAATTTGCTTTCTACAAAGCTCAGTTCGCAGGATTTTTTGACTTTCAGAAGCTGCCTATGCCGACCCAGGCGCGGAGCCACTTGGATACTTCGGGAGCGCCCCCTTGGCGGGCGCGGCAGATTTCACTATTTTACTGTTTTTACTCAGCGGGACGCACATCCCAATCCTTCGTCACTTTTAAGCTTGATCAATGAAACGATTTAATCAACTCAATGTAGTTCTTCAATGGTTTGTGTCCCTGTCATTTGGAATACTCCTGCTGCTGCTCTCCTTTTATTGGATACAGACCGTAAGTGAGTCAAAAATCTGGATGGTCTTGATTTTTCTAATGGTGCCAATCATCCAATTTCTTATTACACCGCTCTTTACAGTTTTGAACCTTTATACCTACTATTCACCGATGGTGGTTTCGTTTGGAAATAACAAGCGATATATTGACTTGCACAACGGCACCTCATTTGACTACCTAATGGATATGTCGCACGTAAAACCGGGTATCGCCTGGAGAAATAAAATGCTTCATAATTACCTGAGCGCTCTTCTCAAAATCATTCATCAAATGGAGCATGAAGGCTTATCGAATCATACCACGATTAGGGGGAGCTCTTACTTTTTGAGTCAGCGAAGTGGGGAGAAATTAGGTTTTAAAGTAAGTAATGCTTCCTTACTGGAGAAATTGAACATCGCCTTAAACTATCTGGATTTGATTTGGATGTACTCGCTGACAAACGGCAAATTGACGTTTCCTAATTTGAGGACCATCTCTACGGTGAGTACTAGTGGAAGCGAATTAATTACTAGAAAGCAAAGGATTATGGACTTGGTCAACCGCTTGGAAAGCACTGCCAGTAGGTAAGGTTTGTTGGACTCGAGGATGTCTTTACCCAATGGTTAAGTTGTGCGGGCGGGGCAGGTGACTAGATTAGTTTTTCTGGAGCAATATATGTGCACTTTAGCTCGCGTAACGTTCAAAAAAAATGACCATGAAACGTCAGCTGTAGGCTTACCTTGGACTACCTACTACTTTTGGAGCCAAGCCTTTCAGGCACATGGCCCCACTTCAAAAGCGCATTGCCCCACCTTTTAGCTCCGCGCTCGCACCTCAGAGCTCCGGCGTTGCACCTATTTACCTCGAGCTTGCACCTTTTTGGTCCGACGATGCACCTTTTTACTGAAAGCTTGCACCTTTTAGCTCCGCACTTGCACCTATTAGGTACATCGTTGCATGTTTGAGGTGGGAGGGGGTACTTCTGAGGTGAGAGGGGGTACTTCGGAAGTACCCCTCCCCACTTCGGAAGTGGGGTCTGGCAGAGTCGATTCACGACTTAATGCGGATTTTCACTTTGATAGCAGCTGTTTCGCTGGGGTAAATTCGTTTCATCCTGTTTGTTGGTCACCAGACCAACAAAGGCACGGGGATCGAATTTTTATAGGTTACAAGACCAACAAAGGCCAAGCTCCGTACAATTATTAAGCGCACATTGCATTGTTGAGGTGGGAGGGGCATGAATTCGAATCTTTAAATAGTCACACCGCTTCCAGACTTTGCTGGGATCTTCATTATTCTGATAAAAGGGTTAAGTTTAATTATATTACTTACCGTTAAACAACCAATTCTAAGCATATGAAATATCCTTGTATTCTTCTTTTTATTGTGTTCATTTTCATTCGATCAGTAGGTGTTGCGCAAAATGATTCAGTGCTTACCAACCAAAATGATTCAGTTTGGGCTGCAGTGCATGATCGGTGGACAGCATGGAGTGAGGTTGATGCGGAAGGTTTTATTGGGCAGCATCATCCAGAATGGAAACGGTGGGGGTTTAGCAGTTCCGGTCTTTTGGAAGTAAAAGATTTGAGAAATTTTTTTGACGAATGGCAGAAGGATGAGCGTTACGTAAGTTTTGAACTATCGCTTATAGACATGGAAGTATTCGATAATGGGTTTTGCGCAGTTCATTATCTTGTGGAGGCACGGGTAGAGTGGATAGGCGAGCCATTTACTGCTTCTACCGGAGCAATCGTGAAAAAAGGAGATCAAACAACTATTCGCACTCGATGGAGCGATTTTTTAGTTAGAGAGCAAGGTCGATGGCTTTATGTGGGTGGGTATCGTGATGGTAATTGCGCTATCTGGCCGGGGTATGGAAAACCTTGCAAGGAGTAGATGTCAATCGGGATAACGGAGTGAATTCAATAACTCACTCTTTGACTGGGTCCTTGTATTATAGCTTTAGAGATTATCAAATATTAAAATCGGGTCAACCAATCGGAAAATAGCTGTTGGTGTATGGCTTTGTCGCTGGAGGATGGTTGTTTGGAAATGTGTGTAAGTAAAAGATTAATGCAGGTTCTGATTTATAGAACTTTGTTTTCTACCTTTGTGTTAAACAATGTGGCTTGGAAAGGATATTTGCTAAACGTACGCTACGGAAATTTTGGGAGAAGCATGCCGAAACGGAACAATACCTCAAAACATGGTATGATACTGCAATGAGTTCAAGCTGGGATAGTCCCAATGAAGTGAAGAAAACGTATGCGAATGCTTCAATATTAAAAAGTGGTAGAGTTGTCTTTAACATCAAAGGAAATGACTATCGACTTGTAGCTAAAATTAATTTTGAAAAACAATGGCTTTTCGTTCGGTTTATAGGCACACATGCCGAATACGAGAAAATTGATGCTAACACTATTTGAATCATGACTATTAGACCTATTAAATCAGAAAATGATTATCAACAAGCTCTTGATAGACTAGATGAAATTTTTGATGCCAAAGCGGGAACTCCAGAAAGTGATGAAGCTGACATACTTGGGCTTCTGATTGATGAGTATGAAAAAAAACATTTCCCTATTGATGCGCCTGATCCCATCGAAGCTATTAAAATCAGAATGGAGGAATTGCACCTTAAACAAGTTGATATTGTAAAAGAATTTGGAGGGAAAAGTAGAGTGTCTGAAATGCTGAGTAGAAAAAGAAAACTGACACTGGATATGATTCGGTATCTCACCAAAAGGCTGAACCTGTCGGCAAGTCTTTTAATTAGAGATTATCAAATAGTAAAATAGGGCAACCCAATCCATGCCGCCGCCCGTAGCCTTTTAATTAAAACCAGGCGCACTCTTTGCTGTAATCTCTTATGTAAATGAAAAGCAATTCTGGGTATACCTTCTTTTTCAAAAATTTCTTTTTACTGTTTGCAATGCTGTCAGTTTTTGGTGGTGCGATGGGGTACCTATTCCCCGAAAGCGTAACTGTAAACGGGAAACCTGCCAACTTTGAAATGTACGACTATGTGAAATTAGGAGGTGTTTGTATACTCAGTGTAATTCGTTATTTACTTTTTTCTCCACACTTTTTGAGTGTAAAGCTCGGAGGGCAAAACATTACTATTCTAGATTATGAGCCTGAAAAACTAGTTAATTGGACAAATGTCGAATCTATACGCAAATTTTGGTTTGTATTTCCCCCTCTGTATAAGCTCAAGATAAAGAATGAAGAAGGGTATTACCTTTTTACCACACAGCCAACATATATGGATACAGGAATCGGAACTGCTGACTTATCATTTATGGGATCCTTTATCAGACGAAAAAAGAAAGAGTTAAACATCTGAAGAACGCAATCAAACTTTCAATAAGTACTCTCATTAAATTCTTTGTGATTCTTAGAGCATGCTTGATGGTTTCGCTAGCATAGTGCCTGCTATTCAATTCAGATATGCTCACTTTCTCTGATTTGGAAGTTATTTTTACTGTGCCATGCTCGAATCACTCTATAATATAGCGCCTCCTGAGAGGGCAGAAGAACTGATCCACATCGGGCAGATTGTGGATGTCACACCGGGTGAACATTATATCAGTAAAGGCGATATCCCCAAAAAGATGGGCTTTGTGCTTTCAGGCCTGTTCAGGTACTACTATTTGTCTCATCAGGGTGATGAATACACCAAAGGGCTGATTCTTGAAAACAATTTCATTAGCTCCTATTCAGCGATGATTTCCTCGTCTCCTTCTCATTTTTTCATACAGGCTCTAGAGCCTTCCAGGATACTGAGTATACCCTACAGCAAGCTGAAAGACTTACTGGCTAGTGATCCATACTGGGTGCAGTTTTGCCTTCGGTTTATAGAAAAAGGCTTTATGGTCAAGGAGCAGCGAGAGCGTGAGTTGTTGCTCTTGAGTGCTGAGCAGCGCTACCTCAACTTTTTAAAGGATTATCCCGGTCTGGACCAACGGATAAAGCAAACCATCATCGCTTCCTACCTGGGTATCAAACCCGAATCACTGAGCAGGATCAGAAAAAAACTGCAGACTTAACATAGGTCAATGCACAGGCTTTTTGGTGAAAATACTTTTGTGATACAGCATCATCAAAAGTTATTATGTCAGTAAAAAGCAAGAAGGACCCGTCTACTTCGATCTCCCAAAAGGCCCTGAGGGTCTCCTTCTCCAGAATAAACCGGCGAGCAGATTTGGTGGGTATTTCCAGACGTGCCTTGAATAGATTTCCAGCTATTGGAATACGGACTTCTGGCTGGTGCTGAAACCGCTCAAATTCAATCATCACATTACTATAAAACCATACAAATGGACTTAACGAATAATACGATTTTAATAACCGGGGGCAGTTCGGGCATAGGTCTGGAGCTAAGTAGACAGTTGGTAGCCAAAAACAAAGTCATCATCTGCGGTCGGTCGGAGAAGGCATTGCTCAAAGCTCAGGCTGAGCTACCCAAACTAGTGGTGTATCCATGTGATCTCTCTGATGAAAATCAATGTGACCAGATGGTGAAATGGATACAAAAGGAGCATCCTACATTGAATGTATTGATCAACAATGCTGCCATCGTACACAAAGAGCCATTTCTCCAAACAGCTAATATCACTGAGAAGGCAGAGCAGGAAATGCGTACAAATTTTCTTGCTCCCATCCGATTGATTCATTTGTTGTACCCCATGCTTCAGCAAAACGAGCAGGCATCCATCATCAATGTCACTACCGGCTTAATATACACTCCACGCGCCGACTACCCTTTTTACAATGCCACCAAAGCTGCCTTGCATTCCTTTACGCAAGTCTTGAGAAAACAGACGGAAGCATCTAATGTGGAGGTAATCGAAGTGATGTTTCCTGCAGTCAAAACTCCCTGGCATAAAGGCAGCCCGCCAAAGATTGCCATATCCTGTGAAGAGGCCGTGACGAAAATGATAAAAGGGTTGGTAAAGGGAAAGTCAGAAATCCGTGTTGGCGGTGCAAAGCTCCTCTATGTGATCTCCAGGGTAGCACCGGGGTTTGCTTTCAAAAAAGTAAATGAAATCACAAACGAAAAATAGGAGCTATGATTTCTAAAATTCCCAAATGGGTAGGTGACATAGCTGAAGGCAGGATACTTAAGCCTATAGAGTTGGTCCAGGATGAAAAACTGAGTGCTAATCTCAGGTTGTGCCAGTTTCGGGGTGATGTTGGATCTATGGATTTCCAACCGGGTAATGGCAATGCTATACGGGTGAGTAAAACGGACCTAAGAAACTATACGGTGTTCAATTATGACAAGGAAAATGGTGAGTTTATGGTGCTTTATTACCTAAACAATCTGGGTGTGGGCAGTAAATTGATCAGTTCTTTGTCGAAAGGAGATGTGCTCTTCATGGACTTTCCGCGCGGAAAGACCTGCTACAGCAAAGCCATCAAAAATCAGCTATTCTTTGGTGACGAAACGTCCCTGGGGCTGGCATGTTCGTTGCATTCACGCTATAGATGCAATCACCACCAGTATCAGTTTTACCTCGAGCTTGATGAGGAAAACAAGCATATTCCCGAGGCATTGGGGCTGGATAATTTTGAGGTGTTTTCCAAAGGAGCTGTTGAGAGAAATACCGCTGCATTAATTCTACCTCAGGTGGAGCGTCAGCATATTAAAAATACGAGATGCCTACTCACAGGAAACGGAAGATCGGTTCAGTTGGTAAGAAGCCTGCTGAAAGCAAACCGATTTGCCGGTGAGATCTATAGCAAAGGCTACTGGCTGGAAGGAAAGAAGGGGTTGTAAGGGAGTTTTGTAAATGGTTTCATCCTATGCGCCCATGCAATAGCCGTTAAAGTGCTGATTTTAAGCTTTAAGCATAAGAAGATTGCCTGGTCTAAGCGATGAAAAAAGCAGGGAGACTACCTTCAATCCAAGGGAAGCGGAAGATTGAAAGTGAGTACACCCTGCTGTGAAGATTTACACTGCCTGCGCCAGGGAGATGTCGCGTTTTTGAATTAGCGCACTGGCCAGCGTGCCGTCCGACACAAATTCGCTCACGGCCGCTGTGTTTACTTCAGCAACGATAATCTGATCGATATCATCGCTGTAGTTACCAAATAGCTGCATCTGTTTCATGCCCTCACACTGTCGGAGGTTGTCTTCCGTAGGGGTGAGATAGTGAATGATGTCGGACCCGTAGCGGTTGAGCAGGTACAGGTGCAGGAGCGTCATCAGTCGCTTTTGGCGCAGCTCTTTCCGGTAGAGATTTTGGTCTCTGATGGAAAGGATTTGCTTCCTGTTTCTGTCCGCTACTGGCGCAAAGATCACATTGGCAACCTTTTGCAAGCCCTCCATAACGCTCAGCTCCAGTAGGGAAGAGCCCGGCACCAGCGGCCGCAAACGTACCGTGAGGTCGTCAGCGATCTGGTGATGTGCTCTCCAGCGGTTGATCCAGTCTTGCAGCATGCTGGTCGGTAGCTCCGTATGCTTTAGGTGTTGAAACTGCGTAGACCCTTTGCCCATCGCGCGGGTAGTGGCCGTGCGCCCAGAACTGGAGGCCAGCGCCCCATCCAGGCGTGGACCACCCACATGGGTTTGCGGCGTTTTGTAAGGCGAATCCAGCAGCCTTAGCTTGCGCTGTACTTTGGCCAGTGCCAGCATCCCCTCCGTTTGCAGCGAATTGGCAAACTCATCCGATGCCAGCCCGTCTATCTGGTGGCCTCCATAGGTGATAAAGTTGAAGACAAAACCCAGCTTGCCCAGTTCCTCGGGAAACTGCTTCATTTCTTCTTCCGTCATGCCGGTGGTATCCCAGTTAAACGATGGCGACAGGTTGTAGGCCAGCATTTTGTCAGGGTATACCTTGTGTATGGCTCGGGCAAAAGTCTCCGCATCTTTCAGGTCTGCGGTTTTGGTTTCCATCCAAAGGAAATCTGCATACGGTGCCACGGCCAGTGATTTGGCGATAGCAAACGGAATGCCCCCTTTCACCTGATAATAACCTTCCGGTGTCCGTGCCAGGTCACAGTCCCAGGTTACGTCTACGCCCAGCTCCATGGCTTTCTGGCGCACAGCTGCCAAAGACGCAGTTTTAGCAAACTGCAACCACTCCTGATGGCACATGCCCAGCTCTTCACCCTCTTTGCCCAGCTCTTCCAGCAGGTTGGCTACTGCGCTGCGGTAGGTCATTACGGCGGCATCTTCTTCCCATTGCTTCACAAATCGGTCATAGATCTGGTTGTAGGCTTTTTCGAAAGTCCCCAGCTCTTCACTGGTGAGCTCATCTTTTAGCTCCCTGGCAAAATCCAATATCCCGGATGTATGCAGCCAGCTGCGGGCTTTGGACTGCTCCTCAGTGCTGATGTCATACAGCTCGTGGCCTTTGATATCCGCAGCTCCCAGCGCATGGAGAAACTGCTGCAACCGTAGAAATGCCGTCTTATAGGAGGGGATGTCCAGGTTGGTAGCCCCCAAAACGAACGGTTGATCACGCTCATCAGCGATGCTTTCGATCAGGGAAGCAGCCTCTGCATCGGTACGCGCTACGATGAGGCCCTGCACACGCATGATGTCCAGCTGCAGGCGGGCGGCATTGATTCTTTTGATTTGTTCGTCGCAGGATACCAGTACCTTTCCACCCTGGTGGCCACATTTTTTGGTGCCGGGCTTTTGGTCTTCGATGTGGTAGCCGGTAACGCCTACCTCTACAAACCTGCGGATAAGGTTGCGCACGTGCGCATCACCTCCATGGCCGGTGTCCGCATCCGCAATGATGTAGGGCTGAAAGTCAATGGCAGGCGTTGCTTCCAGCTCTTGCTCCGTCATTTTCATGCGGTGGTACTGCTGATTTTTGTCTGCAGTGAGCAGGGCACGTACGATTCCTGCCGCTTCGTTCGGTACCTGACTTAGCGGATAGCTGGCCAGGTCGGCACCCGGATCCTCATCTGCGGAGCCTTTGGCCGATGTAGCCCATCCGCCCAGATAGATGCCCTCTATGCCTGCGCGCTTCATCATCACTGCCTGGCTGGGGGTATACGGACCAAAAGTGGTGATCTGTTTTTTGGTTTCAAAAAGGGCCCTGAGGCGGTTGTAAAACGAGACCGCAGCAGATTTTGCCACCGTATAGTCGTTGGGGATGGTGCCTTGCTGCTCGATGACCTGCTTGGGGCCATAGAGGCGCTTGATACCTTTGAAACGGGGTAGGTCAAAGAATTCCTGCATGGAGGTAGTAGCCTCTGCGATCGCTTTTTTCTCGTGATTCATGATTTTTGGATTTAGATGGCATTCGTTGTATTGATTTTTAAGTCTAGATTTTCGGTGATCCGTTTGCCGGAAAGCAGCTCACTGTAGTAGTAGCTGATCCGTTCTTTGGCCGTCATCAGGTCCTCATTGTTTAGGTTTAGGTTGAGGAGGTCGATGTACCAGGGTGCTTTCGTTCTGCTGGTGACAAACACCTTGACGATTTCCCTGGCAATGGGCAGACTCGTGGTTTTGGACGACTCGTGTACGTCTTTATCCCCGGCTAGCAGGAGTTTGTCATATTCTTCTTCCAGCAGTGTCAAAAACAGCTCTTCGGTAAAGGGTGCTCCCGGGGCCAGCTGAAAGGCGGTATCTGTTGCCGTCAATCGGGCACCTTTTTGGATCCATTCCCAGAGTACGCTCACGCGGATTTCGCCAGTAGCCATGTCCTCCATGAGGTACAGGATGTCTTCATTGCCGAAGAAATCTGCCGGCTTGAGTGCTGCAGCCTGGTATCCCCTCAGAAAGGCATTGCCATACTGTAGGGCCACGCTGATCAGGTTGCGTGCTCCCCGGATGGTGAGCGGCGCATCCTCCAGGCGTATGAGCTGCTGGCGGTCTTCTGGGGTATGTGTCAGCGCACCAAAAGAGCGACCCAGCTGGTTGTTTTGTCCGTGTTTTTCCCATACGGGGCGGATGATGTGTACCATCTTCCAGTGTGCTACCCACTTGCCCGAGGCACCGGCTGCTTGCTCGCGTTGGGCGCCGGCCATCGCTTTGTCCATGCTTTGCTCCACACCTGCAGCAGAGCCTACAGGGATGTTTGGCTCCATACCACCTTGCCACAAGCTGTAGTTGCCGTGGCGATCCGGAGTGTTTACAGCCTTGCGCACCCGGTCTTCATAGGCAGCCATGTAGGCATAGGTCATCCCGATGGACTCAATGTTGGGGTTGATAAACTCAGGATCACCGGCCATGGCATCAGCCACGCTGTTGATATAGTCCCAGCGGCCAGTGTTGAAGCCCACAAAATGCGGTCCCAGTGCTGCTCTGATTTCCAGCAGTTGGAAGGCTGCCTCCAGCTGCTCTACCAGTACGTATGTCTTGATCGTGCCGTGGCCCATGCCCAGGTGGTCTTCCAGCGTTTCCAGGATTTGATTCCAAAAGGCAGCCTCTTCCGCAGTTTGAATTTTGGGCAAATACAAGACCAGTGAGGCGCCCCGCTGCTGGAGTTTCTGGTAATTGTTGACGATGAACAACACCACGTCGGTGATGGATGCCGAAAAAGAGCTGCCATCTGCACAGGTAATGTGTCGGTCGTCGAGGTGGAGGCCGCGTGCCCGGAAAATCAGGGTGGTAAAATCCAGCTGGCGCTTCCAGTCGGTAATGATGCGCCTGCCCAGAAAGTCCTCAGCCCAGCTATTCATCTCTATGGCGACCTTTTCGGCTACAGCCAAAAACTGCTCATCACGCGCTATGGCCAGCTTGAGGTTGCGCTGGTTGGCCAGCGACATGGCCTGGATTTGGCCCAGGGCATCCTCACCATCAAACATCCAGCCATCAGCTCCCGACAGGAGAGCATAGGCCACGTTGCGCAGGCTGGAAGCCAGCGGCGCATGGGGGCGGGCTGCCGGTCCGGTACCCTGTATCCATTGGCGCTGAAGGTCCGCAGGGATGGGGCTAGACTCAAAATCTCCGGCCCTAATGGCTGAGACCTTAAGCTTTTTGGGGCCAATGACCGCCTCCGGGCTGAGAAAATCGGGGGCATCGCCATGAGCAATACGTAAGGCACGACGCTGGTTTCGCGTATCCATTAGCTGCTTTTGCTGGGCATCCAATGGAGCTAGAGCTTCCAGTGCTTGTAGCACTTCATCGCTGTAGATGTCCTGGTAAGACATCAGTAGTTCGGGGGGGATAGATAGTTGTGACATAAGAGAATTTTTGTCAAATATAGAAATATTATCCAATAGCGGAAATTCCGCTAATAATTTATTTTACTTTTTTTCTTCTATTTTTGCTGGACTTCAGATAAAGCGCTTATGATCAGTGATAGTGATGTAGTAAAACTCATTTTGGGCTTTAAGCTCAGGTATTTGCGGCTCAGCAAAAAGATTTCGTACCAGCAGCTTTCGGCGGAGACCGGGCTGTCGGTTTCCTATCTCAATGACATAGAGAAGGGCAAGAAGTACCCCAAGCCAGATAAGCTTACGTCCCTGGCCCGGGTGTTTGACCTGGAGTACGATGAGCTGGTGAGCACCCGCACGGACAAGCGCTTGCAGCCGGTGATTGAGCTGCTCAATTCCGGTTTTTTCAAGGTATTTCCACTCAATGAGTTTGGCATCAGCCTGGAGAAACTCATCGATGTGTTCAGTACTTCGCCAGACCGATTTGGGGCATTTATCAGCACCATCCTGAAGATGATTCGGAGCTACCAGATTGAGAAGGAGGACTTTTTTAGGATTGCACTGCGCTCGTATCAGGACATGCACGACAATTACTTTCCAGAACTGGAAGCTGCTGCCAGTCAGCTGCGAACGGAAAAGGGGCTGCCTAGCCGACAGCCGGTTACCTATGATGCGCTGGCAGATATCCTGCAAAAGGACTATGATGTGACCATCGATCGGGTGGGGCTGTCTAAAAACAAGCGTCTTAGGAATTTTCGGTCGTACTATCAACCAGCCAAAAAGGTGCTGTACCTCAACGAGGGACTGAGTGAAGGGCAGGAGCTGTTTATACTCTGCAAAGAGATCGGGTTTCACTACCTGAAGATCACTGAGCGCCCGATGGAGACCTTACTCAATAAGGAGGCTTCCTTCGATAAACTGCTGGGCAATTTTAAGGCGTCTTATTTCGCTGCGGCGCTGATCATGGACGCAGTAGAGCTGGTGAAAGATATAGAGCTTATCAGTCGGGCTACGGAGTGGTCTCCGGACCTCATTGGCAAACTCCTGAGCAAGTATCAGGTGACGCCAGAGACCCTGCTGCAGCGATTTACCAATATCCTGCCTCACCATTTTGGGCTCAACGACCTGTTTTTTATTCGCCTGGGCAGCACCGATGACCTTATTCGGTACAATATCACCAAAGAGTTGCACCTCTCGCAGCTGCACCAGCCATATCATACAGAGCTGGGAGAGCACCTGTGTCACCGATGGATGTCGATCAGCGCGATCAAAAGCATCAAAAACCTTAAGCAAGACTACCTGATCGACTCGCAAATATCGGAGTACTGGGGCACCAATAAGTCCTATTTCTGTATTACGGTAGCCAACT
This sequence comes from Marinoscillum furvescens DSM 4134, assembly GCF_003386095.1. Lineage (GTDB taxonomy): Bacteria > Bacteroidota > Bacteroidia > Cytophagales > Cyclobacteriaceae > Marinoscillum > Marinoscillum furvescens. The sequence continues at coordinate 4,228 of NZ_QREG01000027.1, read as the reverse complement.
CCGATGGCAATTTTGGTGAGCAGGCGGGGAGCATCACCCTCGGGATGCTCATGAATGAAAAACTGCGGGGTACATTTAATTTTATGAAAGACCCAGCCCTCAAAAAGAAGGTGGTTAACACTACCTGTGAGCGGTGCTCGCTGGCCGACTGTGACAACCGCGTGGCTCCGCCGCGTTACATTGAGGAGCAAAACCATCAGGCACAGCTGGAGGCAGAGCTAGGGAAGCTGTAGGTGGGAGGAGTGGTGCCACAAGGGTTGATGTGTGTTGATTAAACCATTATTTTGGAAGAGTCTAATTGGATGGAGGGTATAGGTGCGTTATGTTTGGGTGTTAACGGCAATAGAAAATAGAAAATGGGAATATTCAATTTTTCGAGAAAACGTAAGGATAAAGAAGTGCGATTAGCAGCTGAACTTGAGAAAATAACATTATTCTCTCATCAGGCTATACAATTAGCAGCGTCAGAAATAGAAACCACTGACTCATTTCTTCCTTTTGGAGGCATTCTTACCTCTAGCAACAATTTTGAATTGGTAGTTTATCATGATCCTAACAAAACAACTATTGATCATCGTGAACATGCGACCACTATTCAGAATATTATCCAAAAGAAGTATGCTGAACCTAAAAACATTTTATTCTTAATGGCTTGGGATGGCACTGCTCACTTACCTGATGGAGATGCAGACTGTATTAATGTGAAAGTTGATAATAAACTCCTCGATATCCATAAAATTTTTACTTATATATATGAGAAGATTGATGGAAAAGTCGTACTTCTAAATAAAGATAAACCTATTGTAAAGGATCTCTAGTTAAGAAGTGTTTCCTCAAGAGGAAGCTTTCAAACATAAAATACTATGGGGCAATCCGAAAACCTGTGGTGCAATAGGGTTTAATAGAAGGACGGGCATTGGTCCATTTTAGGTTTTCCGGATGGAAATCAGATTACAAATAAATACTGTCTGAGCACTTACCCAATGTCAAAACCATTTCGCAAACGTAAATGCGAGTTTATTTATTTGCTGATTTTCATTTGGAAAAGCGTTAAAAAATGGACTCAGCCCTTGATTTTTGCTACTTTTTATCAAGAAAAAGTAGAGAGAAAAATGCTGAAGCACGACCTATCCTTGGTGCTGGCCCTTCTATTAGCTCTCCAGCTGGCTTTCTGGCTCGGGAGGTGGACGGTAAAGGCTTAGCTATTGCTAAGATTGCAAGTGTGAAGCGCACTCATTTAATTTGTCTGAAGCATTATGAGGTATTTCACATTAATCTTCTTTTTATCCATTGTATCCTGCAAGACTTCAACGAATACTCTCGAACGAACTGAATTGGGTTCGGTCTATCTGGAAATGATAAACTACATTGAGAATCCAAAACCAACAGACACAGTTTGTTTAAGCGACCTTGCAAGAGCTAAACGGGATGCAGAGGAAGGGAAAATAGCAATGAATGACCTTTTAGGCTTGGATCAAGGTAACAGGCGGTACTCAAGGCAACTTAAAAACCTGATCGAGGAGCAAGGCTTAATATTTAGACCAGAAGGTGAATATTGTGTTGTCTATGGCGGGCAAACTCAAGGGTGCTACAGCCTGTACATGGATAGGCTAATTGCTGAACAGTTTGGGGCTGACTTTAAAAAACGAATCCATGAACGTGCTGATAGCCTCTATTTCGAAGAAGTAAGAAATGATACCATTTGGCATTGGTATTGCGATGAAGAACCAGAACTGCTGCCTGATCATTCAGTCATAGAAAGGGAAATTGGCGGTGGGATTATGTTCCTCGGAATTATTATAGAAACGGATGTACAAGTCCCAGAGAATAAAATTGAATCAATGTTTCCAAGCGACAAGTATCCAACATTTGTGGACGTTGATATTACAATAGATAAGAATGGTGATGTGACAAAATTTGAAATAGACTCTTTAAGAAGGCTGGAGTCTGACAAGGTCTTGTATGATAAACTTTTTCCATTGGCTGTTGGGGAAATCAAAAAGAACTATAGTCGATGGAAACCCGGAATCATTCGTGGCGAACCGGTCAATACAACATACGAATTTAGAGTATACTTTAAGAATAAAGCAATATAACTAGATGAAGGATATACTGCCTCTCTAAACACGAAGGAGTACACCACCACGCCAGACCTCCCATTTTCGGCCGCTTTGAATGCTGTGAGATACCCACTTGCTGCGAGTTGTAGATTTCATTAGTTTAGATATATGGCCTGAAGCGATGCTCATTTGATATTGCTGTGGCGTTTCATTATTTCCATCTTTCATCTGCTAATGATCAAATTCTTTCGAAAAATTAGACACAAACTACTCGCTGAAAATAAACTCAGTCAGTATGTGATTTATGCTATTGGGGAGATTATCCTGGTAGTGATTGGGATACTCATAGCCCTTCAAATCAATAATTGGCATGAATCCGTCTCCAGGGCAGCTCAAGAAAAACAAGTCCTTCGCGAATTGCTAATAAACCTACGCAATGACTCGTTGGATAATGCGGTAAACGTAGCGTGGTATCAACGGGTGGAAAGATCTGCGGCCATCATCAATGCATCCCTAGAAAGAAAGATTCCCTGGAATGATTCGCTCGCTGTTCATTTCGGAAATCTTTATACCCATGGATTTGCCACCTTCAACACCTCGGCATTCGAAAACCTTAAATCAATTGGGTTTGACTTAATCAGCAATGATAGCATTCGAATTGCCTTGACAAATCTCCATGCCATTTCCTATGAGCTTATTCAAAAGACTGAAAAAGAGTTTGCAATAGACAATCACAACCAAATGGTCTTGCCTGTGCTAACTTCCAGACTAAAAATGGACCGGTGGTTTCATGCCGTTCCTTATGACTATGATGCTTTGATGGAAGATCGGGTTTTTCAAGAAACGGTGCGTTTTCGAGGCATTACGATGGGCTATGTGGGGAACAATTCGAAGAACGCCAACAGCAGAATAAGCCACTTGATACGCATGATTGAAAAAGAACTAGGGATCAACTGATGCACAAAAGGAGCACTTATACAACCCATAACAAAATGAAATACATCCTCTACACCCTGCTTTTCTTGAGTCTGGCCATACGTGTCTGGGCTCAGGACACAGCTGAAGCTCCAGAAGCATCTATTGATGGCATAATCGATGAGCTGCTTGATCAAATCACCATAGAGCAGGGGGAGCAAATGGATACAGCAGCCATTCGGAATTTGTTTCATCCGGCTGCCATATTCACCGTAGCTGATCCTGCACAGGCAGAAACGGTATCTCTCGATGAGTTTCTCGTGCTGCTGAAAAATCCTTACTACGAACAAGGGTATCTGGAAAAAGAACTCCATAAGGTGGTAGATCAATACAATGGCATTGCTCAGGTGTTTCAGACGTTTTATGGCAAGGACTCGGAGGGGTGGAGGAAACCGGCATCAATAGCTATCAGCTGACCCAATATGATGGCCGGTGGTGGATCGTCAGCCTGCTATGGACCATCGAATCTGATAGTGCAGCCATACCTGCGAAGTACGGTGGTAAATGAATGAAAAGTGATGGGGTGAGCAAAAGGTCACATGTTGTTTCTTCCGTATCCAAAATCAGCGGATGGATGATTGCCGAGTGCGGATGAATGATTTTCTTATGCGGATGAGTCATTGCCGGGAGCGGATGAATGATTTTCGGGTGCGGATGAGTGTTTGCCGCGTGCGGATGGATGATTGCCGGATGCGGATGAGTGATTGCCGGGTGCGGATGGATGGTTGTCGCGTGCGGATGGGTCATTGCCGTGAGCGGATGGACCCGTCCTAAAATTACTTGACAGGGTTGCTGATGTTGGGGACCCGTCCTAAAATTACTTGACAGGTTTTTACTTAATTCTAATAATTGTTTACATCAATAAGTGATAATCCTAATTGTACTTTACCTGGATTACGGTAATCCCAGATGAAGTATACAGGCCAGGATAATGTCCTGCTTTGGTTTTACTGTTGATTGATTAATCCTTCATTGGCTTTACGGTTTAAATGGTTGTACTAAATCTTCTTTACATGCTATCGACTAATCCCGTTGGTGCTTTACTACCAATACATTAGTCCTAACAGAATTTGACGGTTCAGATGCTAATCCTATCCGCTCTTCACACTCTGTCTTGTAGTCCTGTTTGTTTTTGTCGGTTTTTCCATGGCTACAGAGGTGTGTACCTGTTGTGGTGTCATACCTTGCAAGCT
>NZ_QREG01000026.1 GCF_003386095.1 Marinoscillum furvescens DSM 4134 | reverse complement strand
AAGGGACTAGACAAGGTTGAAATAGAGGCTGGATTACTAGCTCTAGCACACAACCTGGCCAAAAAGGCCAATTAGCTTAACTGAGGTGACTCTTCCTCGTTTATACATTATCCCAGCAACTCAAAATTAACTGACTTACAGAAATTGGTGTAAAAATGATACGAGTTGGAAAGTAAAAGGCCATCTCATTACTTTTGAGACGGCCCCTTTTCTTTTGCCCGGGTGTATGTTATGAATCAGACAGTCATCTGATCTTCGTGGACTCCTTCGCTAAACTCTTCCAGCATCTTGTCGCAGAAGGCTTCCATATCTTCGGGGCTTCTGCTGGTGGTGAGCCCTGCATCTACCACCACTTCATTGTCTACCCATCGAGCGCCTGCATTTTTTAGGTCTGTTTTGATGGACGGGTAAGACGTAAGCTCTCTGCCCGTAAGTGCACCTGTCTCTACCAGTAGCTGTGGAGCATGGCAGATAGCCGCCACTGGCTTGCCGTCTTCAAAGAAAGCCTTCACCAGCTCTACAGCCGCTTCGTTCATTCGGAGCTTGTCAGGGTTCATGACACCACCTGGTAGCAAAAGCGCATGGTACTCGTCTGCTCTGGCTTTGGTGAGTGGCACATCCACAGCATAGTCTGCACCCCACTCGGTCTCATTCCATGCACGCACCCGGCCACTTTCTGGAGATATCACATCGATACCGGCACCTGCATCTCGGAGCGCATCTACCGGAGCGGTAAACTCTACCTCTTCGAATCCGTCCGCCATCAGCACGGCGATTTTTTTGTTACTTAGGTCGTAATTCATAGCATTTATTGGGTTTATACTTATCAATTCATTTGACCTAACCAACGCCAATTACCTTGCCAATAAACCGCTATGTGTTTTACCGACTGTTACACATGCCTGGAGGCTAATAGGTGTAGGAAAATCCCACAACAGTGTTGGATTTTCCTACAACAGGGATTAGCAATCACCCTCTTTTTGTGGCTGCCACACCGCTCCAAAAGATTTCACTGGATCATCTTTTTCAAACTTATAGTCCTGAATAAATTCTTTAGGATCTAAAGGCTTATCGTCCTTAGACACCTCGTAGTGCAGATGAGGTGCTGTAGACCTGCCGGAGCTGCCCACCTCGCCTATTACTTGATGTTTTTTCACGCGATCGCCTACCTTCACCTTGTAGCTATCCAGCTGAGCATAGCGTGTTTTATAACCATCAGCATGTTGGATGATCACGTTTTTACCATATCCTTTGGGTTGATGCTTGGCGCTAATGACGGTACCATCTGCCGTAGCAAATACCGAGGTTCCTATTATTGCAGCGATATCCATTCCTTTGTGAAATTTTTTTCCACCATTGAAAGGGTCTTTGCGGTAGCCAAAAGTGGAGGATACACGCACACGTCCCTGTGTGGTACTCACTGGAAATATGGATGGAATGCCTTCTTCCGTTTGTAAGGCCGTAGGCATGAATTGCTCCACCCTTTGCGGCAAGCGCATCTCAAATGAAAATAATGTCAGCAACAGTGCAACTACCGGTACGGCTGTAGCATAGCGCAAAAGGGAATATTTAGAAGATTGATTTCGATTCATCATGTGTATTCGTTTTTTGAGTATAGAAAAACCAAAGAAACTCACCGGACCGGCCACATCACCTCCAGCTACCCGCAGTAGTGCCAGCTGATAGGAAGCTTTAGCTCCCTGCTGTGCCATCACCGCATCTACCTGAAACTCGTGTACCTCGATCAGTAGCTTCCTCAGCAAATACATGAAAGGGTTGAACCAAAAAAGAACAAGGATGAAATCGACCAGCATTCGATCCCAACTGTGTCTGAATCGGATATGCTGTAATTCGTGTGCCTTCACCATTTCCTGCTCACTTTCTGCCAAAGCAGCGGGCAAAAAGATATTGCTGAAAAAGGAAAAAGGCTGCGACAGGGATGTTCTAAACACCCTACTGCCCTGAACACTCGTTATTTGTTCATATAATCGGGTAAAGTTTGTAATTCGAAAAAGGTTGATCAGAAAGCGTACCAGCATGATGAGCACTCCACACAGGTAAACCAGACCAATGAGCTTCAACCAGGAAAAACCTCCGGGAGCTTCTACCGCCTGCTCTACACGTATGGGCACGAGCATCTCCGTGCTTCGGGTGTACAAAGCATGCACTGCTCCCTCAACCGGCTGCAAAGGCACTACGGCAAACCGTAGTGTTGGAATAACTAGTGCCAAAGGCATGGTCATTATAAGCCAAGCGCGGTTGAATTTGAAATGCGTTTGATTTCGTAAAAACAACCAATAGCAACCCACCAGGGCAAATTGCACCAGTGCGGCTTTGAGCAAATACGTTAGAAATTCGGCCAGCATATTATCGTTTGTTTTGCTTTTCGATCTCTACCTGTATCATTTGCTGTAGCTCCTTGAGCTCCTCCACACTGAGATCGCTCTCTTGAGTAAAAAAGGAGGCAAACTGCTTGGGTGAGTCATTGAAAAACGTGTGCATCATGCCTTTCATAGACTCCCTCGCATAGGTCTCCTTGGCCACTAGCGGATAATATTCGCGCGATTTTCCGTGGGTTTCATAGCCGATAAAGGCTTTTTTCACCAGTACGTTTACCACTGTAGATACCGTAGTATAGGCAGGAGCTGGCTCTGGATAGCAAGACACTATGTCTTTGAGATATCCTCTGCCCAGCTCCCACAAGTATTTCATCACTTGCTCTTCTGCTTTGGTCAACGCTTTCATGAAGCAAGTATATTACTATTTTTATAGTTACAAAACTATTTCACTAGTTATGTTACTATTTTTATAGTAATATAAGCTTTTCATCACTCCACTTCTGCCTTTATCTGCTCCCAATCTCGGGTTTTTAGCTTGTTGATCACGGCCACATTGATATCATGCAGGTACGGTGACTCTTTGGGGAAGGTAAAGCTGTAATAGTCAGTTTTGAAGCCTCTATCGGAAACCACTACCTCCTCTTCTATTCCAAGTTGTTGGATTTCTGTCATCAGTATGGGTTTGTCATAGACCACTACATCGGCTTTACCATTTATGAGCTGATTGAGTGCGTCCGGCAAAGTGGCAGTCGTTTGGTGCCTCACTCGGTATTGATCCAGAAACTCGTTGGTGCTGGTGCTGGCCACAGTGACCGTGCGCATCTTACTGAGATCGCCCAGAGACTCTACATGACTACTGATGGACTGCACAGTAAGTGCCGATGCAATCCCGGCAGTGAGTCCTGATATCAAGATAATGGAAGCAAACATCCAGACAAAGGCCACTACTCTACCTCCCGGTGAAACGGGTGCTTTGTCTCCATATCCCACGGTGGTCATAGTCACGGCACTCCACCAAAATCCGTCAGCAATACCACGAGTAGATTTATGAAACTGATCATTTTTGGTACGCCTCTCAAACAACCACAACAACAAGCCGAAAATAAAAATGAGTAGCAACAGGGCGGCTACTGCGGAAAAAAACTCCCAGCTAAACAAACTGGACAAGAACGTCATGATACGGGACTCCTTGCGCTTGACAAAGGTAGTTTGTGAAATAAAATAAGGCTGAGAGAAGTCCACTCGCTCCAGGCGTGTTTCCGACACGGTAATGGGGTTGATACTGAGGTCTACTTCACCACCGCCTACCCCATCGAGCAGTTCTTTTACCGTTTCGTAGGGCACAAATTCATACACTGCATTGATGTCTTCATTGACCAGGTCCCAAAACTGGATACTCAAACCCGACACTTTATCGCCATCGGTCATTACAAATGGAGGCGCATGTTTTACGCCTATGCGCAGGGTATCCTGAGCAGCCAGCGTGTGTCCCCAAATAGCTACTAGTAGGAAAACGATCTTTTTCATATTGGATTAGGTTGCATAAAAAATGGGTTACTCTTGTCTAAAGGTAACCCATTCTTTTTGCTGTTGTTCGCTATAACCTAGTCCTCCTTCAATACCCCGGGATACAAAGTACCGTGAGGTGTGCGGTGATCTAACTCAAGCAGGTGGCTGATCAGCGGAGCTATATCTTCCAAACCCATGTTGGGAAGTTGTTTTGAAGCTGCTAAACCTGCACCCCAGGCTACAAACCCGGTTTCTATTTGCTGAAAGTCTGGATAGTATCCGTGCGTACCTCCCGAACGAGGCGTAATCACTGGCCCACCAGACCGACGAGACATGGCCACTCCAGGCACTGGCGCCAGAGCCAAAGCGGCATTGGGGTCAGCACCTATGGCATCTAGCTCCTCACGCTCTACCACTCGAAAGAGTTTCTTTTGAGCTGCAGGCAAACTCTCCAGTTTAGCCTTTACGGCCTGCAAGGTCTTTTGGTCCTTCGGGTTGCGAAGCATCAAAAAAGCCGAAGCTCCTGCAGTATGAAAGGCTGCTTTCCACTCGCCTCTATCCTTTTTATCTTCCATGAGGCCGGCCTCCACGAGCCATACATTTGGACTGAGCGCCGAATGTATGTTGACAAAGCCGTGATCTCCGGTAACGATAATGGTGAGCTTATCTAGCAAATCTGCTCGCTCTGCAGCTTCTAAAATTTTACCTATAGCCCGATCAGACGCTGCCAGTGCCGTGTGTACCTTATGCCCATCACGCCCTTGCTCGTGCTGAAAATGGTCAGTTGCCACCAGGTGCAAGGCCATTAGGTTAGGCTTATGAGTCTCTAAAGTATAAGCGGCCATTTCTCCTATTCGATCTTCTCGATTGAGGTAGTCTCCATTGAAGGTCTTTGAGTGAATCCTACCAGTCACCTCCCGCTCCAGTTCCTCCAAAAACCCATCGGTGGCTGCATTGCGCATGGCTTGTGTGCGATCATAGCCTTTGTCTAAAGACCATACCTCAGGCACGTTATAATCTATTGGGGCACCTACCGTAACCGGCCACAAAAAGCTGGCACTCGTTTGACCGGCAGCTCTCACGGCATCCCAAAGCGTAGGCACCTGAATACTGGCAGCCTCCCAATACCACTTTCCCGTTTGCCCTTCAGGCTCGAAAGGCGTATTGTAATAGATACCATGTGCTATGGGGCGAGCCCCCGTAACGATGGTGGTGTGAGAAGGATAAGTAACAGACGGGAAAACTCCTGTAACTCCTTCAGCATTTACTCCTTCCTGCGCCAGGCGCTTTAGGTTGGGCGCAGGCCACTCATCGTCCAGGTAGAAGTCTGGCCTAAAACCATCTATACTAACCAAAACTACATGGTGCTCCTGAGCCTGAGCTGATAGCATGACTAGCATGACTAGCACCAGCATGCCACATATCAATATGCTTTTCATGTTTCTATAAATCTTTTCGTTGGAAAACGCCCATAACCGGGAGGTGATCACTAATCATTCTCATGGTATCGGCACTAAAAAAGTGGGTTACCTGTACAGATTCAGGCTGCATCTCCGGGAGCATATTTTCATTTACCAGCAGGTAATCAAGTCTGCGTCTCGGCTCATCTGCAGGATGTGAGTATACTGCTGTATCTATAGGATCTGTAAAAGGTGCGATCAGCTGCTTATTGGTCTGTAGCAGTGACAGCTCTTCACTATCGGGAGTAGCATTTAGATCACCCGCCATGATCATATTGGCAGAGGGATTTGCTGCTAAAGCTTCATTCCACTGCGAGACCAGGTAGTTTATTTGCCCTTTTCGCATGGCAATGTTTCTAGGTCCTCGCCCGGCTTTTAGATGTACACCTGTGAGCAAAAAATGATAGGCTGCTGCAGGAAAAACTTCAATAGTCCACATGCGGGTATTGATGTGGCTTTGTGTTTCTTTCTTTCCCTCTTCATCGAGGTAATCAGGCAGTGGTGTAGTCACATTGCCATAACCACTGATTTCCCCCAATGGGAACCTACTCATCAGCACCACATTCATATACCAGCCGTGACTGGGGATATCAGCAAAAAACGTATAACCCATACCCGACAAAGAGTCGTCGGCCAGCTGCTTCAGGTATTTGGCGCTTTCAAACTCCTGCAACAAAACAACATCTGCATCGGCTTTGCGCAATGCCTCTATTAAAAGTGCTCGGCGCAGCTGCATGTTTTCAGGCGGATTGTTTTCCCTTTGGTTATCTATGTAAGGGTCATCATACGGATCCAGGAAATGCTCTACATTCCATGACAAGAGGCTAAAGGTGGGCGTATCCGGATATTGGTAATCTGCAGGAAGCACCTGCACCTGTCCACGGTCTACCACCTGTACTGGCTCTTCGGCTGGCACGCAGCCAGACATCACCATGGTGAGCACCACGGCTATTTGCAAAAATTTATTCATAACTAGAGAAATAAAAGGGCAGCAAACGCTGCCCCTTAGTTGAGAAAATTAGAAAAACGAATCAGTTAGACCACCACCCTTTAGAGAGCAGGTGATCCCCTTTATCGAGCATTTTTACTGCTTCGGAATAATTGGAGTTGTTTACGGCTTTGAGTAATGGAGGATAGACCATGCGCTGCATGATACCGTCTACCAGCATAGCAGATCCTACAGAAAACTCCGGGTACCCTACTCTTCGGAAATGTAGCCAACCATCATATCCCTGATAGTACAGGTTGATGTATTGCTCTGTATATACCTGCTCCAGTGCCCTCTCAGCATCAGTACTGAGCTGCACCTCTGGTTTAGCCAGATGATCCACGATTTCCTGCTCCTCTACACCCCACCACTCACAGCTGGCACGAATGCCTGCTTCATAGTGGGCCGCTGCATCACCGTCTACGTAGCCTTTTAGGATCGCTTCGGCAATGTAAAAAGCAACTTCAGAGTAGGAAAACAACACCGATGGAGCCCTCACACCATTCATCCCTGTATAAGGCGCAGCCAGTCCTTCAAAATTCCGAATGATATCCGGACTTTCGCCGCTAGGTACTCCCTGCCATATGGGATTGTCCTCATCATCCATATTCACGGGATCTCCATTTACATCTACACCTATCCGTGCAAAATGAGGCCTACGTGGATCCAGGGTTTCATGGAGCTTGTCAGCAAAAGTCTTTCCCAGAGCCCCGGAGCCTTCTGTACCCTCAGCTCGGGTAGATTCCAGACCAAAACGTCCGTCATAAACGATCGCACAAGTTTCGTCCGATGAAGTCAACAGCTCACCATCGTTGATCAGTTTGGCGATTTCCTGCTCTACCGTAGGGTCTACTTTTAGCATGCGCATATACATCCGTAGTTTCAGGCTATTGATCAGCTTTCTCCATTTGAGGTTATCCCCAAAGTAGAAAGCATCTCCTCCCCGAATAAAGTTGCCTCCTGGCTGAGTGGCCATCAAGTCATAGGCTTCATCGAGACGTTGGAGGTTGGTACGGTAAATCAGCTCCTGATCGTCAAACGTTGGTGTGAAGTTGAGCTCATCACCTTGTATGGCTTCTGTATATGGCACGGGGCCAAACACATCTGTGAGATAAGTAGTCAAATAAACCTCCATCGTGATGGCCGCTCCGAGGTAGTCATCCAGTCCTTCAGCAATGGCTCTTTCTTTCAGGTCTGCTATATCATAAAGCGTAGCATAGATTCGATCATAGACCACCTCCGAATCAGAACCTCTAAAATCATACCGATGGCGCTGATCGATGAGCGAGGCGTTGGTCCAGTACTGCCCGATGTAGTTACCAATACCTCCGTAGCTGCGCGAGCGTGTACCCGCATCATAGATCACCTGAGTAAGCAGGGAGGCGGCATTGATATCCGTAAGTCTGGTAGGATCTGTATTTAGCTCCTCAAAATCATTGCAAGAAACGAGCACACACAGTGATAAGACCAGGCTGTGTAGCAAAAGTTTTGAATTGAATTTCATTATGTTCATTTCCTTTGATTAAAGTGAAATTTTAAGTTCTACGCCGATGGTGCGAGTTGAAGGCGAACCTACCGCCTCCAAACCAGGGGTAAGTACTCCATTGCTTACCACTGAGAGTTCCGGGTCATAAGAAGGGAAATCTGTCCAGATAAAGAGGTCATTTCCAAATACGGCCACAGAGCCACCTTTCAAACCAAAAACAGCCGGAAAGCTGTAGGTCAGGCGCAGGTCACGGAGTTTTAAGAAAGTGGTCTCATGAACGTTTCCTTCAATCTGATCACGCTCATACATAGAGTTGTAGAAATACGGAGCAGGTGCCGACACATTGTTTTTCACATACTCTCCGCTTTCTTCGTCTAGCATCACACCGTCACCGATCACACCGAAACGGCCATCTTGATTTTCTAGCCATTTGCCAGAGGCCATGTCATACTCTGCACCAGACTCGTAAGGGGCCCCACTTTCTCTACCATAGACTGTTTTGGTGGATTTACCTGTGTAGTTCATCAGGAAGTGTGTGATAGAATATGCCTTACCTCCATGCTGGTAATCAAACTGAAAGGACAAGTTGAAACGCTTGTACCGGAAACTATTGATAAAACCTGCTCTCCAGTCTGGAAATACATTACCAAGGAAATCTTCTTCATTATCACGTTGTGCCAGTCCATCTTTGAAGATGATTTCACCATTGTGGCGATCATATCCTTTTCCATAGATTTTTCCTAATTCATCACCAGGCTCAGCCTTTACCAGCACTCTGGAGCTCACATACGATCCAAGAATGTAGGTATCAATCACTCCGGGAACTAATTCTTCCACCATGCCTCTATTTGTAGACCAGTTGGCCGAAACATCCCAGCCGAAATCATTGCCCATAAATGGCTTGGCATCTAACTGCAACTCAATACCTCTGTTTGAAACCGAACCAGCATTCATCATGGCACTCAGGTAGCCCGAAGCGGGATCCACAGGCAAACTCAATATCTGATCTTTTGTCACAGACTTATAGAATGTTGCATCAAAGTTTAGCCGATGATTAAAGAAATGAGCGTCTAAGCCAAGCTCATAGGAGTTGGTCCGCTCAGGTTTCAACTCGGGATTGGGTAGCGTAGAGGGGTTCGAGTAGCCGCCATTGATGGTCCCTGAAGCTGTATAGTAGCGATTTAGCCTGTAGGGATCAGTATCTGAACCCACCTGAGCAGCAGATGCTCTCAGCTTTAAAAATGAAAGGCTTCTAGACTCTACATGAAACATTTCGGTGAGGTCTGCAGCCAACGCAGCTGAGGGATAGAAGTAGGAGTTATTCCCCGCTGGCAAAGTAGAGGTCCAATCGTTTCTGCCGGTAATGTCCAAAAAGATGGTTTCTCTCCAGTTGGCATTGATGAGTCCATAGCCTGAGACCAGCTCTTGACCTCTGCGGGCAGTATTTACCCAGGGGTCTTCCTCGGCATTGTCCAGGTTAAACACCCCCGGAATAATCAGGTTTCTTCCTTCTGTATAGATGCCATTACCTCCGGTATATCGATGATTGAAGCCCAAACTACCGCTGAGGGCTACATCGCCAAGTTTACGGTCATGCGAGACTAACACATCGGTGTTGAGCTGTAGCGTTTTTAGTGTAGACTCTTCGTACTTGCCATAAGCGTTACGTGGCTCAGACCAGGCCCGCTCTCGGGTACGCAACTCGGCAAAAAAGTCAACGCCTGTACGTGCCATGAGTCGGAAATTGTCAGAAAACTTGTGGTCAAACTGAACTTTACCGAAAACCCGATCCTTATCCAGCGTATTAATCGAATTGTACAGGATCCAGTAAGGGTTTGCACTCAAAGCGGTGATCTTATTCTGCTGTATGTTTTCCTGCCCATCCAACCACTGTTTGTTTTTAAACCAGTTCAGGTCATCGTTGGCATTGAGCCAAAACACCTGATAATGAGCATTTTGACGATCATACCCTTCTGAGGGCAGGTTATCAGAAGCTTGGTTTACATAGTTTATCTTGGTAGAAAACTGAGAGTTTCCTGCCTTAACCCCTGATGAAAGTGATACGTTTAGACGCTGATACCCGGTGTTAGGCATGATGTATTTATTGGTAAGGTAATCTGCGCTACCCCTGAAGTATGCATTGCCATCTCCTGCTTGCACGGACACACCGGTAGTGTTGGTGATTCCGGTTTCGTAGAAGTTCTGCTCTATTTCATGAGATTCCCATGGCGTCTGTCCACCTGGTTCGTATTCCCATATCTCGTCACGTGTAGCCGGATCATATATAGCCGAATGCGGTGAATCGTACTGGTAAAATTCCTGTCCCATAAATTTAGGTCCCCATGAGTGTCCGTTCCGGTTTCTAGGGCCATCGGGCGAATCTTTAAATGCATAGTAGTCGTTCTCAGAGCGATTGCCAGACCCAAACTGTGTCTGACGGGGCAGCCATCTGTTCACACTTTGCCAAGAGGTTTGATGGCGAAGGTTTACCGTAAGGTCCTGATTAAAACTACCCTTTTTCGTGGTAATCATGATGACCCCATTGGCAGCCTGTGAACCATAAAGTGCAGCAGCAGACGCACCTTTCAGCACCGTAATATCCTCTATATCAGCAGGATTGATAGCCGAAAGTCCGTCACCGTAATCCACAGAAGAACCCAGGTATGAAATCTCACCATCTCCATTCTGCTGGTTAGTGACTGGTACTCCATCTACTACGATAAGTGCCTGGTTTTTGTCCAAATTGAGGGATGCCTCACCTCTCAGTACAATACGTGAAGAACCCATCACCCCTGATGAACGGGTCAACTGCAAGCCGGGCACTTTTCCAGCCAGAGTAGTCGCCAAGTTGGGACTTCCTCCTCTGTTGATATTTTTACTATCTACCTTGGTCACAGAATAGCCCAGCGCTCGGGTTTCACGCTCTATACCTATGGCAGTAACCACTACCTCTTCGAGACTAAGCGAGCCCTCCTCTAGCGAAACCACAATTTCAGATCTACCAGAAACAGCCACTTCTTTGTTTGCAAAGCCTACAAAAGAGAATAGAAGTGAGCCATTGGGATAAGTGGTGAGATTGTAAGTACCATCAATATCGGTAATGGTACCCTGTGAGGTCCCCATCACCATTACAGTAACTCCTACCAGTGGCTCACCTGTGGCGACATCCAGTACCTTTCCTGTTACTTTTTGTTTTTCTAGCAGTTTTACAGACACCTTCTTACCAGAAATTTTATACTCAAACCCCGCCTGTTTGGCCAGGTCATTGAGTACAGTTTTTAGTGACTGGTTTTCTACAGTCAAGGAAAACGTTCGGCGATCTTGTATCACCTGACTGCTATAGGCAAACTCCACGTCCGCCTGTTTCTCCAGCTCTTCAAATAGCTGTGAGAGCGTATATTCTTCTAAGTCAAGGGTTAGCTTTTCAGCACCCTGTGCAATGGCTGTCAGCCCTGAAACCGAGCAAATAAGAACGATCATTACCTGCTTCAGCAAATAATGCATACCGCTCGGGCATTTTTTTGATTTAAAAATCATAGTTTAGCATGTTTTGATTTTAAAAAACTCAGAATTGTTTGAAATCGAAATGTGAGCTTGGAGCTGGTGATGACAGTTCCAGGTTTCTTTTTTGGTCATTGGTTGGGATGTTACATAGGCTTTAGGGGTTTGGAGTGATCAAAACAGTATCTCCCACTAGCTGGTAATCAAATGAGGCTATAAACTTCAGGTCTTCTAATATGGCTGGCAGGCTAGCTGCTTCATAGCTACTTCGAATCGTCGTTTCTCGCACGTCGGAATCCTCACACACTATCACCTTGTCAAACCTTCTTTCCAGAGTACTGAAAACCGCGCGCAGTGACTGCTGATCAAAAATCAGCTTATCTGATCTCCAGGCTGCATACACTTCCTTTTCTACAGTATGCAGTGCCACTTCATCAACGTCAGCGTAGTGAACAATGCTTTGACCGGGAGTGAGGTATTTATGCTCATGGTGTTCTCCCGACTCATATTGCACCTTTACTTTTCCACTGGCCACTGTCACAGAGGTATTTTCACCCGGATATGCCGAAATATTGAAGGACGTGCCTACTACCTTCGTTTCAAATGCAGAAGTAGCAATCACAAAGGGTTTGTTGGGATTGTGTGTCACATCAAAAAATGCCTCTCCTTCGAGTGTAACATGTCTGCTATAGTCCCCAAACTGATCGGTATAGGATAACGAACTGCCCGCATTGAGCCAAATGCGCGTGCTATCTGGAAGCACGAAGGATTCGACCGCCCCCCGCTTGCTAATCAGGGTATGCGTAACTGGCTCCTGACCATAAAACCGATATAAAAAGCCAGCTACGAACAACAACCATAAAGCTGCCGCTGCCATCGTCTGAGGCCAGGATATGACCTTATTTTCAGGTAGTGCTTTCTTGATAATGCTAAACGGCAACAAAACAGAAGTCTTTGATTTTACTTCACCAGATGAGACCCTTCGCGCAAGCTCACTGAGCACCCAGTCGCGTTCGTCCTCAGACACCTCATTCATCCAAGTGCGCACCTGTGCATACTCTTCCTCTGTACACTCATTAGCATAAAACTTTTCTAACAGCGACCTATCAATCTTCATAGAGTAATCTCCTTTGTTGCATATAAGACGCACAAAAAGGAGCCAACCACCCCTCATGTGTCATATTTTTTTTTTAAAAAATCAGGAATTAATGAAGCACCAGAAAAAACACCACCGGAAAGGCGATATCAGCATGCTTGGTCATGTACTCGCGTAGCTGTTTGAGTGCCTTGCTCATTTGTTTTTCTACCACATTGATAGAGATATTGAGCTGATCGGCGATTTCGGCATAGGACTTATGCTCAAACCTGCTGAGTAAAAAAATCTCTTTGCGCCTAGGAGGCAGTTGACTGATTCCTTCTTTGGCGAGGGCCATGTATTCGTTGTAGAGCAAATGATCTTCTATGGGCTGATATTGCTCATCGCGCAGCCTGGCCACTTCCCCTTCCTTTGCCTCTTGGGTGGCGGATTTACGGAATACGTCCAAGACCTGGTTTTTGACCATTCGAAACACGAAATCTTTCAGAGAACGAACTTCCTTGAGCGATGCCCTCTTGTCCCAAAGTTTCAGAAAGGTGTTTTGGACAATATCACGAGCGGCATCATGGTCTCGCAGGGCAGTGAGAGCATAATAGTATACCTCCTGATGCAGGTGATCGTATAGCTCTTCCAGCGCGTATTGATCGCTTTCTGCTATTTGATGGGCAAGTTTCGGATAGTCTATCTGGACCTTCACCTGTTATTGGAATTGGTATTACTTGGTTAGAATACAAACTAAGCGAACACCTTCCAGTAGGAGATTACCCTGATGTTAATGTTGGTTTAAGAAAATACCTTTCCGCGAAACGGTAAAATTACCGAGCAGAAGACTCGCGCACCACTACATGCGTATCCAGAACTACTTGCTCCACTTCTTCTTCATTGAGCGCACCCAACAAAGCCTCGGCTGCCAGGCTACCCATCTTACGCCCCGGGTGCTCTATACTGGTGAGTGGAGGTGTGGTGTATTTACAAAAGTTGCGGTTGTCAAATCCTATTACTGCTACTTGTCCGGGTATGGTTACATTCCTGGATTTTAAGAAAGTCATTGCTTCAGCTGCTACTTCGTCGTAGAATCCAAGTACCGCATCGTACTGGTTTTGCCATATATCTGCCAACCCCTCCTGCACAGCCTCCATACCGTCTACATACAGTGTCTCACATGGTTGCTCTCCGGCTTCAGCCAGGGCTTCGTTGTATCCTGCCAGACGCTCTATATCTATGGCCAATCGTGCAGAAAACCCTATGTATAGAAATTTTGACTTTCCGGTTTTAAGCAAATGCTGACCAGCCTTGTAAGCCCCAATCCGGTCGTTGGACTTGATACACGGGTAATCTTCTTGTGCTATGACCCGATCAAACATGACGATTTTTTTACCAGCCGCTTTGGCTACCTCCAAAAAACCAACATCCGGGGTGTTTCTGGTAACTGAAATAAGAATTCCTTCTACATTACAGGCCAGGAGCGATTTCACAAACTCAGCCTCTTTTTCAGGGTTTTCATTGCTCTGGCAAATGAGCAGGTTATACCCCTGCAGTTCTGTGACAGCCTCAATACCTGCTAGTGCCGAAGAAAAAAACTCATCACTGATGTAGGGCACGATGATTCCTAGCAGGCCCGACTTATTCGTTCTCAGCCCTCTGGCGGTAGTATTTACCTGATAGTTGAGCCGTTTAGCAGCCTCCTGCACCTTCTTTACCAGCTCTTGATTTCGCTGGTTTTTCCCGTTGAGTATCCGTGACACAGTGGAGGTACTCACTCCAAGCTCACGCGCTATATCCTTAATGGTAGCTGCTCGCTCCATATATTTATTTACTTTGAGTCTTAAACGTTATCAAAACGCTTGTTAGTTTTGATGAATTCGTACAAAGTTACCCCTAAATTATGACCTACAGCCATCCGAAATTACTTGTTGCCATCGATTGCCTGGTCTTTGGATATGATCTCTCCGAAGAGTCTCTCAATATCCTGGCGTTTCAGCGAAAGGTAGAGCCTTATGCTGGAGATTGGTCGCTCATTGGGAGCTTTATCAACGAAGGCGAGGACATGTCTCAGGCAGCCAGACGTGTGCTCAAACAGTTCACCGGACTGGATGATGTCTTTTTGGAACAATTGCATGTCTATGGAAATGCCGACCGTGACCCTGGCGGGCACGTGCTCTCTATTCTACACTGGAGCTTGATAAAACTAGACGACCTCCACAAAGAAACCGCGGAAAAACACGGAGCCAGATGGTTTCCGATAGACCAGATGCCAGAGCTGGTACTTGACCATGGAGACATGGTACAGCTAGGCATGCAAAAGCTGGTGACCAATGCAAAAACGCGCCCACTGGGGTTTGAGCTACTGCCTGAAGAGTTTACCCTACCACAACTCAAACGCCTCTATGACGCCATCTACGGTCGGCAGCTGGATGACCGAAACTTCCGCAAGCGCATGCTGTCCACTGAACTACTAGAGAAACTAGACAAAAAGGACAAAAGCACCTCTAAGAAAGGAGCCTTCCTACATAAATTTAACAAAGAGAAGTATGAGGAACTGGCAGAAAAAGGCTACTTACTGGATCTGGATGTGAAATGAAGCCAGCTACTAAAGACGACCAAAATCTGGTAGTCAGCATTATCTGCGAATCATTCACGGATAATCCCAGCGTACAACGAGTCATCAACCCTAAAAAACCACGAGCATTAGAAGCTCTGGCTCATTATGCCTTTCAAAGTAGCCTTCCTGCTGATGGTGTTTGGCTGTCCAATGACAACTCCTCCATTGCTATATGCTATCCGTTTTATCAGAAAAAGGAAAGTCTAAAAGAGGTCTTCGCCCAAATGAAACTTATCAAAAATTGCATTGGGTTTAGTCGCTCACTACAGGTTGCAAAAAGCAATGCTTATGTAAATGCTGTGAGGCCGAAAGATGGACAATTCCTATATTTCTGGTTTTTTGGCGCCAGTGCTGCTGGCAAAATTTCACGAGCTGCTTTCGAACTCAAAAATGACATCCTGAAGTGGTCCGAGGAAAGCTGCCTACCTATCTATTTGGAAACATCCGTAGCACGAAACCGGCGGGTATACGAACGCTACGGGTTTGAAGTTTACCACTCCTGGGAACGGGACGTCAACGACACCCTATGGTTTATGCGCAGGTTTCCTTCCAAACAATTAACCACATGAAACAACATCTACACCAAATCACACTGGTAGTCAAAGAATATGATGAGGCCATCGCATTTTATACACAGGTGCTCGGCTTTGAACTCATCGAAGACACCCAACGTACTCCAACGAAACGATGGGTAGTGGTAGCTCCAAAAGGCGGTAATGGATGTCGGCTGCTATTAGCAAAAGCCAAAAATGCTCAGGAATTGGCAGCCGTAGGCAATCAAACCGGAGGCAGGGTTTTCCTATTTCTCCACACCGATAACTTCGATGAAGATTATGCGCGTCTTATTGCCCATGATGTACACATCGTGAGAGCGCCTGCAGTGGAAGATTTTGGTAAAGTCTGTGTATTCGCAGACCTCTATGGTAACCTCATAGATTTTATTGATCCGGGATATGGAACTTATCCATCGTAAAAACCCTTAAACTTGATCGGCAATACGCGATGTAAGAGTTTTATATTATTTTAGTCAAAAGCCAATTTGGCTTTTGATCATAGAAAAACATGACCAAAGGTACCCCAACCACCGTATTCGCCATGCTCATATGCTTCATGGCTCTGACCTCTGCTTACGGTCAGCAATCGTTCACATTGAGTACTTCGGGTAATAAAGCACTACCGAAAAACACATTGGACATCAGCAACATTGTAAATGTGACAGCTCCTGGCAACACTTCCAGCTACTTGCAGTTCAAGGCCAGTAATATCTTTAACCGGACAGACACGCTAGATTTATCTATCCAATCTTCCAACGATAATATTATCCCCTCAGGAGATATTCTACTAATCGATTCGTCAAACTATTATTACGATCATCCAGACACTTCTTTTACGGTCGAACTTGAGATCACATTGAGCTCAGGCTCTTGTTCTCAATATGAGTTGTTTGCGTACACATTCACCAACAGTCCTCCCGAAGTAACCAATCAGGAGTTCACAATTCCTGAGAATCCTAGCTCCAGGGACACTCTGGGGCAAATTACCTCCTCAGACCCAGATGGTGATCCACTATGGTATGAACTCCTGACAACCAACCCTGCAAGTGCAGTAGCACTGGACGAGCGCATGGGGATATTGACCGTGGCAGACAGCTCGCTATACAATCATGAACAAACACCTTCCATCAAGTCAACCATTGCAGTTTCCGATGGCTGGGTCCGAAGAGAAATGGAAGTCACCATCGAGGTATCAAACATGAATGAGCCTCCAGTACTTATTAAAGACACGTTTCAAATCGAGCAACAAGCACCTGTAGGCACTACACTAGGCAGTGTAAAAGCTTCAGATGAAGACATGGACCCTATTCATTTCTCTATAGCATCGGGCAGTCTAATGAGTTACTTTGACATCAATGAAGCAGGTGACATAACGATCATTAAGACTCTAGAGCAACTACCTCCTCCCCCACATGAGGTGCGCATAGCTGCAAGTGATGGGACGTATGACATATATGAAAATTACCCAATCGAAGTATCCAGCGTGCTTAAAAATGAAAGACATACAATAGAAATCTATCCTAACCCGGTAACTGATTATTTGCACCTGGCATCTAAAGCTTCACATTCAACTAAAATAATGGCACTGACGGATCTATCGGGAAAGAATTACGCTTTTAGCTACAACAATCACAAACTCAACTTTAGCCACCTATCAAGCGGGGTTTATCTACTCACTGTTTCCGTCAACAACCACATAGAGATCTTCCAAATCATTAAGCATTAACACAACATGAGATATTTTTTCTTTGGCATAGTATTGATTGCCTCTCTCGGTGTAACGGCTCAATCAGAATTGCTCAAAATATGCGAGAATGACTCTGCATACATCAGTTTAGACGTAGAAGGAACCACCTACTGGTATTTCAGGACACTTCAGGAAACTACCTATAGCCAAATAGCTGAAGGGACTTCTTTAAAGATAGAAGACATGGAAGGGTATGTCTTTGGAATACTAGAAACAAAGGACTGTGATGTAATCGTAAGCGATACCATGATGGTCCTCAGCGTAGGCAACCTTTCCTCCCTTACTGACAATCAAAATTTATTGCAGATAGACACCTCAAAACTGTATGTAAATGCTAGCTACCAGATAATCAATCCATTTTATGATTCATTAGGCGATAACCCAAAGTACCCGGACCAAATTCAGTGGTTGATCAAAAAGGACGATGCTGTAGTCTCAGTGAACAACCTTCTAAAATCAGTAGACAGTCTACCTTTAAATCCTAAATGGATTCAAATACATCCTACAGATAGCGTGCTTACTTCTCCAGACAACAACTGGACTTACCCTTATTATCAATATCTCTATGAGTTTCAAGACCGCATTATTTTCAATGGTTGCGACACGTTGAGTCAGATAAATACAACTGCTCTATTGAACGGACAAAACTTCTTCTTCAGTCACCTCACAGTGGAAGACCCGCTATTTATTGGATTTCTAAGTGGTAGCAAGCAAACCCTGACAGCTCGTGATTCGGCATTTCTAATGCTAGGCATTAAGAATAGCTCTGGTGCAGACTTACCACCTCTGGAATTGAAGATGACCTTAAGGTCCTTGACTGACTCTTCAGATTCGTATGAGTTTAGAGATTCCATTCCTTCAATCAGCTCAGATGCAAGCTATATATTTGGCGAGGATGTAGACTACTTTCCTATATGGCCTGACGACATGCCTTCGGGTGAATACGAAGGGATCGTAAAAGTACTTGCTATAGATTCAAAAACCTTTGAGCGAATCCCCATTGGATACGGATACAAAACATTTACCTACCTAAATGACCATGAGGGTAGCTATAAGCTATCAGCCGAGCCCACCCTGGACCTAAATGCCTACTGCGGCCAACATGGCGTAAGCATTAAACTATCTAACGAGTCACCGATCCATAGAAACAACTTGAAGCTTTATCATCAACGCATATATAATGACAGTGTGATGTCAGCGCCTTATGCTCTTGCAGCCATAGACAAAATGAACGCCTATCAGGACCTGGATTTTTTTCCCACACTGCATCTCTCGGCAGATTTTTCCAATCATTTTATACTTATTGATGAATACCGCATGGATACCCTGGCCAGGTGTACCTTGTCTCTGCCTAATGCTGAGCACAACGAATATCGTGTCGAAAGTTTCTACTTAGAGGTAAATGGGATGCGCCTCCATGAAAGTATAGGTTCTCGAAAGACAAGCCTGGGTGATTTTGTAAAACATCACTATACCTATAAATACACAGGAGAAAGCCCAGACGACTGGGTCAAACTCAGCCAGGATTTTGACCCAACAAAATACCAGTTTATGGTACATGATACGATCAACCTTGGACTGGCAGACACTCTGGTATTTTCGCTGGGATCACTTTTTGGCTCCAGCCTGGGTGAAAATCTCACCTATCAGCTGAGGCTTCGAAGTATAGATCATCAGGATACACTGGTAATCGCAGAGGACACATTTGATATATCAGCTGCTGAAGAAGGGGTATCCCACAACGGCATAACATATAGTTTCCCCAATGGATATGTAGTGGACGAATTCGCTCGATTCGGAGAAATCCTTAATCAATGGTCACGGTCAGGTACAGCCTTTCTGGATATTATCCCAAACACTCAGAGGTGTCTTGGGGCGCAGGTAAATCAATTGACCGTCTTCATGCAGGTGGATGAGCACCAAGATTTTCTTCCTGACTTATCGGGAGTACCTACGGTAGAAGAGGTTTTTCATGAAAATGACAGTATATCACTGCATTATCGACTCATTGTTACAAACGATGGAAATGGAACCGCCCCGGCTTCACATATTGCTCTCATGAGGAATGACACCATTTTGGCAGGTGAAATTAATCTTACTTATACTTATCAATACCAATTATACAATCGTCATTTTTCTCCTAAGAGATCGGCTTATATGGCCGAAGTAAAGCAATTGTTGGAGGTGCCGGAACTAGCTCCTGGTGAGCAAGACACCATTGACATGTACGTACCCCTCACTGACACAACTAATTGGTACATTTTTCAGTTGGACTACCAAAACACTTTTCTAGAATACAATGAAGGACAAAACACACACCTGGCACTATCCAACAATTGCCCTGAAGGAACGGTCTTTCTCCAACCGGAAATTACACTAGACTTTCATGGTAAAACAAGCAATGGCCTGGACGATTTCACTGTTGATTCCCGTACAGGGCACCATTACCTGGGCAAAGTAGCACCAAATGACACGCTAGACGTGGGATTCCGTATTTATAACAAGGGTTACTCCCAGTCAAAAGCAACAAAGGCATTTGTAAAAATTGTACCACTACCCCCTATTGAAAATGCCTGGTACCAATTGACCGACGATGAGATCAGTCGCGCCATCACCGTAGATACGCTCGACATTCCTGAAATCGCCGCAACCAGGAGCGTTTATCATCCATTTGTAGCACTTCGCGCGTTATTTGAACCTGCAAAATACATAGAGCCAGGTAATGGCATTGGTGTTTTTTTGGAGATAGATCCTGAAAGTGTCAACAGGGTATGTGATCCATCCTGGGATTACATACATTATTATGATCATATTCAGCGGATATTTATTCAGGGTAATGAAGTGACAGTTTCATCCATTTCAGAAATTCCAACTAATCTATCCTGTGGTGAAGAATTCACCATTGACATTACACTGCAAAACTCCTCTCCTGATTTTTCAACGAATGAGACTTTTTACCTTAAGCTAAAAGACACATTCGGGTTACTTGATAGTGTTGCTATTAACGGCATAAAAGCACCCACTACTATTGGAGAGTATGTGGAAAAAGTTGTTTCAGTACCGGTCCATGTATCCCCAGATATCGATAGTGAAGGTACTATTAAGTACCAACTAGAAATCATCTTAGACATGGAAAATACAGGTGCTGATAAGAAAATCCAGGAATATCAGCTAAGAGAAACAATTCATGTGGACTTTGAGCCTGGGACTTTATCAATGGTTTCCATAGATTCGGCCACAAACCAAAAAATATCCTGGAGTGAAGTAGAAGGAGCCTCAGGGTATAAATATCGGTTAACACATAAATCAACCAGTGATATCTTAAAACAGGGCACCACACAAGTCACGTCAATTTCGCCTAATTTGAAATACCAGGGTAATATCCCGGTAGAAGTAGCCATCGTGGCCTATAATCAATCCTGTGGACTTAGTAATGTCACGAAAGAAACTTTCAATTTTGATCAACCTCTATTGACCAATGAGGACATTCCAGATGTTCCTCCAAACGAGGCTGAACCAGAATCCGGGCCGGACCCGAACGCACTTGTACCCCCAAAACTCTTAAAACCTACAAATGGAGCTTCGAATCTATGCATAGCATTCCCCAACCTTACTGTGGAGCCGCATCATGAGGACTTTCAGATAGCCTATATCTTTTATATGGGCACGAGTCCTGAAAACCTGCTTCGGGTCAATAAATTTCCAGAGAAAGACGCTACACTGTCTATCAGTTCGCAAAAAACTGATGAATTCGTAAATCAATATTTGCCTTTACAAGAAAACACAACCTATTTCTGGACCGTAGCTGCTACACATGACGGCACCTTTGAATACAATTCAGCAATAGATACCTGGGAGTGGAAGGATGGCCCTATCGTGGAAAATAAGGAAGTATTTTCGTTTAAGACAGGCACTATTGAGGGCACCACCAATCAGCCATTACCAACGCCTATGATTGTATACCCAGAAAATGGAGCCACTGATATCCCGATTTGTAAGTGGCCCAAATGGGAGGCTTCTGATTATTGTGAAGCTTATAAAGTGAGACATTTCTATGGTACTGACCCTGACAATCTCACTGAGTTGGATAATGTAGACTTTAATCGGACGATAGTGTCGAATGAATACAACACAACATATTACTATAAAATAGAACTGTACAATGGTTCTGAAACATCAAGTAGCGAAACAATCTCATTTACAACCAATGGAGGGTCTGTAAATAAACCCCAGATAATGTATCCATACGATAGCTCCCTTGTGGATGTAAACACCAGCCTTGTTATAGACCACAATGGGAATCTGGATCGCGATCGTTGTGGGCCGGTTTACTATACAGTTTTACTCAATGGGGATCCCGTTTGGCACAGTGAGTATGCAGTTGGTCATGAGGTAAAATTGCCCCGGCTTTTATATAATAAATCATACGAATTGGTAGTAAAAGCCTACGACGAAAACAATAATCAGGTATTTAGTGATGTCGTTACTTTCAGGACCAAAACTGCACCACCTCCACCTCCTGGAGACACTGGTGGAGGAGACGCTGGTGGAGGATCAAATGATGGAGACAGTGACAACTCACTTCCTGATTCAGGTTATTGCTGGTGGGAAGCAGTAGTACTAGAGCAGAAATACGACGTATCGACAAAAAAGCAATGGGTGAAATTTACAAACCCTAATAATTTCCGGGTTCATTACAAATATTACTTCCCTAAAGCCGACGGTACCTTCGATGTGGGCACCTGGGATTTGGACCCGGGAGAAACCAGCACCGAACATGGATTCGGGGTTGAAAATTGTTATCTCGTATTATATATGAAATATGATGACAGGGCTAGTTGTGCTTTCCCTGATGAAAAAGCTGTAGACTGGCGTGCTTGCGGTTTATAGTAGTTTGCTGTATTTGAATTTTAATAAACCCAACCTAAATCCAAAAAAAATGCATTCAACCGATCGACCATCTGTTCACGTCCTGTTAGCTGAGTCCATTAAGTCAACTCTCAAATATTCAACCTGAAAACATGGTTACCTTATATTAATCACCTCCCACAAATATCTTTATAGGTACAGTACCCGCATTTCTTAGTGTCTTCGGTTTGATCGAAAGGCACTTCAGGAGCATACATTTCGATAAGTAGTTCTACTAACACTGTTTCGAAATCTGGCTGATACCTGCGAAACTCCCCTACATTAGTCTTGTGTGACTTGTCGTAAAGCTTCCACTCAAAATCATCACTGAACAGATCCCTCGAATTGAAAAGCCCGGGCTCAATCGTTTCATAAGGCTCTTTAGAAAAATTCTTTTCAAACAAGTGACTGTAAAAGAATACCTGAAAGGCCGCCTTAGCGCGTCTTTTATCATTTCGGTCTACAAGCGACTCCACCGACTTAAAGTTCTTTTCGTCGCGACCCGTCTTGTAATCAATGACTCGCACCTTTCCCTGCTTGAGATCTATACGATCGATGATACCACGAATCCTTACCGCAACTTCTCGTCCTCCAGGACTGATTGGTACTGAAAGACTGTATCCGTCCCTGCTGGTGGCTTCCAGTCCTAAAATTTTGAAAGGAGCATAGGCACGGTCGTAATCCAGTATTTTGTAAATAAACTTTTTCAGCACATCTGCCGCTATGAGCGATCGACCTTCCAGTTTAAACTTCTTTTCTTTCTTTTTCGAAATCCCATAGTGCTTCACAAAGGCCTGATTCATGGCACCATCCACCCCTTCTTTGATCCAAAACATGTCCTGTGGCTGCACGATATCCGTCTTATTGCGTTCTTTAAACTGCTTGTATAGCAGCTCCATGGTATCATGCAGGATATTCCCAAAAACCATAGGGTCCATTTCTTCCTGGACCGCATCAGGCTCATAAAGCCGAGCTACATACTTAAAGTAAAATTTCAACCGACAATCCAGATAGGTATTGATGGCAGAAGGTGTAAAAGATGACGGGGATGCCCCTTTCCTACCCTGATACCCCTCCAGATACCGCTCCAACCCATCCAGCACCGCAGGCGTCTTCTCAATTGTAATAGCCTTTGGTGGCACGGTCTTAATTGGGCTGGCTAGTATGCGCTTCTCCAGAGTGTAATCGGACTCCACTTCCAACTGCTGAACCAACCGACTGATCTCACCATTTACATTAAACTCAGAAACTGTATTGTAGTAAAAGTGCACCCGTTTTGCTCGCTGCAGCAACCGGTAAAACAGATAAGCATAAATCGCATCGTGATGATCATGCACCGGCAAGTCAAACGCTTTTCGAATGTTGTAAGGAATGAATGATCCACTGCGCGGTGCTGCCGGCCAGCTGTCCTCATTCATGTTCAGAACGAAGACGTTTTCAAAATCCAGGTTACGGGTTTCAAGAATCCCCATGATTTGCAACCCCCCAAGTGGCTCTCCGGTAAATGGTATTTTGAGGGTACGCGCCAGCCTGCGAAACAACTTGATCAGGAAATCATAACTAAGCTCTTCTGCACGGTCACCCATCATTTTCTTTAGCTGGGCTATGTGCTCATAAAAACGACTAATAAACTCCTGTTCGAGATCATGCTCCTGATCTTTCCAATAATCGTACAGTTGCTTAAGCAAGCCCAGGAGATACTCAAAGGCATCATCCGGTTTGTGAAAAATATGCTTGAATATGGGGTGTTCCAGGTTTAAATCATCCGCGTAAAGCGTAATCAAATTCCGCTTTTTGATTTCAGCTATGAGGCTTTGAATGGCCTTTTCTTCCATCGCAAATACCAGCGGATGCTCTAGTAGCTCCACCAATGGCTTGTAGTAAAAAGAAACGCCATTGACGATGCTTTCCCTGCGCATGTGCTGAAGCATAAGCACGCTTTCCAGCAAACTAAAAACTGGCGTATCCTTCAGCGGATAACCCATCGTAATGTTGATCCGATCTATACTATCGGGAATTGCATGCAGCGTCGGAAAAAGCATGTGCTCCATCGGCAATACGATCACAGTCTTCTCAGGCTCAAAGCCTGGCTCATGCGCCAGTTTTTCCAGCTCTTCAGCCAGCGCCTTGGTCTGCCCTACTTCCAGTGAGACTCCTGTTGCCTTAAATTCCTTCGGTGATTTCAACCGATAGGGAAGCTCTTCGGGGAATGTACGTTGCAGCGTTTGTTCCTTAGCATATTCGCGCAAAAAGAAGCCTGCTTCTTGTTTTTCATTATCAAAATAATAGCGATCCACATCCCAGATCACTTTGGCATTTGTTTCAAATACGAAGTGCTTGATGATTTTCTCCTCGGCAAAGGTCAACGCGTTGAACCCTGCGAAATACAGTGGCTTTTTGGATACTTCAAGACTTGGGAGCTCCCGTGCCACCTCTCTGTATATGAGCCCACCGTAGGCCTCTCCACGAGCAATGAGCGCAGCCTGGAAGTCATCATATATCGGTTTGAGCAACTTCCAGGTCTCCAAAAATGCTTCCTGGCTTTTTGTGGTCTTAGGTAAGAATGTAGCCCAAAATTTCTGAATGATGGCTTTGTCTTCCTCATCCAAAAAGTAAAACTCTTCGTCCAGCTCTTTCTGTGTTTTGATGCTGGTAAACAGCTGCTCTGTGTTTACCAGATATTGATCGATCTCTTCGAAATCCCTCAGGATCATTTCTCCCCAAAAGAAAAACTGATCAAAGGACTCTTCCCGTTTTTGATGGATTTTATAGACTTCAAAAAGGGCAAATATTGCTTCCAGCTTCTCGATTTTCTGAAGAGGACTGAGCCGTGTTACAAAATCCTCCATACTGATCACCTCTGGCATCCAAAGTGGTTTAGTGATCTGCTGTGCAAGTGCCTTTCGGAAAAAGAGCCCCGCGCGACGGTTGGGAAAAACCACCGTCACATCCTGCAGCCGACCATCATGCTCCGAGAGGATTTGATCTGCCAGCTCAGCAATAAATGAATCAACAGTGTTTTCTGACCTGTCCATTAGCTTACCTTCATTACACTTACATCATTCAAATAGACGAGATAGCCACTCACCGATGGGAAGTTCATCTCCTGCAGCAGGCGCACGTACTCACGAACCTGATGCTCGTCCTTCTTGCGTTTAGTTCCCGTTTTAAAATCTATCACCACTGTTTCGCTTGCATTGCTATTGATCCGATCTATCCGTTTAAAATCACCTCCCGGTAGCAGTATGGGCACTTCTGTAGCCACCTCCCAAGTCTCATCAAACCAGGAAGCCACTTCTGGATCTTCTAATACTCGAGTCAGCTCCACACGCTCAGGCACATCGGCAAACTGCTCCAAATCGCTTTTGTATTTGATGCGGCTCAGCATGTCATGAATACGTGTGCCATGCTGGGTGGCTTCCACAAAAACGGTTTCACTGAGCTCAGCAGAACCTTTGATCTGCACACTTACTTTGCTACGCCATGAAGAGGCCTGATAGTGCTGCAGCCCATATTCCACGGTGCCGACATTACTCTGTTTTGCCTGTGGGATTTCGGCATTTTGGTAAATACCCTCGGATTCATCAAAGCCAGGCAGTCCCTTCAATTGGTTGTACACCAGGTCATAAGCATATTTGAGTTCCTGAGGCTTTTTTGGCTGATTGCCAAATCCTATAAGCACATCAACTGGACGCGTAAATGCGACATATAGCAAGTTTAGGTTATCCAAATAAGCCTTCAATCGCTCCTGATAATAGTCTGCAGCCCAATAGGTGTTCGCTAGATTTGACACATATTTCAGGGGAATAACCGGCAGTTCATTGAAGGGCTTAGCGGTACCGGCGCCTTTGCACCAGAGGATATTATCCTTCACACTGTCGTGATCAAAACTCCAGCTTAAAAACGGTAAAATCACCACTGGAAACTCTAATCCCTTCGCCTTGTGTATGGTGAGGATTTTAATGGCATTGTTATCATCGGATATCTGAATGGCTCTATCCTTTCGAACTTCTTCCCACCATTCCAAAAAAGACGGAATATCGCCTCTTTCATTTTTAGCATAATCCAAAACCGCATCCTGAAAGCCTTGCAAGTAGGTAAACTCCTCAGGGAGTTTGTTCAAGTCAAATAAACGAATCAGGTGCTCAACTAGCTCGTACAGTGGCAAAGATTTTAAAAACTCACGCTGCTTTTCAAACTCTTTTGGCACCTGTGATTCCCAGTTTTCCACTGATGTAAAGAGATCACTCTCGGGCTGCTCTGACTTCTTAATGTAGCGATGGTACTCATACAGCCATTCCGTGAGCACAATGGTGTTATTTTCATCATTGAGCCATTTGATCAATGAAACCAAAAAACGCACCAGGTGGCTAGAAGTCAGGTAAAGCGCCTCGCTACTCACTACCTCGTATCGTAGATCAGGGTCTGCCTTCGGACTGTTGCGATAGGCAATAAAAGCATCAGCAATCCGCTTTCCTTCACCGGTATATCGAGTGAGAATCGCTATGTCGCGAAGCTCATAACCTTTTCGCTGTAAGTTTTCCACTTGAGCAATTGTACGGGCCACCGCTTCTTCCGTCCAGCTGTCTGCCTCCACATCATCCGCGATAAATTCCACTCTGATAGCACCATGTCCTTCTGCTTTATGTTCGGGAATTTTCTGAGCTACATCATCAAAGGTGGCAAACACATTCTGAACAAGAGATGAGACCTCAGAGCGGATTCCCTCATCAGCAATTTCATCACTCTGACTGATGAAGTATTCCGCAGCGTTCTTACTCGCGCTTTCAAAAAAAGCATTATTGAAATGAATGATATTAGGATCGCTGCGCCAGTTGACATCCAGGGTAGTAGCAAAAACATGATGCTCACCAATATCTTGAGGGATGCGGTTTTGCAGCAGCTCCCAATCGCCACCCCGAAAACGATAAATGGACTGCTTTACATCTCCCACTACCATACTAAAATCACCCGCATCAGCGGTATTCTTTACCAGAGGCATAAAGTTCTCCCACTGGAAGGCCGAAGTATCCTGAAACTCATCGATCAGGTAATGACTATACGTAGAGCCTACTTTTTCATAGATGTATGGTGTATCGCTATCGTTTATGATCTGATGCAGGAAATCAGGCAGGTCTGCGATCAACATCACATCATTTTCATCCCGATATTTCTGCACATACTTATTAACCTGTGCGAGTATCCCGAACGTAAAAAAGTACCGCTGCACTTCGATCACCGAATTGTAATGAAGGCTTTTCCGGTCTATAAAATCAATCAGTGCATCATATTTAGGTAATATGAATGACTCCAGGGCCTCTACCAGTCGAGCATCTTTTTGATTGGCCTTCGTTAGCCATTTGCTGATATCATTTCGAGCCGCACGTCTGGCGTCTGATATGTCAAAATCGAGCTTTTCGAGCTTAAAAAACAGTCCCAGAGGACCACCGGCACCTCTGGAAAAATCACCAACCGATAAGCCCGTGTTGTCCAGGTAGTTGAGCACTTCTCTGCACATCCGCACCACCATCTTTTCGAAAGTGTAGCGCTCAGTATTTAGCTCCTTGCGCATTCGAGTGAAAAACTGCTTATCACCGCTAAGCTTGAGCACTTCATCAGCATGCTCCTTGAAGTCATCTTTCAGGATTTCCTTCGACAGGCTTTTTACATCCTCTCTAAAATCCCAGGATTTGCCCTCTTCCACTTTTTGCTCTGCAAAGTCGGTAAGCCATTTTCTCAATAGTTTTTGTTCCGGCTCCCCAATCTCCAACATCATTTGATCGATCACCAGATCAAGGGCCTTATTGATGTCCAGATCTATGGTAAAAGTGCCCTGCAACCCCATTTCGCGAGCAAACGAACGGATAACCTTATGAAAAAAACTGTCTATGGTAACGATACTAAACCGACCATACTGATGCAGAACATCACTTAGTGTGTCTTTAGCGCGGTGCTTCAATAGCGGCCGAGTGATCCCCAGGTTCTCCATCAGATAATCTTCCATGGGGTGCTGCTCGTCACTCGCTATCACTTTCAAAATGGAGACGATACGGCTTTTCATTTCTTCGGTGGCCTTATTCGTAAAGGTCACGCCAAGGATATTACGAAAGGCATTTGGCCTACTCAGCGCAAGCAGCAAAAAAGACCTTGCCAGGGTATAAGTTTTACCGGAACCGGCCCCCGAACGGTAGATGTGAAATGATTCTGACATGCGGTGGCTAAGTTAGCAAATGGGTAGTGATATCCATTTGAAATCAGAGCGCAGAAAATAATCTGAAAAAGTCCAAAAGTTTTAATGTTACGCTTTTGTTAATAAATTAACATTTAGTTAATATTGTCATATCAATACGATAATCCAGAAATAAACATTAATAAATATGCGTAGATATATCACTTTACTCGGCCTGGTTTTTACTGCTACACTTGCATTTGCTAGTTCAGACCCTAACTACGTAGTAATGCCCAAGGCACTTAATATGGAAGCAGTAGCTCGCACGATTTCGTATCCTGCTAGCTCCAACACTGCCGGCATTGAGGGAAAAGTGTTATTATATGTAGAAATTGACGCTAAAGGTGAGGTTACCAAAACGACTACTCTGAGTGCTCCATGCTCTAAACTGAAAACAGAGGCTGAAAATGCTGCGAAGAAATTGAAGTTTGAACCAGCACGAAATAGTGCAGGTGAGGCTGTAGCAAGTGGAGTACGCATCCCATTCGAATTTGAACTCACTATAGAGTAAGGTATCACCATCGCAATAAAATAGAAAGGGAGCCATTTGGCTCCCTTTTTTTATTTACGCTTAATAATTAACTCTAGCGAATCAAGGCGTCAAAACATTGTCTGACTTCTTCAAAGTTGAACTTTGCCAGCTCTCGCTCAATCTTTTCGCCTATTTGCTCATTGGCCAGGTTTCCTAAACTGCCCAAATGAGCGTGCTTTACCTCCCTGTTTGGCTCATAAGTACCTTCTTCTACCCGCTTACCTACCTCACGATAGGCATCCCTAAATGGCATCCCTTGCAACACGAGTTCATTTACGAGTTCCACGGTAAACAAGTAATCGTACCGAGGATCATTGATGATATTCGGGTTGACTTTCAGCTTACCGATGGCAAAATCTGCGATATCCAGGCATTGCTTAAGGGTTTGGATGCCCGGAAACAAATGCTCTTTAAGCTGCTGCAAATCGCGGTGATAGCCACTAGGCAGATTACTCAACAGTAGGTGTAGTTCGTTGGGGAGGCTCATCAGCTGATTGCATCGCCCACGAACCAATTCAAAAACATCCGGGTTCTTTTTATGAGGCATTATGCTGGATCCTGTGGTGAGTTCATCGGGGAAGGATATAAACCCAAAGTTTTGTCCTGCATACATGCACACATCCATGGAAAACTTGGCCAGCGTAGTAGCAATAGAAGCCAATGCGTTTGCAAGCGCAACCTCACTCTTACCACGAGTCATTTGAGCGTAAACCACATTGTAGTTTGGCTCATCAAAGCCTAGCAAACGGGTGGTGCGCTCACGATCCAGCGGAAACGAAGAACCATACCCTGCTGCACTACCGAGCGGGTTTTTATTGATCATCTCATAGGCTGCTCGCAAGGCAATCAGATCATCAGACAAGCTCTCTGCGTAGGCACCAAGCCACAAGCCTATAGAAGACGGCATTGCCACCTGCATATGCGTATATCCAGGTATCAACACATCTTTATACATTTCACTTTGGCGTAGCAACGTACTGGTGAAGGACTCAATCATTCCTGCGATTTCCTCTATCTCGCTTCTGAAGTACATTTTTAGGTCTACCAGCACCTGATCATTCCGAGAACGACCGCTGTGTATTTTCTTACCTACTTCGCCGAGTTTTTGAGTAAGCAAAAACTCTACCTGAGAGTGGATATCTTCCATACCCTCATCGATGGTAAGCTCCCCTTTCAGCGCCAGCAAGTAAAGGCTTTTTAGTTCCTCACTCAATTCTTTGAGTTCACTCTTCTCCAGCAAGCCTATTTCCTGTAGCATTTGGATATGAGCTAGGGAGCCCAAAATATCATAAGGAGCCAGTAGTAAATCCAGTTCCTGGTCATTACCTATCGTAAAGGCCTCAATTTTCTTATTTACGTCCGTAGACTTCTGCCAAAGTTTCATTTGGATGATTTAATGGTTGGGTTCAATTCGATTTGAACAATTTATTGAGCAGCATAAGGTACCCCATGATCCCTTCGCGTATTTCTTCCACAAAGATATACTCGTCTGGAGTATGGGAGCGATCAGATAGTCCAGGCCCAATTTTTACGGTAGGAAATGGCATCAATGCCTGATCTGACATGGTAGGTGATCCAAAAAGCTTGATGTCTAAAGCATTGGCTGCCTTGACAATTTCATGATCATCAGGCATCCTGGATGGTTGCAATCGGGTGGAACGCTCCTTCACTTCACTTTTAACATGTGATCGAATGATTTCAAGGGTCTCTTCATTGCTGTAGACATCCGTAGTACGAACATCCACTACGAAATGACAGCTATCGGGTACCACATTGTGCTGTGTACCTCCTTCGATCACCGTAACTGACATTTTGATAGGACCGAGCGTTGTGGACTCTTTTGGAAACTTGAAAGACCGGAACCACTCAATATCCGAGATGGCGTTATAAATAGCGTTTTCACCCTCATTTCGTGCTGCATGCCCAGCCTGTCCCGGTGCATAGCAGTCCAGCACCATCAGTCCCTTTTCATGCACAGCCATGTCCATTTCTGTAGGCTCACCCACTATACCAAAGCTCACCTCACCTATCTCTCGAAGGATGCTTCGCACTCCCCCGGCACCTGATATCTCCTCTTCTGCCGTTGCTGCCAGTAGCAAATTATATTTCAAATCTTTCTGATTGTGAAAATACAAAAAGGTCATGATCAAGGACACCAATGCCCCTCCTGCATCATTGCTTCCCAGGCCATACAGCTTGCCGTCTTTTTGAATTGGCTCAAAAGGATCGTTGGTATACCCTGCGTTGGGTTTTACCGAATCATGATGCGAATTCAATAAAATTGTTGGTTTACTCGCATCGTAGGCAAGATTCCTCGCCCAGATGTTATTTCCTTTTCTGTGAGTAACTACCTCATGTGATTTCAGGTACGACTCGATGATTTCAGCCGTATCGTCTTCCTCTCGGCTAATGCTCGGAGTAGCTATTAGCTGTGAAAGCAATTCTATGGCCTGCTGATGCAGTTGATCTGTGTTATACTTGAAGGAAGCTGCCATTGGTTGTATGGATTTGGTCATATTTACAAATACGCACACTCCCCGCGCCTCCTTTCAATGCCTTGAATGCGTTTTCTAATTTAGGAATCATTCCGCTATGAATCGCTCCTGAAGCTTTCAATTCCTCAAAAAATGAATATTTAAAAGGTGTAATTAATGAAGTAGGATCATTCACATCTCGCATTACACCATCCAATTCAAAAGTAAGCACTAAATGCACATCGAAGCGATCAGCCAATGCGGCAGCCAAAGTACCGGCCATTGTATCGGCATTGGTATTAAGTATATGTCCTGCACCATCATGCGTAAGCGGAGCAATCACGGGAGTGACTTTAGAAGCCATCATATCGGTAATAAACTCCACGTTGACTTCCTGCGGGTCTCCTACCCATCCGTAATCCACACCGTTTTTCACAGGCCTTTTCGTAGACCTAATGATGTTACCATCTGCTCCGGTAAGACCTATGGCATTCACTCCCAGGTGTTGCAACTGAGCGATCATCTGTTTATTAACCAACCCACCATAGACCATCGTAACCAGATCTACCGTAGCATCATCCGTCACACGTCGGCCTTCAACCATATTGGCTTTGAGCCCGAGTTTTTCACCTATTTCGGTGGCTACTCTACCCCCGCCGTGTACTAATATCTTTAGCCCCTCCAAAGCCACAAAGCCATCCAAAAAGGCTTGTTTCATTTCGGGGTTCTCTATAACAGCCCCTCCTATTTTTATGATATGAAGTGGTTGTTTACTCATAAATTTCCCAAAATTTCTTTTAATACAATTTGCGCACTGTAAACGCGGTTTCCAGCCTGAGGGATTACAATGGAGCTTTCACTATCTAAAACATCATCGGCGATCACTACATTTCTTCTTACCGGCAGGCAGTGCATCACCTTGGCCTGATTGGTAACAGCAAGTTTCTCTTGATTCACTACCCAGTCGCGAGCTTCTCCTACTGCACCATAGTTTTTGTATGACGACCAGTTTTTAACATAAATAAAGTCAGCCCCCTCAAATGCTTCCTTCTGATCGTACAATACCGGCGCAGATCCTGTAAACGCCTCTGATAACTCAAATCCTTTTGGCTGTACGATGGAAAAATCCACATCTGCATGCTGAATCCACTCTGAAAAAGAATTGGAAACCGCCTGAGGAAGGGCTTTTACATGTGGAGCCCAGGTCAATACTACTTTTGGACGTGCGGTCTGCTGATACTCCGCAATCGTGATCAGGTCTGCAAGCGACTGAAGCGGATGCAAGGTGGCAGACTCCAGACTCACCACTGGCACTCCAGAATGTTTGATAAACGCATTGAGGATGACCTCCTGATAATCTGCTTCTCGATCTTCGAGCCCTGGAAATGACCGAACCCCCAGGATGTCACAGTACTGCCCCATAACAGCTGCAGCTTCACGGATGTGCTCCGCTTTGCCTCCATCCATCAATACGCCATCTTCCATCTCTATCTGCCAGGAATCCTGGGTGACATTCATCACCATCACGTTCATTCCAAGGTTGGCCGCTGCCTTCTGAGAACTCATTCGTGTCCGCAGGCTGCTATTAAAAAAAAGTAGCCCAAGTGTTCGGTTTAAACCCAATTGCTTATGCGCATATGGGTTTTTCTTTAGCTCAAGTGCTTTTTGAACCAACTCTTTTGGGTTGGCTACATCTTTTACCGAGGTGAATTGCTTCATCTACTTTATGTTTTTGATTTTTTCGTAAGACACCATTAGTCCTTTGATCAGCGCAGAACTCAGCCCTTGATGTTCCATTTCATTCAAGCCGGCGATGGTACATCCCTCTGGTGTGGTTACTTTGTCTATTTCTACCTCCGGATGTTGCTGGTTTTCCAGAATAAGCGATGCTGCCCCCTTGGCGGTCTGGACCGCTATTAGTTGTGCTTCCTCAGAGTGAAACCCCATTTGCACACCACCCTGAGTAGCCGCACGCAAATACCGCATAAAAAAGGCAATCCCACTGGCTCCAAGCACTGTGGCAGCTTGCATCATTTTCTCTTCTATCAGTAGGGTTTGACCCAATGCGTTAAAAATTTGCTGTACGGCAATTCCATGCTCCGCATGATCCGGGGCGCAAATGCACGTCATAGACTCGCCAATGGCAATGGCCGTGTTTGGCATGGCACGAACCACTGCACAGTCTATTTTTAGAAGCTCTTTTATCTCTGCGATAGAAACACCGGTGATCACTGAAACCAACAAATGGTCGGCCGTCAACACCGGATTGATCTCATCGATCAGCGCTGGCAGCTGCTTGGGCTGCACACATACCATTACAATTTTAGAAGCTTTCACCGCTTCCAAATTGTCACTGGTCAGCACAAATCCATCTTTGGCCAGATGGGCGATCTGCTCAGTATGCCTTCTGGTAAGAAAAATATTCTTAGCTTCTGTAAGATTTTCTTCTACTATACCCTGAGCTATGGCAATACCCAAATTTCCGGCCCCAAGTACAGCTATTTTCTTTCCTTTCAAATCCATAGTCTAAAAATTACTCGCTTTTAAGTGCAATCCTGTAGTCTCATCCAGGCCAAACATCAGGTTCATGTTTTGTACCGCCTGTCCTGATGCGCCCTTCAGCAAATTGTCAATAATGGAGATTGCTAGCAGCTTTTTGCCTTCTTTCTTCAAATACACCACTGCTTTGTTAGTATTGACTACCATTTTCAGGTCCGGATTTTTTCTAGTCACATGCGTAAATGGAGCCTTTGCATAGTACTTCTCATAGATCTCAAATGCTTCCGCTTCGCTTACTTCCGTATCGAAATAAGATGTCGTGATGATCCCTCGCGTAAAATCGCCTCGAAAAGGCATAAAGTTTACTGTAGGTTTATTTCCACCCAGTTGCTCAAGACTCTCGCCTATCTCTCCTAAATGCTGGTGCGTGAAGGCTTTGTAAACACTCATGTTGTTGTTTCTCCACGAAAAATGAGAAGTAGGCGAAAGCGACTGCCCCGCACCGGTAGACCCGGTAATTCCGGTCGTGTGAATTTCAGACTGGAAAAGTCCCGCATCGGCCGCAGGTAGCAAGCCAAACTGGATGCAGGTAGCAAAGCAGCCCGGATTAGCCACTTTTTGGGCTCCTTTCACCAGTTTACCGTTCATTTCTGGCAAACCATAAACGAATTCATTACCAGGTGCCTTGAGTCGAAAATCATGACTCAGGTCAATGATTTTAAGGTTGGGTGGAAAAGTAGTTTGCTCTACATACGTTTTGGATTCACCGTGCCCTTTGCACAAAAACAAAACATCCAGCACCTCCAAATCCAGCTCAGCATCAAATGCCAACTCTGTATCTCCAAAAAGATCGGTATGTGTTTCATATACTTTTTTACCCGACTGGCTACCACTCTGAGCGCATACCAGCTCAGTATTGGGATGGTGCAGCAAAATGCGTATCAGCTCTCCTGCAGTATACCCTGCTGCTCCGTATATACCTACTTTAAGTTTATCCATCGGTTTGGTGTACTTTATGGTAAATCATATTTTGGTTGCCAAATATCTTGGAGAAGCCTTTCACATCCTCTCCACTCCAGGAGTTATTCATTTCCCCATATTTGCCAAAAGTAGACTGCATGAGGTCATGAGCAGATTCTACACCTATGATGTAAAAACGATACGGTGCCAACTGGATTTTCACAGTACCTGATACATACTCCTGCGTGGACTCATAAAACTGTTCGATATCTCGCATTATCGGATCGAGGTAATGACCTTCATGCAGTAGGTTGCCGTAGGTTATGGAAAGCTGATCCTTGATGGTAAGCTGATTTTTAGTGAGCACATGCTTCTCAAGCGTGTGATGTGCCTTGATGAGTATCACTGGAGCCGCAGCTTCAAACCCAACACGTCCCTTGATACCAATGATCGTATCTCCCACGTGTATGTCTCTTCCGATTGCATAAGCCGATGCGACTGCATTTAAAGCTTCTATACAAGCTACAGGAGCCATTTTTTCTCCATTAAATGCTACTGGCTCGCCTTTTTCAAAAGTAACCGATACTTCTTTCGGCTGCTCTTGCTTTAGCTGACTTGGAAAAGCTTCTTCTGCCAGGTATTCGTTAGAGGTGAGGGTTTCTTTTCCTCCCACGGAGGTGCCCCACAGCCCCTGATTTACTGAATAGAGTGCTTTTTCCCAGTTGCCACTCACTCCATGATCGATCAGGTATTGTATCTCCTCTTCACGAGACAGCTTGTTGTCTCGTATCGGAGTGATGATGCCTTTTTCCGGGCACAGAATATTGAAAATCATATCGAAACGTACCTGATCATTGCCTGCCCCTGTACTTCCGTGAGCGATCGCATCCGCTCCGATTTTGATGGCGTGGTTAGCAATAGCCGTAGCCTGAAATACACGCTCAGCACTCACAGACAGAGGGTAAGTGTTATTCTTCAGCACATTACCAGCTATTAGGTACTTGATGGATTTTTGATAAAACTCCTCCGTAGCGTCAATATTGAGGTGACTTACACCACCCAGCGCTTTGGATTTTTCTTCCAGTTCTTTCAATTCATCTGCATCAAACCCTCCGGTATTTACTGAGACAGTATGAACCTCATAGCCCAGTTCTTTCAGATAAATCGTACAGTAGGTAGTATCCAGCCCACCGCTAAAAGCTAAGACAACCTTTTGCTGTTTACTCATTTGATTTTTACTTTTTGCTTCCAAACCATTAATTTCTCTTGCACTTTTTTGCTCTTGTTTTTCCATTGGCGCTTTTTCTCCTCAGGATCATAGAGCATGCCTGTACAGAGGCACATTTGGTGATTTTTTCGGGTCAAAATGTCGTAGTTTACACAGCTGCTACAGCCTTTCCAAAAAGACTCATCATCGGTAAGTTCTGAAAACGCCACGGGACGATAGCCCAGGTCAGAGTTGATTTTCATTACAGCCATACTGGTAGTCAAACCAAACAGCTTGGCGTTGGGGTATTTTTCTCTCGACAGTTTAAATGCTCGTTTTTTGATAGCCTGAGCCAGACCATTGTTGCGATAGTCGGGATGTACGATAAGTCCGGAGTTGGCCACATAGCGATCATGCCCCCAGGTTTCTATATAACAAAACCCTGCGAGGTTCCCAGTTTTGGTAAGAGCGATCACAGCCTTTCCATCCGTCATTTTGGCTTTGACATATTCGGGGGATCTGAGCGCTATACCTGTACCGCGCTTTTCAGCACTGTCGGCAATTAGCTCGCAGACTTCTTCTGCAAGATGCATATGTGATGCACCAGCAACTGATACAATGAATTTGTCCATTTTGGTTTTGGGAAAATAATGAGAAAGAATAACTGTAAAACAAGTCGAAAGGAGGTCACCACGTAGGTGTCCTATAATAACATATCAGGCTTACCGCCTGGGGAACCTAGGCCTGAAGCTGAAGGATGGAGATATGTTATGAAAAGTGTTCAACTCTTTGATTATTCGTTACTGCAAAACTAAAAACTATTTTTTCCCCAACACAAAGTAGAAAGGAATAATTTAAAATTAATTCACCAAATTATTTACTGCTTGACTTTAATCCTACCTGAAATACCTCCAGAAACTACATATTTCATTATGTCTGTATTGTTTCCGCTGAGCGTAATTAGTTTGGATTTATCTACGATAAACACATTACCGGAGAAGTTGTACGAGTGAGGTAGGTAAACAGTTACCATTCCGGGCAGTCCTATTTCGGCCAGGTCCTTTTGGGTAATAAAACCAGGCTTGTAAATCACCCCATTTTCATCAAACGGCACTAATACAGGGGTATCAAATTTTTTCTTGTCTCCTACGAAGGCTGTTACCAGGTCGTTGATGCTTGTGTATATAAAATTCACCAGTGGGATCTTCTTTAGCAGGTCACTAAAGAGATCAAAGAAAGGCTTGGCAAAAATCGTATTGGCCAGGTAACCAACTAGTGCGGTCACAAAAAACACGGTAAGTATCCCTAGCCCTGGAATCTGAATAGGCAGCAAACTATCCGTCCACTGTACCATCTCGATGATAATGTAGATGGTTAGCCCTACAGGTACTACCAGCAATAAGCCACGAAGAAAATATGAAAACAAGGATTGGAAATTCATAGCAATAGTCTTTCCAACAAAACTAACTGATCTCTGTCAGGTTTTGTGTGCTTTTCTAGAGGGGTGTAGAGATACAAAAAAAGCTTCGCCGTTTCCGACGAAGCTTTTTTATTCACATATCTATTGAGATTTAAAGCGCAATACCGATAAAAGATTTGAAGGCCAAGCCCATCAAACCAGTGATCAGCATGGTAATCCCCAGACCTTTCAGTCCGTCAGGTACGCTTGAGTATTTCAGTTTTTCGCGAATAGCCGCC
Organism: Marinoscillum furvescens DSM 4134; assembly: GCF_003386095.1. Taxonomy (GTDB): domain Bacteria; phylum Bacteroidota; class Bacteroidia; order Cytophagales; family Cyclobacteriaceae; genus Marinoscillum; species Marinoscillum furvescens. The sequence continues at coordinate 39,910 of NZ_QREG01000026.1, read as the reverse complement.
AAAGCAATGATGGCTAAAAACCAACCAAATCCAGAGCCAAAACCATAAGCTGTAGCCTGTGCGATGGTGTAGTCTCGCTGAACCATGAAAAGAGACGCTCCCAGAATAGCGCAGTTTACAGCGATCAATGGCAAGAAAATACCTAGAGAGCCATAAAGTGCGGGAGAGAATTTTTCGATAATCATCTCTACCAACTGTACCATAGAGGCAATAACAGCAATAAACATGATAAACTGAAGGAAAGTAAGGTCTATGGTGGCAAAATCAGCTCCTAACCATGCCAATGCTCCTTCTTTCAAAACGTACTCCTGCAATAACCAGTTTACGGGTACAGTAATCGTCAGTACGAAGATTACGGCCATCCCCAAACCGAATGCTGTAGACACTTTCTTAGAAACCGCAAGGAATGAACACATGCCCAGGAAGTAGGCAAAGATCATGTTGTCGATGAAAGTGGCTTTTAATGCTATATTAAAAATATCCATGTCGTTTCTTCTTAAATCGTTAGTGTTCTACGTAACCTGTTTTGGAGCGCTGTACCCAGATAAGGATTCCAAGCACCATAAACGCACCAATAGAATCCACCATCAAACCATTTGTAGGAAAGTTTTCCCATCCCAGAGCTGCAAACACCTTGAAATCGAATATGGATCCAGATCCAAACAACTCACGGAAAAAAGCGACTACCAAAATGATCCATGCATAGCCAAATCCACTACCCAGACCATCGAGGATCGAATCGTAAGGTTTGTTGCCCATGGCAAACGCCTCGAGTCTACCCATCACGATACAGTTGGTTATGATTAGTCCTACGAACGCTCCCAGTACTTTGTACATATCAAAGTAGTATGCCTTCAGAATCTCACTCACAAGCGTTACAAGAGTTGCAATCACCGCCAATTGCACGATGATTCGAACACGTCCCGGAATGAGGTTTCTTAAGAGCGAGATGATGAGGTTAGCAAATACAATTACAGCTATTACCGCAATTGACATCACCAACGTAGGCTCCATTTTGATCGTGATAGCAAGTGCCGAACAGATACCCAAAACCTGAACGGTGATCGGGTTATCCTCATTCAGAGGGTCCGACATGATTTTTCTACGTCTTTTCGACAGAAGTGGCTCCGCCGGAGCTTTCTGTACTTCTGTTGCTTCTGCTGCTTCAGTACTCATTATATCTTTATTTGAGTGCGAGTTTGTTATCAGATTTTACTTTGTTGATGTAAGCAAGGTAAGCACCAAGATAGTTTTCAAACATCTCGTTTACACCTTTGCCTGTAAGGGTAGCTCCTGACATACCGTCTACCTGATGCTCCGTGAGGCCAGGATTGCCCTCTCCTTTCACCATTGAGACAGACACCAACTCATTTTGATCATTGAAAATTTCTTTCCCTACATAGCGACCCTGAATCACATCTGTAGTAATTCTAGCTCCCAAACCAGGAGTTTCCTGCTTGTGGTCAAAAGCAACACCACGAATGGTATTTAGGTCTTTGTCCAGTGCCAGGTAACCAGAAATCCAATCCCAAAGACCAGCTCCGAACATTGGGAAGATGTAAGCATCCACTTTTCCACCTTCGCCCTTGAATTTGTATACGGGATAAACCCTCTCCTCTGGGTCAAAACGATAGTTCTTCTGAATATTCACTTTTTCAGCCACGATCGGATTGCCTTTCTCATCTGTCTCTACCAGGTTTCCTTCAATGTCTACCACGATAGACTCTACTTTTTCATCATAGAGCGCAAGTAGCGCATTGGGATCTTCATAGGAAGAGATGTCCATCACCGCACCTAGAATTTTCTTCTTGGTGTCCAGTTCGATCTGCTTTTGCTGAGCTGGCTTTAGTCCTACTGAAGCCAGTGACAGTAAACCACCCAACACTACGGTCAGGGCGATTGAAAATAGGATGATATAAGTATTAGACCGTTGCACGTTTCAATCTTCGTTTTTTGTTAGCATCTACTACATAGTAATCAATCAATGGAGCGAATACGTTCATAAACAGTACCGCTAGCATGATTCCTTCAGGATAAGCAGGGTTTACTACACGTATCAGTACAGTAAGTACACCAATCAGAAATCCGTAGATCCACTTGCCTACCTCTGTTTGTGCTGCTGAAACTGGATCTGTAGCCATGTATACAGCTCCGAATGCCAGACCTCCAGCTACCAGGTGGTAGTGTGCAGGGAAATCCATGTAAGAATTGCCTCCCACAGCATTGAAAAGAAGTCCCATTGCATAAGCACCTCCGAATACACTGAAAATGATTTTCCAGCTACCAACACCCGTACCAATCAGGATGGCTGCACCTATCAAACACATGAGTGTAGACGTCTCTCCTATAGAACCAGGGATGATTCCGATAAACATGTTCCAAAAGCTGAACATCTCTGCTGACCAGTGTCCGGCCAAATCGGCCATCATATTAGTGCCATTGGATGCTGCAGTAGCACCGTAAGCCAACACAGTGGCTCCACTGTAACCATCTACGGGCATTTTATCACCAAAATAAGTCCAAACTTCTCCAGAAATATCTGATGGATAAGCAAAGTATAAGAATGCACGTGCAGTTAAAGCTACGTTGAGAATATTCATCCCCGTACCACCAAAGGCTTCTTTGCCGATTACTACCGCAAAAATAGTGGCTAAGGCTACCTGCCAAAGCGGAATGGTAGGAGGAACAATCAATGCGATCAGCATACCTGTAACCAGGTAACCTTCACTGATAGGGTGATTTCGAATGACACAGAAGATAAATTCTGTAAGGAGCCCTACTGCATACGAAACAATTAGAATCGGCACCACTGCGTAAGCACCTATCCACAGTTTGTCTAGCAATGTTGCTTCTTCTCCAATAGAAATAAAATGCTGGTGGCCTACGTTCCACACGCCAAAAAGCAAGGCAGGGATCATCGCAATCACCACGGTAATCATGATACGCTTCAAATCAACCGCATCTTTGATTTGCGCTCCTTTGTTTCCTGTAATCAGATCGGGCGCGAATACGATTGTGCGGTGTCCTTCGTATAGGGTGTAGAATTTCTCCCACTTACCACCCTTCTCGAAATTAGGCTTTAGGTTATCAAATAATTTTTGTAATGCCTTCATGGTATGCTTTAGCTATTTTTAATCAAGTCTAATCCTTCTCTCAAAATCTTCTGCAACTCGTGCTTCGATGGATCGATAAATTCACAAAGTGCTACGTCTTCTTCTACTAGTTCGAAGATTCCAAGCCCTTCCATATCATCGTAATCCTCAGCCAAAATCGCTTTAAACAAATAGGTAGGCAAAATGTCCATTGGCAAAACTTTCTCGAATGCCCCAGACACTACAAACGAACGCTCTTCACCGTGCGTATTGGTATCTACTTTAAACTCTTTCTTACCATTTAGGAAAGACAGTAAACCTATGGCTTTGTGAAAGCTCAACTTGCTCGTGGTTGGTTTCAACCAGCCCAAAAACTCTTCCTCATCACCTTCAGGAATTACGGTTACTTGATTGTGATAAAACCCGAGATACCCAGCTTTCCCTACATTTTCTCCTGTCAGTACGTTTCCAGAAATAAATCGAAGGTTACCCGTTGGCACATTATCGAACAACTTTTCGAGCTGCGCTCCAGCATAAGTCTTCACATAAGCCGGCTCACTCACTTCACTACCCGTGATCGCCACTAATTTGGAGGCATCATATTTTCCTTCTAGGAATAGTTGGCCTATCTGAGCAACTCCGTAAGGTGCTACTGTCCAAACTACATCTCCTTTGTTTATAGGATCTATATGATGGATTTGAACCCCTACGTTTCCAGCTGGGTGAGGTCCTGAAATCTTGTTAAGCTCTACTCCCTGAGCCTGAGCAAATACCTGAGCTACTTCAGCATTAGCATCTATGTTGAGATGTACTTTACCAGAAGTAAACTTCTTCAACACATCGATACCAGCCTGAAAAAATTGCTCTTTGTCTCCGAGTTGATAGGCTACATCCGGTGCTAGCGGATGTGTATCAAAAGCCGAAATAAAAATAGCCTTAGGTGTCACCTCAGGATCTGCTACCACGCCAAATGGTCTTTGTATGACGTTAGGCCATACGCCACCTTTTTGCATATGATCAGCAGCTTCTTCTTTTGAGAGCCCTGCTAGATCTGAGCTTGAGTAAGACTTATACGCTTCATATGCTACTTCTTTGTCTGCGAGTAGCTTTATCTCGAGCAGCTTGCGCTTCTCTCCCCTCTTGATTTCTACTACCTCGCCACTTACAGGTGCACAGTAGCGGATGTTTTCCGTCATCTTGTCATACAAGATAGGAGTACCAGCTTTTACGGTGTCCCCTTCTTTGACCAAAAGTTTAGGTCGGGACATGTCTGCGAAATCTGTAGGCTTTAGCGCGTAGGTTTCAGAGTGGAAAGTTCCTGAGATTTTCTTCTCCGGTTTCCCGGCAAGGTTGATATCAAAACCTTTCTTTAACTTTATCGTTTTCGACATTTTGTATAGTTGCGATCTACTTGAAAATCGAAGCAAAAATACAAAAAAAATGTTCAAATGAAATGTTTGCTGAGATCATTCAAAAAGAGATCTTCAAGCACCTGAAAGTGATCAGATTTCAGCTAGATTTTCCTCCTGAGCCATCAAAAAATTGGCAACGTTTTCCATCAGCCACCTGGGTGTAGAAGTTGCACCACAAATTCCCACTGAATCTTCAGGCTTAAACCAGTCCAGGTTGATCTCGTCTTCGTTTTCCACAAAGTAGCTACGAGGATTATTACTCAGGCACACATTATATAATGCCCGGCCATTGGAGCTTTTTTTACCAGCTACAAACAAGATAACATCATGTGTACTGGAAAACTGGATCATTTTAGGCTCGCGGTTCGACACCTGACGGCAGATGCTGTCGTTTGCCTGGAAATCTTCTACCGAAAGTGACCCCTTATTGGCTTTGATACGCTCTTCGATAAGCTCCTTCATCTTGTAAAAGCCCTTGGTACTTTTGGTGGTCTGGCTATATAGCGTCACAGGCCGCGAAAAGTCAATTTGCTCCAAATCTTCCTCGGTAGTGATTATAATGGCTTCATCATTGGTCTGGCCCGTAAGACCGATAACCTCCGCATGACCTGGTTTTCCATAAATCACTATTTGACCGTCTACGGATTGTGCCTTATCATAGGCGTGCTTGATGCGGTTTTGTAGCTTGAGCACTACAGGACAAGAAGCATCAATCAGCTCAATATTATTTTTCAAGGCTGTTTCATAAGTTTCTGGCGGCTCTCCATGTGCACGGATGAGCACCTTACAGTCTCGAAGCTGCTCTAGCTGCTCTCTATCAATGGTACGCAGCCCTTTCTGATAAAGCCTATCTACCTCCATGGCATTATGAACGATATCTCCCAGACAATACAATTCCTGTCCATCGCTCATTTCGTCCTCAGCCATTTGGATGGCAAACTCCACACCAAAACAATACCCTGAATGCTGATCTATATCAACTTGCATAGATTTTTTTCTTCGCTAATTCTACAATTTTACCCACCTGTTCATCAAAGGACAAATCTGAGGTATCAATTTCCACAGCACCTAATGCTTTTGTAAGGGGTGACTCCTCTCTGGTGGAATCTATCTGATCTCTTTGCTTTAAATTCTCCTCGATTACGTTTAGTTCCTCCCGGATGCCTTTTTGCTCAAGCTCTCTTTGCCTGCGCAACGCTCTCACACGGGAATTGGCCGTCATAAATACTTTGAGCTCTGCATCCGGAAAAACGACTGTACCAATGTCTCGTCCATCCATGACAATGCCCCGGTCTTGCCCGATGGCTTGCTGCTGCTCCACCAGTGCCTCACGCACAGATTTTACCGCACTCACCTGACTCACCTGATCGTTTACTGCCATCGTTCGGAGCTCATCACGCACCACTTTCTCATTCAGGATAAGGTCCTGCCCTTCAAAGGAAATGTCTAATGCGGCTAATGCTTTGGCTACCTCCTGCGGTTTTTCCAAATCGACCCCTTGCTGTAAAAAATAAAGTGTGGCCGCACGGTACATGGCGCCACTATCTATGTAGGTGTACCCCAGGTTACGAGCCACTGCTTTGGCGGTAGAGCTTTTTCCGGTACCTGAATACCCGTCTATAGCTATGATGATTTTTTGCATCAGCAATCTTTAATAGGACAAGGGATGGGTTTACCTTTTTTGATTTGCCGCTTTTTGTCGATAGAACTCGATGGCCCTTTGCGACAAGCGCTAAACGTCACAGCCAGCGACAGCAAAACGAGCAAACCTATCCCTCTCCACTTATGCATTATAGGCTGGTTGTTTCTACACCACCATCTATTTTTTTCACGAGCCCCTGAAGCACCTTACCAGGACCACACTCTACAAATGTGCGTGCCCCATCCATGATCATGGATTGTACACTCTGCGTCCATCTTACTGGTGCGGTAAGCTGAGACACCAGATTGGTTTTGATGTCAGAAATCACTGTATGTCCTTTTGCATCCACATTCTGATACACCGGACATTTAGGCTCATTGAAATTTGTTTCCTGAATGGCCGCAGCTAATTCTTCTCTTGCAGGCTCCATTAGTGGCGAGTGAAATGCCCCACCTACTGGCAACACCAATGCTCTTTTGGCACCAGCTGCTTTGAGCTTTTCGCAGGCTACTTCTACACCTTTTACACTGCCTGAAATTACAAGCTGACCAGGGCAGTTGTAATTGGCCGCTACTACTACTTCATCTATTTCACGGCATATTTCTTCTACTGTCTCATCGGGCAGGGCCAGCACTGCAGCCATAGTAGACTCTTGCAGTTCACAAGCTTTTTGCATCGCCATAGCTCGCTTAAACACGAGTGACAATCCATCTTCGAAGCTTAGCGTGCCATTAGCTACAAGCGCAGAAAACTCCCCCAAGGAGTGACCAGCGACCATGTCAGGTTTAAAATCATCTGACACCAAAGCAGTAACCACGCTATGTAAAAAGATAGCTGGCTGGGTCACTTTGGTTTGTTTTAGCTCTTCGGCAGATCCTTCAAACATGATTTTTGAAAGGTCAAAGCCTAGGATATCATTTGCCTGCTCGAAATAGTTCTTAGCTGTTGCGTTGTTATCGTATAGATCTTTTCCCATACCTGGAAACTGGGCTCCCTGTCCGGGGAAAACAAATGCCTTCATACGGTTTGGTTTGTGTTGAATGGTTGAATTTTGGAGTGCAAATCTACGAAATCAGGGAGAATCCAGAAACCTTTCTTTTTCTGACTCATCTGGGAGTCTACAGGTATCTCGTTTACCAAACCAACGGTATCGCTTTTTTGCTATGTAGCGGTAAACAGCGTCACGCAAGGCTCTTGGTATAAGCTTAAAAACATATAGTAAAGGCCATAGCCCTGAGAGGTTACGGGCAATTTCGAGGGCCGCATCGCTACGATTATACACCCTATCTTCTTTTACCAGCACTACACTTTCCAACTCGGTAGGCTGAGGTGATCCTGCCTCTTTGAGCAACTGCTCTGCTTCAGGAGATTGGAGTGAGGCAAATTGAAAGCGCTTTTGCTTGTCTCGGCGAATCACAAAATCCACCGAGCTATTGCAAAGATTGCAAACTCCATCGAAGAGTATTACCGCACTCATTTGAGGATTTTCACCCATCCGTTCAGTATCCATTGCGAATCTTTGGGATCAAGAACATCCACTTCTACCTCTGCAGAATAGAAATAAGTCCCCGCTGGCAGCTTTTCGCCAAACTTGTTGGTCCCGTCCCAATTGATGTAAATTCCATTCGGGTTTTCAAAGGAGTCGTATACATACAATTCCTTACCACTACGATCGAAAACCTTGAACTTTACAGCGCGAATAAACCTGGGGCAGTTGGAGTTGTCGAATGGAGAAATATTTAATCCATCATTATTGAGTGGGGCGAACACATCATTCTTACCGTCACCATTAGGGGTAAATGCATTCGGGAATTTGTAAACCGGACAGTTGTCATTACAAACCGAAGCAGTACGCGAACTTTCATTTCCTGATCGGTCTACTGAAGCTATCTGATAGCAACCTTTGAGACTTGTAAGGTCTTCATGGTTAAACGAAGTTGTAACGGGCTCACCCACCAGTACATAGTCTTCTTCCAATCCAGTTTCGGAGTAATACACCCGGTAGAAAACAATATCGTCATCACAATCGGGAGCCATATCTTCATCCCAACTCAGTTTTTGCGTAAAGATATTAGACTCACAAGGTCTGCTGGCTACCAATGCCTCACAGTCCAGGTCGTTACTAAACACTACTTCAGGTGGTGCACACGGCGGAATCGTATCATTTGGCTGGCCACAGCTGATCTGAGATCTATTCTCTAGTGGTTCGGGCAATAGTCTTGAACCATAGGTACCTTGTGTTTTAACGAAATAACAATATTCAATCTCTTCATCAAGTTCTACTCCATTAAACGCACCATTATCCAGGTATACATATCCTTTCTGAGTAACATCTACAGAATCGATCAATACCAATTCATCCATGTCACCCTCCAACACCTGGTCTCTATAGATATAATGGTATGGGTACCGCTGAGCAGTGTTGGACCAGGGTACTTCGGCAGACCACTTGAGTTCTATGGATCTCAATAATGGTGACAGATCCAGCCGTACATTACTCGCCGTAGCAGACGAATCGGCCAATACCCCATTTGCATCCCGGTAACTCACATAGTAATTATAGCTCTGAGCGAATGTATTGAGTCCCGTATCTGTAAAGTCGGTATCGCTAATGCCTTCGGCAACTTTCACGTAAGACGCTGAATTTTGAGCGCCCTCTCCCCTATAAACATCATAAGTATAAGCAGGCGGATGGATGGATTGATCGGCCTGATATGGTGGCGTCCATTGCACCAAAATCGTACCATTCACCTCCCCAGTAACTTCTACATCCACATTGGTGATCACAGGGGCATCGATAAGAATGCTATCGCACACCTCTGTAGACACGTAACTTTCTCCCCCACCCGGACTCGGAAATACTGCCACAAGTCGATAACAATACTTGGCTCCGGGAGCCAATCCTCTTCCTTTGTTATTATCCAGGTATTCAGTAATCACCTCGTTATTTCCTCCAGATGCCTGCTGAACCATGTCTATCTCTTCAATTAGTCGATAACCAGCGTTTGGCGGCATGCCCACTACACAGTCATCAACTTCTATATCAAAGTCTCCTACTCGCCTCCATATTTGCATACGCGTAGCATTGGGACATGCGTATTCATTCCAGTTGAGCTGGATACCCCTACCGGGTTGCACCGTGGAGCTCAGACCATCTGGCGCAGGCCCTACTACTGTTATTTCAAATGTTTCAAAGTTCACCAACCGAGGACCTATTTCCGGATTATCCGTCACTTTGAATTGCACTTCATAAGGTCGGGCGCGCACATGCCCGCAAGTAGTTTCCCACTCAAACAACAGAGAGCCGGGTGTCTCCTGAAACTCCGCCGGGTCTGGCGAGTAATAGGCCGGAGAACTTTCAAACTCAAACGGCCCACCGAAACCTTCTAACATCACGGGGTGTCCATCAGGGTCGGAGCCCAAAATAGTAGCCTCTACTTTTTCACCAGCCTCTACACAGACATCTTCGGGCACTTCCAGTTCTGGCCGTTCATTGTCTGTTTCTTCTACAATGATTTGCATATCACGCGTAACATATCCCAGGCGGATCCATTCTCCTGTGATCGGCACAAACCGCCATTCTTCCACTACGAAGGCTACGTTGTATTCCGCAAAGTCGTCTTGATTGAGTACGTCTCCAGGCGAGTCCCATATCAGATCGCCAGATACCGGATCTATGGTAAGAGTGGGTTGCCCATTCTGTGCCTGGTTTCCCGTACTATAGCTGGTATAAAACGCCGGATCATTCATGTCGCGGTAGTTGTTCACCACCATGTTATTGCCCTGCTTTGGTATTGTAAAGCGGTAAGAAAGGCTGTCTCCATCCGAATCAAAAGCACCTGGATTGTGAATAAACTGTGCTCCAACAGCAGCAAAGTCTATGGGTGGCACGGTAAGTTCGGGGGTGTTGTTGAGGCCAAAAAATGGATCAATCACAATCATGGACTCCACATAGAAGGTGGTGTTTACTGAATTGTCCATATTGATGATTCCTTCATTACGAAACTCTTCTTCGTAACTCACTATATACGTGTTTGGGGCCTGATAGGTATGCACCAGCTTGAAGGTTACCTTTTCCAGGTCATTACCAACAGGGGTTTTCTCAATCTGGAAGTCTCGTTCTACAGAAGTGCCATCACCAAATCGAAAAATTCCACCTCCAAACTCTATGATGGAGCCTGAGTCTCTATAGCCGGTGAAGGTAAATTCAAAAGTACGGGTGACATTGTTGATCCTGCGCGCGGTGATTTCCCCTGCCCTGATGTGGGTAGCATGTACCACGGTGATACTGAGCAACGCAGCTACAACATAGCTAACAACGATATATCGGACTCGCATATATTTTTAAACTTACTAAAATCGGTTTACAACTCTCCAACGATTAACGCCTTTCTACCTACACTGGTTATTTTAAATCATCACATAATAAAACGTGTAGCTATCAAGAGTATTTCCATTACTAATTGAATCAATCCATAAAGCATAACAAGGTTACCAGCTTAATCACTTATTTCCAATAGCCCGGCTAGCTTCTAGCTAATGTTTGAGATGACTCACCATCCACACAAATAAAACGCACAAAAGTTCAAACATCTAAGAAAAACACCCTGTTTGAGCTGTAAAATTACCTAAGGGACTAAAGCGAAAAGAATCATTCCAAAAGACCTTATTTAGACCCATTCAAAATAAAGGATCGAATTGTGTGATACAAGTTCGGGAACTACCTTTGGACCCGCACAAAAAAATGAAATTAGCAAAAATATGAGTTGGTTTTCTACAACAATTGCCAGAAAGTTTGCCATGGCACTTTCGGCGCTCTTTCTCATCTTCTTCTTGCTTCAACACCTCACGATAAACATGCTATCCGTGTTTAGCGAAGAAGCATTCAATGAAGCTTCGCATTTCATGGGCACCAACCCAATCGTACAGTTCTTACTCCAACCAGTGCTAATCTTTGCAGTGGTTTTTCACTTTGTGATGGGGTTTGTACTTGAGGCGAAAAACCGGGCAGCACGTCCGATCAAGTATGCAAAGAAAGATGGAAGCAATGCCTCCTGGATGTCACAAAACATGCTGATCAGTGGCCTGGTAATCCTGGCATTTCTGGCACTACACTTTATCGACTTCTGGATTCCGGAAATGAGCTACAAGTATGTACAGTTTCTACCCGAAGATGCAGATAGATATTATGGTGAACTTGTTCACAAGTTTGAGAATCCTCTAAGAGTAGGTGCTTACGTCATCGCATTCGTTCTGTTGGCGCTTCACCTACTACACGGCTTTCAGTCGGCCTTCCAATCTGTTGGATTCAACAACAAATTCACCCCAGCAATTAAGAAGTTTTGTACGGCCTATGCGGTGATCGTGCCTGCTGGCTTTATCTTAATCGCTATTTACCATTTCATCAATCATTAATTTAAGTCATGAAGATAGGTTCTAATTTTCCAGCACAAACTCCTGATGGCCCATTAGCCGAAAAATGGACCAACCATAAGAACAGTATCAATCTGGTAAACCCTGCTAACAAACGACTTATTGATGTGATTGTAGTCGGGACAGGTCTTGCCGGTGGATCCGCAGCAGCTACTCTGGCTGAGCTGGGATACAACGTAAAAGCTTTTTGTTTTCAGGATTCTCCAAGAAGAGCGCACTCTATTGCCGCTCAGGGAGGTATCAATGCTGCCAAAAACTACCAGGGTGATGGTGACTCTACTTACCGACTGTTTTACGACACGGTAAAGGGTGGAGACTACCGCTCCAGAGAGGCAAACGTTTATCGCCTGGCAGAAGTATCGGCCAATATCATTGATCAGTGTGTGGCACAGGGCGTTCCCTTTGCCAGAGATTATGGTGGACTGCTAGACAACCGTTCATTTGGTGGAGTACTCGTATCGCGTACCTTCTACGCCAAGGGCCAAACGGGTCAGCAGCTATTGCTCGGCGCATATTCTGCGATGAATCGCCAAATCGGTCGTGGTAAAATCAAAATGTACAATCGCCATGAAATGATGGATCTGGTACTGGTAGATGGCAAAGCCCGAGGTATCATTGCCAGAAACCTGGTGACCGGCGAAATAGAACGTCACTCGGCTCATGCTGTAGTGATCGCTTCTGGTGGATATGGCAACGTATTCTTCCTATCTACCAACGCTATGGGTAGCAACGTGTCAGCATCCTGGAAAATCCATAAAAAAGGTGCCTGGTTTGCCAACCCTTGCTATACGCAGATCCACCCTACCTGTATTCCGGTATCAGGCGACCATCAGTCGAAGCTTACGCTAATGTCTGAGTCGCTCAGGAATGACGGGCGTATCTGGGTGCCGAAAAAGAAAGAGGACGTAGAAGCCATCCGTGCCGGCAAACTCCGCCCTACAGAAATAGCTGAAGAAGATAGAGATTACTATCTGGAGCGTAGGTATCCAGCTTTTGGAAACCTCGTACCACGTGATGTAGCCTCCCGCGCCGCAAAAGAGAGATGTGATGCAGGCTATGGCGTAAACGCCACAGGTGAAGCGGTATATCTGGATTTTGCCTCTGCCATAGAGCGATATGGCAAAGAGCAAGCACACGTGAGAGGCCTGGACGAAAACGATAAGCAACTCGTAAACAAGCTGGGTAAAGAGGTAGTAAAATCTAAATATGGAAACCTCTTCCAGATGTACGAAAAGATTGTAGACGAAAACCCATATGAAACCCCGATGATGATCTACCCTGCGGTACACTATACCATGGGTGGTGTGTGGGTAGACTATGACCTGATGTCTACCATTCCTGGGTGTTTCGTGACTGGTGAGGCAAACTTCTCCGATCACGGAGCTAACCGCCTGGGAGCATCTGCACTGATGCAGGGACTCGCAGATGGCTATTTCGTATTGCCATACACCATAGGCAATTACCTGTCTAACGACATCCGAACTGGCAAGATCCCTACGGATACTCCAGAGTTTGATGAAGCTGAAAAAGCTGTGAGAGATCAGATAGACAGGCTAATGAATAACAAAGGCTCTAAGCCAGTAGACTACTTCCACAAGCGACTTGGCAAGGTAATGTGGGACAAAGTAGGCATGGCCCGAAATGAAAAAGGCCTAAAAGAAGCAATCGAAGAGATCAAAGAAATTCGTGAGGATTTCTGGAAAAACGTCTCGATCCCCGGATCAGCTGATGAGTTTAACGAAGAGTTGGCCAAAGCTGGTAGAGTTGCTGATTTTCTGGAATTGGGAGAGCTATTTGCCAAAGATGCGCTACACCGCGAAGAATCGTGCGGTGGACACTTCCGTGAAGAATACCAAACAGAGGAAGGTGAAGCACTTCGTAGACCTGAGTTTCAATATGTAGCCGCCTGGGAATACAAAGGTGAGCCTGCTGAAGCGGAGCTTCACAAAGAAGAACTCAACTACGAAAACATTGAAGTAAAAGAAAGAAGTTATAAGTAAGAGCCGGAAGGTTCGTCAATAAATTACCCTAATATGGATCTAAAACTAAAAATTTGGCGTCAGCAAAATGCTAATGATAAAGGGAAGTTGGTGGATTACGACATCAAAAACGTATCTCCTGACATGTCATTCCTTGAAATGCTGGATGTACTAAATAATGAATTGATCGAAAAAGGCGAAACTCCCGTGTCTTTTGACCATGACTGCCGCGAAGGTATCTGCGGAAGCTGCTCGTTGCAAATCAATGGTAAGCCTCACGGGCCTGATGGAGCCATCACCACCTGCCAACTTCACATGCGCAGGTTCAAAGATGGAGACACCATCCACATTGAGCCATTTCGAGCCAAAGCTTTCCCTGTGATCAAAGACCTGATCGTAGATCGCAGCTCGTTTGATCGTATACAGCACGCTGGTGGATACATCTCTGTAAATACCTCAGGTAATACACAAGATGCCAACGCCATCCCTGTAAACAAAGACGATGCGGACAAGGCGTTTGATGCTGCTACCTGTATTGGGTGTGGGGCATGTGTAGCGGCATGTAAAAATGCATCAGCCATGTTGTTTGTTTCTGCCAAGGTGTCTCAGTATGCCCTCCTACCTCAAGGACGTGTGGAAGCCACCCGACGCGCACAAAACATGGTAGCTCAAATGGATGATGAAGGGTTTGGAGCATGTACCAACACTGGAGCCTGCTCAGCAGAATGCCCTAAGGAAATAAGTCTGACAAACATTGCGAGACTAAACAGAGAATACCTCTCTAGCAGTCTCAAATAAGTACGATGATCAACCATCACTCAAAGCCGATCCTTTCCGATCGGCTTTTTTTGTTTTAAAAGACTGCCCAAGCCTTAAAAATCATACTCCAACAACAATGAAAGGCTTTATTCAGTCGTTTTTCAATTCGGCTTGCTTATTGTTATCTTGCGCTTAAAATCAGCGACCTGTTGAAAAAATTCCTAATCGTTTTAGCCTTCCTATTGCTCGCAGGTGCGGGTTATTTCACCTATGACAAATGGATGAAAGACGCAGATCTTTCGCTGTGGTCTTTTATGCCGGCCAATACCGCCCTGGTCTACGAATCTTCAGCACCTTTACAAGCCTTTGCTGAAATACAGGAAACTGATATCTGGAAAAATCTGGAGTTCATTTCTGATTTCAAACGCCTCCAAACGCAGCTAGATCTGTTAGACTCATTGGCAGGCAAAGGAAATTTTACCTCCTTTTTCAATCAAAATCAGGCACTGATTGGTCTCAACGTCACCTCTAGTCAAAGCTTCGACTTCCTGTACGTAGTAGAAATCCAAAACCTGTCCCAGCAAACCTATATCAGCAAAGCCCAGGCCTATTTTGGAGATAAAGGATACAAACGCAAAACCCGGGAGTACGAAGGATTTACCATCACAGAGCTCATCGGCCCTTTAGGAGGCGAGGTATTCACTTATATCTTTTATAAAAATTACTTCATTGGCAGTTTTTCAGCATTTTTGGTAGAAGATGCGATCCGAACAGTAGCGGGAGATCCCTCTCAAAATTTTTATGCACGCACTGCCGAACTACATCCTTTAACCAAACTCGAAAAAGATCAGGGGAACCTCTATCTAAACCTCGAAAGAATCGAAAGCATCGTCGGTATGTTTTTGAAGCAGCCACTTAAGCTCAACCCCGGTAAGTCTGCATTTTTGGACTTAAAAGTCTCTAACGACTATCTCAACCTCAATGGGTTTAGCTTCACGTCAAGCTCCACTCACTTCCTCAAAAACTTTAGCAATAGTGCTGGGGCTCGTTTTGATATGGCTGAAATCATTCCCAACGAAACCTCCTGGCTTCAGCACTTTGGGAGCAGAAATACCGAACAGCTAGGACAGTCACTAAATGCTTACCTCTCAGCCAATGAACCTGATGCTATGAAGCTAAAGCAACAAATCAAATCAGCAAATGATTTTGATGTCGACTACACTTACCAGCTAGTAGATGAAGAAATCTGCCTGGTGCATTTAGAATCTGGCGCTACGGGCGCCACGCACAAATTGCTCCTCCTGGAAATCAGCGATATGGGAGAAGCGCTGAGCTTTTTCAACTCAGCTGGTGAACGTGATATGCTAAAAACCGGCGATACGCTGTATAGTGAACCCTACGGAGCCTATGAGATTCGGAAGCTCCCTTTTAGCGACTACCCAAAAGCATTGCTGGGTACTATGGGTGAAGGCTTTGAGCATTGCTATTACCTTCAGTATCGCAACTACCTCGTATTTTGCAACAACCTGCAGCAGCTCAAAAACTTTACCATCAGCATAGCCAATGAAGCTACCTGGACCAAGTCCATCCGAATCAATCGCTTTTTGGAACAAACCAACCGCGAAGCTAACTACAGCCTCATGGTAAATATCCCCAGGGCCTGGTCTGCCCTTACGGCTCAAATGAAACCTTCCTGGAAAGCTTTTTTCGAAGAACATCAACTATCCTTCAAAAACCTGGAATTTGCCGCGGTGCAGTTTAGTGCTGTTGACAATAAGTTTTACACCAACACCACCATCTACCAACCCGAACTACCCAAGCGCACCATACCTGAGCGCATCACCACCAAAGAGTCGATCGTACTGCCAGACTACATCATCACCAAACCCTGGCTGGTCACCAACCATGACACCAGGCAGCGTGAAACCTTGCTGCAAGACACGTCCGGCACTGTTTACCTGATCGATGCGGAATTCAATGTACTCTGGGACAAAAAAATAAATGGCTCTATCACCTCCGACATTCGGCAAATAGATTATTACAACAACGGGAAGCTGCAATACCTCTTTACCACTCAAAACCAAGTACACATTATCGACAGGACAGGAACCTATATTCCGGAATTCCCAAGGGGCTTACCCAAAAATCAAGGACTATCGGACTTGCAGCTCATTGATTATGACAAGAGCAAAAAATACCGATTTGGCATAGCCAATAAGGATGGTAAAATCTACCTGACAGACAAAAACGTAAAACCTCTCAAAGGATGGGACCCACTCGATATTGGTGGCAATGCGTTGGTTTCGGCTCCAATTCACAGACGTATTGGGCGAAAAGACATCCTAATCACGGCTACTCGTAGTGGGCAGGTCACACTCCTCAACAGACGTGGTGATGACTACAAAGGCTTTCCGGTAAAACTTGAAAGCACGCTAACCAAACCATTCTTTATCAAAACGGGTAATAGCTTTGAAGAGTCGAGCCTGGTGCTGCTTACCACCAATGGTGAACTCGTGGAAATATCCTTTACTGGCCAGCTCCTGCGAAGAGAACAGCTCTACAAGCCCGTAGCACGTACAATGTTCCGAATCGTGCCGGATGTAACGGGCGACACTTACCTGATTCTGAGACGTACCGAGAGCAGCTACGAGATGCTAGACACGGAGGGCAATGTGCTCTTTAAGAAAGACTATTTCACAGACCGGCCACTGTACACGCAGTACTATCAATTAGGTGCTGGCAAGGAGTTTATCGTCTTTACCGACCCGGGAGGCACGTATCTGTACCTATATGATCGCAATGGAAACCTGCTAACTGGAAGACCACTCACTTCCAGCCAGCCTATCTCCATCATGCAATACGAAAACGAGCTGCATATCTACAAAGTGGTAGATCGCAATTTGGAGCTCGTCACCGTGGCTTTTTAAACGGCCACCGTCTTCCACTTGCCTCTGCGAAACAAGAATATGCTTACCACCGCCTGTAGCGAATGGCTAAAGGCAATGGTAAAAAACACTCCATTGGCTTGCCAGTCGAGCGTTACAGCCAGCCAATAAGCCAGTGGGATTTGGATGATCCAAAACACAAAGAAGTTGATAATCAAAGGTGTTTTGGTATCTCCAGCACCATTGAAAGCCTGACTGATCACCATTCCATACGCGAAGAAGACATAGCCGACGCAAATGATTTTGAGTGCTGAAGCTCCAATATCCTGGACCAGATCTCCCTGACTAAACAAACCAATGATAGGGTCTGCCGCAATAAAGAAAATCACCGAAACCACACCCAAAAAGAGCATATTGTAAAATGCTGTACGCCATACAGACGTCTCCGCACGATCGGGCGCCTTAGCACCCAGGTTTTGACCTACCAGTGTAGCGGCTGCATTGGACATGCCCCACGATGGTAAAATGGTAAACACGATCACCCTGAAAGCAATGGTATAGCCAGCCAAAGCCTCACTACCAAAATAGGACATCACCCGTACCAGAAATATCCAGCTGGCCGACTCAATCAAAAATTGCCCCATACCACCCATAGAGATTTTCAAAAGCTCCACCAGTGTCTTAAGACGAATCACCACATTGGACCACCCAATGCGAATAATACCACGGCCCTTTATAAGGAAGTAAAACTGGTACAGCACGCCTATCGAACGCCCGGTAGTAGTGGCGATAGCCGCCCCTTCGATGCCCATTGCTGGTATAGGACCATACCCAAAAATCAACAACGGGTCCAAAATCAGGTTGAGACCATTGGCCAGCCAAAGCGAGCGCATGGCAATGGAGGCATCACCCGCTCCGCGAAAAATCGCGTTGTTGAGGAATAACAGAAAGATGCTAAGATTACCGGCAAACATGATTTGCGTAAACCCCTTTCCCTCTGCAATGAGGTCTGGCTCCCCGCCCATTAGCCGTAGGATATCTTCTGCAAATACAAACCCTACTACTCCGAGCAGAGCCCCTACGATGACCGCCAAAAAGATGCTTTGAAAACCAGCATCACCTGCGCGGTGGTATTTCTTCTCACCCACACGCCGGGCGATGATGGCCGTAGTAGCCATGCTCAGCCCCACTGCCACAGAGTAGATGATCATTAGTATAGACTCGGTGAGCCCTACCGTAGCCACGGCATTTACACTGACTTTAGAAACAAAATACACGTCTGCCACAGCAAACAATGACTCCATGATCATTTCCCCAATCATGGGAATGGATAGAAGAAAAATAGCCCGGTTGATGCTACCGGTAGTAAACTCCTTCTCAGAACCCTTCAGCGCGACCACAAATAGATTGGCCAGGCGCTGTATATAGCGAATAAGGCTTTTCATACAATAAAAAATTTTACTAAGTAGATTGAAACTAGATACAATAAGGTGGACTGCCGTGGATGGTTAGCAGTTCACAAATACGGAAGGAGTAGTTGTCAGCTTCATAATAGTACAAATAAACCCATTTTAGGAGATAAAAAGCAAATCGCTCCGTTAGAAATTCTCCATCCAATTCTCTTTTCTCTAAGGTTAACATTTTCTAAACCTTAGCTTGAACCTACTCATACCTTTACTATCAATCAGGTGAAATCTTTCATTTTTCGAGCAAAAAGGGGCTTTTCATTCTGAAAAATAGCGCTGAGACTCGCCAGTTTATTAACTTTAAATTCATATTTTCACTTCGAATACTTATTTTGCTAATCATCACGGCCTTACTCTATGAATAAAGACTATAGTGTTTTGTTAGAAAATCTGCTTGGTAGAAGATATGACGAAGCACTACGAGAATCTATCGTATCGGATGCCTTCCATGAATCTGAATATTCGGAGGTATTGAAATATGCACTGGAAGCCATGGAGGAGATTGACCCTTCCTACGCTTACAAGACCTATCATATCGCCAAGCGGATTCAAGAACGATTAGAAAAATCCTTTGATGCCACAGGTGTGGGCGTAGATTTTCGCTATCAAGGTCCTATTCAGACCGAAACCCACATTGTACTTTATGGAGGCGTAGAGCTCATCATACTGGCCCGCACGCTAGACAAAAAGCCATGGATAAAAGTAGAAAACATCGCCACCCATGTGATGCAGACGCTGAGTGGCGCAGGTGTATTCACCAAGGTAGATTACAGCACCAAAGAACGCATCATCCTGCAGTCGTCCAAGCCTAGCTGTGAAGTAAAAATCCTTCCTGCGATCTGGCTGGACAATCCGGATTTCATCAGTACCAAGCGTGAAATAGATCGGGGTATATGCGAATATAACCTTGATAAAAAGACCCGAAGAAAATACCTTCCTTTTCTCAACATAGCACGGGTAAATGCTAAGGACCAGCGATGCAACGGTGGTTTGAAAAAGATGATTCGCCTGCTCAGCACCCTTCAGCGTGATGCGAATGATCCTATCAACCTTTCGAATTACGAAATTAGCTCTGTGCTGTATGCCATTCCTGACAAACAGCTCAAATTCAACCCGGAATATTCGCTAAGTCTACTGGGTGTGGTAGGTGCGCAGCTCAATCGTGTGTTGGCTGATCGTTCTTATAGGGAAACCCTAATCTCTCCTAGTGAAAAAGAACGGGTATTTGGAACCCGGCCTCATGCTCCTCTGGAATTAGAAAAGCTCAAGGCCGAGTTTGATGCACTTGTTTCAGACCTCAACGAAGAGCTCAAACAAGAAAAAAAGACTGTCTACAGCGACATCACCTATTAGTCTTTCAGCCCGGCTCGCCGGAGAAGTGCGTCTGGCTTGGGCTCTTGCCCTCTAAACGCTTTGTACAAATCCATCGGATGCTGTGTACCTCCCTGGCTCAAAACAGTAGCTTTGAAACGCTGGGCTGTTTCTTTGTCAAATACGCCCTTTTCCTGAAAAACCGAAAAAGCGTCTGCATCCAGTACCTCAGCCCATTTGTAGCTATAGTACCCTGAGGCATAGCCTCCACCGAAGATGTGTCCAAACTGGACGCTCATATTGGTGCCAGGCACAGCCGGAAAGAGGTCTGTGGGAGCAAATGCTTCCTGCTCTACCTTACTCACATCATCTATAGTACCTGCCCGCTCGGGAGTAATGTGGTGCCAGTTGAGGTCTAGCAGCCCAAAGCTCAGCTGACGCACTGTGGCATATGCTTCATGATAAATAGCACTTTTCTTCAATCGCTCCACGTATTCGGCAGGAATCAACTCTCCTGTTTCATAGTGTTTTGCAAACAAATCGAGGCATTCTTTCTCATAGCACCAGTTTTCGAGGATCTGCGAAGGGAGCTCTACAAAATCCCAATACACATGCGTACCCGACAGGCTCGCATAATGGGTGTCAGCCAACATACCGTGAAGGGCATGTCCAAATTCATGAAAAAGCGTTTTCACTTCGTCAAATTTTAGAAGTGAAGGAGTATCTGCCGAAGAAGGTGTGAAATTACAAACGATGCTTACATGAGGAATTACCTTTACTCCTCCGAACCTGCGCTGGTCCCGGTAGGAAGTCATCCAGGCACCTCCACGTTTCCCATCTCTAGGGAAAAAGTCTGCGAAGAATATGGCTGTGGTCTGACCATCCGCATCCAATACTTCGTAGGCCTGTACATCTTCATGGTAGACCGGAATCTCATCATTCTTTCGAAAGCTGATATCAAACAGTTTTTCTGCAGTCTGAAAAACTCCGTCGATACAGTTTTCCAACTTAAAGTAGGGCTTGGTGAGCTCATCATCCAGGTCATACTTCTTCTTTCTAAGCTTTTCTGAGTAGTAGGCCCAGTCCCAGCGCTGCAAGTCATGGTCTGCACCTAATTCTTGCATAAATGCTTTGATCTCCTCTACTTCCTCCTTGGCCTTAGGCATAGCTCGCTCAAGTAGATCTTGTAAAAAATCCTGCACTTTATCTGGAGTTTCGGCCATCCGCTCTTCCAAAACATACTCGGCGTAGGTGCTGTACCCTAACAACGCTGCTTTTTCGGCTCTCAGCGCAGCAAGCTTTTTCACAATCTCCTGGTTGTCCCGGTCATTGCCTTTAAAAGCCTTACGCATGTATGCTTTAAACAGCTCCTCTCTCAGCTCGCGCTTGTCGGCGTATTCCATAAACGGTATATAGCTGGGCGCTTGCAACGTAAATGCCCATTTCCCTTCATGGCCCTTTTGCTTTGCGGTCTCCGCAGCTCGACTCACCACATCTTTTGGCAGGCCTGCCAGGTCTTTTTCTTCATCGATTACCAGCAGGTAATCATTGGTCTCAGCCAGCAGGTTTTCACCAAACTGCAGCGACAATTTAGAGAGCTCAATAGCAACTTCCTTGTATCGCTCTTTTCGTTTGCCATCCAGATCCGCACCACTTCTCACAAAGCCCTTGTAGGTCTTTTCCAGTAGCATTTTTTGTTCGTCAGTGAGGTCAAACTCCTCTTTTCGGCTGTAGACATCTTTGATCCGCTGCCAGAGTTTTTCATTTTGCTTGATCTCATTGTCAAATTCTGAAAGCAGCGGTGAGGCATCACGCGCCACAGCCTGTAGTTCATCGTTGGTCTCCGCAGAGTTGAGGTTAAACAACACACTGGTGACACGCTCCAGCAGGTCTCCACCTGCCTCCATAGCTTCTATAGTGTTTTTAAAAGTAGGTGCTTCGTCACTGTCGGCAATTGCCTGTATTTCCGCTCGAGCTTTGGAGATACCCTCCTTCAGCGCTGGCATGTAATGTTCGTTTTTTATGCGATCAAAAGGAGGCACCTCGAAAGGCGTATTGTAGGGTTCCAAAAACGGATTATTCATAACTATTTTACTCTTTTTTAGGGTTCCAAAGTTAAAGGGAATAACGCTTACCTTTGCCGGATAAACACGATAAGTATGAGTAAGCAACTGCTTTGGATTTGTCTTTGTTTTAGTACGCTGGTAGCCCATAGTCAGGACTCGGTATACACCGACCTGAAATCTCCCTATGCTGCCCTCTATACCCATCTGTACTACCTCTCCCCAGAACACTACAGTGAGGAGCTGGCAGCCCTGCCTTTTCAGCGTGAGGGCGTAGACCCGGCTACCGCAAAAGAGCGTGCCGTACAGCTGAAACAAATATGGGATGGAGAAGGCATTTTCATCCAAATGGAAGAGGTACCCCGAGACATCAACTACAGAGATACAGTTAGAAACCGGGCGCACTATGTAATGGACTCCAGCCATCCGAAAATCTATCTGGAAAAGGTAGGCGATCAATGGAAATACAGCATTTCTTCCATAGACCTGATAGAAGAACTCCACGAACAAACCTTTCCTTTCGGCACCGACAAGCTGCTGGACCTGCTCCCTAAAATGGGGACACGCAAAATCATGGGGCTCTACATGTATCAGTACCTGGGTGTGCTGATTCTTGCGCTTTTGAGCGTGCTGGTGCACAAGGTGCTGAGCTACTTTTTTGAGCAATTGCTCACACGCCTTTTGCTTCGGGCCGGATATGAAAAACTGGCGGACCACTTCATGCTGCCTGTAGCCAGACCTATCAGCATCTTTGCGGTGATCTTACTCCTACGGGTATTTTTACCGGTGCTACAGCTACCACCTTCTACAGCACATTGGGTGATGCTAGCGCTCAAAGCCCTGCTTCCGCTGTTTGGCACCATTGTCTTTTACCGCCTGGTAGATATCCTGGCCATGTACCTGGAAAACCTGGCCAAAAACACCGAAAGCACACTGGATGACCAACTTGTACCGCTGCTGCGCAAAACGCTAAAAACCTTCGTAGTAGGGATAGGTACCCTTTTCATCCTTGAAAATCTGGACATCCCCATCATCCCGCTACTCACCGGACTATCCATAGGAGGTCTGGCCTTTGCACTGGCTGCACAGGATACCATCAAAAACTTTTTTGGGTCGCTGATGATCTTCATCGACCGGCCATTTCAGATCGGCGACTGGATCACTAGTGGTGAAATCGATGGATCTGTGGAGGAAGTAGGCTTTCGCTCGTCACGCGTGCGGACCTTTCGCAACTCGCTCATGTACGTTCCGAATGGTCGGCTGGCAGATAGTACCATCGACAATCACGGCATGCGCCAGTACCGGCGGTTTTTCACACAAATAGCCGTGACCTATGACACTCCCCCGGAGCTCATTGAAACATTTGTAAAAGGCCTCCGCCAAATTGTGGAAACCCACCCCGATACACGCAAAGACTATTACAACGTCTTTTTCAATGAGATGGCCTCCTCTTCACTAAACATCATGTTTTATATATTCTTTGAAGTGCCCGACTGGACCGCCGAGCTCAAAGCCCGACATGAAGTACTGATGGAGATCTTAAAGCTAGGCAAAGAACTGGGTGTCAACTTCGCTTTCCCTACGCAGACGCTGCACATGGAAAACTTCCCCGGGCAGGAGTCGCTCTCACCAAAATACATGAGTGAGACAGACATGAACAACAAACTTACCGCCTACTTCCAAACCAATAAATCATAAATTTCAGACCCATATGAAGACCTACACACTCATCAAAAACGGCAAAGCATCCGAAGCCTTCGAACTACAAGAAAAGCCCACACCCTCACCTGCTGCAGGAGAGGTACTCATCGAATCTGAAGGTTTTGGGCTCAATTTTGCTGACGTGATGGCCCGGCTGGGGATGTATCGGGACTGCCCGCCACTGCCCGCTGTGATCGGCTATGAAAATGTCGGGCACGTAAAGGCTTTGGGAGAAGGAGTTACCGGATTGGAAATCGGTGATCGCGTGCTGGCTTTTACACGGTTTGGAGGGTATGCAGATCATGTGATCTCACCGGCTATAGCCGTGGCTAAAATCTCGGAAAGCCTAAGCATAGGTGAAGCCACCGCACTCGCTACACAGTACATTACCGCCTACTATGCCGCAGAAGAATGCGCTTCGCTTCATGCGGGCGACCATGCACTCATCCACGCTGCAGCTGGCGGAGTAGGCACAGCGCTAGTGCAGCTACTCAAACGCAAAGGGTGTGTGCTCTTTGGCACCGCAGGGTCAGAAGAAAAGCTCCAGTACTTGCGCGACCTTGGGGTGGATCACCCGATCAATTACCGCGAAGAAGACTATCAGCAAAAAATAGAAAACCTCGGTTTTGGGCGAAAGCTAGACGCTACGTTTAACCCCATTGGTGGAGACTATGTGAAGAAAGACTATGCCCTCCTCAATGCTGGAGGACGTGTGATAATTTATGGCGCTTCGAAAATGACAGACGCTAAAGGCAACATCGTAAAGATGCTGAAGCTGCTTTTCGGTTTTGGCTGGTGGAGCCCCATCAAATTTGTATCGTCCAGCACCTCCATGCTGGGTATCAACATGCTCCGTATAGCCGATCATAAACCAGAAACCTTTCAGCGTTGCCTCAAAGCTGTGATCGACATGGCCGAGAAAGGAGAGATAAAGCCTACTGTGGGTAAAGAATTTGCCCATGAAGAGCTGGCAGAGGCTCACGAATTTCTTGCTGGACGCCAATCCATCGGCAAGGTGGCAGTGAAATGGTAAGCTGATACAGACGGATTAAAAAAAGCCCTCGTTCAATCCCAGTATGGATTGAGCGAGGGCTTTTTAGTTTTGTGGCAACCTCCTTAAAACTGGTATGAAACTGAAACTCTTGCCAACCTGGGAAGGATAGGCGTGCCGAGTACAGGTCTGCCCGATGCCTGATAACTTTCAATCTGCTCACGGGTAAGGCTTTCGCGATACAAAGACGCTCCCAGATAGGTAGAAAAATTGGTATAGGCTAAAGTGTTGGTCAGGTTGTCTATATCCAGATTGATGGTCATTTGGCCCAAAGCCAAACTCGCACTGGCATCAAAGGTGATAAACTGCGGAGCATACTCCACGGCATGCACATTGAAAGCACGCTTGCCCACATAATTGGCCCCGGCTCCCAGCGTTAGTGCCCCTAACTCATATTCCGCATCGAAATTCACAAACAAGTCAGGTAAATCTGCGATGGTTTTGTCTTTTAGCGTAAGCTGATACCGATCAAACAGCTCCTGATCTACAGTCACTCCCTGAGCACTTTGATAAGTGATGGAGTCTATATCATAGTACTTGAACGTATTCCATACCGGCAACTGATAGGTGCCGTTTACACGAAGCTTCAACTGATCCACGGGTTTCCAAATCACTTCGGTTTCTAAGCCATAGGTAGTGGACTCGTTGAAAGTGGTGGGCGTAAAGAACGTCTCCAGCGTAGAGGTGGTACCCAATGTGGAATAAGGAACATTTTTCAGGTTGTTGTAAAACACAGTGGAAAACAATGAAAACGTCTGTCCATTCACTTTTACACCTAGTTCGGCCTGGCGCACTTCTTCCAGCAAATCATCAAAAGAGTTCACCCCGGCAGTTTGGGGGTTGATGGCCACATTATCAAAATTGTAAACGTAGTAATCTACATCTGGTGCTTTCACCCCTCTACTTGCACGGGCAAAGCCCGCCAGCTGCTCACTAAACTTGTAGTTGAATCCCAGAGATCCAGACCAGTACAGATAGCTGTGGTCAAACTCATACTGCTGACCATTGGCATATTTCGTAGCCCCATCAAAGAAGGTAAATGGATCATTGTCCAGGCCATTCGCCAACACGGCATTAGGGAAATATGGAGGGTTTTGTGCCGACACTGGCTGAGCCGGATTAAAAGCTGGATTGGCCTGGCGGTCATCAGGGTTGTATAGTGGCGTGATGCCCGTTTCCAAAGCATTGCCGAATCCTTCCTTATGGCCAAAGTGTTTGATGTACTCCAGCCGTACTCCACCATCAATTGTAAATTGTTCGGATACTCTCCACTCTTCATTTACATACCCGGCAATAATAGCGGTATTGAGCTCACTACCCGGCAGCATAATGGGGTTCGTCAGGAAAAAACCATGTTCGTTGGTCACCTGATAGTACTGCGGACCGGAGACAGCTGAGCCATCCGCATATTCCCAACCAATATAAGGATTTGGGATACGCATCCCTACCAGCTGGTTATGGGGCTCCAACAATGCGCTGAGAAAATTGAAATTGTAGGCAAAATTGGATCGGTTATATGACGAAAAATTTCCTAGCGTAAAGCGATGATTCTCGGACTCGTGAATCAGTGAAACCTGATTGATGGCGTCCACCATAGACACGTTGAAATCCATGGCCGAAAGTGTAATAAAATTATTAGTCACATCCTCAATGACAATACTGTTGCCAGTACTTACGTCATAAAAATCCATGCCATAAGCAGCATAATCTGGAGAAGCTCCGGGTACTTCGGTAAACTGATTGATGCGTTGGCTAAGTAAACTGGCTTTCATCTTTTCGGAGATAGACCAGCCATTACCCAGCGTGTAGTCTATGTTTATGCCGAGCATCATCGACTCAGAAGCCGCCCGATCTGCGGAATTGAACGATCGCAAAGTTGGATTGCTACCCGTCGAATAATCATTGACATCCGCCGTTAACGAGGGGAAAATCGCAGAATAACGCTCGTCAAAAGACTCAAACTTCCCTCCTTCACCTACACTTTTGGTAGGTACGTTGCCATAGGTGGTATTTTTGTCGTTGAGGTATTTACCGTAAAACTTCACGATCAGCTCTTCTCCTACATAAGCCAGGTTGGCCTTTAGTTGACCTCCAGCATTGGCTACCCCATCGATTTCCCTGGGGCCGTTATCATGTCGGTAAAAGCCGCCGGCATACCAGCGCCAGTTTCGGTTCAAAGGCCCACCCATGCCCACATCTGCTCTGGACATCCATCGACCATTGTCATACAAGCCATAGGTCATGCTCGTTTCTCCACCAAAATCTACCCCTCCTGTCTTGGAGATAAAATTAAATATGCCACCTGGGGAATTGGCTGCTGTGACCGATGAACTCCCTCCTCTGATGGCCTCCAGCCTTCCCACGGTATGATCTACCCGATGAAAATAATCCGGCGCGGCGCTGTTAGATATAGTACTGATTACCGGTAGTCCATCCTCTTGCAGTGACACATAGCGAAAACCAGACCCAGACGCCTGGCCCAGCAAGTTCGTAGTTCCGGTTGTCAAGCCACGCACGATGATGCGGCTGTTGATATTTCCACTACTGTGGTCTACATATACACCGGGTACTGAAGATAGAAGCTCACCGGTACCTTGTGGCTTTCGTTTCCGTATTTCCGTAGAGTTCACCGTAGTGATAGCTACACTGGATTCCAGTTTAGACAAAGGATTAAAAGTTCCTGTCTTGATCACCTGAGTAAGTTCTAAGAGGTCATCGGTAAGCACTATGTAGAGATCTACATCTTGATCTGCTACTGTAAAAGGTACCAGCTCGGTCCTAAAGCCCACACTACTCACCTGAAAGGTATACTGCCCTTCATTCAGGTAGGGTACAAAAAACTCACCCTCAATATCTGTAGTAGTACCAGCTATAGGCCCATCGGGCAAAAGCAAAGTGGCAAAAGGAATGGGTTCTCCAGCCCCGTCTACCACCTTACCGGTGACATTGGATTGGGCATAAGAAAACATAGTGAAACACAGGCATACAAAAAGTAGCCCGAATTTGGGTTGGGTTCGGCGATTCATGGGAAATTAAAGTCTGCTAACTAAAGGTTTGGTTAAAAAAAAGTCCACTTGAATTGGCTTGTTGGTTGGCTCGGTTTAAAAAATTCTTATAGCTGACTCGAATGCAAAAGTGTATCAAAAAGAGCTATTCACCTACACTTATTTAAATTTTCATAAAAAAAACATTCATTTTTTAATAATTCATCCCAAATACAACCTCAAACCTTATCAATTCTATACCACCCTATCCTGTTTCAAATTTTCAGCACCCCTATCAACTAAACTTTTAGTTAAAATAATTTGCATTCATCAACTAAACTTTTAGTTTTGAACTAAGAATTTAGTTTTACCGGATAAAAACTAACCGAATGAAAGAACTTACCAAAGCTGAAGAAGAGATCATGCAGGTACTATGGCAGCTAGAGTCGGCCTTTGTAAAGGAGGTAATCGCAGAGCTACCAGAGCCCAAACCCGCATACAACACTGTGAGTACCATTGTGCGTATTCTGGAGCAAAAGGGCTTTGTCGGGCACGAGTCGCATGGCAAATCCTACAAATACCATCCGCTTATCACCAAGTCTGCTTATACCAAAACCTTTATGAAAGGATTTGTATCCAAATACTTCAGTGGCTCCTACCAGCAGATGGTTTCCTTTTTCACCAAAGAAGACAACCTGAGTATCAATGAGCTGGAGCAGCTGCTCGACGAACTAAAACAGCAGAAGCCATGAATTACTTCATAGAACTTGCCATCATTCACAGCATACTGGTAGCTGCCTATTGCCTACTACTCCGCCAGGAGCGGCAGTATGGCAAGATGAGACTGTACCTGCTAGGCACCACAGCACTTGCGCTGATCATACCTGCTCTCCGGCTGCCGGCCTTTTGGCAACTGTTTGAAACCAATCCCCTGCCTACGGCTACCCAAACTTACACCATGGCGCCCGCAGTGATCGCTGCCCAGTCAAACTCGAGTTTAGACCTGGCCAGCCTGGCACTGTATACCTACTGGATCGTCACGGTGCTGCTACTCATGCGAATTGGCTATAGCATCCTTCGTCTTTTCCTACTCAAAAGTCAGAGCAGTGCCGAAAGGGTCAACAACCTCACCGTACGTAAGGCACATGGCGTGAAAGGAAGTTTTACGTTTTTCCAATGGATTTTTATAGACCCCAATATTTCCGAAAAGGACGAATCATACCAACTCATACTCCAACACGAGCAAGCGCATGCTCGCCTGGGACACACTTACGACATCCTGCTGCTGGAAGTATTCAGAGCGGTATGCTGGTGGCTACCCGGGGCGTGGTTTGCACGAAATGAAATGAAGAAAATACATGAGTATCAGGCCGACGCATATGCCCTGAAAAGCTGCCCGCTCGACCAATACTCCAACGTACTGATCAGTGCTACTTTAAAAGCACATGGGATGAGCATGGCCAGCTCATTTCATGATGGTTTAATCTTAAAACGACTAAAAGCAATGAAACTGCAAATGAAAACAATCAAACCCTGGAAGCTAGGTACACTGGCGGTACTCAGCACGCTCCTGTCCATAGCGTTTGCCTGCAATGAAGAATTGGACGCAGAGCTCAAAGATATGGGCTCCAAAAGCAACATGATCTCCTTTGATCAACTCCCCGCCGATATGCAGAAAGATGTAGCGGCACTGCGAGATGACCTGGTATTCGTGGAAGTTACGGTAGAAACAACTGATGACAAAGCGCTCGACTCCAAATTAAGTGAGGTAGCAGCTTTGCAGGACATAGACCCTGAGTCTATCCACTCCATGCGGGTAGACAAGTCCAGCGCAAACGCCGGACAGATCTATCTGGCCCTGGTAAAAGATGGCAAAAACCTGGACTACATCGCTCAAAAATCCAAATCGGACGAAGAAGTCTTTACCGTGGTGGAGGAACAGCCCGAGTTTCCCGGAGGCATGACCGCCTACTATGAATTCCTGAGTGAGCAAATGACCTATCCGACTGCAGCCAAAGAAAAGGGCATCACAGGTCGGGTATATGTACAATTTATCGTGATGCCTGACGGCAGCCTGAGCGATGTAAAGGTCGTCAAAGGCGTGGACCCTCTGCTGGACGAAGAAGCAATCCGAGTGGTAAAAGCATCTCCAAACTTCATACCGGGTAAGCAACGAGGCAAAGCGGTAAAAGTACGCATGGTGCTACCGATCATTTTCGCTCTGGGTGATGGTGCTGTAGCCAACCAAGAGGACACGCCCCAACCAGAAAAACCCAATATGAAAGTAGATGCCGAACATACCGATGGCAAGTGGATAGGCACGGTGTATGGGGAAGACAACCAGCCCCTCGCTGGCGTCAACATCATCGAGCAAGGCACTACCAATGGCACGGTTTCAGATCGTGACGGGTCCTTTTCCTTAGAAGTCTCCAAAGGGGCGAGTCACCTGGTGCTCAGCCATGTGAGCTATCATACCGCTCGGGTGGTGGCGAAATAACATCACTGGAATACAGCTATAATTGGGGTGGCTCACTTAGGTGAGCTGCTCCTTTGGTTTGTAGCTGGGTGTTCATGGCTCATATTTTCACAAAGTTGTCGCTACCTTTTCTATTGTTTCTAGTTCGTCAGTCTTTCTGCCAAGTTCCTCCTCAATATCATAATCATCTTGAAGCCCAAGCCAGAATTTCGGAGTTGTTCCGAAGTACCTACTCAGCCTTAAAACTGTGTCAGCAGTTACGCGTCTGTTCTTTTTCAGTATTTCGCTCACTCTTGTTTGGGGAATATGCAGATCCTTTGATAATCGATAAGCAGAAATTCCCATAGGTCGCAAAAATTCCTCTGATAAAACTTCGCCTGGATGTATGTTCGGTAGCTTTTCCATATGCTATATTATTCTAGTGACAGTCAACAATTTCAACATTATTAGCATTTCCTTCTTCCCATTGGAAAATAATCCGCCATTGGTCGTTAATTCGGATACTGTAGAAGTCTTTTAGATATAGGCTTTTCAGTTCTCCTCCCAGCCGTTCTCGATATACTTAGGGGTAGGGGAAAAATCACCGGATCCAATATCTAAATCACCTGATTCAGGAATTCGAAACTCTCCCCAGTTACAAGTTTTACTGTTTCCAGATGAGTAACTTGTCCAAGCTCCAATATATGCGTTGTTCATATAGGAATCTGAGAAACCTCCAATTGCATCATATTTAATTTGGCCATCAGTTGTTAAATAGAACTGAGTTCGAAGTTGACCGCTGAAAAAGCCTGTCCATTTTTGATTTCTGTTTTCAAAGAATTGATATGAACAAACAACAGTACCCCTATGAGTTACCTTGTTCATGTCCACCAAATAGTCTGCACCTTCGAAAATTTGTCCACGTTCCGTTATTTGGGCTGAATCGATTTTTATTTTTCCTAGAAATGAACATCTATTACCTTTTACTTCTGAATATCCTCTCACATAGTATATTAAAGGGTTAAGATGGTCTTTAACCACCTCATCAATTTGAATGTAAATCCTCTGGTAATTATCACCAATAAATCCACGAAAATCAGGTCGCTCGGTTGTAAAGAAATCCGTTTCATCAATGTCAGTTGTTCCACCGGATGTCCATATGTTGGATAGGTCATATTCTTTGATTTTGTTCAATCCGTTCTGTTGTCCACTAACAATTCCGGAGATAAAAATCATGCAAGCTAATATGAATGTTCTCATGATGAGGCTTTTGTCTAACGATCTACTATCGGTTAGTGTACCCAATGATGGCAGGTATAGCTAAAATAGCTGAAGTGCGCCACAAGCACAACAGTTTCCAAGTGGCACTGCGTTCTGAAAGTGAAAAACCCTGCGAGCTGAAGTCAGTAGAAAGCACTGACCTTTCTCAGCGACTGATTCATGGTGAAGCTCGCCCTGAAGCCAGTAAAGAGGCAGTTAGGCGCATTCATTCTAGCGATTGTTGGTATTCGTTTTAATTTTCTTTACTTTTTTGTTTAAATAGCGTAAGTTTTTGACCTGTCAAACTATAATGGTGTTTCATTCGTTGTTACGATGAATGCTAAAGCAATGGAAACTACAATAGACAATCCTATTAAGAGAGTTGATTCAGAGGCGTTGGATAATGCTTATAAAGTAATTCTTGAGTCGCTTAAAGAGGTTGCTCGAAAGAACGAACTTTCTGATGAAGAGATCAATTACCTCTCTGATTTAATTAGAGAATCATACTTAAGACGTAAGTCTACCCTATTTGTTAGAAGCTACTCTGATGAATTAAGTAACTATTTAAAGCATGCGTTTAGGTTTGCTCTCAATCAAGAATCTGATGAAAGTCAGATTAGTGATTACACCAAACTTTTTTATTACAAAAGCAAAAAGCATTCAATAGCAAGTGACAAATAAGCCTACCCCTAAGAAGAAACAAGAAGAGAGTGAAGAATCGACCACTCCAGCGGTTCCGGTTCCAGGTAAAGTAAATCAGATTTTACAGGAATTGGAGATAATGTCACTTCACAAAGGTTCAAGAGGTAATATTGATTTGTCGGAGTTCGATAAAGATCAGAAGGACAAACTTCTAGATTTGATGGCTAAAAATGAAGACAATGCTATCAAGTTCCACACGGAAAGAACAAACGCAATTAAGGAAATTGAGTTAGCAAGAATTGCAAGTTCTGGCACTAACAATAAAACATTGAGGTATGTACTTGTTGGTAGTCTTTTTCTTGTAGTTGGCTTGACAGTTTTAATCTTGCTATTCAAAGAGAATTATTTCATTCCTTGGTTAACCTTTCTTACTGGTTTTGTTGGGGGTACTGGTGCTCCAAGAGCTATTAACTCACTGAGAAAGTCAGATAAATCTGAAAATCCGATTCAGTCTGAATCTGGAGAATAATGAATACCAACATCCAAATATAGTAGCACTCATACCCTATATCTGGCTTGCCCCTCTAAGCTATTTTCATTCTCCATCAAACCATTTCTTGCCACATGAACACAAACCGGTAAGCCAATTGTAGGTGCTTAGGGTAGCATCCCCCAGAAATATGGCTAGCCCCATGAATAGAACTAAAAAAACAAAAGATTCGCGATACTCCAAAAAAAACACTAGCGCATAAAAAAAGCCTGTTTGCGTTCCAAACAGGCTTTTCAATTCCCAACCAAGAATCCTTTTTATTTCCCAACCACGGATTCTTAAGGCTAAAGTAGCAACTCCCCCAGCACGAATGACCGTTACTCGGTGAGTGCCCCTATTCACTCGTTGAGTGGAGCTGCTTTTCCGCTATTGTTTTTTGGCAACAGCCGAAAGCCCCAGGTATACCAGCAGGCAAAGCACATAGCAGATCAGCCCCCAGATGGTGGTAATCGACGACACCTTCAGCCCACCAGCTAGCATGGCCGGTGACACAGAGCCCATCTCCTGAATGGCCTCAAAGGCACTGTATAGCCCAATCATCTGCCCCAGTACGCCCAGCACGAGCGCCAAAAGGCCTATGGATTTTACATACGATAGCCGCAGGAGTCCTTTGGCAGCTTCCTCACCGCCTCCAAAAATGGCAAAAGCATTGACCGTAGCCACAATCAAAGCAATTAAAAATGTAAGCGTAATCAGGCCCATAAAGAGCGGGCCACCCATGACAAATAATTCAAACATCATCGTGTAAATTAAAGTGAAACAAATAACTGTCCCAAAGGTGGCTGGAGCACCCTCCGCAGGCAAGGTAGAAACCGGCGGCAAACCTGCAGTTCGTCGATATTCGCTGTTTAGTTCGCTGAAAATGCCCAAATTCGAAGTAAACATTAGCAAATCATGCGCATTGCTCCTCATGTGATTTTTTGGACTCTGGTGACGTTTTTTCTCACCATCGCCTTTGGCCAATCCAATGGCCGGTATATAGAAGCTTTCTATTTTGTGGCGCTGCTGCTACCCGTAGCTTTGGCCACGTCTTATTTGTTCAACTATTTTCTGGTACCGCGCTACCTGCTCCCGCGCAACTATTGGAAATTTGGCCTGTACTTGCTCTACCTGATCATCCTGTCGTTATACCTGGAATTGGTCGTCCTTATCGTGGCACTCATCATTTTGGCCAATTATCATTTTACAGCTTTGAACCCCGCCTCTACCAATGTGGTGCTGCTCACCATTACGCTGTACTGCATCGTATTTGCGCAAGCGTTTATCCTGCTGATCCGGCGCTACCGTCAGCAGCAGGCCACACTGGATTCCCTGCACGAAGAACAGCAAAAAAACCAACAGCAAACTCTCGTGGTATGGTCGGACCGAAAGCAGGTGCTACTCACACTTACGGCGATTGTGTACATCGAAAGCCTCGCAGATTATGTGAAAATCCATCTGAATAGCGGAAATACGGTGATCACACGCGAAAAGATCAGCAAACTGGCCGAGCAGCTTCCCACGCAGTTTTTACGGATCCATCGCTCCTACCTGGTCAATACAGACCATGTAGCCGCTTTTGACCGGGAGTCTGTAAAAATAGCTGAGCAAAATTTACCTATCTCACGCACCTACAAGGCGCAGGTGATGGCAGCACTCACTGCTCCTTCAGAATAGCCGTTGGCTTTCGCCCAAAGCGCTTTTCGAACAGGGTAGAAAAATAAGAGGCTTGTTTGAAACCCAAAGCGGAAGCCAGCTCTGCGGTGCTTACGTACACTTTGTTTTCAGCCAGTTCGATGGCTTTGTTGAGCTTTATTTCCTGAATAAATCGATTGGGCGTGAGTCCGGTATGTGCCTTGAGGTATCTGTACAGCTGGCGCTCACTCATGGCGGCTGCATCTGCCAGCCGCAGTACGTTGAAGTGGCTGTCATCCAGGTTGGCCAGCACCTCTTCGCGTAGCCTGGAGAGCATGCGGTCTTCATAAGAGACGTGTTCGTCGGCATCTTCCTGATGGGCCACTCTGCTCAGGTAGTTTTCATACAGGTTTTGTACGCGGATGATGAGCTCCTCAGGGTCAAAAGGTTTCATCAAAAAGTCATCGATACCTATCCTCAAGGCCTCCTTTCGCATTTCGGTATCGGACAGAGCCGAAAGGTGCACAAAAGGTATGTGCTTCCATTTGGCATGTGCTTTTACCTCCTTCAAAAACGAAATACCATCCATCTCCGGCATCATCACATCGGATATAATGAAGCGCACGGACTTTTCTTTCAATACCTCTAGCCCCTGTAGTCCATTGCCCGCTTCCAGTACCTCAAACTGATCCGCCAGGAGTCGGCCGATATAGCTGCGCATGTCAGAGTTGTCTTCTACTAGCAGTAGCGTAGGGTTGTCAGCAGTAGACGGCAAGCGCACTTCTTCGTTTGGCGCTATGGTGGTTTGGTCCGGTGCTGCTTTCACCTGGCTGGTCACACGGCTGGCCGGCAGAGCTAGCCTAAAAGTGCTCCCCTTTCCTACCTCACTGGTGACCGACAGTTCTCCTTCGTGCATCAGGGCAATCTCTCGCGAGAGAGCCAGACCAATGCCTGTGCCTCCACTGGCCTCCACATTGGGGTCCGACGACTGGTAAAACCGCTCAAAGATATAGGGCAGGTCTTCCTTGCGGATGCCATGGCCACTGTCTTGCACTGCCACGATCACCTCCTCCTCAAAGCGCCTTACCGACACCTGCACATCTCCTCCTGCCGGGGTAAATTTCAGTGCATTGCTGATCAGGTTGATGAGGAGCTTGGTCAGCTTATCACGATCGGCCTGCAAGGCCACCTCATCGCAGATATCCACATGCAGACTCACGCCCAGCTGCACCGCACGAGATTCAAAACCCTCTACCAGATGCACGACCAGTGCTTTTAGGTCGACTACTTCTTCTCTGAGTGCCATTTTGCCAGCCTCCAGCTTGGAGAGGTCCAGTATTTCATTGACCAGCCCCGTCAGGCTGTTGGTATTGCGATCTACCAGTTTTAGGTCCTCCCGCACTTCGCCAGGCAGGTCATAGTTGCTCAGCACCCGGCGTATAGGCCCGGCAATGAGCGTCAGCGGTGTGCGCAGCTCATGGGCCACGTTTACAAACCACCGGCTCTTGGTGGCGTTTACATTTTCCACCTGATCAACATGCCGCTGAATTTCATCGTTTTTGACTCGCAGAAGCGCCTCTGACCGCTTGCGCAAAACATATCCTCTATAGACCAAAAAAACGATCGCCAGCAGCAGCACAGCCATCATTCCCATTATGAAAAGATTGCGCTCCTGCCGCTCTACCTGATAAGTAGCCTGCTGCAACTGCTGGTTTTTCTCGGCTAACTCACGCTCACTTTTTTCCGTTTGGTACTGCGCATTGATCGTCTCTATGAGCTTAGTATTTTCCAGGTTATAGAGAGAGTCGCTCTCCGCATGAAGGGTCTTGGCCACGTGGTAGGCGTCTTTGTACCTGCCGGTAGCATAGTAGATCTGCTCCAGCTTATCATAGGCATTGGTCCTTAATTGTTCGTTTTTGATCTTTTGTCCTATCTCCAAAGCTTTCAGAGCATACTTTTCGGAGGCATTGTAGTTAGGCCCAAACCTCAAGTGATGCGCTGCCAGGCATTGATAGTAAAAACCTGAGTCTTTTAGATTGACGGTTTCTGCGCCCATTTTCAGGGTATACTCCAAAGACTTTGCTTCGTTTCCTTGAAATCTGTGCGCTATCGCTACACCATGAAGGATGCTCCTAAGCCTTCTTGAATAGCCTATAGATCGCGCCAACTCTTCAGCCTGAAGGTAATACTCAAAGCTTTTCTCGAAATTACCTTCTTCGCTATAAAGCCCTCCTAAATTATCAAAAACCGCCGCTTTCAGCTTCCAATGCTCCAATTCTTCCGCCAACTGCAAGCACTCTTCGTATAGTTTGATGGCATTTTCGTGGTTGCCCAGATAGTCGTGGTTATTGGCCATGCGGCGAAGGACTTCTACATAGCGAATGGAATCTCCCGCTGCTTGAAAATCTCTCATGGATTGCTGTAGCAGTTCCACCGCCCCTGCCCGGTCGCCAGTGTTCATTTTACACTCAGCACGCAGCCAGCGAAAACGCCCCAGCAGCTGCTGGTCAGCTATTTTTTTGGTAAGGGGAAAACTGGCCGTCAGCAGCTCTTCGAGTAGTGGATAGTCGTAGCGATAATAGGCCTGATCTGCCATCGTGAGCAGGGTATCGAGCGTTTCTTCAGCACTTTGTGCACCTCGCTCATAGGCGGCAAGCCACTCATCCGTGGAGGTGGCCTCCTCCTGGGCCCACAGCATACATGGAGTGCACAGCACGCAGGTCAGTATGCAAACAGCAATAAGGTTTTTCAATAGCATGTACATTAATAAGGCAGTGTAAACGAAAGATAATCAGGACTCACTACTCAAGGCCTGATCCTATCAAAAAAATTAAACGAGCCCTCCGAAAATACCAGATTTTAGGGATACAGTTCCCCAAAAATATCAGAAAAATACAATTTAGTCGATCACCTTTTTGATCAGTCTCCCCTGCTCTAAAAACTTCAACACTTCGTCGGATCGGTTTTCTTTGAGCATGGTACGAAACGCCTGGGCCTGGTCCAAAAAGTCATCGAGGGCTTCCAACACTTTGTCTTTGTTTTCCATGAATATGGGCGCCCACATCTCCGGCGAGCTCTTGGCCAGCCGCACGGTGGAGGCAAACCCAGAGCCAGCCAGCTCCAGGATGATGTCGCCATCTTTTTCTTTCTCCAGCACGGCATTGCTCAGCGCAAAAGAGGTGATATGGCTCAGATGAGAGATGTATGCCAGGTGACGATCGTGCGCATGGGCTTCCATGCTTTCCAGCTGCATCCCGATTTTTTCGGATGCCATACGAAAAGATGAGGTAAGGGCAGCATCTGTTTCGTTTTCGTTGCAGAGGATCATCAGCTTGCCATCAAAAAGCGTATCAAAAGCAGCATCCGGGCCACTGTATTCCGTGCCAGCTATGGGATGGGCCGCCAAAAACTGTGATCGGTTGGGGTGGGTGGCTACTGCATCGCAGATGGTGCCCTTGGTAGACCCAAAGTCAATCACGCCCTGCCCGGGTTTTAGCTGATCCAAAATCCCTGGTAGCAGCTTCACAATAGCATCTACAGGGATGGATAAGATGATCCAGTCTGCCCACGCTATGCCCGCCTCCATGGTATCAAACTTCTGATCGATAATGCCCAGAGCTATGGATTTGTCCAGGTTTTTCGGATTTCGGCTATAGCCACCCGCAGCGGTCAGCAGGCCGTGTTTGCGCATAGCCAGAGAAAAAGAGCCGCCTATCAGCCCTGTACCTATAAATAATACCTTCATGCGATTCTACTCATTACTTCCTGCAGCACTTCTTCGGTGGAGCACAGCGAAATGCGAATATAAGCCTTACCCTGCGTACCAAAAATAAAGCCTGGTGTGACAAAAACATCGTGTTCGTAGAGCAGCCGGTCGCTCAGCTCCTCTCCCGTACCGGAGGGAACTTTGCCCCACACAAACATGCCTGCCTGATCCGTCTCATAGGTACAACCCAGCGCTTCCATAATGGCACAGGCCAGCCCCCTGCGCTTGCGATACACCGCATTGAGCTGAGCAAACCATTCCTCCGAAAGCTGAAGAGCCTGCACGGCAGCTTGCTGAATGGGCTTAAACATGCCCGAGTCCATGTTGCTCTTGATCTGCAATACGGGTGCTACCAGCTCCGGCTTACCCATGAGCCAGCCTACGCGCCAGCCAGCCATGTTGAAGGCTTTGGACAGTGAGTTGAGCTCTATGCAAACCTCCTCAGCCCCTGCCACAGAAAAAATACTCTGTGGAGTATCGTTGAGCACCAGGCTGTAGGGATTGTCATGGCAGAGCAGCAGTCCACGCGCTCGCGCAAAAGCTACTAGTCGCTCCATACACCCTGAAGATGCTACCGTGCCCGTAGGCATGTGCGGATAGTTGATCCACATGATTTTTACTTTGCTGGTATCCAGCCGGTCTAGCCACTCCCAGTCGGGCTCCCAGTTTTGATTTTCCTGTAAGGGATAATACACCGGCTCACCACCCACCATTTTGGTGACTGAGGTATAGGTGGGATACCCCAAAGAGGGCACCAGCACCTGATCTCCGGGATTGAGGTAGGCCAGCGAAATGTGCGTAATCCCTTCCTTGGAGCCCATGAGCGGAAGCACCTGTAGTGCCGAAGTGTCTACATGATAGTAGCGCTGGCAGAAGCCATGCACCGCGGCATGCAGTGCTGCGATTCCCTGATACGGCTGATAACCATGCGCATCGGCAGCATCTACGCCAGACTTTAGCGTAGCGATCACCTGCTGGGGAGGCTGCTGGTCAGGACTCCCAATGCCCAGGTTGATCACAGGCTTACCTGCCGCTATTAGCTGGCGTATTTCTTTGAGTTTCTTCGAAAAGTAGTATTCAGAAAAGTGCTTTAACCGCTCTGCGCGCTCTATTGTCATCGTAAAAATCCAATTTGAGCACTAAGAGAACGAATCATCGCGTTTTTGCCAAGTTTATCCTAAAAATCAGCGAATAATTCATGACCATGGCTGTATCACTACCTGCCATACCACCTATCTACGCCTCCATGGCCATCTTTCTCGCTCCATGACGATTAGTTCACCGCCATGGCCCACCTGGCACCCGCCATGGCTACCATGGTTAGTAAAATACTAACATGAATAGCGCACAATGAGGCATGGAAGTGAGAAAATAGACCATGGAGCACATATTACTACCATGGTTAGTAAATAATGAGCCATGGAGGGGATAAAGTCAGGCATGGAAGCTGGTTGGTCGGCATGGGGCGAAAAAGAAGGACGGGAATGGTGAAATAACGCCCATGTTGGCCTTGTGACCAACAGGTGGATGTAGATCATTGGCAAATCGAAGAACAATATCACAGGTAGTCCTGGATTGGATAGCTGTAGGTGACAACACCTACAGCGGCAGGAAGACTTAGTTTGCGTAACTGCAGGTGATAACATCCAAAGCCATGACATGAAAGAAAGGAGTGTCACCTTGAGCCCGCCTGCTCGCTACACCGATAGGCGAGCTTGCTACGCCGGAGGCGAGCCTACCGGAGTTACGAAGGCATGGTCGAAAGGAGTGTCACCTTGAGAAGTAACAGTTTTGCAAACCGCACAAAATGAGATGACGTTTAATACTAGAGCTGCGCAATATGTC
>NZ_QREG01000025.1 GCF_003386095.1 Marinoscillum furvescens DSM 4134 | reverse complement strand
GGTACACCATAGTTGGCAAGAGATACCGCCACATTGGACTCACCACCACCATACACCACATCAAATGATGAGGCTTGAGAAAATCGCAAAAAGCCTGGAGGTGCCAGGCGAAGCATGATCTCTCCGAAGGTTACTACTTTTTTTGTCATGATATAATATTAGTTGATCAGTTGTTAAAAGTTGAAATAATTTCTCGCATTGTGGTAGCAGATATCTTCTACTACACTTCCTAGCCATTCGATATCATTGGGCAACTCACCATTCTCCACATCATTTCCTATCAGGTTGCACAAAATCCTTCGGAAGTACTCATGCCTCGGAAAAGACAGGAAGCTACGGCTGTCAGTAAGCATACCTACAAACCTGCTAAGCAGCCCCATATTGCTTAAAGCATTCATTTGGCGCTCCATTCCATCTTTTTGGTCCAAAAACCACCATCCCGAGCCAAACTGCATCTTACCGGGTGTTTTTCCATCCTGAAAATTACCAATCATGGTAGCGAATGCTTCATTGTCTTTCGGGTTCAAATTGTATAGAATGGTTTTCGCCAGCTGATCGGTATCGTCCAGTTTGTTGAGAAACTTACTGAGAGCCTTTACCTGATCAAAATCACCGATAGAGTCATAGCCTGTATCCGGACCAAGTTGCCGCATCATGCGCTCACTATTGTTGCGAATGGCCCCCAGGTGAAACTGCTGTGCCCATCCCTTAGAATGATACATTTTGCAAAGCTCTGTAAGCATCCCAAGTCGGTATTGCTTTACTTCTAACTCACTGGGCACCTTGCCTTTCAGCAGGTTTACGAAGATGGCTTCCAGATCTTTTTGTGTCCACTCCACATCGTCCAGTTGTTCCAATCCATGATCAGAAAGTCTACCTCCTACTTCATGGAAAAATTCTACACGCTGCCAGGCTGCACGCAAGAGGTCGTCAAAATTTCCAATACTGAAGCCTACAGCTTTTTCCAGTTTTTTGAGGTATGCTTTATATGAAGCAGGATCTTGCACTGCATACAACTTATCCGGACGAAAAGTAGGCAATACTTTTACTTCAAACCCTTCATCTTTAAGTTGCTGGTGGTATTCCAATGAATCCGCCGGGTCGTCTGTAGTACAGACCACCTCGACGTTCATTTTCTTTAGAAGGTTTTTACAAGAGAATTCTTTAGAACTGATTTGAGCATTGGCTTTTTCAAACACCTGCTCTCCCGTTTTTCCGCTAAGAAGCTCATTGATACCGAAATATCTGCGTAGCTCCAGGTGCGTCCAGTGATAAAGTGGATTTCGTAAAGTGGCCGGAACCGTCTCCGACCACTTCACAAACTTATCTTTATCAGATTGATCACCCGTAATGTAAGACTCGTCCACGCCATTGGCTCTCATGGCCCTCCATTTGTAATGGTCGCCCTCCAGCCAGGCCTCGGTGAGGCTGTTAAACACCCTATCCTCCGCGATATCC
The DNA here is from genome assembly GCF_003386095.1 of Marinoscillum furvescens DSM 4134. Lineage (GTDB taxonomy): Bacteria > Bacteroidota > Bacteroidia > Cytophagales > Cyclobacteriaceae > Marinoscillum > Marinoscillum furvescens. The sequence goes on along the minus strand of NZ_QREG01000025.1, from coordinate 82,179 downwards.
CTGGGGGGCAGGTGGTTATGGTAATCAATAATCGGCATCCTGGAAGCGTAATCATGGTAAAGCTTCCTGGCAGTCTCAGTTTCGAGCAAAAAATCTTCTCCTAAAAACTCCTTCATTGTTGGTCTGTTATCTTCCCATCCAGCCGCCATCTACGGTTACGATGGATCCATTCATATAATTTGAAGCCGCACTTGCCAAAAAGACAGTTGGCCCTTTAAAATCTTCTGGATTACCCCATCTACCCTGCGGAATACGACTGAGTATTGCCTGGCTGCGATCTGGATCATCTCTCAGCGCTTGCGTATTGTCCGTAGCGATATAGCCAGGAGCAATAGCATTGACATTTACTCCTTTAGCCGCCCACTCATTGGACAGTGCCATAGTCAACTGACCGATGGCTCCTTTGCTGGCTGCGTATCCGGGCACGGTAATGCCTCCCTGGAAAGTAAGTAGCGATGCTGTGAAGATGATTTTACCACTTCCACGCTCTACCATGGTCTTTCCGATCTCTCGTGAGATTACAAATTGTGAATTGAGGTTTACTTCGATCACTTCATCCCACATTTCGTCTGGATGCTCCGCTGCAGGTGCACGCTTGATGGTGCCTGCATTGTTGATAAGTATATCTATTGTAGGGTTTTCTTCTTTTACCTGTTTCAGAAAGGCATGCAATGCCTCTCTGTTGGAGAAGTCACACTGATAGGCTTTGAATTTACGTCCCAGAGCAGTTACTGATTTTTCCACTTCACTACCCGAAAGCTCCAAAGATGCCGAAACACCAATAATGTCTGCTCCAGCCTCTGCAAGGCCTTCAGCCATAGCTTTACCTATTCCGCGCTTACATCCTGTTACCAGCGCTACTTTTCCTTCTAAGTTGAATGTATCTAAAGTCATTATTTTACGTCAATTAATTGTTCACCATCCATATCTGTAAAGGCTTTGTTTTCACCGGCCATACCCCACACAAATGAGTAAGCTGAAGTACCCGCTCCTGAGTGAATAGACCACTCCGGTGAAATCACCGCCTGGTGATTATGCATAGCTATGTGACGGGTTTCCTGAGGATCACCCATGAAGTGCATGACCAACTGATCTTCTGGAAGATCAAAGTAGAAGTACACTTCCATTCTACGGTAGTGCGTATGGGGAGGGAATGTATTCCAGATGCTTCCTGGATGTAGGGTGGTGAAGCCCATTACCAGCTGGCAACTTTGGATTCCATCTTCATGAATAAACTGATAGATGGTACGCTCGTTGCAGTTTTCTTTTGTTCCAAGATTTACCTCGTTAGCATCTGCCAACGTAGCTTTCCTGGTTGGGTATTCCTGGTGTGCAGGACTTGAGTTGATATAGAACAGTGCTTGCTCAGAACCAGCATTATCGAAAGACACCTTTTGCTTGCCCTTACCTATATAAAGACACTCACGGTTTTCCAGGGTAAACTGCTCTCCGTCTACAGTCACTGTACCTGTACCGCCCACGTTGATCACGCCAAGCTCACGACGCTCCAGGAAATACTCAGACTTTGTAAGGTCTTCAAAAGCAGGCAACTCTAAAGCTGAGCCATCAGGAGTTACTCCGATCGTTACCATGCGATCGTGCATAGAATATACAGCTGTGATCTCACCTTTCTTAAAAACCTCCTCAATCAGAAATCGCTCCCTGATCTCGTCGGTGGTGTAGATCTTAAAATCTTCTGGATGAGTAGCAAATCTTATCTCGCTCATAATTAGCACTTTAAATCAATGATGTAAATTCTGGTTTTTATTTCTGTGTAATTTATACACAGTTTACAAGAATTACAATTTGATTGATAGAATTCCTTCCATTTTTCAAATTTTCATTTCAAATGAGCGCTTTGCTTACTTTTTGATCCGATAGAGCTCCGGACCACCTCTTACGCCCGCCTTCTTTTCGTTAGTGGGTTGTAACAGCTCCATTTGCAGCATTTTTTTACGAAAGTTTCTGCGGTCAAGCGTTTCCCCTAGTATGCTTTCATAGAGGTCCTGTAGTTCTTTCAGTGTGAATTTTTCTGGAAGCAATTCCCCAAAGAGTAGTTTTCGTTGAAGGTTTTCCCGCAGTTTCACCAATGCATCTTTGAAGATTTGGTCGTGATCGAATCCTAACTGTGGTATTTCCTCCAGTGGATACCATTTTACATCCGAAATATAGTTTTTAGCAATCACAGGGTGGTTTTCTGGTTTGATCAGCGCATAAAAACTAATGGTCACGGCACGCTTTACAGGGTGACGATCCACAGCACTGTAGCAGCCAACCTGCTCGTGATGTATGCCGTGTATGCCTGTAAGACTATACAGCACACGATTCATCGCTTCCTCAACCGTCTTGCCCTCCTCCATTGTACCACCTGGCAGTAGCCAAAAGTCCTTATAGGGCTCCACTGCCCGTTTTACGAGCAGCAGCTTGAGTTCATCTTCCTGAAAGCCAAAAATGGCACAGTCTACCGTGATGGTACACTCATACGATGATTCATTGACTGTGGAAATTGGCTTTTCTTTCATGAGGATTGTAATTGCAAATGCGCCAAATTAAATGAAAATGAACTAAATATGCTGTGCAATCCATTACACCTTTTCAATTTAACCTCAGAACAAGCAAATAATTACGATTTTTGAAACAGCAAAAAACCACCATCCATGATATAGCCAAAGCGCTCAACACTACTGCTTCTACAGTATCGCGAGCACTCAACAACCACCCCAGAATCAGCCAAAAAACGAAGGATAAAGTAGCCGAAATGGCTCGAAAGCTGGGTTATGAGCCTAACACCATGGCCTCTTCCCTTCGGTTGGGGCATTCTAAAATCATCGGCATCATTGTACCCTATGTAGATCGTATTTTTTTCTCTTCGGTCATCAGAGGCATTGAAGAACAAGCCCGCAAACACGGGTACAACGTCATCATCTGTCAGTCGCATGAAAAACTATCCAAAGAAATAGAAGACGTCAATACGCTACTAGCAGCACAGGTGGCCGGCATCATTATTTCTATCAGTAAGGAAACCAGAGATGTTACACATTTGCTACGCGTGCAAGAGAAGGGTAAACCACTCGTGCTATTTGATCGCACATCTGCCCTACTGAAAGCTCCTTCAGTGACGATCAATGATTTTGACGGGGCCTATCAGTCGGTAGTACACCTTATCAAAAATGGATACCAACGCATCGCTCACATAGCTGGAGACTTGTCTGTGAGTATTTTTAAAGACCGATTAGAAGGCTATAAAAAGGCACTCCGTGATCATCAGGTGGAGCTCCATGAGGAATGGATCATAGAAGCTCCCAGTGATGTGGCAGCTGGCCGGCCGGCAATCGAAAAATTAATGCAGAAACCAGTGGCGCCTGATGCCTTCTTTTTTTCTTCAGATTTCACCGCTTTAGGTGCAGTAAAACACCTTCAATCCATCAATTTCAAAATTCCTGATCAAATAGGCATTGTTGGCTTTGGCAACGACCAGGTAACGCAGTATTTCAATCCAGCATTGTCTTCTGTAGATCAAAAAAGCATCCAGATGGGTGACGAAGCTGCCCGGATTTTCATGGATTGCCTACAACATGGCTCCGATACTACCAAACAGGTGGTATTAGCCCCGAAACTGATCGTCAGAAAATCTTCCTGCCCTTCGGCATAGCCTTCTAAAAATAAAAAACCCAGTACCAACAGGCACCGGGTTTCTATCTAGAAATAACCAAAAGGCTATTGATTGAAGGCTCTTTTAGAGTGATTTGCGAATGCCGAGTTCTAAGCCTCGCAGCTCAGCCAACCCACGCAATCGCCCAATGGCAGAGTATCCTGGATTGGTCTTTTTTGCTAAATCATCGAGCATTTGGTGCCCATGATCTGGCCGCATAGGCATGCGAAAGTCTTTTCGTCCGGCAGCCAATCTCTTGTTTTGTTGCAGCACCAGCTCCTTCATAACGCCATACATGTCCACGTCTCCATCCAGATGATCTGCTTCATAAAAGTTACCTGCGGCATCTCTTTTTGTAGCTCGTAAGTGTATGAAATTTATACGATCACCCAGGCGATTAACCATACCTACCAGATCGTTATCAGCACGTACTCCATAAGATCCAGTACAAAAGCACAATCCATTATTTGGACTTTCATAAGCCGCCAAAAGTTGTTTGGCATCAGCCTCAGTACTCACTACTCTAGGCAATCCTAAAATCGGGAATGGAGGATCGTCTGGATGAATGGCCATATTTACGCCTGCTTCCTCTGCAGCAGGTATAATGGCTTTCAAGAAATCGTACAGGTTATTTCGAAGTTCCTGATCACCGATTTCCTGGTAGGTGTCAAGCACTTTTTGAAACTGATCTACCGTATATCCCTCTTCTGCTCCGGGGAGCCCGGCTATGATATTGTTGACCAGAAGCTCTTTATCAGCCGCTGACATCTTGTCAAAAACCTCTCTGGCTCGTATTTTTTGATCTTCAGAATAGCTGCCATCCGCCCCGGGACGCTTTAGCAAAAACAGCTCAAACGCCGCAAATTGGGCCGCATCATAGCGAAGCGCTTTGGAGCCATCCGCTACCTCATAAGCCAGGTCGGTACGGGTCCAATCGAGCACCGGCATGAAATTGTAACAAACAGTATCTATACCACAAGCACCCAAGTTGCGAATACTTGTCTTGTAATTTTCTATGTATTTCAAAAAATCCCCTGATCGCTTTTTGATGTCTTCATGCACAGGAATGCTTTCTACTACTGACCAGCTCAGCCCAGCAGCTTCTATCTCCTCTTTACGTTTTTGGATTTCTTCCTGTGTCCAAACTTCTCCATTCGGTATATGGTGCAAAGCCGTCACAATTCCTGTGGCTCCGGCCATTTTGATGTGCGAGAGCGGAATATGATCATTTGGACCATACCATCTCCAGGTTTCTTCTAATTTTTCTTTCATAGGACTGTTCATATTACACACCACTAAAAGCGCTAAACCCACCATCTATGGGCACTACCACGCCAGTTACAAATTTGGATCCTTCACTACACAGCCAAAGCAGCGTACCTTCCAGATCCTCAGCTTCGCCAAATCTCCCCATTGGAGTATGCTCCACTATGGTATTGCCTCTGTCAGTAAGACTACCATCTTCTTTAGTCAGCAAGCTTCGATTTTGGTCGGTAAGGAAAAAACCTGGTGCCAGCGCATTGACGCGAATGCCCGTTTTAGCAAAATGAACCGCCAGCCATTGGGTGAAATTACTCACCGCAGCTTTGGCACCACTATATGCAGGTATCTTGGTGAGTGGTGTGAAGGCATTCATCGACGAAATGTTGATGATGGAGCAACCTTCACGACCCACCATTCCTTTAGCAAATACTTGTGTGGGTAACAGCGTACCTATAAAATTCAAGTTAAAGACAAATTGTACACCATCAGGATCAAGGTCGAAAAACGTAATGAGCTCTTCACTACCCTTCATGTCTTGAGGATCAAAAAATGGTTTAGATGTAGTCCCTTTTGGATGGTTACCACCTGCACCATTAATAAGAATGTCACAAGGTCCAAATTCTTCGCTCACGACCTGCTCCGCGGCCTGAAGGCTTTCCAGCTCCAGCACATTGGCTTCCACTCCTATAGCAGTACCGCCGGCTTGTCTAATAGTAGCAGCTACTTTGTCTGCATTTTCTTTTCGCAAATCTAAAATGGCCACCTTGGCATTCTGTCGCGCCATTGTCTCGGCCATAGCTCCACAAAGCACCCCACCACCCCCAGTGATGACGATTACCTTGTCACTTAATTCTTGATAAATGGGATTCATAGTAATTGTGTCGGTCTATTTCTGTGTAATTTATACACAGTTTGATGATTTACAAAAAATCATCGTGTATTCTGTGTCAGAAATGTAATAAATGAAACCAGAATGGCATTAAATAAAAACCTCCTCATCCAATCATACATCTCTGCACCGCTTATCAATAGCGTGTAAAAAGTTTAATTCAAGCTGGCATAGGGTAGAATAAACAATACCAAACATCATAGAATAACATGTAATTCATTACACATTAATAAATGATATTACACATCACATAGAAAATCCGTTATATTTACGTTTGATAAAGAAGTACATTTTCTTAACTTCAAACGTCATAATTAAAACCAATAAGAATGCGTAAAATTCAAAACCTATTCCTTTTTGCCTTAGTAATCTCAACTGCTTTATTTACTGCCTGTGGTGAGTCAGGTGGGGATGATCCAAAATCTGAAAAAGAATTAACTCTCGAAGCACTAGCCGGAACCTGGACACTAGACGGGTCTGCATCGCAGTTTGCTAATACGGGTCTTGATGGATCAGGAACAACAGTAGTGATCTCTGAAACTGGTTTCACCATCGATGGTGGCCTGAAAGAGTATGTTTCTCAAGGATCTTTCTCTGTTACCGAAGAAGGTACTTTGAGTGCTGGAGCTGTGACAATCGCCTCTACTTCTATCGAACTTGATGGTGATGTATCAGTTTCTCTAAACGCTGCAAAAACACAAATCACCGTATCTTTCAATACCAAGCAGTCTGAAGGACGTGTAAACGGTATCGGAGCTTTCGTTCTTGTTTTTGTAAAAGCATCTTAAGAAAAATAAAACACACAAAAGCTTAAAAAGCCATAGCCTCGCCGGTTATGGCTTTTTTTAGGGCTCACTTGTTAATTCCTTTTAAGTCCTCAAGCCGGACGGGCTCTTACTTTTTGGCTTGATCCAAAACCTAAGGAAAAAGATCAAGGCTGTGAAGAAATTTGCTAAAATTTGATCCTGAGGCCGGAAAAACATAAACTCGTCCTCCTTCGTCGGACATCAAACAGTATGTTTTTCTAATCGACCTCACGATCAAAATTCTTCACGCATTTTCTTCAAGGCCACTCAAAAAACCTCAAAAATGCTGAAAATCACACCTTTTTTGAGGTTTTCGCATACAATATACGAGATTGAAATACCCCCTCAGAGTTCATAGAAAGGCATTTTTTACTAAAAAGTATTTATCAAGGACGCCCTTTTTATACCCTACCAACCACTTCCACAATCACCCATGTGCTATCATCCTTTGCAGCTTTGGCTATTCCACTCACGAACAGACATAAAAAAAGCCTGAAGATGATGCTCCTCAGGCCTTCCTTGATAGCTACAATAGTGCTATTTAATCTGCTTTTACGAACTCAGACTTTCCTTTAAAGATTTTATCAGCCAGACTTTCATCCTTCCAGTATTCTTCTCTGTTGTAGGAGGATGACACTCCACTGTTAGAATAGCCTTTAAGCACATGCGTAGCCTCTCCTGTGCTGATTGCCACGTCATACAATTCCACTGCATTTTCATTTTCACCAAACTTTCGAGATGTCAAAAACTGCAGTCCGTTGAGGTATTTCGCCACTGCGGTAGAGTCAGCTTCCTCCTGACCATCGATCATCCACCCTTCAGTTTGCTTTGTCAAAGTGAAGGCACTATCTGTGTAGTTAAATGCTACAGACTTTACAGAATCTCGCTTGATCTTCAGCACATCATCATTTCGATAGTCCTCACCACCTGTGCCAATGCTCATTTTCATAAAATTGTTGGCTACATACACGTCTGACTCCTCGGTAAGCCGCACATAAGAGTAAAAAGAGCGCTGCCCCTCTACTCCAAATCTTCCAAGGATGATATCGAGTGCTTTGTCACCACTTTCATACACGACCACACGCGTACCAGACTCTTCATCTACTTGAAAATCCTTCCACGCTTCTTCAGATCGTGATGCCAACCTACTCGGCTCTATTTGCCCCAGGTTGTTGAGTAGGCCATGCACGGTGGCGTCATCACCGGGTTTTTCACCGTTTACGGTCCATTGTCCATTCTTTCGTTCCAAGACCGTAGTATCTTCCGGAGATTGAATTTCTATTTTGGTCACTTTGGCCGTATCCAGCTCTACCAGCGTCTCGCGAAATGACTTACTGCGTTCGTTGCCACCAGTAAACTTGAGCACAAAAAACACACCGATTAAAACGGCGAGCACGGCCAACAACAATGTGATTTTATTTCCTTTCATCATTGATTCATTTAAGATTCAAAATTTCCTTGCATCCATCTCTGGCGTCTTCGCTGATTTCGTGACTTGCGCACGAAAGCATAGATTAGGATGAGCACTATTGGAGCAAAGACATTACCATATTTCAGCATGGTCTTAGTCCCTTCTTCTACCTCATCCAATGGACGTGAAGTAATCCCTTTAGTTCTAAGGTTAATCAGTCCGGTATCATCAGATATCCAATCAATGGCATTGGATGCCAGGTTGATATTGTCTTCGTTTTGCTGCTGTGGACGCTGGCCTTCACCATTCACACAGAAGGCACCATTAGCAACTACCACAATCTTTGACAGACCATTGTCCAGCCCGGCAGCCAGTGTCTGCCCCCCTAGAGGGAAATCCGCTTTACTCCACTTGCGCTGAATGTCTACATAAGTAGGTGGTGACACGGTCCCGGAATTTTGCGATGACAGCACCAAAGGGAACTGCGACCAGGTGGTATCATTGTTATTAAAAGAAAGGTTGGATACGAACGGAAAGATCACAGACTCGAGCCCTTGAGTAATAGGGTGGTCTTCAAAATTGGTAACCGTAGGAAAATACGGAAACTCCACTTGAGTATTGATAGTGAAAAAGCCCTGACGCTGCTGCACATTTACTGGCTGACACTGAGCATCTACCACAAACTGTTTACCAATCTGCACACCTTTTTCAGTGAGCCAGTTGATAAGCCCTACTTCATTGCTGGCAGAAAGCAGCCCTTGTTGGAGATCTCCTTCCACACTACTGTGCGCTACAAATAGCCCACCACCCTGCTGTAGGTAGTTGTCTAGCTTTTGAAACGACGCTGCATCTACAGAATCCTTTGGATTGATCCAGATCAGCGACCTGTAGTACGCAGGCACGGCACTGGTATCCTTGATACGGAAAGGCTCCACCTCGTACAATACGGAAAGTTGCTCCATGAGCTGACCTATCGCTTGTAGCGATGGTTCACCATGTCCTTGTATCAAACCAAGCTTAGGTTTATCTGCAATAGACACCTTTTTAATTGCAGTGGTAAGGGCGTATTCCATAGCTGCACCAGGCTGTATCAGCGGTATGATCTCGGTTCGATCATCCATTTTGAGTACCGCCCCCATGTATGCGCGCATCTGCTGCACCTGATCTCGCTCGGTTACATTGATCATTACTGGCCGGATACCATTTTGCATGGCGTCCTGCTCGGTCTCATCGCTTTCGTTAGGGTTTACAAACTCAAAGACGATGTTGCCTCCAGAGCGGTTTTCATACTCTACCAACTGATCCTGAAAATCCTGTTTGTTCTTAATCAACTGGGGCGGCAGGTCCTCTGAAAAATAAGCAGTAATAGTTACTACCCCATCCAGCTCATCGATTACATCTTTGGTGGCCTTACTAAAGGTATAGCGATTGTCTTCGGTAAAATCGAGACGGAAATAAAGTTCGTTCGATAGTAAATTGGCCACCACGATGATCGCCAGCACAATCACTAATTGGATAATGATATTTTTTCGATTCATCTCTTAATTACGGTTTATGATTGCCAATTTCTTTTTGATAACATCACCTGCGATGCCAGTATACCTGCCGCTATGATAGAGCCAAAGTAGATCAGGTCACGGCTATCCACTACTCCCCGACTCATAGACTCAAAGTGGCTGGTCATACTGAGATAGAGAAACAACTCACCAAAAAATCCACGAAGCGTACCGCCCAGCACATTGAAGAGTAGCTGAAAAAAGATACCAATAAACAAAGCGATCAAAAACGCAACGATCTGGTTTTGGGTGAGACTACTGGCAAACAAGCCGATACTGATATAGCTGGCAGACAGCAGCAATAACGCGAAGTATCCACCAATCACCGCACCGTCATCTATATTGCCGAGCTGTGAAATGGTAATGTAATAAGGTAGCGTACACACCAGCGCAATCAATACGAGTATCAGGCAAGCGAAAAATTTGCCCCATACAATCTGACTGTCACTCACAGCTTTGGTAATCAGCAGCTCGATGGTGCCAGCTTTGTTTTCTTCCGCAATCATCCGCATAGTGATAGCGGGTATAAAAAAGAACAGCGACCAAAACGCTATACTGTAAAACACTTGCATACTTGCCTGATTGAGCAAAAACACATTGGAACCTACCAGCCAGGTAAACAGACCACTAAGTCCCAAAAACAAGATGATCATAACATAAGCAATCAGGGAATCGAAGAAGGATGCAAGCTCTCTTCGTGTAATTATCCAAATTTTGCTCATAGCTTATTTAGTTAGTTTTTGGAAGACATCCTCCAGACGTGTCTCCTGTCCGGTCATGTCTAATAAGTACCATTTATTTTTTACGCAGAGATCAAATATCTCCTTGCGTGAAGAAAGGTCGGGCTTGCTTTGCACTTGCAGCCATCCGTCCTTACCATCGATGGTGGACACTTTCTCCACAGAGGCCAAAGAGCGAACAGCTGCTTCTGCTGCCGACGTATCTGCTTCGATGTGCACTTTGAGCAACTCTTGCCCCTGAGACTGACTTCTCAGCGTGTCTGCCGTACCATCCGCTACGATGCGCCCTCGGTTGATGATCAGTATGCGATCACAAGTAGCTTCTACTTCAGAGAGAATGTGACTACTAAGAATTACTGTTTTTTCTTTACCCAGCTCTTTGATCAGCTTTCGGATCTCCACGATCTGGTTAGGGTCAAGACCGGTAGTAGGCTCATCGAGAATCAACACCTCCGGGTCATGAATCATGGCCTGTGCAAGTCCTACCCGCTGGCGATAGCCTTTAGACAGCTCGTTGATGTTTTTGTGCTTTTCACGGTCTAGTCCGCAGCGCTCAATCATCTCACCTATGCGGGTGGGAATCTGAGATTTAGCAACGCCCTGTATCTCCGCCGTAAACCGTAGGTAATCTACGATAGGCATATCCAGATAAAGAGGGTTGTTCTCCGGAAGGTATCCGATCTTTCGCTTGATAGCTTCCGGGTTTTGGTGGATGGAGTCATTGTCCAGCCGCACATCACCTGAGGTCGGGGCCATGAAGCATGTGATGATCTTCATTGTGGTACTTTTTCCGGCACCATTGGGCCCCAGAAATCCTACCACCTCCCCTGTCTTAATCTCAAATGATATGTCATTGACAGCTTTTTGCTCACCATATTTTTTGGTGAGATTTTCTACTACTATTGACATAGGTTCATTGGATTAATCAAAAATTTACAAGTTTTCATTGCACTCAAAAAAATGCAAGCAATTATAAGATTCCTGCGCGTATTGGCGGTTTTAGAGGTGTTAAAAAGTGTTAACACCAATAGGAGGACTTCTCATATTAATCCTAGCTTTACAGCATGAAGATTGGCCTCATATCAGACACCCATAGCCACCTGGAGGATAGTGTATTCACCCATTTCGAAGATTGTGATGAAATCTGGCACGCTGGAGATATCGGGACACAGAGTGTACTAGAAAAATTAGAGGCATTTAAACCTACAAGAGCTGTGTTTGGAAATATAGATGGGCATGAAATCCGTGCTGCAGTCCCCGAAGATCAGGTCTTTGAGCGTGAAGGTGTGAAAATTCTGATGACACACATTGCAGGAAAGCCTCCCGGATACAATGCGCGAGTAAAGAAGCTCATAGCAGCACACCAGCCAGACATTCTGATCTGTGGCCATTCACATATTTTAAAGGTGGCCCCTGACAAGTCCAACAACTTACTCTTTGTCAACCCGGGAGCAGCAGGGATTCATGGCTTTCACAAAATAAAAACCCTCCTGCGGATGGAACTACAGGAGGGCAAAATTTCCAATATGGAAGTGGTAGAGCTAGGTTATCGCGGAAAGCTTACATAGCCTCTCGTATAGCCTTAAACTCCGAGCCTTGCTTCCATGCGGGCCACAAATCTCCGTTGGCTAGCTTCCAGCCGAGTTGGTAGAAGAGGTCTACATCCTGATAGACACCCCCAAACTCCCAGGTGGCAGCATCGTATTCATCAGCAGGCCTGTGGTATCGGTTTTGATTGTATTCATCATTTTTTTCCTTGAGGTATGCCACGCCCTTGGCCGGGTCCATGTGCTCATAGGCTCCAGAGGCAAATAGGGCTGGTATGCCCACTTTGGCAAACTGAAAATGGTCTGACCTAAAAAAGTATCCTTTGGATGGCTCGGGGTCTGGCATGATATAACGCCCCTGAGTTTTGGCTATTTCCTCTGCGATCTCTTCTAACTCGGACTGGCCATAGCCTACTACCGTCAGGTCTTTCATGGGTCCGTAGTTTTTGATTCCATCCATATTTATGTTCGCTACCGTCTCACTAGGCAAGTAGATTGGGTTTTCGGCATAATACTTAGACCCCAGCAGCCCTTGCTCCTCAGCTGTCACAGCCAGAAAAACTACCGATCTTTTGGGCTGCTCTTCTCGCTCGGCCATGGCTTTTGCAATAGCCAGTAGTGCGGCGGTACCTGATGCATTATCGTGTGCGCCGTTGTAAATGCTATCCCCATCTACAGGGGCTCCAACTCCCAGGTGGTCCCAGTGAGCACTGTATAACACGTACTCCTCAGGATTGGTAGATCCTGTGATTTTGGCTATCACATTCTGACTCTTGTCTCGCTTGATACCATTGCGCACCGATACACTTGCGGTGACGCCCAATGGCACAGGCTCAAATTCTGTACTTCGCGCTTTTTCCACGAAGTTTTTCATGTCCACATCAGAGGCTTCAAAAATGCGAATGGCAGCTTCTCTGGTGATCCAGCCCTGAACGATAGGCTTGTATGCATCTCCCGTCTGATCCAAGTAAAGGCTAGCCCCAGACCAGGAGTTTCTCACCACCAGCCATGGATAACCTGCAGGAGCCGTATCATGTATAATTAGCACACCAGCGGCTCCTTGCCGGGCGGCTTCTTCGTATTTGTAAGTCCAGCGTCCGTAGTAAGTCATGGTTTCGCCCTTAAACAAGGTACTATCACCGGAACCAAAACCAGGATCGTTAACGAGCACTACTACTGTTTTTCCTTTTACATCCAATCCGGCATAATCATCCCAGCCATACTCCGGGGCCACTACGCCATATCCGGCAAAGACCAGTTCGGAATCCTCCAGACTTACCTCCTCCTCTACACGCTCAGTATAAGCTACAAATTCATCTCCGAGCTGGAGAGCGAAATCATCTGTGGGAGACCCGATGATCATCTGATCTGAAGGCTGAGCATCCAGCTCCACCATCGGCACTTCCTGAAAGTAACTCAAGCCATTGCCTGGCTCCAGACCATACGATGCAAACGCAGACTCCAAATATTCCAGTGTTTTGGTTTCACCTTCAGTAAATGGCTTGCGCCCTAAAAAATCATCTGATGCAAGTGTTTCGATGTGGCTGGCGATAGCTACCGTGTCGATCGTGCCTTTCGGAGCAGATTGCTCGGCACCTCCGCACGCAGCCAGCAAACCAGCCAAAATGGGGTAATGTATATTCTTCATAGGTTCTGTTTTTAGCTAGCGGAATTTCAGCAATTTTTCTGACAGCCGAAAAAAAGAACTATGCAAAATCAACCAAAATCCCTTTGAATGGTAGAATTCCAGATTTCTACAAACAATCAATTGCATACAACCATTATATTCACAAAGAACTTAACCAAAATAACCATGAGTATTTCGAATAACATAGTTGCATGCATTATAGCACTGGTGGCGTTGAGTGCCTGCTCCAGTTCCTCTCAGCAAGAATCTACCAGTGAGTCCGACACCAGTCAGGAGCTAAAAGAGACTAACGACAAAGTATCGCTCAAAAAATTATGGGAAACTGACACCTCTTCGCTACTGACGCCAGAGTCTGTTTTGCATGACAAAACCAACGACATATTGTATGTGAGCTGCATCAATGGCGTACCACCAAATGCGAAAGATAACGACGGATACATAGCCAAAATAAACCCTGAAGATGGATCTATCATAGATCCTAAATGGGTAGACGGCCTACACGCCCCCAAAGGCATGGGCCTTTATGAGGGCACGCTTTACGTAACCAATATCGATGAATTGGTGGCCATCGATGTAGCTACAGGTGAGGTCAGCAATCGCTATGCTGTAGCCGAAGCAAAGTTTCTCAATGACATCACGGTAGATGACGATGGCAATGTTTACTTTTCTGACTCCAACACGAACAAAATCCACCGGCTGAGCCAAACTGGTGAGCTAGACACCTGGATAGATGATGCGAACATGGGTGGTCCCAATGGCCTTTTTCATGATGGAGAAAAAATGATGATGGCTACTTTTGGCTCCGGCAGATTTCATGCCATAGACTACACGGAAGAAAAAGTAGAGCCTGTAGTGGACTCCATTCCGGGTGGCGATGGTGTGGTAAAAGTAGGTGTAGATTACCTGGTGTCTAACTGGAACGGTGAAGTGTACTATGTGACCTCCACATGGGAAAAAGAAAAAATCCTGGACACCAAAGATATGGGTGCCAATGCGGCCGACATTGAATTTATAGCAGACGACCAAAAGCTTCTGGTTCCTACATTTTTTGGCAACCAGGTAGTAGCATATACACTTGTGAAATAAGCCTAAACAAGACTTAAACACATGATAAGGGCATCTATCAGGATGCCCTTTCTTTTTTTGAATAGCTCCAGTAACTTTCGGGTACAAATAAAACCAAACCTGAAAATGAAAAACCTAATCAAAGGAGTATCCTTATGTACCCTGGGACTACTCACCTATTGCACTCAACCGCAGAAAGAGCAGACGGAGGAAGCACCCACCACCAACCCGATGGAAGCTAAGCTAGCCGCATACAAATCCGTCAAATTAACCACAGATCTTTCGCAGCTGTCCGAATCCGAAAAACAAATGATCCCTAAGCTCATAGAGGCAGCTAAAATCATGGATGAGCTGTTTTGGTATGAGGCCTACGGCCAAAAAGACTCATTGCTCAGCACGCTGGAAGATGAAGCAACCCGAAAGTTTACACAGATCAATTACGGACCCTGGGATCGGCTTCAAAACAACGAACCATTCATAGCAGGTGTAGGTCCGAAACCTGCCGGAGCCAACTTCTACCCTGCGGACATGACCAAAGAAGAGTTTGAGGCGGCAGACCTGGAGGACAAAAAGAGCCTGTATACCTTTCTGAGAAGAGACGAGAATGGTGACCTTATGACCGTTCCCTATCGTACGATGTTTGCCGAAGAAGTAGCGGCGGCAAGCGCATTGCTGCTGGAATGTGCTGATATAGCGGAAGATGAAGGACTGAAAAATTACCTAAAGCTTCGTGCAGAAGCGCTGCTCACCGATGAATATCAGCCTTCCGACATGGCCTGGATGGATATGAAATCCAATGGTATAGACGTGGTGATTGGTCCTATAGAAAATTATGAAGACGCACTGTATAACTACAAAGCTGCTCATGAAGCTTACGTACTTGTAAAGGATAAATCATGGAGTGAGCGACTGTCTAAATATGCTGCATTCTTGCCAGAGCTACAGCGGGGCTTACCTGTGGCAGCTGCTTACAAAGCCGAAAAACCCGGAAGTGATGCTGACCTAAACGCCTACGATGTGGTGTACTACGCGGGAGATTGCAATGCCGGCTCCAAGACTATAGCTATCAATCTACCGAATGACGAAGAGGTTCAGCTGGCCAAAGGCTCCCGCAGGCTACAGCTCAAAAATGCCATGCAGGCCAAGTTTGATGAGATACTCGTACCTATTTCTGAAATACTGATCACCCCCGAACAACGCCAGCACATCACCTTCGATGCGTTCTTTGGAAACACTATGTTTCATGAAGTGGCGCATGGCCTGGGGATTAAAAAAACGATAAACGGAAAAGGTACAGTACGCGATGCTTTGAAAGAGCATAGCTCTGCTCTGGAAGAAGGCAAGGCCGATGTGCTGGGCATGTACATGATCACCCAACTGCATAAAAAGGGTGAAATTGACGGAGACATCAAAGACTATTACACCACTTTTATGGCAGGCATTTTTCGTTCTGTGAGGTTTGGTGCGGCCAGTGCACACGGCAAAGCCAACATGATTCGCTTTAACTTTTTCCAGCAGCTAGGAGCTTTTCAGAAGCAAGAGGATGGCACTTATGCTGTAGATTATAACAAAATGGAAGAGGCCATGAACGCACTTTCTGAGAAAATCCTCACACTTCAGGGAGACGGGGATTATGAAGGGGTTGACCTATTGGTAAAAGAAATGGGTCTCATTGGCCCTGAGTTACGCGCTGACTTACTGAAGCTGGAAGCCATCCCTGTGGATATAGTCTTCGAGCAAGGTGTAGAAGTTTTGGGACTCAATTAAAATCAAATACACCCGGGCGAATCGCCCTGGTGTAAGTTTCAATAAAAATTACTTTATCACTTTAAAATTACACTTGCCCTGATGGGTCTTGAAATTGACCAGATAAACACCTCTAGGCCAGTTTTGTACATCGATGAATGATGGTATTTTCTTGGATTCATACATCACCCTTCCACTGAGGTTGATTATTTGAATACTGCTAGCCTCTCCTGCTCGAATAGTCAACACATCACGTACTGGATTTGGGTACACTTCTATTCCTAACTCTGCACTGCTCTGCGTTTGAGAGGTACGCAGCGATCCTGAGGTACAAGTCACTGTATTTGCTGACGCATCATATGGCAGACTCGCCACCACATCATCTACACAAAAGTCTACTGTCAAGGATCCTTTAGCAGACCCTGCAGTTTGAAAATAGGCTATTCCCTGACTATCTGATGTAGCTGTCATAGATTCCACAAATGACCCAGAAAATGACCCAGTCACTGAGGCACCTACAGCCGGAGCACCAGTATCGTCCAATACGGTCACTTCCGCTGTTGCATGCTTAGCTCCTTTACCTGCACTAGCCGTACCCAGCACGATACCATTTACACTTACAGCAGTAGCAGAACCACCTCCAGTCCCACCTCCGGGATTTCCACTCGTGTAGCTATCGAGATTATCAAAATAATAAGTATCTCCCGTGTAAGTATTAGAATTAAACAACACTATTATAGTCGAAACATCAAGGTTATCAGCCGAAGGGTCTGGCTGATCCAGCAATCGAAATTTCAACCTTTCCCATCCTCCCGACTGTGTAGTTTCAGCATGATACCTGCTATGTCGTCCACTTGGGTAATTCGAAGATGTAGCTACAGAAGTCTCCAGCTGTATGAGTATAGGTGTACCCACGGGTGCATTCGTGTATACATCCATGTAAAACTTATCCACCTTAGTACTGTAACTATCCGCATCACTGATGGCAGATGTACTATAAACGAGTACATCATACTGCTCCGCACTATTTCTTATGTATTTACCTACCTGAGCACTTCCATTTAAGGCATCAGGTGCAGGGTTAGGCTCTTCAGTGAGTGTACCAGTAGACGTACTTAGGCTTGCGCTTCCAGGCTCATCAAAATTCTCAAATGAAAAATTATAACTATACGGAGGATCTACTTCCACTCCTACTTTGAGCAATTCAGGACCACATCCATTGTCTACAGCAGCAGTTACATAGCCACTACCCGACCCAAAATCTACTGTAAGTGAGGAAGTGCCCTGACCAGAAACAATTACCGCATCTGAAGGCACAGACCAATTAATGGTGGCCGAATTGGACACGTTATGCAACTCAAAAGTTACGCCACTTGCCTGGTGATCTACTACCGACGGCCCCTCAATCGAAGACCTAAATCCGTCAAAGACACGCACATAATCAACCAGCATCGTAGACGGTAGCATTCCATTGTTTACTTCACCCCCAAGCGTACCACCTACGGCCACATTCAGCAGAAAGTGAAAGTTTTGATCAAACGGCCACTGATAAGGGGCTACATCAGCAGACGTTTTAGTGCTATACAGCTGACCATCTACATACCAGCGAATTATTCCAGGCTCCCACTCGATCGCAAATTCATGAAAATCATCAGTAAACAACCCTTCATACAGGTAAAATCGGTTACCCTGATGCTGATTATTGGGATAGGCATCACCATAATGAATCGTACCATACACATTGTCCGGGTCAGACGAAGTAAATTCCATAATATCAATTTCGCCACTCATTGGCCAGCCTCCGTAAACCTCATCGGTGGGAAGCATCCAAAAAGCTGGCCATAGGCCATGTGCATCAGGAAGTTTGATGCGTGCTTCAAATCGACCATAGGTAAAATCTCCCTTCGATTTGGTGTTAATTCTACCTGATGTGTATTGACTGCCCTTAACACGCTCTTTTTTTGCAGTAATACTCAGTAAGCCATTGGCTACAGTCACATTTGCTTCTTGATAACTTTGCAATTCATTATTGCCCCATCCACATATACCTTCAGCACAGCCATCTCCAATTTGATAGTTCCATTTGGTAAGGTCCAAAGAAGAACCGCTAAACTCATCACTCCAAACAACATTTGGACATTGAGCTACGACAATATGATGAATACACACCGCCACAATAATTAGTAAATTCTTAATCTTCATAGTTTTTTAGGAATTGGTTATGAGGTAATATCATTTTTTAAGGATTTGAATGAAATTTTATCACCACATCAATAATACATCACGTGAATAGCAGTAATACCGGAAGAAACTGCTCAATCGCCACTTGCAAATGCTCACAGCGCTTACAAAGGCATACAAGACTACATCACTAAAATCATTAAGAAGTTAGGTGTGTAATTAGGTCAAAAAATGAAACCAATCAAGGATAGACAACAAGAAATCACTCTACAACTATGCCCTTACCACCTGCAAAAATTTTCTACCGAACAACTGATCGAGAATTCTCCTGTACTCGGCGAACATAAAACTGGTCCGGGAAGTTTATCAATAGTTTGGTCCCGACTCACATAAATTAAGAAAGCTATGTTAATTCAACTTCCTGAGATTTCAATCCAGAAGATTGAGACTCGAGACCAACCTTGTTTACGTTTCACATTTCGAAACAAATTCACAGAGCAAGCCGCTATTGCCGGGACCAAAGTTTGGAATGAAGAACTCAACAAGCATCCGGAATGTACTTACCAGTTTATATGGGATTGCACAGAAATGACGGGGTTTGAGATTTCTGCCCGCCGCGAGTGGTATAAATACATGGCCATTCATAAACATCGTATTAGCAGAGTGACCACTATTTCTGGAAACATCATGATCAGGAGTGCGGCTAAGGTTATGTTAGAGCTCTTTGGCATTCCATGCAAGACAGAAAAACCACTTATCAGCCGACGAAATAGAATTCAACGATTCTAAGTTCACAACTCTCGATCAGTTTCGTTAATTTACGCCAATAAAAAGACGATTCATTTGAAATTTTCAGAACTAAATCTGAATCCAAAATTGCTTGAAGGAATAGAGGCGATTGGATTTGAAAATGCAACACCTGTCCAGGAAGCAACCATACCAAAAATTTTAGAAGCTAAGGATCTTATTGCCGCAGCCCAAACCGGAACTGGTAAAACTGCGGCATTCCTGCTTCCGATCATTCACAAAATCCTGGAAGAACCAGAGGATGACAACATCAAAGCGCTCATCATAGTGCCTACCAGAGAACTGGCAGTGCAAATAGATCAGCAGCTAGAAGGACTCTCCTACTATACTTCTGTCAGCTCACTTGCCGTGTATGGAGGTGGTGATGGTCAGTCCTTTGATCGGGAAAAGAAAGCACTCACAGAAGGTGCCGACATCATCATAGGTACACCTGGACGGCTCATAGCTCACCTCAACATGAAGTATGTAAAGGTGGAAAAGCTCAAGTACCTGATACTTGATGAGGCAGACCGTATGCTGGACATGGGCTTCAATGAAGACATTACCAAGATCATCGGCTACCTGCCAAAGGAGCGACAGACTTTGCTGTTTTCGGCCACTATGCCCACTAAAATACGAGCGCTGGCCAAGAACATCCTGCAAGACCCGGAAGAGATCAATATCGCGATCTCCAAGCCTAATGAGAAAATTGTGCAGGCAGCCTTTGTTGTCTATGACGGACAGAAAATTGAACTGGTCAAGCACATACTGAAGGCAGACTGGCTCCGTAGCGTCATTGTGTTTTGTTCTACAAAAGACAGTGCCAAAAGGCTTACCAAAGAACTCAAGAAGGCTGAGCTTTCAGTGGAAGAGATTCACTCCGATTTGGATCAAAAAACACGTGAAGAAGTACTTAGCCGATTCAAGAGTAGAAAGCTCACGGTACTAGTAGCCACAGACATTTTGGCCAGAGGTATCGACGTAGAAGACATAGACATAGTGATCAACTATGACGTGCCTAACGACGGTGAAGACTACATCCACCGAATAGGTCGGACTGCCCGAGCAGCATCCAAAGGAGCAGCCTTTACTTTTGTCAATGAAAAAGAACAATCGAAGTTTTTGGTCATTGAAGAGCTACTAGGTAAACCTGTGCCAAAAGCCAAAGTACCTGCACACATCGGAGAAGGTCCTGCCTATAACCCTAAACCAATGCGCAGAGGTGGAGGCGGACGTAGAAATGGAAATGGTAAAGGGCGCCGTAAAAAATAGCGCCCTGTTTTTTCTTATGTTATGCCTCACGAGCAAAACGCTCCCGCATTAATATAGGTAAGGTGAATCCCTGAAAGAGAATAGAGCAAACGACCACTACATAAGTCATGGTGATGAGAAGCTCTTTCCCAGGGAAATCCTGAAGTGCCAGAATCAGCGCTATAGGCAAGCCTCCTCTAAATGCTCCCCAGGTCATCAGAGAAACGGTCCCCTGATGAAAGGTTCGTTTTCCCGACATGATTTTGATCGGGATTAGAATACTCAACCACCTCCCAAGCAGGACTACATTTACAGCCAGAAATCCTGCAGCGAAATAATCCATTCGCCAGTCTAGCACGAGCATTTCCAGCCCCATGAGTACAAAAAGCATCACTGCCATGGTTTGCTCCAGCAGATTCCAAAATTTGTATACATAAACTCCAACAGAGCCATCCGCATTGGATGAAGAAGAAGAAAGTCCCCTCCTTCCCAGGTTGCCTATCAGTAGTCCCATGATCAAAGAGACCATCTTGGAGTAAATACTAAAATAGCCTGAAATAAACGAGCCTACCATCACCAAAGCTATGGTGATCAGGACTTCAATATGTACATCGTCATTATCAATATACTTGAGCAAGGAATACCCCAGGTATCCCATAAATAGACCAATCGAAACTCCTCCAACAATTTCCCAGGCTACAATTTCTATCACTTCAAATACCGTAAGGGTCTGTGCCTCTGCCACTATAGCTATGTGATACAACACAAAAGCCAGCACCACCGAAAAAGCGCCATTGAACAGTGATTCTCCTTCGATCTTCAATTCCAGACTTTCGGGAAGCGAAAACCGCTTGGTGGTATTGGTAGAGGAAATCGGGTCTGTAGAAGAAATGACAGCTCCAAAAACCAACGAATACATGTAGCTAATGGAAATGGACAGCCAATTCAGCAAAAAGTAAAGTACCGTTCCAATGACCAGAGTGGAAATAATGGCTCCCAGAATAGAAAGCACTATTACTGGCCACTTTTGCTGACCAAGCTTGCTGATATCCATATTAAGGGCACCAGCAAATAAAATCACGCTAATCACCAACTGATTTAGCACTTCTCTAAAGTCAAAAGATTTTACATGTGTAGCCAAATCGAGTGCCGGCACCAGATGTCCGATCACTATTACCAAAACAGACAGCAACAGCGTAAGAATCATCAATCCAACTGAAGAGGGTAACTTCAGGTAAAATGTATTGAGAAAAATGAATAGCCCCGAAAGGCAAATCAATAATGCAATAAGGTCAAAAATGTGCATATCAATAGGAGTTTAGGCAATGATAAAATGACCACCAATAATGTGTCATCTAAAAATAACGGTAAAATAGGCTCGGTATTTTTACGTATGAAAGCAATAGTTGGATGTCGTGCTGTGATATTGTAAAGAGTTGTCACCTACTACCTTTCTCTCCTACTCCATTTACTAACTTGCTCCAATTCAATGTTAAATATAAAGAAGTATGAAGTTATTTATTGCACTAATTTGCCTCACACTAAGCAGCATGTCACAAAGCCAACCCACAAAACAGCAGCCATTAAAAATTGGAATTGCAGGCTTGACCCACACCCATGTACACTGGCTGCTAGGCAGAGCACCCGCAGATGACATAGAAATCGTAGGCATAGCCGAGCCAAACCTGGAGCTTGCCACACGATACATAAAACAACACGGACTATCCATGGATTTGGTTTACCCGTCCTTGGAAGAAATGATCCAAAAAACAAAACCGGAAGCCGTAACCGCCTTTGGCACTATTTACGAACACTTGGAAGTAGTACAAACCTGCGCTCCTCTTGGCATTCATGTGATGGTAGAAAAACCTCTGGCTGTATCAATGGACCATGCACAAAAAATGGCCAAACTGGCACTTGACCATGACATTCACCTCCTTACGAACTATGAGACTACATGGTACCCCTCCAATCACAAAGCCCGGGATCTTGTCGAGGCTGATCAAATAGGAGAAATCAGAAAAATAATCGTGCGTGATGGACATAAAGGTCCGAAGAAAATCGGAGTAAACGAGGAGTTTTTGGAATGGCTAACAGATCCTAAGCACAACGGCGGTGGCGCACTGATGGATTTTGGTTGCTATGGCGCCAATCTAATGACCTGGCTGATGAGTGGAGAGCGACCGCTCACTGTCACCGCCGTAGCCCAGCAACTACAGCCCGAAAACAATCCCGATGTAGAAGATGATGCCACGATTTTGCTTACTTACGCATCATGTGGGGCCATCATCGAGCCCTCATGGAACTGGCCGATAGGTAGAAAGGACATGGAAATCTATGGAGAGACTGGTGTACTATTTGCCAAAGATAGAAATACGTTGAAACTACACATGAGTGAAGGATATGATGGCTATGAGGAGACCGTATGGGATCTCCCGGAGCGACCAGCACCTTTCCATGATCCTTTTGCGTTGTTGGCGGCTATAGTGCGGGGAACCCATCAGCTGTCTCCGGCAGACCTTTCTGCTTTAGAAAACAACCTCATCGTAATGGAAATATTAGAGGCCGCCAAAGCAAGTATTGAATCGAAAAAGACAATATCTTTAACTCAAGACCATTGACCTCTATTAAATATGAACGATGACTTATCACATGGTATAGAGCTACTGAAACGAACGCCAGACACTTTGGAAGGGTTGTTGAAAGGGCTTAGCGACAACTGGACACACCCAAATGAAGGGCCTGACACCTGGAGTCCGTTTGATATTCTAGGCCACCTTATCCATGGAGAAGAAACAGACTGGATTCCACGGTTGGAGATCATTATGGACCAGGGTGAATCACAACCATTTGATCCTTTTGACCGGTTTGCACAATTTGAGAAAAGCAAAAACAAATCAATCAACACACTTCTGAGTGAGTTTAAAGAACTGCGTTTGGCAAACGTGAGCATTTTAAAATCAAAAAACCTTTCTGCCGAAGATTTAAAGAAAACAGGAATTCATCCAGAGCTGGGAAGAGTAACTGCAGGTGAGCTCCTGGCTACCTGGGTCACACATGACCTTAATCACATCGGTCAAATTGCTAGAGTAATGGCATCACAATACCAGCATAAAGTAGGCCCCTGGAAACAGTACCTTCGCATTCTAAATACTTAGGGACATGAGATAGAATTGAAAAAGCCCATCAGAAATAATATCTGATGGGCTTTCAATGCGTATCTATTGCAGTCTACCACTCCACCCGATAGGCAAGAATTGGAATGAGTCCGAGTTGATATTTCGTTTCTTCCTGGCCTGTAAAACTATCATAATAACGATATGCCTCGTTTTTGATTCCAGCAGCATTTTGCAAATCCAATGCTATAGAGGAGGTTCGGTTTTCGTGAAAGCGTGTCCATACCAATCGAACATCTGCCCGCACATATGTACCCACCTGGTAGTAATTTACCATGGAGCTACTGCCGATTTCCGGGTAATGTTGCCCACCCTGCATCATTCCGCGAACATCTACTGAAAACCGCTTATTCTTTCCTTTTTTGGAAGTATTCCACTCTTTACCTGCAGATGCACTCAGGTTGAAACCGGTATCAGTATGAAGCTCTTCTTCAGACTCTGTAAACCCTGACTCAAAAACACTACCTCCAACACGGTAATACAGGCCCGACGCTATTTTACGGTCTGCATGTACTGATAAGCCATAGCTGTACAGTGCGCTATTTTCGTTTATGTCTGGCACCTGATAGGCAAACAGCTCGGATTGTATTTGTACCAAAGAACCAGTCCACGAATGTCCCAGCATCAAACGATAACTCCGCTGAAGGTCATAGTTGTTTTTCCAAAGCTGAAAACCAAATGGGTTGTTGGCTATGGAATTATTAGGGTTTAAGAGCTGACTGTATTGTCCTCCACCCACGTACATGCTTTGCCTATCGCCCAACAATTGTTTAACAAAGACGCGGTAATCCACCGTTTGCCCTTCGTTGCTACCTGTAAAGCTCACCCCCGCAGTAAGACGCGTACGCTTAGCCAGGGGCGCCTCCAGCTCGGTATAGGGTCGTACCAGGTATTGAGAAACCTCCAACACTTCCAGTGCTTCGTCAGTAATATTGGGGTTCCACAAATAACTATTGGCCTGGACTCCCAACTTCCAAACTGCTCCACCCAGATAGCGCTGGTATTCGCTGTTCAAACTTATGATACGTTGTTCGTTTGCATAAAGTAGGGCTCCTTCCTGTTCGTCGTTTTCATTGTAAAAAAACTGGTCTCGCTCTGTGCTATACCCCGAAACAGCAAGTGATGTATTCAAACTACTATGTGCCAGTGTAGTGTTCAAAGAGGCCCCTACGATACCTGTTTTGTTTTCGTAATAGATATCACTTCTGTCCTTTTGCTCCTCAGACTCCTCAAAGGTTCTATGGTCGAAATTATTGAAGCTCAAACCTCCTACACCAAAAATCTTCAGGTTCGTGCGTTTGCCTACTGGAAGTGAGATAGACATTGCCAGGTCTTGAAAGCCTATAGACTCACCTCCAAAATCCACTCCAAAGCTGGTAAGTAGTCCGGTAAAGGAATAGCGATAATTCGCTGCATAGGTCGCCCTTCCGCCTTCTTTGAAGGGACCTTCCGTGGCAAAGTCCAATCCAATCAGTGAAGCCTGAGCGGTGTACTTTCGCTGATCCGAAGCACCATTTTTCAGTGTCATGTCAAACACTCCTGCTAAACTATTGCCATAACCTACACCAAAAGCTCCATACTGTAAGCTCGATTGGCTCAGCATCTGGGCGCTCAGCATATTTACCCCACCTCCGGTAGCCGATGGACGATCCAAAAACGTCCCCGCATTGGCCAGGTGGTTGGGGTTTACCACTTCCACACCCTCTAGCCTCCAGACGTTGTAGTCTGGTGACAAGCCACGAATAGACACTTGATTGTTTTGATCATTCGCTACGGCAACATCTGGCGAACTGGTCACAAGACGGGCCGGGTCGTAATAAGTAGCCGCAAAACGATTGATTTGCTCTTCTGTAATCTGAATGCTTCCTGGTGTTTCGTAATTTCTACTGTCAGTTACCATCACAGCATTCAGATAAGTTCGCTGTAGGGATATATCTTGCCAGGTAGACTTACCAGAGCGTACCCACACTTCTGTCACTTGCCTCATCTGATACCCCACATAGGATACCTGCAGCGTGTAGCGTCCTGGTTCATTTACCTCCAAATCAAAAAACCCGGATTCGTCAGTGACGGCACCGGCCTCTCCATCGATCACTTGCACGGTAGCTCCAGGCAAGCCCTCCAGGCTTACCTCATCCACCACTCGTCCAGTTATTTTTTGCGCGCTCAACCACGTGGTGCTCAGCAATAGCACCATCCCCATCATGTACTTCATTTACGCTAGTATCTTTTCTGTTAAGTTTTTAAAAGAAATTTCAATGCTCTTCATAGGGTCTGCAGATTGGTCCTGTTCTACAAAGAAGTGCTTCATACCTGAGAGCTCTTTGTTCGCAAACACTTCTTTGTAATCTATGATTCCTTCGCCCACTTCGGCAAATCCACGCTGCTCTGTATTCGCCATGTCTTTCACATGCCAAAGCGGCACTCTACCATCAAACTTTTTAAATTCCTCTACAGGCTTTTTCCCTGCCTTGGTGACCCAGTAGAGGTCCAGTTCAAACTGAACAGCCTTATCGGTTTGGTCTCTCAATAAATACAGAGGCACTTCCCCATCTACCAGCTCATACTCAAAGTCATGATTGTGATAGCACACATTTACCCCTACTTTTTTGGCTTGTTCAGCACAGCTACTTAAGGTCTCAGCGATCATTTTATAATCATCCAGCGAGCGTTGGTCGGCTGGTTGGTAAGGCCATACAGCATATTGCTGCCCTACTTCTGCAAAAAAATCAAGAGAGGCCTCAAACTTATTTTGGAATACCGAGGGATCTATGTGACCACTGACTACTTGTAGCCCAAGATCATCTGCAATCTGTTTGAATTCTTTAGCTGTCATGCCAAAGACTTTTTCCCCATCAAACCCAAACGGCTCAATTTTCTTGTAGCCAATTTCCGCTATTTTTTCCAAAGTACCTTTTGGGTCCTGTGCCATCTGGTTTCTCACCGTATAAAGTCCCAACCCGATTTGTGGTTGTTCACCCGCTATAGCGGCAGTAGCTGCTTCTTTACCGGTTTTCGTTACGCACGATGGCATCAACAGCACTGCAGCCGAAGCTACAGCACTGGTTTTGATAAACTTTCTTCTTTCTTTATACATATTGCTATTGGTTAGACTCAGGTAAAAACTCCACTCTATTTACTCGAATCAGTTGATCTTTTACACCTGGTTTTTTAAAGACGACAAATACATTGTGAAAGCCTGTAGCTCCCTGTAAACTGATAGTCAGTTCCTCAGGGTTTTCACCTTCCTGTATTTCATTCTTACCTAAAAGTTGACCTTCAGCTGAACCACTTCTCACTTCCACTATTACAGGTCTCACCCGATTTAGCTTAAGATTTAGCCCTTTGATTCCAGTCAGATCTACAGATTCATAGCTCACCCAAGAACCATGATAAATACTATTGATACGTCCTCCTCGAGCCTGAATATCATTAGAATCGTCAAAATCATCTCCTGGAAGACTATACGGCATGAGCCAAATATTCTTACGCTCCAAAATAGGCTTAAGTGATCCTTTACCCTGATCCTCATAGCTTGCAGAAAACAAATATCTGCCTTCCTCCTTTTCCGTGACAAAAGTACCTGCAAGAGGGTCACCTTTAGGCTGAGCCAGTGAGAGTATATAGTTTACTATACTCTCCGCATCATCGTTGCTCAGATCTGGATGGGCAGACATTGCTTGCTCTCCCCAAACTCCTCCACCTCCATTGATGATTTTATGGGCCAGATAGTTTACAGCATTTTGCTCATTTTGATAACGCTTTGCTACTTGCTGGTAAGAAGGACCTATCGAAGGACCGTCAATCTTGTGACATCCCATACAGTCCAGAGAATTGATCAATTCCAAGCCTCCAGCTACTGGCACCTGGTGTCCGAGCGCTTCGGCCTGATCTGAAGATTGAAAGTGGGAAATCTCAAAAGCAATTTTGGATTCATCTATCTCACCATTCTGCTCGTCTTCCAGATCAGATACTTTCACTTCGTATGTTACGTTTCGTCCAGGCCAGAAAAAGCTTTCATTTCCATCAATGGCTATCTGTACAACTGGGGGCTCATTTCCTACTTCGATGACAAACTGCTGTGAACGCTTACCGCCTTTAGGATCTGAAACCACCAATTCCGGATAGTAAACTCCGTCCTCATCGAAAGTGTAGGTTACCACTGAGTCGTTCAAAATCTCCCCATCAAAATCCCAGGTAAACTTCAACGAGTGACCGTCATAATCATAGGATTTGGATGCGTCAAACACCACCGTGAGCGGCGAGGTACCTTTGGTTACCGAAGCAGAGGCTTCCAACACAGGAGGTCTATTTCCTGCAACATAACGCACACGTGATAGCTTAGCATTTTCATTGCGTGAAAACCACCCTGTTCCGTATTCCAGAAGATACAACGTACCATCCGGTCCAAATTCCATATCTATCAGGTTATTGAACTTGGTATTGGGCATGAAAGGGTACCAGTCTGTAGGCTGGCCTTCTTCATCCAGCTCCAGAAAGAAAACGAACCCACGCATCCAGTCAAAGAAAGGCACGCGTCCATCAAAGAATTTTGGGAACTTTTCTCGGCCCTGATATTGGTCACTGTAGTACACCGGACCCGCCATAGCATTGCGACCGCCACTGCCAACCTGCGGGAATATGTCCGTTTTAGCATATGGATAATAAATAGTAGCTGGTCTGGCTGGAGGCAATTCGCGCAATCCAGTATTATTTACCGATTGATTGATCGGCTTTTTAGGATCATGCTTCGCAAAGGACTCTCCCGTTTCAAAATCGTACCTGTTGTATGCATAGTTTTTGCCAACGAAGAGCGGCCATCCATAATATCCAGGAGATTTTGCCACATTCCATTCATCATGTCCCCTGGGACCTCTGTTCTCTTTATCATTTCGGGCATCAGGCCCCACATCACCCCAAAACAACCAGCCGCGTTTTGAATCGATTCCAATTCTATATGGGTTTCTACAGCCCATCACATAGATCTCAGGCCGTGTACGAGGATCATTGTCTTCAAATAAGTTGCCTTTAGGAATACTGTAAGATCCATCTGGCTCAGGTTTTATCCGAAGGATTTTCCCTCTCAAATCATTGGTATTACTTGAGGTCCGCTGGGCATCCCATGATTTACGACCCGGTCGTTCGTCTGATGGAGAAAAACCATTAGAGGCAAAAGGGTTGGTATCATCTCCAGTGGAAAGATACAGCAAACCATCAGGGCCAAACTCTATAGACCCACCAGTGTGACAGCATGTTTCACGCTGTACGGGTACTTCGAGTACAACTTTTTCGTTTTTCAACCCAGAGGCCGAATACGTAAACCTGGATAAGTATTGCACAGGCTCATCCCCCACTGGTGAATAATAAATGTAAAGCCAATTATTCTGTTTGAATTCAGGGTCTAGTGCTATCCCCATGAGGCCATGCTCAAAGGTGGAAAACACCGGGATAGAGTCGTACATCCTCAGCTGCTCAGAAGGAATGTCATACTCAAAAATCTGTCCCCTCCTTTGTGTAAACAAAATCTTGTTTCCTTTTGGAAGCACCACCAACTCTGTGGGCTCATAAAGGTTAGTTTCAAAAATTTCCTGAACGAATCTACTTTCTTCAGGTGGTGTTAAATCTGATGAATCTGATGGCGCATGCTCACTGCATGCGCCAATGATAGCCACTACGGCCAATAGTACAATTTTCCTCACGTTATAATGGTCTAATTTTTATATTTCTAAACCACACCTCATCGCCGTGATCCTGCAATGCGATGTGTCCTGCCTTGGCTTGACCAAATCCTGGCATTTCAGAAAACTTACTCGCCGCTACCATGGCCTGAAACTCTGGAGTACCCAGATCATATTCCACCACTTTATAGCCATTGAGCCAGTGTTCTACATGCCCGTCTTTGATCTTTATTCTTGTTCGGTTCCACTCTCCAGGAGGATTTACCGTCACAAATTTCGTCTCGATCATGTCGTAAAGATCTCCGGCTCGATGCTTTTCTATTTGTCCGTCAGGATGACGAGCATTGTCTAGCAACTGATACTCGGGGCCACTTTGCCATACATAATCGAAATCTTCACTTTCTACTACATGGTAAATGATACCACTATTTCCCCCTTGGGAAATTTTCCAATCTATTGAAAACTCATAGTTTTCATAGGGGCGATCTGTCAGGATGATATCACCTCCATCCTCAGCCTGCCAGCCATCTCCAGACCCCTTGCCAGCAAAATGCAAGGTACCGTCTTTTGCTGACCATTTCTTTCCCAAATCTTCAGATTTGAAATTACGCAGCTTACCAGTAGACTTCCCATCAAACAACAATTTCCATCCTTGCTGTTGCTCATTATCGGTAAGCGTATTGTGCTGTACTGTATAATCCGAAGTAAAACCTGGCTTATCCCCTGGTATATTGGTTAGTGTGTACCAGGCTTCAGTCGTCCACAGCTCATGTTGTAATTCACTCACAAAAGGCCTTCTGATCCGTAAATAAACGACATGTTTTTCCTTCAAGCCATCCAGTTCGAAGAAAATCTTTTTCCTATCCTCAGAAAGTTGAAAACTGGTAGGCTCTAATTCCGTCTGATCCAGTTTAGGGCCTCCGTACTCTGCTGTAGGTTCAAAATAAAAGCGTTCAATATAAAAGTCATCAGCACTAATGTTTTGACCCGCTGCTATGGGCTCTGTAAAGATTACTTCAAAACCATTGGAACGGGCGCTTACCGACAACATTTCGAAAACAGACTGCTCATTGTAAACCAGTCGCTGCAGGCCGTAATTGAGCTTACCTACTTGTCCCCAGTTACCTGAAACACCTATACCGCCAGCCAAAAGGCTGCCGTCAGGTGCCCAAGCAAGGCGATTGATACCTGCTTCCAACCCTTGTGAAAAACGAAATACAGCTCCCTGGTAAATATCATCTACCTGCTCAACAAACACCCGCTTTATTCCACCATGTGTAACTTCACAATGGATCATTTGTCCGGCATACGGGCCCTTATCGAGGTATACGGGAGTACTGGGAGAATTTCCAATATCATCTTGCGGAAGCCAAACTACTGGCTCGTCCTGCACCATGCCCTGGGTACCTTCCGGATCTACAGACCTGGAACCATACCATGCCCCTTCGCGTACGTGGTTGATTTTAGATGCCGGTAGCCAGTCTCCTTGATTGTCAGCTACAAATATCTCTCCGTCAGGACCGATGCCTATACCATTGGGAGTACGCAGGCCTGATGCGATAAATTCTACCTCTCCTGTTTCTTTGGATATTTTCACAATCTTACCCCGGTCTTCTATCTGAGGTTGGGCAGATGCCCCTCCAGGCAATATGGCTGTAGCCAGCGCACCATAGAAGTAGCCCTCTTTGTACACCAGCCCAAAGGCAAATTCATGGAAATTTGCGGATACTTTCCAGTCATCAGAAACAGTACGGTACTCATCTATAATCCCATCGCCATCATTGTCTTTGAGATGGGTGAGTTCTTGTTTTTGGAGTACGTATATTTCTCCATCTACTACTTCGATACCGAGCGGCTCAGCCAAGCCAGTAGCGATCAGCTCCACTTGAATATCATCAGGGTTTTCGGCTCTAAAGTTGCTGACTTTATATACTGGCCCCAGCGAATCCCAGGTGCACACCAGCATCTCATCGGCAGAAAGAAAGTCGATACCACCTACTCTAGGTTTGAAATCATCTGGCCGGGCTTGAAACAAATCAAAAGCCGGATGCACGCCAGCCAACCAGCGCTGATCTCCAGGGATTGCTTTTACCAGCTTATCTTCATCTACATAAGCCTCTACTTGCAAGAAATCTTTGCTAGTCACAAACATCATATCTTCAGGCACCACTTCGAACCTGCCAGTTTGCTTATCAAACCACTGGAAGGAAACGGCTCCGCCACCCCCACCCTGAAAGTAGTGCAGCTCGAAAGGGTGATCTCCTGCAGTGAGGTACACTTCACCATCTTTGGGTTCAGCTCCATGAAACCCCCAGTTGTTTACTACCATTTGGTCATCTATAAACAGCCTGGACCCGTCATCGGACACGGTTCGGAAGCTATAGCTAGCTGTTTTATCAATTCTTAAATTGCCTTTGAAAAGTACGGCCACATCCTGTGTACGCTCACCCAGGTCGGATTCCTCGAGCACATGAATCTGTGAAACAACCGATCCCTGAATAGGTGCACCGTCCTTTTTGAGGGTTTCGAAGTTGGGCTGATCACCACTATAGAGGTACAAATAGGCTGCCACACCTGGAGTTTCCTTGGCGATTCTTAATTGATCTTTCAATTTCAGGGGTACGGTTTTGGTGCCTGCATGCCAGGCTTCCGCATCATTTTCTTCGTCATCATCCAGTGAAAGAATGTAGCGAACCATTTCTTTGGCATCTTCCTCGTCGAGGTTTGGATGGGGCGTCATCACTGCTTCACCCCAAACACCACTACCACCTTTGATCACCTTACCGGCCAGCATATCTACGCTCTCCTCAGAGTCGCTGTACTTGCGCGCCACTGACACATAGGCTGGCCCCACAGTTTTTACTTCAGCATTGTGACACGACTTGCAGTCACTTCGCTCGATCAGTGCCGCTCCCGGCATTTCCATACTTTCATCAGAAGAAGTGCTTTCTCCTGCAGTTTCAAATCCTTCGTGAAAAAAAGACTTCAATAAAGTAGCACCTTCACTATTTAGAGTCAGTATTCCCGAAACATTCGTAAGGCTTCCTCCAGGGTATTCATCCACATCCACTGACGTAACCTGAAAATCTCCAGTAGTCTTATAATCCCGCTCATTAATCAATGAAGAAACGGTAGTATAAAGTCCCACGCGAAATTCACCTGCCGTTTGCACGGTAAATTTCCGCTCCAAACCATTCTGGCTTCCTCGCCGTATGGCCTCAGGGCTTTCCTCTACCACAATGCGCCGATCACCAACTTTCAGCTCATAAGTAAATATCACCCGATTGTTTTCAAACCTGTGCCCGCGGTACTGAACTTCTGGTGTGAGTACTTTGCCACCTTCAACTACAAACCATTCTACATTTTCTTCAGCGTCTGTATAGTAGGCATATCCGCTACTCGTTGGCTGTGGCCCGTGTACAGTAGTATATACCGCTCCGTCGAAATTCACACCACCTTTCCATGCTTTGTACAAGCTGGCAGTTCGGGCATCATACGCTACCCACACATCATCATGCAGTGCGGCAGTCACCATCCTGGGCTTTTCATCTAAAACAGACCGAAACACCCATGCTTTCAATGGTCTATCCGGCTTTTGCTGAGGCTCCTGGCAGCCTAAGGCAAATACCAGGAGCATTGTGATCATTACATTTAACTTCTTCATACTTCTTTTATACTTCTATACTTTACTTTGTCAGGCTTACAAGCCCAAAATCTTGCGATTCATTGCTTCATCAGGAGCAGCTCCCGCAAAATCGTCAAATGCCTTTTCGGTCACTTCTATGATATGATCCTGAATGAATACAGAACCTTCTTCCGCTCCTTGCTGAGGTGACTTAATGCAGCACTCCCACTCAAGTACAGCCCATCCATCATAGCCATACTGACTGAGCTTGCTGAAAATACCACTAAAGTCCACCTGGCCATCACCCAATGAACGGAATCGACCGGGACGATCTACCCAGTTTTCAAATCCTCCATAAACGCCTGCCTTTCCCGTAGGGTTAAACTCGGCATCTTTAACATGAAACATGCGAATATTTTCATGGTAAAAATCTATGAACTGCAGGTAGTCGAGCTGTTGCAATACAAAGTGCGATGGGTCATAGAGGATCTTAGCCGAATCGTGCTTGCCGGTAGCCTCCCAAAAGCGCTCGTAGGTAAGCCCATCATGAAGGTCTTCACCCGGATGCAGTTCATAGCATATCTCTACGCCATTGTCTTTGGCGTGATCCAAAATAGGCATCCACCGATTAGCAAGCTCTTTGAAGCCTGTCTCCACCAGACCTGCAGGACGCTGCGGCCAGGGATAAACAGTGTGCCACAGCAACGCTCCCGAGAAGCTAGCCATCACATTGATACCCAGATTCTTACTCGCAGTAGCTGCACTTTTTACCTGATCCACAGCCCATTCGGTTCGGGCTTTGGGGTTTCCTTTGTATGCGTCAGGCGCAAAAGAGTCGAACATGGTATCATAGGCAGGGTGAACCGCTACCAGTTGCCCCTGCAAGTGAGTAGCCAGCTCTGTAATTTCAAGACCTGCTTCATTGACAATACCTTTGATTTCATCAGCGTAGGTTTGACTTTCAGCGGCTTTTTTGACATCTATCAGCCGGGTATCCCATGCAGGTATTTGTACGCCTTTATAGCCAATACCTTTTGCCCATTGGCAGATATTTTTAAGGTTGTTAAATGGTTCTGTATCGTCTGCAAACTGCGCCAGAAATATTGCTGGCCCTTTAATGGTTTTCATAATGTAAGTTTTTTTTAAAGTTTTAAATGAAGATGCCGGAGGCAAACTCTATTTCATACTTTGATGTCAAAGTGTTTAGGATTCCACCTGAGTCCACACATTGCCATTGGCGGAGCTTTCCACCACAGCCTTAATCATGGCCATACCTTTTACGCCATCATTGATCCCTGGGTAATCCATGAAGGAACTTTTCTCTGAAGCAGCACCCAAATGGCTCCTCACATCAAAAGAGAAGTTTCGATAAATATTTGCAAAAGCTTCTATATAGCCTTCCGGATGACCTGCCGGAGTACGGATATGCGCTAAAGCCGCATCGTGCAAATACGGGTTGTTGCCTCCTGCCCGATAGATCTGAACGGGTGCACCATGTGGCTTTACCAGTAAGGTATTCAGATCGCGGTTAGACCATTCCAGCCCTCCTTTATCGCCGTAAATTCGGATTTTGATGTCATTCTCTTCTCCAGTAGCTACTTGAGAGGCTGACAGCACGCCATTCGCACCTTTTTCAAACTTAAGAAGCACATTGGCATCATCGTCTAGCGTACGCCCAGGCACAAATGCGTTGAGCTCAGCGAGCACTTCAGTAATTTTCAATCCTGAAACATACTCAGCCATATTGGCCAAATGAGTACCAATGTCACCAAAGCAGTTGCTTATACCTGCACGCTTCGGGTCTGCTCTCCATGATGCTTGTTTGGAGTCTGTATCCTCCAGTTTTTCTGCCAACCAGCCCTGTGGATACTCCACCATTATTTTTCTTACTTTACCAATAGCCCCGCTCAGGACCATGGCTCGGGCTTGCTTGACCATAGGGTAAGCAGCATAAGTATAGGTGACCGCAAATGGGAGTCTGGTGTCAGATACTATCCGTTTTAATTCTCTAGCTTCTTCTAAAGTGAAAGCCAGTGGCTTATCAATAATCACTGGAAATCCAGCCTCTAAAGCAGCTTTTGCAGGTGCAAAATGCATGTGATTGGGCGTTACGATGGATACAAAATCCATTCGTTCACCTTCTGGCAGCTTTTGCTCCTCCAGGACCATTTCTTCAAAAGTGGCATAGCATCGGTTTTCTGGTAAATACAGGTCATGGCCTGACTTTACAGATCGCTGCGGATCACTGCTAAAAGCTCCACAAACCAGTTCAATCTGTCCGTCAAGATTGGCCCCCATGCGGTGTACAGCGCCGATAAAAGAGCCTCTACCACCGCCAACCATACCCATTCTAAGCTTTCGATGTTGCATACGTTGGAATTGTTTAAATGATGAATGAATCTTTTTCTGAGCTAAAAGTTATATAGAAACCCAGACCTGACCATTTTTACTCGACTCTAATACAGCCTCAATGAAATTCATCCCTCTCACACCGTCTTGCACTGTAGGAAATGCTCCATCTCGATAACTTTCTTTGCGGATAGCCTGAGCGGTTCCGCTGTAGATATTGCCCATAGCATCGAAGAGTCCTTCCGGGTGGCCTGGAGCGATTTTAGTGCTCTCCAGTGAAAACTCACTGAGGTAAGGGTTGCCTGGCTTTAAGATCTGGGCTGGTTTCCCCTCCTCCATAAACTTCAGGTAAGTAGGATTTTCTTGCTCCCATCTCAGGCCTGCTTTGTCTCCGTATACAGTCACCACTATGTTGTTTTCTTCCCCAGTAGCAATCTGACTAGCTCTCACGATGCCTCGTACTCCATCGGTGGTACGTACGAGTGCTGTACCGTCTACATCCAGGGGATTATCTTCATAGAGGGTGTTGATGTCTGCAAGCACTTTGTTGATGGTCAAACCTGTGGTATATTCTAGAAGATTGAATGCATGCACCCCTATATCTCCAAAGCAACAGCTTTGACCAGACTTGGCAGGGTCTAGCCTCCACACCCCGGCGCGCTTGTCTTTTTCATGGATAAAAGGATTGATCCATCCCTGGTAGTACTGCGCATCCATTTTGTGGATTTTCCCTAAAGCTCCAGCAGCTATCATGGCTTTCATCTGGCGTACCATTGGGTAACCTGTATACGTATGTGTAAGGCTAAAGACCACTCCTTTTTGCTCTACGAGCTCCGCCAGCTCTACCGCTTCAGCGGCTGTCATGGTTATAGGCTTTTCGCATATTACATGAAACCCTTCACCTACCAGTCGTTTGGCCATTGGGTAATGCAAAAAATTCGGAGTGAGGATGCTTACTGCTTCGATACGTTCGTCTGCAGGACGGCTAAGCTCTCCCGAAATAAAATCATCCAGGTCTTTATACGCTCTACTGGCATCCAGCTCCAGCTTTTCGGCGAATGCCTTACTCTGCTCATAATCTATATCAAACACTCCACCTACCAGGTCGTAACGCTCACCCATATAGGCAGCTATTCGGTGTACAGGTCCTATAAATGAATTCGGCCCTCCGCCGATAAGTCCAAGCTTGATTTTTCCTTTGTTCATGAAGTCGGTGTGTTTTCTGGTTTTGATTCGATAAAATGAAATTTGGCCTACTGGCCAAAAAGATTGGAAATCTATCAAGATTAGCTACGAAATTCAAAGTTTACTACTGCGGAATCGTTTGCAGATGACATGTTTTTACAATTTTATTAATCTAGAGTTTTGATATTCATATGGCGATTTATTTACTTGACCGCCCTAACCTTATTTGAACACATGGAAAAACAATTGAATAGAAACAGATTATTTGTAGCGAGCTGCTTTGCGCTACTCACCACAGCCTTTGCATTTGGCATTAGAGCAGGTATCATGAACGATCTGGTGGCAGACATGAGCCTCAACGACAAGCAACTTGGGTGGATCAACTTTATGGGAATATTTGGTTTTCCCATTGCTACCCTCGTAGGCGGACCGCTGTACAATTCACTGGGTCCTAAGAAAATCGGTAATGTGGCCTTTTTCTGTCACTTTCTGGGGATCACTTTTTCGATCCTGTCCAATAGCTTTTACACACTATTTTTCTCCACCTTCTTTATCAGCTTTGCCAATGGCATGGTGGAAGCAGCCTACAACCCCATGATTGCTGCAATGTACACGAGCAATCGCGCTACGATGCTCAACAGGTTTCACGTGTGGTTTCCGGGCGGTATTGCTATAGGATCCATCATAGCCCTGACCATCGGCAGCATAGGTGGTGGCTGGCAAATTAAGATTGCCGTCATGTACATCCCTGCACTGATTTACTTTTTGCTCTTTTGGGGACAGAAGTTTCCAGAGGCACCAAAGGAAACCACAGTCTCCACTCGCGACAATGTAAAAGCGATTTTCAGCTCGCCAATTTACTGGGTAATGCTCATATGTATGGCGCTTACAGCTACTACCGAACTGGGTACGCAGAGCTGGGTGGAGCGCATCCTGGCCAATTCCGGGGCTCAGCCATTACTTGTACTGGCACTGGTAACCGTACTGATGGCCGTGGGTAGAATGTTTGCCGGACCACTGATCCACAGACTCAACATCACTGGTGTATTGCTAGGCTCGGCTGTAATCTCAGCAGTAGCCATTTTTGCTATGAGCCTGGCTACCGGGCCTATGGTTTATGTTGCTGCCATTCTCTTTGCAGTGGGCGTTTGCTATTTCTGGCCTACGATGATCTCGTTTGTAGCTGAGTATTTGCCAAAAACTGGTGCATTGGGCATGTCGCTCATTGGTGGAGTAGGTATGCTCGGCCTTAGCATCTTCCAGCCGATCATTGGTGGGTGGATACAAAGCCACAGGGCTTCACTCAGTGCTGAAGGACTCACAGGCGATGCATTAGAACTGGCTGCAGGTCAGGCTACGCTTGCCAACATTGCTATTATTCCGCTTTCGCTCATTGGCGTATTTACCTTTCTGTATTTCTGGCAAAAGAAAAACAAGCCTAGCGAAGGCTAAACCATATACCCGTTGAATATTTTGGGCACTGCTCTCTACTGAGGGCAGTGCTTTTTTATTGGCTTTTAGTCAAAAAGCCAGTAGCCTTGTAACAAAACAAGCCCCCATGACCCGAATATTACTGAGCATCCCCCTTCTCTTCTGGGGATTAATGGCCAACAGCCAAACGACAATAGTCATTGCCGATTTACCTGAAAACCACCCCCAAAATGCCCCTATCTATCTGGCTGGAACCCTCAACGACTGGAATCCGGCAAGCGAAGCTCATCAGCTTCAAAAAGATGACGCTGGAAACTACTACATCACACTGAATCTTGAGGGTGAAGTTGCCTTCAAGTTTACACGTGGCGATTGGAACACGGTGGAATCTGATGGCTATGGAAACGATATAGGCAATCGTACCTATCAACCTTCAGGTGAAGACACATTGAAGCTCTATATTCAAGGATGGAAAGACTTGCTAGATGGAAGCTCCTCTCCAAATAGTACTCGATCAGAAAATGTAAGTATACTTAAGGATTTCGAAATCCCTCAGCTTGGTCGAAAACGAAATATCTGGATCTACTTACCTCCTAACTACCACCAAACGAAAACTTCCTACCCGGTGATTTACATGCATGACGGGCAAAACCTGTTTGACAATTCCACCTCTTTTTCTGGTGAATGGAATGTAGACGAAACACTGAACGATTTATTCGAAACACAAAATTTTGCGGCGATCGTAGTGGGTATAGACAATGGTGGCGAACACCGAATGGATGAATATGCCCCCTGGATCAACACCCAGTATGGAGGCGGTGAAGGTGAAGCATATGTGGACTTTCTGGTCTCTACACTCAAGCCGCACATTGATGCGCACTACCGCACCTTAACCTCCGCATCAAATACCGCCATTATTGGTAGCTCGCTCGGTGGAATCATCTCGTTCTATGCAGGCCTTAAGTACTCTAACATTTTTGGCAAAATAGGTGCGCTATCTCCTGCTTTTTGGTATAACCCTGAGTTTTTTGGTTTTACAGATAGCATCACCCCTAAAGGACCGCAAAAGTTGTACATGGCTGCTGGTGGAGATGAGTCCGCCACCGTGGCGAATAACATGAACAGAATAGCTGCTACACTGCAAACGAACGGCTGGCCTCCAAGTGCGATAACCAAACGGGTGCATCCTCACCAGGGCCACAATGAAGCCTACTGGTCGGCTATTTTCAAAGAAGTGATTTCCTATTTGATGATGGATAGCCAACCACTTCAAGTCACAAAGCATTTCAACTTCAAAATTACCGACAGGAAGCTCACCACCTCAGCGGCTCATATTCGAATCTTTGGACTCACTGGCCAGAAACTGCTCCAAGACAGCACTGCTACCACCGCGCCTGTAGACCTGAGCAAACTTCCTGAAGGGATATATCTCCTACAGCTTCGTGATAAGCATCACGTGGCTACCGTGCGAATTTTACTCCGCTAGTGTAAACGATTCAATGAGGTCAGCGTATTGGGGATATTCCCTCTTTAGCGATTCTGCACCTGGCATCCGAAAATCTTTAAAATCAAAACCGGGATTTACCATACACCCCATGAGGGTAAACGAATCCGCGGAGGTCACCTCAGCGGCAAATACCGCATGGCGCGGAATGACCAGCTGCAGCTGCTCACCCTGTGAGACATTCGGCCCCAGGGTTTCCTGACGGTATTGGCCATGGTCCAGTATGTGTACCGTAACACTACTGCCAACATGATAGTACCACAGCTCATCCGATTCCAACTGATGAAAATGGGACTTTTGCCCGCTTTTGAGTAAAAAATAAATCGAAGTACTCAGGTTGCGAGTACCGCCCCCTTGCATGATTTGGATGGTATTGGGGTTTCTATAGACTTCTTTAAAGTAGCCACCTTCTGGGTGGGCTTCCATTTCCAGGTGTTGTATCCAGTCTTCCGCTTGCATTAATTTATAAGTTTGGCAGCCATTACGCTTTCACGCTTTACTTTATAAAACTCTTTGTGGATGTTAAAAGGAGGCCGTTCTCCAGGTGTTACAGCTGTGAAGGAGCCATCCTCATTCATTTCATAAGCGTTTACATTGTCTCGCAGATTGTAAGCCAATATATTGACTGCCTGCTGCTCTAGCAGTGGATCTTTTATGAGAAACAGCGACTCCAACCTACGCTCAAACGAACGCACCATCATGTCGGCACTTCCGCTATAGACCAGTGGTTTGCCTTCGTTGTGGAAGTAAAAAATACGGCTGTGCTCCAGATACTCGCCCACAATAGAGCGAACGGTGATATTTTCACTAAGTCCTTCTCGACCAGGTCGCAGACAACAAATACCCCTCACTATCAAATGAATAGGCACTCCAGCACGCGAAGCTGCATATAGCGCCATGATGGTATCACTATCCTGTAAAGAATTAATCTTAATTACAATACCGGAAGATTTTCCTTCTCTGGCATTGGCTTCTTCCCTGCCGATGAGCTCGATGAGACGTGTACGCATCTCTGATGGAGCTGTGATCAGGTTTTCATATTTGTCCGGTATGGAGTGACCCGTAATTACATTGAAAAACTCCTGAACATCATTGGCATACCCCTCGTCTGAGCTCAACAAACCAATATCGGTGTAGAGTCTTGAGGTATCTTCATTGTAGTTGCCACTAGACATGTGCACGAATCGCCGTACTTTTTCGCCTTCTCTACGTACAATAAGCAGCAACTTCGTATGGGTCTTGAGCATTCCCACACCGTAGATAACAAAACAGCCTGCTTTTTGTAGTCGCTGCGCTTCTTTCATGTTATTTTCCTCATCAAAACGCGCTTTCACTTCAAAAAGAACTGATACGTGCTTTCCATTCTCTGCGGCATTCAACAGCGCATTGACCACCCTCGAATTTTTTGCCAACCGATAAATCGTCAGCTTGATCGAAAGTACATTGGGATCTTCTGCAGCCTGATCCAGTAGATCTAATAGCGGGTCAATGCTGTTGTATGGGTGATGCAGTAATATATCTCTATCCTTTAGGATCTTAAACATATCCTGATCCTCATACTCGGCCATGCTGATGGGCGGCACAGGTTTTGGGCTGTCCTTGCTTATGTCCTGTAGGTCTTCATGTTTTACGATTTGCCACAAGCCAGTATAGTCCATCAGCGCCCCTTTGGGCACTTCTATCAGGTTATCATCTTCTATCTCATACTTGGCTTTTAGTTGCTTCAGCAGCCACTTATCATAATTAGCCTCTACTTCCAGTCGGACCACCCTTCCCGTTTTACGGGTTTTGAGTTTTTTCTTCATCTCCTCAATGAAGTTGGCCTCTGCATCTTCAGATTCTTCCAGCGTAAAATCACCATTTCGTGTCACTCTAAATAGTGTAGCAGAAATGATTTCAACATTCTTAAAAATCACGTTGATATGCTCCCGAACAATCTCCTCAATGGGCACAAAGATCACTTTGTCCTTTCGCTCCATCTCATAAAACCTCGGCAGGTTTTGAGGTATCTGGATGAAAGACATCTTTTTCTTTTCCTTCTTTTCCTGGGTTTTTGTGACCACCCCGAATATCAAAATATTGTTCATCAGGATGGGAAAAGTATGATAGCTATCATACACCATCGGGGTGAGCATTGGAAATACGATCTTATGGAAGTAGTTGCTAGCGCGTTCGCGTTCACGTTTTTGGAGCTTATCAAAAGCAAGTACCTGAAAACCATGACTTGAAAACTCAGGAACCAACGATTGGGTGAAATGCTCGTGCTGAACCTTGGCAAATTCCTTGTAGTCATGCAACAATTTCCGCTTAAAAGGCACAGCCCTTAGCCCAGAGTAGTCAATACGATCTTTCCCATAATCCAGATAGTTGTACAAACTTCCTACTCTGATCATGAAAAACTCATCGGCATTGGAAGCTGTAATGGCAACAAACTTCAGTTTGTCTGGCAGGCTCCTTCCTTCCCGCATAGACTGGTCCAGCACCCGGTAGTTAAAATGTAGCCAGCTCAGATCTCTACTAATGAGGTCACTTTGCTGTATGAGTTGGTCGTATTTTTCTATCATGGTTTTTTTCTAAAAGCGAACTTTTGGTCGGTTTTTGCGATCGAGTCACAAAATACGATAGTAGCACTGCAAAACACAAACGTGCATGCCATTCGTTAGATGAATTTTATGAATAGATGCCAAATGCCATGCCTGTAAAATGACAAAAGCCGGCAGAGCCGGCTTTTGAATTTATCTTATATTTTTGATTGCTGCTTAAAGCAACCCATTGGTTTTACGCACTGCAGCGGCACTCTCTTCCAACTTAGCTTTTTCAGCATCGTCCAGTTCTATTTCTACAATCTGCTCAATACCATTTTTGCCAATG
Organism: Marinoscillum furvescens DSM 4134; assembly: GCF_003386095.1. Lineage (GTDB taxonomy): Bacteria > Bacteroidota > Bacteroidia > Cytophagales > Cyclobacteriaceae > Marinoscillum > Marinoscillum furvescens. Next base: position 39,819 of record NZ_QREG01000025.1, on the reverse strand, counting down.
ATAGCAGGTACTCCAATAGAAATATCGCTCAAGCCATATTCTCCCTCTAGCAGGCAAGAACAAGGGAACATTTTCTTGGTATCACAAGCAATAGCCTGAACCATAGCTGATACTGCAGCACCAGGAGCATACCATGCTGAAGTGCCCAGAAGCTTAGTGAGTGTAGCACCACCTACTTTTGTTTCGTCACGCACATAGTCCAGTTTTTCCTGACTCAAAAACTTAGAAACAGGCACACTATTTCGTGTAGCTAGTCGGGTAAGTGGAATCATTCCAGTATCACTATGTCCACCGATCACCATACCGTCTACATCAGATGCAGGGCACTCTAGTGCCTCAGCCAGTCGGTACTTGAAACGAGCAGAGTCAAGCGCACCACCCATACCGATGATACGGTTTTTGGGAAGACCAGTAGCCTGGTGAGCCAGGTACGTCATGGTATCCATAGGATTAGAAACCACGATAATGATTACATTAGGAGAATGCTTGATCAAATTCTCAGCCACAGACTTTACAATACCTGCATTGGTAGAGATCAGCTCCTCACGCGTCATACCCGGTTTTCTTGGGATACCAGAAGTAATCACCGCAATGTCACTGTCAGCAGTTTTTGTGTAATCGTTGGTAGTACCAGTTATCTTGGTATCAAAACCATTCAATGAAGCTGTTTGCATCAAATCCATAGCCTTACCTTCCGCAAAACCTTCTTTGATGTCAATCAACACAACTTCTGAAGCAAAATCTTTAATCGCAATGTATTCAGCACAGCTAGCACCTACTGCGCCTGCGCCTACCACGGTTACTTTCATGTCTATATAAAGTTTATGAGATGAGAAATTAATGACGCGCCAAAACTACTACCCAAACGGCGAATTGCAAAGGATTGCACGCTCAAAGCTTGAGGTCACTGTAGACAGTACCCAGATCAAAAAAGCCTAACGATGACTTGTAGGTCTGAAACAGGTTACTCATATATTCATTGTACATCTCTCCAAAAGCTGTCATCAACTTGGCTCGGATGCTGGCATGGTCATTCATCACCTCTGTAAGATTGGCTTTGGGGAGTACATAAAGCTCGCACTCATCCGTAATCACGATGGCCGTATAAATCCGCTTGGTGCGCTCCAGCAAGGCATTGTCACCAAACAGCTTCCCCGAACGCATGGTCATCAGCTTTTCAAACCCTTCGCCTATGTCCAGATTCAATGAAACGATTCCAGACTTGATGATATAGACCGCTTGACTAGGATCGCCTGTAAAAAACACCACTTCATTACCTTTATACTTTCTGAGGTACAGGTAAGGCGTAAACTGTGAGAGCTCCTCATCAGTCAGGTTTTCAAAGAGCCGGTTTTTTCTCAGAAAAGAAAAAAACTTCTGCTCTTCCGGTGAATATTTCTTTCTAAAAATCTTAAGCATCGGGGGTCACTTCTATTCTGAGCATTGTCCTTGTTTGTGAGGTAACCTTAAACCGGTCATCCGTTCGGTGACCTACTATCCACATGATTTCTCCAGCGCTTTTCATGGTCAACACCTCACGTTTCAATGTTACGGGAATTTTGGTATCAATCATAAAATCGCTGACCTTTTTTTTGCCCTTCATGCCCAGCGGCCGAAAGGAGTCTCCGGTTGCCCATGGGCTCACTTCCAATGGAAAACTCACCTTGTGTAAATCAAAATAACCTACCTGTGGTGGAATGTGAATGGGGAGGTCATTGCCGCTTTCGGTCGAAACCTTAAAACTTACCTTTCCACATTTATAAATCCCGGTACTGTCTGCTATCATGGTTTTTTGAAGGTCCTGATCGCCTTTTTTACTGATGAGCAGAACCTGTCGATCCAGGTTGATTACATGCGTAGCACTCATAAACATCTTTCCACTGTGGTTGGCTATAATACTCCTTTTAAGGTCAGTAATATCAGTATACGAGAAACCATACACACGCAACAACTCTGATAGCCTCACTCCTGATGCCGCATCATTGCGAACCCAGGAAACATCCAGCTTGTGTTGATTGCCGTCCATTTCGATGGGAAAACGGTCTGCGTCTCCCTTCACAATTTCAGCACATCCAACCAGACGCTCCCACGTTTGGCCAAAGGTCTGTTCTAGCGATGGGTTTATTTGCTTCAACAGAGGCACTACCTCATTGCGAATCAAATTTCTTTGGTAGTCATTTTTTTGGTTACTCTTATCTTCTCGCCACGACAATCCTTCCTTTTTTGCGTATGCATAGACCTCTTGTTTGGTAGCAAAAAGAAGGGGACGAATGACATGACCTTTCACTGGAGCAATTCCTACCAACCCGCGAATTCCTGTGCCTTTGGTCAAATTCAAAAGCACTGTTTCCAGGTTATCGTTAGCATTATGAGCTGTGGCTACCACGTTATAGCCACATTCATGCTGTAGTTTTTCAAAAAAACTATAGCGTATATCTCTAGCGATCATCTGAGTAGAATCTCCCCTAAGAAAGGCCTCTGGTTCCACCTGGTGTATGTGACACGATATGTTGTGATCCGCACACCAGCTGCTCACCAACGCTTCGTCTCCATGGGAGTCCTCCCCCCTCAAACCATAATTGACATGCGCAACACCAAACGCTATATCCTGCTGAAGAAACAAATGAGCCATCACCATAGAGTCCGCACCTCCACTTACAGCCAGTAATATTTTCTGGTCTTCTATTGGCATCTGATGTGCTTTAATAAATGTTAAAAATGCCTCGTACATCATCTTCGTAGGTTTCCAATCGTTTAGAGTTATTAGCTTTGCACGCTCATGCTCAAGATACTGCAATATTATACATTCCTGATCGTCCTTTTTCTACTGACACCAGATGCCTGGGGTCAGTCCAACGAACGCATCAAATACAAAGCCGACGAACTGGAATATGGTAGAAAAAATGGCGAAAACTATCGTAAGCTTACTGGCAATGTAATCTTTACGCAGAAGAGCACCACGGTATACTGCGACACCTCCTACTTTTACCGCAAGCGCAACGTAATGGAAGCGTCAGGCAATGTGCGCATTGTTGATGATTCCATAGTGATCACCTCAAAAAAGCTCAACTACGAAGGAGATCAGCGCATGGCCAAACTTCGTGAGGATGTAGTGTATCGTGAAGGAGAGCGAGAGCTCTACACTGATTTTTTAGATTACGACCTAGATGCTGAGATTGCCCACTATTTCAACTCAGGAAAACTCATCGATACCACCAACGTACTCACCAGTGAAGTGGGATACTATTTTTCCTTAGACGATTATGCGCAGTTTTACACTGATGTGGTCTTAACTGCACCCGATTTCACCCTCTATACGGATACCCTTCGGTACAATACGATCACCAAAGTGGCCTACACCTTTGGGCCTACCAAAATCACTACCGAAGACGGCACCACCCTGCATGCTCAAGGCGGTGAGTTTCGCACGGTCGTAGACGAATCGGAGTTTATTGAAGGTAACGTAGAAACAGAAGATTATTACCTCGAAGGAGATGAGCTGTTTTTCGATGAAGCCGAAAAATACTACAAAGCCATCTCTAATGTGGTGCTACGCGCCAAAGACGAAGATGTGATCATCACCGGAGATGAAGGCTACTATGATCGACGCAATGGGATAAGCAAGGTGTATGGTAACCCTTTGATGAAAAGAATCCTGGAAGCAGACACATTTTACCTGGCTGCAGATACCCTGGTGGCTATCGAAAGCAAATATGACTCAGCCAAACGCATACTGGCTTATCACGACATTAAAGTCTACAAAGAAGGACTTCAGGGCATTGCGGACAGCATGGCATATTTCAACCAGGACTCCATCATCTACTTTTATAAGGACCCGGTAATGTGGAACAACAGCAACCAAATCACTGGGGACACCATTTCACTGGAAGTAAGTGAAGACGAAATTAAGCGAATGAATTTGCGTACAAATTCGTTCCTAATCTCTGAAGACTCCATAGGCAACTACAACCAGATAAAAGGGCGCAACATGCTGGCGTTTTTTGAAGACAATCAAATCGACAAAATAGACGTAAATGGCAATGGTGAAATCCTCTATTTTGCACTGGAAGAAGGGGATTCGCTCCTGATGGGCATGAATAAAATTTTCTGTGCGACCATGCAGATTCGGTTTCAGGACCAGAAACTGTCCAGTTTCTCAGTGTATACCGAACCAGAGGCTCAGTTTATTCCTCCACATGAGCTTACACCTGAGGTACAGCGTCTGGACAACTTTAGCTGGCGGTCTTCTGAGCGGCCAACACTCTACGATGTAGCGCCGTATTTAGACCCTGACTATGACCCAAAAACAGCGGCCATTCTAAAAGCCAAAGGCGCACTGGAGGATTTGACAGAAGAGGAAGACGAACCGAAAGTAGCTCCACCTAATCCAGCAAAAAGCTTGACACCAAACAAGGGAATGAGGCCTCCAGGAGCACCCGGGCTCAATACTAACAACCCAAACAGAGCAATAAATCGACCGTCAAGAGGTTTGAAACCTGATGATGAGTAGCTTTTTTAATTAGAAAATGGAATGCACTAAGTTTGCGACCAATTTATGCACATGACGATTACATTTAGAAACATCCTTCTCTTAACCATAGCATTCGCAAGCGTTGCTTGTTCAGAGTTTCGCAAAATACAGAAGAGTGGTGACTGGAAAGTGAAATACAATGCAGCCCTGGAATACTATGATGAGGGTGATTATTACAAAGCGGGCGTTTTGCTAGAAGAAATACTGCCTATAATCAGGGGTACTGAAGAAGCAGAATTAGCAAACTTTCGTCACGCCTATGCGTATTTTCATCAGAAACAATACATCCTTAGCTCCCACTACTTCAAGCTGTTTACAGAAGTATATGGCCGCAGTGAATATGTAGAAGAAGCTCAATACATGTATGCTTTTTCACTATATAAGCAGTCTCCGCAATCCAGTCTGGACCAGACAAGTACTTATGAGGCGATAGCTGCCATGCAAAACTTTTTGAACAGGTACCCTTTTTCAGAATATGCTGAAAAAGCCGATGATCTGATAGACGAAATGCAGGTAAAGCTGGAACGCAAAGCATATGACAATGCGAAACTCTATTATCAGCTAAGACGTTATAAAGCCGCACTAATCGCTTTTGACAACTTTCAATACGACTATCCAGATTCGAAGTTTAATGAAGAAATTGCCTTTTTGGCAATAGAAACAGCTTTTGATTTGGCTGAAGTAAGTATCAGAACCAAACAAGAGGAGCGCTACCAAAACACGGTAGACCTCTACCAAAAATTTGTAGATAAATATCCGGATAGCAAGTACCTGAAAAGAGCTGAGAAATTTTATGCGGATAGCATCGAACAATTAACTACCTTTGCAGATCAAAATAACAAGAATCAATAATAGGACATGGCAACAAACGCATCTTTAATAACCCGAGACAATGAGCACATCGCGGCTCCTAGTGGTAATATCTACGAATCTATCGTAGTTATCGGTAAGAGAGCGAGACAGATTGCTGCACAGCAAAAAGAAGAACTTAACTCTAAGCTTGCTGAGTTTGCTTCTTCTGTAGATAACCTGGAAGAAATCTTCGAAAACAGAGAGCAAATTGAAATCTCTAAATTTTATGAGCGCATGCCAAAGCCATCTACTGTAGCTGTAGAAGAGTTTTTGGAAGGCAAGGTTTCGTTTAGACACGCAGATTCGGACGAAGCTTAATCCCCCCAGCAATGCTGGAAGGAAAAAAAGTATTGATAGCGGTTTGTGGCAGCATAGCAGCCTACAAAACCGCTTTTTTTGTGCGCTTACTTGTCAAGTCTGGTGCTGAAGTACAGGTGATTATGACGAAAAGTGCCAAGGACTTCATTACACCACTTACCCTCGCCACATTATCTAAACGCCCCGTACTCACTTCGTTTTACAAAAACGAAAATGGCGAATGGTACAACCATGTAGAGCTTGGCCTTTGGGCTGACCTCATCGTCATTGCTCCCATGAGTGCTAACACGCTCGGCAAGCTGGCAAATGGCTTGTGTGACAACCTTCTTTCAGCGGTTTATTTATCTGCTCGCTGCCCGGTGATGGTCTGCCCGGCCATGGATCTGGACATGTATCAGCACCCTACCACACAGCACAATCTCAGCAAACTGACTTCCTACGGGAATATCGTAATAGAGGCAGAAGATGGCGAGCTAGCCAGTGGCCTCAGTGGCCAGGGACGCATGGCTGAGCCCGAGCACATCATGGAGCGCATCACTTCATTCTTTGGGACAGCCGAATCTTTTAAAGGTAAGAAAGTAGTTATAACCTCTGGCCCTACACATGAACCTATCGATCCTGTCCGGTTTATTGGTAACCACTCTACAGGAAAAATGGGAACAGCTATAGCACTGGAGCTCGCCTCGCGAGGCGCACAAGTACAGCTAGTATCTGGCCCTACCCTTACCTACCCCAAACACCGAAATATACAAGTGACACGGGTGACCTCCGCACAGGAAATGTACGAAGCAGCCAAAAGCTACTTTGTTTCGAGCGATATAGCCATTTTCACTGCGGCTGTAGCAGACTACCGACCAGGAGAAGTGGCGGACTCCAAAATCAAAAAAACCGAGCAAAATCTACAAATCACCCTTGTGCCCAACCCAGATATAGCCAAAGAACTGGGAGCAATCAAGGACAAACAATTTACCGTTGGATTTGCGCTGGAGACCGACAATGAGGAAACCAATGCGCTGGGAAAACTGAAACGTAAGAATCTGGACATGATTGTTCTTAACTCACTCAATCATGACGGTGCCGGTTTTGCTCATGACACCAATAAAGTTTCTATTTTTGATAAGCATAATAATGTGCACCATTTTGAGTTGAAAACTAAGACTGAGGTTGCCAAAGATTTGGTAGACCTCTTGCAACAAGCACTCAATGAATAGACTTTTTTGTATCATAGCCCTAATCGCTACTCTGTCCGCAGTAGGTCAGGAACTCAACTGCCGGGTAGTCATCAATGCTCAGCAGGTTCAGACCACAGAACGCAAAATATTCGATGACATGGAAATTGCCTTTGCGCAATTTCTCAACAACCGTAAATGGACGGAAGATGAATTTCTACAGGAAGAACGCATCAACTGCAACATTATCCTGACCATGGACCCAAACGAATCCAACCCGAGTTCGGGAAAGTGGGGAGCTTCCGTACAAATACTTTCTTCCAGACCGGTGTATAACTCCGACTATGAGACTGTAGTGCTCAATTTTGCCGACAGAGACTGGCAGTTTGATTACGTACAGTCCCAGCCCTTACAGTTCAATGAAAACGCTTTTACCAACAACATCACCTCACTACTCGCCTACTATGCGTACATCATCATTGGTTTGGATTATGATACTTTTTCTGAGTTAGGCGGTACCCGGTACTTCCAGATTGCCAATCAAATAGTGGCAAACGCACAAAACTCCAACTACCCCGGTTGGTCCCAATTCAACAGCGTTCGTAACAGGTATTGGCTCAACGAAAACCTATTGGGCAGCAACTTCGAACCCATCCGTCAGGCACTCTATACGTACCACATTCAGGGACTAGACATCTTTCAGGAAGAGCCCGAAACGGCGCGTAACAACATCCTAAACAGCCTCAAAGGCGTGGAAACAGCAAACAGATCACGTCCCCGGTCCATCCTTACCATTAGCTTTTTGGATGCAAAGGCCGAAGAACTCGCCCAGATTTTCAAAGAAGGCACCCCAACGCAGAAAAAGCAGTCCTTTGAAATACTAAGCAAACTAGACCCCAGCAAGACCGATACCTTCGAAAAAATCATGGAATAGCAATGGCAAAGAAACAAGTACGACTTGCTACCAATCAGCTCGAACAATTCATTGGATCGGGCAAAAAACTAAACTTCATTCAATCAAATGGAGCTGTATTCCTTGCGGAAGTTTTGGAAGTGCAAAGCAGCGAGGTGAAAGTAAAAAATACTAAAGGTCATATACTACATTTGCCTTTGGCTCAGCTAGAGGAAATCTGGGCGGAAGAAAAGGCAAGCTAATCCATGATCCGATCGCTTTCGATAAAGAACTACGCACTCATCCAGGCGCTGGAGATGACCCCATCTCCCAATCTCAACATCATCACCGGTGAAACCGGCGCAGGAAAGTCTATTATGCTAGGTGCCGTAGGCTTACTTTTGGGTAATCGTGCAGATACCAAAGCGTTGTTTTCTGATGACGAAAAGTGTATCATCGAAGGAGTGTTTGATATTGGCGGTTATCAGCTTCAGTCGTTATTTGACGAAGCTGATCTGGATTTTGATCAAGAATGCATTATCCGCAGAGAGATTAGCCCTAGCGGCAAGTCCAGAGCCTTTGTAAATGACACTCCCGTCACGCTGGATATTCTAAAAAAGCTGGGAGTTCACCTCATGGATATACACTCTCAGCATGAGACACTGCACCTTGGCAGCAACCTATATCAATTAGAAATCCTGGATATTTTCTCAGGCCACCAAAACCTTCTGGCGGATTATAAAAAGGCATATCGCACATACAAACAAGCTGAAAAGCATTTTCAAGAGCTTACTCAAAAAGCATCCAACAGCGCTCAGGATGCTGACTATAAGCAATTTTTGTTTGATGAATTACAGTCTGCTGATTTGGAGGCCGATGAGCAAAGTCAGCTAGAAGACGAACTCAAACTGCTGGAGCACGCAGAAGAAATCAAAGTGAATCTGGGCCAGCTAACCCAGGCCCTCGATGAGTCGGAGTATTCGGTGATCAACCAACTCAAAGAATCCCTCCCCCTGCTCAGCGCGATAAAAGGATTTTCCGAAAACCTCGAAAGTTTACATCTCCGATTGGATAGTGCCCTCATCGAAATAGAAGATGTAGCTCGTGAAATAACTATGGAACAAGATCGGGTGGAGCTGGATCCTGAGCGCCTGCAACTCATCAAAGATCGATTGGACCTGTTATTTCGCCTTCAGCAAAAGCATCAGGCAGCTGACACCTCAGATCTGATCAGTCTGCGAGACCGGCTGGGTCAGGAACTCGCCCAGGTGCTCAACATCGATGAAGAAATAGCAAAAGCCGAAACTCAACTGAGCGAAGCAGAAAAAAACGCCCGGGCACTTGCACAGAAACTGAGCACCAGCAGAAAAAAGCATGCCGACAGTTTTGCAAACGCCATCAAATCATTGATTAAAAAACTAGGCATTGAAAACGGTGAAATCAACATCACTATTTCCCCTGCCGACTTAGCCCCTACTGGCGGCGATCTGGTAGAATTTCTATTTTCGGCTAACAAAGGGGTGGCACCTCGTGAAATCAAACATGTAGCTTCAGGTGGTGAGTTCTCCAGACTTATTTTTGCCATCAAATACCTCCTGGCCGACAAAACCGCAATGCCTACCATCATTTTTGATGAGATAGACACGGGCGTATCTGGCGAAATCGCTTTACAGATGGTAAACATGATGAAGCAAATGGCTGCCAACCATCAGGTAATATCCATCAGTCACCTGCCGCAATTTGCCGCTGGTGGTGATGCCCACTATTTTGTCTACAAAGACCACTCTTCAGACAAGTCCGTGAGCCGCATCAAAAAACTCCACAACGACGAACGCGTGATGGCCATTGCTCAAATGATCGGTGGTGAAAAACCTGGAGAAAGTGCCCTACAAAGTGCCAGGGAGCTTCTAGGCACCACGTGAGAATTACCCATGTGAGCATTCGCACCGGTGCAAAGTGACATATCACACCCTGGAAAATGAACACATCTACCTATCTTGTGGCCTGATGTTCAACCCATTTTTTAGATTTTATGTCATATATCATCACAGGCAAAGCCAAGGCTGGCAACACCTATGACGCCATAGTTATTGGCTCAGGGATTTCCGGAGGCTGGGCGGCTAAAGAATTTTGCGAGAAAGGACTCAAAACTCTCGTACTCGAACGCGGACGAAATGTGGAACACGTAAAGGACTACCCTACAGCTATGAAAGAGCAGTGGGAGTTTCCCCACCGAATGGAAATACCTCCACAGATCCGTAACCAAAACCCCATTCTTGACAAGTGCTATGCCTGGAACGAATCCACAGATCATTTTTTCGTCAAAGATGAAGAGCACCCCTATATCCAAAAGAAACCATTTCACTGGATTAAGGGCTATCAGGTAGGTGGAAAATCACTGATGTGGGCCCGTATGACCCAGCGTTGGTCAGACCTGGACTTTGAGGCCAATGCCAAGGACGGATATGGCGTAGATTGGCCCATCCGGTACAAAGACATTGCTCCATGGTATAGTTATGTGGAGAAATTCGTAGGTGTGACAGGGAACAAAGATGGCATCCCTCACCTTCCAGACGGAGAATTTCTACCACCGTTTGAGATGAATTGCCTGGAGAAACACGTAAAAGCCACCATAGAGGAGCGTTTTGAAGAACGACACCTGATCATCGGGCGCCGTGCCAACCACACCGAACGCGTAGGCAACAGAGGCCCTTGTATGAAGCGTGACAGATGCTACCGTGGATGTCCACTTGGGGGGTATTTCAGCTCCAACTCCGCCACGATTCCAGCAGCAATAGCTACTGGAAACCTGACCCTCAGACCTGATAGCGTGGTGCACTCTATTATCTATGATGAAGAGTCGGGCAAAGCCACCGGAGTACGCGTCATCGACACGCATACCAAAGAAATGATGGAGTACTACAGCAAAGTGGTATTTGTCAATGCAAGCACTATCAACTCCACATTGATTTTAATGAACTCTACTTCCAGCCGCTTCCCTAATGGACTGGGCAACGATAGCGGGCAGCTTGGCAAAAACCTGATGGACCACAACTATGAAGGAGCAGTAAGCGGCCAACACGATGGCTTCAAGGATGGCTATTACGATGGAAAACGCCCGGTTGCCACCTACATCCCTCGCTTCCGTAATGTCGGTAACGACAAACGCACCGATTATGTAAGAGGGTTCTCATTCTCTTTTGAAGCTTTGCGTAGCCCGGGCAATATGGAGGGAATCGATGCTCCGTTTGGAGCTGACTTCAAAAACGGGCTGTTCCGCCTCGGCTCCTGGCATGGAGGCATGGGTGGAATGGGAGAAATGCTGCCGTATGAGGAAAATCAAATGACCCTCAGCAAAGAAGAAACCGACCAGTGGGGAATGCCATTGGTAGAGTTTAATTGTGACTTCAAGGACAATGAGTACAAAATGCTGGATGATATCGTAAACTCTGGCGCTGAAATGCTCGAAGCTGCCGGGTTTAAAAACATCAAAACACGCATTCGTAAAAAAGGTATTGGCCTGGGTATTCACGAGATGGGTACAGCCCGGATGGGTAGAGACCCAAAAACCTCCGTATTGAATGGTAATAATCAGCTCCATGCGGTGAAAAACGTGTTTGTAACTGATGGGTCGTGTATGACCTCTGGCGCTTGCCAAAACCCATCGATTACCTATATGGCGCTTACTGCCCGAGCGGTAGATTTTGCTGTTTCAGAACTCAAGAAAAGAAACCTTTAATCCGAACCCATGAAAAGAAGAGAAGCATTACAATCGCTCGGAGTACTGTTTGGAGGTACCATTGTGGGCGCACAGGCATTTTTATCCGGTTGTTCCACAGAGGCTCCGCCGGTTTCCGGTATCCTAAACGACCGAAAGATCAAATTACTAAATGACCTTGGAGAAACCTTGCTGCCTACCACGGCTGATTCTCCAGGGGCAAGGCAGGTAGATGTAGGGAATTTTATCAACGACATTGTGAGCGCATTTTACACCCCAGAGGAACAACAGATATTTCTGGATGGCTTAAAAGCGGTAACGGATCTGTGTGACAAGCAGTTCAGCAAAACCTATGACCAGCTGTCGCCTGAAGAACAAACAAATCTATGCCTGCAGCTAGAAGCAGCGGCAAAGGCGCATCGAGCGGCAGTAGATAGGGGTGAAAAATCAGGAGAGCACTATTATGTGATGATCAAGCAACTCACTATCTGGGGATATCTCTCCTCTGAAGAGGTTGCCAAAACTGCCTTTAAGCACATGCCTGTACCCGGAAAGTATGAAGGGTGCATTGACTATACTCCCGGTGACAAGGCAATTTTCCAGGAAACAGGAAGAGGTGCTAGCTACTGGTATGCTGTAAAAAGCATCTGATTGTCAATGCCTTTAGATTAAGATTGTTCGTACAGCTAATTTGGTCTATTTTTGGACCCGAAAAAATCAAACCATAATAACATGGCCAATAACTTACTAGCAGGAAAACGAGGAATTATATCAGGGGCGTTAGACGAAAACTCCATCGCATGGCACGTGGCACAGCGAGCGCATGAAGAAGGAGCTACTTTCACCCTGACCAATGCACCTATCGCTATGCGTATGGGCAAGATCAATGAACTTGCTGAAAAAACTGGAAGTGAAATCATCCCTGCAGACGCCACATCTGTGGAAGAACTTGAAAACCTATTTTCAAAATCTCAAGAAGTACTGGGTGGTAAAATAGATTTTGTACTGCACTCTATCGGTATGTCACCAAACATCCGTAAAGGCCGCAGCTACGGCGAGCTGAACTATGACTGGTTCCAAAAATCGCTAGACGTCTCTGCCCTTTCTTTTCACAAGATGATGCACGTGGCTGAAAAGCAGGACGCTTTGAGCGAGTGGGGATCTGTGGTAGGGTTGTCATACATAGCAGCTCAGCGTACCTATCCATTTTACACGGACATGGCTGATGCCAAAGCGGTGCTCGAGTCTATTGCCAGAGGATACGGCTATAGACTTGGTAAGTCTAAAAAGGTACGAGTAAACACTATTTCTCAGTCACCGACTAAAACCACAGCTGGTTCAGGAATCGGTGGGTTTGATTCATTCTTTGATTTTGCAGACAAGATGTCTCCGCTAGGCAATGCCCTCGCTGGTGACTGTGCCAACTACTGCATCTTCTTGTTTTCAGACCTTAGCCGCATGATCACTATGCAGAACCTATACCACGATGGAGGCTACTCCATGACAGGTATCTCTGAGGAGATCATCGAACAAATGGGCAAATAAATAAATCAAAGGGTGTCCACGGACACCCTTTTTCACTTCCTCTATGCTGTCTTTTCCAAACGCCAAAATAAACCTCGGCCTCTACATTCTCAGCAGACGACCTGATGGCTACCACAACATTGAGAGCTGCTTCTACCCCATTCCCTGGAAAGACGTTTTAGAAATTATCCCTGCTGACACTTTTCGATTCACCAGCACCGGACTTGAAATCCCCGGAGATGCCAGCGGCAACCTCTGTGTAAAGGCTTACGAGCTCTTGAACGTTGCATTTAAGCTACCACCCGTGCACATTCACTTGCACAAAGTCATTCCTATGGGCGCAGGACTTGGCGGTGGCTCTGCAGATGGAGCGTTTACCCTAAAAGTACTGAATGAGCTCTTTGAGCTACAGCTTAGCACCACTGACTTACAAGGCTATGCAGCAAAACTGGGAAGTGATTGTCCCTTTTTTATAGAAAACCTGCCTACGATAGCCACCGGAACGGGTACTACTTTCTCCCAAACGGACCTGGACTTATCTGGCTACTGGATAGCACTAAAACACCCTGGCATTCATATCGGTACAAAAGAAGCCTACGCCAATGTGATACCCACAACACCTAAAAACGAGCTCACCAGTGTATTGGCAGAACCGATACACCAATGGAAAGGCGTCTTATTAAATGATTTCGAAGCATCGGTTTGCCCAAACCATCCAGCCATCACATCAGCAAAGGAAGACCTGTATAATGCAGGCGCACTTTATGCATCCATGACGGGATCAGGGTCTACCGTATATGGTCTATTCAAGTCTAAACCAGAGCTCACCGATTACACCTGTTTTCAGCTATAAGCTAGCTGAGGGCTTTCCAACTCTTTCTTTTTCACAAAAAAAGTACAATACAAAATACTACCACCTGCACATAGACCTGCTACTATGGTCAGCCAGCTGGTATAGGCCATCATCCCGGCGAAATCTAAAACAACTACAAGGGCAATAGCCATGTAAACCAACCGCAGCACTTCCACACCTAATGACCAGCGCCGTGCTTGTAGCAATCCTCCCCAGGCAATAATCATTAGAAAAACGCCAATGGAAAGTACCAGGCGATGCACATAAGTCAATGGATTAGACAAGTCTACAGTCACCATCAGATAAGCCATAGCCAGCACGATCTGCACAATCAAATATGGCCGTACACCCTTATACTGCTTGCTTACATACTTCACTTGCTCCTTTCGGGTGTAGCCCAGTTGCTTTTTTTCGTTGGTACGCAAATCTGGAGGCCTCCATCCTAGTGGCATAAACCAAAGCCGTACCTTATCCCACCAACTGCGAGTAGCTACCGCATCATCCCAAAGCTGCTTCCAATACTGAAAATTGATAAAAATAGGGTCCCAGGTCCTGGGCGGATGCGTCACCCCATAGCACACCTCTTCACGCTCTTCTTCGAACGTCCCAAATAGCTTATCCCAAATGATTAAAAACTCGGAGTAGTTTTTATCCAGGTATTGAGGGTTTACACCATGGTGAACCCGATGATGAGAAGGCGTCACAAAAAACTTTTCAAACCAGCCAAGCTTTTTGATTAGCTGAGTGTGGTGCCAATACGCCAGCAGCAAGTGGACGGCAGCCATGGCATAGACCATTTCAGGCGAAAACCCGACCAATACCAAAATCCAATCGAAAAATAGAAATTGAAAAAGGCGCTGAGTAAAACTGGCACGAATTCCAACCGATAAATTGAGCTCTTCAGAGGAATGATGTGGCATATGCGCCGCCCAGAAGATATTGATGGTATGACCTATCCGGTGAAACCAGTAAAAGATAAAGTCCTGGAAAATAAGCAGAATCAGGAGCCAGTACCAGGTGGCCGGGATTTCCCACGGGGCAAACTGATAGAGCCAACCATACCACTTATAAACAAAAAAAGCCACAGCCAGATTGACACATTGATTGCCAATACCTGTGGCGATATTTGTAACGGTATCCTGAAACGGATACATTCCGTTTTTGGTGCGAATGCTGTAGATAATCTCAGCCAGTAGTAGCACCAATACGATGGGGATAATGAAGGCGTAAACGTTCATGGTAAGGGGTGTTTAGAATCTAAACACCACTTACCACAAAACCGTTCTATATGTATTAGATATTTTACGCCAGGCGAACTGCCGTACCACTGGCACTAACCATCAGCATACCAGAGTCTTTGCCTACGGTCTCATAATCAAGATCCACGGCTATCACAGCATTTGCACCCATGGCCTGAGCACGCTCCTGCATCTCTTTCATGGCGATATCTTTTGCGTCTTTCAGCGCACGTTCGTAAGCACCTGAGCGCCCGCCCACCACATCGGTGATGGCAGCAAAAAAGTCTTTAAAAATATTAGCTCCTATGATGGCCTCCCCCGTGACCATGCCATAGTAATCTGTGATCTGTTTTCCTTCTACGTTGTTTGTTGTAGTGATAAGCATTTAAAAATTGGATTAGTGAAAAAATTCTTACTTATCGCAGATTATCTGTTTCCAGCGCTTTGCGTTTCATTGCCTTATTGATCAACGGATAAAGCAATACAGAAGTTAGGATCAATCCTGTGCCGAGGTAAAACCCACTGGTCATTTGCTCTGTTTCCGGAAAGAAAATGAGCGCCATCACTATCCCGTATACAGGCTCCAGGTTTACCGTAAGATTGACAGAAAATGCAGATAGACGCTGCATGAGCTTTACGGAATAGGAATAAGCATATACGGTACAAACCAACCCTAAAATCAGCAAATACCCCCAATCAGCCAAAGTTGGGGACAAGGCCAAACCAGACACCCCTTCCAGCTGCAAATAGATCGGGAAAAACAAAGCAATCGAAAGCGTGGCGCCAATCATCTCATAGAAAGTAATCACAAACGGATCATACCGCTTAGTGAGTTTACCATTGATCACAGTAAACCATGCACTAATAAATGCTGAAATCACTGCCAATACAAGCCCGAGAAAATAGTCAAATTCCACATTGTAGATCACCACAATACCGATGAATGCTATGACGCTCAGGATCACTTCAAAGGCTTTGACCTTCCGGCGATAAGCAATAGGTTCCAAAATACTCGTCCAAAGCGAACAGGTAGCCATACCTGCCAAACAGACCGAGACATTAGCTACGCGGGCAGATAAGAAAAACAAAATCCAATGGGCGGCAATCAGCCCTCCAGTTCCCAGGATTACCAGATAATCTTTTCTTCGATGAAAGGTGAAAGACTTTTTTCGAAAATAAACCAGCACCAAAAGCCCCACTGACGCAATTAACGTGCGAAAAAAGACCATTTCCACCGAGGGTAAATCAATCATCACCCCTAGAATGGCTGTAAATCCCCAAATGAGAACTATGAAATGAAGAAACGCAAAGTCTTTGGTTTCCTGCGTCATCTTGGGACCGTGTTATACAGCAGCAACCCTATACAACTGAAAATGATGTTTGGTATCCAGACTGCAAAAATCGGATTCATGGAGCCTGCTTCGGCTATAGCCCGAGCCAGGATAAAAAAGATAATGAATACAAAGGCTATCAAGAAGCCAAGTGCGATTTGAAACCCTGTGCCCCTTCTGGATTTTTTGGCGGAGACCACCACCCCGATGAAGCAAAGTATAATCACTCCAAAGGGCTGCATATAGCGAATGTATTTCTCTATTTGATACAAGCCTACATCATCCGCTCCCCGGCTTTGCTGCAAGGCGATATAGTCATTCAACTCCGGTAGCGTAAGAGTCTCTTGTAAGCGTTCCTTATTTTGAAAATCTGCCGGCGTGAGATTGAGCATAGTGTCCAGGTCACTAGCCGCACCATCAGAAGTAATGCGCTCATAGTCATCGAAAACTTCTCGCCGCTGCCAGTTTTTCAAACTCCATTTGTTGGTAGCCGTATCCCAATGAATTCGTTTTGCCGTGATTTTATCTTCAAGTCGCTCATCCACTATCCGCTCCAGCGTCACAGTGTAACCTATATCCCGTTGATTGTTGTATCGATCGATGTAGATGTAATCATTTTCACCAATTTTTAGGTGAATGTTGCGATCTGAATAGAAAAACGGTTTTTTCAGGTAGGTCAGCTCAAAATTGATGCGGTATTTATTGGCATCAGGAATCACATAACCCATAAAACTGAAGCTAAAAGCCGCAATGATGGTAGCTGCCACCAGATATGGCAATAGCATACGCCTGAAACTCACCCCTGAGGCTAAAATAGCAACGATTTCTGTCTGAGCAGCCATTTTAGCAGTCACAAATACCGTGGCGATAAAAGCCGTGATCGGCGTAAGCAAAATGGCAAAATAAGGGAATAAGGTCAGGTAATATTTGAAGATTTGAGCTCTACTGACGTCATTCTGCATGAAGTCGTCATTCTTTTCAGTAAAGTCTATCACACAGATAATCAATACCAGCAAAAACACCACAAACACGAACGTGCTCAGGATTTTCTTCAGAATGTAGAGATCAATTTTTTTCACAAGCGAGTGGTTACTTTTTTAACCATTTGGTTTTTCCAGCTAGCAAATGTACCGGCTTTTATTTGTTCGCGTGCCTGCTTTACCAGCCACAGGTAAAACGTAAGATTGTGCACACTACATATCTGCGCTCCCAACATTTCTTTGCTCATGATGAGGTGTCTCAGATACGCTCTGGTATAAAAAGTGGACACATAGCCTCCAATCTCAGGATCAATCGGACTAAAATCCGACTTCCAGCGTTCATTTTTAATATTGATAATTCCTTCACTGGTAAAAAGCATGCCATTGCGAGCGTTCCGTGTTGGCATCACACAATCAAACATATCCACTCCCAACGCAATGCATTCCAGGATGTTTTCCGGTGTGCCTACCCCCATAAGGTAGCGCGGTTTATCCTTCGGTAAGATATCACATACTAGCTCAGTCATGGCATACATATCTTCATGCGGCTCTCCCACCGATAGACCACCGATGGCATTACCCTCCCTTCCCTGCTCAGCGATAAACTCTGCAGACTGCCTGCGCAAATCAGGGTAAGTGCTCCCTTGCACAATAGGGAAAAGTGTCTGACTGTAATCATATACTGGCTCCGTTTGATCAAAATGATCGATACACCTTTTGAGCCAACGATGGGTCATATGCATAGAATCCTCCGCATACTTGCGCTCACATGGATAGGGCGTACACTCATCAAAAGCCATAATGATATCTGCACCAATCACACGCTGAATGTCCATGACCCGCTCCGGTGTGAAATCATGCATGGAGCCATCAATGTGAGATTTAAAGCGCACACCTTTCTCGGTAATTTTACGATTGTCTCCCAGCGAATACACCTGATACCCTCCACTATCGGTAAGTATCGGCCGATCCCAGCCATTGAATTTATGAAGTCCGCCAGCGGCTTGTATCACCTCCAGGCCGGGGCGTAAGTACAAATGATAGGTATTGCCCAGGATGATTTCCGCAGCAATATCTTCCTTAATTTCACGCTGATGTACAGCTTTGACTGTACCCGCTGTGCCCACCGGCATAAAAATTGGCGTTTCGATCTGACCATGATCAGTAGTGACTACACCTGCTCTTGCCTTAGACTTTGGGTCGGTATGTTGTAAGCTAAAATCCATAAATGCGGCAAAAATAGTTGGACCAATCCGAATAACCCCCATCCCCGCCTTCTATCTTTACCACCAATGGTAGTTCATTTCCATGAAATATTGTTTTACGTCCTGATTGGAGCTCATATTTTTCTGCTGGCACCTGTCGTATGGAAGGTAATTACCTACTCCATGCCCTCTCCTTCAGGCATACAACCACGGGTGACCGTGATCGTTTGTGCACACAATGAGGCCCATCACCTACCCCATTTGATACCTGCACTTTTAGCTCAAAAGTATCTGCAGTTAGAAATCATCCTGGTTTTAGATCGGTGTACAGATGCTAGTCAGAAAATCGTGAGTACTTTCAGCGACCCACGCTTACAGACCATTGCCATCGAGGAAGTGCCTCATGGCATTCACCCTAAAAAACATGGCATTTCGCAAGCGATCCATAAAGCCGCTGGTGAATGGGTACTTTTGACAGACGCAGACTGCCTCCCTGCCAGTGACGAATGGGTAAACAGTTTTGCTATCCACATGCACAAGGATGTAGAACTGATTTTGGGGGCAGGAGCATATTACCACAATGGAACTGCAATAGGAGCTCTCACCGGATATGAAACCTTTCAAACCGCAATCCACTATTTCGCTGCAGCTCTTTCTGGCAATGCCTATATGGGTGTGGGGCGTAACATCGCTTATAAAAAGGAAGCTTTTTTAGCCAGCAAAGGCTTTGCGCCACACGAAAATGTACTCGGTGGTGACGATGACCTACTGGTACAAAAGCTCTCAACACCGTCCAATACAGTTGTAAATTTTGGTCATCAAAGCTTAACCTATTCGTATCCAAAACGTACATTGAAAGGATATCTCAAGCAAAAAACAAGACACTTTTCCGTTGGCAAGCACTATCAGCCACAGATCAAGCGAAACCACATGATTCGCATGAGTCTTCATGCACTTGTATGGCTGAGTTGGCTATATTTGATCTGTATTTTTCCGGCGCCAGAGAGAATTATTGTTTTGTTCGGCTTGTTGGTACTGGTAAAAGGACTATTTTTCAAGAAAATCGCCTATAAGACAGGGTTACCATTTCAGCTACGCTGGTTTTTGTTACTGGATTTCTGCTATGCGATTTTATTACCTCTGATAGGTATCAGAGCGAGATTTGAACGAACGACTAGATGGAAGTAAAAAGGCAGTTTTCAGATAAAGCACTCAAAGATTTCAAACTCATAGATCGTGCTACGCTGGAAAATGACGAGTCGGCTTTTGCCGAACTCATGAGCAGGTACAAAAAGCCTGTTTACCATATGATACTAAAAATGGTGCGCAATGTAGATGACGCGGAAGACCTCACCATAGAGGCTTTTGCCAAAGCGTTTAAAAACCTGGCGCGCTTCAAAAAAGACTATACGTTTAGCACCTGGCTTTTTCGCATTGCTACCAACAATGCCATTGATTTTATTCGTAAGAAAAAACTGGAAACCTACAGCCTAAACACCTCATTTACAGATGATAGCGGAGAGTCCGTAAATATCGATGTGGAAGATGGAGACCGTACGCCGGACGAAGAAGCCATCAACACTCAGAAGATTGAGCTTGTGCGCATGTTTGTAACCAAACTGCCTCCCAAATATCAGCGGTTGGTCAAGCTACGCTACTTTGACGAACTATCTTATGAGGAGATAGCCACCGAACTAGGGGCGCCGCTAGGTACTGTAAAAGCACAACTTCACCGAGCGCGAGAGCTGATGTACGAATTAGTAAAAGACAAAAAGAAACACATCTAATGACCCAAAACGCACAGGTCGTTTTCGATCATTTCCCGGAGCTTAATGACACTCAAAAAGACCAAATCGTTCAGCTCGAATCACTCTACAAGGATTGGAATGCCAAAATCAATGTGATCTCCAGAAAGGACATAGAAGAGCTTTACATTCGGCACGTACTCCACAGTCTGGCCATAGCCAAATACTTTTCATTCCCTGCAGGCTCCAAAGTTCTAGACATTGGTACCGGTGGTGGTTTTCCAGGCGTACCGTTGGCCATACTTTTCCCAGAGTGCTCCTTTTACCTGGCAGATAGCATTGGCAAAAAAATAAAAGTGGTGAATGAAGTGGCTTCAGCGCTGGGGCTGGCTAATGTAGAGGCCGAGCATGTGCGTGTGGAGAAGATCAAAAGAAAGTTTGACTATGTAGTATCCAGAGCTGTAGCCCGCACGCAGGTGCTGTACAACTGGACACATCGCCTCATCAAACCCAATGACCACCCTACACTAGCCAGTGGCTACCTGCTCCTAAAAGGTGGCGATCTGGATGAGGAGTTGAAGGAGTTTGGGCGCTCCCACAGCCTTACCAACCTTTCGGAATACTTCAATGAGGAGTTTTTCGAAACCAAAAAGCTTGTGTACATTCCTGTATAAATCATCCCTAAAGCATGACTTCTGACGAGTTTCGTAAAAACGCCCATGCTGCCGTGGACTGGGTAGCAGACTATCTCGAAAACATTGAGCAACATCCGGTAAAATCTCAAGTAAAGCCCGGTGATATAAAGAAGCAACTTCCCGAAAAAGCTCCCGATTCCAGTGAAGCATTCGCTGACCTGATGCAGGACCTCAATGACATCATTTTGCCAGGTATCACCCATTGGCAGCACCCGCATTTTCACGCATATTTTCCAGCAAATTCCAGTTACCCATCCCTTATTGCAGAAATACTAACTGCTGGAATTGGCGCGCAGTGTATGGTTTGGGAAACCTCTCCTGCTGCTGCAGAACTGGAAGAGCAAATGATGGAGTGGCTCAAAGACCTCATGTCTTTGCCTAATGCCTGGCATGGTGTGATCCATGACACGGCTTCTACAGCCACACTTACGGCAATACTCACTGCGCGTGAGCAGGTAAGTAAGTATGTCATCAATAAGCAAGGGTTTGACGGCCAGAAGTTGCGCGTTTACTGCTCTGCAGAAACCCATTCTTCGATCGAAAAAGGAGCCAAAATAGCTGGAATAGGCAGTGAAAATGTGGTGAAGATTGCCACAGATGAAGCACTAGCCATGCGACCTGATGCCCTACTGGCGGCCATAGAAAAAGACCTGGCAAACGGACTCATACCATGCTGTGTGGTAGCAGCTCTTGGCACTACAGGCACGTTGGCATTTGATCCACTGAGCGCCGTTGGACAGATTTGCCAAAAGCACAACGTATGGTTGCATGTAGATGCTGCCTATGCCGGATCTGCTATGATCTTACCCGAACTCGACTGGCTCCGCGAGGGCCTTACATTTGCAGACAGCTATGTCTTTAACCCACACAAGTGGCTGCTTACCAACTTTGATTGCTCGGTATACTTCGTGCGGGACAAAGAAGCACTGATACGTACTTTCGAAATTTTGCCCGAATATCTCAAGACCAGCACCCGTGGGCAAGTCAATGACTATAGAGATTGGGGCATTCAGCTCGGGCGTAGATTTAGGGCATTAAAACTTTGGTTTGTAATGCGCACCTACGGCAAAGAAGGCTTGAGAAACATACTACGCCAACACTTAGAATTCACCGAGCAAATCAGACAAAAGCTGGAACGCTCGCAGCATTTTGAAATCCTGGCTCCCCCGAAGCTCAATGTACTGGTATTCAGATATATTGCATCTAGCAAAAACCCTAAAACTGTGGATCAGACAAACCAGCAAATTATTGAAAAAATCAACGCTTCGGGCGAAGCATTTCTCAGCCACACAAGGGTAAATGGAGCTTTTGCTATCCGATTGGTTCTAGGCCAAACTCACCTTTCAGAACGCCACGTCGAGAAGGTATGGAGCCTCCTAACCGCACACATTCCAGAGTAGATTACGGTATATGTCACACAAACAATTATTTCTTATGACTCGTTAGGTTGCTGTTTTAGAACCAAAAACAGTTACAACCATGAAAATTTCCAAACCAATAATTCTTACTGCACTACTAACCTTTTTCTCTTCTCTGGCATTTGCCAATGAAAGTGAAAACCTTACAAGTGACAATGTATCAGAAAAGTCGGAAAAGGAAGTAAGAATGCGAGTGGACTTCCTCAAAGATAGAATCAGTGAAATCCAGCAAATGGAGCCTTCTACCATGGATCAATTTGAAAAGACTCAGGTAAAGGAAGAGCTCAAGAAAATCAAAAAAGAGCTAAAAGTAGCTCACAACGAACACATCACCATTTCTGTAGGTGGTTTGATTATTATTATTCTGTTGTTGATTATTATATTTTAAATAATGCCTACGTTGGTCTTTATGTATTTGATTAATTGAAATGAATGGCTATGTTTGATTAATTTTTAATCTAAACATTGTCTAACAACATGAAAAAATCATTGCTAGTTATTGTTTGTATGGTGGCTGCTTTTGCGGGATTTTCCAATGCGAAGTATACCATCAACGATGCTGAAGTAGAACAAGTACTTACTGAGTCTGTGCAGGTTGACTTCAATCTCACAGCTACTCAAGCTGAAGGTATCCTCGGAGCTACTTCCATCAAACAAGACAAAGACCCTTGGGTTGCATTTGCTCTTTCCTGGGTACTTGGTGGAATCGGTGTTCACCGTGTATACCTCGGAGGTAAAGGAAGCCTAATACTGATTTACATTGTTACCTGCTTCGGTATTTTCGGAATTGTTCCTTTCATTGACTGGATCGTCCTTCTTGTCGGAGCTATCAAAGGAGACATTAGTCAGTACGTAGGAAACGACAAATTCTTTATGTGGTCTAACTAACAGTTAGTCCTATTTAATTTATAAAAAGAGCGACTGGTACCAGTCGCTCTTTTTTATTTGCTCAAAGTTTGATTTAGGAATTCTTTTTTGATCGAGGCTTTCAACTTTTCGTTGCGCCTATTGGACAAATCTCGCGCATGTCTTGCTCCACCCAAATAGAAAGTATAGAAAAAAGCTGCTCCTGTCATTCCTCCTGTAAAGAAATAACCATGATACAGGTGCCAGGCGGTAAAGCCAACCAGGGCAAGCTGCACTCCTCCAGAAACCAGTCCTCTTCCAAAATGCCCTGCATACATCTGACCTACTCCAGGCAAAAACAACGATAGATTGTATGCTTTCTGAGGATCTTTTAGCTTCCAGTTGCTTGCAGCCAATCGCTCCCGATCCTGGCTAGTGATTTCACCTTGATCTTGTAGCGTCAGAAGTACCTCATCAGCTTCACCCATTCGCCCCAGACTCAACAAGGTCAGGAACTTGAAGACATTTACATGGCTATCCGCCGCTCCAAACTTGAGTTCATATTTAAGGATTTCGGCATGGGCTTTAGGATAATCTTTAATCAGATAAGCAAGCACTATGCGCTCATATTGTAGTTGTTGAGCACTGACACCCCCATTATCATTTACACTGGTAATCCGGTCCAATATGCTCAAGGCGTGCTCATATTCTTCCAATTCCTTGTAGCACATGGCTTTTCGGTACAGCAACTCATAGTTTTCTCTACCTCCAGTGAAATACTCATACTCAAATGCGACAGCAGCAGCACGATAGTCCCCTTCTTCATAGAGGCTATCTCCTACCTGCGCATTAGCGTAGGAGCAAGCGAATAGGTAAATGCATATTGACCAGAATTGCTTCATCTACGTCTTGATTATATCTCATTTCTGTTACCCGAACTCCTACTACGCTGCCCCATATGTTGGCTGCATAGAAAACACTAAAAAGTGATCCAAAAACTATAAATCTGGGACTTTCAATTCCATCCTTCCGGTAGGCTTCCCACGCCTGAAGGCCGAGCACTCCAACACCTACAAGGCCCATAGCGCCCTGACCAATGTGTCCTGTATAAAATTTCCCTGTGCCTGGAACTACCGCAGACATCAGCCCAGCCAGAAAGGGTGATTTCGTTCGTCTACCTGTTATATCCTTAGCGATTCCTCTCATATCCTCTTGAAAATTCACCAACCGATAGTCGGCCATCCTAAAACGGCTGCTATACTTGTCAAATGTCTCAAATTTTCGCTCAAGCAATGCTAAACCGGCTAATTCATACACCTGAAGTTCTTGCAATGCACTATCTGTAGGCGTTACTGAAAGGAAGTGCTTTTTGGAATTAGCATATTTTTTTTGATAAGCCAGCTCAAAGCCACCAAAAAGCATAGCATGTGTATGCAGCTGTGTGGATCGACTGCTAACAGCATCAAAATAGCCAATCGAGCGATCCAGTTCTTTCAGTTCATAAGCATACTTTCCTAACAAAAAATTCACAGAATCCCTTTGGCTCCAACTAATCCTGGAATTCAACATCTGATCTCCAAAATGCAGTGCCTCCCGATATTCCTTCAGGTTGGACAAATGGTTTAAGAAAGCAAAATCTCGTGACACCTGGGCATTTACCGAAGCACAAAAAATCAATACAGGCAATAGCACCTGGAGTAGCTTAATATTCATCCCACTCCTCTTTAATTTTGCCTTCAGGAGTTAACCTAAACCTTGAAGTTTCCGCTAATGTGGTACGGTTGCATCTGGATAAACGATCACAAGTGAGCATCAGTGCTTTGAAAAACCCAAACCTGTCAAATGCTCCCTGGCTAAACTCCGAACATGAATGCTCGTAAATACAATCGTTTAGGATTTGTTCGGAGAACACCACATGATAGAGCTTGAGCAGCCCCTTGAATTTCTGTGATTTCACTACCTCCTCTTGTTTTGCTGCACGCTCAAAGTCAGAGGATTTTGACTGACTGAAAGCAACGAAACTTAGACCAAGTACTACTACAAATACTGCCGTTCTCATTTTACTAAGCTAGCATTCTTAGGCACTTCAAAATCCAGTATCTCTCTATCTACAGGATCATTGAATTGAAATTCCCGGAACGTGGTTTTTGTGATGATCGAATCCTCTTCCAGGTAGTCGATTTCAGTAATGGACATGGGGAAAGTAATGCCCCTCAAACTTTCAAAATCATAGAAGTAAATTTTCTTGAAATAGACTTCTTCGTCATCTACGAACCCCATGAATACCGGGTGATCTCCATTGGTAACGAGTTCCACATAGGAAATTTCTGCCTTTAACTTTTTAGGTGGCAACCACTTAGACACCAAAAAACCATCATCTATAGTTGACTCCCCTAAGCTATATCCGACAGCTTCAAGCCCCATGTTAGGTGACTGCCCCAGGAAGTAATAAAAGGTATTATTCTGACTACTGTAGTCGTAATTTACGGTCTTGAAAACGGAATTTTTCTCGGGATTATAAACTTCTAATTCCCCTTCCCTATTGTTTAAAATAAACACTTCAGTGGGTTCGCTTAGATGAGTCACCATTTTCCCATCCTGATGTTGGTACAGGATTCGAGCATCCATCCGCGTAGTTTTACCCTGAGCACTCATTCGCCTCACCATAAGAAAGCTTACCCAGTCAAATCCTCCTTGTAATATCCCTACCCACAGAGAAATAACGGTCAAAAAACTTACCATTCGTTTTATCTTGTTTTGCGCTCGACAAAGTAACTTAAACTACTGAAAAGTCACGGCTTTATATTTCGTGAAATTCTATTAGCTTGACAACTTATGAAAAAGATAGCAGTACTCACAGGAGCTGGCATCAGTGCAGAAAGCGGCATCAGCACCTTTAGAGATGCCGGAGGACTTTGGGAGGGGCATGACATCATGGATGTGGCCTCACCCCATGGATGGCACAAAAACCCTGAACTTGTGCTGGATTTTTACAACAAGCGGCGTAGACAGGCGATCAACGCCAAACCCAATGCCGGACACCTCGCACTGGCAGATCTGGAAAAATATTTTGAGGTGCACATCATTACCCAAAACATTGATAACCTTCACGAAAAGGCAGGCTCCTTCAATGTACTCCACCTCCATGGCGAGCTCTTTAAATCCCAATGCTCCAGGTATTCAGATCTGATATATGATATTCAAGGTACGGAGTTGTGTCTTGGAGATATGAGTGAAAAAGGATTTCAACTGCGACCACATGTGGTTTGGTTCGGGGAAGCTGTACCAATGATCGAGCCGGCTGCTCAGTTGGTAAGCGAGGCTGATGTGGTTATCGTTGTGGGTACTTCTATGGTAGTGTACCCGGCGGCAGGGCTCATCCAATATGCCCGTCCTGATGCTGACCTCTACCTGGTAGACCCAAAAATTCCTGATTTCGATTTTCGAAGACCTATTGAGAAGATTCAACGAACCGCAGCTAGTGGCTTGCCAGACCTTGTTCAACGGCTAATATCCCGCATTGAGCTATAATAGGACAAAAGGTAGATTTTTTTCGATTAAATTACTGATTATCATGTTGGAAAGAACTTGATGATAAATTCTATCTGCATGAAAAGCTCGTATCTTTACGGCAAGTTTGATCACTAACTTTTTCGATTTGAATCGACATATGAATACCTCATCGCCTGCAATTGCTGACATGGCCATAACAGCAATTTGCTACCTGTGTAAGAGACGTCTTCAACATTTTTCGTCTTCAAAGTTTCTATTCTTTATTCTGGGTTTGTTTGCTGCTATCAGCAGTTATGCTGAAGGCTCTCGTACGCTAGCTCCCAACTACGGAGATACTGTATCTACCTGGCTTGGAGCTCCTAGCAATAACAACGAGTTAGCCTGGCTGGAGCATGACTCACAGCTCTCTGGAGACTTCCTGGACCCTGCGGCCACTTCCGACCAGCGATTATTCGTAAGAATGCTTCCTGGTGAAACTTTGTATTATGGCTTGCGACGTATCCCTGTAAAATATGACAATGTAAACCCTTACTCTCAAGCAACTACTGAGGGTAATAATCAGGACCTTACCGTGGTGATCTATGACAATGCTGGTAACATTGTGCAAGCGGTATTTTTTGAAAGAGATGCCACATTTGATGGTCAAGCCAGATTAGACGCCTCCTACACCTCATCAGGCACGGGCACCGATGGGATCATCACCAGCGTAGCCAACTCGTTGAATGGCCCTGAGTTTACATACAATTCCAACACCATCAATAGTGGAGGATATTCCCCGCTCAGTTATACCAACGATACAGGAAGCGATCAGGATTTTTATATTACATTCATTCAGGATAATTACACGTATACCAGTCATGCCCAGTTTATTACTGACATTGAAAATGGAACAATAAATGATGCTGACATAAGAAGCTGGTACGACTTGTGGGACTTTTCCGTCTACGACAACAATGAAGAGAAACCTGGAAGACTTCATTGTAAGCGATGGAACCTCACAGTACAAGACCTGGATAACGTGCTCGCAGATGAGGTGAAGTTTTACGCTCAGGTTCCTTCGGTAATAGATGGAGTAAATCAGGGTAATTACATCAAACAAGTAGACCTGGGAGGCCTTGAAGCATTCTCCATAATAATTTATGCAAACTCGGAAGGCTCCGATGGCTCAAACGGTGACTTAAATGGTGACGGTATTACTGATTTCCAGGATGACCGAATGAGTACAACAAGTGACATTGGTCAGCTTGACTATCCAATGTTCATCAACAACCCAGATATTGACTTGTACCCTACCACTGTACTGCCTACAGTGAACATTACAAATGCTAATTTTTACTGCAACTCTCAAACCCAAAATGGCGAAGCATCCATCACCTTTGAAGCCAATCAAACAGGTCAAATTGCCATTCTTGTTGACCTAGATGGCACCAATGGTTATCAGGCAGGGACAGAGGATGTGATCATCGAGGCACTGATATCTTCTGAAGGCTATGAAACAATCATTTGGGATGGGCTAGATGGGAATGGAAACCCTGTGCCAAGCGGTACCGAAATTACCATCTCGGGTAGGTTTACAGCTGGCCCTATTCATATTCCTCTTTGGGACGTAGAAGCTAATAATCAAGGCATGAACATGTTGGATGTTCGTCCCTCTACCAGCTTCGACCTAATTTATTGGGATGATGATGACATTGCTTCAGGTGCTACGCCAGAAATAGAATTAGATGGTACAAACACGTCTTTACACACCTGGACAGATGGAGACGATTACCTGGTAAACACCTGGTCCTTTGGTTTTTACCAAATCAACACGGAAAATGTGGTATTTCAGTATAACTGTAACTCCGATGGTGACAATACTTCTGTGTTATTAGATCAGGACAATGACAATGATGGAATTCCAGACAGTTCTGAAGGCGATTTCAATGCTGATACGGATGGAGACGGCATTCCAGATTATTTGGATTCTGACTTGGCTGGATTTGTGGATTCCAATGGAGATGGTATAAATGATAATTTCGATTTTGATCTGGATGGAATACCGGACGGAAGAGACAAGGACTCTGATAATGACGGTATTCCTGATGTTATAGAAGCAGGTGGAGTAGACGCAGACAATAATGGTATCATTGATTGTGGATCAGCGTATACAGTCAGCCTTACCGTCACTGACGATGGTGGAGCCACTACCACCCATTCTGGTTATGTTACCGTATCCGAATCCGGATCGAGCACAAATTTCACGGGCTCAACTGGCGCATTTACCTATGACGATGAAAATTTCTACTTAGAAGCGGAGTGCGCCACAGTAGGCAGTAACTTCAACATAATTAGCGAAGAATTAGCTTCAAACGAGCAAGCGGTACAAACCAATGCGGGTCCTTCATATGACAATGCTCCAACTGGTGTCAACGATCGCATTCGATTTACATTTGATATCGCAACCACTGGAACTTACACGGTTTATGGTAGAGTAAGTGGTGCAAGTAACGTTGCTGATGGATTTTGGGTAAGAGCTGACGGTGGTACCTATGTGAAATGGAATAACTGGGACACAGGCGGGGATTATGATTGGGTACAATTCTGGGATTCGGATAATGGAGAGTCCCTTGTAACTTATAACTTTAACACAACCGGTTCTCACACCATTGATATTGCTTATCGAGACGATAATGCAATAATCGACAAACTCTACATTTCCTTAGCAGGTACCACCCCTACTGGTGAAGGAAGTACGGCAATCAACTGTAACATTTCTCCTGAATCAGGTATAAATATCTCCTCCAGTTCAGGAACAAGTCCCTTCACAGTGAATTTTACTGCAAATGCTCAAGATTTTCTTGGAGGCAGTATTGCAAGTTATTCATGGGACTTTGGAGACGGAAATACCTCAACCAGTCAAAATCCAACTCATATCTTTGATGTGAATGACGCCTATCCATTAGATCTAAACCATAATGGAATTTGTGATGCCTATGACAACACTTGTGATGGTACCTCCAGCACGTTTACCACGTATGCCATCGGCGCTAACACAAGTGGGACAGTAAACAATCCAACCAATGCTCTAGGAGCTCCAAACGGCGATTATGCTAATATTGCCACAGAAGATTCATACATTGATCTTCAACTTCCTGATCTGGTAAATGGGGGTACGACCATTACCATAAATATGGCCTTAGCCACAGGCACAGGTTTTAATGTAACGTTTTTTGAATCGCAGGATGGTACAACTTTTTCAAACAGCACACAAATACAATTAGATGGAGGCACCACAGCCACGGATTACACCTATATCCTGGTTGATGCCGCTGAATACATTCGGGTTCGTTCGGATGGAAATACAGACCGATACTTATACCATATTTCATATGACATTACAACAAGCTGTGGGCCGGGAACTCCCCTGTCCATACCTGACACTGATGGAGATGGTGTACCGAATTACAAAGACCTTGATGCTGACAATGACGGTATAGTCGACGCGATAGAAGCGGGTGGTAGTGCTGGCGAAAATGGATATATCGCCAACTACACAGACAACAATGGCAATGGACTCAATGATGATCAGGAAGTAGTTCCTTTGTCGCTTCCTGACACAGACGGAGATGGCACATTGGCTGATTACCTGGATATAGACAGTGACAATGATGGTATTCCTGACAACATAGAAGCACAGAGAAGTGACTCGACCATTGCTATAGTTGCGGGTGATACCAACGGTAATGGACTTTTGGATATTTATGATCCCCAAATCGATGGCACATTACTGACCACTGTCGATACTGATGGTGACGGTGACGCTGATTATGCAGATACAGATGCAGATGGAGATGGCGTTCGAGACCAGATAGAAGGTTGGGACAGTGACTTTAACGGGTACGGTGACTGGGATGCCACTGGTAGTAACAACGACATTACCGATGAGACAGGATACAATACAGATACCGATGGAGACGGGCTATGGGACATCTACGATAATGTAGCTACCACAGGAGTTACCAATATCGTAGGCTCTTCTGCCCCATTACAAAATACAGACGGTGCGGACCTCAAAGACTGGCAGGACACAGACGATGACAATGACGGTTCACTTACATCCGGAGAAGATGTAAATACCAACAATAACTGGAGCGACGATTTTACAGAGGGCCAGGGAGCATCTGCTACCGTACCTGATTATCTTTTCCGCGGTGACTATGATGGCGACAGTATAGCTGATAAAGATGATACAGATTCTGACAATGATGGTATCTCTGATGCTGAAGAAAGTAATGGTCAGGCCTATGATCCCAGTCAGGATCATGACAATGACGGGATTCCAAACTACCGGGATCCTGATTTGGCAGGTGGATTTACAGACGTAAATGGAGATGGCGTTTTTGATGAGTATGATACTGACCGTGATGGAATTCCTGACTTTTTAGATCTGGATTCGGACAACGATGGCATCTGGGATGCTGTAGAAGCTTACGGCGGATCACTTCCAAATGGAATGGATCAAACTACAGGACAGTTCACACTAAATGATCCTGATAACGACGGGTTAATGAATTACATCGACTCCTCTCCTGCTGCCAGCGGAGGAAGTTCTACCCTTAGCAACCCAGATAGTGATGGAGATGGAATAAAAGACTACATCGATATTGATAGTGACGGAGACGGCATTGTGGATTTGATCGAAAGCCAAACTACTGCGGCTTTGGTTACCCCTTCCGGATTAGATTCTGATGGTGATGGAATTGATGATGCGTTCGACCCTAACAACGGAGGTGTACTCATAACCCCAGTCAACACTGACGGATTAGATTTTCCTGATTATTTGGATGACGACAGTGACAATGACAATGTAAGTGACCTGATAGAAGGTCATGACGCAAACATTAACGGATTTGGAGACTGGGATACCAACCAAAGCGGAACTGCAGACGAAGCAAATATGACCACTGACACCGATGGTGACGGACTTGCTGATGCATTTGATACGGTTACGCTAGGCGATGCAGGGAACGCAACCGGTTCTAACGCAGCACTTCAAAATACTGATGGACTCGATCAACTCGACTTTAGAGACACAGACGATGATGCAGATGGAACCCTCACGGAAAATGAAGACAGCAATGCCAATGGAAACTATCAGGATGATCAAACTCAAGGTCAGGAAGGTGGAAGCACCGTACCTAATTACCTCTTTAATGGAGACTATGACAATGATAACATTACTGATATCAACGATGGTGACTCAGACAATGACGGCATCCCTGACAGTGCAGAAAACGGAGGACAAGCTGTAAACCCTGATGGCGATGAAGACGGTGACGGTATACCAAACTACAAAGATACGGACGACCCAGCGGTAACCGGAGTATTGACCAGCACGGCGGATGCCAATGGAGATGGTGTCTATGATGTCTATGATGCAGATGGTGATGGAGTGCCCGATTTTAGAGATGCAGACTCTGACAATGACGGGATTCCTGACCTGGTAGAAGCGGGAGGAACCGATTCTGATGGTGACGGGCAGGTAGATTGCTACGACGAGTTTTACCTGGAAGCCGAATGTCATTCCTATGGTGGAAATTGGACAACTGTGACAGGAGATGCGGATGCTTCCAATGGCACTTATGTGGAATATCCATCGGGCACCACTATCAACAATCCTCCAATCAATAATGATGACTATTTGACTTACACATTTTCGATTTGCACCGCAGGCACATTCGATGTGTGGTTTCTGGCACGTACAGCCAATGGTGGAGATGATTCTTTCTGGGTGGCAATGGACAATGACACTGACACCACCAAGTTCAATAACATCAATGGAGGAACCACAGATTTTGCATGGGACCAGCTTCATGATACTGACAATGGTGCCACAACTGTGTCTTATACGTTGAGTGCTGGCCAACATACGCTTCGTATTGGATACCGTGAAGATGGTGCAGAATTGGATAAAATATTCCTAACGAGAAACGGCACAACACCATCTGGTAATACGCAATCAACGATCAATTGCCTCTCCCCTGGCGATACCGACAGTGACGGAGTGGCAGATTTTCTGGATATAGATAGTGACAATGATGGCATCACAGATTTAACAGAAGCTGGTGGTACAGATAGTGATGGTGACGGTAGAGCCGACGTACTTACCGACTCTGACAATGACGGCCTTGCCGACTTGTTTGACACAGATAATGGAGGAACACAGTTAGCTATTGTTGATTCTGACTCAGATGGCATTCCAAATTACCAGGATCTGGACAGTGACAATGATGGCGTTACCGATGCAACGGAAAACGGAGGTGACGATTCTAACGGCGATGGACTTATTGATGGCTATGCTTCAGACGCTGACGGAGATGGATTGGCAGATATCGTGGACCCTGACTCAGGAGGAGTTCCTATTTCAGGAGTAGATACGGATGGTGATGGTATTCCAAATTCACGAGATCTAGACAGTGATAATGATGGATTACCAGACATTATAGAGGCTGGTGGTACCGATGGCGATAATGATGGTATAGTAGACGACTTACTAGATATCGATCAAGATGGAATCCCGGCCAATGTGGATGTGGACGAAACTGGAGGCACTGACGCAGATGGTGATGGAATTGATGATCAATTTGACGTGACCTACACAGGTGGAAATGATACTGATGGTGACGGAATCGACAATGTTTATGATTATGATAAAAACGGAGATGGGTTCAGTGATTTTGTAGAAGCCAACCCGTACACCCTACTAGACACAGATGGAGATGGCAATAAAAATTTCCGAGATATTGACAGTGACAATGACGGCATAGTAGACGTGATCGAATTTGGTGAAACTGCTGATGCTGCCACTGGCACCATCGATGGTTTTACAGATACAGACGGAGATGGCCTCAACGACACACAAGACGGCTATTTAGGCACCGTGGTAAATGGGGCCGTTTCGCCGATTACTCCTGTTAATTCAGATACTGGAACTGAGCCTGCTGATGCTGTAAAGCCTGATTATTTGGATATCGATAGTGACAATGATGGAGTCGTAGATCTCTACGAAAGCCAGACAAAAGCTACATTAATCAGTCTATCAGGGGTAGACAGTGATGGAGACGGATTAGACGATGCCTTTGACCCGAATGCAGGAGGTTCGCTGATCACGCCGGTAAATACCGACGGTGATGCTAATCCTGATTATCTGGATGATGATTCAGATGGTGATGGAGTCAACGATCAAACAGAAGGTGACAATGCCAACAAAGACTCCTATGGAGATTGGGACGCAGACACTGATGGAAACTTCGATGATGCCGGATACAATACAGATACTGATGCGGACGGCTTGTTAGACATTTTTGACAATGTATCAAGCGTCGGAGACAACAATGTCACCGGATCATCATCAGCCGTACAGGATACTGACAAAGACGGCACCTGGGATTTTCAAGATTTGGATGATGACAATGATGGAATAGATACAAATGATCCAGCCGATTATACAGATTTCAATGACGATCCAAACGGC
This sequence comes from Marinoscillum furvescens DSM 4134, assembly GCF_003386095.1. GTDB lineage: Bacteria > Bacteroidota > Bacteroidia > Cytophagales > Cyclobacteriaceae > Marinoscillum > Marinoscillum furvescens. The sequence continues at coordinate 5,475 of NZ_QREG01000025.1, read as the reverse complement.
ATTATTCCTGATTACCTCTACGGAGATACAGACTTTGACGATGATGGCATTGCGAATGCCGACGACCTTGATGCGGACAATGACGGTGTAGCCAACACTGCTGAAGATGGTGGAACAGGTATTGATCCGAATGGAGACCTGGATGGAGATGGCTTCCTCAATTTTGAGGACACCGATATAGATGGGGATGGCATTGCTAATAGTGCGGATACAGACACTGGTGGGATTAATACCACCGGATTTACAGACTTAAATGGCGATGGCACGATCGATCAGTTTGATAAAGACCTGGATGGCACTCCTGATTACATTGATCGGGATAGTGACAATGATGGTATAGCAGATGTAATCGAATTTGGTTTGACTGATGCCGACAAAGATGGCACCCTGGATGAAGGGAGTGGAATTACAGATGTAAATGGAAACGGTCTTGATGACAATCGAGAATCAGGTCCACTTAGTCTATCAAGCTCTTTTGCTGATGAATGTATTTCATCCGCAGACCCAACGCACAACTTGAGCTTTTCTGTTTCTACAGTTGATGCCAATGCTGATGCCACACTTTCTTTCACACTTGTGGGGGACTATGGACCGCAAGCTGGTGAATCATTTACGCTGACTGGAGAAGGGTCGGTAAACCTTGGTACTTACGACAGAACTGATTCTGATAACCCAGGTGCTGCTGACTGTGAGACGTTAAATTTTAGCATTACAATTTCACAGGCAAACTGGAACACTTTCAATAATGATGGTACGGTGTCGATAACGATGACAACAGGTGGTGGCGTTGATGCCATATGTTCTGGAAATTCTTCTTGTATTTCAAATACGGAAGTTAACTGGACAATTTCAAACCCAAGTAGCGGCTCGCCGATTACACCTCCCGACACTGACTCAGATGGCATTGAAGATCACCTGGACCTGGATGCCGATGCTGATGGTATTCCTGACAATATCGAAGCACAAACAAATGCTGATTATACAGCACCTGTGCTTACTGACAGTGATGGAGATGGTATACTTGATGTATATGATGAAGATGTTGCAGTAGGCAATGCCATTACTCCTATCGATACGGACGGAGATGGAAACGAAGATTACATCGATACCGACTCTGATGATGACAACATCCCTGATGTGGTGGAAGCCTGGGATAGCGATCTGAACGGTTTTGGAGATTGGGATAGCGATAGCAACAACGACCCTACTGATGAAACCGGATACGCTTCAGATGTAGACGCTGACGGCATTTCCTATATTTTCGACAATGTTTCTGGAAAAGGATCCATAGCAAACATCTCAGGCACTAGTGCTACTTTGGGAGATACTGATGGAGATGGCATCAGAGACTTTAGAGATACGGATGACGATGGAGACGGGATCAACACTGACACTGAAGACAACAATAGCAACCTTGACTGGACCGATGACTTTACTCAGGGAGGCAGAACAGTACCTGATTATCTCTACAGTCCGGACAACGATGGCGATGGGATTATCAACAGCGCAGACCTGGATGCTGATAACGACGGAATCCTAAATAGTGACGAATCTCCGGGAGTAATCTATGATGCACTTAGCGACCTGGATCAAGACGGAACCTTTAACTATTTGGATAGTGACCTACCTGGATATACGGACTCCAATGGGGATGGCGTGGATGATCGATATGATCAGGACCTGGATGGCGTTCCTAACTTCTTTGATCTCGATAGTGACGATGACGGAATCCCGGATTTAGTGGAAGTTGGAAATAGCGATGCGGATGGAGATGGTCGATTGGACTCATTTACCGACACCAATTCCGATGGTGCAGATGACAATTTGAATTCACCAGTTTCTACCTTAAACTCTGAATCAGGGTCAGTGAACAATGCGACACGTGCGGAAGGTCTTCCTGACAATTCGTGGGCAGCTTTCAACAACACCGGTGTAGTGACGGCAGATATAATTACCCTTGACCTGGGTTCTACCCTTTCTGAAGGAACCATCGTGGCAGTGAAAATGAGGATAAGAAACAACGCATCTTCCAAAACCATGACCGTCACTGAATCCAATAATAATGTTTTGTATAACAATGACACAGACTTTACGCTAGACACCCACTTAGATGTGAGTCAGTTCTTCTACTATGAATTAGCAGCAGATGCAAGGTACCTACGCTTTGAGCTTACCGCCAGAACTTCTGGCAATATGCAAATAGACGGTATCTCATACAACTCCTCCGCTCCTACAGATACAGATGGTGATGGACTGGCAGACTTCCTCGATCTGGACTCAGACGATGACGGCATCACGGATAATCGGGAAGGTCAGACGTCAGCCGGCTACATAGCTCCTACCACTACCGATACCGATGGCGATGGCCTGAAAGATGTCTACGATGGTAACAATGGAGGCACGGCTATAGCTACACCTGTAGATACAGATGGTGATGGCACCGATGATTACCTGGACACCGACAGTGATGATGACAATGTGCTAGATGAAGTAGAAGGGTTTGATGCGAACAAAAATGGATACAGCGACCTGGACAGTGATCAGGATGGTAGTTTGACTGATGAATCAGGTTATGGTAATGATATCGACGGTGATGGTCTCGGCAGGTTGTTTGACAACTACTCAGGTAGTGGCGTAAACAACACCAAAGGATCAAAAGCAACCATACAAGACACAGACGGTGATGGCATTCCAGACTGGAGAGATGATGAAGATGATAGTGATGGCATAGACACTTCAGCTGAAGACACCTCTGATGGTTCTGGCGGTGGAGCAGATGGCAATTACTACAACGACAAAACACAAGGTGGTGGAGCCACGCCTGATTACCTTTACTTCAATGACATAGATGGTGATGGTGAAGCCGACGGTATAGACCTGGATAGTGACAATGATGGCATCACCGATGCTCAGGAAGCTCCGGGTGTAGACTATGGAGGTGGTACCGGACCATTTGATGACAATGACAATGACGGCATATTTAACTTCAGGGATAGCGACGCTACAGGGTTTACGGATGCAGATGGCAATGGTGTAGATGATCAGGTAGATGCTGATGGCGATGGCATTCCAAACTTCTTTGATCTGGATAGTGATAATGACGGAATTCCTGATGGTATTGAAGGAAATGGCGGCACATTGCCTGCAGGACAGTCTGACAATGGCCAATACCCTGAAACAGCCCCAGATGCTGACAATGATGGCCTGGCCGATGGAGCAGATGCCGGAACAGTTACCTCATTCCCTCTGCCGGATACAGATGGCGATGGAATACTCGACTTCCTGGATTTGGATAGTGACAGTGATGGAATCTCTGACTTGCTAGAGGCAGGAGGAAACGATGCGAATGGTGACGGAATGCTTGATGCCTTTGGTGATACCGATGGTGACGGACTTGGAAACACTGTAGATAGTGATAATGGAGGAACGGCACTGCCTGTACCAAACACCGACGCTGCAGATGGGCCAGATTACATAGATACTGACTCGGAAGACGATGGCAACCCTGATTTCTACGAAGGATTCTATGAGCAGGCTCCTAACGCACACCAGTCGTCCTATGCATCTCGTGTAAGCGATTACAATGCCACTACTGGCAGTGGTAACACCTACTCTACCGCAGACATTAGCCCTGCTAATGGCACGCCGGATTACCTGGACGATAGCGATGGTGACGGAATTCCTAACTTATTAGATCCTCAAAGTGCTTTCTACTTTGATGATGACAATGACGGAATCATCAACTTGTTTGACACGGATCAAAGCGGACAATCGTATGGTGCGGTAAGTGGTCAACCGGATAGAGACAGTGATGGTACTCCTAACGTACTCGATGGGTCGGACGTGCCACTTCCACTAGACTTCTTGAGTTTTGTAGCTTCTGCACGTGGAGAAAATGTATTACTCACCTGGGAAACTACCAATGAAATCAATGTGAGTCACTTTGAGGTAGAGCATAGCACCGATGGAGAAAACTGGAGTGCTATCGGGGTAGAAGACGCAGTGAATATATCCGAACGCATCAATGTGTACAATTTCATTCACTCCAGTGCGATCAAAGGCTACAACTTCTACCGCTTAAAAGAGGTAGACATAGATGGGAAAAATGCTTACTCGGAAATCATTTATCTGGTACTAGACAGTCAAAAGATTACCTGGTCTTTGTATCCGAACCCTACTCAGGATGTTATACGCATTCAGTCCAATGTGACCATCCCATCTGGAAAAGTACAGATAGTGGACATGAATGGACGTATCATCCATGATCAAGAGCATGCACTAGGGGCACAAGCTGTTGAAATCGACCTTAGCGCTCACGGATCAGGCGTCTACCAACTGTTTATAGAACTTCCTGATGACCGCAAGGTGTTCAGAGTTATTAAAAAGTAAATCTTAATTCAAACAGAATTAAAAGGCCTTGAGAGCACTCTCAAGGCCTTTTTTATTTAAACTACAAGGTGAGCTACTAGGAGTAGTACCTATACGAGTAAGCGTAATACCTATTTTTCAGAATAAGAAAAATACCCTATTATAAAAGCTTGAAGATGCACACCTTTGACTTACGCTTGATTGCCGAATTCTCAACCAATATCAAATTAGAATCATAAAATCCACCAGCAATGAATTTAGCAATCCAGAATTTAGCTTCAAATACGTTTAGTCCTCTATTCAATGTAGACAAACTAATGTACCCTTTCATTCAATATGAAAATGGGCGATTAGAAATTCAGGGCATGATCAACCACCCTGCAATTGAAAGCTGCTTTAATCAAGTTTTAGAAGCATTTGAAAATGACCTGAACAATCACAATGTGATCATGATAGAACTCACATTGGACGCACTCAATACCCCTACCCTGAAGATGCTTTTCGACCTCTGCAAGCTGCTTGCCGACAACCGAAACAAGGAATTTCACATCCAGTGGAACGTCTCAAAAAACAATACGGCCCTTATAAAAACAGGACTCGATTTAAATGAATTATTCGGCCTCAATTTTCAGTTTTCCTACGAATAGTCCCAACCAGATTTTTGCTTGGCGAAGAACCATACTCACTATCACACGAACCTTCTTCAGCCAATAGTCAAAGGCAAAGGCTCAGGTTATTAAACCTGGGCCTTTGATGTTTTATAAGCAATGGCACCATGAGCATGAATTAAATGGGATTTTGCTCATGCATCAGTTGGCCAAAGTAAGCGTCGAAAGCGGCCTCCTTGGCAGGAACAGTATGCAGCAACTTTCTTGACGCATTATAACTCTGAAAAAAGAGGCGTATACAAGCAGCGAAAGCCACTTTTTCATCTCTCCTAGTAAAATCACCTATATCCATTTCGGATTCCACCTAATTCTTCAAATAAGAATTTTACCCTTATATAGGGTCCATGGCTTCCCCATCTTTGTATTGTTGGTAATCCACAAAACGATCACCGGCTCCCATCCCCACCCACATTGGTTTCCCACCAGCATTTAAGAACCG
>NZ_QREG01000024.1 GCF_003386095.1 Marinoscillum furvescens DSM 4134 | reverse complement strand
CGTACGTACGGTGGTGTGAGAGGGCTGAAGTAAAGAAGAAATCCTTTCCGGGTTTCCGAAGGTCTAAAAGTCTCCTTTACTTTGCTCTACTCGATTAATACAGCTTCTCGTTAGGCCATCTGCTCGATCACCGAGGCAGCCGAATGAGGTTCTTCTGTAGAGATGATTTGTAGGTCTTGATAGGTATTCACCACTTTCTCAATGGCCTGAGCATCTATGCCAAAGTCCGTAGACCAGCGTACTTCCTCTGCAGCTCGCTGGGCATGCTGTGGGCTCAGGTCATAGGCTTTCATTATTTGCTCAGCCAGGTTTGCTGAGGTTTGCAGGTGGTGGCAGTGACTATTGATGGTTTGCAGTACCTCACGGACCTCATCGCCGTGATTTTGCAGCGTAGCAGTGTTTGCTGCTAGTACAAAGCATGGCCAGGGTGTCTCCAGTACGTCGATGCGGCTTATTTCTCCTGCTTCTACATACGGGTGGGTGGTGTATTTTTCCCAGAGAAAAAGATCTACCTCCTGTCGCGCAAAAGCAGCTCGAGCTCCATCCAGATTGTTGACCACCACAAAGTCCAAGCTTTCGGGTGACCACTGGTACTTTTCGGCCAGCAGGTAAGACATCATGTGGGATCCTGACCCGAATCGGCTGATCGCCACACGGCGGGAATGCATGGTCTCCGGCAGTATCTCAGCATTATTTATAGTGCTGTGTACTCCCCATTTGAGGGGGGATTCTACGTAGTTTTTGAGGATGCGGATGTGGTTGCCTTCCAAAATGCTCTTGGTGACACCCTCCAGAAGTATGACGGCCAGGTCTAGCTCACCCGTATGCAGTAGCTGTGACAGGGCGCCAGTACCTTCCGGTACAGCTTGCCATTTTAGTTCGATATTTTTCGAAACTAGTTGTTTGCTGGCAATTGCGTGATGGATAGGAAGGTTGAAATATTCTGGTACGCCTCCGATTTTGAGGTTTGTCATAGCCGTCTCTTGTCTAAAAATAGGCTGCAAAGATGGTGTATTAACTCAGAATTAAGAAAAAATGAAGGTTTTTTACCGTGTTTGGGGATGGTTGGCTACCCATAAGTGTATGTCAATTATGAGTAGCTACCTGTTAGTAATTAATCTCAGATCGGGTGCTACCCTACCTGCTCATAAAAAAGCTTTTCGCCTATATCCATCCAGCTTTTGATTTGTTTTCGGAATTTTCCATATGCCTCATATACGCGGGCAGACATGGTATCTTGAGCGGTGAGGTCAGCAAGCACGCTATCTGTAGCCTGTTTCAAGCCCATGAGCACTTCATCAGGAAATGGTAGCACCTCCACTTCGGGTACTTGGAGGATTTTATGGAGATACTCGCCGTTTTTGGCATCAAACTCCGCCATCATCCATCGGTTTAGTCGGTAGCAGGCTGTTTTAATAATTTCCTGAAGGTCGGCTGGCAGTTCCTGAAACTTGCTTTTGTTTACGATCATCTCCAGCACAGGGCCTGGCTCATGCCACCCTGGTGAATAGTAGTATTTGGCTACCTGATGAAAGCCCATTTTATAATCGTGATAGGGGCCTATCCACTCCGTAGCGTCTATCACACCTCGCTCCAGGTTGGTATAGATTTCACCTCCCGAGACCAGCATCGGTGTGCCTCCGGCCTGCGCCAGCACTTTGCCTCCAAGGCCAGGCATGCGCATCTTGAGGCCTTTCAGGTCTTCGATGGTGTTGATTTTTTTATTGAACCAGCCGCCCATTTGCATGCCGGTGTTGCCACAGATAAAGGGTTGTAAGTCAAACGGAGCATAGAGCTCCTCCCACAGCTGCTGTCCTCCGCCAGAGATGATCCACGAGCCCATCTGCTGGGCGTTCATGCCAAAAGGCACGGTAGTGAAAAAAGGTGCAGCAGCTAGTTTGCCTGCCCAATAGTAGGCTGCTCCGTGGTTCATTTCCACAGCGCCATTGCTTACCGCATCAAAACCTTCCAGTGCGGGGATCAGTTCGCCACCACCATATACGGTTATTTCCATGCGTCCACCAGACATCTGCTTGACCCATTCGGCAAGCATTTTACAGCCTTCTCCTACTACCGGAAAGTTTGGGGGCCACGTGGTGGTCATCTTCCAGTGGTAGGTTTTATTGAAATTGATGTTGACGTCCTTTTTGGCCTCTGGGCTACATGCAGCCACTCCCAGCGTAGAGGCTGCTGCCAGTGAAGTTCCGGCCTTTTTGATAAACGATCGTCTGTTTGTATTTGATGAGTCTTTCATAAAATACCCAATGTGATTTGAGAAGTTTAAAAAATAATTATTTCTGAAACTGAAGGAACCAGCTGTATAGATCCTGTCCACCATAAACGCGTGTCCAGGCATCGTGTCCCATGTCTTCGTGAGTAGTAAATCGCAGTTCTTTCAGTCCGTATTGTTCGAGTGCATTGAGTCCCGGATAAAAATACTGAGGCTGTACCACCGGGTCGCGCCCGCCAGCAAAGGCCCAGACAGGTATTTGGTTTTCGGCGATAGATGCCATGAGGTCAGGGTGGCCCCAGCCCACCACTGGAGCTACTGCGGCAAAGCGCTCGGGGTAGGTGCTGGCCATGTACCAGCTGCCAAACCCACCATAGCTCAGCCCAGTAAGGTACACCCGGTTTTTGTCGGCTTTATAGTTGGTAAGTACGTGATCTAGCATCGCATTTAAGTCATCTTCTGTTTCGGGCCATCCCCAGGGTAAGCCTCGAGCTTCCACATACAAGTTAGAATCGGCCGGTGCACCAGTCATAGGAAAGTTCATTTTCCATTTTTCGGGTCGCTCCGGTGTACCGTTTGCTAATCGCTTCGGTATTTGATCTGGCGTACGGTTAGCTATGTAATCAGCCACTGTATCCATGCCAAACATGGGCAGCTGTGGAGCGATAATGATAAAAGGCAGGTTACGCTTTTGGATCCATGCTTCATAAAGTGGGCCGTGGATGATCACATAGTCCAGCTCGTCTTTGCCATTGCCACGTTCTCCATTGCCATGCAAAAAGAGCATCACCGGCAGTCCCTCAGTAGTTTCTTCATAGCCTTCGGGGAGGTAAAGGAAAAACTCGCGCTCCAGGTTGGTAGCGCTACTTTGGTAGGGAATGCGGAGCAGCTGGGGTTCTGATAGGGGCTGCTCACAGCTAAAAAAGTGTAGGCATAGGATACCTGCAAGAAAAATTAGGCTTTGTGTTTTCATAGATCGCACTAAGATAGCTGATCAGCGGTATTTAGGGAGTATTTTTGGGTTGGAGGTTTCGTTCTCAGATGCGGGACAAGTCAAAGAAACTCCGGTAGTTGGCCGGATTGGTTTAGGACTGAAGTAAGGGTTAGTATTTCTTCTGTCTTAATGAGTTTGAGTCTACAACAGTTAAGGTTCGTTCAAAAGTTAGATTGGGGTTGGTGGCTAGTTGAGAAATGATATGAGCAGTTTCAAGTGGTTCAGAGGGTTGAAATCTGATAAAAATCACACCAGCGTTTGGCTTAAACCCATGTTTGAAAATAAGTTCACCATAGTCACTGTCATAGGTAATTATTGTGCGATCTTGTTCAATTGCCAAGGCCATAACTTGTTCGTCTGAGATGCCCGGATCGTCGACTCCCATAGAAGTGATGTCAATTCCCTTTGATTTTAAATAGTTAACGCTAGCAATAGGAACATTTTCGTTCGCAAGAAATTTCAATGTGAATGCGGATTAGGCGTTTGAATAAAGAAGTCCGTCCTTCATACATTCCTGTATGTAGGAGAATACAGCTTGTAAGGACTCTTGAGTTAAGCGTGGGTAATTTTCGAGGATTTGTTGTTCAGTCCATCCTTGAGCTAGTAGGCCAATAAGGTGTTCCACGGAAATTCTGGTTCCTTTGATGGTTGGTTTGCCCAGTAGCACTTTGTTGTCCGATATTACATGATCTCGCCATTCCATAAATCAAATTTACGAAGATTTTAGAGGAAAGTTGATTATCAAAGATAGTTCACTACAGTAGGGTATAAGCAGGGTTGCCCGTTTCAGATTAAAGCCAAACACTACCAACTATGCACTACCTGCGCACTTTTCTTTTTCTGATCCTAACTGTGGTATGCTGCCCTACCAAAGGCCAGTGTCCTTCTGACACCCTCACTACTACCATATTTAGCTATAACCCATATACCTGGACAGTAAATGGGACCACCTACGATCAATCTGCTCATGTGGAGTTTGTAGATGATCATTGTACCCTTCAGCAGCTTAACCTTACCATTCAGAATCCTCGCATCATTGCTGAGCGTGTGTTTACCTGTGGGGCATATTACTGGGCACGTACAGGTGAAACCTATGAAATAGATGGTACTTATACATCTGCTGGTACTGATGATGCTGGAAACCCGGTTACCTATGAGCTTACGCTCACAATTAACAATAGCTATGGGGCAAGCACCGGGACTACCTCATGCGACGAGTGGATGTGGCATGAGCTGGAGCTGCCAATAGGTGATGGAGAAGGTAGTGCAGTAAGTATCGATGGCTCCGGCACCATTGTAGCCATTGGCAACCATCGAGTGGGCGAGCTCGAAGGAGGTGCGGTAAGTGTCTACCAATGGACTGTTGGCGGTTGGCAGCAGCTGGGCGATACTTTGCAAGCCGAACACAGCTCCGACAAATTTGGACATACAGTGAGTTTGTCTACTGATGGCAAGCGCCTTGCGGTGGGTGCTCCCTATAGCTCCAATGGAGATGGCACCCAGCAGGGGTATGTAAAAGTGTACGAATGGAATGGGACTCAGTGGGAGCAGCAAGGAATTAAAGTGATTGGTCTTACCCGGTATGATGAGTTTGGGTATTCCGTAGACCTAAACAACGACGGCACAGTGTTTATCGCTGGGGCGCAAAGTTCTAACCGAGTGGCATTTGAGTTGGGAGAAGCCCGTGTGTATCAGTGGGTAGGAGATGCCTGGGTGCAGCTGGGAGACTATCTCTATGAGTATGAATATGAAAATATCCCTGACAATCACGGATCTGATGTAGCCATCTCTGGCGATGGACAGACGGTGATGGTTGGCGCCTGGTATGCAAGGCACAGCAATGGAGCCTATGCTGGTGGTAAACACATCATCTACGACTGGGACGGCAGCAGCTGGCAGGAGCGGACCACCTTTCACGGATATCGGAGATTTATGCAAATAGGCAGAGCGGTGACGCTAAATGAAGAGGGTACTCACTATGCCTCGGCAGGCTCGGGCGATCGTACACAATCAGGCATCGTTTTCGCCTCACAAGGTACACTAGGAGAGTTGCATAGTGATGTAACAGGCGATCTTATGGGACGATCTCTCAGCTTAAATCAGCAGGGAAATATTTTAGCGGTAAGCTCTGCCCAAAACGACGATGTGGCTCAGGCGGCGGGTAAAGTGGCGGTTTACCGATTTGCTGGTGGGAAATGGAACCAACTCGGACAAACCATTTTTGGGGAGGTCCATATGGAACAATTCGGGACCAACCTGGAAATAAACGGTGATGGTACCGTGATGATCGTAGGTAGCAACAATGGAATAAACTCTTCAGGTGATCCGGTGATTGGGACTCATGTATACTACCTGGGTTGCGCCACAAATGCAACGACTTGCTCGTCAGCTGTAGTGTATAAGAATGGAGCATGGTCAAACACCACTGGTCCCGAGTCAGGTGATGTCGTCTTTGTGGAGGACGATTTGATGTTAAGTGAAGATCTGGAGGTAGCTGTGCTCACCGTCACCGCTGGTAATACACTCACGGTGAATTCAGGAGTGACATTGGATATTAAAGGTGATACCGAAATCGAAGGAGAGCTCATTGTCAATTCCGGAGGTTCGCTATTGACCTATGAGGGAAATGATTTTCAAGGGAATGTTACTTTTAAACGAACCACCCGATATGCTGACGGAAAGTACTCTTTTGTTGGTTCGCCCATTTACAATGATTGGACGCAGCAAGCTGACGTATTGGCCCCCATCGTCTATCGGTATGATCAATATCTGCCGTATGGCAACGATGGCCTCAGCCGATGGTTGGATGCATCTACTTACTACCTGATTTCCTATTTAGGGTTTGCCGCTGCAGGCCAGCAGGAAATTACACTCACGGGTATTCCCAATGTAGGTAGTCACAGTGGTTATATGGGCTATGCGGAGGACACCACGACTAACTCCGATCACTGGGGCTGGCACTTGCTGAGCAACCCTTACGGCGCAGCGCTTGATGTGTCGGCGTTTTTAGCTGGGAATAGTGCCATCAATGGGTTTGTAGCACTGTGGGATGATCCGGGAAGTGATCAGGCGCGCGGTGACAATTCAGATTATCTAATTGCAAATGCGCTGGGTACAGTTGCCGGGCCAAATGGAGGACAGTTCACAGGCTATATAGGAGTAATGCAAGGTTTTTTCGTGCAAATGGCAGGAGCAAATGGCACGGTTACCTTCACCGAAAACATGCGAGTTTCAGGTCACAATGCGGATACTACCTTCTTTCGAAAAACAGATGAGTTACATCGGTTTTGGCTGACTATTTCAGATCAATCAGGAAACTACTCAGAGACGCTGGTGGGCTTTCACGAGGAAGCCACCGTAGGGAGGGATCGGCTTTTTGACGCTACCAGGCAAAAGGTGCAGTCAGCTTTCAATGTATACACGCTGCTTGAGCAACAGGCACTGGCAATTCAGGGCTTGCCCAAATCCAGTGCGACTATAGCAGTAGGGCATGATTTGGGGAGCAGCCAAACGGTGGATATCGCCATAAAAGCAGCCAACCTGCCAGCAGGGAGCACCATAAAGCTAAGAGATAACCGGACCGGCGAAACGCATGACGTAGGCAATGAACCTGTGCCTATTAAGCTACAAGCGGGGGTGTCAGTGCATCAGCTAGATATACTCGTAGACTTTGGTGATGCCTTAAATACTAATCCTGGCGAAAGATTTCGAATACACACTTTTTCCAATTACTGGATGGTTTCGTTGGGCGAATCGGGGAATCAAGGAGTCTATCAATTGCTAAACTTCGCCGGACAGTTAGTTGGATTTGGGGAATGGACTGGGAATAATTTAGAACTACAGAAGCCGGCTACAACGGGAGTCTATTTATTGAGACTTCAGGTAGGAAATAGGCTTATAGTACGTAAACTCATTGTGGAATAAAAACAGCATGATCATGAAACTAAGCATCACCATATTTCTTTTGACAGGTCTCTCATTGGCGGTACTGGGGCAAGGGCCTGGAGCACCACCCGCTACCCCCATCGATGGAGGACTTCTGGTCCTGCTGGCGTCAGGAGCAGCACTGGGAATTCGTCGGATTATCAAAAGCCGCTAGCAGCTTGTGGGTTGTCATTAAAGGGTTTTTTTGATAGCTTACCTGTGTGAAAACGATAACCGTAATAGGAGGCGGTATCGTGGGGCAGTTTACAGCCTACTACCTGTCACAGGCAGGTTTTCAGGTCACTGTCATCGACGATCTCCCTGCTATGCCACCAGCTTCGGCTGGCAACTGTGGATTGGTGAGGCCCAGTCGGGTCAATCCAATTAATTCATGGCATACACTTTTTCAGGGCCTCCGGTGGATGGGTAAAAAAGACGCGCCACTTTCGATCAAACCACAGTTGGATTATCAGTTTGTCAAATGGTTCGTAGCCTTTGCCTGGCATTGTCGGCGATCATCGGTCGCTCAGGCCGCTGTAGCCAGACAGCAGCTGCTCGACAAAAGCTGGGCACTTTACGAAGATTTTTTTTCCAAGGAATCGGTCCAATCAACATGGGGTAAAAAAGGACTGCTCTACACCTGCATTACGCAGGATGGAGTGGATTACCTCCGGCACGACAATGAAGCTTTGCCCTTTCCGGAGCGTCATTCCAGAATACTTTCTGCACAAGAGGTACGGGAGATAGAACCTCTGGTCTCTGAGCAGGTCGTTGGGGGAGGGTACTGTGAAGTAGATGGGTGGCTAAATCCTACGGATCTACTCCACGATATTCGTCAGATCAATGAGCGCCAGGGTGTGCGGTTTATGAATGCACAGGTAGATCAGCTCATAAGCAAAAATCGGAAAGTGGTAGCGGCACGTTGCCCAAACAATGAAGTAAGCAGCGAGCACTTTGTGCTTTGTGCCGGCGCCAAATCGGTGCCACTTGCGCGGCAGGTAGGAGAGTATTTGCCTGTGCAGCCAGCCAAGGGTTATAATCTGACATGCAGTACACCATTGGCTCAGCAGCCCAATTTGCCTGTGTACATGCTGGAAAAGAAAGTAGTGGCTACTCCCTGGTCCAATGGATTTAGGATAGGTAGTACCATGGAGTTTTCGGGTTACGATTTGAGCTTAAACCCTGATAGACTAAACGCGCTGAAGCAAGCTGCCGAATCGTACATGGATATTTCTCTGGATCAGGTTAGAATGGAGCCATGGGCCGGTTGGCGTCCTATGGCCAGCGGCGGAGCTCCAATTATCCGCCCATCTAGAAAAATGAAAAATCTCACCATAGCTACCGGGCATGGAATGTTAGGGTTGAGCATGGCTCCTGCCACTGGTTTGATGGTGCAAGAAATAATAGCAAAATGAGGTATTTGATACAGGGTGTATTTCTGGTTACGGCTTTTACCACATTTGGTCAAAATTCACTCGTTGCTATTTTTGATCGGGGCAGTGAAGAATTTAAGGCGGTGTTAGCCGATCCCAGGTATGAAGTTCAGGTGATCTATGGACAGGTCTCTGGAGATGCGATCATTCACCACACAATTGGAGTGGATAGTAGCCGATATTTTTATCCAGCTAGCTCTGTAAAGATGCTGACGGCCATTGCCGCAGTACAGCGCCTGAATGAGATGGGCTGGCCTTTGTCTACTCAGATACAGCTTGATTCCACCGATATCCACCCGAGGTTTTTGACTCATGACCAACTCTTCGATGGACCGATCACGGTTGAGCATTTAATTAAGAAGATATTCACTTACAGCGACAATCAAGCGTACAACGTACTCTTCGGGTGGTTGGGGCGTGAGTATATCGCAGGTGTATTTGAGGAGGTGGGGTTGCCGGTTCGGATTACCCATCAGCTTGGAGAATCGGCCTTTGCGTTCCCTCCTGAAGCCAACGCAAATTCACAAGTGGTAAAGTTAATCAACCCTAAAACCAGTGCAGAGCTTTCACTGCAAAGTGCTCCACAAAAGGTGCGCTGGGCTGGGGATGTGACAGAGCAGGTGAAAGGAGTAGGTTACCTAAGGCGCGGAACTGTTGTGGACGAGCCATTTGATTTTTCAGGAAAAAATTTTGCCCCGCTTACTTCCCTCCTTGGTGCGATGGAGCGTATCCAATATCCTGAGGCATTCAGTCCTGAAGAGCGATTTAAACTGACCGATACTTTACGAAAGGAGCTTATCGAAATCATGGATTTGTATCCGTCGGATATGCCGCCCCCTATAGATTCATTGGCTGACAATTATGTGAAGTTTTTCCTGTATGGCGATCAGGATCAGGCTGAGATACCCGATTATTTGCACATTCACAACAAAGTAGGCTGGGCTTACGGCTACCTTACAGATGTTGCCTATATTCAAGATGAGCGAGCAGGTGTTTCCTTTTTTTTGGCGGCTACCATACATGTAAATGCCAACCAAATCTATAATGATGGAGTGTACGAGTATAAAGAAGTAGGCTTGCCTTTTTTAGCCGAGCTCGGTAGGCTCATACATTCCTATGAAATAGGTCAATAATGAATGCACAGGAACTCATACTGCAAAATTTCAAAGGCTATGTGCAAGAAGGGGATGCACCGTATGAGTACCTAATGACGCATTTTTGTGAATACACCTATGACTCGAGGCAGCTGATCGTAGAAGGAGGGGCCATAGCGCGGCATTTCTACTTTGTGCTGGAGGGTGTGCAGGCCATTTATGTAATTAGTCGCACGGGCGAAAAAGTGGTGCTGGGATTTTCATTTGACGGGTCCGTTTCTGGAGTATATGATTCCTTTATCTACCAAAAGCCTTCGGCATATTTTCTAGAAGCACTTACCCCATCCCGAATGTTGGGGATTAGTATCGATCGTTTTAATGAGCTTTTTGAGCGCTTTCCCGACCTGCTGAAGTGGCGGGTAACCTTTGTGGATGCTATTATGGAAGGCCGTGGGCGACGAGAGGTAGAAATGCTCACCCTGTCAGCGGCAGAGCGGTATGAGGCTTTCGTGAAAAGATGTCCTCCAGAACTCCTCACCATCCCTCAAAAATACCTGGCCAGCTACCTCCACATGAAGCCTGAGACCTTTAGCCGGTTGAGAAAAAATGCTTCAAGTTTGTTTTCTTGATCCAGATCAATTTTTTTCCAGGCGAATTCACCCACTTTTGGCTTAACTAAAACCAAAAGCCATGAAAGCCACCTTAGAAACACTTCTTCAGCAATCGCACGAGTATGGACGTTTTATTGAAAATTTGAAGGCGTCACCAGCTGAGCAACTCAGTAAAAAGCCTAAAAAAGGGTGGAGCGTGCTAGAGGTAGTGGAGCATCTAAATGCTGTCTATGCGATCTACTTGCCTAATTTCGAAAAGGCGATTGCAAATGCACCAACAAACAAGGAGTCGGAGGTTGGAGCCAATTATCAACGATCCGTCTTGGGAAGGCTTTCGGTTTTTGCCATGAAGCCAAAAAAACAAAAGCGCCAGTTTAAGATGAAGACCTTTGATTTTTTCGAGCCTTCAGGAAAAGGTGAAGAAGTCTTCGATCAGTTTGCGGATTATAAGGAAAAGTTTAACGAGCTAATTCGCCAGGCAAGGTCCAAAGACCTGTCAGGCATCAAGATGCCCACGGCACTTGGTGAGAAGGTGAAATTTTATGTGCCCGAGTGTTTTGAGTTTGTTCTTGCCCATGAGTCCAGGCACCTTCAGCAGATCCGAGATCTCTTATAGATCGCGACAAATTGGCTTAAAAATCACTTCTCAGAGTCATTAAGCTGCCATTTTGACTTGAATTGCTTCAATTTCTGGATTGGAATACCTTTTGATATTCAGGGGTGAGACCATTAAGAATTGAAGCAAAATGAATTTTAACAACTATACCATAAAGTCGCAGGAAGCCCTCCAAAAAGCCACTGAAATTGCCAGTGGGAGGGGGCAGCAAGTGATCGAAACGGGGCATCTGTTGCAGTCTATTTTGCAATCAGATGAAAACCTGATTTCCTTTCTGCTGAAAAAGCTGGGAGTCACCAAAGCTCAACTAGCCAGTAAGCTGGAAGAACTGGTGCAGTCTTATCCGAAAGTTTCGGGTGGGCAGCCGTACCTCTCCAATGATGCGCATCAGGCTTTGCAGAAGGCAGAGAAATATCTTAAAGATTTTGGTGATGAGTACGTGGCAGTGGAGCATATCTTGCTGGGCTTGCTAGCAGGAAAAGATAAAACTGCCCAAATCCTAAAGGATGCTGGCTTTCAGGAAAAGTCGCTCATTCAGTCCATCAAAGAACTGCGAGGTGGAGATAAAGTGACTGACCCAAATGCTGAATCCAAGTATCGTTCGCTGGAGCGCTACAGCAAAAACCTCAACGAATTAGCTAAAAAAGGGAAGATTGACCCGGTTATCGGGCGTGATGAAGAGATTCGACGGGTTCTTCAGATATTGGCTCGCCGTACCAAAAACAACCCCATTTTGCTGGGTGAACCCGGAGTAGGAAAAACGGCCATTGTGGAGGGAATGGCGCAGCGTATAGTAGATGGTGACGTGCCGGAAAACCTCAAAACCAAGACGATTATTTCCCTGGACATGGGATTGCTCGTGGCTGGAGCCAAATACAAAGGGGAGTTTGAGGAGCGCCTAAAGTCTGTGATCAAGGAAGTGACTGACAGTGATGGTGAGATTATTCTCTTCATCGATGAAATCCATACGCTGATCGGTGCAGGTGGCGGAGGTGAAGGTGCCATGGATGCAGCCAACCTTTTGAAGCCGGCGCTTGCACGTGGTGAACTTCATGCAATAGGTGCTACTACGCTGAAGGAATATCAGAAATACATCGAAAAGGATAAAGCGCTGGAGCGTCGCTTCCAGGGCGTCACGATCGATGAGCCATCCGTTCAGGATGCCATTTCTATCCTTCGTGGTATCAAAGATAAGTACGAAGTGCACCACGGAGTGCGTGTGAAAGACGATGCGGTAATTGCTGCGGTGGAGCTATCCAATAGATACATCTCCGATCGGTTTTTGCCAGATAAGGCCATAGACCTAATGGACGAGGCTGCGTCCAAGCTTCGAATCGAAATTGATTCGCTACCAGAAGAACTCGACGAGCTCAACCGAAAGATTATGCAGCTGGAAATCGAGCGGGAGGCCATTCGTAGAGAGAAAGACAAGCAAAAAGAGTCGGAGCTGAGCAAAGAGATCGCTGAGCTTACAGGAAAGCGCAATGACCTCAAAGCCAAGTGGGAAAACGAGAAGTCGGTAATTCAGGGCTTGCGCGATGAGAAGGAAAACATCGAAAAATTCAAGACCGAGGCTGAGCAGGCGGAGCGCTCTGGGGATTTCGGGCGAGTAGCTGAGATTCGTTACGGCAAGATTGTGGAAAGTGAGAAAAAGCTGGAAGCGTACAAGCAGCAGCTCGCAGAAATGCAAGGCGAAAAATCCTTGCTCAAGGAGGAGGTAGACTCAGAAGATATCGCTGAAGTTGTGGCCAAATGGACGGGTATACCTGTTTCTAAAATGCTCCAAAGTGAGCGCGAAAAGCTGCTGCACCTGGAGGCTGAGCTCGGAAAGCGTGTGGCAGGTCAGGCAGAGGCCATTGAGGCGGTGTCTGATGCAGTACGGCGCAGCAGAGCGGGGCTGCACGATCCGAAGCGCCCGATTGGGTCATTTATCTTCCTGGGTACCACCGGGGTTGGTAAAACTGAGCTGGCAAAAGCTCTGGCAGAGTACCTGTTTAATGATGACAATGCCATGGTGCGCATAGACATGTCTGAGTATCAGGAGCGTCATGCCGTCAGCAGGCTGATCGGGGCACCTCCCGGATATGTGGGCTACGATGAAGGCGGGCAGCTTACTGAATCAATCCGTAGAAAGCCTTACAGCGTAATCTTGCTGGATGAGATCGAAAAGGCGCATCCGGATGTGTTCAACATCCTGTTGCAGGTGCTTGATGATGGTAGGCTCACGGACAACAAAGGCCGTGTAGCCAACTTTAAAAATACGATCATCATCATGACAACCAATATCGGCTCAGGCTTGATTCAGGAGCGTTTCGAGAAACTGACGGAAGAAAATGCGGATAGCCTGGTAGAGGAGACCAGGAGTGAAGTTTTCGAGCTGCTCAAAAAATCTGTCCGACCAGAGTTTCTCAACCGTGTGGATGAGACGATCATGTTTCGTCCCCTTAGTAGGGAAGATCTGCGCAAGATTGTCGGTATACAATTCAGATTGGTACAGAAGCGATTGGAAGAAAATGGCATCAAAATTGAGGCTGATAATAAAGTGCTGGACCACCTGGGCAACATCGGATTTGATCCTCAGTTTGGCGCACGGCCGCTCAAGCGAGTCTTGCAAAGAGAGATACTTAATGAGCTCTCTAAAGACATACTGAGTGGTAAAATCACCAAAGATGCGGTGATCGGTGTGACACTTTCAGAGGATAATCAGATTGAGTTTATCAATCTGGATGAAATAGAGGTAAGTTAGTTTTTTCATAGATAGGTTAGGTTAGTTGGTGAATAAGCTCGCTGCATTAGTTTGTGGCGAGCTTTATTTTTTTCAGAGCTTTTGTCCATTTTAGCTCTGGTATTTCGTCATACCCAAAAACCAAAACCAATGCAGATGAAAAATTTTATAACGCTTATCGTCTTTCTAAGTGCTGTGGCGGCTTATGCCGCAGACCCTGAGCCCAAATCCCAATATGTAAAAGATATTTTGCCCGTATGGGAAGTGTCAACACAAAATGCGCTAGCTGTGGCACGCGCCATGCCGGCCGACCTGTACGATTTCAAGCCCAGTGACAGCAGTATGACTTTTAGTGAGCAAATCGTACACATTGCTTACACGTCGCTGTGGCTTACGCAGCGGTTTGCAGCAGATCAGGTGCAAGAGTATAGTCAGCCAGACTTTTCCGGAAAATCAAAAGAAGAAGTAGTGGCCTATCTGGAAGGTAACCTGAAGAAAGCTACCGAATTGTTAGTGGCCATGCCTGAAGAAAAAGCGCAGGAAGAGGTGAAAGTTTTTAGTGGAAAGATGCTTAAACGCTACGTGGCGCTGATGTTTGTGCAGGATCATCTGGCTAATCACCGGGCCAAAGCCAATCTGTACATTCGAATGAATGACATCAAGCCCCCGGCTTACGGGTTTTTCTAAGAGTAAAATGAAAATGGCCTCCTGACTGTAGCGCCGGAGGCCACTTTTTGGTTACTTCAAGTCAAAGGTAATCGGCAGTACCATCCGAACCTTTACAGGTCTGCCACGCTGCTTGCCAGGGTTCCATTTAGGAGAGCCTAGAATTACCCGTAGCGCTTCCTCGCTGATGCCGGCACCTGGGCCTTTGATCACTTCTACTTCTGTCAGCGAGCCATCTTTGTCTATCACAAATTGTACATAGACTCTGCCGGTGATGCCCAGATTTTTGGCTTGAGACGGATAGCGAATATTATTAGCCATGTAGGCATAAAAGGCATCCATGCCACCAGGAAACTCCGGCTGCACTTCGAGTTCATGACCATGAAAGACAGTTTCTACAGGATCATCAATGGGCTCATCTCCAAAATCAGGAATTTCGTCAGGAAACTCTGTGTCAACCGGCTCATCTACGATGGGTAGTTCGTCAGGTTTTTCTACAAATACAGGAGGAGCCAGTGATTTTTTGATGACCTCCTTTTTGATGGGCTCTGGTGCTTTTGGAGGCGGAATCACTGTGGCAGGCACCACATAGAGTGTTTCGAATGGGTCTTCAGTGACGGTGAGATCTACAGGATCATAGGGCGCTTTCCACTCAAAAGCTACGGTAACACAGAGTAAGGCAATGACTAAGCCAATGGTGAAGAATAAGGGACGCTTTCGATGTAGGTCGATTTCGGGATTTTTCTTGGGTTCCATAAAGAATAATATTAGGGTGAGACATGTAGTTGTTTGTTAAACGACTGGGTGTTAGAATTATTACCATGCAAAATTTGGGTCATATAAAATTCAGTAGTATTAAATTATGTTTTGACGTATGTGGTGTGGATACCTGGCAATCGTATAATTTCGCATTATGAATTTGATCGAAGAGTTTCAGGCGTTGGACAACACCTCCCTGCAGATCGCATTGACGTTTCTGTTGGTGTTGTTTTACATTGGCGTGGTAAAGGTCTCTGCGCGGTTTATCAAACGCTTTGGTAAGCGGCAAGGGATTTCTATGGCTCGGGTAGTCTACACGATCAAGTACTTTCGATTCGTATTGTTTGTGTTTATGTTGCTCTTCGTTGGAGTGATCTGGGATATCAGTTTCGAGGGGCTGTCTGTCTATTTCCTGTCGTTTTTCACGGTAGCTGGTGTAGCACTTTTTGCTGCCTGGTCCATACTCAGCAATATCACTTCAGCCATTATCTTATTTTTCTATTTCCCGTATCGCATCGGTGATCGGGTGCGTATAGTGGATGGTGACAACAGTATCGAAGGCATATTATTTGATCTAAATATGTTTTCTATGATCATCAAAAACGATGAAGGTCACAAGGTGACATACCCGAATAATTTGGCGTTGCAAAAAGCCATAATTCTTTTAGATTAGGTATATTAGATAGATGCTGCAAATACACGAGGAAGAACGATTAAAAGTCCTTCGTGATTTGGATATACTGGATACAGAAGCGGAACGAGATTTTGATGACATTACCCGAATGGCAGCTATTGCTTGCGATGCCCCTGTTTCATTGATTACATTGGTTGACAAGGACAGGCAATGGTTCAAATCACGCTATGGGTTGAGTTTACTAGAAACTCCAAGGGAGCTTTCAGTTTGCTCGCATGCTATCCAGAAGCCAGAGGAGGTTATGGTGGTGGAGGATCTCTCTAAGGATAGCCGTTTTTCAACCCAGGATTTTCAGTCGATTAGGCCTAAAATGAGTTTTTATGCTGGATCACCTATAGTCACTAATGAGCAAGTACCGCTTGGTACGGTCTGTGTGATCGATAGCGAACCTCGAAAATTATCCATGGACCAGCTCTCCGTATTGGCAGCACTTTCCCGTCTTACCATGAGGCTTATTTATATCCGACTGATTAAAAAGGAGTTGGCAAAGTCACCTGAGAACAATCAGCGGCTACAGGAATTGATGACCAAAATTTAACCAATAGGCACAGAACTAATTTTGCCTGCTGGCGTTACTTTTAAGAATCAAAAAACACACTTTTTAATTTGACTGCAATGACTAAAGAAGAAATCCAACAAGAGATTGATCAACTGGAATCACAGCTTACTGGCAACATGATGGAGGATATGGAGATTAGAGATAAAATCCATAATCTGAAGATGATCCGGGATGGAATTAAACCAGGCGGACAGGAGATAGAGTGTGTCGGTTGTGGTAGCTGAACAAAAAAAATCCCTGCTCGAACATCGGGCAGGGACTTTTTACATTTAAGTGCTTTTATTGGTATGAGCTTCCAGTGCTCGCTTCATATTTTCATTGAGCACATCTGTCGGAGCATAGCCCCTGCTCAATAAGTAAAAGTCCCGGTCAAAGCCGATCACCACTGTAGGAAATCCCTGGATGCCTACCTGCTGTGTCCACGCAAACTCTTGAGAAACTGCATCAGCAGTAGCTTCTGCCTGCATCAGGGCCAAAAATTCCTCACCATCCAGTTCAAAATCCTCCGCTAGCTGGACATAATTTCCCAAATCGTTATAGTCCTTTCCTTCACTGAAATGCATGCGTTGTAGGGCATGAGCAAAGGCAATGGATCCTTCTGCCTGCAGCTTTTTGTATACTACAAGGGCTTTGCTAGGCGGTACCGAATCCATCAATATTTTCGAGTGCAGCAAGTTTTTTTCATAGGCGTCACTGATTGGCTGTCCGGTGGTTTGCTCTAGCTGAGGTTTTACACCTGTGATATAGTCAGCCATGGTGTGATAGGGCGCTATGCGCTCATTGGTCACCATGCCGCCAGCGATGGCCTCAAAGTCATGCTGCGCTTTGTGCTGGTGGTAAAAATCTTCCATGGTTTGGCCAAAGCCATAACACCACCCACATAGCGGGTCGAAAAAGTAGAGTATTTGTCCTTTCATTGAATGTGTGTGTACGCGAAAAGTATAGTAAGAGAAATCCCGTCAAAAAAGTTTAGCCTTCCAGTGATTTCTTAAATCGCTCCAGCTTGGCCAGCATATCCTCCTGAATCAAGTATAGAGGTGTTTTGTCTAAATAATCCAGCGAGTAGTCGCAGTAGCCGATAAATGAGGTGAGTTGGTCACCACTGAGTCCTGTGATATTTTGCACCCAATCACGTGTAAACTTTCGGTATACTCTGGCTTGTTTGTTTTCTCGTTGGATGATTTTGTGGTATTTCCTTTTCTCTTTTTCCTGCCTACTAAACTTGTGATACAAAAAATCCGTGGGATGAAAAGCGGCGAACAAAGGGTTGTTGATCTGCTGTTCGGTCAGAGGTGAATTGTCGTAGGGTTTTGGCTCTTCCATGCCGTGGTACCAAAATGTACTGTCTTCCAGTTGCATGTTGAGGAGGCGCTGTTTGAAGACCTCTTCGCTAGGAAGTTCACCCACCACGATTTCGTTGAGCAAAACAGTATCTTGAGGTAGTAAAAGTGTTGGTGAGGATTCAAACCAGTTGACTTTCACCACCCAGCCAAGGCTTTGGTAACCTACCGCTGAAAACACGAGTGTATCGCCGACAAAGGCAGGTATTTCAAAGTTTCCGTTAAGCGTGGTGGTGGTGCCCAGGTTTTGGCTGATATTGGCTACGTGGGCATGTGGGATTACCTCCTGGGTGCTGCTATCACGCAGAGTAGCCGTAACGGAGTTTTGGGCAAAAAGCGTGCATGCAGCAAGCAAAAATAGAATGTAAGCAGCCAGTTTCATCGAACACCAAAAGTGAATAAATCTCTGGGGAAAGTTCAGAGATTTAACATTTTTAACGTTTTAAGCGTCGTTGACTAAATCGAAAGGTTTTTGATTTCCTGAAGGCTCAGGGTAGGTTGATTGGTGAGGGTAGTGTCCGTGCCAATTTCAATAGACTTGGCTTTCCATGAACTCGCAAACTTTGAGGGTTTGATGGTTTTGATGGGGAGGCCAGCCTTGAGCAAGGTGTAGGTTACCAACTGAATGTCTTCTATTTGGATGCTGTCGCCATAAAATACCGCGTTGGACTGGTGGTTGGCATATTCCGGGTCTACCGGCCGCTCATGGATGTAATAGCGAAGGTTTTGAAGCTGGTAGGCGCTTTCTCCGTCAGGAGCATGGTGATAGTATCGGATTACTATATCTGTGCGCGCCTGATTAGTAGGGAGCTTGTCGAGCTTCTCTTTGAGATAGGTTTCTTTTAAGTTCTCGAAGTATTTTTCCAGTTCCGGATCCGCACTTGCTGAAATAGAAGTAGTCTCTTCCTGATCATCATTTGTGTCAGGTGTTGTTTCAGGAGTGCTGGGCTGACTTTCTGGCTCGTCTATAAACTCTTCCGTGCTACTGCCACCATGGTGAGATTCAGCATCTTCTTTTTGTGAAGAATGAGCGTCAGGCTCCTCTTTGTCGTGATTGTTGTCGTGAGACTCTTCTAGCAACTCAGGGTGATGTATGTTGTGCGTGTAATGCACATCAAATACTCCATCCAGAACGAAGAGTATTGAAAAAAAGAATGCTATCAGGAATATATATGAGATAAGTTTCAAGGGCTGACCTTGTTCCATAAGCCTTTTAGTTTTCCCCTAATTTAGTAATTAAAACCATAGCAACCCTTTAGTTAATTATTAGGATGAGGGGCATAAGTGTAAAAAAATGAAAATGTACGGATAAGCCACAGTGCCCCGTTCCGTAGTTTTACCGATATAAAAAAGCCCTGACTGAGGTCAGGGCTTCTGTCTGTTGATTTAGCTTTCGCTTAGGCTTTTACTGCCTTAGGCTTGTCTTCCGGGTTGAGATCTACTACTATAGGAGTAGCGATAAACACGGACGAGTACGTACCTACCAGGATACCCACCAGGAGTGCAAAAGAGAAGCCTTTCAGTGCCGCACCTCCAAAGATGAAGAGCACGATAACCACTATCAAGGTTGTAATTGAAGTGATCAGCGTACGGCTAATCGTGCTGTTTAGCGACTCATTGAAAACTTTCTTTTTCTCACCACCTGTTTTGATGCCCAGGTTTTCACGAATTCTATCAAAAACTACTACGGTATCGTTGATGGAGTAACCGATGATAGTCAGAATGGCTGCTACAAACACCTGATCCACTTCGTATGAAACGCCAAGTAGTGATACGATCGCAAACGCAGACAGTACGAATAGTGTGTCGTGAAAGAGTGCGATGATGGCACCTAGTCCAAACTGCCACTTGCGGAATCTCACCAAAATGTAAATGAAGATACAGATCAGGGCAAACAGCGCAGATTTGTAAGACGAGTTTTTGATGTCATCAGCTATGGTTGCACCTACTTTAGATGAGCTGCTGATTGTAAAAGTTCCAGATTCTGATGCAGCACCATCATTGGTATAGCTCAGGTTTTGGCTTTCGCTAATACCGGCTACCAAAGCGTCTTTTACTTTCAAATCTGCTTCATCGGACTCATCGTCGATAAGGTAAGATGTAGTGATCTTCAGTACGTTGTTGGCACCGTAAGTTTTGATTTCTGTACCCTCATTATCGAAATACGACGTGAGACCAGATTTCAATACTGAAGGAGCTACAGGCTCATTGAACGTTACTACGTACGAGCGTCCACCTTTGAAGTCCACACCCAATGTGAGGCCTTTGATCAGCATAGCTACAATACCTACCGTAATGAAAATAGAGCTAAAGATGTAAGCCATCTTACGCTTGCTCAAGAAGTCTAAGTTGAGATTAGTCAGTGCATTTTTAGAAAATGCGTTCGCAAACGAAAGTTTTGATTTTTCGCCTTTCTTAGAGAATGCTTCTACAATCACGCGTGTGATAAATACTGCACTGAAGAATGAACAGGCGATACCGATCATCAAAGTGATCGCAAATCCTTTTACAGGCCCCTGACCAAGGGTGTATAGTATCAAACCAGTGATAAAGGTGGTTACGTTGGCATCTATAATGGAGCTGTATGCTTTGGAGTAACCACTGCTGATGGCGGCTTTCAACCCAGCGCCATTTCGCAATTCCTCTTTGATACGCTCAAAGATCAGAACGTTGGCATCTATCGACATACCGATGGTAAGTACGATACCAGCGATACCCGGTAGGGTAAGTGAAGCACTCAGCTGTGCCAGGATACCCAGGATGAAGAAGATGTTGAAGAACAGTGCCACGTTGGCAATAAGTCCGCCTTTGGCGTAGTATATCACCATAAAGATGATGACAATCGCAAGTCCAGCAACGATAGAGAAGATACCTTGTTGCTGAGCTACTTTACCGAGAGTTGGTCCGATTACCACGTCTTCTACAATAGTAGTAGGCGCAGGCAGTGCTCCTGCCTTCAGGATGTTGGCCAAATCTTTTGCCTCTTCCATGGTGAAGTTACCAGTGATTTGAGAGTTTCCGTTAGGGATTTCTCCTTCTACGTTAGGCGCAGAATACACATAGTTGTCAAGTACGATGGCGATTCTTCGTCCGATGTTATTGGCGGTAAGCCTTCTCCAGGTTTTAGCTCCTGCTGCACTCATCTGCATACTGATAGACGGACGAGAGCGTTGGTCCAGATCCTGACGTGCATCAGTGATGACCTCCCCTGTCAGTGGAGCTTTGCCATTACGTGAAGTTTTGATAGCATGTAGCTCGAGTAGTTCGGGAGCTCCTACTGCTTCGTTTTTGATTGGCTTTACTGCCCAAAGGAAATCCAGGTCTGATGGAAGCATTGACTGCACATCATCACGCTGAAGGATACGGTTGATCGTGGAGGTGTCTTTTACATCGTAGATCAGGCCAAACTGTGACTTGATCAATGAAAATAGAGGAGATACCTGGTTGTTGAGTGCTGAATCGAGCTCGCTATCTGCAGAATCTGCTTCTGCTGTAGCGGTAGTATCATTTTCATCACTAGACTCATCATCTGTCAGCAAGTCCGACAGGTCTTCCTCTTCTTGAGTTTCTTCATCGCTGGTAAGATCACTCAGGTCGCTAGAAGATCCACCCTCAGCTTGTTGCTCTTTTACCAGTAGGTTGTTGATAGCTGTCAAAGTAGGAGATATTTCGTTGAGTTCATGTACTTCCCAAAACTCTAGCTTTGCCACACCTTGCAAGAGCTTACGCACACGCTCAGGATTGTCCACACCTGGCAGCTCTATCTGTATGCGGCCAGTTCCTTGCAGTTGCTGGATGTTTGGCTGTGAGGTGCCAAAGCGGTCGATACGTGTTCTTAGGATGTTGAAAGAGCGATCAATGGCGCTTTCCACTTCTTGCTTGATGATCTCCAGTACTTCTTCATCGGAAGAGTTGAGGCTGATACGGCCTCTGTTGGCAGCATTCGAAAAGATGTATGCCAGCGTTTTGTCTGGTGCTTTTTCTTTGAATACACTGTAAAACTCATCCACATAGTCTAGCTGAGTGCCACGGATGTTTTCTTTGGCTTCACCAAGGGCTGCCAGAAAATCGGCATCCTGATTGTTGCCGCTCAATCCTTTCAAGATGTCTACAGGCGATACTTCTAGTGTCACGTGCATACCACCCTGGAGGTCAAGTCCCAGGTTGAGTTCGGTTTCTTTTACATCCTGATAAGTATACTCGATACCCAGCAGGTTGTACACGGGCTCATTCCATACAGAGTCCAGATATCTTTGCTTTTCAGCAAAGTCCACGTTTCCATCCGCATCGGTATTGGCTGCTGTAGCCTCCTTTTGGATAGACTGAGCTACAAATGTGAACGACAAGTAGTACACACACAGTAGCGAAATCACGATTGTTAGTAAAACAACAAATCCTTTGTTTTTCATTGTGTAACAGGTTTTCGCTGATGCACAGAATGCGTCAGCTGTTGTTGGTATTTATTAAAGATTAATTTGATAAACGGCTGTAATTGGCCGCGTTGAAGTTGAAAGGTGTTTGCCAGAAAAGGCACTATCTACTAGGGGGCATTTGGGGAAATGATCCTGCAGAATAGTATTTTAAATACTTTGTTGGCTTTGCTGATGAACTGGTTTTTGGGCTTAGGTTCGGCTTGCGGTTCTTCCAGTTCTGGGAGGATGTCTATCAGGCAGTATTCGTGTTGTAAGCTTACCTGCGCAGTTGCAGGGATGGCATCCATGGCTTTGAGCGAGGGAGTTTCACGCCCGGAAGGTGTCTCCTCATCCTGGACGTCCTGCTGCACCACCTGGTCATCCTCCAGTACGCACTGCACAGGAGTGCTCACCGAAAGAGCAAGCACACTCACAGCCAGACCAATCATCAGGATGAGTCGGTAGTTATTTTTCGATATGTCTTTTATGACAGTTTTCAAAGCCTGACAAAGCTAGTCAATTGCCTGAAAATGCAAAGCGTAAGCCACAGAATTATCTGTTTGGCTGGAGCCGATTTTTAAGGTAGGTAATGACCACATCCAGAGCCACATCAAAATTATTGTGGTTTGGCACAATGATGTCTGCGTCGTACTTCATAGGCTCAATATACTTTTTGAAAGAGGGTGTGACGTGATGTTGGAACCTGTAGAGTACGTCTTTGAGGTCATAGCCACGCTCAGTGGCATCTCTGGTGATGCGGCGAGTGAGCATCAGGTAATCCGGAGCCTCTATAAAGATTTTGAAGTCAAGCAGGTTTTTGATCTCTTCGTAGTAAAAGGTGAAAATCCCCTCCACCACAATGATGGGCGTAGACTTGATGTGAATGGTCTGAGGGACTTTGCTGTCGTTATTGAAAGTATATTCCTGAATGGTTAGGTCCTTACCTTGTTTGAGTTTCTTGAGGTCCCGGGAGAAACGCTCTCGATCGAGTGACTCAGGCAGGTCAAAGTTTTCGATGCCCTGATCGTCTTTTGGCTGCAGCTGTCGTTCTTTGTAGTAATTGTCGAGTGAAAGCAAGCTCACTTGTTCAGGACTAAAAGTGTCCATAAGCTGCTTGAGAAAAAGTGTTTTACCTGAACCACTGCCGCCGGTGATTCCCACAATCATTGGTTTTGTCATGGGGATATTAATGTTGTTGTTTGAGGTAGTCTACCAGCTGAGCAAACGCTTTGCCGCGGTGACTGATGCTGTTTTTTTCTTCAGCGCTCATTTCTGCAAAGGTACGGTCATATCCCAAAGGTTGAAAGATGGGGTCATACCCAAATCCGTCAGCTCCAGCACGCTGCTCGGTGATGGTGCCTTCTGCTATGCCGGTAAATTGTTTTTCGTTGCCATCACTATCGATGTAGGTGATGACTGTTTTAAAGCGAGCCGATCGGTTGGTATGGCCAGTCATGCGCTCTAAAAGGAGTTTCATGTTGTCCTCACTGTCTTTTTGTGGGCCTGCATATCTGGCGGAAAATACTCCCGGTTCACCGTTGAGGGCATCTACTTCCAGTCCTGTATCATCTCCAAAGCAAGCTACGCTATAACGCTCGTAGACATAGCGTGTTTTCATTTGAGAGTTGCCTTCTATCGTGTCTGCCGTTTCAGGAATGTCTTCATTTAGCCCCAGGCTATCTAAGCCTAAAAGCTCCATACCTTGCGGCAGGAGCTTTTGGATTTCTTTTAGCTTATTGCTGTTGTGTGTAGCAAAGTATAGCTTCATTGGGATTTTACGCTTGTAGGATATACTCTAAAGACCACTACTTCTCCAGCCAACGCATAGTTGGTGGTGAACCCTAAATAACTGGGTATAACCATTTCAGCACCTCCACCCACGTTGATTTTTCCTAGCGCATAAGAAGTGCCTTGCTGGAATCCTTTGATGTATTTCCCCATGGTCCATCCATTAGAGCTGTAGGTAAACCGTATGGGTTGATAGACCTTTGTAGAATCGTAGATATCGTTTTCGATAGCTACAGAGTCTATGGAGGTGTCAAAAACTTCACCGTCCAGAAAATGTCCTACATAGTCCATTGTCACCTGATCACTTTCGCTGATTGGGGCTCCCGTGCCCTCATCCAAAATCACGACATGTACTTTGCTGTCCAGAGTGTCTACAGATTCATACCCTTTTTCTGTAAGGTAAGCCTCTATTAGCTCCAGGTCGAGCGAAAGTTGCTCGTCTTGTGTAGGGGGATTTTCAACGGTGATTTCACCACAGGCTCCCAGGAAGCCTATGGTGATCATCAAAATCGTTAATAATTGGTTGTTGCCTTTAGTCATTTGATTTTTCAATATCCAACACTTCTACGTCGAATACCAGGATGCTGTATGGCTTGATTACCGGTCCGGCAGCTCGTGAGCCATATCCTAGTGGGCTAGGTACATAAAGCGTAGCTTTACCACCTTTTTTCAGGTACGTGAGGCCTTCATCCCAGGCTTTGATCACTCGGCCTTGTCCTACTACAAACGAAAACGGCTGTCCTCGGTCTCTAGAGCTGTCAAATGCTTCACCGCTCAGGAGTCGTCCATCATAATGTACCGTTACATTGTCACCAGCCTCTACGTTTGCACCTGACCCTTCTTCGGTGATGACATAACGCAGCCCTGAGTCAGAAATTATGGGCTCTATGCCTTGCTCAGCAAGGTAAGCGTCAATTGCTTCTCCGTCTGTAGCTAGCTTCTCCTCAAGCTCTTCAGCTTCTTTGGCCATTTGTTCTTCACGCTTTTGAGTCACGTACGCTCGGTAAGCATCGCTAGACATTTGGTCTGCCATTTTCATGTTTACGTTCACGGCACTTTCAGGATCTATCCCCGGAGGTACTTGTGATTGGTAAGTTTCTTCAAACAGGTTTTTGGCTGTAGTGGTAAAGCTTACGCTATCTCCTACCTGCAGACCGCTCAGTACTTCCTGCACATCACCTGCTTCCATTTCTGGATCGAAAGCCAATGCGATTGGCTGATCTTCGGTAGTTTCAGTAAACACAGTGGAGTCATTGGCCACTTTGAGCTGCACCACAATGATGGAGTCTTTAGTAGGTTTGGTGCCATCACCTTTTTCCAGGTAGGTCACTTCTACGCCAGATTCCGTTTGAAAAGATTTGGGTTGTTGCGTGCAGGCAAATGCTACAGCTACCAGGATTACTATCCAGAGTTTTCTCATTTTATTGCTTCTTTATGGTTTTGCTGAAGTTCTGGTATCAGCGATTTAAATTTTTCTACTGTTGCTTCCAGGCCAAGGTCGGAGATTCCTCCTGCAGCATTTTTGTGCCCTCCGCCGCTGAAGTGTTCGGCAGCAAAGTCATTGACAGCATGATCTCCTACAGATCTGAAAGACATTTTTACTTCTTCATCACGCTCCATGATGATGGCAGCTATTTCAATACCTTGTATAGATAATGCATAATTGACGAGCCCTTCGGTATCTCCAGATTTGAGATGGAAGCGCTGGTGCTCTTCTGCATTGATCACAAAGTAAGCTACACGGTTTTCCTGATCCACCATCAATTTTTCCATCAAGGCATAGCCAATAAACCGCAGGCGGTTTAGGGAATTGGTGTCATAAATCAGGCGGCTTACTTTATTTACATCTACTCCTATATCCATGAGCTCAGCCACTGTTCGGTGGATTTTTGCGGAGGTGGAGTTGTGGCGAAATGAACCTGTGTCGGTCATAATACCAGCATACAGTGCTTCGGCCATGCCCACAGTGATTTCTGATTGATCACCCAGGAGTAGTATCAGATCGTAAATAAGCTCTGCTGTGGCAGCAGCTGTTTTGTCCCAAAGTGCATAATCTGCAAATTCTTCCGGGTTTAGGTGGTGATCCACTAGCAGTTTTTTACCTGCTGCAGACCCTACCATTGGTCCCAGGTCTTTGATGCGTTTTAAGCCAGAAAAATCAAGACAACAGATTAGCTCAGCATTCGCGACAAGCTGTTGGGCCTGGTCCTTTTTTTCTTTGGAATAAACGACTACTTCTTCGTTGCCCTCCATCCAGTGCAAAAACTGCGGATACGCTGTGGGTGTAACTACCTTTACCTCATGTCCGCGATTTTTAAGAAAGTGATACAATCCTAAAGAAGAACCCAGTGCGTCAGCGTCTGGATTAGCATGAGTGGTAATGACGATTTTTTTTGGAGTAGCGAGTAGAGCTTTTAAAGCGTTAAGTTCCTTCATTTACTGTTTTCTGCCTCACCTTGGCTGTAAGTGAATCGCAAAACTCACAATAAATCAAGTAAATACAAAATGCGACCAGGATGCCACTCACGAATATAAATGTTATTTTTGCAGCCAATTTTACTGAAACCACATAAAAAATTATTCAAAAACAACATGGCAGGAACAAAAACCTTCACCATGATCAAACCCGATGCATTTGCTGATGGCAATAGCGGGGCGATCATCAAAATGATTGAAGAAGCAGGATTTAAGATCGAGGCGATGAAACTTACTCGTCTTTCTGCTGAAAGTGCAGGGGCATTTTATGCGGTGCATAAGGAGCGTCCTTTTTACAACGATTTGGTGGCTTATATGTCTTCAGGGCCTATTATCGCGATGATCTTGTCTAAAGAAAATGCCGTGGCAGACTTTAGAACGTTCATCGGGGCAACTAATCCTGCGGAAGCTGCAGAAGGTACTGTAAGAAAATTGTTTGCCAAGTCTATCGAAGCAAACGCCATTCACGGGTCTGATTCTGATGAAAACGCAGCAATCGAAGGAGCTTTCTTCTTTTCACAGTTAGAAAGAGTCTAAGTAGCAGGTTGCCTGATTATAGAAATTTAAAATCCCGGGTCATTCCGGGATTTTTTCTTTTTCGAGGCTTTCTACCCAGAAGTTGTTAAAACCCTCACCTATATGTAAGGTGATTTCACCCAATTGTAATAATTCCAGGATCGCGAGGAAATTGAAGATCACGAGGATTTTTTCAGGCCGCTCCTCTACAAGTTTGGCAAAGGAAAGTCGGCCGTTTTCGGTCATGTGCAGGCGGGTGAGTAGTTCGGCTTTTTGTCCACTGATGGTGTACGGATATTGTACTACCTCATGCGTAGGCTTTGATTTTTCGTACTCGTATCGCTTCAGCACCCGCTGGTACACCTTCATGAGTTTGTAGAGGTCTACATCCTGGAGTTCAGACTCCACATCTATACTTGCCGACAGCTGCTTGATTTCTTTTACCAGATTGCCCCTGCGCTCTCTGTCCAGGCGCTGACGTTCCAGTTCGTTGAGCTGGCTGATGACCGACTTGTATTTTTTATACTCCAGTAGATGCTTGACGAGCTCTTCACGAGGATCAATCTCATTTCCTTCTTCATCCAGCACAGGTCTTGGGAGTAGGAGTTTGGCTTTGATCCGCATGAGTGTGGCTGCCACCAGTATGAATTCGCTGGCCACTTCTACGTTCATTGTTTCCAGCTGGTGCAGATAGTCTAGAAAGTCAGCGGTGACCTTTGCGATAGGAATGTCATAAATATCCAACTCGTCTCTTTCAATGAAAAAGAGCAGCAGATCAAATGGCCCTTCGAATAACGGAAGCTTGATCTCATAAGTGTTGGATGTAGGGTTTTCACTCACAATCTTCAAAGCTAGCCTAAAACAGAGAAATGCTAAACCTAAAAAAGCTTAGATTTGCCGAATACCTGATGTAGAAATGTTGAAGTTGAGAAACATTTGCATTAATAACCTGTTCATGAAACATCCCCAAAAAAGAGAGCATGGAGATCAAGCAAGGTAAATTTTTAGCCCAAATCAATAGTCCGGCAGATCTGAAGCAATTTGATGAAAAGCAATTGGCTCAGATATGTGAAGATCTCCGTGAATACATTGTAGACCATGTGTCAATATACGGTGGGCATTTTGGAGCAAGTCTTGGCGTGGTGGAACTTACCGTGGCCTTGCATTATGTCTTCAATACTCCCGTAGATCAACTGGTGTGGGATGTGGGGCACCAGGCTTATGGGCATAAAATTCTTACTGGCCGAAAAAGCCGCTTTCATACTAATAGACTTTACGGAGGTATATCAGGGTTTCCCAAAAGGTCCGAAAGCGAGTACGATACATTTGGCGTAGGCCACTCGTCCACTTCTATTTCTGCAGCGCTGGGGATGGCGTTTGCTTCGGATCACAAAGGAGAAAAGGACAAACATCACATTGCAGTGATCGGCGATGGGGCGATGACAGGTGGTATGGCGTTTGAGGCGATGAACCATGCAGGAGATTCCAATAAAAACCTGCTCATCATTCTCAATGATAACTGTATGTCGATCGACCCGAACGTGGGTGCACTTAAAGATTACCTCACCGATATCACTACTTCACATACGTACAATAAGATTCGTGATGACGTTTGGAAGGTGCTTGGGAAGATTAGCAAGTTTGGCCCGAATGCACGAGAGATTGTCAGTAGTATCGAAAACAGCATCAAATCACTGGTCCTCAAGCAAAGCAACTTGTTTGAGTCGCTCAACCTACGCTATTTTGGTCCGGTAGACGGTCATGATGTCAATCATCTGGTGCATGTGCTCAAAGATTTGAAGGACATTCCCGGGCCTAAAATCCTGCATTGCGTGACGGTGAAAGGCAAGGGCTATGAACTAGCCGAAAAAGATCAGACCAAGTGGCATGCACCCGGGAAGTTTGACAAGATCACTGGCGAAATACGAAAATCTGTGCCTGTAGAACCACAGGCTCCTAAATATCAGGAAGTGTTTGGCCATACTATAGTGGAGCTGGCAGAGCAAAATGAGAAAATCATGGGGGTAACTCCAGCGATGCCTTCAGGCTCATCGATGAACATCATGATGAAAGCCATGCCAGAGCGAGCTTTTGATGTAGGCATTGCTGAACAACATGCCGTTACGTTCTCTGCAGGACTGGCTACACAGGGGATGGTGCCATTTTGCAATATCTACTCCACGTTTATGCAGCGTGCTTTTGATCAGGTGATTCACGACGTGGCTATCCAAAAGCTACCGGTGGTCTTCTGTCTCGATCGTGCCGGTGTAGCTGGAGCCGACGGACCTACCCATCATGGAGCATATGACCTGGCTTATATGCGGTGCATTCCCAACATGATAGTGGCAGCTCCTATGAATGAGCAGGAGCTGCGCAATATGATGTACAGTGCGAGTGAAGCAGGAGCACCTTATTCTATTCGCTACCCTCGTGGTAAAGGTGTAATGCCAGACTGGCGTACTCCATTGGAAAAAATCATTACCGGGCAGGGTAGAAAACTTCAGGATGGAGACGACCTGGCCATTTTATCGATTGGTCATATAGGCAACTATGCCACCAAAGCCCAGGAACAATTGCAGCTCGAAGGAGTGAGTGCCGCACATTATGACATGCGTTTTGCCAAACCCCTGGACGAACAACTGCTGCACGAAGTGTTTGAGAAACATCAGCGCGTGATTACAGTAGAGGATGGTTGCCTGCCTGGAGGATTCGGTAGTGCCATCGTAGAGTTTATGGCCGATCACGGCTACAGTGCTCAGGTGACTCGTTTGGGTATACCAGATCGCATTGTGGAGCATGGCGAGCAAGATGAACTCTATCATGAGTGTGGCTATGACGCAGAAGCAATCTTGGCTGCTGCACTTAAACTCATGTCCGAAAAAGCTGCCGTTTGACGCTGAAAGCCTTGTTTTTATTTATTGTAAGGGATATTCGTTATCTTCTGAGTTAGAAGAGGGGACATGCAACAACGAATATTTACATACCTATTACTAGGGGGCTGTATGCTGTTTTGCCTTTCGTGCACTCAATGGACGAGCAGCAAACGGGATCAGGAGCAACAGCGCCAGCCCAAAGAGGAGATCGTAGATTTAGATTTGGATCAAATCAAAGCACGTGGCTACCTCACGGCAATCATGGACAATAGCTCCACGGGTTTTTTCATCTACAAAGGCCGAACTATGGGCTATGAATATGAGCTGCTAAAAGCTTTTACGGATAGCTTAGGATTGGAGCTGCGCATCAATATTACCCCTAGTCTAGAGGAAGGCTTCGCAAAACTCAACGCTGGAGAGGGAGATATTCTGGCTTACAATCTGACCATCACCAAAGAACGGAAAAAGCGCATAGCCTTCACCCACTACCACAATCTGGTGGAAATGGTGCTGGTGCAGCGAAAGCCAGACAATTGGCGCCAAATGAAGCTTCACGAAATAGAGGCTAGCCTCATTAGAAACCCAGTAGACCTGATAGGAAAAGAGGTTTATGTAAGACATCATAGTTCATATATAGATCGACTGCAAAACCTTTCAGAAGAAATTGGGGGAGATATTTTTATCATACAGGCCAGCCCGGAGGTGGAAACCGAAGCGGTCATTCGGCAGGTGGCTGATGGGTTTGTAGATTTTACAGTAGCAGAAAAGGATATCGCCATGGTCAATGCTACCTACTATCCAAACCTTGATGTGGAGACGGCCATTAGTTTTCCTACGCGCATCGCGTGGGGGGTGCGCAAAAACGCGGATGGACTTCTTGAAGCATTGAATGAGTGGATTTTGGACATGCGAAAGGAAGCCGATTATTATGTCATTTATGATAAATATTTTAAAAGTAGAAAAGCAGCCCTGAGGCGTACCCGGAGTGAGTACTTTTCCCTGGGCGGGGGCAAGTTATCCCCGTATGATTCTCTGATCCAGCATGCTGCAAAAGAGCTGAATTGGGACTGGCGATTACTCGCCGCACAGATTTTTAGGGAGTCGGGATTTGATCCTGCTGCAGAGTCATGGGTAGGTGCTGTTGGCCTTATGCAGCTCATGCCCAGTACAGCCGAAGAGCATCGCGTGATCAGTAGGACAAACCCGCGCGAAAGCATAAGAGGAGGTACTGCTCACCTCAAGTGGCTGCAGGATTATTTTGCTGAATATGTGCCGGATTCTACTCAGCGCATGCGGTTTGTGCTCGCCGCCTACAACGTAGGTCATGGACATGTAGTAGATGCTATCAGGCTAACTGAAAAATATGGAGCCAACCCTGCCGCATGGGATGATGTAAAGGAATACCTCATAAAGAAGTCTAATAGTGCATTCTTTAATGATCCGGTAGTGAGCTATGGCTATTGCAGAGGCGTGGAGCCCGTGACTTATGTATCTACCGTTTTGAGCATATTTGAAAACTACCAGGCATTGTTTCCAGATGAGGCTATTGAAAATACTTTGCCACCAGTTTAGCGGATGACAAACTCATCGGGATACCACCTCCAGGATGGACGCTGCCTCCACAGAAATACAATCCTTTTACCCTTTGGCTTACATTAGCGTGGCGTAGAAACGCCGCAAAGAGGTTGTTGCTGCTGTTGCCATAGAGCGCACCCAGAGCACTGCTTGTTTTAGACTCTATTTTTATGGGGTCCAAAACTTCTTCTACCTCTATGAGCGCTTCCAAATCGCAGTTGAGCGACTCGCTGAGCTTTTGAATGATGCTTGCCCGTGCTGATTGAATCAGGTTCTCCCAGTCTTGTCCAGTGTTGTTAGGGACATTGATCATGGTAAACCAGTTTTCACAGTCTTTAGGTGCATCGGCCGGATTTTTCTTCGCAGTAATGTTTATGTAGATGGTAGGGTCGGTGTAGATGGTGCCTTTTTCAAAGATGTGATCAAATTCTTCTTCATACGATTGGCTAAAAAAAATATTGTGAAGGTCTAGCTGCTCAAAAGACCCTTTGATGCCCCAATAAAAAATCAGTGCTGAACTGGACTTAGGCTGATTTAGCAAAAAGTTAGGTGCTTTGAGGTCTGGTAAGAGTTTGCGGTAGCTATTGACAATATCCATATTGGAAACTACCCGGTCGAATGGAATAGAGGTGTCTTTTAGCTGTATGCCGGTGACTTTTCCCTTTTTGTGTAAAATACGCTCTACGGAAGTTTGAAAGTGAAAGGAGACACCCAATCGCTTCGCTAAACCATACAGCGCGAGTGTGATTGTGTGCATGCCACCAGTAGGAAAATATGCTCCTATTGACATCTCCAGATGCGGAATGATGTTCATCGTGGCAGGAGTTTTAAAGGGCGAAGACCCATTGTAAGTTGCATAACGATCAAAAAGCTGAACTGCCTTTTCGGATCGGAAACGCTTTCGATTTGCTGCATCCATAGTGCGAAAAAAGCCGAGCTGGTGGATGCTTAGGTAGGCTTTTAGGGCTTGTTTGGAAAAGAAGGTGCGCCAGTCTTGAAGTGAGCTAAACATAAACAGAGCGCTCAGTCGGGAATACAGGTATGCACTCTTTTTGATGGCTTTTAATACGTTGTGGGCAGGCTCACCAGTTTGTTTTTCCATTTCTTCGGCAAACCGGTCATGAGCTGCAAATGCAGAAACTTTTGTCCCATCCGGGTAAAAATAACGACAAGTAGGGTCCACTTTTTCATAGGAAAAATACTTTCCTTTTGGCTCCCCGGCCAGGTCAAAAAGTTCGTCTACAAGCTCTGGTAATGTGAATAGAGATGGACCAGCATCAAACCTGTATGGGCCGAGTCTAACCTCGGAGAGTTTGCCGCCAGGGTAGTCATTCGCTTCAAACACCGTGACCTCATGTCCTGCACACTTTAACCTGATGGCGGCTGCCAACCCTGCTACACCAGACCCGATTACTGCTACTCGTTTAGCCATAAGCTCCAAACCCGGGTAGAGTGGTAAAGGTTTATCGAATAATTTAAGGAGAGCATGGAAATATTAAATTATCTATAAATTAAGTGCAAAAAATCATGTATTTCATTTGCTCATAGCGCATGAAATTAATAAATCGTTCATTACCTTTAATCATCACTCTGAATTACTCGCCGATTTAATGAAGACTCAAGCTGAACTGTTGCTGGAAGAGTACAAAAAGGTTCGTAACATCGACCTGTCACTTGACCAATTTACGTACATTCTAAACTTATACCCATCACTTATTGTGTGTATGTGCGATGGTGTATTAGATAAGGAAGAGTGGGATGGTGTCTTACGGCTAGCCAAGGGGCTGGCCCTCGAATATGGAGATGGTCTCAACGATGAGGAAATGGAACGCCTGGAACAATCTTTTCGCACAGAATTTCGCTACCTGCTGGACAACATAGAAAAGTGGCAGAAGAAGTTTCTAAATACGCTGAGAAACAATATTCAGGACAGCAGGTCAGACAAGGAGTTTGTGATGGAGTCTATGTATCTGTTTGCCAATGCCGCTGACGGAATTTCCGAAGTAGAACAGGAGACGATCCAGATGCTTACTGAGCGCCTTGCTTTAGAGCATTAAATCGAGCGATGACACCTTCCATGGGGTGTGTCTCTGGGTCAAAGTCATCGGGTAGCTCAGCCATTAGCTTCGCTTGCAATTCCCCCAAACTTTTAGCTTCAGCATAAGGAATGTCACTAAAGGTGACCATGGTGTAGAGTGGAAGCCAGGTGTCTGGATAGTGTTGTTGGAGTCTGGCTTCAAATTTTTTGATTTTCAAGAAACGCTCATCGGCTACTTTATCTCGCATTTCCACAAAGTTTTTCATGGCCAGATCGGAGATGGCATCAGCGTCACGCTTACGATGGGTGGAGAAATGCGGGAGTAATTTCTTCCAATCAAAGTTGAATTTTTCGCCCCATTCGATCAGAAGCCGGCAGTCTTCAAAGCCTGCGTTCATCCCTTGCCCGTAAAACGGCACAATCGCGTGGCTGGCATCGCCTATAAGCAGGCTATTGTTTCGGTGCCAGGGGCTGGTTTTGATGGTGACTAGCGAAGAGGTAGGGTTAGCAATAAATTCTTTGGCTACGTTGGGCATCAGTGGCAGCACATCGGGGAAATACTGCTCGAAAAACCGAAGCACACCTTCTTCTGTTTGGATCGATTGAAAGGAAAGGTCGCCCTCAAAAGGGAAAAACAGGGTGCAGGTAAATGACTTGTCCGGGTTAGGCAGTGCTATCAGCATAAAGTTACCTCTGGGCCAGATGTGTAGGTAGTTGGGTTCCAGGGCAAAATCACCATCCTGAGGATGCAGAGTGAGCTCTTTGTAGCCATGAGGGATGTAGTACTGCTCCAGATTAAAGCGCTCAGTACGCTGCATGGCCTGTCTGAGTACCGAAAATGCACCATCTGAGCCTATGAGTACATTGGAGCGTACGGTCTCACCCTCAAAGTAGCAGGTGGTTTTTTCCAGGTTTACGCCCTGGCAAAAGGAGTCAAAGTGAAAATTTACTCCTTGAGCTCGTGCATGTTCAATTAGGGTGTAGTTGAGCCCTGCCCGAGATACTGAGTTGATGTGCTGATCTTCTCTGCCGTAAGATTGAAAGCTGAGGTTGCCCTTTACATCGTGCATCATGCGTCCCTTCATGGGGATGAGGTGTTTTTGTACCTGATCGTAGACACCTGCAAGCTGCAACGACCGGATTCCCCGGTGACTCAATGCCAGGTTGATAGACCTTCCCTGCTCCACAGGACGTGACTCTGGGTCTTTACGCTTCTCATATACATCCACTGTGATTCCGCGCTCAGCAAGGAGCGTGGCGAGTAGCGATCCTACCAGCCCGGCACCCAGTATGGTGACATCATTATCCTGCATTTGTTTCTATCAGCTTTCTAAGTAGCTGGCAAAAATGCCAAACTTCCTCGAAAGTATTGTAAAGAGGCGTAGGTGCTACGCGAATAACATTTGGTTCGCGCCAGTCCAGGATCACCCCATTTGCAATTAGCCCATCAAAAATGGATTTGCCGTTTTGGTCTATGTACATGGATAGTTGGCAGCCTCGCTGCTCCGGGTCAGTGGGCGTGATGAGCCGTATGTGTTGGCTGATGATTTCGTCATGGGTGAGCAGGTACTCCAGGTAGCCTGTGAGCCTGAGGCTCTTAGCTCTCAGGGCTGTGATGTCCGTTTGGTCAAATACCGAAAGACTCGCCAGGTGAGCCGCCTGAGTGATGATGTTGCTATTGCTCAGCATCCAGCCATCAGCTCCCGGGTTGGGCACAAACTGGTTGTCCATTTTAAAACGTGTTTTTCGGTCGTGCCCCCACCACCCGGTCAGCTTAGGAAAATTGGCATCTGTGCAGTGCTTTTCATGTATAAAGATTCCCGAAACGGCTCCTGGGCCCGAATTGAGGTATTTGTAAGTACACCATGCGGCAAAGTCTACACCGTCTGCATGCAGTGACATCGGGAGGTTGCCCATGGCATGCGCCAAATCAAAGCCTGCAAAAGCGCCTACTTCATGGGCCGCGGCAGTGATCGCTTTCATGTCAAAAAACTGCCCCGTGTAGTATTGCACTCCGGGAAACATGACCAGTGCCAACTCATCACCTGTGGCATGGATTGCTTCCACAATCTCTTCGGTAGTAAAACACTCTCCGGACTTGGGAGTGAGCGTGATCAGGTGCTCCTCTGGAGCTATGCCCATTCGCTTCATGTGCGATTCTGCGGCGTAGTGATCCGAAGGGAATGCTCCCCCCTCTATCATCAGTTTTACACGCTTGCCTTTTGGCTGATAAAAAGAGGCCAGTAGCAAGTGCAAGTTGGTGGTGAGGTTGTTCATGGCCACTACTTCTAGTGGCTTGGCTCCTGTAAGCTTCGCTAGCGAGTTTTTAGATTTTAAGTGGTAATCTGCCCACGCATCATCACCATCAAAGTGGCCTTCCACACCTTTTTCGCGCCAGCGTGAAAGCTCGCCTTGCACATACTCCTCTGTGATTTTTGGCTGTACGCCCAGGGAGTTTCCACAAAAATAAATGGTGGGTTTGCCATTTTTTTGTGGGATATGAAACTGCTCTCTAAAGTGTTTGAGGTTGTCGTTTTGATCTTGCGCTTTCGCAAAATCCGGGGTGTTTTCGAAGTTCATTTAGTCTACAAATCTTGGGTCTGTTTCCATCACTGTGCCACACTGATCGCAGGAGCGCAGTTTGTCGGAACCGTAAAACTCTTTAAATCTTGGTAAAAAGTCCTTCTCGATGTTCGTTAAATGAAAATAAGTTTCGTGCAGTTTGTGGTTGCAGTTGTCACAATACCACAGTAGGCCATCTGTGTGTGCCTTGGTGCGCTTGCGCTCTACTACCAGTCCTACAGACCCCTCAGAGCGGATAGGCGAGTGCGGAACTTTAGCGGGCAGTAGAAACATTTCACCGGCTTTGATCGGTACATCCACGGCTTTGCCGTCTTCCTGGATTTTTACCAGAATGTCGCCTTCAAGCTGAAAAAACAATTCCTCCGTTTCGTTGTAGTGGTAATCCTTCCTGGCGTTGGGACCACCTACGATCATCACAATGTAATCGCCTGCATCAGCATAGAGGTTTTTATTGCCTACGGGAGGCTTTAGCAAATCGCGGTTTTCTTCGATCCATTGAAACAGGTTGAAAGGTCTTTTGATAGCCATGGTAGTGGTCGTATTAAATTTCTAAATTTAGGTGAGTAGAGGTTCTTTTATCAAATTTCGTGAAAACACGATAAATGGCGCATTAGTTTGCAGGATTTTAACCGAAATCAACGAGAGAAATGGATTTAAACCTAAAGAGTAAAAAAGCACTGGTATGTGGTGCATCACAAGGAATAGGGGCGGCTATTGCTGAAGCTTTGGCTGCTGAAGGCGCACAAGTGGTGATCGTTAGTCGTACAGCGGCTGATCTGGAGCGTCAGCTTCAGCGACTAGCTGGTGAAGGACATCACTATCAGATATGTGATCTTGATCAGCCGGAAGATGTCTCAAAACTGGAGACCTTTGTGAAAGAATACCAGCCTGACATTATCGTTAACAATGCTGGCGGGCCTGCGCCGGGACCTGTGGCTTCTGCTACTATTGAGGAGTTTGAACTAGCTATCAGCAGGCATCTACACGCCAGTCATCGGCTGTTGCAGGCGGCACTTCCTGCCATGAAAGACCACAAGTTTGGTCGATTTATTCAGGTGATTTCCACCAGTGTGAAAATGCCAATTGCGGGTCTGGGTGTAAGCAACACCACGCGTGGTGCCATGGCGTCATGGTCTAAAACGCTCTCCATGGAAGTGGCCCAATACGGAATTACCGTGAATAACATTCTGCCGGGGGCTGTAGATACCGGGAGGCTGCGATCCATCATCGCCAATACTGCAGAAAAGCAAGGGATCAGTGAGGAGCAGGCTGCCAAAAATATGGAGGCGGGAATTCCCGCAGGGAGATTTGGAGTGCCTGCGGAGTTGGGTGACTTGGCGGTATTTTTAGCCTCTGATAAAGCGGCATATATCACTGGGGTGAGCATACCGGTAGATGGTGGGCGCACGGGTTGTCTTTAAGCAATAGCCTATGAAAACGTTTGACAATTTTATTGGAGGTGAATTTCTGCCACCTTCACAAGATGAGTATCTACCTGTAGTTGACCCGGCGACAGGCGACACCTACGCGCAGGTAGCCAATGCTACTTCAGAAGACCTGGAGACAGCACTTGCAAAAGCGGAAACTGCGTTCGCAGATTGGTCTGGACACTCTATAGAAGAGCGGTCCAGAGTGCTGAT
This sequence comes from Marinoscillum furvescens DSM 4134, assembly GCF_003386095.1. GTDB lineage: Bacteria > Bacteroidota > Bacteroidia > Cytophagales > Cyclobacteriaceae > Marinoscillum > Marinoscillum furvescens. The sequence continues at coordinate 48,008 of NZ_QREG01000024.1, read as the reverse complement.
GAAGCTGGCAGATCTGATAGAGGAAAACCTCACGGCTCTGGCTGAAGCTGAGAGTCTGGACACAGGTAAGCCTTTGTCTTTGGCAAGTACGGTGGATATACCTCGTGCAGCAGCCAATTTTCGGTTCTTTGCAAGTGCCATCGTGAATGACGCTTCACAGATGCATGCCAACGAGCGTACCCTCAACTACACTTTGCACAAGCCTTTAGGTGTGGTGGGGTGCATCTCTCCATGGAACCTCCCGCTGTACTTGCTGAGCTGGAAAATTGCTCCGGCATTGGCTACAGGCAATTGTGTCATTGCCAAGCCCTCAGAGGTTACACCCTATACCGCCTGGATGCTTGGAGACCTGGCCAATCAGGCAGGGCTTCCCGCTGGAGTGCTCAACATACTCCATGGTGCTGGCGCGGAAATTGGCGAGCGGCTTGTTACTCACCCCAAAATAAAGGCCATTTCATTCACCGGAGGCACGCATACAGGTAGGCGTATTGGCCGGCTGGCGGGGGAGCAACTGAAAAAAGTCTCGCTGGAGCTAGGAGGAAAAAATCCGGTGTTGGTATTTGCAGATTGTGATCTGGAGCAGGCTGTCCGTACAAGCATGCGAAGTGCCTTTACGAATCAGGGGGAGATCTGCCTTTGCGGTTCTCGAATCTTTGTGGAGAGTGGCATTTACGAGGAGTTTAAGCAGGAGTTTCTGCAAAAGGTAGCGCATCTAGAAGTCGGCTTGCCTTCAGCAGACGTGGATCTCGGAGCCCTAGTGAGTCGAGCGCACTTAGAAAAAGTAAGTGCGTATGTATCACGTGCGGTGGGGCAGGGTGCCACGGTTTTAGCGGGTGGCATGCCACTTCAGATCGGAAATGGATTTTTCTATGCTCCTACAGTACTGGAAGGACTAGATGCTGGCTGTGAGATCAACCAGCAAGAAGTGTTTGGTCCGGTGGTTACGCTGATCCCTTTTGATGCAGAGGAGGAGGCCATTCAGATGGCTAATGGTACCAATTATGGACTGGCTGCAGTGGTGTGGACAGAAAACCTGAAGCGTGCGCATAGGGTGGCTGCCCGGATGGAATCAGGGATCGTGTGGGTCAACTGCTGGATGGAGCGAGACCTGCGGACGCCTTTCGGTGGCGTAAAATTGTCTGGTGTTGGGCGTGAGGGTGGAGTAGAAGCCTTGAGGTTTTTTACGGAAGCTCAAAATATTTGTATTCGCAGGTAGAATATAGTCTGCGAGTGACACTAGAATAGTGTCGTATGGTAAGGCTGATGCGGAGCTCTGAAGACATAAAAAAACCCTTCCGATGCTTCGGAAGGGCTGGATACTTTACAGGTTAGGAAAGATTTATACCTCTGCTCCTTCTCCTGGTTTGATTCGTGCAATATTGAATGATTTGCGTTCTTTATGTCCGCAGTAGCCACAGGTAAAGTACTTCATCAATTCTCCTTCTTCGGTTTCAGAAGCTTCCTGAACTACTTCTTCGCGCTCTACTTTGAGTGTTTGGTAGTTACACTCGCTACATTGTAGGGCGTGGAGTCTACCATTGTATTTTTCGATTTTGGTAAATCCTGAAACTTCATCGATCCATACATCATAGTCTACGGAGAATGCATCCTCTTCCGCCTGCATACCTTCGTCGAGGTAAACATCTTCTTCTTCCTCAGAGAGGAGTTTCATTTTACGTCCATCAGGTGAAATACGCGGTGTGTAGCGAAGTTTCTTCAACCTTTTCTCGATGAAAAACGGGTAGTAGAACTTCAATACGTTTTGAACAATCACACCGATGATCATGGCTACCATCAAGCTCACAAACACCCAAACAAAAAACCACAACCACGTAGTTTCAGGTCTTAGGGTATTGACAAAGAGGGCTGCGCCCACCATTATCAGCAAGAAACCGTACCACAGCAGGTTGATTTCGTGCATGTTGATGTAGTCGTATCGGGTCTTGTAATCGCGGGTGGTCATCAGTTTGATGAAGTGACCCAGCAAAATCAACACTCCAACACCGGCAATTGCATAGGCCAAGTATCGTCCGTAGGTGTTCCATGCTTCGAGCAAACTTGGTGATATCGGATCCGTCATAGTCTTATTAGATTAGGATAAAGCAGTAATCTTACAAAAATGTCATATTTTTTTCAATTCACAATATCCCATTGGGATAGCTGCGAAATTCTTTTGCCTCCCGAAAAATAGGAAATATTCTCTTTCCGGTCAATTCTAACTTTAATTTAGGAATATTCATCCTGAATCCAACCAATAATTCACAATAAGTGTCTTGGCTGCGAGTTTGAATCAAAGAATTCTGAAAACGACAATTATATCGCACACAATACTGGGTAATATCGGTCGCTTTTTAGAAATTTGGCAAACAAAAACCGGTTTTGATTGTCATTAAGACTGGTGAAACGTCCTAAAATTTTGAATATTAAATTAAAAACCAGAAAAATGAAAAGTCTAATTAGAAACATTTCCATGATGGCTGTAGCAGCATCTATGGTATTATTTACAAGTTGTAGTGATGATGGCGAAGAGCCTGCTCCTGCCGGGCCAACAATCGCGGTTAGTACGGAGCTAAATGGATCTGCAACCACAGAAAGTCCAATTCAGGCTGAACCTGAGGATGAGGTGAAATTTAATGTAGACATTCAGTCTGAAGGTGGGTTCAACGTGTATCGAATTTATGTTTCAGTTGATGGAGCAGCATCAACTAAAATTGATGAGTTTACTCGTCTTGATCTTGATCTTACCGCTGGAGTCACTTCTACTTCTGATTCTAGAACTTATGAAGTTCAAAGTTCTGATGTTGGATCTACTCTGACATTTGAGTTTGAGGTTGTTGATGACAATGATCAAACTGCAACTACTACAGTTGAAGTAGAAGTTAACTCTCCTGAGGCTAGAAGTTATTCTGCAGTATTGCTTGCGGCACCAACTGCTGATACTAAAAACAAAAACTTTTTTAGTGTGAGTGCTGGTGAAACTTACTCTGGTGATGATGTAACATCTACTGCTGAATCGATTTCTCCTACCATTGATTTTGGTTACTACTACGGAAATACTGAAGAAGCATCTATTGCTTCTCCGAAAGGGTTTGAGTCAACTACTTTCTCTTCTCAAGTAGAAGGCTGGGGCACCAAAAACAGTACAACGATTAAGACGACCACAATGACTGCTTCTGAGTTCGTTGAAACAAAAACTTATGCAGATATAGATGCAGCTTACGAAGCAGGTACTGAAGATGACAATGGAATTGTAAACAACATTGCTGAAGGTACTGTGCTTGCATTCGAGACTGTGAATGGAGTGAAAGGCTTGATCCACATTGCTAAAATTGAGCCTGGATTCAATTCTGATGATTATGTGGAAATTAACGTTCTTGCTCAGCTAGAAGCTTCTGCTGACTAATTGGCCTGAATAACTTTTCAAAAAACCTCACTGCTTTGGCGGTGAGGTTTTTTTTGTCTCCAGTATTTCTTCAGGGCTTACTTTTTTTCTACTAGTGGCATTTGCACCCAGCTAGCTACCGCTCATCCCTCACGTGTTTTATTTCCACTGCGTAGTGTGTACTTTTAGCGCCAAGCTAAAAACAACACATACTATTTTATGAAAAACCTACTACTACTATTTTTTCTGGCGGCCATGATCGCTTGTTCGCCACAGCCTGAGCAAAAAGCTCCAGAAGTCAGTGAGATGACAGAAGAAGAGCTACAGGCCTATGCCAAAAAACTTGCCCAGGAGACCATCATGGTGGATGGTCATGTAGACTTGCCCTATCGCATGGAGGTAAAAGGCTTTATGCTCAAAAAGCAGGTAGAAGATGTTTCGGTAGAAACCGAAGGAAACTTTGATTACCCGAAAGCCAAAGAAGGAGGCCTGGATGCGCCGTTTATGTCCATCTACATACCATCCTCGTACTATTTTGAAGGTGGGGCTAAGGAGTTTGCAGATTCACTAATTACCATGACCATGGATGTGACCACCACTTTTCCGGATAAGTTTGCGCCTGCTAATACCCCTGCGGAAATCGAAAAAAACTTCAAAAAAGGACTTATTTCCCTGCCTATGGGTATGGAAAACGGTGCGCCTATAGAAGATGACCTCAGCAATGTGGAATATTTTTTCAATCGTGGTATCCGCTACATCACGCTGACTCACTCTAAAGACAACCAGATTTCGGACTCTTCATATGATACCACTTACACGTGGAATGGTGTGAGCCCCTTTGGGGAGCAGGTAATTGCCGAAATGAACCGCCTGGGCATTATGGTAGATATTTCGCACGTTACCGATAGTGCGTTTTACGATGCGCTACGTCTGAGCAAGGCACCGCTAATAGCTTCTCATTCGTCTTGTCGGAAGTTTACTCCTGGCTTTCATAGAAACATGTCAGACCAGATGATCAAAGACCTGGCGGCTAAAGGAGGTGTGATCCACATCAACTTTGGTTCTACCTTCCTATCGAAAGAATCTCGTGAGAAGTTTGAGGCCATGGACTCGGTAATGATGAACTACCGTGCAGAGACAGGCCTCAAGCGTAGCGATTCTGCCTATCAGGCATTCGCCAAAAAATATGCCCTTGAAAACGATGTGTACGCCGATGTGCAGATTGTGGCAGATCACATAGATAATGTGGTTAACATCGCCGGTATCGATGCGGTGGCATTTGGCTCTGACTTTGATGGTGTGGGTGATAGCCTGCCCAAAGGCCTAAAAGACGTATCGATGTTTCCAAACGTAATCGCTGAGCTTCTCAAAAGAGGCTATACTAAAGAAGACATAGAGAAGATTTGCTACAAAAACACTTTCCGGGTGTGGAATGAAGTAATTCGGGTGGCTGCTGAGTCTTAGCCTGCTGGCAAAACCTCTTTAGGCAGCAATGCCAGGCAGTTTAATACATGAAAAAGCTTGCTAATATCTGTGACATTCACTGGGGTTAGCAAGCTTTTTTTGTGCTTATTTTTTCTTGAGGTCGTTGATTGCTTTGGCCCATGCCCAGGGGTTAAGCAGGTTGTTTTTAGGCGTTTGGTAGCGGTTTTGGATGGCCTGCATCTGGAGCTGCTGATAGTAGCGCTGATTGGCATTGGCGCTGTTGGATAGCTCTGCATAGGCAGTGTTCATGTACTCGCTCTGTAGCCAGGCGTTCATGTTGTTGTATTCTCGCTGATAGGGCATTTCCAGAGAGAGTACAGCTTTTTTAAACATCTCTTCTGTGGGGTATGGGAAAATCTCCACTTCATTGAGCAAAGTGACGTCCTCTTCCAAAGTCACAATTAGTCGCAGGCTATTTGGCTCGTCGTGTTCCGGTATGATGTAGGAGCGCTTTTGAAACCCAATAGCGCTGAAGACGATGCTGTCCCCCTCCAGTACGGGTAGTGAGAAAAAGCCATAGGGATTCGTAGTGGTCCCACGCCCACCGAGAGGTGCATATACGTGTACGCCGGGGATTACGGAGTTGCTGTCTGGTGCCATCACCACGCCAGTAAACTGGATAACCTTGGGCTCTTTTGGGGTGTCTTGGCACCAGGCCGATGTGCAGAGCGTGAAAAATACAATGAGTGTGAGGGTAATGCGCAAGTCTATGAACCTTTTTACTTTTACTAAGACGGAATTTGAGCGAAAAGTTTGCCAAATGTCAAATTCCTAAACGTTTTTTAACATCATTCTCCCTCAAAGGTAGTGATGAAAATTATCTTTGGGTTTTTACCAGCCTTAGGACATGCGTTTAAAGAACTTTAGCCTTACGTACGGTACCCAAATCTTCAAAGCGTTTGGAGATGAGTCAAGGGTGCGCATTATTCACTTATTATTTAAAAACGACGAGCTTGCAGTATCTGATCTGGAGGCTATTTTGGATTTTACGCAAACCAAAACCTCACGTCATATCGGATACCTGAAAAACTCGGGCCTCGTGAATGCTACCAAGAAAGATCAATGGGTCTTTTATAGCATCAAGGAAGAAGCCTACGACATGGTAGCGCAGATTTTTGAGTTTTTAAACAAAGACGTACAACTTCAGAACGATCAGGAGGTTTACAATGTAATGAACTCCAATAGAGAACTCGCCATCAATAAGCTGGCAGCAAAAGGATATCGAAGTTGAAACATGTAACACACATATTTTTTGATCTGGACCATACGCTCTGGGATTATGATACCAATGCCCGTGCTGTGCTTCAAGACATTTATACCCGCTATGAGGTAAGCCGGCTTACTACGCTGGATGTAGATGGTTTTATCACACACTTTTTTCAAGCCAATGGAGCCCTGTGGAAGGCTTTCGATCGGGGTGAAGTGGACAAAGAAGAAATTCGAGAGCGCAGGTTTCGGCAGGTGCTGCTGGCTTGCGGTGCAGAGGATCATTCTCTGGCGGATGAGATGACCAGGTATTTTGGGTTCAATTGCCCGCGTCAGCCCGGCGTGATGGAAGATGCCGCTATGATATTGGAGTATCTCACTAAAAAATATCAGCTGAGCATCATCACCAATGGCTTTAACGACGTGCAGGGTGTCAAATTATCAGCCTGTGGACTGGATAAGTTTTTTGAGCATGTTTTTACCTCTGATACCATAGGTGCTCGCAAGCCCTCCGCAGAGATTTTTGAGCATGCCATGGATACGGTAGGTACCACCTGTGGGCAGGCACTCATGATTGGAGACAATCCGAAAACGGATATTCTGGGTGCGCAAAATGCCGGGATCACCCCACTGCTTTTTAATCCGACAGGAAAAATAAAGAGCGAATGTCAGTACCAGATCAAACATCTTGGGGAATTAATGAGATTACTCTAATAGACGAAAGCGGATTTTATACTTTTGTACCCCGAAAAGAGCAGGATACTAACTCCCCGGTTGCTATTGGTCATCCTGATTTTTCATACCCAGGAGTGGAAATGCTCGATTCGGCTTTAAAAACGAAAAAATAAACAACACAATTATGCCAAAGGGAAACTACTACATACCGGAGCCAAGCAACGAACCGGTACTCTCCTATGCACCTGGTACAGACGAGCGTGAAGCGCTCCAGCAAGCCGTGAAAGAAGCTCGCAAGCACGAAGCAGACATACCGATGTACATCGGCAGTGAAGAAGTGCGCACGGGCAACAAAATCAAAATGAGCCCTCCATACGATCATCAGCATACGTTGGGCTACTTTCATGAAGGCGATGCCAGCCATGTGCAGCAGGCGATAGATGCAGCGCTGGCTGCCAAGCAGCAGTGGGAAGACCTGAGCTGGGAACACAGAGCGAGTATTTTTCTGAAAGCTGCAGACCTGATCGCTGGTCCATACCGTGCAAAAATCAATGCGGCAACGATGCTGGCTCAGTCTAAAAATGCGTTTCAGGCAGAGATTGATGCGGCTTGTGAGTTGATAGACTTCTTGCGATTCAACGCTGCCTTTATGCAGGAGATCTATATGGATCAGCCCGAATCTTCGCCAGGCGTATGGAACCGCATGGAGTACCGCCCACTTGAAGGGTTTGTTTTTGCCATCACTCCGTTCAACTTCACAGCGATCAGTGGCAACCTGCCAGCCGCGCCGGCACTAATGGGCAACACGGTGGTGTGGAAGCCAAACTATAGCCAGGTATACTCTGCGCAGGTGATCATGGAGGTGTTTAAAGAAGCAGGCCTTCCTGATGGTGTCATCAACCTGATCTATGTGGATGGACCTGTGGCAGGGGATGTGATCTTCAAGCACCCGGACTTTGCCGGCCTGCACTTTACAGGCAGTACTAAAGTATTCAAGCACCTGTGGAAAACCATTGGTGAAAACATAGACCTGTACAAGTCTTACCCGCGCATCGTGGGCGAAACTGGTGGTAAAGATTTTGTGATTGCTCACAAATCTGCTAATGCTCAGGAAGTGGCTACAGGGTTGGTCCGAGGCGCGTTTGAGTTTCAGGGACAAAAATGTAGTGCGGCATCACGTGCGTACATCCCTTCCAATCTGTGGGAGGAAGTAAAAGAGCTGATCGGCAAAGACCTGAAAGACATCAGCATGGGTAGTCCGGAAGACTTTTCCAACTTCGTAAATGCAGTAATTGATCAAAATGCATTTAAGAAAATCGCCGGCTACATCGATCAGGCAAAGCAAGATGCAGATGTGGAAGTGCTCTTCGGAGGCAACTATGATGATTCGGTAGGGTATTTCATTGAGCCTACAGTTCTCCTGGCAAAAGACCCTCACTATACCACCATGGAAGAAGAGATTTTCGGTCCGGTGCTTACGGTATATGTCTATGATGAAGACAAATTCGAAGAAACACTTGAGTTGGTAGACAGCACTTCGCCTTATGCACTTACAGGTGCTGTGTTTTCAAAAGATCGCTATGCGGTGGAGCTGGCTACACGTAAGCTGCGAAACGCTGCGGGTAACTTCTATATCAATGACAAGCCAACAGGCGCCGTAGTAGGGCAGCAGCCTTTTGGAGGAGCCAGAGGCTCAGGTACCAATGACAAGGCTGGAGCTGGCATCAACCTCCTCAGATGGGTGAGCGCACGTACCATCAAAGAGACACTGGTGCCACCAAAAAGCTATCGCTATCCGTTTTTAGGTGAAGAATAGCATAACAGAGATTTATGTCAAATAAAAAAAGCCACCCAAATCGGGTGGCTTTTTTTGTCCTGTTTGACTTCCTCAAGTTAGGCTAGTGATGATTCGAAGCTTCCCAGTTTTTCTCCAGGAGTATAAAGGTGATGACTAAAACCAGTCCTACTATAGTGGTTATCATGGTGATGAGGTTTTTGTGAATCTGTTTGTTAGGTTAAAGTTACCAACTGAATCTCCCCAATGAAATACCATAAATTGGGTATTTTGACCATTTTAAAATGGATAAATAAGGTATTTTGCAGAATTTTCGTAGGAATACCGCTTCAGTATGCGGTGTTCGCATGACTTATTAACTTTGTTTGCACAGCTCAACTAAGAAGTATAGAATAATGAAGAAGTATGTATTATTAACTCTGCTGGGAGCTCTCACCCTGGGAGCATGCACAGAGAACACTGCTTACCGAAAGGTGTTGCAGGATCCGGAGACTTATCAGACAGCCATGAAGCAGCTTACCGATGTGATTGTCTATGATATTTTTTCTCCTCCGGTAGCCAGTAGGGTGTATGTATACCCAAATATTGCCGCGTATGAGGTGCTGGCACATGCCAAAAAAGACACGTTGCTGTCACTCGGAGGTCAGCTGACCGATTTCATCACACCACCGGCACCTACCGAGGAGATAGACCCGTATTTGGCTAGTTTACATGCATTTTTGACAGTGGGTAAAACCTTGATTTTCTCAGAAGAGAAAATAGATGCTTTTCGCGAAAACCTGTACGAGCGACTGGAAGATCAGGGCCTCTCATCTAGCCTTAAGAACCGTTCGCTGGCTTATGGTGAGCTTGTGGCAAAACACATATTGGACTGGGCAGATGGAGATATGTACAAGCAAACGCGCACCTACCCCAAGTATACGGTAAGAAGTGAGACTTTTGCGTGGAAGCCTACACCTCCGGATTACATGGAAGGGATAGAGCCCCATTGGAATAAAATCCGGCCAATGGTGCTGGACTCAGCTAATCAGTATCCACCAGTACCGCCTCTGGAGCTTACCATGGAAGAAGGCAGCGAGTTTCACAATCAGCTCCTGGAAGTTTATGAATTTGGGTCTGGAAAGACCGAAGAACACAAAGCCATTGCCAAGTTTTGGGATTGCAACCCCTACGTATCGCACCATAGAGGGCATGCCATGTTTGCGACCAAAAAAATCACCCCAGGAGGACACTGGATGGGGATAGTTGCCATAGCTAGTCGCAAAGCAAATAGTGATTTTGCAGAAACGGTAGAAGCCTTCACTCGGACTTCTATTGCTTTGTTTGATGGATTTATCAGCTGCTGGGATGAGAAGTGGAGGAGCATTGTTGTGCGTCCGGAAACACTCATCAACCAGTACATGGACGAAGAATGGACGCCTCTGCTGCAAACACCACCCTTTCCTGAGTACACAAGTGGTCATAGCGTGATTTCCAGGGCTGCTGCAGTCACACTGACATACTACTATGGAGATAATTTTGCCTTTAATGACACCACTGAAATGGAGTACGGTTTGCCTGAGCGCAGTTTCAATTCTTTTTTGGAGGCAAGTGAAGAAGCAGCCATCAGTAGATTGTATGGCGGTATCCACTACATGATGGCAATAGAAAATGGTGTTTCGCAAGGGGAGAAGGTAGGTGAGCATGTGGTGGCCAATATACGTACCCGAAAAAATGAGTCTTTAGCCACCAAATAACCTTAACCCCATCATGATAAGATCTACTAAAAAACCTTTAATAGCAGGGCTCATGGCCCTGCTATTTTTTTCTTGTACTCCCGAAAAAGAGCAGGCCACTTCCAGTGCATCTGGCTTTTATAAACCCTGGGAATCACTAGGGCCACTTTTTCATGAAGTGCAGATGGCTGGGATATACCCAGATTCCAAGACGTTTGTAGACTGTGTGCCTAAGCGTCCACCAGCAGAGATTCTCTCTGATTATTTGGAGCTCCGAGAAGAGGAGGTTTTCGACCTGGAAGCCTTTGTAAAGGCGAATTTTGATGCGCCAGAAGTGCCCTCCAATACAGCCTACGAGAGTGAAAGTGAATTTGCCCTTCATCTGGAGGAGCATTGGGATTACCTCACACGATCATCAGAGGCTAATGATGCGTTTTCCACACTGATTGGTTTGCCAGAGGATTATGTGGTGCCCGGAGGTCGTTTTAGGGAGATTTATTACTGGGATAGCTACTTTACCATGATCGGGCTGGGTGCTTCTGGTCGTATAGATCTGGTGGAAGCTATGGTAGATAATTTCGCCTTTTTGATTGATTCTGTAGGGTTTATTCCAAATGGAAACCGGACCTACTACCTCGGGAGGAGCCAGCCGCCCTATTTTGCCTCCATGGTCAACTTGCTCATGCAGCTCACAGAAGAAGAAAAGGGGCTGGATTACCTTACTGCTGTGCAGCGTGAATATGATTTTTGGATGGAAGGCGCCGAGAAGCTTTCGGAAGATCAACCAGCCATCAATCGTGTGGTAAGATTGACGGACGGCACCGTTCTCAATCGCTACTGGGATTTTTTGGATTTCCCCAGACCAGAATCGCACCGGGAAGACGTAGAGCTCGCCGAACACCTCCAAGATGCCGAAAAGCCTGTGCTTTACCGCAACCTACGGGCAGGAGCAGAGTCAGGCTGGGATTACAGCACGCGTTGGTTTGAGCAAAAGGATGATTTTGGGTCTATTCGCACGGTAGATATCCTTCCAGTAGATCTCAATTGCCTGATGTTCGCCATGGAAAATACCCTGGCTAACCTGTACGAACTGGCGGGAAATGACATCAAAGCCACCGGTTATCAGGTAAGAGCGGAAGACCGTAAAGAAGCTATACAGCGTGTGTTTTGGAATGGCCAGGTTAATGCTTTTACGGACTATGTGTGGACGTCAGGAGAACTCGAAGACCAGGTGACCATGGCTGGAGCATACCCTTTGTATTTCCTCACAGCTACACCTGAGCAAGCCCGCTTGCAGGCTGCAGCGCAGGAGCAACATTTGCTGCAGCCTGGAGGCCTCGTTACCACAATGCTGGAATCCGGCCAGCAGTGGGACTTTCCCAATGGCTGGGCTCCACTGCAGTGGATCGGTGTGAAAGGGCTGGAGCATTATGGACATAAAGCGCTCGCCGATGGCATCAAAAATCGCTGGCTATCCATCAACAAGAAGGTGTATGAAAACACAGGGAAAATGATGGAAAAATACAACGTGGCGGACACTACGCTGCTGGCCGGAGGGGGAGAGTATCCTACTCAGGATGGCTTTGGCTGGACTAACGGTGTGGTGTTGGGATTTTTAGCTGAGGATGTCGCTTACTAGCTATCCGGCCAGAGACTAAAAACTGGCTGTAACTGCTCATGTTTCAGCTTGTCTTTTGGGGGAATTGAAAATATTTTCAATTTCAATCGTTTTCATTTTCATAATGGCAAAAGGCTCAACGAAAAAGTAGGTTTTAGTGTCATTTTCTTACTATCATAGGGTGCGAATTCAATCTCAAATCAACCCTAAGAATGGAAAGTGTATCACTAAGCTTTATAGATATTGCCATCATCGTGGTGTATATACTGGGGATCATCTGGTATGGTATCTCCAAAGGAAAACAGGAGTCCTCGGAGGAATATTTCCTCGCTGGACGTGACATGACCTGGCCGGTGGTGGGGATCTCATTATTTGCTGCCAACATCGGTAGCAATACGCTCATCGGCCTTTCTTCAGATGCTTACCAAACCAATACGGCGGTTTACAACTACGAATGGATGGCCGCAGTGGTGCTGGTGTTTTTTGCCATATTCTTCCTGCCATTCTACCTGCGGTCCAAGGTTTACACCATGCCAGAGTTTCTAGAGCGCAGGTATGATAGTCGTTCCAGATACTACTTTTCGTTCATTACCATCGTGGGCAATGTGATCATCGATACCAGCTCCGGGTTGTATGCTGGCAACCTGATATTGAAAATCATTTTTCCTGAAATAGACTCTACCTACATCATCATAGGGCTGGCGCTGGCAGCTGCGGCTTATACGATTCCTGGGGGGCTTTCTTCGGTAGTACATACCGAAGTAATTCAGGCCGTTTTGCTGATTATAGGCTCCATGATCATTACTTATTTCTGTTTTGTAGAAGTAGGCGGCTGGTCTGGAATGATGTCTGGGCTCGACATGCTCCATGGGTCGGGATACCTGGATAAGCCAGCTAAAGACGTATTTGATATGGCCGGGCCAGCCAATAATGACGCTTACATGCCCTGGACGGGGCTGTTGTTTGGAGTGCCGCTATTGGGTTTTTATTTCTGGGCCAACAACCAGTTTATGGTACAGCGCGTGCTTAGCGCAAAAGATCTTAACCATGGACGCTGGGGTGCTTTGTTTGCAGGACTTATGAAGGTCCCCGTGATTTTTATCATGATTTTGCCAGGGGTAATGGCCATTGTGCTCTTTTCAGACCTGGATATTTCCGGACTCAACTACTACATCACCAATGAGGCCGGTCAATCGGTAGTTTGTAACAACCTGGAAGACTGCCCGAACATGACCTATCCAGTGATGCTTTACAAGTTACTTCCTACAGGGATTTTGGGATTGGTGATTGCAGGACTTTTGGCAGCCATGTCCAGTAGTATTTCAGCTACGCTAAATTCTGCGTCTACTTTGATAACCATGGACTTTGTGACCAAACTGAGACCCGGACTTACCAGTAAGCAACTGGTGCGTGTGGGGCAGGTAGCTACAGTGGTTTTAGTGCTTCTGGCTGCGTTTTGGACCCAGTACATTGAGCAAATATCCGATTCACTTTGGGAATACCTGCAATTAGTGCTTGGATTCATCGCTCCTCCTGTAGTGGCCGTATTCCTGGTCGGTTTATTTTGGAAAAGGGCTAACGGACACGGTGCTTTTGCTGCACTTATGGCCGGCCTTGCCTTCTCAGTATTTGTAATTGTGGCTGGTATGTACGATTTCGCTCCGGCTATTACCGAGATCCATTACCTGCACAAAGCGCCACTGCTCATGCTGGGTTGTATCATCGTGCATGTGATCGTAAGTAGCCTCACTCCACCGCCAAGCCAGGAAGTGGTAGACACCCTCACCTGGAACGTTGGGCTGTACAAAGCCGAAACAAAAGAACTAGAGGGATTGTCTTGGTATAAGAACTATCGAGTATTGGCTGTGATACTGCTCATTATCACGGCTGTGGTAGTTGCATTTTTCTGGTAAGCAAATAAACAACACTATGCGCTACATCATCGCTCTAGATCAAGGTACCACGAGCTCCCGAGCTATCCTCTTCAATGAAAAGGGAGGGATGGTCGGCGTGGAGCAAAAGGAGTTTACCCAGTTTTTCCCAAAGCCTGGATGGGTAGAACATGACGCAGAGGAAATTTGGAGCACTCAGGCGGAAGTCTTGCGAAATTTGCTGAGCGAACATCAGGTGAATCCTGAGGATATTGCAGCCATTGGCATCACCAATCAGCGGGAAACTACTGTAGTGTGGGATCGTGAGACCGGCGAGCCCATTTGTCGGGCTATCGTATGGCAAGACAAGCGCACTTCGGGCTTGTGCGAAGAGCTGAAAAAGCAGGGCAAAGAAGAAATGGTGAAGCAGAAGACTGGGTTGGTGATTGACTCATATTTCTCAGGCACCAAGGTCAATTGGGTGCTGGAAAATGTGCCGGAAGCCAGAGCTCGGGCAGAAAGAGGGGAGTTATGCTTTGGTACGATAGATAGCTGGCTGGTATGGAAACTCACCAAAGGTGCTGTGCATGCCACAGATTACACCAATGCCTCACGTACCTTGCTTTACAATATCGTAACCAATCAGTGGGATGATGAATTGTTGGAGTTGCTGCAAGTGCCCAAATCGATGCTGCCTGAAGCACATCCTTCGTCTCATCATTTTGGTGACTTTGAATACAAGGGCCGAAAAATTCCGATTATGGGAATCGCCGGAGATCAGCAGGCAGCCTTGTTTGGTCAGGCGTGCTTTGAGCCTGGTCAGGCTAAGAACACCTACGGTACGGGTTGTTTTATGTTGATGAACACGGGAAGCGATTGTCAGCTATCGAAGCATGGTTTGCTTACTACTATGGCCTGCAGCACCTCTGATAAACTGACATATGCGCTGGAGGGGAGCATTTTTATTGCCGGGGCTGCCATTCAGTGGCTCCGGGATGGGCTCCGCATTATTGATCATGCCTCAGATTCGCAATATTTCGCTGAGAAAGCACAATCCGACGAGGTATTTCTGGTGCCAGCATTTGCTGGACTGGGGGCGCCTTATTGGGATCAATACTCTCGAGGGGCCATTTTTGGACTTACCAGAGATACAGGCAAAAACGAAATCGTAAAAGCAGCCCTTGAGTCCATAGCTTTTCAAACGCGTGATGTGAAAGACGCCATGGAGCAGGATTCGGGCATTAGTCTCTCCTGCCTCATGGTAGATGGGGGAGCTACCGCAAATGACTATCTCATGCAATTTCAAGCCGATATTTTGGGAGTAGCAGTAGACCGGCCGGCTATTACAGAATCCACTGCACTCGGGGCGGCTTATTTGGCGGGCCTTCAGGCAGGTGTATGGAAGCTTGACGATCTCAAAAAGCTGCGGCAAACCGAAAGGAAGTTTGAGCCGGAGTATGCAGAGGATCAACGAAATCGAAAATATAAGGGATGGCAGAAGGCCGTGAAAAGAACTTTTGACTGGGCTAGGGAGGATGAGGTATGAGCACATTTGACGCAACGAAGCGAAGCGAATTAGTCCATAAGTTGAAAAATGATGCCTATGATTTGGTGATCATAGGAGGAGGAATCACCGGCGCAGGCATCGCACTGGATGCCGCCTCTCGTGGGCTCAAAACAGCCCTGGTAGAGAAAAATGATTTTGCTTCAGGAACCAGTAGCAAGTCTACCAAGCTGATTCATGGTGGGCTGCGCTATCTCAAGCAATTTGAGGTGGCACTCGTGCGTGAAGTAGGACAGGAGCGAGCCGTGGTGCATAAACTGGCGCCCCATCTGGTGAAATCAGAAAAAATGTTGCTACCACTCATCAAGGACGGTACCTATGGCAAAATATTGACCTCCGTAGGGCTGATGGTATATGACGTGCTCGCCGGTGTGGAAAAGGTAGATCAGCGAAAAATGCTCGATCAGCAGGAAACACTCGAAATTGAGCCCCTTTTGGATGCATCCAAAATAGAAGGAGGAGGGATCTATGCCGAGTATCGTACGGATGATGCCCGCTTAACGATCGAGATCCTCAAGACAGCTGTACGAATGGGTGCAGATGTGATCAACTATGCGGAGGCCACAGATTTTGAATATACTGACGGAAAAATCTCCGGAATTCACTGGAAAGATCATTTGACAGGTGAGGAGCACCTGATCAAAAACACCTTTACGATCAGTGCCGCCGGACCATGGGTAGATGAAATTCGTAAAAAGAATAAATCTCTGGAAGGAAAGCACCTGCATCCTACTAAGGGTGTGCACATTGTAGTGCCACATGAAAAATTCCCCGTACGCCAATCGGTATATTTTGATGTGCCGGATGGTCGGATGATTTTTGCCATTCCCAGAGATCGCGTGACATATATTGGTACCACCGACACTGATTACCACGGAGATATCAATGACGTCCGTACTGACAAGGTGGATGTGGAATACCTGATCAATGGCGTGCAGCACATCTTTCCAGAAATTACGCTGGACATAGCTGATGTAGAGTCTAGCTGGGCAGGTCTGCGACCACTGATAGAGGAGGAGGGTAAGTCAGCATCGCAGCTTTCACGCAAGGATGAGATTTTTGAGTCTGAAACAGGGCTCCTTTCTATAGCGGGAGGTAAGCTCACTGGCTATCGCAAAATGGCCGAAAGGATCGTAGACCGACTGGTTAATAAAATGGATGAATCAGTGGCAAAAACGCTGCAAGAATGCTTCACAGACAAAATCATGCTGAGTGGTGGGGTTTTCAAAGGGGGAAAGGATGTAGAAGCCTACCAGCGGGAAATCGAAGCTCAGGTGGTAGCACTTGGCCTGGATAGCTACTACGGTGCTTATTTGGTAGGGAATTACGGTCGGCAGACAGGTGATATTCTGCGGTTGTTTCACAAACGAGCCGAACAGGATGCAGAGATCCGTCTGGCACTGGCAGAGCTGGAGTATACCATAGCCGAAGAAGCTGTGCATTCATTACTTGACTTTTTTGAACGGCGCACAGGAAGGCTTTATTTCAATATCAATACCATTCCCAAACTAATAGAACCGGTGACCGAACACATGACAACTGCTTTTGGCTGGGATGAAAACAGAGTGCGACAAGAGCAGAGATGGCTGGAGCATGGTCTGGAAGTAGCCAGTAAGTTTGATTAGACGAAAAGTAATAGTATAAAGAAGTATAGAATAGTATGAACAAGAAGTGGTGGAAAGAAGCCGTGGTGTATCAAGTCTACCCGCGGAGCTTCAAAGACAGCAATGGAGATGGTGTAGGCGATCTGCCTGGGGTTATTGAAAAGCTTGATTACATCAAAAGCCTTGGGGTGGATGTTATCTGGCTATGCCCGGTGTACGATTCCCCCAATGATGACAATGGTTACGATATTCGTGACTACTACGATATCATGGCTGATTTCGGCACGATGGCTGATTTTGATCAGCTGCTCGAGGGAATACATCAGCGTGGGATGAAACTGCTAATGGACCTGGTGGTAAACCACTGCTCTGATGAGCACAAATGGTTTCAGGAGTCCCGCAAGAGTAAAGACAACCCTTACCGGGACTACTTCATCTGGAAGCCTGGCAAAAACGGAGGCCCACCTAACAACTGGCAGTCCTTTTTTAGTGGTAATGCCTGGGAATACGATGAGGCCACTGACGAGTATTACCTACATCTTTTCACCAAAAAGCAACCAGACCTCAATTGGGAAAACCCGAAAGTACGTGAGGAGGTGCACAAGCTGATGAAGTATTGGCTGGACAAAGGAGTAGATGGGTTCCGGATGGATGTGATTTCCGTGATTTCAAAAAGAAACTTCGAAGATTCACCTTACAAGGACTTCAACAAGACCATCGATAACGTCTACGCCAATGGCCCGCGTGTGCAGGAGTTTCTCCAGGAAATGAACCGTGAAGTACTGAGTAAGTACGATGTGATGACAGTAGGTGAGGGTCCAGGTATCAATCTGGAAAGCGGCCTGCAATATGTATCCAGCTCAGCGGAGGCTCTTAATATGATTTTTCATTTTGGGCACATGTTTATGGATCATGGACCCGGAGGTAGATTTGATCCCAAGCCCATCGATTTTCTGGAATTCAAAAAAGTCTTCAGGCTGTGGGATGAGTACCTTAAAGAAGAGGGCTGGGGTAGCGTCTTTCTAGGGAATCATGATTTTCAGCGAATCGTTTCTCGCTTTGGGGATGACGGAGCGTACTGGAAAGAGTCCGCCAAACTGCTGAGCTTGTTGCTATTTAGCATGCGCGGCACGGTCTACGTTTACCAGGGTGATGAAATAGGTATGACCAATGTGGCTTTTGACACCATAGAAGAATATGACGATGTGGAGATCAAAAATGCTTACAAGGAGTGGAAAGCTGAAGGAAAAGACCTGGATCAGTTTTTAAAGAACGTCCATATCAATGGCCGTGACAATGCCCGTACACCGCTGCAATGGAATGATGCTGAGCAGGCTGGTTTTACCTCAGGCACTCCATGGCTCAAAGTCAACCCTAACTATACGGCAATCAATGTGGCTAGTCAGGAAGGAGATGAGAACTCTATTCTGGCATTTTATCGCCGGATGGTGGCGATGCGAAAGGAGCACCCGACACTTGTTTATGGTGATTTTGCCCCCATTCAGGAAGATCATCCGAGTGTATTTGCTTTTTGGAGATGGGATGAAGAGGCTGCATATTTAGTCTTACTCAATTTTTCTGAGGAGACTCAGGAATTTGGGCTGGACGATCGATTTGATAGTAGTAAGCTTCGCATAGTAGAGGCCAATGACTTTGACTTTGGTGAGCCACAAAGTGGAAAAGTGAAACTAAAACCGTGGCAGGCGGTGTTGGCGCGTGTTCGGCATATTGAATTGTAATGCCTAACAATTCTTTAAGTTTTAAGTAAAGAAATACCGCGCTTAAGTCTTTAATTTGGTGGTTTCATATAAATTATTGATGTGAAAATCACCAACAAAGTTGTATACCAAAATCTGGATGACCTGTATGACAACTCCCCGGTTTTTGAGCTAAGCAAAAAAGACCGGTGGGTTGTTTTTAGTGATCTCCATATGGGAGATGGAGGGTCTACCGATGATTTTAAACGAAATTCGGGCTTATTTCAGGCAGCTCTCAAAAAGTATTATCTGCGCGATAAGTTTTCACTCATCCTCAATGGTGACGTGGAGGAAATGCAGCGCTTTTCGCTAAAAAAAATCTACAATCGATGGCGAGAGGTTTATGAGGTTTTTGATGAAATCCGCGACTCCACGCGACTGCTAAAGACCATAGGTAATCATGATTTGGAATTAAGCCTGATGAAGGACCACCCGTTTGATTATGAGCACCTGGAAGCTTTCAGGCTTCGCTACCATGACAATCATCTGTTTTTCTTTCATGGCCATCAGGCATCCAAGAAGTTTCAAAAGCACAACGAGCTGATTGGCTTTACACTAAAGTATTTTGCCAACCCTTTGGGCATAAAAAACTACTCGGTAGCACACAGTAGCAAGAAACAATACAATATCGAGAAGCGTGCTTACCACTACTCTGCTTACCGCAAAGTGGTTTCTATCATCGGTCATACGCATCGGCCATTGTTTGAGTCTTTGCATAAGGTGGATCGCCTCAAGTTTAAAATAGAACAGCTGTGCCGTGAATATGCTACGGATCCGGTGCGTAGAACTGATGAGGTGCGAAAAGCCATAAAGGGCCACAAGAAAGACCTTAAGAAATACTACAAGCAGGTAAAAGACACCAATTATCAAAACTACGTATACAACACGATCTTCAATATCCCGTGTTTGTTCAATTCAGGGTGTGTGATTGGAAAACGAGGAATGACGTGTCTGGAGATAGAAGATGGAAAAATCCGCCTGGTACATTGGTTCGACGGTAGCATTTCTAGCAAATACCTGCAAAAGACAGGCTATCAATCTGAAAATCTCCCTGGAACCGATTTTTACCGAATGGTTATCAATGAAGAGTCGTTGGACTATGTCTTTACGCGCATTAAATTCTTAGCTTAAGCCAGATCTAAAAGGCGGTTGCGTACAAGCAGGCAAGCACCCATTACGCCAGCCCGGTTGGGGAGTGCAGTGATCTTGAGCTGGGTGTCATTGCTCATCAGGCTAAGCGAATACTTGTGTATGGCACTCTTCATAGGGAGCCGTATGTAGTCTTCCGTGGCTGCAAGGCTTCCACCTAGTATGACAAGTTCAGGGTTAAAGAGGTTGATCAGTAGTGCAATGCCTCTTCCGAGCTTGTTGCCTATTTGTGCTATCAGATCTATCGCCAGCACATCGTCACTGTTGGCGGCTTCTATGATGTCTTTGAGCTTCAGCTCGTCCACACTTTTTTTGTTTAGCATGGCAGAGGTGCTAGATCCAGCTCTTACATGTTCTTTGAAAGTGTTGAGCAGTGCCCATCCGGAGGCTTCTGTTTCCAGACAGCCCTTTTTGCCACAGTGGCAGATGATTTCGTTATCAAATATAGGGATGTGACCAAATTCTCCCGAATAGCCAGATTTTCCATAATATATCTGGCCGTTGATGATAATGCCGATACCGATACCATAGTCCAGGTTGAGGAAGATGACGTTTTTTTCATCACGCACCACACCCTTACTATATTCTCCAAATGCCATGGCACGCGAATCGTTTTCGAGTGTGACAGGTATGCCTATGGCCGATTCAATGATTTTGCTAAGCGGGTCTTCCTGGAAGTGGAAAAAGCTGTAACTGTATCCAGTGGTGTGGTTTACACGTCCGGAAAGGTTGATACCCATGCCCAGAATTTTGCTCTTCGGAATCTTGAGCCCATTGATAAAGGAAGTAATGATGCCCAATAGCTCGTCAAGTGATTCCTGAGTGTTTTCCAGCTGGTAGGGATAATTTTCTTTGATCTCGATTACATTCTTTCGAAAATCGATCAAGCTGATGTTGAGATGGTAGCGCTTGACGTCCACGCCCAGGAAAAAGCCTGCATTTGGAGCCAGGCCGTAGATATTGGGCCGACGGCCTCCTGTAGAACTATCCTTTCCATAGTCATTGACAAGGCCCTCTTCTATGAGTTCGTTTATGAGATTGGTGACTTTAGGGGCGCTCAGTGTAAGTGTTTTGCATAGATCTGCTATAGTGGCATTGCCCGAATTGGCAAAGTAGGCCAGGATCTGTTTCTTCAGGTTTACGTTTTTGTACGCTACCCCCGATGGGGTCATGAGGTTGAGGCGCTCGAAAAAAGTCTTAGACATTCCTATGGCGTGGTTAAAAATGATGAATGCGTGTGATATGCTATATTATCAACTCTTTTTAACAATCCAATGCAGTCATTTAAAAATTATTTAATAATTGGCAGCATAGCAATGCCCTTGAAAAACGCTCAGAAACATCCTTTCTCCATTAGAAACTTAGCTTTTTTGCCGTCGGTAAAAGTTGTGGCGTGAATTAACTTATTAAAAAAATTAATAAAGTATTAATACTTAAAACATAAAATATATATCTTCGGATTTCGAAAGTTATTTTAACATGGCAAAACTACGAATCATACTTACACTTCTAGTCCTGGCTTTTTCGATGCCAGCATTTGCACAGTCTTCGGCGGATGTAGTAATCATCGGAGGAGGTGCCTCAGGTACCATGGCAGCTATTCAGGCAGCCAGAATGGATGTCGAAGTGCTGGTGGTTGAGGAAACTCCGTGGCTTGGGGGGATGCTTACTTCTGCAGGAGTTTCAGCTATAGATGGCAATCATGAACTGCCATCTGGTCTGTGGGGAGAGTTTAGGCAAAAGCTATATGACCATTATGGTGGTCCCAAGGCGGTGGCTACTGGATGGGTTAGTCATTGTTTGTTTGAGCCTGCAGTGGGGGCGGCCAAGCTGGCAGAGCTCGCATCGGGCTATCCAAATCTCAATGTCATACATAAAGCTAGCCTGAAGTCTTTAAGCTATACCGACAAATGGGAGGTCAGCTATCAGGTAGGTAGAAAAACCAAAACGATCACCGCCAAAGTAGTAATCGATGCTACAGAACTGGGAGATGTTTCGGCCATGCTCGGAGTACCTTATACCGTGGGTATGGATGATCAGTCAGTCGATGCTTTTGCGCCAGAAGATGCCAATGATATCATTCAGGACCTTACCTATGTAGCTATTTTGAAAGACTATGGTGCCGGTGCTGACAAGACCATAAAAAAACCAGCCGGATATGATCCTGAAGAATTTGCTTGTGCCTGTGTGCCAGCGGGTGAAAAGGGCGACGGAGTATCCTGTGACATGATGCTGGACTATGGCAAATTACCCAACGGCAAGTACATGATCAACTGGCCAAACTGCGGGAATGACTTTTATGTAAATCTCATTGGGCTAAATAAGAAAGAGCGAGCAGACAGGCTGGAAGAGGCCAAAGACTATACCCGTAAGTTTATTTATTTCATTCAGCACGAGCTGGGGTATAAGCACCTTGGGCTTGCCGAGGATGAGTTTCCTACTAAAGATGAATTTCCACTCATACCATACCATAGAGAGGCCAGACGACCTGTGGCAAAGTCTTTGCTGGCCGTGCGTCATCTAGCTGCACCTTTTGATCAGCCCGAAAAATATTACCGCACCGGAGTAGCAGTAGGTGACTACCCTATAGATCATCATCATGACAAAAATGAGGAGGCTCCAGACATTGATTTTATCAACATTAAGGTGCCATCTTACAATATTCCACTCGGGTCTTTGGTGCCTGAGAGTCAGCCAAACCTTGTATTTGCAGAAAAAAGTATTGGTGTTTCCAATATCGTCAACGGAGCTACTCGCCTACAACCTGTAGTGATGGGTATCGGTCAGGCAGCGGGTGCTTTGGCGGCAGTAGCGGCAAAGCAGGACGTCAACCCGGCAGAAGTAAGCATTAGAGAAGTACAGCAGGCGCTGCTGGATCAGGGAGCTTACCTGATGCCCTACAAAGATGTGGCAGCTACGCACCCGGCATTTGAAGCCATCCAAAAAATAGGGGCTACAGGCATCATGAAAGGTACTGGAGTGCCTTACAAGTGGGCCAATGAGACATGGTTTTACCCCAGTCAGCCCATCAGCCAGTACCAACTCAAAGAAGGATTGCTTTCCTATTATCCGGAATTAAAAGAGGTACATGCTTCTGGTGCCTGGGTGGATACAAAGTTTTTAAAGGAAATTTTTAGTTGGTTAGGTGTTTCAATGCCCCGGGATTTGGAGACAATCCCGGGCATTTCTACCGAAGCGTCATATCTCTCAAGAGCAGAGGTAGCCGTCTATCTACAGGCCGCACTTGACCCATTTGCACAACCTGTCAACTTTGACGGTCACTTAATTTCAGAAAAGTAATATATGTCGCTGGAAGCACTCGATATCGCAATCATTTTTGCTTACGTAGCAGGGATTCTCTTTTTAGGGTTTTATATCTCCAAAAAGGCATCATCCAACCTGGAGTCGTATTTCCTCGGAGGCAATACCATGAAATGGTACTACCTCGGACTTAGTAATGCTTCGGGGATGTTTGATATCTCCGGGACCATGTGGACGGTAAGTATCTTATTTGTCTATGGACTTAAAAGTGCCTGGATCCCGTGGCTCTGGCCGGTTTGGAATCAGGTATTTATTTTTGTTTACCTGGCTATCTGGTTGCGCCGATCCAAAGTAATGACTGGTGCCGAGTGGATTACCTTCCGTTTTGGAGATGGTAAAGGAGCAAGGCTTTCACACATCATCGTAGTGACTTTTGCCGTGATCAGTGTAGTAGGCTTTATCGCTTATTTTTTCGAAGGTATCGGCAAGTATTGTACTTCTATTCTCCCCTGGGATTTGTCTTTTGCGCTAGCGGGGTGGGAGATTTCTTCGGAGCGATCCTACGCCATGCTCATCATATTTCTCACCACGCTTTATACTGTAAAGGGAGGGATGTATAGTGTGGTAGCTACGGAAGTGCTACAGTTTGTCATTATGACTATCAGCTGTTTTGCCGTAGGATACATTGCTTTTACTTCAGTATCTGCCGAGCAGATCAGCGCAGTAGTGCCGGCAGGTTGGAAAGACCTGTGGTTTGGCTGGGAGCTCAACCTCGACTGGACCAACACGCCATTCCCGGGGGTGAATGACAAAATAGACGGAGACGGCTTTGGGTTCTTTGGTATCCTCTTCATGATGATGCTTTTTAAAGGAATTTTTGCTTCTATCGCCGGGCCTGTACCCAGCTACGACATGCAGCGCTTGCTTGCTGCCAGAAAGCCTTCCGAAGCTGCTAAAATGAGCTTTACGACGATTTGGGTAATGTATATTCCTCGTTATCTCATGATCGCTGGCTTCTCCGTACTAGCGTTGGTATACCTCGGTGATGAACTCGCAGGTGATACCATCGATTTTGAAAAAGTACTGCCGCTGGCCATCTCCAAGTTTATGCCGGTGGGAATCAAAGGATTGATTTTGGCAGGTTTCCTTTCTGCCTTTATGGGTACCTTCTCGGCCTTTGTCAATGCTGCTCCGGCCTATCTCGTCAACGATATTTATAAGAAATACATCAATCCTAATGCCAGTAACAAGCGCTACATTACCTTGAGTATATTGTCCTCTATTGTTTTGGTAGTGGTTGGGGTGATATTTGGATTTAATGCAGCCTCACTCAATGAACTAACACTGTGGCTTACTTCAGCACTGTATGGAGGTTATGTGGCTGCCAACATGCTGAAATGGATTTGGTGGAGGTTTAGCGGATACGGCTACTTCTATGGCATGTTGTTTGGTTTGATTGCTTCCACAGCCAAGCTCTTTTTCTACCCACAGTATGTGGACATCTACGTGTTCCCGATCATTTTCGGGTTTGCTCTGCTGGGGAGTATCATCGGTACATTTATCTCTCCTTTGGAAAACCGGGAGGACATCAAGAAATTTTATAAGCAGACCAAGCCATGGGGCTTTTGGGGGCCTATCAAGCGCGAGGTGATGGCAGAAGATCCTTCCTTCGTGCCAAATCAGGACCTGGGTCGTGATACGTTCAATGTGCTGGTGGGTATCATCTGGCAAATGGCGCAGGTGGTCTTGCCGATCTACTTTATGATTCGCCAAAACACAGAAATGGTGATTTGGTCAGGGGTATTTATCCTCACTACGGTATTGCTGAAGAAGTTCTGGTGGAATCACTTAAAAACGGCTGACGAAGCTTCAAACGAATAATTGGATGAAGATAACAGGAACATTTATAGACGAAATCTCTCACGACATCCCACATCAAAATTGGGGTAGAAAGGAGTGGGCGCAGGATTTTGATCATATGAAAGCCATTGGCATAGATACGGTGATCATTATTCGTTGTGGCTATGGCCGATTCATCACCTACCCGAGCAAGTACCTTCAGGAAAACTATGGATGCTACCGACCATCGGAAGATTTGGTGGAGTTATTCCTGGATCTGGCAGCAGAGCGCAATATGAAATTGTTTTTCGGGCTTTATGACAGTGGACACTACTGGCAAACTGGGGATTTACATCACGAGATCGAATCCAACAAATATGTGATCGATGAAGTATGGTCTACCTACGGTCATAAAAAGAGCTTCGGTGGCTGGTATATCAGTACGGAAATCAGCCGTAAGACGAAAGGTGCCATAGAGGCATTTAGCACACTGGGCAAGCAATGCAAAGACATGAGTGGCGGACTTCCTACGCTCATTTCCCCTTGGGTAGATGGGAAAAAGGCAGTTATGGCCAGCAGTTCTTCCCTCTCCAAAGAAGATGCGGTATCACTAGAAACCCACCAGCGTGAGTGGGATGAGATCTTTGATGGGATCAAAGATGCAGTGGATATCGTGGCTTTTCAGGATGGGCACCTCGACTATGACGAGCTGGCAGATTTCCTACAGGTCAATAAGGAGCTTGCGGATAAATATGGCATGACCAGCTGGACCAATGCAGAGAGCTTTGATCGGGACATGCCCATCAAGTTTCTGCCTATCAAATTTGATAAACTAAGACTGAAACTGGAAGCTGCTGCTAAGGCAGGAGTGGACAAGGCGATCACTTTTGAGTTTTCGCATTTTATGAGTCCACAGTCCAGCTATGTGCAGGCACACCACCTGTACAATAGATATAATGAATACATGAACCGACTAAAAAAAGGATGACAGACTACATCAATATATATCGGGATGAATTGCTAAAAGGGGTGATTCCCTTTTGGGAAAAGCACTCGATAGACCGTGAAAACGGTGGATTTTTTACCTGTCTGGATCGTACTGGTAAGGTGTACGACACGGATAAAT
Source organism: Marinoscillum furvescens DSM 4134 (assembly GCF_003386095.1). Classification (GTDB taxonomy): domain Bacteria; phylum Bacteroidota; class Bacteroidia; order Cytophagales; family Cyclobacteriaceae; genus Marinoscillum; species Marinoscillum furvescens. The sequence goes on along the minus strand of NZ_QREG01000024.1, from coordinate 21,961 downwards.
TTATCTGGCTGCAGGCCAGACAAGTATGGATGTTTGCCACTCTCTACAATACTGTAGAGCAAAAATCCGAGTGGTTGAATATAGCTAAGCAAGGGGCCGACTTCCTATTGAAGCATGGGATGGATAGTGAAGGAAATTGGTATTTTTCACTCAATAGGGAGGGACAGCCCCTGGTGCAGCCATACAATATTTTTTCAGATTGTTTTGCCGCTATGGCATTTGGTGCCCTTTACAAGGCTGTACCCAATGAAGAATATGCATTGCTTGCACAGCGGACTTTCGGAAATATTTTGAAACGCCGCGCCAATACCAAAGGCAAGTACAATAAGGCGTATCCGGGTACACGAGAGCTTAAAAACTTCGCGCTGCCCATGATCCTTTGTAACCTCTCGCTGGAGATGGAGCATTTGCTGGACAAGCAGTTGGTAGATGAGCTGATCGAAGATGTGATCCATGAAGTAATGGACGTGTTTTACAACCAGGACATAGACCTGATCCTGGAAAACGTACATCTGGATGGAAGCTTGTCTGATTCCTTTGATGGACGTTTGATCAATCCAGGTCATGGTATAGAAGCCATGTGGTTTATCATGGATTTGGGTGTGAGACAAAACAATGCTGCGCTCATCGAGAAAGCTCGAACGATCATGATGCGTTTGCTCGATTATGGATGGGATCAGGAGCACGGAGGTATTCTATACTTTATGGACCGCAAAGGTCATCCGATGCAGCAGCTGGAGTGGGATCAAAAACTCTGGTGGGTACATTTAGAGTCTTTGGTGGGTCTATCCAAAGCCTATGCCTACCAGCCGAACGAAGAAGTGAAAGACTGGTTTGATAAAATTCATAACTATGCCTGGACGCATTTCCGTGATGAAGCGCATGGTGAGTGGTTTGGATACCTACATCGTGATGGTAGCCGACTCAATGAGCTGAAAGGCGGAAAATGGAAGGGATGCTTCCATGTGCCCAGGGGTTTGATGCAGGTTTGGAAGACATTGGAAAAGTCAGAAAAACGTGCTTCAAAAAATAGTCAGGTTGCCCCAGCAGATAATTAGCGGGCTTACTTAATAAAAAAATTAAATAAGTTAATTCTCTTTTAACATATTATTTCTAAATTGTATCCGATCTGAAAAGATCATTCAAAACTTAACAGCGAATGAATAGCAAAGGAATATTTTATTGGGTCATCACGCTTCTGCTTTCACAGCAGATATTCGCACAATCTGCGGTGATTAGCGGGGTGATCACAGATGATCAGGGAGAGCCTATTCCAGCAGCTACAGTGATGGAGCAGGGTACCACCAATGGTACCGTTTCCAACCTGGATGGTGAGTTCAACTTAAAGGTTTCCAATCTGGATGCCACTGTTGTAGTGTCTTTTGTGGGGTTTGAAACTCAAAAAATACAGCTTAATGGGCGTACAGTCGTAAATGTCGTGCTAGAGCTGGATATACAAGAAATGGAAGCCGTAGTAGTTACGGCATTGGGCGTAGAGCGTGATAAACGTTCGCTGGGATATGCTTCACAGTCAGTAGATGGTGAGGAGCTGACTACTGCACGTGAGAGCAACGTAATCAATTCGCTTTCAGGCAGAGTAGCCGGCGTGCAAATCAATCAGTCAGGCACAGGCCCTGGTGGTACATCTAAAGTGGTGATCAGGGGATTTTCCAGCTTACAAGGTAGAAACAGCCCACTCTACGTGGTGGATGGCGTGCCCATGGCCAACCCGCAAGGTGGTGGAGGCCAGTTTGGCGGTATAGATTATGGTGATGGCATCTCCAACATCAACCCCGAAGACATTGAGTCTATCAGCGTGCTAAAAGGTGCTGGTGCTACCAACCTGTACGGTTCACGCGGGCAGAATGGAGTAGTGATGATTACGACTAAAAAAGGGAAAGCTCGTAAAGGCGTAGGTATCGAAATCAACTCCAACCTCACTTTTGAGACTCCTCTGGTGCTACCAGATTTTCAAAACGATTATGGCAGAGGTTCCAATGGTGAAATCCTGGTGGACGCCAACGGCCAAATACGTGACAATGTGCGCACCAGCTGGGGAGCACCTTCACAAGGACAAACCGATGTAAACGGACAGCCACTGCTTAACTGGGCAGGTGATCAGGTGCCTTACAATGCGCAGCCTGACAACATCAAAGACTTTTTCCGTACAGGAGTGGCCTACAGCAATAGCGTAGGGATCACTACGGGTAACGAGGACATTCAGGTACGCGGGTCCATTACCCATATGCATCGTGACAACATCATGCCCAACAGTGAGCTAGAGCGAATCATTACCAGCCTCAATGTATCGAGTGATCTTTCGGATCGGCTGAAGTTTAGCGGTAAGATCAACTACATCAATCAGACGGCATTTAACCGTCCCAATCTTACACTAAGTCCGGACAACCCAATGAGTGCGCTGATCGAAATGCCTCGCACCATTCGCCTTCAGGACCTGCAAAACTTCCAAAATCCTGATGGCACTCCTAGACTTTACAACAACGGAGCCGCTACTACATGGCAAAACCCATACTGGGCGGTAAACCTCAATACCAATGAGGACGAGCGTGATCGTATGCTTGGATTCATGATGCTGGAGTATCGTCTCACCGACTGGCTCAAGGCCCACGTGCGAAGTGGTACAGATTTTTACAACGACCACCGAGAGGTGCGCAACGCTACCAACACCATTTACCGGGTGACTTCCGATAAGAGTTTTTACAGTCAGGCGTACAACCGCGTGCAGGAATCTAACTCTGACTTTTTGCTGACTGCATCCCTTCCACTAAACAACAATTGGAATGGAACACTCACGGCCGGTGGAAATGTATTGAAAAGCCGGGCACGTGGGGTATACAATGAAGCACAGGGCCTCGATGTTCCCAATCTTTTTGCCTTGCAAAATGCCAACAGTGTGCAGGCGAGAGAGTCGTATTCAGAAAAAGTGGTTTACTCACTTTACGGTACTGCACAGGTAGATTATAATGACAAAATATTCCTGGAAGTAGGAGCCAGAAACGACTGGTCAAGTGCACTGCCTCCAGACGCATGGTCCTATTTTTACCCATCAGCGTCTACGAGTTTGGTGCTTTCTGAACTGCTAGACTTGCCTACTTTCATCAGTTTTGGTAAAGTGCGAGCGAGCTGGGCTGCTGTAGGTAATGATCCTAACCCATATCAGTTGGATTTGCTTTACCCTTCCAACTCGCTTTCACATGGTGGTCAGGGGTTTGGCCAGGTGGCTACTACTCGTCCTCCGTTGGACCTGAAGCCAGAGCGCACCACTTCCATAGAGGCGGGTCTTGAGCTGAGCTTGCTCAACAACCGGATCACCTTCGACGCTACGTACTATGATGCAGGCACCAAAAATCAAATCATCAATGTGCCCGTGTCTAAACCATCAGGTTTTGAAACTGCCGTGTTCAACTCTGGTCTCATTAGAAACTACGGTGTAGAGCTTGCGCTAAATGCTACGGTAGTAGAAAAGCCGAGATTCCGCTACAACACCTATATCAACTTTACCAGAAACGTTTCTGTAGTTGAGGAGCTGGCGCCGGACGTACTGGTATATCCTTTGGGAGGAAACTATGATCAGTTTGGTGTACGCATCCAGGCGACCGTGGGCAATCCTTTTGGTGACATTTATGCCGACAAGGCATACTTAAGAGATGAATCTACAGGGGAAAGAATCATAGGTGACAATGGCCTGCCTATACCAGACCCTGATGGGATCAAGAAAATAGGTAACTACCTGCCAGACTTCTTGGCTGGTTTTGGCCACAGCCTCCAAATTGGCGATGTGTCGGCGGGTGTACTGTTTGACATTCGAAAAGGTGGTGATATCTACTCGTTTACCAATTCGGCTTCCGCATGGAATGGCAATGCAGCCTATACACTGGATCAGCGTAGAGAATGGTATGCCGGAGCAGGCGGATACATCGCAGAGGGCGTAAGACAAGATGGTAGTCCAAACACGATCGAAGTAGACCCGCAGACCTATTGGCAAACTGTAGGTGGGCGTGCCTCGAACTTTGCAGAGGAGTTTCTTTACGACGGAAGCTACGTGAAGCTGCGTGAAGTCACGATCGGCTATAGCCTGCCAAAGTCTATGTTTATGAAGAGCCCCTTCCATGCAGCAAGTATTTCGCTTGTTGGAAGAAACCTTTTCATCCTATACAAAAACACTCCTGGCTTTGATCCTGAAGCCACCTTCAATGCCGGAAACGACCAGGGAATCGAGGCATACGCCTTCCCGTCTACCCGTAGCTATGGTTTCAACTTAAAGCTTACACTCTAATGAAAAACGTGAGCCAAAAATATATCAAGACCCTTTTCGCAGCTTTAATCCTACTGTTTTCAGTGGGTGCATGTACTGGAGATTTCGAAGAGATCAACACGAGCCCTTTGGCAGTACAGGCTGATCGTGCAAACGAAAACTTGCTTTTCACGAGATCTATCGTTTACGGAGCACTGCGCTATACCGAGTTTCAGCGAGCACAGCAGCTTTATGCCAACCACTACATCCAGTATTATTCAGTTGCGGTACCTTATTTCGAAACAGGCCGATACCTCACACGAAATGACTGGTTGACAGCTTACTGGACGGAGGCTTACTCGGATTTCGTTATGCAGGCACATCAGGTCATAAAGCTGACAGATGGCAACGCAGATAAGATCAACAAAAACAGCATAGCTCGTATTTGGAAAGTTTTTATGATGCACCGCATCACGGACTTGTGGGGAGATGTTCCCTACAGCGAAGCTTTCGAAGGTAAGCTTGTTCCCAAGTATGACACGCAGGAGGAAATCTATACAGCTATGCTCACTGAACTGGAGCAAGCGGTAGCTGCTTTTGACCCTTCAAAAAGCCTAACGTTTGGTGCTGCTGATGTGATGTTTGGTAGTGATATCGATAGCTGGACACGCTTTGCCAATTCGCTTCGTCTGAGACTAGCGATGCGTATTAGCGATGCTGCACCTGCACTGGCAGAGCAGCATGTACGTGCGGTGATAGCAGACGGAAGGTTGCTGTCTTCCAATGACGATTCTGCCCTGGTGCCTTATGGTAAAGACAAAGGCAATGCGCTGGAAAATCTTCAGCCAATGAGCATTATTCGGATTTTCAACGAGTACCGTGTGAGCAACACCCTGCTTGATTATCTGGAAGACCACAACGATCCGCGACTACCCTTGTATGTGGCTCCTGCCGAAAGCAATGGTGCTTATACTGGATTGCAAAACGGACTCAACCCGAAACAGCTGAGTGATCTGGATCTGAAAGACTATTCGAAGGATTCAGAAATAGTATCTAATCCTTACGCACCGAGTGTAATGCTTTCCTATGCAGAAGTGGAGTTTCTCCTTGCAGAAGCTGCTCTTAAAGGCTGGGGAGATGGTAATGCGCAAGGTCACTATGAGGCTGGCGTGCGTGCTGCCATTGAGTTTTGGGTAACTGTATACGAAGACATCAAAAACCGAGCTTCGGCAGAAGAACTTGCCACATATCCAGAGGTGACTATTGACGCCACAGACATAGATGCATACCTGGCAGAGCCGGGCATAGCTTATGATCCCGCAAATGCATTGGAGCAAATCATTACCCAAAAATGGCTGATGAATATCAATCAGGGTTTTGAATCATATGCTGAATACAGAAGAACTGGATTCCCAGTGCTCAACCCTATTCCAAATACAGATGGCCTTAGTGAAACAGGTGGTTCAGATGTGCCTGTTCGATTAAAATATCCTGCTGAGGAGCAAAGCCTCAACGCTGATAGCTACAGTGAAGCCGTGAAGCAGCAGGGAGCGGACTTACCCACTACACGTGTTTGGTGGGATGTCGACTAATTCTTAATGCAAACTTAAACTAACACACAAATGAAACATTTTTTGAATTTGATGAAGCTGGCAATGATTGCCATCGTATGCTTCACCTTCGTATCTTGTGAAGACGAAGAGCCAACCGTACCTCAAAGCGATGCAAAAGAAATTTTATCCTTTGTATTTGCTGACCTGGACCCAGCAGTGACCGCATCGATCAGCGGTACAGACATTACTGCTACTGTTCCTTTTGGCACAGACCTTACAGCATTGGCACCTACAGTGACCATTTCTTCTAAAGCTACCGTATCACCTGAAAGCGGTACTGCTCAGGATTTTTCTAGTGCCGTTACTTATACAGTGACAGCTGAAGATGGCACTACAGTAGATTATACAGTAAGTGTTTCTGCCGAAGCTGGAAGCGATGAGAAAGTTATCACTGAGTTTGTGTTTGCTGAGCTTGATCCTTCTGTAACAGCTACTATCGAAGGTACAGCGATCACTGCAGAAGTGCCTTATGGTACAGATCTAACTGCTTTGATACCTACAGTGACCATCTCTGCTTTGGCTTCTGTAAGCCCAGAGAGTGGTGTAGCTCAGGACTTCTCTAGTGATGTGACTTACACAGTTACTGCTCAGGATGGCTCAACTACTGCCTACACAGTTACCGTAACTGAAGGTGCTAAGCCAGGCCTTGATGTACAGGCTAAATGGGAACTAGTAAACCGTACGAGCAGCCGTCCAAGCTGGTTCACAGCTAACAATGATGCGGATATTGCAATCGGAGCTGAGTCAGTATATGCGGTGAACAACAGAGACAAACTAAGAATTCTTGATCGTGCTACTGGTGTAGAGAAGGATTCAGAAAAATTCTTGAAGCAAAGCAAAACTGGATTGTCTGGTATCTATGCAAACATCGTAGATGCGCATGTGGATGAAGGTGGAAATATCCTTGCTTGTACGGGTACTTTGAACAATGGTACATTCTACGTGTTCCGTTGGAATGATGAAAGTGCTGAGCAGGAAATCATTCTAGAGTCTACAGTAGAAAAACGAATTGACAACTTCACTGTGACTGGAGATACTGACGGTGATGCTTACATCTACGCTGCAAGCAATGGTGGCAATATCATTTACAAGTGGAAAGTAACAGGTGGTACAGTAAATGCTACGGCTGAGCAAATCGTAGTAGCTGATATCGCTTCTTTTGGTTCAGCTCCAGGTATCTCAGTGCTTTCTAACGACGCAAATTCTGATATCATTGTAAATGGTAACAGCATCAACCCTACATTGATCGGTTCTGACGGAACAGTTAAAGGTTCTATCTCCACTGAACTGATGACTGGTTTCTCTTCAGATATCATCTACTTTGAGTTGAAAACAAACAAAGTATTGGTTTCAATCAATACTCCAAATTCTGAAACTCAAGAGTTGGTGTTCTTCGATGTAACTGAAGGATTCGATAAAGCTGAAAAAGCTACTACAATTTCATTTGATGATGATACTACTGAATCTCAGAACCTTAATGCTACAGGCGGACTGAGCTTCGAGAAAAATACAGATGGTACTGTTACAGTTTATGGACTGATCACCAACAATGGTGTAGGTGCATATACTGTAGATTTGGCCAACTAATTTCACAAAAGGAGTGTTCGTAGGGCACTCCTTTTTATTGAACTTTTAAGATTGATTGTATGAAAAATTTAATGAGCAAATTTTCTGTGTTGCTCCTCGCACTGAGCATGGTAGTGTTTGTAGGATGTAAAGATGATGAAGGCGATGATGGACCTTTGCTAAGTAAGCGCAAAGACATTGTAGCAGTAGATTTGGCTGGTGGCTGTCTGGGTGGTGATATCACGGGTACAGTCAATGCCGAAAATTTCACAGTAAGAATCACCGTGCCATTTGGTACTGATGTAAAAGCACTTGCTCCAATTCTTACGATTTCAGAAAAGGCAACTGTTAACCCGGCTTCAGAAACCCCACAAGATTTTACTACGCCTGTGACTTACACGGTTACAGCAGAAGATGGGACCACTCAAGAATGGATCGTAATTGTAGAAATTGCTGCACAGGGCACAGAACCTGTACTTACTCTTAGCGAAGCGGTATGGTCATACACCATAGCTGGTAGCAATCTCCCCGATTGGTTTACCAACAATGGCGAAGATGGAATTGCCTACGGAAACGGACATGTTTACGTAATGAGCAACCATGACAAAATTAAAGTGCTAGATCCAGCAGACGGAGCAGTGCTCGCAGACCTGGACAATAGCAATATCTCCGGTGGGAGCCTGAAATTAGGTGACGTGGAAACAAGCGCCGATGGTTCTATTCTGGCGTGCAATGTCCTCGATTTTAATGGACAAGGAACGGCCGTATTTAAAGTCTATAAGTGGGCCAACGAATCAGCTGCGCCTGAAGTTTACATCGAGTATGAAGTGTCTGAGGCAGTTCGTCTGGGTGACAACCTTTCTGTGGTTGGAGATATTTCTGGTGATGCAGCCATTTATACAGCCTACGGTAGAAATTTCACCGCTGGAGAGCGTGGATCAGATATCTATCGATGGGAAGTAAAAGGTGGCGTGCTCAATCCAACGCCTACCATCATCAAAGCTCAAGGCTTCAATAGCTTGACAGGTTTTGGTTCAAGAGCTGCAGCTACTTCACTAACAGCTGATAGCGAAACTGTATGGGTAAATGGTAACGACATAGATGTTGCTGAAATTGATTTGGCTACTGGCGCAAAACTTCAGCAGCTTCCCAATGAAAATCGTGATTTGGTAGACTTCTTCTACAACGATTTTACTTTGTTCCAGCTATGTGATAAAACAGTAATGGCTGCAATTTTCCCTAGAAGCGCCAATGAAAGCCGACTTTTAGTAATCGATGTAACGGACGGACTCGACAATGTTACCAGCAGCGATGTGATGTATTCTGCAGATTTTGTAGGTAGTAATACTACAGCCAACAATGATGCTAGTGGTAACGTAGCTCACCACATCGTGAGTGAAGCTAAAGCAGAGCTTTACATCGTAATCACCAATCAGGCATTGGCCAAATTCGATCTTACGTTAGCAATTCAGGATTAATACAATCAATTCTCAATCTAAGGCTGCCTTCGGGTACTTACCAGCTACTGAAGGCAGCCTTTTTTCATTATAGCGTGAACATTTCTTCAATCAAAAACATGCAAAAGCTACTACAAGCTTTTACCCTATGCGGCTTATTTTTTCTTGTATTTAGCTGCGGTTCGGTGGACCAAAAACCAACTGAGCTTCCTGCCAAAAAGGAAGCGGTCCGAGGTGTATGGATGACCAATGTAGCCAGTGAGGTATTGCTCTCACGTGAAAACATCATCGAGTCTGTAGAATTGCTCGACTCCCTAGGTTTCAATACCATCTTTTTAGTCACCTGGAATCGTGGCAACACGATCTACCAGAGTGACATCATGAAAAATTTTACCGGACGAAGTATCGATCCGAAATACGGTGACAGAGACCCCCTGGAAGAGGTTATCGAAGAAGCCCACAAGCGCGACATCAAGGTATTTGCGTGGTTTGAGTTTGGGTTTGCCTCTAGCTACGGTGACGATACTGGTGGAGCCCTCATCCAACAAAAACCAGAGTGGGCGTCCAAAGACATTAATGGTGACATCACTGCCAAAAACAAATTTCAATGGATGAATGCACTTCACCCTGAGGTGCAGGATTTCATCACTTCACTCGTCTTAGAGGTGGTAAACAAATACGATGTAGACGGAATTCAGGGAGACGATCGTTTGCCTGCAATGCCTTCCAATGGAGGGTACGATGAGTTTACCGTGGAGCTTTACAAAAGTGAGCATAGTGGCAAGGAGCCTCCGGCAAATCACCTCGATTTCGAATGGGTGTCCTGGCGCGCACAGAAGCTCAATGAATTTCTTAAAGCGCTCTATACAAGTGTAAAACAAGCAGACCCGGAATGCCTGGTGAGCATGTCGCCAAGTGTATACCCATGGAGCAAAGAAAACTACTTGCAGGACTGGCCTACATGGGTTCGACAAGGATATGTAGACCTGGTGTGTCCGCAGCTATATAGATATAATATCGACGCATACAATCAATTACTAGAAGAAATCACCTCCTGGCAACTGGCAGATTCCGATTTGCCCATTTTTTACCCAGGGGTGCTTCTTCAAGTAGATAAATACAACCCTTCGGAAGAAATGCTGCGCGCCATGATCGAAAGTAATCGTACTTATGGCATCAATGGTGAGGTGTACTTCTTTTATGAAGGGATAAAAAAATTCAAAGGGCTATTCTCAGAAATGTATGCCGAACCGGTATCATTTCCAGAATTGACGAAAAAGAAATAACATGAAGAACTATTTAAAGCAATCTAAATTTTGGCTACTGGCTTGCATAGCATCGCTTGCTTTGGTGACTGCCTGTAGCGAAGAGGAGCCTGTAGAAGAGCCTAGTGGCGAAAATCTGATTCTGGATTTTAAAATCGAAGGAATAGATGTCACCACAGGAGTTCAGATAGATCACGAAGGGGGTACAGTGAAGGACAGCTTGCCTGTGGGGACTGACCTCACAAGTCTGGTTCCTATTATCGAAGTGTCTGAGAAAGCAACCATTTCACCAGCTTCTGGGGAGGCCAAAGACTTTAGCAGCCCGGTAGTTTATGTGGTTACAGCAGAAAATGGAGCCAATAAGATTTACACAGTCACATTGTCTGTAAAAGAGGAAGTGATCGTAGTGGAGAAAAGTGATGATAATGATATCAATGAGTTTTTCTTCTCGGAGATATTTATCAGAGGCAAAATTGATGGTCAGCAGATCAGTGGATCAGTGCCCTATGGTACCGATATTACTAACCTAAAAGTAAGCCTTGATATACACGAAAAGGCATCCGTTTCTCCTGCAGTAGAGGAGCCTCAAGACTTTACCTCGCCTGTCACTTACACTGTCACAGCCGAAAATGGCGAAACACAATCCTACAATGTTTCGGTCACTGAGCAACCACAGGATGTAGGCGTGCGAGGAGTATGGCTCACCAATGTAGACAGCAACGTCCTGACTTCAAAGCAAAAAATTGACGAGGCGGTTGCACTATGCGATGAACTCAATATCAATACCATATTTGTAGTAACTTGGAACAAAGCGCTTACAACCTATCCTAGCGATGTGGCTGCTGAGATCACAGGCAAAAAAATCGATCCTTTGTATGAAGGTCGTGACCCATTAAGAGAACTCATCGATGCAGCCCATGCCAAAGACATCAAAGTAATGGCCTGGTTTGAGTACGGGTTTGCGGCATACAATGGTAGTCCTGGTCCCATTTTGGACAATACGCCAGACCACTGGAAGGCCAGAGATGTAAATGGCAATGTGGTTGTGAAAAATGGGTTTTACTGGATGAACGCTTTTCACCCGGACGTTCAGCAATTCATGATAGATCTTTTCACGGAAGTGGTTACCAACTACCCGGACATAGACGGAGTGCAAGGGGATGATCGCTTGCCAGCCACACCTTCAGAGGCCGGTTACGATGATTACACAGTCAGTCTATACAAGGCAGACCATGACGGGCAGGAGCCACCGGCTACAGCCAAAAACACGGCATGGTTGCGCTGGAGAGCTGATATTCTCAATAAGTTTGGGAAGGCTCTATATGATTCTGTAAAGGCCATAGATCCAAACATGGTTGTAGCGCACTCACCTAGTCCCATGAGCTTCGGGTACGATGAGTATCTGCAAGATTATACTACCTGGGTAGCCGAAGGCTACTCAGATATCGTAAGTCCTCAGCTGTACCGAAGAGAAAATCAAGGATTAAACATCTATAAAGGATTACTTTCCAATCAGTACAATATGCTGGAACCGGCAGGTCAAAAAATCTTTTACCCTGGATTACTCCTGTTTCTTGGTGGCTATTTGCCTAGTCAGCAGTTTATTGCAGATATGGTGCAGGCCAATCGCGAAATAGGCGTGCAGGGAGAAGTCTATTTCTTTTTCACAGGCTTCCAGGACCCTGATGTGCAGGAGGTCATGAAAGCCATGTATCCGACGAAAGCGATCTATCCAGAATTATAATTTGATATAATATTGAAGATGAATAATTTTTTTCAGGCCGTCAGACGCACCTCTTGGGGTGCGTTTGCATTTTTGATAGTAGCATGTTCTGCTCCTCAGGAGAATATCAGCAGTCAGAATCAACAGAAAGTCAATCCGTTTATTGGTACAGGTGGCCATGGACACACCTTCCCAGGTGCCACTACACCTTTTGGGATGATTCAGCTCAGCCCTGATAATGGTACGGAGGGTTGGGACTGGTGCTCGGGGTATCATTATTCCGATTCACTCATTGCGGGCTTCAGCCATACACACCTGAGTGGTACAGGTATCGGGGATTTGTGTGACATTTCGCTGATGCCTTACCTTTCAGCTGATGCCAAAAAAGGAGGGCGTGTAGCCTTTTCGCATAGCAACGAAGCAGCAAAGCCTGGCAATTATCAAGTAAAACTTGCCAACGGAATTGAAGTCGAACTCACTGCTTCGGAGCGGGTAGGCTATCATCGCTATAATTTTCCGGCTGGTGCCGATAGAGCTTTGTCTATAGACCTGGGATTCTCGATCAACTGGGACATTGCCACTAAAACAAACATTCAAAAGTCCGACGCAAATCTTGTCACGGGGTATCGCTACTCGCACGGCTGGTCTAGGAACCAGCGGGTATACTTTGCTGCCGAATTTTCCGAGAATATCCAATCCATGGAAATTTCAGACGGAGAGGAATGGGAAAAGATAGAAGCCTTAGAAACTGACTCGTTGCGAGCTATTGTAGATTTTGGTAAAGGCGGTGAACTATTAGTTAAAGTAGCGATTTCGTCCGTAAGTGAGGAAAACGCACTTGCCAATTTAAAAGCTGATAAGTTTGAATGGGATTTTGATGCAGTGGTAGAAGCTGCCGATCAATCCTGGCAAACAGAGCTTCTGACCCTGGATGTGGAATTCGGAGATCCGAACCTTGACACCATATTTTACTCAGCGCTTTATCATACCATGATGGCCCCGCAGCTTTTCTCTGATACTAATGGTCAGTTTCGTGGCGTAAACAAAGAAATTTACGATAAGCCTCACAGTCGCTACACCGTATTTTCACTTTGGGACACTTTCAGGGCGGCACACCCGCTTTACACATTGACTCAGCCAGATCAATTAAACGATATGCTGTTGTCGTTGCTCGACTTTTATGAAGAGCATGGCTTATTACCAGTATGGGCTTTGCACGGCAGTGAGACCAATACCATGACGGGCTATCATGCAGTGCCTGTTTTGGCGGATGCCTTACAAAAAGGATATTTGAAAGGCCAGGAAGAAAAAGTGTTGGAAGCGATGCTTGCCAGTGCACAGCAAGACATCAGAGGCACGAAGGAGTATCGCGAATATGGCTATGTGCCTGCCGATCTTGATGGCTGGTCAGTGACCAAAACGTTGGAGTATGCTTATGATGATTGGTGTATAGCTCAAGTGGCCAAAACTCTGGGCAAGGATTCCATTGCAGATGTTTTTGAGGCACGCGCACAAAGCTATCGCGCCCTTTTCGATGAAGAATCACTGTTTATGCGCGGGAAACTAGCGGATGGCAGTTGGCTTACTCCGTTTGATCCGTTCTACTCTGAGCATGGTTTTGAAGGAGCATATATAGAAGGTACAGCATGGCAGCACTCTTGGTTTGTACCTCATGATGTCGCTGGCTTTATCAGTCTCTTCGATTCTCCTGATCAGTTTGTAAATCACTTAGACTCTACGTTTGAGGTAACCTCAGAGATGACTGGAGAAAATGTGTCTGCGGATATTTCTGGACTTATCGGGCAATACGCTCATGGCAATGAGCCGAGTCATCACATTGCGTATTTGTATAGCTATGCTGGCTATCCATGGAAAACGCAGGAGCGTGTGCGTGATATCATGCGCACCATGTATCACAACGATGTGGATGGATATCCGGGCAATGAAGACTGTGGTCAAATGTCCGCATGGTACGTGTTCAGCGCTCTCGGATTCTATCCTGTAAATCCTGCTGATGGAAACTACGTTTTAGGTAGTCCGCTGGTAGATCGTGCGGTTTTATCCTTGCCGGATGAAAAGGCATTTGAAATCATAGCCAGAAACAACAGCAACGAAAACGTCTATGTAAAAGAAGTAAAGCTCAACGGGAAGCTGCTCGATAGAAACTTCATTACACATGAAGAAATTATGAGCGGTGGTACATTGGAGTTTGTCATGGATGCCAGGCCCAATACAGCCAGAGGTATTCAGGCAAGCGCGTTTCCCCCTTCACAAAGCAATTAACAGTGGCGGCCTCATCCAGATTTGAGGCATTGGATGCCACGCGAGGGTTGGCGATACTGGGCATGGTCTTATCTGGTATCGTGCCCTACAGGTCTCTGCCCGCATGGATGTATCATGCGCAGTTGCCTCCACCCGATAGAGTTTTCAACCCAAATCTACCCGGTATCACCTGGGTGGATTTGGTGTTTCCTATGTTTCTGTTTTGCCTCGGAGTGGCTATTCCTATCGCCGGAAGGCGTTTTGAAGAGACCCGGCACTATCTAAAGCACCTTTTCAGTCGCACCTTACTTCTTCTGGTGTTTGCTATTGTGCTTCATCACATTCGCCCACATCAGCTTGCCAGTTCTCCCGATACGCTCCAATGGATTCTGGCGCTGGTTGGGTTTTGTGGATTGTTTTTAGTTTTTATCAGACTTCCCTCGGCTTATTCCTTTTGGAGAAAAATGGTCCTCAGGGCCGTAGGTTGGAGTGTATTATTGATGATAATCTTCACTCAGCCTTTCAAAGATGCCCAAGGTGCTTCACTCGATCGTTTTGACATAATATTAGTCGTTCTGGCCAATGTGTATTTTGCCGCTGGCCTTCTTTGGTGGTTGACTAGATCCAGACCCTGGATCATCTTGACAGTATTGCCAGTGCTGCTCATGTTCAGGGTGTTTCATGAAGACGTTTGCTGGATGAAGGCCATATGGGATTTTACACCTGTCAGAGGGCTCTATCAGTTTTATTATCTCCAATACCTTTTTGTCGTGTTGCCTGCTGTATGGCTGGCACCCCATTTGCAGTTGTCGCAAAAACTGAGCACCGGAAGTAAGGCGCTTTACTTACCGGGGCTAGTTGGTTTGCCTGTTGTTCTGCTTGTGGGGCTCTTTACACGCGAATTGATACTTACCTATTGGCTTTCGGGTATGCTTGGAGCCTCACTGCTGATACTTATGATATGCAGGCCCTATCAGCAAACATCCATCGGTACCCTGCTAGTGCTCCTTTTCTTAGGGCTATTGGCAGAACCGCTCGAAGGTGGGATCAAAAAAGACCCTTCTACGTTGAGCTTTTATTTGATCGGTGCCGGCTGTAGTCTGAGCGTTCTTCTCGCCTTTACCCTTGCTAGCTCACATCTAGGTAGGTTTGGTAGATTACTCAAGGCCAATGGCCAAAACCCGATGATCGCTTATGTGGCTTTTGCCAATGTCATCTGGCCGGTTCTGGCATTGACGGGTTTAGAGCAATTCATAAACAGTCTTACTGACGGTCCATGGACGGGTTTTATTAGGAGTTTGAGCTACACTTTTCTGTTAGCGTACCTTATTCAGCTGCTATCCAATCGTAAAATCTTTTGGAAAACTTAATAACTTCAGTAGCGGTGAGAAAATCTGAATTTGGAGAAAAATTTCCAACTTTGATGGTATACATCATAGCCCTCTTCGAATGAAAAGACTATCATTATTAATTGCCCTCACCTGCACGCTATTCTCATGCGTTACTAAGCAGCAAAAACCATTGGACATCCAGGGGCACCGTGGAGCACGTGGACTATATCCTGAAAACTCCATCCCTGGTTTTATTCATGCACTGGATTTGGGTGTCACCACTTTGGAAATGGACCTGGCTGTTACCAAAGACGGTCAGCTAGTAGTTTCGCATGAGCCCTACATGTCAGCTGTAATTTGCCTGGACTCTCTTGGAGGAGCAATTCCTTCGGATAGTGCACAAGCATACAATGTTTTTCAGATGACTTATCAGCAGGTGGCACAGTTTGATTGCGGCAGCATTGATCACCCTCGTTTTCCAGAACAGAAAAAGCTTTCCGTAGTAAAACCTCTACTGACTCAGGTAATAGATTCAGCCGAAACTTTCGCGAAAAACACCAATCAGCCACTCCCGTTCTACAATATTGAAATTAAGAGCAAGCCTGAAGGAGACGGACGCTATCACCCAAATCCAGCTGATTTTTCTGATCTAGTTTACCGAACAGTTGAAGGTCTGCTGCCATGGAATCGTGTCACGATCCAGTCTTTTGATTTCAGAGTGCTTCAGTATATTCATAAGACGTATCCTGAGGTGAACCTCGCTTTATTAATAGAAAACAAGCTGCCTTTCCAGCACAATATTGATTCAATAGGCTTTGTGCCACAGATATATAGTTGTCATTTTCCATTACTTTCGCGGCAGACTGTCGCAGACATTCAGGAGCAGGGAATGCAAGTTATCCCCTGGACCGTCAATGACCCGGAGGATATGACACGGCTCATAGACTGGGGAGTAGATGGTTTGATTACAGATTACCCAAATAGATACAACGAATTGAATAATGAGTAGTAAGAAGTACGACGTGTACGCCATCGGCAATGCACTGGTAGATTACGAGATAGAAGTAGATGATGCTTTCCTCAGTGAGCATAAAGTGGAGAAGTCACTTATGACGCTAGTAGATGAGCAGCGCCAACAGGAGCTCATAGCCGCTGTGGCAGGTCACATCCGTGAAAAGCAGGGCGGAGGGTCAGCTGCCAATACCATTGTTGCCGTCAGTAAGCTGGGAGGCAAAGGCTACTACTCATGTAAAGTTGCCAATGACGAAGATGGTAAAGTCTACCTAAAAGATCTCACCGACAATGGGCTGGATACCAATCTAAATATTGAAAACCTTCCAGAGGGAATTACGGGCAAATGCCTCGTGATGGTGTCTCCAGATGCCGAACGTACCATGAATACCTACTTGGGGATCACATCGGATTTTTCTGAAAACGAAATCGATGAAAATGCCTTGATCAACGCAGAGTACCTTTTTATAGAAGGGTATCTCGTCACCAGCGAAACGGGGCTAGCCGCCATGAAAAAAGCCAAAGCCATCGCTGAGGCCAATGGAGTGAAAGTCGCCCTTACCTTTTCAGATCCAAGTATGGTCAAGTATTTCAAAGACCAGATGGCCGAGGTAGTGGGCGCATCGGTAGATCTTTTGTTTTGCAATGAGGAAGAAGCAATGCTCTATACGGGTACAGAATCTGTAGAAGACGCTAGAGAGGCTTTGAAAAAAGACGCAAAGAAGTTTGTAATCACTCAGGGGAAAAATGGCGCCATGATTTTTGATGGAGATACATTCATCGATATAGAGCCGTACAAGGTGACAGCCATAGATAGCAATGGTGCCGGGGACATGTTTTCGGGTGCATTTATGTATGGGATCACCAATGGTCATACCATGGCATCTTCTGGCAAACTAGCCAGCAAGGCTGCTTCAGAAGTGGTAGCCAAATATGGCCCTAGACTTTCGCCGGCCAAACTTCAGGAGATCAAAAAGGAAGTCTTTGACGCTTAGCGTACTAGAGGAGGTTTGAAATAATGTGCCAGGAGTTAAATTTATTTGCTTCTAGTAAATCTTTCATTATCTTTGCCCTCCGTTTCGAGAAATCGCTGATTTATTCGTGCGCGAATCGGTCAGCTTTATATAAATGAATTAGAAAAAGGCATAGCCATGAAGAGAACATTTCAACCTTCAGTAAGAAAGAGAAAAAACAAGCACGGATTCCGCTCTAGAATGGAGTCTGCTAACGGACGCGCAGTATTGGCAAGACGTAGAGCAAAGGGAAGAAAGAAGCTTACTGTTTCTGATCAGACTCACAAGAAATAAGTTGATATAGGCCTATGACCGATTCAGGCCATTCAAATGCTCTGCGCTTACCAAAAAAGGAGCGTCTTTCGAGCAAAAAAGAAATTGAGGAACTGTTCAAAAACGGTTCCTCTTTTTATTTGCATCCACTGCTGTTAAAGTATCAGCAAGTTGCTCCCGCACAGACTGGGCAAGCAGTGCTCTTTTCTGTATCCCGGAAAAAATTCAAAAGAGCAGTAGATCGAAACCTCATTAAGCGCAGAATGCGAGAGGCCTATCGTATCAATCAGCTGCTGTTAAAGGATGAAGTCCCGCCAGGTTACAGACTGGCATTTGTCTATTTAGACAAAACCATACTACCTTTCAGTATCATTGAGCCCAAACTAAAGTCTTTAATGCTACGTTTACAAAAACGTGCACTGAAGAATCAGAGTAACGCACCTAAAGGGACATAACCAATAGTGATATGACAAGAAAGTGGAAAGCATTTTTGATCGCAGGAAGTCTTGGATTTGGACTCCTGGCTTTTGATCAGCCACTTAATGACCGAACCTTCGAGATTGTAAAAAACCTCGAC
The DNA here is from genome assembly GCF_003386095.1 of Marinoscillum furvescens DSM 4134. Lineage (GTDB taxonomy): Bacteria > Bacteroidota > Bacteroidia > Cytophagales > Cyclobacteriaceae > Marinoscillum > Marinoscillum furvescens. The sequence continues at coordinate 3,615 of NZ_QREG01000024.1, read as the reverse complement.
ATTTTTGCCACACTGTATAAGGAGGTCAATTCTTACTATGTAGATGAGATCAACCCTTCGCAGCTCATGCGAAAAGGCATTGGTTCCATGCTGTCTTCCTTAGATCCTTATACCACCTACATCCCAGAAGACGATATAGAAGACTATCGCACCATTACCACAGGTGAATATGGAGGCATTGGCGCAGTGGTGGATAAAAAAGACGGTGTGTCTACCATCGTGCTACCTTACGAAGGATATCCTGCACACAAGGCAGGTTTGATTGCTGGAGACAAAATCATCAAAATAAATGGAATAGCTCTAAAGGGAAAATCATCTGATCAAATCAGTAAGCTGCTCAAGGGCCAGTCTAACTCCGAACTGGTACTCACTATAGAACGGTATGGCAAAGAAGCCCCTTTCGATGTTACCCTTTCGCGAGAGCGCATCACCATCAACAATGTGCCCTACTCAGGCATGGTCACCGATAATATTGGCTACTTAAAGCTTACAGACTTTACCACAGAAGCTGGTGCAGAAGTGAAAAATGCAGTCAATGAGCTAAAAGAAGATGGGGCTGAAAAAATCATTTTAGACCTGAGGGGAAATCCTGGAGGATTGCTTGAAGAGGCCGTAAATGTCTCAAATGTATTTGTGGGAAAAGGCCGTGAGGTCGTTACTACTCGAGGGAAGCTTAAAAACTGGACCAAAACCTATAAAACGCTCAACGAAGCTGCGGATGAAGATATCCCGCTTGTGGTGCTGGTGAGCAATGGAAGTGCTTCGGCATCTGAAATCGTGTCCGGTGTTATGCAGGACTATGATCGCGGCGTGCTGGTAGGGCAAAGGACCTACGGAAAAGGGCTGGTGCAGCAAACCAGGCCCTTGGCATACAATTCCCAACTAAAAGTCACAACGGGCAAGTACTACATCCCTTCAGGGAGATGTATTCAGGCCATAGACTATAGCCATCGAAACCCAGACGGTAGTGTTGGTAAGATTCCCGATTCCCTTAAAAGCGAGTTTAAAACAGCAAACGGCAGGTCCGTCTACGATGGAGGAGGAGTAAATCCCGATATCGAAGTGGAGACTCAAGAACTAGCGCCCATTACTATCAGCTTGCTCTCCAATGACCTGATCTTTCATTTTGCTACGAGGTACTTTTATGAACACCCGGAAATCCCAGATGCCAAAGAATTTAAGCTGACAGATGCTGAATATCAGGAGTTCAAACAATGGCTTCAGGACAAAGACCTCAATTACACCACTCAGGTGGAGCGAGACATTGATAAGTTAATTGCCTCGTCCAAGAAAGAACAGTACTATGAAGATATTGCTGAGCAAATAGAAGCCCTTCGGGAAGAAACACTCCATAACAAAGATCAGGATCTTGTCACCTTCAAGCCTGAAATTAAAAAGCTGCTCGAACGCGAGATTGCTGGGCGGTACTACTATCAGGCAGGCATGGTCGAGGCGATGTTTGATCAGGATAAGGAAGTCCTGGCCGCCATAGAAGTGCTCAATGATACGGAGCGATACCAACAAATTCTAAAAGGAGAGTAAAGCATTGGCCTACATATTAAGTTTAGATACATCCACCAAAGTGTGTTCTGTGGCTGTTCACCATCAGGGTGAGCTCATTGGGGCACAGACCTATCATCTGCAAAAATCTCACTCCAACCTACTTCCAGTGATTATTAAAGAGCTGGTCAAAAACTGTGAGTTGGAACTCAAAGATATCTCAGCAGTAGCCTTAGCAGCAGGCCCTGGCTCATATACAGGGTTGAGGATAGGTACTGCCACAGTCAAAGGGTTATGTTTCGCCTTGGAGTGCCCCATGATAGCCCTGGATAGCCTGGAGAGTATGTCTGCCCAGGTGAGGAGGTTTGCTGCTCCTGAAGAGTTACTTTGCCCAATGATCGATGCCAGACGCATGGAGGTGTACGGACGTGTCGAAGACATAAGCGGCAACATCATTTGGCCTACAGCCCCCATTATCGTAGACGAAAGCACTTTCGACGAATTCAGTGGTAAGCCACTGGTAATGTTTGGAAATGGTGCCGAAAAGTTAAAAGAGCTTTTCGCCCATGCAGACCAGACCATTCGCATCATTGAGGGCATTCACCCACAGGCAGCGTACATGGGGGAGGCTGCCTGGATAAAGTTCTCAGCTGAGCAGTTTGAAGACCTGGCATATTTCGAGCCAGATTATTTAAAAGAATACCGAACTAATACACCATCGCAGAAGTTCAAAGTGTAATGGAAGAAATCGTCAACAGAGTAGCCAATAGTTCATTAGTCTCATTAGATCTGGATGAATTCATTGATCAGTCAGAGCGAGAATACTTCGATTTGAAAGATGCGCTCTTTCAGGGACTTATATTACGCGAGCGAGAATTTAGAACTTATATCAAAGAGCATGACTGGAGTCAATATTCAGGGAAAAACGTGGGAGTATTCTGTTCATCTGATGCCATCATACCATCTTGGGCCTTTATGCTGGTCGCCACCAAACTGGCACCATACGCGAGATGCAGCGCTGTTGGCGAAAGAGATGCATTGGAAAAAATCCTCATAGATGAAGCAATAGAAAAAATACTTTCGCTGGAGCTCGATGATGCCAAAGTGGTGATTAAAGGCTGTGGTGAGCTTCAAAGTCGAGATTACGCCTACTTTCAGCTCACAAAGAGACTTTTAGGACGAGTTGCCAGCATCATGTATGGAGAGCCATGTAGTACTGTTCCTGTATACAAACGCCCTCGTTAGGATATCTCCATCCAATAACTGACTGTTAGCAGAAAACTCAATACACCCAGGATTTCGGCAAGTAGCACCCGTTTGCTCATCCAAACTACACATGCGAATATCAAGAATGACCCTCTGACAACATTTTGTAGAGCATAATTTTCATTTATTTCAATGCCAGCCGAATAGATGTAGTAGTCGTGAATCATGTTTACAAAATGGTAGCCTATAAAGCATACCATTAGAGGTCTTAGGTTCAATTTAAATATCGCCTTCAAATTCCGAGCCTTTAAGCTCACTTCTTTAGGGAATAGAAAAATAGACAGAAAGTAAATGATCACTGGCTTGCTTAAGATGATCAGGAATTGAAACACGTTTGTTACTATCAGTTCGTACGAATGGTGAAAAGACATCCACCAATGGTTTACGATGAGCATCAAGGCAAGGGTAGTATACATCAAGTGGTTCCAGTACAGCTTAGGTTTGGCAATCACCACACTTGCAAGACTGTCCAGTAGATGTGCGACAGCAAGCCCTGAGATCAGCACCTCAAAAATGATGATGAATTCCTTAAAGCTCATCTGTGAGAAGATGGCTTGATCAATTGAAGTAAGAAGAGTAAACATTAATTCAATTATGGTTTTTTGGATTACAAATTTGAAAAGCAATGTTTGATATAAAGATGTAATTCAATTCAAAGCCCAGTTCTGCTCGTTGAAGGCCTGTTTTGAGACGATTAAAAATTATTTATTCACTTAAAGCTCTGATTGCCAGTTGTATTAATGGGTTGGTGTTGAAATTTCTCAATAATTTTCCTTGATACTATTTGCGGAAAGAAGTTCTTTACTATCTTTGCCGTCCGTTCGGCAGGGACGGGGGCAAAAAGGAAGG
>NZ_QREG01000023.1 GCF_003386095.1 Marinoscillum furvescens DSM 4134 | reverse complement strand
TCGGCTTCCTTCATGCAGGTCTTCACAGACAATACACTTGCCGCTCAGCTAGTACTTCCCCTCATCGGGCGTACAGAGGACTTGTCCCTTTTTTTTTTTTAAAAAAAACTCACCTCCAAGTATTTGCGCCCTGCCGGGCGCACGCATAAAAAAAGCCCGGGAATAACTCCCGGGCCTCACGCTTACCAGCCTAGACAAGCGTGTTCACCGTCAAACTTAATCGTTATCAGATTCGTCCTCTTCATCGTCTTCTTCATCTTCCTCTTCGGCTTCCATCGCATCTTCTAATTTATCCACGAGCATATCAGTAAGCTGTTCGTTGGATGTATCTGTGATACGAATCACACCATCTTCATCTGCCGTAGCACTGCTCAGATCTACACCTGCAAACAGTTTGTCCAAATCCAACTGGATCAAAATAGCATTTACAGCTCCTGCATCAATGGTAAAGCCTGATTCATCTTCGAATTCAAACTCTAATTCTTCACTAGTCTCAAACTCGACATATACGGTATCCGAAGTAGAGGCATCTTCGAAAAAGAGCTTGATGCGTACAGTTTGGTTCCCTTCAAGGATTGGCTCCATTTCCACTTCTATCTCCTGGTAAGTACCAGTAGACAAAGCAGCCAACCCAAAATCAGGATTACTTGTACCTGCTAGCAAATCAACTATGAACCGACCTTCATATTCGATCTCTTCATCTTCAGCCTCTACTTCTTCACCGTCTTCTCCCTCTTCTAATTCTTCCTCTTCGAGCGTTTCGAATTCAATTTCTGTAACACCTACCATCACTTCGGTAAATGTAAAACCAGTAGTAAGCGTACGTCCACTGCTCGTGGTGCCGTTTGTAGTGACGGCTTTCATTTCCATTTGGGCCTGACCGGTAGACTCAGCTCCTACTTCATCTTCGGTACAGCTTTGAAACATTATCGCGGTTGCGATTAGTGTAATTACAGCGATCAAGTTTTTTATCTCTCTCATAACATTCATTTTCGTTTGTCTGGTATAAAAACAGACACCTCCGAAAATCTCCTACCATGAGAATAGATTTTTCTAAGATTTTTTTGACTGGAGTCAAAAAGTCACTTCAGCTCCGTCCTCAAGCCGTTGAATATCAGTGTGTTTTTGATTGATTACGTCATTACCCATATGCGTGAGCAAAAGTTTCTGGGTCTTGAAAAAATCCTTTTTATTGAGAATAGTTTGGTAACTGAGGTGCCCCGGGGTGTCAATATCGAAGTTATTGCATTCGATCACAAAGGCATCGGTTTCATCCGCCAGGTCTATGAGTGCATCGTCCCACTCGGTATCTCCCGAAAAACCAAATACCTGCTCTCCTATCCTAACTTTTACGCCATGAGGGTTAGAAGGTGGTGCATGCGTAACTTTACGAGCATAGACATCCACCCCGGCAGCCTGTATCCAATTGTTTTCCTGAAACTCCAGAAACCTGAGATCCAAAGCTGTTAGAAATGGCTGTGTACCTGGATACATGGCTTCCTGAAGGGCATATAGACGATCTCGAATTCCTTCTGGTCCTATGATGGTCAATGGGTGCTTGCGTTTACACTCCAGATGATTGCTGAGCATCAAAAACGGAAGCCCTCCATAGTGGTCGCCGTGGAAGTGGGTGATAATGATCGTATCAATGGAGTCCACAGCAATGTTTAATTGCTTCAGTCTTATCAATGTAGATGCTCCACAGTCGATCAGGACCTTATGTAGCTCTTCTTCTAGCAGGAAACTGGTATTGAAACGGCCGGCAGATGCAAAGGCATCACCACAGCCCAGTACGGTCATTTTCATCGTTGGGATTTTTTGAGTTGCACGATTAAAGCTAACTCCCCTGCCGATCAATAGTCAACGAGTCGGAGCGCTTTTTTATAAAAACTACGTATTTCAGCGGGCGGCACCCCTTTACGAAACATGCGAAAGGCCTTGAGGTTTGTAAGCTGCACATGCATGTATGCATTATGAGCATATTTTCGGGCAGAGACCTTTATGCTCTTGGGTATGATGTAAAAGGAAGTAAGCGCACGAGCTCTTCGAATAAGGTCAAAATCTTCCATCACACAGTAGTATTCATTGAAACCTCCAAGACGATCAAATAGCGAACGGGTGATGAACAGTGTCTGATCTCCACCACGGCACCACATCATTGGGAAGCGCGAAAAGAAACTGTTGATCTTCAGTAGCGGATGGCTGGAATCAAACAAATAACGGTAGCACCCCACCTCATAGTTTTGCGAAGCCTTAAAGATGTCGTCATAAAAGGACTCTGGCAGGCTGACGTCAGCATGTACAAAATAGAGCATATCAGCTGTAGCCGACTGAGCACCCAGGTTGAGCTGAACAGGCCTGGAGGCTACCTCACTGGTGACAACCATCGCCCCAGCGGCTTGTGCCAAACTGGGTGTGCGGTCTGTGCTGCCACCATCCACTACGATCACTTCGAGGTGTTCATGCTGAGGGTGAGTGGCAAAAAACCTGATCAGCGGCTCTATGTTATCTGCCTCGTTGAGTGTGGGTATGATGATGCTTAGCTTCATGGGTTAGGTTTAAGGGAAAATTAGCCAATCAACCTAATTACGCAAATACTTCTCCCAATAGATTTACCCTACGTTAGTTTTAGCCATCACAAATGGTACAGTTCCCTTTTTCTGCTGCTTCGCAATCGTCAAGTGATTTGTAGCACTGATCTGAGCCAAAAACACTCCATGGTGTATCACTAGGGCATCCGGCACAGGTGCCAGACACTTCTTCTTCATCACAACCGGCAAACATGAGCATTGAAAAAAGCGCTCCTACTCCGAGTAGATATTTAAGGTGTTTCATAGGTTAAATAGCTTTTCGATCAGATTTTCCCTGATCAAATTCTGTACCACCTTTGGCTCGTTTCATGGGTTTTTTCGCTTTCATGAGCAGTTTACTAGCGGCTTTATCCATCAGTTCTTCATGACCGGAATATTCAAAACCAAGTTCTTTAAGCTCCTGAATCACTTTGGCATATTCCTCCATTCGAGCATCATTAAACCCGTTAGCATTTTTTAAATAAATAGCTTCTACAATGCCCAGCGTGCGCTTGAGCAATCCATACATTGCGTCTGTGTTTGGTGTCGGACTCCTGTCGTGCTCCCGGATGTATAGATCAGGGACCAGACTTTTGAGGCGCTCAAAATGATCCGCGAGTAATTCGTTTGAATCTTTCATAATGCAAAGGATTTTAGGGTTTTAAGGAGTTCTGACGCTACCGAGTGGTCAGATTCTGGAGAGTGCTCGATGTATGTATTGATAGCCTTGATGGCTCGCTCATACTGTTTCAAAGAAATGAGCACCAGCCCGAGATTGTAATAGCTGTCAGGAAAGTCCGGGTCTATGGAGATGGACACCTCATAATGTGTTTTAGCTAGAGGAAAATTGCCCATATCAGAATATACATTGGCGAGGTTATAGTGCGCTTCAAAATGCCTGGGATTTAGCTCCAGTGCCTTGGTGAGGTAATTGATACTCTCCGCAAGGTCCTCCTGCTGAGATTTGATAATGCCCAGGTTACAATAGGCATCCACTTCTCGTTGCTTGTTTTCGATGGCTAGCAGGTAGTACTTCTCAGCCTCCGGTTTGCCCTCATCATCTAATTGTAGAGCTTGCTCAAAAAAGCTTTCTTGCTGATGCATGCTCACCACTTTACCTTCCTTTGGCGGCTGTGCAAACAAATTCAATTGCCCATAATCTTCCAGATTAGGTTTGCGTCTACGTTTTGCCTTCTTAGGACCTAGCTTTTTGGGTGGACTTACAGGAAGTTTAACAATACGTGCCATCAGCTAGCTTTTTGCTGTTTCTTTTCTGATGCCTTGGACTTTTTCTTTGCCTTTTTCATTGGCTTTTTATCAGCCTTAGCCTGAGCGATACTCTCCTTCAGGGCTGTCATAATGTCTACCACTTCTGGCTCTTCTTCTGTTACGCTTACTACCTCCTTACCTTCTATCTTGCTCATGATCATTTCTTTAAGGGCTCCATTGTAGCGATCCTTGAGCTCCATGTCCTCAAACGACCTGGTCATGCTGTCTATCAGCGTACTCGCCATTTTTAGTTGATCTGCATCTATCTCTGAATCGGTATCCATTTTTGGTACCTGTGTAATACTCCGCACTTCGTCACGATAGCGCAACTTGTAAAGCAATATGCCCCCTTCGTGTGGCGTGAGCAGCACCACATTTTCACGATCTCGCAAGACCACCTTGCCCACGCCTACCTTCCCAGATTTAAGCAACGCTTCCGAGAGCAAACGGTAGGTTTTGGCGGCCACATCTCCATCTGGCCCCGCAAAGTAGGGTGCATCAAACAACGTAGGGTGCACTTCGCTGGCATCTACAAACCCTTCGATTTCGATCACTTTGGTACTTTGCAGCTTCACCTTGTCAAAATCTTCACTAGTGATGATTACAAACTGATCCGGCTCATACTGATACCCCTTCACAATATCTTCAGCACGCAGGGTCTCTCCTGTCACCTTATCTTTCTTTTCGTACTTGACCGGATTGTGGTTTTCTTTCGAAAGCAAGTTGAAGCGGATAGCCTGCTGATTATCTATGGCGTTGTATATCCTGATCGGGATTGTTACTAATGAAAACCGAATGTGTCCTTTCCAGATTGCTCGCATGACGAAATAGTTTGAGTGAAACTGCAGTGCATTTAAGCTATCTCATTCATATACTGCAAGATAGCAGTGTGTTACTATAAGCTAACGTCCATCTGAAAAGATAGTTTGAAGCTCCCTGGTAAACGCTTTTGGCATTGCTAAGGAAAGGTAAGTAATTAATTAAATAATCACAAGAAGCAAGAGATCATAACCTACTATATTTCAATGCGTTAAGATTCACATAAAATCCTGTCTGAGCTTCTGAAAAACGGGGTCTCGGAAATGGCCATCTTTGGTAAGCTCGGTATATTTTAGCTCCACAGGTAGAGGTTCTGTAAGCCATACACCAGGGTCACTTATATTCTTGGCAATAGGCACCTTACCCGCTTTTTGACTATCCATTACTTCACGAAGGGTTTGCAAAAGATGATCACTAAAGCCAGTGCCTACCTTGCCGCGGTATATCCACTGACTGTCGCTATCTTTTTGGGCTACATGTAACGCCCCAAAGGTGTCCGCCCGATCTCCTTTGCCTTGAGTATAGCCTATGATCCAGGCGTCTATCTCGTGCTTCACTTTGATTTTGAACCAGCTATCGGAGCGCTTGCCCGGGTAATATTTGCCGTATAGGTCTTTGGCCATGATGCCCTCCACACTCATCTCCTGAGTGGCAGCAAACAAGCCCTCACCATCATCAATCGCCTCACTCAAACGATAAGGTGTGTTTTTACGAAAGGAGTCGGCAAGCCATTCCCGTCGCCTGAGCCAGGGATCACCAGTCAGCAATCTCCCATCGAGGTAGATCACATCAAACAGGTAGCAGTGAACTGGATGCTTTTTAGCATAATGCGCAATGTCTAGCTCCTTTTTGGTCATTAAGCGCTTAATGACCTTGCTAAAAACAGCCTTCCCATCTTTGTCCAGACAGACAATCTCCCCATCAAATACTCCATTATTGACTCGAAATACTTCCTCGGGAATGTTGAGCTCTGGAAACTGAGCCGTAATATCATTTAAGTTTCTACTTCTGATGGTCAATTCCCCTTCGTGGAGTGTGATAAGTACGCGTATTCCATCCCATTTTACCTCATATAGGAAATTACCTTTAGGAGGTTTCTTCAGCACATTGGCAAGCATGGGCTTTACTGGCTGTTGCAGATAGTCATGTTGAGGTTTATCTACTCTTTCAAGCAGCCACTCTTTGCCCTTCATCAGGTGCATGCGGTATTCAGCATTTAGCTGAGGCCCTGACAACCTGAAATAGAATCCGTTTTTCTTTTCCTTGGTGATCTCGTATCTGCCTGCTGCGAAGATCCACATCATACCGCCTCCATACTGACCTTTGGGTATTTCCGCTTCGAAAGAAAGATACTCCAGCGGGTGGTCCTCTGTTTGCACGGCCAGGCGTTTTACTCCCGGATGCGGTGGCAACCCACGCGGCAGGGCCCATGACCTGAGCACACCTTCGTGCTCTAACCGCAGGTCATAATGCAAATGAGAGGCATGGTGGCGTTGAACCACAAATCGATTGCTCCGTCCATCATCTTCCGGCACATAGGGCTCTGGCGTCTTGCTAAAATCCCTTCGAGCTTCATAAGCTACCAGCTGCTCTGGCGTTTTGCGCTTAGCATTGTCTTTCAGATCTACCCCTGGTGCTCGGGTACGTTTGTCCGTATGCAAAGGCACCGCCCAGCTACGAATGGCCTCCCAGGGGTCTCCACGCTCAAGGGTTTGAATTTTGACCGATTGTAGGTTCCACTCATGAGGGTGCGTGGTAGCTTGCAACTCATCCCAGGTGAGTGGCGCAGATGCCGGAGCACCGTCTCTTCCACGCAAACTGTAGGGCGATACGATCGTCTGTGAGGGCTTGTTTCGAAAAATGTCTATGAGCACTCGTCCTTTTCTTGCAGCTTTGTTTAAATGAAGGGTCGTGTTTTTATGTTTCTTTATAAAGCTTTCAGCCAACTTTTTGGCAACAGCAAATCCTTCATCAAACGTGTATTGCATTTCGATGGGTACGAGTAAATGCAAGCCTTTGCCACCTGTGGTTTTCACAAAAACATGATAGTCATAGTTTTCCAGTTCCTCTTTGAGCGCAAAGGCGAGTGCTTTTACTTCATTAAAATCATTTTTACCTTCTGGAGGATCCAGATCAAAAACCAGGTAATCGGGCTTTTCGGCATAGTGGTGAAAACTGTGAATCTGATGCAGCTCCAGACAAGCAAGATTCGCTAGCCACACCAAAGTAGCCTCTTCATAGGCCACGATGTATTCCTTTTTGCGCTCACGCCCCAGACGGATGTATTCGATCCAGTCTGGTGTCCACTCGGGTCTGTTTTTTTGAAAAAATTGCTCCCCTTGGATACCGTCAGGAAAACGCACAAACGACAGAGGACGACCTTTGAGGTGGTGCAGGATGGTGGGAGCTAAAGAGAGGTAATAATCGATCACCTCCGCCTTTACAATATGATCGTCAGGAAATAGCACCTTGTCTAGATTAGACAGGTGGAGCTTTCGTTTACCTACTTCTACATAGATTTTGTCGCGCCCCATAGTCATGTACTTAGGTACATGCTAAAGATGCACAGAATCCAGCAAATTTCCGTCAGCCGGCTGGCACAGTCTCCAAATGCTCCGTAGCATTGTGGACCTCTATGGAAAACTGACTACCGGTCCAGTTTACCACATACAGCCCAGTATTGGTATGCTTAAACTGATCCATCATACTCAGCGGGTGCTTGAGCATCCAGCACATCATGATGCGCATAGCTCGTCCATGAGTACAAATCAATACTCGATCTTCGTTAGGCTGAGCCAGGATATGCTCAAAGGCCTCTTGCTGACGAGCAGCTACCTCAATCGGATTTTCACCCCCTTCAATTCTTCGCTCGAGGTTACCTCTGCTCCAGTCTTTGGCTGTTTCCTGATATTCCGTGGAGGTTTCAGGAGTAAAGGCTACCCCTTCCTGTACTCCCCAGCTGATCTCGCGCAGCCCAGGCAGCGCCTCATGTGGGATGTCTTTAGCAATAAACTTCTTTACAGTTTGCTCGGTACGAATGAGGTTGGAAGTATAAATCTTGTCGAATGACACGTCTTTGTATGCCTGATAAAAGGCTTCGGCCTGCTGTTCTCCGGTTTCATTTAGCGGCGCATCTATTCCACTCCCCTGCACCATTCCTATGCGGTTGTATTCTGTTTCGCCGTGTCTGATTATGTAAAATTGCTTCAAGTGTTGCGTATTTAGAGCTAAAAAATCACCGTAAACTTATAGCTTCTAAAGAAGTTGGATAAAGTGATTCGATAAAGAAATATGATTTTTAAGGCGGAAGCAGCAAAATAGATTACGCCGTGTTACTTTTATGGCCAATATGATACCAAAAGGCACCACTCCGGAGGGGTTAAACGCATTTTGTGACGAGACAATGGTTTCACATCTCGGCATTCAATTTACTGAAGTAGGTGAAGACTACATCTGTGCAAACATGCCCGTAAATCAGCACACCCGCCAACCCATGGGACTGCTACACGGAGGAGCGTCTGTGGCACTTGCCGAAACACTGGGAAGTGTGGCAGCAGCATTGATAGCCGGAATGGACAAATCTGTGGTTGGTCTGGAAATCAACGCCAACCACATAAGGGCTAAAAAAGAAGGCATCGTCACCGGAAAAGCAACACCTTTGCACATTGGAAGAACGACCCAACTTTGGGAAATCCGTATTACTGATGAAGATGAAAAACTGATCTGCATCAGTAAGATTACCATGGCGATATTGGAGAAGAAAATACAGGAATGAGTCAAGCAGCATTAGCACAATTACAGCAGATCACCACAAGAGAAGACGCTACGGCTTTACTTAGCCAGGTCATTCACACCCCATATCCTCTAGCCGTTTGGAGACTTCCCAACGAAGCAAAAATCTTTGCAATCGTAGACCTCAGCGGCAGTGGCCAGGACTATGACCAAAATTTGGAGGAGCTACACGAAGCTTTTCTTATTAATCCTTATAACGCGAGTCATCCGGTGGCGCCCCAGGTGCTACAGGGAAATATCATCATCCACATTCACAATAGTGAGGCTGAATTACGAATTGCTCCGACCACTTCTTCTGACCAACTGGAAGGCTTTCGTCAGGCGCTGGAGTCAAAAAAGGCTGATCCTATTCATCAACCCGTAGCAGATATTTCATCCGGCGATTTTAGCACCATGGTAGCAGATGCGGTTCAAAGCATTCGCCAGGGCAAGCTGGAAAAGGTGGTGCTTTCCAGATATGAAGATTTTGATCATCAAGGCGAAGATCCTTTGTCGTTGTTTGAGCGCATAGCTGAAATGTATCCTCGGGCCTTTTGCCATTTGACCAGCACAACCCACGGTATCTGGCTGGGTGCAAGCCCAGAAAAGTTGCTCAGTATAGAAGGTCAGCGGTATTTTTCTACAGATGCCCTGGCGGGCACCCAACCACTTGCTGAGTCCATTAGCCTAAGTGAGGTTGCCTGGATGCAAAAAGAAATTGAAGAGCAGGCCATGGTGAGCAGGTACATCATTGCATGCTTTAAGAAAATCCGCTTAAGGGAGTTTGACGAAATAGGCCCCAAAACTGTGCGAGCTGGTAATCTGGCGCATTTAAAAACAGAATTTAAAGTGGATATGGAAGCTACCAATAGCCCCTTGTTAGGTAGCACAATGCTTGATCTACTACACCCGACCAGTGCGGTATGCGGCTTTCCCAGAGAAACAGCAGATGATTTTATCAAGGCGCACGAAGGGTACGACCGGTCATTGTATGCCGGATTTATGGGGCCTGTCGGATTTAACGGCAACACTCACTTGTTTGTCAACCTACGCTGCCTCCAACTGATCGGCGACAAGGCGCGTTTGTACGCAGGTGCGGGTATTACCGAAGACTCACGCCCTGAAAAAGAATTAGCCGAAACAGCACATAAAATGCAGACGCTGCTTAAAGCCCTTCATTCATGATCACACAAACTGTTTTTGATACCTCCAGGGTGTTTACAGCTCATGGAATTACCCACGTGGTGTTGTCCCCAGGCTCTCGAAATGCACCACTTACTTTGTCATTTGCTCGCAATGAAGCATGCAATATCTACAATATTGTAGATGAGCGGTCCGCAGCATTTATTGCGCTGGGCATGGCTCAACGGCTCAATAAACCCGTAGTGCTTTGCTGCACAAGCGGTACGGCTTTGCTCAACTATGCTCCCGCAGTGGCCGAAGCAAGGTATCAGCAAATACCCCTGGTGGTCATTAGTGCAGACCGCCCTCCAGAATGGCAAGAACAGCGTGATGGTCAGACCATCGATCAATTGGGAGCATTGGATAACTTCATTAAAAAATCCTTCAACCTTCCTGTAGACACTAGTCATCAAGATGCTGCCTGGGAGTACAATCGCAAACTCAATGAGGCCATTAACACCTGTCAGCAGGGACCGGCCGGTCCTGTCCACATCAACATCCCGTTTCGGGAACCTTTTTATCCTGGCGAGCAGCAGATAAACTTTTCGGAACAGGTTCGTACTTTCAAGCAGCATGCCTTTACACAAGCGCCGGATTGGTCTGAGCTTTTGGAAAAATACGAGCAGTATGACCGACCACTTCTGGTTATAGGCCAGCAGCGCTCAAATCAAGAGTTGGAGCGAGACTTGCCCGGACTCGCTGAGCACCTGGTGCCTGTAGCTGATGTGATCTCAAATGTTTTATTTGACGGGGCTATACGGCATCAAGATTTATTCCTCACGGGCATGGATCCGAAACTCCAGGAAAGCCTGCGGCCAGACCTACTGATCACATGCGGTAAATCAGTGATTAGCAAGAGCTTAAAAACCTATTTAAGAACCAACCCTCCAAAGGCACACTGGCACATAGATCCTGATGGTGTTGCTCCAGACACCTTTCAGCATTTGACGGATGTCATTAGGACCAACGTGGAGCACTTCACCCATGCACTGGCAAATTATCAACCTCCAGGCCCTGAATTCAACCTTCAGGTAAGAAGCAACTTCATCCAAAACTGGAAGATAGAAAATGACAAACTTCAGCGGAGAATGGAGCAGGTTTTAGCGACAGCTACTTTCTGTGAGTTTACGGCTTTTGATCGTGTAATAGCGTCACTACCTGCCAACATTGACCTTCATCTGGCGAATAGCATGCCCGTTCGCTTTGCGAACTTTATCCAACAACTACCTGAAGGTGTGGAGGTTTATGCCAACCGGGGAACCAGTGGTATTGATGGAACCAATGGTACGGCGGTGGGCAATGCATTAGTAGCTGATAAAACAACCCTATTGCTTACTGGGGATCTTAGCTTTTTTTATGATCGCAATGCGTTTTTTCATCCTTATTCGCTAGAAGGCCTCAAGATCATTGTTTTTAACAATGGCGGTGGAGGTATTTTTCGACTCATACCTGGACCCAAGAATCTGCCAGAACGCCCTCAGCACTTTGAGACCGCTCACCAGCACAGTGCAAAATTTACAGCGCTGGAATACGGTTTTGATTATCACAGCGCTAAAGATTATGAGAGTTTGGACAAGGCACTAAATGCGCTTCACAAAGACGACAAAACACCTAAACTTTTGGAAATATTCTTAGATGGCAGTGCAAGTGAAAAGGCATATGCTGACCTTCGTCAGGAGATAAATGATCGATAGACTTTACCTACATCCTAAGCCCGAAAGCACATAACCCTGAGCGCCTTTGGTATAATCCATTGCAAAGGTTTCACTGATGACACTTACCACAGCTTCAGGAGTCTTATTATCAAACTTAGCGGTGAGCTTACAATCTTTTAGAGCCGAATTGTCAAAAGCCAGCGAAATGCCATATACTTCCTCAAACACCCGGCTTACTTCATGGAGTGGAGTACTTCTAAAGACCATTTTTCTGGTTTTCCATGCCAAATAGTTCGTATCGGATATCTTTTGCTTGCTGATGCCTCGTTGGCCTACGGCCACCATGCCCATCTCTCCTTTTTTTAGATTGATCTCCATGCTCTGCCGACCAAAAATCGTAGCGTTTTGCTGTAAGGCTACTTTTCCAGTAGAGACCATCACACAGGTACCTTCTTTTTCGGTAAGCTCTTCCACTAAAAAAGACGTACCTAATACTCTGACATTGGCCTTTTCTGTATGCACAATAAATGGAGCACTTGCATCTTCTTCAATCTCGAAAAACCCTTTGCCCATTAACGTTACTTCCCGGTTTTCCCCGAATTCTTCTAAAGTAAGCGAACTGCCCCGCTGAATGGTGACAGTAGAGCCATCAGGAAGGTCGAAGGAGGTGACTTCTGCAACTACCTGTCCGAATGGCTGATCTACCTTAGAAAGCTGTACGATCATAAATATTACGCCAAGTGCTATTAGAAGTGAAGCAGCCAGCTGAAAACTCTTTTGCTTCCAAAGGGGAAGAATTCGAATTTCGTTATCGGAGGAGTTTTCACTTAATATGTCAGACAACATTTCCTGATTAACAGGTCGTTGTGGAGCTGTTTGGACCCAAACTATCTTGTAGTCCAAAAAGGCTTTGGCATTAGCTTCTGTGGCACCTCTCCAGGTTTCCACTTCTTTTATTTCCTCTTCGGAGGCATTGCCAGAAAAATACTTACTTAATATCTCTTCCATTTTGCATTTACTAGTCCACAAATAAACAAAGAAGCCAGTGATAACCCCTATTCCTGATTAGAGTTTATCTGTTTTAGGGTGGTAATCTGCAGGCATCATGTCCGCTACGCGTTCCCAGGCCCAATACCCCAGAATGGTCAAACCACCAGGCTCTTTTATTTGTCCATAGCTATCTATCGTTACAAATTCGCTATTGAGCTCCAAAACTGATTTTTGAGCATTGGGCCTTAATTTACTCAAAGCTGTATGCACTCGCTTACCAGAACGTTGATCTTGCATGAGCTGGTCGTTTAGATATTGAGTGCTTTCTAGTTCGTTTTCATAGACTACTATGAGATACTGATCAAAACTAAGCTGCCAACTTTCAGGTGCGGATTTGAACAGTAAAGACCTGGATGGGATACGCTCGGGAGACTGCTCATTAATTTCTGAAGCGGCGTAAAGCTGGTAACCTGCCTGCAGATGGCGGTCTGCTGCAAGGTTTTGGAGAAAATGAAAAATACTGCCCCTAAAGGTCCTCTTTCTGTTTTTACGCCAGGTGCGCAGTTGTTTTGAGCTTTTAGGCTCAAGGTTATTAAACCGGGCGTGACCATAAAAATTGGTCCTGTTGGAAGTCTTTTTAAAGTAAATGAGCTCATAGCTTATCTGATAGCCAAGCGCCAGGTTTTGAATCAGAAGTGGTTCAGATGCACGGGCAAAGAGTGTATCCTTATTGGGGTCCATATAAAAATCTAAAACCTCCGGATTGAGTAGCAGACATGATTTTGCGTTTGCAGATGAACCGATAAATTCTTTCTCAAAAATGGATAGGTTTTGTGACCATTTTTTGTCACTGGCTAAACGACTACTTGTTACTTCTATCCCCTGCAGCTCCACAATGTCCTGTCGCAATTGAGCATTGACCACATATCGCTGATCCTCTAGCACCTCCAGATCATAAGATGCCAGTTCATAGCCTACATGTGAGAAAACCACGGTACGAAACCCTTTGGGTAAGTTGCCTATCTGGTAATTTCCGTGTTGGTCTGTCGTAGTACCTATAGTGGTGCCATTGATGTAGATATTAGCACCAACTATTGGTCTCTTGGTTTCAAATTCACGCACATAGCCTGTTAAAATCAATTTACCCGGAAGTGATTCTGATTTCTCAGGTGGAGTTTTTTTGATGACTATCTGATCATCCAACCGCGTATAGGTAAGTCCAGTGCCTACCAGCAATGCATTCAATAAGGAATCAACTCTTATTGCATTACTGGTAAACGAATATAAACTTCCATCAGTCAGCGCTTCCGCATTGTATGCAAAGGAGTATCCAGACTTATAGCTTATGCTATCTAGAATGATTTCAAGCGGCAGGTCAGTAAAAGAAACTGACAGGGTGTCTTGTGTGGAGGTCCGATTGGTTTGCGCTGACAGTAGCAGGGGTACGCACCAGCAAATACACAGCCACCATTTCTGCATAGCTTTACTTTAAGTCTTTGAGGTTTTCACGTAAGGTACGCAATGCTTTGCCCATTTGGACTTCCACAGTTTTAATGGAAATTCCCAGGTGATCTGCTATTTCCTGATACTTTAATCCCTCGTATCTACTTAGCTTAAATATCTCCGAGCAGCGTGCTGGCAAGTCATCAATAGCCGAATAAATGCGCTTAGACACTTCATCATTTGGCAGTTGTTCGGTGTGCATTTCTTGTGAGTGCTCCAAATAATGAATGACGTACTGTCGGTAGCTATCCTTTACCTTTTGATGTTTGAGTGTATTGAGACAAGTATTATGTACAGATCGATACAAATAGCTCTTGATAGATGAGTCCGGAGCCAGGTCTTCACATTTTTCCCAGAATTTCACGAACACTTCCTGAATAGCTTCTTCAGCATCTTCACTGGTATCTAAAAAGCGCTGAGCGTAGCTATGCAATCGCTGATAATAGTCCTCAAAGACTTTGGCGAATGCGTGTGGGTCTTTGTTTCTGAGTCGGTCTACGAGTACTTTTTCTGGACTTTGCAATCTGTATAGGTTAGATGGTAAATCTCGGGATCGAAGCTTTATGAGCCAAAATAAATGATTTATTTGAATCTGGGGTATACGCATCCCGCGCCCGACAAAGTTAACGGGCATTTTTAGCTATCGGTTGCTTCTTGTTGGCAATGCTTCATACCTATTGGTCAAATTGAAAAACTTTACAGCAAAGCAAATATGACTTTTCAACAAAGCGGGATGCCTGGTAGCTTGAGATCTTTGCTTCAGATAAAACTAGATAAAAACAAAGATGAAAGAAAATCAATTTGGTAAGCAAGGCTGGACACCTGAGAGTATGAAAGACCAAACCGGTAAAACTTTTGTAATAACAGGCACAACTAGTGGTACTGGATATGAAGCTACCCGCATACTTTTGTCCAAAGGTGCTTCTGTGCTGATGCTCAACCGCAACCCTCAAAAGTCAAACGATGTAATTAGCAGCCTAAAGCAACAACTCGGTGAACATATTGATGTAGCCAACATCACGATGGATTTGGGCGAGCAGGCATCCGTAAAACGGGCGGCTAGTCAGGTAATGGAAAAAGTGCAACGAATTGATGCACTCATCTGCAATGGAGCTATTGCTCAAGTGCCCAATCGTAGGCTCACTGTAGATGGCTATGAAAGTCAACTGGGTGTTAACCATTATGGTCATTTTACCTTGCAGGCATTACTTTTTCCGATTATTGAAAAATCCAAAGGGCGAATAGTAACTGTAGGAAGCATGGGGTATAACCTCGGACTCAAGACCATCAAGTTTGATGACATAAACTGGGACCGAGACTATACCGGCAATGACGCTTATAGCCAAAGTAAACTAGCACAAATAATGACCGTATATGAGTTGCAGGATCGGTTGAAACAGTCTGGAAAAAATGCTGTAAAGGTATACGCATGCCATCCTGGAGCCTCCAGAACCTCGTTAATAAAAACCAGTGGGAGTTTGCTGACGCGTTTTATTTGGCAGCTTATGAAACTATCACCATTTGTGCAGTCAGCAGAAAAAGGAGCTTACCCTGAGCTCATGTGTGCAACAGAACCCAGCCTGAACCAGGATGCATTTTATGGCCCCACAGGACGAAATTATTGGACAGGGCCTGTTGGCGAATGTAAATTAGCGACTCACGCCAAAGATAAGGCTGTGGCCAAAAGATTGTGGGAGTTGTCTGAAAAAGCTACGGGCCAGCAATTCAATGTCAATACCTCCCTTAAACATTGAAATTAATTATATTCAATCGTTATGAAGCTACCGCAAGCAAAAGACAAAGGCAAGGTATTTATGACCTGCACCATAGAGCAAAAACATACCTGGGAAAATATTTACCCACAGCACATTTTGGCTCATATTTATTCAGGGGAACTTACAATTACCTACGGGTTCCGCACCTTAACCTTTGTAAAGGGTGACACGCTACTGGTACCTAAAGCCCAATTGTCAAGAAGTGTTAAAACACCCAGTGAAGCGCAACCTTTTAAGTGCGTATCCATGTCGTTGCCAGAAGAACAGCTGCGTGAGTTTTACCAGGGCCGTACCACGTTATCCACATGGCCTGAGGATATAGCTAAAGAGCGACCTGTCACCCCTCATCCCCTTTGGACTAGCTTTTTTAGTTCTTTACTTCCATATTTCGAAATGCAAGATGAGCTTCCAGAAGATTTGGTGCCGATCAAGATAAATGAAGCTCTCACGATCATAGATCATGTAGATAAACGATTGAGCACAATTCTTGGAACGTTTGGCGAACCTGGTAAAATTGACCTGAAGAAATACATGGAAGAGCATTATATGTACAACCTGCCTTTAGAAAAGTTTGCGTATTTGACTGGAAGAAGCCTGACTTCATTCAAAGCAGATTTCAAGAAAATTTTCAATAAAACTCCAGGTAAATGGCTAATGGAAAAACGGCTAGAGCTTGCTCACCACAAGCTCACCACAGAAAAGAAGAAAGCAACGGCAGTGTACCTTTCGGCAGGATTTGAAAACCTTTCGCATTTTTCTTTTGCTTTTAAAAAAGCGTTTGGATACAGCCCAAGTAGCATTCAAAACAATCAACACTTTTCACAACTGTAAAAAATACCTCATGGAAATATTAAAATTAGCTCAAGATTGGGCCAGGTCGGAAGTTTTCTCTACTCGCTTTTTCATCCTCTTTGCTCTGGTGTTTTTAGCTGCAAGTTTTGGCTTTTGGCACTTGGGGAAAACAGAAATAGCTCGAGCTTATGTGATCCCATTGCTTGTAGCAGGGGCGCTACTTTTGACAATCGGTCTGGGGCTTTTTTTTACCAACAAAAATAGAATCAGCCAATTTGAGAAGGCTTATCATCAGGATACCGAAGCATTTATCTCATCAGAGATAACCAGAGCAGAAAACACGCTGAAAGAATATCAAACCATAGTCTTCACAGCAATACCAATAATTATAGCTATTTGCGCACTAGTGGTGGCATTTGTAAGCTCTCCTATTTGGCGCGCCAGTATGATCACTACGATAGCCATGCTCGTGGTAATATTGCTGATAGATGGAACTGCTCACGCCAGAATCAATGACTATTACCAGCAATTGATTTCGCTGGATAAGACATTTCCCCAAAAACCATAGTGATCAATAGCCAGGAGCAAGAATAAACAATCATTCATTTGCTACCTAATCAAGATCTATATGATCCTTTTAGGTAGCAAAGAGCTTCATTTCCTGGCAATAGGCTAATCCTTACCTACCACCCGTAGCTGCCATTTCCAGGCAGATCGCATCATTTCTTCGAGCCCTAGCTCCGCCTTCCAGCCAAGCTCTTCATTGGCATAGGTGGTGTCTGCGTAGATTTGCTCTATATCGCCTGGTCTGCGGTCCACGATCTTGTAGTTCAGGTTCACACCATTGACCTCTTCAAATTTTTTCACGGTTTCCAATACTGAATACCCGGTACCCGTCCCTATATTGAAGCACTCGTAGTTCGCTTTGTTTTTACCTTCCACCATACGCGAAACGGCTATCACATGAGCTTTGGCCAGATCTACCACATGAATATAATCTCGAATAGCAGTACCATCAGGTGTGTTGTAGTCACTGCCAAATACGCTGATCTGTTCGCGTAGACCTGCTGCAGTTTGTGTGATAAAAGGCACCAGATTTGCCGGCACGCCATTTGGAAGCTCCCCTATGTGTGCCGTTTCATGAGCCCCTACTGGATTGAAGTAGCGCAACGCAATGGTATTCAGGTTGCCATGAGCTTTCGTGGTGTCTTGAAGGATTTCCTCGCAGATTTGCTTTGTATTTCCATAAGGAGACTCAGCAGGTTGAACGGGCGTTTGCTCGGTAACAGGTAATTTTTCTGGCTGACCATATACTGTGCACGATGATGAAAACACCATGTGCTTCACCCCTACATTGTTCATTTCTTCCAGTAGGTTCACCAGAGATCCTATGTTGTTTCGGTAGTAGAGAATTGGTTTTTCTACCGACTCTCCTACCGCCTTGCTCGCCGCAAAGTGAATGATGGCATCTATATCCTTTTCCTTTTCAAAAAAGGCCTTTAGTTGATGCTCATCACAAATATTGAATTGATGAAAGGATGGCTTAGTACCCGTGATTTTCTCGATTCCGTCTAGCACATCCGTGGTAGAATTAGACAAATCGTCAATAATGACCACTTCATAGCCTTCGTTGATCAGCTCTACAGCAGTGTGTGAGCCGATAAAGCCTGTACCGCCAGTTACCAGTATTTTTCCTTTCATAATGTTCTTAGATTCTTGAAGATGTTCTTTTTAGGTAGTTTGAGGTGCAAACATACATTGGATCCCAAATTGATCAAATGAGTCTACTGTTATTCTTTGGACAGGTTGCATAGAAAGGTAACTATCTTTGCCAACACTAAGATAATTTCGAAAAATGACTGTCACTTTTTCAAAAAATACATTCACTTTTAATGAGTTGGCAAATCTTCAGCTCCGGGAGCTTTCATTAGAAAAACATGAAATGCAAGTGGCAATCATCATCCAACAATGGCTGCAAGGTGCGGACTACTTGTCAATTGAAACTTCTGGTTCTACAGGTGTGCCCAAAAACATCAAGTTGTCTCGTGAAGTCCTCGCATACAGCGCAAAATCTTCATTAGCCTTCTTGGATTCCTCACAGCAATTTGAACAGGCACTACTCATGCTGGATGCCGGTAAAATTGGCGGTATGATGGTCGTGATTAGATCGCTGATTTCAAATATGCGCCTCACCGTATTGAAACCAGGAAGTAGCCTGGCGGCATTACCTAATGACAAAAAGATTGATCTGGTATCTCTGGTACCACTACAGCTCATGAAGCTGTTGAAAAATGAGCCTCACAGGTTCAAACAGTTTAACACAGTACTCATAGGAGGAGCTCCTCTTACTTCTAGCGAAAGGGAAATTATAGCCAGGCTGCCATGCAAGATTTACCATACCTATGGGATGACAGAGACCGCTTCCCATGTGGCACTCCGAAATCTGAGTGAACAAGAGCTGGTTTACAAGAGCATTGGGGATGTAACTTTTCGTACCGACGATCGAGGATGCCTTGCGCTAAAAGGCTCCGTGACCAGTCAGCGGTGGATCCAAACCAATGACATAGTAGAACTCAATGGTGACACAGCTTTTGTTTGGAAAGGCCGTGCTGATTTTGTGATCAACAGTGGTGGGCTAAAAGTGCATCCTGAAAGTCTGGAAGAATTGATAAGTGATCAGTTAAAAAAACCTTTCTTTGTGGCTGGAATACCTGATGAGCGTCTTGGTGAGCGTGTGGTGCTCCTTGTGGAAGGTGATAAACCTACACTGGATTTTAGCCATATAGATAAGTATCAGAGACCAAAAGCTGTGTATGCACTCGACCAATTTGCTTATACCACTTCAGGAAAAATCAACCGATTAGAGACATTAAAAAAGATCAAATTATGAATGTAAAAATATCCTACCAAACTTTACAACTTCCACCACCCCATGCTTTTGCATATACGCTTGATCTTTCGTTTGTAAATGACGAAGTGCAAATAGCCTATGAGTTGGAGTTTCTCAATCGAGATGATATTTCCAGGGAAGAGATTGAAGCCGAAGGATTTAGTGAAAACGATGACTATAAGTGGGAAGGTACTCTTGGAAATGAGTGGGCCTCTTTGTTACACGAATCGCTACAAAACATAGAGCTGGAAGATGAAAGTGAAGATTTTAACATCTACCTGCATGTAGAAATGAGCGAAAATGGCGAAACCAGAGATGGTATGGTGGTGCTGGCCGAGGAGTGGGACTACAAACTACAGGAACTCATCCAGGCCATTTATGAAAAAGCTGGAATAGAAAAGCCGTTGAAAATGCTCATTCAGGCTATTGCAGGAAATCAGCGGGCGTTCTATGAGGTCTCTGGATCGTTTGAAAAAAGAGCGGCGCGGATTAACAAAACCGAAATCAGCTGGGAAGCTCTTCATGATCTGATGGCGGATATTTATACCATAGACTTTGATCAGGAACCAGTAAAATCCCCAACGAAAGACGGCCTATGGGTAGATCCGGATGGCGAATCCGGCTATCAGCGATTTGAAGACCAGGCAGGTCCTAAAGCAGAGGATATTAAGAAGCGAATTTTGCAAGCACTAGAAGTCTAGTTCCTAATCGGTTTAGACAAAATACCGGGTTGTGAGTTATATAACAAAACCTAAAACAACAACCTTAGAATTATGAAAAGTCTCGGATTTATTGGCAAGTTATTGTACGGACTGCCCTTTGTCATGTTTGGTATGTTTCATTTTATGAATGCAGAGGGTATGGCGGGAATGGTTCCGGCTGTATTTCCCTTCCCAGAAGCCTGGGTATACCTTACAGGACTTGGGCATATTTTGGCTGCAGTAGCACTTATCATTAACAAAAAGGCCAAACTAGCAATGACCCTATTAGGAGTCATGTTGCTATTATTTGCATTATTGATACATTTCAATGGTTTCCTAAACGGTGACCAATCCGCAACTACCATGTTCTTGAAAGACATTGCCTTATCAGGTGCAGCCTTTTTCATGAGTTCCAAATTGACCAACTGATAGGCTAAAACAACGAATAATTGCCTCCTTTTCTGAAATGAGCTACAGATAAAGGAGGCATTTTTTTGCCCTTTAGGTACTTGCTTTTTGCTACATCAAATAGTTGTTTGATCATAGCTGCGGTTTGCCCTGAGCCTGTGATTCTCCTGCCCCATTTTGTGTCGTTTACCTTACCTCCGTGTAGTTCGCTTACCTGATTCATTACTTTATGCAGCCGATCTGGATAGGTTTTCTCCAGCCAGTTTTCAAAGATTTGCGCAATCTGTCCATTGAGGCGTACTACCGTATAGCCAGCGTTTAGCGCACCGGAATTGGCGGCTTGCCGGATGACTTCAGGGATTTCATGGTGGTTTAAACCGGGGATAATTGGTGCATTCATCACGCCTACGGGCACTCGATTGGAGGCTAGTAGTTCCATTGCTTTGAGTTTTTTCTTGGCGGTTGCTGTGCGCGGCTCTAGTTGTGATCTCAGGTCTTCTTCCAGGGTAGTAATGCTAAAATAGACATGCACCAGGTCAAGTGTTGCTAATTCTTTTAGGATATCCAAATCCCGTGTGACCAAAGCATTTTTGGAGATGATACTCACCGGGCAGCGATATTTCAACATGACCTCCAGTACCTGACGAGTAAGCCCTAGCTTTTTTTCAATGGGCTGGTAGCAGTCTGTGTTTCCAGAAAGCATTATAGGCTGAACTTTCCATCGTGGATTTTGAATCTGACTAGCTAACTGAGAGGCAACATTCTTTTTGATAATTAGCTTTGACTCAAAGTCTAAACCCGCACTAAATCCCCAATAGGTATGCGAATTGCGTGCATAGCAATAAACACAGCCGTGCTCACATCCTTGATATGGGTTTACAGAATATGGTAATTTTAGATCCGGGCTGTTGTTGGTACTGATTACATTTTTGGGTGTCTCATAAAACAGCTCTAAAGCAGGACGCTCCTCATGCGTATATTCATCTATGCCTTCATCGTGGTATTGGCCAATAGCTTGCTGGCTAAATGGATTGGAAGGATTGTATTGTGCTCCTTTTCCCTTTATCATTCAGCTAAAATACTAACTATATTAGTTTATACTCTATTTATATTAGTATTTACTTTAGAATTAGTCAAGCTAGCACTTCCTATTCAAAAACGGGCATGAGTACGGTGTAGCTAATGCCCTAAACCTTTAGTAATCTGTGACTATTATCTAATTCGCCACCCTCCTGATTCTAGACATCCCAAAAGCACTACCTACCCCTACTATAAAACCCAATAAATGCGACTCCCAGCTGATGTAAGAATCTTGTGGCAGAATACCATAAATCATCCCTCCATAGAGCAGCAGAATGACCAGGGAAATAAAAATGGCACGAAATCGCCTACGAAAAATCCCGAAAGAAATTAAAAAACCAGCCAGAGCATACACCAGGCCACTTGCCCCTATGTGGTAGTATGGCCTACCAAATATCCAAACCAGCAGGTTGGTAAGTAAGTAGCATTGAAAAAAGACCTGTGGTGCTATTCGATCATAGAATAAATACAGGGTAGCACCTAAAAAAAGCACAGGAAAAGTATTGGAAACGAGGTGCTGAAGTGAGCCGTGAATCAACGGCGCGGTAATCACTCCTATCAGCCCTGAGAGTGTTCTTGGGTTCACTCCTAAAAAACCAAGGTCTACACCAGAATACATTTGTAAAGTGTATGCTAGCCACATGAGAAACACCAGTCGTAAAGGAGGAATGACACTACTGCGATACAATGAATCTGCTTTTGGTATGAAGGAAAAACGAATCTAACGTCAAATCGTTTGCCGACAAATGCCTGAAAACAAAAAAAGCTGCCAGTGGCAGCTTTTACTTTATAATTAATTCGCTTTATGCGTTAGGATCGTTGATCATCTTCAATTCTATCAGCTTGGCTTCTTCGTAGCTTACTGACAGGTATCCCAGTATACCTCCTGATGCTTCTGCTATTTTTTTAGCCAGATCTTTCAAAGAAGCATACAGCTTTACTGCAAAGTTTTTATCTACTTTCGGTAAAATGAAGTTGAGCTTTCGAAGCTCTGCTGTAATCGCCTTGTTTCGCTCCTCGGCATCTTCTGGCAAGCTATCGATCATACTATTAAACTTCTCCTCAAACGACTCCCCCACAAGCTTGTAATAATCTACTAATTGTTCACGTGCTCTGCTTTGCTTACTGCGAGCCACTTCTATCGCTTCTTTGCGCTCTGATTTATCAATGTTGCCATCAGCTCCAGCAATCAGAATAGCCACATGCACTGGTGCATTTACCAACACCTCTATTTCATCTTCCCGTAGGTTTTCGAATTCTTCGATCATGATCTATAGTTTTAGATAGTCGCTCGAAAATAGTAAAAATTGGGTGTTTATCACTCAATTTTTTTTGTCAATTATTTCACAAACTTAAAGTTCATTACCACAGGTAAATGATCAGAAACCTGTCCTGCCGTTGACACTACTTCTGCTGAGACTTTTTCAATGAAATTTGAATTGTAAAGAATGTGGTCAATTTGCTCTTCCGGCTTTAATGAACTGTAAGTGTGGTTGCTCTGATCCGGAAGCAGGGCTGACGCTATGTGACTGCCTTTCATAATTAGCTCCATAGCATCCTCGCTATCAAAAGCACTGTTGAAATCTCCAATTAGTAACACGGGTGAAGAACTCGCATACTTTTCATACACCTCCAGCACTTGCGCAGCCTGATCTACCCGCGTAGCCTGGTCATAAGCTTCCATATGTACATTCATGACCACTACCAGATGGTTTCCCAGCTTTACTTCAGCGATTTGCAGTAGCCGGTCGATATAAAACTTATCCCTAAAAAAATGCTGGTTTTCCGGGCGTTGAAGGGTTATGGTATGAATCGGGTTTATCTGATAATGACTAATGATAGACTGACCAGACAAGAGTCGTCCAAATTGAAGGCTCGGAGGCCAATATGGAAAAGGTACGTAGCGCTTATTCCAGTTTATCGACTGGTAGGCATATTTATACCCCAACCTGACGGCAATAGTGTCTTGCTGATTGTAATTAAATGATCGGCTGGAGCCAAAATCAACTTCCTGTAGTCCCAGTATGTCAGGCTTTATGGTCCATAATGTTTTCAAACCGCTTTCGAGGTTTTCTTTAAAAAATGCCTCACTGCGCTCCAATGGCAAATTGTTCGTCATGCCAGAGAAATATCCTACATTGTATGTAAGCACGGAAAAAGTGTCTTTTGACTCCAGTCGCTGAATTGCAGGGTACTCCTGCAAGCGATTCGGAGCAGTTATTCGTTCAGCTGGTCCGGATGCCCAAATCACTCCCAGAATGATCAGCAGTACTGATACGAATACAATAGAAATAAAAAGTAGCTTCATTGGCATTCTATATGTCAGTAATATAATTTTAACCTATGGATTTATCGTATCTCAATTCGATCAGTGACGGGGATAAGGCGTTTATTGAGGAGTTTATTTTGACTTTTGAGTCGAATTCAGGAAAAATTCTCAGTGAACTGAAAGAAACCTGGAATGCAGGTGATCTGGACCAAGCCAGAAAACTGGCCCATCAGCTCAAACCATCTTTACAAATGCTTAGCCTGAAGACATTGGATACGGCAATTCGAATTCAGAACGAGCCAGAAACGGCCAATATGGATATGATCCTGGAAATGGAGTCTGAATGCACAGCAGCGGTAAGTGAAATGAGGGCTTTTTTCAGTCTATAGTCAGGTCCTCTCCTTCTCCCAGAAACTTCGGTTTTTTATCAAAAACGTATAAGTCAAGCACACTATTGGTTCGTGCTAGAACCTCTCGCAATGCTAGTGTCCAGGGGAGTTGGTCTTTATTGTCTGCTGAAAAGGCCACAGCGTTCATTTGGTAGTGATTAGCAATAAACAATGCTCGGTAACAATGGAAATCCTGAGTGATAATCATCACTTCGTTTTGTCCAAACACTAACTTGCAGCGAACCACAGAGTCGAGTGTTCTAAATCCTGCATAGTCCATCGTAATGTCTTCCTGAGGCACGCCTTTCTCTGATAGCGCTTTGAGCATATCACGTGGCTCGTTGTAATAGACCGTATTGTTGTCACCACTTACGATGATGTGAGAGATTACTCCGCGGTGATAAAGGTCTGCTGCTGCTGCTATTCTTTCGGCAAAGTACTTATTGGTGCCACCTTTGGTAGTGCGCTTACTGGTACCTAAAAGCAGTGCCACCCTTTTGGGAGGCACTGATTCTGTCTGATAGTATATCTGGTCCTGCGTGGATGAAACAATCCAAAAGTTGATTGACAAGATGAGTCCTGCCAAAATCCCTCCAAACAAAACCATATATTTGGTCACTTTCCAAAGCACCCGCATGCTGTGATCTTATAAGATTTCCAGGTTATGAAGGATTGTCTTCTTTTTTCCCTCCACCAAATAAACCTAACTGATTCTCTTCTTCTTCTACTTCACTTTTGATAGAGTCTTTTAGCCCTTCAATATCTACTTCGGCCTCCTTCTTGGGTTCTTCTACGATCAATTGTGCTTCTTGCACATTCTGAACCGGACATTTATTTCCTATGGCCTTCCACCCTTTTACATCCACGATTTCAGAAAGATCCATCTCTGTGGTACTCTTGCTACGCCCCTCTTTATAAGTGACCTTAGCTCTTGTAGCCGCCGTATTACTCGCAAAGACTAGCTTAGAACTTTTCGATTCTGTCACAAAGGAAAATCGCTTGTTTTGAGTAGACGTTTCCACCATGAAACGTTTCACATAGTAGGTTTTATTGTCTCCATCATAGTGAATCGCATTTACTGGCTGTTCTGGCTCAAACTTCTGCAGTGCAAGGACCTGCGAAGGCTCATAACGATTGGTGATTTCAAAGCTGGTTAGCTCATAGCTACCGTCCTTATAAAACACGATGATCTGATCCTCAGGCTTAAAGTTGCCTAGGTAATTACCTCTTTCATCTGTGTTTAGACGTCCTACTACTTCGTCATACCACATATCCAATCCACCGAGTGTAGACACCCCTGCAGCCTTAAACTGTATTTTACGCACTGGATATTTAGTAAGAATATTCCCTCCTGCACCTCGGCCTTTTATCTCAATGTCAGCAAACTCAAAATCAAAGACTTTCTTTCGTGCTTTACTGGCAGCAGTAAGGTATACAGTTATGGTTTCGGCTTCCCCATTTGGATTGGCGCTAAAGTAGAGCACTTTTGATCCTTTTCCTCCTTTGGTAAGGTCATATTCACGATCTCTTGTCACCGACAATACTTGAAATCGCTTGATCATGGTACGTCCAGATTTGGAATCTACGTAGCACATATTGTAGGTCATGCGTTCATCGCCTTTTTTAAAGACGCCTACATGTATGATGTTTTTCCCTACAAATACCTTGTCTTGAATCCGCGTGACCTGACAAACACCATCTTTTCTGAAAACGATGATATCATCAATGTCCGAGCAGTCACAAACAAATTCGTCTTTCTTGAGGCCATAACCTATAAAGCCATCAGTACGGTTTACATAGAGTTTCGCATTATTTGCAGCTACGACCGATGCAGAAATAGTGTCAAAATTCGCGATTTCCGTTTTTCGCTCACGGCCTTTACCATATTTATCCAACAGGTTTTGGTAATAAGCTATAGCAAAGTCAGTAAGATGCTCCAGATGGTACTCTGTTTCTTTTAGCTCTTCCTCGAGCTTACGCATCAGTTCATCTGCCTTGAAAGTATCAAACTTAGAAATTCGCTTGATTCTGATCTCAGTAAGTCGGATAATATCTTCCTGAGTGATTTCTCTGTAAAACTGTGGCTTATAGGGATCTAGCCCTTTATCGATGGTTTCGAGTACTGCCTCCCAGGTTTCACATTCTTCTATATCCCGGTAGATACGGTTTTCGATAAAGATTTTCTCAAGTGACGAAAAGAGTATTTTCTCCATCAATTCGCCACGCTTGATTTCCAGCTCTTGTCTTAGTAAGTCTACAGTCTGGTCTACAGAATGTTTTAGGAGATCACTTGCACCAAGGAATTGAGGTTTTTCCTCGTGAATTACACACGCATTTGGTGAAATGGATACCTCACAGTCTGTGAAAGCATACAGTGCATCAATGGTGATGTCCGGTGAGGTATTGGGTGCCAACTGTACCAGAACTTCTATGTCCTTGGCCGTATTGTCGATTACTTTTTTGATCTTGATCTTCCCTTTGTCATTGGCCTTGATGATGGACTCGATCAATGAACTAGTCGTGGTGCCATAGGGTATATCCTTAATTACAAGCGTTTTAGGATCCAGCTCCTCAATTTTAGCTCGAATTCTTACTTTACCACCGCGCTTTCCATCGTTATAATCAGTGATGTCTATTTTGCCACCGGTCTGAAAATCAGGGTACAGTGTCACCTTTTTACCTTTCAGGGTATTGATGGCACCTTGCAAAATCTCACAAAAGTTGTGAGGCATAATTTTGGTGGACAAACCTACGGCGATTCCTTCCACTCCCTGAGCCAACAACAACGGAAATTTTACTGGAAATGTAACGGGCTCCTTTTTTCGGCCATCGTAAGAAAGCTGCCATTCGGTGGTCTGAGGGTTGTACACTACTTCCAATGCAAACTTGGACAGCCGGGCTTCGATATACCTTGGCGCTGCAGCACTATCACCGGTGCGCACATCGCCCCAGTTACCTTGCGTTTCGATCAGTAGGTTTTTTTGACCAAGGTTTACAATGGCATCCGCAATGGACGCATCCCCATGAGGGTGGTACTGCATCGTGCTACCAATGATATTGGCCACTTTGTTAAACCGGCCATCATCCATCTCTTTCAGCGCATGCAATATCCTACGCTGTACAGGTTTCAAACCATCCTCTATAGCAGGCACCGCCCGCTCCATTATTACGTAAGAAGCATAGTCCAAAAACCAGTTTTCGTACATTCCCGAAACGGCCGTTGATCCATGTAGTTCTTCGTCGTTTCTTCCGTTTTCCTCACTCATGTACTCTTGTGCTTTAAGTTTTAAGTGCTAAAAATAAAACGTCTTATTGTTTCAATATCTTCTTTAAGTCCTCTTCACCCACGGTTAACACTCCATTGTCCAGCAGTCTGGGGGTAAGTGTTTTCCACTTAGAGTCCTTTTTAAAAATGCTTTTAAACATTGGGAGAGCTTTTTCCATTTCCCCAATATTGGCGAGGTTGATGGCGTGCCAGTACTGCATTTCCAGGTTGTCCGGAAACATCTGCTCTGCTCGCTCATAAAGTTTACCTGCCTTTTCAAAATCACCGGCCTCTACCGCATGATCTCCCTGGTTCATGAATTCGTAGGCCTGGTGTACTTTCCACAATCTGCGAATCTCCAGAAGCGGTTCAGCATGGTCATCTACCCGCAAATCCACCTTACGGTCTATCCAGGGCTTTCCCGTGGATTTACCCGAAACTACCAATACTGCAGCTGATTGCTTTCCCCGGATATCTCCACCTTCACGTTGAGCAGCTTCCAGCGCTAATATAAGTCGCTCAGCGAGTGGCTTGCCTTCAGAGTCTTCAAATGCACGAGCCATTGCAGGCCAAACGGTTTCTTTTTCCATTAAATTGGCTTGAACGGCATACCCTTCACCTACCAGATGGCCAGCAGCTGGAATGTTTTTACTTCCAGTATGAGATGCAGCCAGTCCGGAAGCATCGATCACACCTACTTGCCGATAGGCTTCTCCTTCATCACTAGCGATGAGTGCAGCGAGCGTTTGCTCGGCATTCAGACCTGTTTTTAGTAAGGCAAGTCCCTGAGGCCCAAAAGCTGGATTGGAAAATGACTGTGTGGCAATTGCCCCTACTCCCGCTTCCGCCCAGGTCACTACTGTGCCTACAGAAAACCAATGAGACTGAACAGCCACACCTATGTCTCCTGAGGTTTTATCATACGCCACAATGGAATAGGTATGAGTGAGAGGATTCTCTTTGTTGTACTGTGCCAGGGCACCGAACACCATTAGTAGACTTAGACAAAAAACAGTAATGATTTTATTCATGGGGGTTATTATTGGGTTTCGAGTTTTAAAAGCACTTCTATGAAAGCCTCAATGTAAGGCGATACTCCTGTGCCATGCGTAGCTCCTTCGAAGGCCGTAAAGGTTACTACCTCCTTCGATGCGCCATTAGCGATCAGTTGATCATACGTCAATTGACTGTTTTCAAAAGGAACAGTAATGTCTGCATCGCCATGATACATATACATAGGGATCGTGGGTGTCCAGTCGGTAAGGCTATTGGCTACAAGTGCATCCTTGAAATCCGGGTAATTATCAATATTGGCCAGAATATCGGCTGTTAAAAAGACGCTGAGTGTATCGTTTAATTCCTTATTGATAAGCCCGCCACTTTGTGACCCGTCAAATAACTGAGGGATTTTAGAAGCGTAAGGTTCGTTGAAAAGCTTTGGTAATGCATCTGACCAACCATATGCTTCTGCATAACCGTACGCTACAAAAGCCATGTAGAACGGCTGATGGTAGGTCTCTAACCCAAAGAAGTACTCTTGAAATGCCTTCACATCATACCCTCCAGAGGATGGAAACGAAGCTTTCAACTCAAAAAAACTGACGCCTTTTTCTTCTATATGCTTATGAGTGGCCATGGTAGAATAGCCTCCCTGCGAATAACCTCCAAGGTATAGCTCTCCATCCAATGCCAAGTCATTGGCTGTGGCCAACTCGCGAGCAGCGTAGATGGCATCTATGGTAGCCGTGGCTGTGAGTTCTTCCACATAGTAAGGGTGCACGTAATCGGCCGAAGCCCCAAATCCGATCAGATCTGGTACTACCACTACTTGTCCTGTACTGGCAAGTGACGACAAGAAAATATTGGTTTGGCTGTTGATGGCTTGATTGGTAGGTGCCTCAGCATCTGAAGCTATCGTACCATGCTGAAAACTAAACACTGAAAATGCTTCATTTTCACCTTCCTCATTTGCTGGCAAGATCACCAATGTAGAAGCTTCAATCTCCTGGTTTTGGTACATAGTAGTATACCTCACCTTGAAAAGGTTGACGTCATGCGTCATCGCCTCACTGCTGATATCAAGACCAGAAAAACCTATAAATCCACGAAGATCACCACTTCTCCAGGTACCAAAGCTTTCATCCGCTACCAAAGTAGACGGACTCTCTTCCGGCTTGGGTGTCTCATCTCCTCCATCCGAACAGGACCATAAGCCTGCCATCAAGACAAAACATGCTACATATAATTGGGTCGTTTTCATCAATATCAGGCTACTACTTGCTTCTGCAGATCTTCGTCTATCAGATCCTTTTCGATTCTCAGCCTGTCAATGATAAATTCCTGACGATCAGGGGTGTTTTTACCCATGTAGAACCTGAGCAAATCTTTGATTTTCGTGTCCTTTTGCAGAATCACTGGCTCTAAACGGATATCATCTCCGATAAAGCCGCCAAACTCTTCTGGCGAGATTTCACCCAAGCCTTTAAATCGAGTGATTTCTGGTTTACCGCCCAACCTGGCAATAGCATCGCGTCGCTCCTGCTCACTGTAACAATAGATGGTTTCTTTTTTGTTCCTCACTCTAAAGAGCGGTGTCTCCAGTATGTAAACATGGTTGTTACGAACCAACTCAGGAAAGAACTGCAGAAAATAGGTGAGCATCAATAGGCGGATGTGCATTCCGTCTACATCTGCGTCGGTAGCAATCACTATTTTTCTATAGCGAAGCCCTTCCAATCCATCTTCTATGTTCAGAGCGTGTTGCAGTAGGTTAAACTCTTCATTTTCATATACCACCTTCTTGGTTTGCCCAAAACAGTTGAACGGCTTGCCTCTTAAACTAAAAACAGCCTGAGTCTGCACATCACGTGACTTGGTAATAGATCCACTAGCACTGTCCCCCTCTGTGATGAAAATCATCGTTTTGTCGAGCACCTCTTCTTTACCACGCTTATCGTTGTAATGAATACGGCAGTCGCGTAATTTTTTATTGTGCAGGTTTGCTTTTTTGGCACGTTCGTTAGCTAGTTTTTTAATCCCTGCAATCTCTTTTCGCTCTCTCTCTGACTGTAAAATACGTTTTAAGAGCGCATCGGCTGTATCGCTATTTCTGTGCAGAAAGTTATCTAGCTCAGTTTTAATGAAGTCATTGACGAAGGTACGCATGGTAGGTCCGTCCGGAGCTACATTCTGTGACCCCAACTTAGTTTTTGTCTGACTTTCGAATACTGGCTCTTGTACTCTTACTGCGATGGCTCCTACAATCGATGCTCGCACATCAGCCGCATCGAAGTTTTTGCCATAGAAGTCACGAAGTGTCTTTACAATAGACTCACGCAGTGCCGCCAGGTGTGTTCCTCCCTGGGTGGTGTGCTGGCCATTCACAAAGGAATAATACTCCTCGCCATATTGATTGGCATGAGTAAGAGCCACCTCGATATCGTTACCTTTCAAATGGATAATTGGATACCTTAATGCTTCTTCGTCTGTTTTTCGCTGAAGCAAATCAAGCAACCCATTTTCTGAATGGTACTTCTTGCCATTAAAGTTGATGGTAAGACCTGCATTTAGGAAAGCGTAATTCCACAGCAGGTTTTCTAAAAATTCTGGACGGAAATGGTAATTCTTAAACACCGATTCATCCGGCTCAAAAATGGTGGCAGTACCATTGCGCTCAGAGGTTTTCTCAATCTTAGCATCATTGATAAGCTCTCCCTGTTCAAACTCTGCGGCTTTGGTTTCACCATCTCTATAAGATTGCACTTTGAAGTAATTACTCAGTGCGTTTACAGCTTTGGTACCGACTCCATTCAAGCCTACAGACTTTTGAAAGGCTCCAGAGTCATACTTACCACCCGTATTGATTTTACTCACACAGTCCACCACTTTACCCAGCGGAATTCCACGTCCATAGTCACGTACTTCTACCCTTCTGTCTGTCACTTTGATGTGAATGGTTTTGCCATGTCCCATCATATGTTCATCTATGGAGTTGTCTATTATCTCCTTTACGAGTACATAGATACCATCATCATGCGCAGATCCATCACCTAACTTACCAATGTACATACCCGGTCGGAGCCTGATGTGCTCCTTCCAGTCTAGTGATTTAATACTGTCTTCGTTGTATTGAACGTCCGCCATACTTTTTAAGTCAATTCGAGTAGATTGAAACTGTCTTAAACCAAACTAAAATCGGAATTTATACAAAAATTCAGATTTCAAAACGTGTTAAAAACACTGATAACTTAGGATTTTGATTGAAATCATCCTCCTTAATAAACTGCTATTCAGTGAGTTTTACCGCTTAGAAAAAACCAAATAAAATAATCCTACAAACCAGGCGACCAATAGAAACGGCCCCAGGTAATTGAGGTATGCAAAACTTGCCGGGTCCAGATGAGTGGTGTTATTGATCACACCGATGAAACCGATTATCAGTGTAAGGTATATGTTTACCACAAAGCCTAAGCCTCTCATCCATGCTTTGAGGGGATCGCCCGAAAGCCGCTTTTCATTGAGCTTTTGAAATGCCAGCAACACGATGTTGATGACTATAAATCCAGTGATCGTGTAATAGAAGAAAGTTTCTTTATGGAGCTGGTAACCCCCAGGTGCCGTTTCCAGACTAACCTGAACAGGCAAATAGGCATAAACCATGAGGAGAATACCTAAAAAAAGAACAATGGACAGGAATTTCAAAAAGTTGACAACTTTTACCATAATTATGCTCCGGGGTGTAATATTTGAAGACCAGACTCTACTAATGAGAGCAAAAGTAGGTCACTCTAACCACATTCACCTTTGACTGAACAAGAATTTATCCACCATATACAACAGCATCTGGGCATCATTCAAAAGATTGTATACCTGTATTGTGATGATCCTATTGACCGGGAGGATCTTACACAGGAAATTCAGCTCCAGGCGTGGCGTGCAGTTGATAAGTTTAAGGGTGCTTCCAAGTTTAGTACATGGCTCTATCGGGTGGCTCTCAATACCGCCCTCACCTACCGGAGAAAACTGAAACCACCCCTATCCTCTCTGGAAGCACAAAAAAATCTACGCTACACTCCCACAGAATCCAGTGATCGAGCCGAACTGCTGATGCGAGCTATTCGGCAGCTTTCAGACATCAATAAAACGATCATTACGCTGCACCTGGAAGACTTTGACAATGGCGAAATAGCCGAAATACTGGGAATGACTCCTAATAATGTAGGAGTAAAACTTCACAGAATAAAACAGCAGCTATCAAAGAAACTAAAGGAATGCACATGGACGAATTGAAAGACCTATGGAAAGAAGTAAACATCGCAAATGCTGACGCTGAGAAGCAAACAAGTGATGTAATCCATGGAAATGCAGTAAAACGCTCCTCTGCTCCTATGGAAAAACTGCTACGCGGCATACGTTCCAAGGCCTATTTCGCTATAGCGTTCGCGTTGGTCTTTGGAGCTATCATCCCTATAGCTATGCCTGTGGTGTCCCAGTATCTCCTCATTATTCTTTTTGCTGCATATGTGAGTGGATCCATTTTACTTTTTCAAGAATATCGAATCCTCAAAGCAGGAATCGACATGACACAAAACGTACGTACAAGTGTCAAAAACTACAAGAAGCGTATTGAAAAGGTATTGCGGTACGAGGAACACGTGGCATTATGCCTATACCCCGTCTGCGCTGCAAGTGGATTTTTACTGGGGTTTCAGTGGATGGCTGGAGAGCAACCCATATTAAACAGCACAAAGTCCTGGATTATTTTTGGTGTGGTGATCCTTGTTAGTACAGTGGTTGGTTATTTCCTGGCTCGCTACCTCAACAAAAAAGCTTTTGGTCCTTACCTAAAACAATTGGAAGAAAACCTTAGTGAGCTTGTCGAAGAATAATTCGATTGGCTAAAGGATTTCCTATTTTTAAGGGTATGAACATTGACCCCATTATTTTAAGTATACCCCTATACTTTACCCTAATAGCCATTGAGCTGATGATTCAGCTCGTTCGTAAGAGGCAGATCTACCGGCTAAATGACGCCATGACGAATATTTCATGTGGGATCACCCAGCAAATAACCGGGGCGTTTATTAAGGTTGCCATGGTAGGAGTTTATCAGATGGCATTCGAATATTTGGCGGTGTTTCACCTACCCAATTCATGGTGGTACTGGCTACTCCTGATTCTTGGCGTTGATTTTTGTTACTATTGGGGGCACCGAATGAGTCATGAAGTCAACTTGTTTTGGGGTGGTCATGTAGTGCACCACCAGAGCGAAGACTACAACTTTTCTGTAGCATTACGCCAAGGGTCTTTTCAAGCTTTGTGGACGTTTTGGTTCTACCTTCCTCTAGCCATTTTGGGCTTTAACACCCTGGACTTTCTCCTGGTCTCGGCACTCAATACAGTATATCAATTTTGGATTCATACAGAAACCATTGGGAAGTTGCCTAAACCGATTGAGTGGATATTTAATACACCGTCACACCACCGGGTACATCATGGCAAAAACCCCAAATACATTGATAAAAACCATGCGGGATCACTGATCATTTGGGATCGGATTTTTGGGACCTTTCAAGAAGAGGAAGAACGCCCCACTTATGGCATTACCAAACCCATCAACACCTGGAACCCAATAAGAGCTAACCTGCAACATTATTTAGATATGGCTCGTCAGCTTCGCGAAACACCAGGTTTTTTCAATAAGCTAAAAGTGACGTTTTACAAACCCGGATGGAGACCAGAAATACTTGGAGGCCCCATTCAAGTTGAAGAACCGAATTCTGATACTTATCAAAAATTTAATGCGAACACCTGGCGTCATTTGCAGGTGTATCTCTTTTTTCAATTTATAGCCATTCTCGGTATTACCTCCATTTTTCTTTTTACCCGTGATCAAATGAATATCGTTCAGCAGCTTACGTTTGGAGGGTTCATTATTTGGTCCGTGGCTCAGTTCGGAGTTCTATTGGAACAGAGTAAATGGCAAGCACTAGAGTATCTGCGATTAGTAGCATGTGGAATATTAGTTTACGCTATTTCCCCTTCTCCCTATTTTTTCATCCCAACTATTGTTCTGAGTATTGGTTCATTAGTTGCCTTCTACCTAATTTCGCGTGCTCCGGCACCTACTATCAAACAGAGTATACCACACTGATGAATCGTATTTTTCCACTGATGCTTGTATTCCTTTCCGCTTGTTATAGCACTCCTGAGATCGATGGGTTTGATGCAGCCTCGTGGGAGCATTCAAAACTTACCTGTAAAGACAATAGGCTGTCTCATGCGGAGTTGCTCGTGAGTCAGCAAGAAAAACTCCTGGGAGAAGGCCAGGCTGAAATCAAAACACTTTTAGGCCAGCCTACAGAACATGAACTGTACAATCGCAATCAGAAATTCTTCTACTATTCGTTGATAGCTGATGATGACTGTATAGCCAAAAGGCTATCAGTAAGGTTTGATGCACTAGACCGGGTAAAGGAAATCCGAATTATCCAGTAAAACCTAAGAATAGGTAACAAGAGCATGCACCTCCTTATCAGCAAGCTTTGCTCTACCGTTTAGAAAAGCCAGCTCCACCAAAAAGGAATACCCCACCACTTCACCTCCAATTTTCCGAATGAGCTCAGCGGCCGCAGCAGCTGTTCCACCTGTGGCCAAGAGGTCATCGTGTATTAATACTCGTTGCCCGGGAGCAATGGCATCAGTATGAATTTCTACTTCAGCCGACCCATACTCCAAATCATAGCTATGCCTGATGGTAGTATATGGTAGCTTACCCACTTTTCGTACAGGCACAAAAGGTACATCTAAACCCTGAGCAAGCGGAAGTCCATACATAAACCCCCGTGATTCGATGCCCACAATCACATCGATCTGCGCCTTTTTCCAATAATTTAGAAAAGCTTCGCTTACCGCTTTACTTATCTCCGGGTTAGCCAATACCGGAGTAATGTCTTTAAAAACAATTCCCGGTTTTGGGAAATCAGGGATGTCACGGATGGTTTGCTCTAGTTTTTGGGTAATGTCTGACATGTACGATTAAGATTACATAGACCAACTGTCCAATTTTTTATCAAAAGTCCATTGGTCATCTTTTTGGATGAATCGGCAAGTATAGCCACCACCATCGGCAATGGCAAGTGGATCTAACCTGCTGGTTTGCCATTGGCTTTCTATAGCTACTACTGCATTCTGTTCGGTGAGCTCTACTACTCCTAAAATCAGATACATGAAAGCTCCTGCCCGATCGGCGATTTCTTGAAGCTCTCTTTTACTTTTCACACAAAAGACGACCTCACCTACACTGGAGGGCAGCTCGGAAGTAGTCACTCGAGTCATTTCTGGTGAGTCACTCGTTGGGGACGTTTGATACATCAAGTCTAGAACGTAAACCCGATTCGGATCAGCTAAAGACTCGTAGCCAGGCAAGTCTTTTTCTTCCAATAGTGCATGGTGTAGTACTGCCTTGAAGAGTTGACTTTTATCTGAGTTGGAAGATTCGAACTCTTCTTTAGCGCAGGTAAAAAACTTCTGATCTGTATATATTTTTGGTGTACATGCCGTCCACAACATGAGCATTGTAACCGTAAGAAGTAGTAATTTATTCAAAACGAAGTGAGTCGATAGGGTCTAGCTTAGAAGCCTTGTAGGCTGGCAGATATCCGGAAATCAATCCTACAATCATGCCAACAACTACACCGAAAATGATCCATACCCAAGGGATCACAAACCCTCCATCACTAATCAAGCCTGAGGTGAGATTGCCAATGGCTATACCCAAGACAATGCCGCCCAATCCACCCATCTGGCAGATTACCAATGCTTCAATAAGAAACTGCTGCCTGATTTTTAGAGGAGTAGCTCCAAGTGCTTTTCGCACTCCTATTTCTCGTGTGCGCTCGGTCACTGATACGAGCATTATATTCATCAAACCTATAGAGGCTCCCAGTAACGTAATAAACCCGATAGTAAAACCACCAATTCGCAAATAGCCTGTAATTTCTCCCAGCCTTTCCGCTAAGGATTGGTTTACTTTTACTTCAAACGAACTTTCAGATTTCACCGGATCCCTTCGAATGGCTCGCATCAAACCCGTGGCGAGTCCTGTAGCAGCATCCATTTTTTCAGGGTCGTTTACAGCTACAGTAACTTCATAGTTGAGCCGTCTGCCCGCAGCCAGTTTCCTCGCTGTAAGCGTAGGCACCAGGCACATCCTATCGATACTGTCATCACCACCGGACCCTCCCTGTGTGCCCAGCATGCCAATGACTTTAAACTTGCCACCCAAAAACTTAATTTCTTTGCCTATCGGATTTTCATCATTGGCAAACAAGGACTTTTTCACTTCTGAACCAATGATTACCACCATTGCTCCATTAGTTACTTCAGCCTGAGAAAAAGACCTGCCCTCCGATATATCATACCCATCTACTACCAGGTAGTCATAGTCTCCACCCTGGACTCTTATGTTTGGGTTGGATTTTTGTGAAGCATAGGTAACTTCAGCAGTCCATGTCACAGCTGCATTGATGCTGACTTGGCCAGCTGTAAATTTTTCCTTAAACCTCAATAAGTTGTCATAAGTCAGTGGAGGAAAGACTTTGGCGGTTTTCCCATCTCTGGAGCCGCGGTTGGCTCTTTTGCTTTCTATATCAAAAGTATTGGCACCCAAATTGGAAAAGCTGTCGTTGATCGACGACTGGATACCCTCTATGGCAGTAAGAATACCTACAAGTGAAGTAATACCTATAGCTATTATCGCAGCTGTAAGGATTGTTCGGAGTTTATTGGCTTTAATGGAATTTATCCCTTCCTTGACGTTTTCTATAATGTCCATGACTTACCTTTATGGCAATGGAAAGATAATCAGAACTAGTCGTTTTGAGAGATCGTTAGTACAAGAAAAATTGATGCGTGATGAGGAATTGGATAGTATTGATCTTGCTGGCGGGTGCGCTACAGGCTAAAGCCGCATATATTTTGATCCCAATGGATGGAAGCCAAACCAACCACCTAAAGGCATATGGAATCACCTACTGGATGCTTACTCAGGAAGTGCCTGTGGATTGGTTGCTCAATTATCAAGGGGGCAGCTTTATGGTAAAACACCTCCAACGCATTGAAAATGAGTGCGTAATCAGAAACGTTTCCTACAAGGTCATCAGTGATGCTCAGGCCAATAGCATTATCCAGCAGATTGGAAGCCCTGCATCAAATATGGATGTGATGAAATTGGAAAAATATCCGAAAATTGCGGTCTACTCGCCCAAAAGCAAGCAGCCCTGGGATGATGCTGTCACACTGGTGCTTACCTATGCGGAAATCCCCTATGACGTGATTTTCGACGATGAAATCATGTACAATGAACTTCCAAAATATGACTGGCTGCATTTGCATCACGAAGATTTCACAGGACAGTATGGTAAGTTTTATAAGACCTATCAGCACTTTCCCTGGTACCAGCAGCAGCAGCGGGAATACGAAG
Organism: Marinoscillum furvescens DSM 4134; assembly: GCF_003386095.1. GTDB lineage: Bacteria > Bacteroidota > Bacteroidia > Cytophagales > Cyclobacteriaceae > Marinoscillum > Marinoscillum furvescens. The sequence continues at coordinate 48,118 of NZ_QREG01000023.1, read as the reverse complement.
AATCTGCACGTAAGCATGGTTTTTCGAAAGTTTCACACCTGAAATTGGCCGTGGTTAAGAAAATCAAAGCGTATGTAGCCAGTGGAGGATTTTTGTTTGCCATGTGCTCTGCCACAGACACCTACGACATTGCTCTTTCGGCCGAAGGTCTGGATATAGTAGAATCCATGTACGATGGAGATCCTGCGGACCCCAATGCCCAAAACAAATTGGATTTTTCTGAGACCATGGCTTTTGAAAACTTTTTGATAGAACGTGACCCCTATCAGTACGAATACTCAAACATCGATATGCAAGCAAGAGAAAGAGGTTTGCGCCAAGAAAATGATTTCTTTTCGTTGTTCGAATTTTCTGCGAAATGGGACCCCATCCCTACTATGCTTACCCAAAATCATGAACGCATCATTAAAGGTTTTATGGGGCAAACCACGGCCTTCAGAAAATCACTGATTAAATCAGACGTGGTAATCATGGGCGAAAACCGCTCGGTAGGCGAAGCCCGGTACATACATGGGGTTATGGGTAAAGGGTTTTGGACGTTTTATGGCGGGCATGATCCTGAGGATTACCAGCACTTCGTCAATGAGCAACCCACTGACCTAAACCTCCATCCCAACTCTCCCGGATACAGGCTCATTCTTAACAACATCCTGTTTCCTGCAGCCAAAAAGAAGAAACAAAAGACCTGATTACTGTGTAGTTGATGCGTTTTGCTAGTCTGGGCAGTCTTCCTGAAGGATGTGGGTTACTTGCTTTAGGCTATCGATTTGATTTAAAGGCTAGTCATAGTGAGTGACTTCAGTGCATGCGATCACCTCTTACTTCCAAAGACTGCATGATTTTAGCTTCCTCACTCAGAAATTCCTGCCAGCGATTTACCACATAGTCCTCTGGCATATAAGTCTTGGCCAGGTCTATAAAATTATTATAATGACCCGCCTCCGACACCATAAGTTCATAGTAAAAGCGTGACAATTCTTCATCACCAATGTTTTTCCACAAGAGTTTAAACCGCTCAGCAGAACGTGCTTCTATCAACGCATTCATGAGGAGCTTTTCAACAAGCTGTTGCTCGCGGCTACCACCCTTTTTCAGTATTTGACTGAGTGCGGCTACATATTCGTCTTTGCGCATTTTACCGAGCTTATAGCCACGCTTCTTAATCTGCTCAATCACTCGTTCAAAATGGGCCCATTCTTCCGCTACCACTGGAGTGAGCATTTCCACGATCTCTTCTTTGTCGGGATACTGCACGATCAACGAAATGCAGGAAGAGGCTGCCTTCTGCTCGCAGTAGGCATGATCTACGAGGATATCCTCGATGTTCATTTCAGCGATATTCACCCAGCGAGGATCGGTAGGGAGGTTAAGTCCTAGTACTGTTTTTTGCGTATCCATGTATTCTAGTCGTAAAAGAGCCAGCGCACACCAAAATCCAGAGTTCGGCTTTGCCCTGGGTAATATGGGGTGATAAAATACCCCGTGAATCCGGTTTGATTAAAGTTGGTCCATCTCACAAATGCCCGTACGTTGTTGACCTGCATACTCCAAAAGATGTCAGCGGTGTAGAAGTTTTCGATGCGAAACTCATCCTGCAGATAAAACTGCTGGATTTCTGGAGCATATGCAGGAGCAAAGTATTGGCTTTTTGCATGGAGGTTTACCCCTACTTCCACGCCCATCGTGTTGTTAAACCAAAACCCTCTCCAAAAAAGCCTTCCATTATAAAACCACTCTGGCACAGGCATGTACTGTGCACCGTTGCCACTTACTTTGGTGAAATAGGCTTCATTTTCAAGGTGTATCGATTCATTATATTCTTTATTGGTAATCAACTTGAGGTTGAAATCACCACCGATTGATGCCATTATGGCCACCTCATCACTTTGGCGTACGGTGCGATTTTCGTCATAGTATATAAATTTATCTCGAGACAAAAGTCGTCCTTTTGGTCTGATGGTCAGCCATTTGAGATCTAGCTGTATACCACCAGTAATCTCATTGGTAAATGCTGAAGCAAACGAATTGTCCCAGTCCTGATGATTGCCAAAGTATCTATCACTGAACACTGAAGGTTTCAGGCGCAAGGATTTATAGGAGCCAAAAATCAAATCGGAGTTGAGGTTTCCTATTAGCTTATACTCACCCGACTGCATCAGTTCGGCCTGCGCTTCCACATTAAACTTGTCTCGCCAGTTGAACCGGGTGTAGCCTCCCAAAAACATTTCGCTGAATTTGTCTGTGGGATCTTCATAGATCGCATCCATATTCAAATCCCGACGTTTTAGGTAAAGCCGGTAAAATAGATTGGCCAGGTCTCCTTTTACTCCTGCTTCATTACTTACTTCACTCCACTTAATTTGTCTGTAGGTACTGTCTACCCCCAGCAAAAATTGATCATAATAATCAGTATAGGTATTGTAAGTGCCGCCCCCATCTCTAAAATCCTGATAGCCCGACTCCTGATTTTTGATATCAAGCTGATGATAAAACTGAAGCTGTTTGGTCCAGTTGTACTGATGGTATAGGTGGAAATGAAAGCGGTCTTCAAAAGATCGTGCTTCGCTGAGTTGAATATCCGAATCCTGATATTCAAATAAATCTACACTGGATGCATTTGAAATATCATCTACATATATACCTCCTGTTTCTTCAATGTTAAAACCCATGTTGGCTACATGTACCATTGCTTCATAGGGCTTTTCCGGATGCTGATAGTAGGTGTATAAGTCTATTACAGTCCCTACAACATTTCGGTCTTGCTGTCCACTTTTACCTATTTGTTTGTCAGAAGTGATGCGATAGATGTCAAATCCAAAATTCCAGTTTTCATTTACATTTCTACTAAATGAATAATCCACAACTGACCTTCCTTTTCCACCAAACACCACCATGAGGTCCATAAATGGAGACTTGCTGTTATAGTATTTGAAGCTTTCCGGAGACACCATATAATAGTCGTAGGCCGAAAGCCCACTTGTGCGTCCGATCTCGTCTGCTACAGGATAGAAAATAGGGAACATCGCAGTTCCTACATTGCCAAGGTCTTGATATTTAAAATCCGCCTGATCCAATGGAGTAAATTTTTCCAACTCGTAAAGAGTGGTGTCAGGATGTCTTTCGGATTCAATATTGTTTTTTAAATCTGACTCTAGAATGATCCTAGTGGTATTGGCATTGTACACCAGCTTGGTAGAATCATCTGTGATCTGAGCAAACAATGCTACCGTGCTCATGGCAGCTATAATACATGTCAGGATTCTTTTCACGTGGCAAAAGTATAATCAATTCGGGTCATCCACATAGTTTTTTAACTTAGACTCCATTGTAGAAAGAAATAACGCTTCATCCTTTATAAATTTCATTTCGATAGGGATATAAAAACAGGAGAAACGCTGCAGTGCATCAAAATGTCTAAGTTTTACCATATCCTTTTCTGTGGTAACGAGGCTGGTGTCATCGTCGAGCTCTTGAATAATGTCTTTGACGTCCTGATTTTTATAGCGATAGTGATCGCGGTAATGGTGAGTGAGTTTTACTCCAAAGTGTTTTTGTAGATGCCTTTCAAATGAGCCCGAATGCGCTAACCCTGAAATCCCCACTACATTTCGCTTTAGTGGAATGTCGTTTTCAAACATGGGTTTTGGTTGGTGATAAACAGTGGTCATAAAAAAGACCTCTGCATCACTGTATGATCGGATTTGCTCACGGTATTTGACCTGTTCAGCCCCAGAAATATTCTCCGGACATTTGGTGACAATAATGATATCTGCTCGTCGAGCACCACTTCTGGCTTCTCGCAACCTACCCGCTGGCAAAAGAAAGTCCGTCATAAAAGGATGCTGATAAGTAGTGAGCATGATGCTAGCAGATGGCAGCAAGCGCCTGTGTTGAAACGCATCGTCTAGCAGGACCACATGAGTGTCAGGCTCATGTAAGTACAATTCGGACAACGCTAAGTCACGCTCTTCCCCTACCGCTACTGGCACTACGCCTTTGTAGCGGGTGTAGTACATAAATGGCTCGTCACCTATACTATCGGCATTATCCTCAGTGCTTGCAAGCCTAAAGCCTCTAGTATTGCGCCCATATCCACGACTAAGCGTTGCCACTTTCCAGTCTTTCGCATGAAAATAATCGATGAGATAGTTGAGCATAGGGGTTTTACCCGTGCCTCCTATGGATAGATTTCCTATCGACACTACATTTGTATCAAATTTTGTGCTTTGCCGAATGCCCCGATCATACAAACGGTTACGGAGCCTCGTGATCACATCGAAAAGCAAAGCAAAAGGAAATAGAATTATTTGCCACCAATACATCATATTTGAATCTATGCAAATCAAAGATATAACCAATTACCTGGAAGGACTTGTGCCTCTGGAATATCAGGAGTCTTATGACAACTGTGGGCTTTTAGTTGGTAATCCAAATTCAGAAGTTAAAGGAATAAGCCTTACCCTGGACGTTACAGAAGAGGTAATCGCAGAAGCTATTCAAAATGGTGACAACTTAATCATCGCCCATCACCCGCTTATTTTCAAAGGGTTGAAAAGCCTCACGGGCAATCACTGGGTAGAACGATGCATTATCAAAGCTATCCAAAATGGCATAGCGATTTATGCTATCCACACAAATCTGGACAACTATCACCTGGGCGTCAATCGTAGGATTGCAGAACGCCTCGGCCTAAAGCAGGTACGCACTTTGAGCCCCAAATCAGGCCTACTGACTAAGCTAACCACCTTTGTACCTAAAGATAACACTCAGGAAGTGTTGGATGCACTCTATGCTGCTGGTGCTGGAAGTATAGGCGATTACGACCACTGTAGTTTTCGTGTAGCCGGCACTGGTACTTTTAGACCTGGAGCACACACCAATCCACATATCGGTGCTCAGCATGTAGATGAAACCGTAACTGAAGACCGGGTGGAGGTCATTTTTCCTAACCACTTGTCGGGCAAAATACTGGCATCTTTACGACAGGCACATCCTTATGAGGAAGTAGCATACTACCTCACGTCGCTCTCGAACAAGCACCAGGATGTTGGGTCTGGAATGATCGGTGTACTTGAAAATCCTATGGACACTGCTGCGTTTTTGGCATGGTTAAAGGAAAAAATGCAGACCAAATGCATTCGTCACACAGCCATTACCCGTAACAAGGTATCAAAAGTGGCTCTCTGCGGTGGAGCAGGAAGCTTCCTGCTTAGTAGCGCTATTCGTCAGGGTGCAGATGTATTTATCACAGGGGATTTTAAGTACCACGAGTTTTTTGAAGCCGATGGACAGACCATCATTGCGGATATTGGACACTACGAAAGTGAGCAATTCACAAAGGATTTGCTTTATGATATATTAAGCGAAAAATTCACTAATATTGCACTCCGTTTATCGGACGTACAAACGAATCCTATCAATTATTTGTAATACTGCATGGAAAATACTGTAGCGAAAAAGCTCGAAAACCTCGTAAAATTACAATCCATCGATTCAGAACGTGACGAATTAATCAAAGTAAGAGGTGCTTTGCCTGATGAGGTAATGGACCTTGAAGATGAGATTGCTGGTTACCAGACGAGGATTGAGAAGCAAAAGCAGGAATTGGCCGACTTGGAAGACAATATCTCAAGCAACCGTACTGCTATAAAAGACGCTGAGAAGCTCATCAAAAAATATGAAGAGCAGCAAATGAATGTTCGCAATAACCGCGAATATGATGCGATCAGCAAAGAAATTGAGCTACAGCAGCTGGAAATTCAGATTCTTGAAAAAAGAATCAAGGAGTCTTTTGTGAAGATTGATGCAAAGAAGGAGGAGATCGCCGAAACTGAAGGCATTCTTACTGAAAGAGGCAAAGATCTTGATTCGAAAAAGGCTGAATTGGAAACCATCACTCAGGAGTCTGAAGCTGATGAACAAAAGCTGTTAAAAGATCGTGAAAAAGCTGCTAAGCAAGTAGAAGATCGCTTATTGAAGTCTTACGACAAAGTAAGAAACAATATGCGAAACGGACTTGCTGTGGTACCTGTAAAAAGAGGTGCTTGTGGTGGCTGTTTCAACGTGGTGCCTCCACAAATGCAAGCTGAGATCAGAGAAAAGAAAAAGATCATCGTATGCGAGCACTGTGGACGTATTCTCGCAGACGTAGAAGATGAAATTGTGGAAGAAGTGAAGCCAAAGCGCCGAACAAAACGAACCACAAAGAAGAAATAACAAAAAGCCCCGTTGATCGGGGCTTTTTTATTTGCAAGGCATCCGCTCCGATTACCTCACTCCTTTTTCCGGATGCTTTCCTTTCACGGTACGAAAGTAAGCTTTGATTTCTTCTAGTTCCTTTTCCAAATCCCCTGTAGGAATAAAAGGCTTTCGGTATTCCACTGTTCGCTTTTCATAGTCAAACCCTACAAGTACTATTGGCACCCTGGCTTTGTCAGCTATTCTATAAAACCCGGTTTTCCAATTCGGGTTATAAGATCTGGTACCCTCTGGGGTTATAGTGATCACAAACTCTTCATGTTTATGAAACAGCTCCACTACCTGGTCCACCATATTCATTTTACGTGATCGGTCTACAGGATGCCCTCCAACCTTCCGTAAAAACCAACCTACAAGTGGAATTTTGAACAAGGAGTCCTTTGCCAGGAAGTCACTCTTCAGCCCTGAAATACTCCTGGCTGCCACACCCACAAAAAAATCCCAATTGCTAGTGTGTGGGGCTACTATGAGCACATACTTTTTTAAGTGCACAGGTCTTTGCCCTACTACCCTCCAGCCCGTAAGCCTAAAACATACACTAAAGAACGCTTTTTTCATGGAGTCCGATCTTTTCTAACGCACCTGAAGCTATCTCTTTTTGGGCATACTCATATCCAAAATCAAAAATTTCCTGAGCCTTCTTAAAATCAAACACCTTATATCTACTCACTCCTGGCGGCTCTAAAAACAAATCATAGTTTTTTTTCTTACTGTGCACATACTGTGTCACCGTAAGCATCATGGAGCGTTCCATCAGGTCTCTCCAGTTACCCGGACGATACCCCTTATCTATAGGGTTGCAATGTAAAGCGATGATTTTATCGCACTCCTTTTTGATTGGCTTATATGGAAGGTTATCCAGTATACCACCATCTACAAGTGTGCGTTTTCCGATACGAACAGGGTCAAAAACCACTGGAATACAACAAGAAGCTAACACTGGGCGTATGAGCTGTCCTCGCTTGTAAACCTTTACCTTGCCTTTGGAAATATCTGTGGTCGTTACCCGAAGAGGGATTTTGAGAGATGCAAAAGAATCTTCCGGGAAGTATTTACTCAACTCCCCAGAAGCTCTTTCTATGTTTAGCAGGCTTCTGCTGTTAAAAGAAGGCCTGAAAGCTCTGTAAAAATTGGTTTTTTCAATAATCTGGCAAATTTCTCTAGGTGAGTGACCAGCACAGTATAAGGCTCCTGCAAGAGCTCCGGCGCTCGATCCGGACACCACACTAAAACGTACTCCAGATTCTAGAAGTGCCTCCATAATACCAAGATGAGCGATTCCTCTGGCACCACCTCCCGAAAGCACTAAACCAATTTTCATTGTCAATTATTTATAAGCTCCCATATCAGAGAATTTATCTATTCTCTGTTGTATACGCTTATCTTCTGAAAGTTTCTTCAAGGCTTTGATGTGTTTTAGCACATCGCTTTTCAGCTGAGAAGCAGCCGCTTTCATATCTGAATGCGCACCTCCAAGCGGCTCATTGATAATACCATCAATCAGTTTGTGCTCCAGCATATCCTTTGCGGTAAGCTTGAGTGCTTCAGCAGCCTGTTCTTTATAATCCCAGCTTCTCCACAGTATCGACGAGCACGACTCAGGCGATATCACCGAATACCAGGTATTTTCCATCATTAAAACTTTGTCTGCGATGGCAATCCCCAATGCTCCACCAGAAGCTCCTTCTCCAATGATCACACTCACCACTGGTACTTTGAGCATCATCATTTCTTTGAGATTTCGAGCGATGGCTTCTCCCTGTCCGCGTTCTTCCGCTTCTAACCCTGGATAAGCACCCGGAGTGTCCACCAGCGTAATGATGGGTTTGTTAAACTTCTCAGCCAACTTCATGAGGCGCAAAGCTTTTCGGTACCCTTCAGGGTTGGCCATACCAAAATTACGTTCTTGACGCTGCTTGGTATTTCTCCCCTTTTGTTGTCCAATGATCATTACCGACTCACCATCTATGGTAGCAAAACCTCCCACCATGGCTTTATCGTCTTTTACAGTACGATCACCGTGTAACTCTACAAAATCATCAGAGATCTCATAGATATAGTCCAGGGTGTACGGGCGCTCAGGATGACGGGACAGCTGCACTCGCTGCCACCTCGTAAGATTGGTAAAGGTATCTTTCTTAAGGGTTGTAATCTTTGTCTCCAGCTTTTTGATGGCATCTGTTACGTCTACATCACTCTGCTGGGCTAGCTGTTTCATATCTGCCAGCTTGCTTTCTAATTCTACTATTGGCTTTTCGAACTCTAAGTGCATGCTTTGATTTTTTACTGGGACAAATGTAGAAAGAAATCCCCTTTTCGACAGTTTTAACGATATCGAAAATGTGGATAAAAATAATTGAATTGGCCTATTGGATTTAATCAAATAAGCACATAGTTTTGCATCGCAATTGAGGGAAACACGCACACAAACGAGTGTAAGCGTCCCAAAAAGATCAAAGGTGTGGTAGTTCAGTTGGTTAGAATGCCTGCCTGTCACGCAGGAGGTCGCGGGTTCGAGTCCCGTCCATACCGCAAAAGGAGCTTTCATCATTGAGGCTCCTTTTTTTACCTACTCACGATTCAATTCATTTCGTGTTAGGCTTTGATCAAAATGATAATTGCACTGGTGTGGTAGTTCAGTTGGTTAGAATGCCTGCCTGTCACGCAGGAGGTCGCGGGTTCGAGTCCCGTCCATACCGCAAAGAAGGAGTTCTCAGATGAGGCTCCTTTTTTTGTGTCTATTCCACCCTATTCCACTAATAGCAATATCATTTCGTTATTAAACTCCAACAAACCTCTTATCAACTCAATAGGTCTGTCACGCAGGAAGTCGCGGACGGTGCGCCGCTGCGATTCGAGTCCCGTCCATACCGCAAGGAAGGTATTCTCAGGTGAGGCTCCTTTTTTTGTATCAGACCCATCCCATTCCACTGGTAGCAATCATTCTTTAACTCCAACAAACACCTCATCAACTCAATAGGCCTGATACGCAGGAGGTCGCGGACGGTGCGCCGCTGCGATTCGAGTCCCGTCCATACCGCAAGGAAGGAGTTCTCAGATGAGACTCCTTTTTTTGTGTCTAATCCACCCTATTCCACTAGTAGCAAGCATTTGATTCTTAACCCGCAACAAACATCTCAAAAACTCAACAGGCCTGATACGCAGGAAGTCGCGGACGGTGCGCCGCTGCGATTCGAGTCCTGTCCATACCGCAATAAAGGAGTTTTCAGATGAGGCTCCTTTTTTTGTGTCTAATCCACCCTATTCCACTAGTAGCAAGCATTTCATTCCTAAACTCCAACAAACAGCTCATCAACTCAATAGGCCTTTTACGCAGGAAGTCGCGGACGGTGCGCCGCTGCGATTCGAGTCCCGTCCATACCGCAAAGAAGGAGTTCTCAGATGAGGCTCCTTTTTTTGTATCAGACCCATCCTATTGCACTAGTAGCAAGCATTTCATTCTTAAACTCCAACAAACATCTCAAAAACTCAACAGGCCTGATACGCAGGAAGTCGCGGACGGTGCGCCGCTGCGATTCGAGTCCCGTCCATACCGCAAGGAAGGAGTTCTCAGATGAGGCTCCTTTTTTTGTGTCTAATCCACCCTATTCCACTAGTAGCAAGCATTTCATTCTTAAACTCCAACAAACATCTCAAAAACTCAATAGGCCTGTTACCCAGGAAGTCGCGGACGGTGCGCCGCTGCGATTCGAGTCCCGTCCATACCGCAATAAAGGAGTTTTCAGATGAGCCTCCTTTTTTTGTGTCTAATCCACCCTATTCCACTAGTAGCAAGCATTTCATTCTTAAACTCCAACAAACATCTCAAAAACTCAACAGGCCTGATACGCAAGAAGTCGCGGACGGTGCGCCGCTGCGATTCGAGTCCTGTCCATACCGCAATAAAGGAGTTCTTAAAAATGGGGCTTCAACCTGAACACCTAAATTTCGCCACCTGTTTACTCAGTATCCATTTTCTTCAAAACCTACAAATCCATTAGCTTTACTCTAAACACATTAACCTAAAAATGAAATATAACCTGGAAATCACTATCGACTTACCTAGAGACAAGGTCATCGAAAAGTTTGACAACCCTGACAACATGAAGTATTGGCAAAAGGGATTTATCTCGTTCGAGCATCTGGATGGCGAGCCCGGAACTCGTGGTGCCACCTCAAGGCTCAAATACAAATGGGGTAAACGTGAGATGGAAATGATTGAAACGATCACTGAGCGCAGCTTGCCGGATGCTTTTCATGGCACCTATGATACCAAAGGTGCTTTCAATATACAGCGCAACTATTTTTACGATCAAGGAAATCAGACGAGGTGGGTCAGTGAAACAGAGTTTGAATTTAGTGGTTTAATGAAGTTTATGGCCTTTTTCATGGGAAAAAAGGCATTTAAGAAGCAAAGCTTGCAGTTTATGGAAGACTTCAAATCTTTTGCCGAAGGCAACCCAAGATACGCAGCGGATTCTTAAGCTTTCAGCAATCCGTCAGCTACACACTTATCCAATAGCTGTTGCGTATAAGCCCATAAAGTATCCGAACCTCTACTGATACCTTGAATTTTATTAAGAACCTTTTCTTTTGGCACATCAAATTCCTGCCAGGTTCCCCCTCCATTGGAGGCATTTTGCATCACGGGTTCTAGTCGGTCCAGGGCTTTAGCAAAGCGGGCATCTGCCGACTCCCCTGCCTCGAACTCCTGCCAGATCTTGATGAACTCATCTCGCTGATCCTCAGGAAGGATCCCAAAAATGCGATTGGCGGCCACTAGTTCCTCTTCTGTATTGTTATGATCCTTGGTGGTGTCATACAAGAAGGTATCCCCAGCGTCTATTTCAACTATGTCATGAATGAGCAGCATCTTGATCACTCGCAAAAGCGAAACGGGAGCGATGGCATGCTCTTCAAGCACTACAGCCATCATCGCCAAATGCCAGCTGTGCTCCGCATCGTTTTCATGACGGTCACTGCCAAATAGCCTGGACTTACGAAAAATGTATTTGAGTTTATCAATTTCTCGAATGAATTCGAGTTGCTGTAATAAACGCGTATTGGGCATGTTTTTTTTTGTGCAAAAAGAGGATTTTAATCTGACTATATCAAGTGGTAAAAGATAGAACTTAGTTCTAAGTGTAAATTCTCTTCATTGTTTGCAACACGCAGCTCAGTTGAGACCTGAAATGGACAGCAGACAAGGCTCCGCAATGCCGGGAGATAAAAAAAGTTGCTTTGCAGGTAGATAGGTCTACGATACAAAGCAACTCTTAAGATTAATTAGTTATCAGAAAATTAAGGAGAACAATACCTATTTACGCTGTGTAATTGATCCGTATAATGCGATACCTACAAAACAGAGTAAAGGTAGAATAAATGAAAAGTTGACTTCCGCCATTCCTAATATTGTAATATCACTTACTCCTGCTCCTCCCAGATCAATCAACATCCCTTGAAACTTGGGCATCAGAGCACCACCTACAATAGCCATTACCAACCCTGCAGCACCGATTTTGGACTCTTCCTCGCTAAGACCTTCGAGAGCAATACCATAGATTGTAGGAAACATTACTGACATAAAAAAGGATATAGCCACCAGTGCATACAAGCCAGAAACGCCCGAAAGCACCATGGTAAGCACTGTACAGATGCCTCCAGCTATTGCAAAAAGTAAAAGCAGCTTTCCAGAGTTGATCAGGCGCAGCATATAAGTACCCACTGCCCTTCCTACTAAAAACAATAAGAATGCAGCAAACTGATAATTGGCTGCAATATCGCTACTGATACCAATGGCCTCAGCGTATTGGTAGATATATGTCCAGCACATGATCTGAGCGCCTACATACAACACTTGCGCCAACACTCCTAAGTTGTACTTCCTTCTGCTTAAAAGCGCTCCGATTGTATTGCTTAAAGAAGGCATGCCATTTTTGTCTTTAGCCTGAGGCATTTTATTGATCAGGATGAGCACAAATATGCCCAGCACCACAAGGCCCAACATCACGTAAGGATCACGGATCACCATTAAATCACTGGTTCTTATCAGCGCTTTTTTAGCTTCAGCCAGAGAAGCATAGTCTTCTATATTATCGGATTGTAGCTTCTTCAACACGAATTGTTGGGCTACTAATAGTCCCAAAATCAATCCCAGCGGATTGAAAGCCTGAGCAAGGTTTAACCTACGAGTGGCAGTTTCAGGCGATCCCATTGCCAGTATGTAGGGATTGGCTGTAGTTTCTAAAAAAGCCAAACCAAACGTAAGAATGTATAGGCCCAAACAGAAAAACCAAAATTGCTCTGAAGTAGCTGCCGGATAAAACAACAGCGCACCACCAGCATATAGCGCCAGACCTATTAGCACCCCCGTTTTATAAGAAAACTTTCTTACAAACAATGCCGCAGGTAATGCCATACAAAAATAGCCTCCATAAAAAGCCATTTGCACCCATGCAGCCTGAGAGTTGGATAGTTCGAGCACTTTCTTAAATGCCTGAACCATAGGATCCGTAACTGCATTGGCAAATCCCCAAAGGGCAAATAGTGAAGTGATCAGAATAAAAGGTAAAAGCACACTACGTCCTACCACAGGATCAGATGTTGACTTCATATAGTTTAGTTTAGGAAAAAAATATTAACAGACTAAAAATCCGTTTAAAGCTACGCGAAGCATTTTAAATAAAATTAAAAACGAAAAGATTTCGACGTTCACACGTGTGCTTTAGTGCTTAGCCAGGGTACAGGGCATTCCACCTACATTGAGATGGGCCACAAACAAGCTTCCGCTTTGCGGATATTTCATCAGCTCTTCTTTACTTAAGCCTGTTCGCGCTGTAGTAATTAAGAGTGTTTTGCCATCGGCTCCACCAAAAGCACAAGACGTCACTCTCGGAGCGGGCACTTGAATTTCGTGTAGCACTTTGCCAGACTCAGGATCCCAGCACCTTACCGCATACCCATCCCAATGCGCTACCCAAAGCATGCCTTCATTATCCACAGCCATCCCGTCTGGAAAACCCATGCTTTCCGGTACATGAATCACATTGGATGCTTCTTCCAAACTACCAGACACGGCATCAAAACCATAAGCAGTGATGGTGCGCCTTGGTGAGTCTATGTGATAAAAAGTTCGATGATCCGGTGACCATCCCAGTCCATTAGATACACCTAGCTGACTTAGGTGAGACCTGAGTTTTTGATGTTCCCAGGTGTACAAATTTCCATAGCGCGTACTTTCGTCTACATTCATAGTACCTCCCCATACCCTACCCGTCGGGTCAGTTTTGCCATCGTTAAATCTGTTGCCGTTTGCTTCATGATTGATATTGGCCAGATAAGAAGTTTTCCCCGTGGACATACTAAATACTGCCAATCCATCCTCCAACCCACAAACAAACTGTTCCTCGCTGGCTGGCAGCGCGAAACCTAATTTTTTATCAAAAGCAAAACTACTTAGGTGATTTCCAGCAGCATCAGCCTTATGAAGTTTGCCCTGATAGATATCCACCCAGTACCAGCAGCTCTCCACAGGATGCCAAAGCGGACCCTCCCCAAGTTCCATTTCTGCAGTTATAAAAACCTGACTTTCCAATTGATTAGCTTCCATAATTACAAAGGTGTAAATTAGAGCAGTCTTAGCCATAGGATATGCCATGTTCTTCAGGAAATCATTTCTGATTACACGATGTTAACTACCTGTATTGCTTCTAAATACCCGAACTTTACAATTCATCTTTTCTATTTGCGTTACATGCTCAGCATTCTCTTTTTTTGTGATATGAAAGTCAGCCTTTGTTCACTATTTATTCTCATGTCCATTTTGGCGCAAAGCCAAACCCCCATAACCACGTATTATGAAAACCTGGATGGGCAGGTAAAAGAAACCTATCAGGTATTAGACAATGATTCTAGTCGGGTGCATGGACCTTATAAAAAGTTTAGTCCTTCTGGCGAAGTGCTGGTAAAAGGGCATTTTGAAGATGGGAAAAAGCAAGGCACTTTTACTAATTATTACGAAAATGGAACGGTGCAGCGTGTCACCACTTATGTAAACAACCTGAAGGAAGGGCTGACCAAAGTATATGCTCCGGACGGCACTGTGATGCAGGAGGCCATGTTTCAGCAAGATACGCTTGTAGGCGAGCTCAAAGTATACAATGAAAATGGACAGCTCCGTGGCTCCACACAGTTTGTAAACGGCAAGCCTGATGGACTGGTAACCGAATACTACCCGAACGGCAACCTAAAGCAAGAAGTGGAATACGCTGATGGCAAACCAAACGGCACCACCAAAAAATATTATGAATCAGGAATAGTGATGCTGGAAGCCGAGTATGTAGGAGGTCTGCTCGACGGGGAATACCGCACCTACTACCCTTCTGGCAATCTGGAAATGGAAGTGCTGAATGAGCGTGGGAAACGCTCAGGATTTGTGAAATACTTTCATGAAAATGGTCAACTCAAGTCAGAAGGAAAATACAAAGAAGGCGCACTGCAAGGTGATTATATAGCCTATTTCGACAATGGAGACCTACATAAAAAGTTTAGCTATAAAAACGGGTATCGAGTGGGCAAAAACCTGGAGTACCACGCGAATGGTAAAGTGAAGGTTGAAGGGGTGTATTCCAACAAAGGCATGGATGCGCGTATCACCGAATACAGCGAAAAAGGCAAAATAGTAGCCAGCAAACAACTCCTCAATGAACTCCCGCATGGCACCTGGAAATTTTATGATGATAAAAACAGGCTATCAAAGGTCCAAACGTGGCAGAACGGGAAATTGCATGGGGTGACTGAAATTTACCAGAAGGGCACCATCGTAGAGCGCACTACATTTGCTTATGGACGCAAGCAGGGTGAGGCTACCACCTACTACCCCAATGGAAAGCTAAAAACGAAAGAAACCTGGAAGCTCGACCGGCTGCAAGGCCCTTTTGTAAAGTATCACAAAAACGGCGCAAAAGAATATGAAGGCAACTACCTGCGAAACAAACGCACAGGTGAGTGGTACTACTACGATCGAAAGGAAACGATGATCCTCAAAGAAAACTATGAGTCTGGCAGGGTAATTAGCTCCGAAAAGTTGACCGCTGGTTAAACAGAGTATTGTAATTTAGAGGTCAATTTTATTCCATTCAGATCACTATCTTTGCGCCCTATGTCCAAAGGCATCAAATACACAGATTTCGAATTCCCTAAGCAGACCGACAAATATGTTGGTAAAGTACGTGACGTTTATTCATTTGGCGATAAGCTTCTGATGATCGCATCAGACCGGATATCGGCTTTTGATGTAGTCTTACCAGAGCCTATTCCCTTTAAAGGTCAGGTACTAAACCAAATAGCAGCTACCATGCTGCAAAAAACGAAAGACATTGTGCCGAACTGGGTTTTGACAGTTCCTGATCCTAATGTAACTATCGGTATCAAATGCGAGGCCTTTCCTGTGGAAATGGTCATCCGTGGTTACCTTACCGGTCACGCCTGGCGTGAATACCGCGACGGGAAACGAAGCCTGTGCGGTGTACCTCTACCCGATGGGCTCAAAGAGCATGACAAGCTACCTTCCCCTATCATAACACCTACTACCAAAGCTCATGAGGGGCATGATGAGGACATTTCACGAGAAGAAATCTTAGCCCAGGGGTTGGTGAGTGAGTCAGACTATGTGCAACTTGAAGAATACACCGTAAAACTCTTCGAGCGAGGCACTCAGCTAGCAGCCGAACAGGGGTTGATTTTGGTGGATACCAAATATGAATTTGGAAAACATAATGGCGAAATATTGCTTATAGATGAAGTGCATACGCCAGATTCGTCGAGATATTTTTATGCCGAAGGTTATGAAAAACGTCAGGCAAGCGGTGAAGGGCAAAAGCAACTTTCAAAAGAATTTGTTCGGCAATGGCTGATCAGCAATGGTTTTCAGGGAAAAGAAGGGCAACAAATCCCCGAAATGACGGAAGAGTTTGTAAATTCTGTTTCGGAGCGATACATTGAACTTTTTGAGAAAATAACTGGAATGGTTTTTATAAAAGACACCACCGAAAACATTTTAGACCGTATAAAGAAGAACGTAGAAAAGACGATAGATAGATTATGAAGTTTTCAATAGACAGACAAGACCAATATACCATTCTTACTATAGATGAAGAAAAGCTGGATAGCACGATTGCTCCAGAGGTAAAATCAGAATTTGTCACGCTCCAGGCCGAAGGTGTGGAAAATGTAGTAGTGAACATGTCCGTGGTAAAATATTCTGACTCTTCGGGGTTGAGCGCATTGCTGGTGGGCAACAGACTTTTTAAAGAGAGCGGATCATTCATCATGTGTGGTGTAAACGAGCATGTAATGAAGCTCATCAAAATTTCTATGCTGGATAAGGTGATGGACATCCTCCCTACTCAGGAAGAAGCTGTAGAAGCTGTAATGTTCAATGAAATCGAAAAAGGTCTTCGAGAAGAAGGCGGCGAGGAATAACACCTGATTTTGGCAATAGAGCTTCAAATATTAGGTTCCAATTCAGCAGCCTTCGCCCACAATCGTCACCATACCTCGCAGCTACTGCGTGTGCAGGACAAGTATTTCCTAATCGACTGTGGGGAAGGCACTCAGCTGCTCATCAAAAAGCACAAGATCAAACTGTCGCGAATCAATGAAATATTGATTTCGCACCTACACGGAGATCATTACTACGGCCTAATGGGGCTAATCTCCACATTACATCTGTATGGACGTAAGGCAGATCTTTGTATCTACGGACCACCAGGTCTCGCAGAGATTATCACCTTGCAGCTGCGCTACTCTATGACCAGACTGTCTTATGACATTAAGTTTAAAGAGTGGACCCCCAATGTACCCGAGGTGATTTTTGATAATGACAAATTACGCATTACCACTATACCTCTTGATCACCGCATCCCCTGCTCAGGGTTTCTCTTTGAAGAAAAAGCTAAGAAGCGCGGAATCAATAAAAACGCCATCAAGCGAAAGCTAACGCCTGTAGAAGCAGCCAAGCTTAGAAATGGTGAAGATTTGGTAGATGAAAGTGGAAATGTCGTTTTCAAAAATGAAGAAGTCACTTTCGACCCAAAACCTCCCTATAGCTACGCTTATTGCTCAGACACTCGCCTTATACCTGAATTGGCAGAAACAATAAAGGGCGTGGATCTGGTATATCACGAGTCTACCTTCATGCACGACATGCATGAGCGAGCGGCAAGTACTTATCATACCACAGCCCGCCAAGCGGCAGAACTGGCCGAAAAAGCTGAAGTCAGAAGACTATTACTAGGTCATTTTTCTACACGTTATAAAGACCTATCTCCGCTACTTCGTGAAGCACGATCGGTTTTTTCAGAAACCTACCTGGCTGAAGAAGGTAAAAAATTTGTAATAAATCACTAGGCCAGGTGAAATCTAAGAAACAACAACTCTTCCTAATCCTGGCAGGCATATTTCTGACCAATGCATTGTTGGCTGAAATAATTGGTGTAAAAATCTTTTCAGCAGAGCAAACCCTGGGGCTTGCTCCTGCCAACATCCCACTTTTTGGCGATTTTGTATTGGATTTTAACCTCACAGCAGGTGTAGTCATCTGGCCCGTGGTGTTCGTGACCACTGATGTGATCAATGAGTACTTTGGCAAAAAAGGCGTTAAGACCATTAGCTTTCTGACCATTGGCTGCATTTGTTTTGCCTTTTTGGTCATCTACACTATCACACTATTGCCTCCAGCCCAGTTTTGGTTAGATGTGAATAGTGAAGGCCCGGAAGGGGCCAATTTCAACATAAACTATGCATTCAAAACCATCTTCCAGCAAGGCCTGGGTATCATTATTGGCTCCCTGGTTGCTTTTCTTATTGGCCAATTATTAGACGTTTTCGTTTTTCAAAAGTTAAGAAAAATTACTGGTGCCAGGTTTGTTTGGTTACGGGCTACAGGGTCCACCTTGATTTCACAGTTTATAGACAGCTTCGTGGTTTTAGGTATAGCCTTTTACCTACTCGCTCCTGAAGGCAGCAAATGGTCGATGCCCCAACTTTTATCTGTAGGCACCATAAACTATATCTATAAATTTGGGGTAGCCATACTGCTAACTCCACTCATCTACCTTGCTCACTACCTGATCGACCGTTTTCTGGGCAAAGAACTATCGGAAGAAATGCAGCAAGAGGCTTCAGCTTCGAGCCAGGGATTTTGGTAAATCGATTTGATACAAGCTTTTGCCTGTTGAATGCGCAAAATATTGTATTTTCATTTTTCGAACCTTACCAGCTATGCCTACCGATAGAGAAATACAAGTCCGTTTTTTGGAATGGGTAAAGGCCAATACGCATTCTACACTGGCCGACGAGTTGTGCTTGTTATTAGACATTAGCCGAGACAGTGCCTACAGACGCCTGCGCGGGGACACTTTACTCACCTTCAATGAAATACGGAAAATTGCGCTTCACTACAACCTGTCTCTCGATACGTTTTTCCAAACCTCCAAAAGCACCGTATTATTTCATAAACGCACAATAAACGAAACATTTACCTATGGTGATTTTCTGAAATCTGTAGCCGAAAGCATCAGTCTGGTGGGGGCTGCACCCTCCTATCGCATGGTGTATGTGGCCAAAGACATTCCGCCTTTTCATTACTTTCAATTTCCATTACTGAGCAGGTTTAAATCATATTTTTGGCTCAGAACTATCCTCAAAGATCCCAAGACCCTCCAACAACCATTTGATGAGCGTGCGGTAGCTCCAGAGATAATGGAGACTAGCGAACAAATTTGGAAAACCTACCGAGATGTCCCTTCACTGGAAATCTGGAGTGACGAAACCATGAACATTACCCTGAGGCAAATCGAGTATTATTTTGATACTCAAATAATAAGTAGAGAGCAATTAGAGGCGCTGTTGTCTGAGTTAAAAAACATGCTCGACTTGCTTAGCAAATCTGCAGAGGCCGGCCACAAACTATGTCATAGCGACAAAAAGCACATTGAGTTCGGAAAATTTGAGCTTTACCACAATGAAATAGAAATCGGGGACAATACGGTTTTCTTTTCTCTCGGTAACAAACGGATGGTGATGAAAACCTATAACATGCTGAATGTACTGACTACTACAGACGAAGCTTTCTGTGAAAATATAGAAGCATACATAGATAACATCTTACAAAAATCCAGTTTGCTAAGTCACTCTTCTGAGAAAGCTCGCCTGCAATTTTTCAACAAGATGAAGGACAAAATTGATCAGTTTCAAGTGAGACTCTTACCTCCGCGCCATGTAGGTATTTACGAAAAGTGATCCACACTCTTCGGTATAAAGGCAAGAATAGCAATATGCCCAAAATTGTCTAAATAGGATTTGCGAAAATTGCAACTCAACTTAAATCAGGGTGCAGACTTTCGTTTTTTGCGGCAGAGCAAATGCAGTTAATTCGTAGAGTGATCATTACAAACCCTTTTCTCAACCATATCTAGTATTAATCAAAGTCGATAAATGTGAGACATTGGGAATTAATTGCGAGAATTCAAAAAGACTCAAACATCCAGAACATACCGCCTGCTTTTTACCCCTAACCAACCCGTAGAGCGCAGCCCTATTATTCACTAAATAGAAACCTGTAGCAATAGCCCCACACCAAGGCTATTGCTCAGGCTGCGCCTCATGCCAGGATTAATCACATACTGCACGTCTGGCTGTAAGCTAAACCAGTTGGCCAATGAAACACTATATGTGAATTCTAAAGCGGTTTCAGATCGTAATGGCTCTTGTGGTGACTGCATACCCTCCATGTAAGGATCTCCATTGTATCCTGTGGAAAAACCAAAGCCAAGATAGTCTGTTTTGCCTTTGATCAGATCCGCAAAAACCACGCCTCCTGACAGTGCAGACTGCAGCTGATTGTAGAGGGCATTGGCTACTCCATACCTACCAAAGAGCGCCAGGTAGCGACCCTCTCTTCCAAAGTGAAAATACTTTTGCATACCTGCATAAACACCCCAGTTGCCATGCGAAACATATGGGCTATTCAACTCTGGAAATTTGGCCGTATAGTACCACCCTCCTAGATTGATTTTATCATTGGTAGGTATTTCATGTTCCCGACCTACTTTTTTTCTTCTCGTCACATAGCCTCGCTCTACATGTTCTGGGTTTATCACCACGGTACTACCCGGATAGATACTTGTTTCTGCGGCCAGCAATGCGCCATCTTTTTTTGACAGGTGAATATGATTGGTAGTGGGGTCACCGGCATCACCTGGGACTCCATCAAGAACAGCAAGCCTTACAACCACCTTGTCTCCCATTTGCGCACTCATACGCATGCCCAATGATGATATAGGAAAGATGGACGGACCATTTAAACCTGACTGTGCATACTCAGCACCTATACCAAAAGAGCTGTTGATAAAAATCGTGCCCGGCCGTAGCACATCAAACTCAGAATTGAGATCGTACAACCCTACGAGCACCGAGATGTCATTGTGAAAGAAGTTTTCCTGAACCCATAACTCGAACAAGCGAGTTGAACGGGGTGCTTCGATGTTGCTTGCCACCTGAAAATCGCCCATCAAGCTTGATGCCTGTCCGCCATGGTTGCTCAGTAGATAAGCAAATACGATCAAATCGTTTTCCCACTTAAAGATGCGGTCGATGTTTAAATTAGCTGTAAAATCCAGGTTGTCCATATATACAAACCCTTCTTTTTCACCACCTGAGGCATTTAACCAGGGCAAAGAAGAATATACTGCTCCTAATTTTATAATCTTCCGCTCCTCCTCTTGTGCCACGGCTACTCCTAGTAGCAAAATGGTAATGGCACTCAACAACACTCTTTTCATATAAATTGGTGATGGCTACTATTGCCGAATGGCCCCATCGTCCAACTGAACGATACGTGAACCATACTCAGCAAATTTCTCATTATGTGTTACCTGAACTACGGTCATTCCCTCTTTGTTTAATTCACGCAACAATTCCATGACTTCTTCGCCCTGGGATGAATGCAAATTCCCTGTAGGTTCATCGGCCAATAGTAAGTTTGGCTTGCCTACGATAGCGCGCGCTATGCCTACAAGCTGTTGTTGGCCACCAGAAAGCTGCTCCGGGAATAAATCCCGCTTTGCAACCATATTGAACCGGTCCAACATCTCAGCCACCATACTTTGGCGTTCCTTGCGTTTGATTCCTCGGTAGATCAATGGCGTTTCGATGTTTTCGTACACATTCAACTCATCGATCAGGTGATATGCCTGGAAGATAAACCCAATTTGCTCTTTATGCATTTTGGCTGTTTGGCGTTCGCGAAAGGTATGGACCGGCTGATCCAAAAAATAATATGCCCCCTGTGAGGGTTTGTCTAGCATGCCGATGATATTGAGTAGTGTAGATTTACCCGAACCACTCGGCCCCATGATGCTCACAAACTTGCCCTCATTGATTTCAAGATTTATTCCTTTGAGTATAAATACACGTTGGTATTTTGACTCGATATACTTATCTACTTCGGTTAGTTTGATCATAAGATTAGGTTTATCCGGCTTAATACTCAAAGAAAATACCAAAACAGCAACTCTCTGATTTAGACCCACTTCAGCGTAAGCCTACTTTACTATTGTCCGATTTAGCACATGGAATGTTCAGTCATGAACAACCCTAAAGTTGACTCACCAGCTCAGATTTCACTTCATGTTTGCCTTCGAAAAACACAACTTTTGGAGTTATTCCACTGGCTTTATAAATAGTCTCACGTTGCTGTTCCTCCATTTCTGGTTTGTAAAATGGATCATCCTTTCCACTAAAATATGAAATGGACTCCTGTCCTGAAAGAAATGCAAAAGCATCTGACATTGGCTCTGGCGGAAAAGTCCCAGCCCATACAACCATTTGAGCGAATGGAATTTGTGCATATGCGGCGTATCGAACCATCGTGGCTACTCCCTGCGAAAAACCAAAATAATTTAGCTGAACAGAAGCCCAGTCTATATCAATAGAAGATAGTACCTGATCTACATAGGCCTGTTGATTGACAATTTCAGTGAGACGATCCTCACGTGTCATCCAGGTAGCTCCTACTCTGCCTGAGAATCCTTCAAGGTAGAATTTTGACAACCCCTGAGGAGCAATGATGAAATTTTCAACTGGGTCTAATCCTTTAAATTTTTGAACGAAATACCGGGATAACTGGCCATAGCCATGGAATACCAACCAGATCCTTTTTGTTTGGTCTGTGAGCTCATTTAATGTTGAAAATGAAGCCTTTATGCTAACCTGAAGGTGATGTTCACGACTCATGGTGCAGCTACCCCCATCAGTATACCACATAGGTATGCTCCATACGTACCCAGTACGTATCCCAACACGGCCAGGAGTACACCTACTGGCGCCAGCGAAGGGTGAAAAGCGGCCGCCACTACAGGTGCTGATGCCGCACCTCCCACATTGGCTGTACTGCCCACTGCTACAAAGAAATAAGGAGCACGGATAAGTTTGGCAACCAGTATAAGTAACGTGACATGAATGAGCATCCATACTGCCCCCACTGCAAATAAGGCAGGGTCATCAAAAACAGCCATAACATCCATGTGCATACCGATGGTTGCTACAAGAATGTAAATAAAAACACTTCCAATTTTGGAGGCACCTGCACCTTCCAGGTTTTTGGCTTTGGTAAACGAAAGCCCTACGCCCAGTGTGGTGGCAATGACCACAATCCAGAAAAAACCGGACGTGAGGCTGTACTGCTCCAGGTAAGGGTAATTTGCAGCAATAGCTGGAGCTATTAGATCACTGCCATAATGAGCCGCAGCTGTACAGATAAAACCCACTGCCAATATTTTCATCAAATCAGTTAGCGAAGGGGTTTTAGTAATGCTGGCCTGAAAAGCCTCCATCTTTTCCTTTAAATGCTCTATGGCCGAAGCATCTGCTTTTAGCTTTCGATCGATCACCTTAGAGTACCCAATACCTGCCAGGAGTATACCCAGCCAGGTGTTGCCCACAATGATGTCTACAGCAACCATTTTGGAGAACAACACGTCATTTACTTCAAATACTTCCTTCATGGCTGCCTGGTTGGCGCCTCCCCCTATCCAGGACCCTGCAATGGCCGTCATCCCTCTCCACACTTCATTGGGTGGTGGTGCACTTACCACATCTGGGGCTATAGCCGAAAAAAGTAAAATAGCTAATGGCCCACCAAAAACGATCCCCAACGTAGCTGTAATAAACATGATGAGTGCCTTTGGTCCTAGCTTAAGAATTTCTTTAAGGTCTACGCTTATTGTCAGCAAAACTAAGCTAGCAGGAAGCATGTATCTGCTAGCCACAAAATACAGGTTGGATTCCTGTGGGTCAATGATGCCGAAGGTCCCAAGCAGTGAAGGCAAAAAATAGCACATCAGCAATGCAGGAACTACCGAATAAAAGCGCTTCCAAATGGGGTGATCGCTGGAAGAGGTAGTAAATACAAAACCAAGTATGAGCATGATGATACCAAATATCACGGCATCATTGGTTAGCAATGGGGTGTTCATAAAAGTTGTTTATTATGTCAAATCCTCTAAGATATGTACAAATTCGCTCAACATCATAGCAGTAGCTCCCCACACCACCTTATCATTTAGTTCGAAGTATGGAGAATGCAGCCTAAAACCACCACTAGCTTCTATTTCCTTTTCCTTCAGATGGTCTTTATTGAGCAGTTGATCCAGAGGAGCTCGTATTACTTCGGCCACTTCTCTAGGGTCAGGTGTAAACGAGGGCTTATGAGGCGAATACCCTACTACTGGAAGCACCAGGTGGTTGCTGGCTGTCACCATAAACTCAGATAATTGCCCCAGTACTTCTACATTCGCTGCAGGCACCCCTATTTCTTCGTGGGTCTCCCGCAGGGCGGTATCTATCAGGTTTTGATCTTCGGGCTCCATCCGTCCTCCGGGTAGTGCCATTTGCCCGCTATGGACTCCTTCGTAGCTCGGACGCTGTATAAGTGGAAAATGCCAACGATCTGCATCTTGATAGAGCAAGACCAATACAGCTCCTTTTCGTGGGGTCTGCGAATTTTTCATCCGTACCCGGTTACCATTGATTAACCTGGGCGTCATCTTTTGATGAGCAACGTCTCCTGGCAATCCTGACTTCAACCTTGCTTTGAGTTTTGGAATAAGCTCCTCCATCATCGTAAAACTATTAATTTATACTGAAATGCAACTTCGCAAAGAAAAGTGCACGCATCCACCAGAATGGGCTTAATTTTCGTTTCAGAATTCTTTATATTGAGAATCAGTCTAATCTAACCAATGGAAAATATACCTTCTTGTGTTAGCCTCACGTTCCTGGCATGCGTGGTGGCTACTTTTGGATTTATCTATTTTGCTATACAGCATGCCGGTGGCCGAGGAAGCAATGTTCCCATTTTTTTTACCACTTTATGTGCTATTTGGGTTTTCGTAGTGTCACTGCTTAGCATTCAGGGTTTTTTTCAGGACTATCATGCCTGGCCTCCCCGGTTGATGGTGGGACTGGCCATACTGCTTGCTCTCCTTATTTTGTTGATGAGTTTATCAGGTGTCAGGCGATTTATAGCAGAGATGCCCATCACTACTCTTACCTATATACATATCATCAGAGTACCAGTGGAAATAGTCCTTTGGTGGTTGTTTATCAACGGTGTTGTATCGGAAGTAATGACTTTCGAAGGAGTAAATTATGATATCCTTTCAGGCATTTCTGCTCCGTTTGCCGGATTGTTTTTGGTAGGCATGAAAAGTAAAAGCAGAATAGCTGCTATTATATGGAACCTCCTGGCTCTTGGGCTTTTAATAAACATCGTAGTACGTGCGATCATGGCTACACCTTATTTTTATAACCCGGTTCAGTTCGATGTGCCTAACCTGGCAGTTTTCTATTTCCCTTATATTCTCTTGCCCTTATTTGTAGTGCCAGGAGTGTTGTTTTGTCACGTGGCATCACTATACAAACTCATTTTTATCACGGAGGATACTGAGGATTAATTGCAGTGTTGTTCTAATAAGGATTGAGCTGATTTTTCATGATTTTTCACACCTTGCTGCCAAAGTTCGCAGGCCATGTCTGGTTTACCACTCATGAGCATGGCCTGGCCAAACGGCACGTATATTTCATCCAAAAACTCATTCCCAGCAAGCGCTTTCTCAAATAGCCGAATGGCATCATCATATTGCTTCTGCGCCAGGAAATACAGCCCCTTGTTACGGTATGCCCAGGAGTTCTTAGGGTCCAGCAATATACTTCTGTTGATATCTTTTAAAGCCAAATCATAGGATTGCATTTCCAAATAGACTTGTCCGCGATTGTTGAGGAAGTAAGGCTCTGATGGCTCTATTTTCAAAGCCTGATTGATTGTAATCAAAGCATTTTGGTAATCCCCTGCAGCCAGATATACCTGACTTAGCGTATTGAGCGCACTACTCTGTGTGGGATTGTTTTTCACTATTTCCTTAAGCTGATCCATAGCCATCGACAAGCTATCCTGAAAGTAATAAAGTGTGGCCAGGTTTACTTTAGCTTCCTCATTGGATGGGTTCATTCCAATCGCCATTTTAAAGCTCTCTTTGGCAGCATCATAGGAGCGCATGTGCGTTTCTAATAATCCCTGATAAAAATACACATAAGCTGAATCTGGGTATTGCTGTTTTACCTGATTGAGGTCTGCAAGGGCATCATCGTACTTGCCTATTTGCTCGTATGCGAAAGCACGGTTAAAAATAGCATCATAATAGTCTTCATCAAGAGCTATCGCTTGATTGTAATCCTGAATGGCCTCATAGGGGTGATCGTCCTCAATATATGCCACGCCCCGATTGTTGTACGCTCGCGCAAATTTAGGGTCTATAGTAAGGGCTTTAGTGTAAAAATCTACAGCGTCATTTAACTCGCCATTTTGCAAGGCATTGTTTCCCTGAAGGAAAAACCGATCTCGCCGCACTTCATCACTCGCACATCCCATGAGGAATAGCAACAACATTACACTCACTATTTTCTTCATGGGACAAAAAAAATAAAGCTTTTTGAAAGAATAGCTAAATTATTGGAATAGCTAGCAGAATCTTTCAAAAAGCTTTGAGCAGTATATTTTCTAAAAATTAGCTTTCTCGGACAGAGCCCCCGCTACTTGTTTCCTTGTCAATAGTTGATGGATTCCCCTTGAAGCGTACACTCCCTCCACTACTGGCTCTGGCATCCAGTTCATCACTTACATTCACTTTTACAGACCCGCCACTGCTCGCTTTTACTTCTGCACTTTTTGCCTCCAGGTCATATCCGTTAAATTCTCCAGAACTACTAGCATAAGCTTCAACACTAGCTGCCTTTCCACTTACTTTTATACTTCCAGCGCTAGAGACTTCAGCTTCCAAAAAGGAAGCTACTACTTCTAACGTTACATCTCCGCTACTGCTTACATCCAGCTCTATTTCATCAGCTTCAATTTTAGCTTCTATACTCCCAGCACTGCTACAGGAAATTTCAAACTCATCATCAGTAGCAATGCGCTCGTCAGCACTAATAGAGCCGGCAGAAGAGGCTGACAAGCCTTCCAGTGAAACATAGGTGATGTACACACGTACGTCAGCGCCACGATTGTTATTGCCTTCAAGGTGCACTTTGAGAGTGCCTCCAGATACGTCCGTCAACACCTTATCTACAGCGATACCGTCTGCTTCTATACGTGCTGACTCATCGGTTCCTTTAGTCAATATCACCTCAATGCCTTCGTGTACTGTAAGCTCATCAAATGATGATAACTGACGTGTAGTTTGTCCAAAACACAAGCTGCCAATAAACAGTGACAGTCCTAATAATACGTAGTTCTTCATAATATCTTTTTTGGGTTAATGACACTACAAACTACGAAAGGTTGCATGATTAAAGTGAGGATTGATAGTTTTTTTGAAAATCTACCCACTTGGTAGTTTTGTAGTTATCGCCTCCGATGTATTTCAAGATGGGATCAAGCGATTGTGCATTCATATAGCCGGGTATTGGCTGAATGATCTGCAGCTCTTCTGTCATAAAGACTGTGGTGGGATAACTTAATTTGTTATTGGTAAGAGCTGCAGCCAACTCATGGACGCCTCGCCTGCCCTGAGCTACGAACTTAAACGTATGCCCGTCAAATTCAATTGATTCCTTTTGCTCGGCATTGAATTTTACAGCGTAGAAGTTTTCATTGATATATTCAGCAATTTCAGGATTAGCATATGTGTCTCTATCCATTCGCTTGCACCACCCACACCAGTCTGTGTAGATATCTATCAGTAGTTTTTTGGGCTCCTGCTCGGCCTTTTCTACAGCTTCCTCAAAGCTAAGCCACTCCACTTCCTGAGCGAAAGAAAGCTGACACATCGAAACCAATACAGTTGCCAATAAGAAGTATTTTTTCATAGCCTATTTCTTGTTCAATTAAATAGAAGCACAAATCATGCGATCTACCAAAGCTATGAAATTAAACACGTATTCCTGAACAAAGAGTTCAATTCTCACTCATTACAGCCCGAAGTATTGATGAAAATAAAAAAACCACCCCAGTCTCCCGGAGTGGTTTACAACTAAATCAGAATCAATTATTTTACAATAGACACCTCGGCATTTAGTTCTTTTGCTGCAGCTGTCAAAGACGCTTTAAAACTTTCTTCATCCTTGAATGCCGCGTTTTCTTGGACCCATCCGGCATAGAAGTGATAAGTATAAGTACCCTCTACAGGAGATAGCATAGCAGTGTAAGTATTGGTGACTCCATCGCCCTGTTCTGGAGCAGCACCAAAACCTGCAGCACCAGCCACGGGCACCATCACGGCCATGCCCAACTCGTCTTTGTTTTCACTTTGCTTACCGTGTGTGTATCGAATCTTGAAACCTGACACCTCTAGATCCTGAGCACTCAGATCTTTGAGGTTGACAATACCTGTAACCAAGGTGTCACTAGATGCATTTTTCAGCTTGAGCGCACTTTGATAGCTTCGCTTTCCTGCCCAGATACTGATGGTTTCTTCTAAGTCATAAGTCTCACCGGCCACATCCCAACCACTGTACTTAAGCTTGAGTATTGAGCGTACAGGACCTTCAGTGACGATTTCAAAAGAAGCCAGGTCAGTATCTCCCAATTTGTAGATGGAGTCATTCTTCAGCATAGCTATGGCGCCTGCTCCCAGCGAGTTGCCTACTTTGAGCACATCCATGCCCCAGTCGGCTAGTTCGTGATAGTTTCCTTCTAAACCTATTTTGGTAATCTGAAGTGCAGGTTTTGTCTTACCAAATATGTCTTTACCATTTCTGCTATCAAAGTAAGTTCTAAAAGCTACCAGGTCACTTTCCCATCCTGGCCCTTCATACTGATATAAAAAAGGTGTGCTCATCGCTACGTGATCAGCCGGACGCTCGTTGTAACTGACAGACTGAAACTGTCCATTGCGCTCTGGGCTATGACCTAAATACACATCCGTTCTCATTGGAAAATCAGGCAAGTCAGCTTCCTCTGCAGGAAACACTTCTAGAGCCACCTGATTGGTTTCAAACGAAACCTGAAAAGCCACTTCATCCCATTTGCCATCACTATCCAGGTCGTCAAATTGTAAGGGTAAAGTCTGGCCCTGCGTGTCTTTTAAGAGAAAAAACTCAGTAGATACAGCAGGTACTTCAGTTCGTGATAAGACTACCGATTTTGCATCAATACCTGATTCGGAGGATTCGAGTATCAACTGGTTCTTTTGCTCGCAAGCCAAAACACTTGCGGCTAATGAAAGTATGATTATAGAGTTTTTCATATGTGTGTAGAGTTCTTTACTGTGTAATTTATACACGGTATGAAAGATTTCAAATTATTCTCTCATTTACCTTTATAATTTACAATTTACACTACTAGAGCACAGTTTATTTCGTGCTATTTTCATTGTCAGCACAGTAATACACCGTGCTTTGGTCCAAATTGTACGATTAGTACCCCTATCCTGAACGATTGAAAGTGGGCTATTTCCTACCTCTGCAGGTAAAGAAATTTTCAATCTAACTTTTATAGAAATGCAATATTTAAACAGACTGACCACAGTCCTAATTGGGCTTGCGCTGATAATGACAAACTTCAGCTGTAGTGAAGATGAAGGAGGAGATGATCCCCGCATTCCCGTAGTTCTTTCCTTTTCTCCAGCTAGTGGAGAGCCTGGTGACAATGTGACCATAACCGGGACAGACCTGGACGGAGCCACTGCAGTAACAATAGGTAATTCGGAAGCTGCGATTGTTTCGAACACCACTACAGAAATAGTAGCAACTGTACCCGAAGGAGCCACTACTGGCAAAATATCAGTAAGAACCGAAGGTGGTCTCGGTCAGAGTGCTGAAGATTTTACAGTGATCATAGTAGGCGCTGTAGAGGTTACAAGTGTGAGCCCTGTGTCTGCCGAACCTGGTGATCAGGTAGTCGTTAATGGAACGGAAATGACCACTGTGTCCTCTGTAAAGGTAGGTGAAGTAGAAGCCACTATCGTAAGTACTTCAGAGAGTTCGGTAGAAATTACGATTCCCGAAGGTGTAGCAGTAGGTCCCAATTCACTTACCATTGTAAATGATGGTGGCACCAATACCACATCGACTGAAGTTGTTGAATTTTACATTATCAAAACCACCTCAGAGTTAATGATGACTTTTGATGGTGAACAAGATGGTGTATACACTGGCTCTCCGGACGCTGAAGAATCAACTGTCTTTGGGGTGTCAAATGACGAAACTGTTAAAGCCAATGCCAAGGCATTGCCCAGTGCTATAGATGGGAACTTCTTTCATTTTGAGGGATACTGTACTGCAGACTTGTCTGGAAGCTATACGGCTATTGTGCAAAACTCATCTGCTCAGCCTGCCGGAACACATGCCGAATTCTTTTCTGGTGCCACAGATGCCTCTATTTACTTCAACCTACAAATTAATGTGGGGGATCTCCCGGCGGAATATGACGATGTACTCTTTGGCTTGCGCATGCGGTTTGATGGTGATGATTATGAATTTACCCCATCTCCCACCGAATTAAAGGAGCTTGGGTTCGAGGCAGACGAAAATGGATGGATGAACTTATCGATTCCTGCCACGCTATTTGATGATGATGCGGCACTAGGAACTTTTGCTTTTACAGACATGCAGCGCATAGGTGTAGTAGTACGTAGAAACTATGGCACTGGTGGTACTTCTGGTGAGCAACATACCGAAGCTGCTGGAGGTGTTTTCTACTCGCAGAGCTTCGACAATGCCCTAATCTCTGTAGGTGGTCCCTATAGCTTTAAATAATAATTAGCGCACTTATTTTTTTGGTTTGATTAAAAGCGGGCTGTCACATGGATTCATTTTAGAATGGCCATGTGGCAGCCTATTTTTGATTAGACATGTTTGAGTAGGTGCAAATAGGCCAAGCCAATGATGATAGCCAAGCCAAAACTCAGCAAGGTGCCTATCAGTATGTACTCGGTAAGTTTACGGTCTTTGGCGCGAGACAGGTCACTAAACCTGAATACTGACTTGGCCGCTATCAGAAACCCAATGGCCTGCCACTGACCTAAAACAATAAAAGCAAACACCAACAGTCGCTCGCAAACACCAATGTATTTACCAGCATTGGAAAGAGATTCTTCGGCAGTATCTTCTTCCAGGGCCCATCTGGACATCAGCACGCGCATAACTATAGATGATACTACCGAGACCAACAGCAGCGCTGTAATCAGTAGAAAATGTGCATTTGTCAGGTTAAGGTTCCAGGTCCACACATTTGGGGTCAAGTCATGAACCACCCAAGCTATTACTATTAAATGGGCTAGTTGATCCAGGAAAAACACCCATCTGTGGTGCCAACGCTGGGCATATAATTTACACGCATCTATCAGTCCATGACTTACCGAAATAGTCACGGCTACCCATAAGTACTGCACATCAAACTGAAACATCAGCCAGACGAGCATCCCGTGCAAAAGCACATGTAGGTATAAAAATGGTGAAGCAATTTTTTTGAGCTCCTTATCTCGAACCCATTGTGCTGGCTGAAGCACAAAGTCCCCTATTATGTGCGCTAGTAATAATTTTAGTGTGATGGTAAGCATCTGGCTAGCTGATTGAGTTTTTGAAAGTCTGCTCCATTCTCATGATCTCTTCAAAGCCTGCGCGTTTGAGAGCTTCACTTATAGTACTCTGAGATTTTCCCATGATGCGGGCTAGCTCCTGCTGGTTAGCATTTGGATGCTCTATAGCGACTTTCACCACCGCTGCTGCCCCTGGGGCCCAATGATCTATGGTAAGTGTAGCGAGAGCAAGTAGTTGGTTGATGTGTGCATCTCGCTTTTCATCATCACTCCGTACGGCCAGTGTCTGCTTTCTGAGTTCGTCAAAAAGCTGACCAGAGCGGACAAATGCAGGCCCATTTGATTGAGTTACCTGGGCTCCTTCATAGTCCTTTTGGCCTAAGCCAATAGCCACACGCACATCCAAACCAGCGTGCTGACGAATAGTAGCCTTGAGATGAAGCGCCGCAAGCAGGCCATTAGCAGCTGCTACTTCGAGTTGAAAACTGTCTCCCCGGTATATTTCCCATTGCTGTGGACTGCTACCGTATTGATTGAGTGTTGTTGTCAGGTCATCTATCCATTGAGAAGAATTGACCTGACGAGAGTTGATGATGTCTCCGGTAAGAATTGCGAACATTCATCAAATATCGGTTATTTAATCGATAATTAATAATATCGCCTATATAGACGATAAATGATTGTATCGGTATTTGAAAGGATAAAGAAAAAAGCATACACCAAAAAACTTATTTGTTCTACTTGTTGGAGCCAGGTGTATGCTTTATTCGATTTTTATGGTGTTTTAACCAGAAGCGGAATTTCCAGAAACGTCCCCTTAAAACTCTGGTTGAGTACGGTCATCACCAATGTAGCCGCTGACGCATCTGGTACTACCTCAATAGCAGCCATCCCATTGGCCATAGCAATCACAGAACTACCTGTAGGAGTGCCTAAATGCTCTACCAGCTTCCCTCCCTCCAGGCATTGGAAATACACCTTTTCCTCATAATCCAGGCATCTCAGCCCGTTTTGATCTACGGCATGGGCTGTCACTAGTAAATTGCCATTTTCCAGCTTAGCAAAACTTAGCGTTAATGCATCAGGGGTACCTGCTTTCTCAAAGCGATAATTTACCGTCATAGAATCCGTGGCCACCTGCTTACCGGCCTTGTAAGCTACAGCGCGAAGTTCGTTAGCGCCAGCCTCAAACTGTACATCCCAGGTGAGGCCACAAGCCGGATAACTACTCAAATCTCTTTGTTTACGACCTAAAAGCTTTCCGTTTAGGAAAAACTCCACTTCATCAGCATTACTAAACACATTAATTTCTCGTTTTACACCATCAGGGCCAGACCGTTCGGTCCACGTATGCGATTCTATATAAGCAAATGGCTCATCCGACCAATAGCTTTTGAATACATAGTATGCGTCCTTGGGTTTGCCTGAGCGGTCCACCAGTCCTTTTTGGTTTACATATGGAATGTCATTTTCTGGGCGTAAAGGGGTCCCAAAATCACGAAAAGCCCATTGGGCATTACCCATAAAATCTGGATGAGTCTCTGAGATCTGCAAGTGCCAATCAAACAAGTCAACGATGTAATTTTCACTCCAATCTCCATTTTGGGCAATGTTCATCACTTCTACCTGGTTCACAGCTTCCTCCCACTCATTTGGGTTGATCAGTCCATCTCCGGTGATGGGATTTTCGGTATGCCTGCCCACATGGCTAGAGCCCCCATATTCCATATGTACGAAGTGATCATACTTAGCTAAAGACTTGTTAAGTGCCTGCTCGTAATTCTTATAAGTGCCTGAGTACCAGCCAGACCAAATAGATGGACTAAAGACATCTACAATATCCGCTCCTTCATAATACTTTCTAATAGCCGTCTTGCGATACGGGTCTAATTGATGAGAAAGGTTGTGCAGTTGCTGTAGAAAGGGGTTGATCTCATCTGGATCACCACCACCCTCAAATTCTGGCAACCAATAAATTTCATTGCCCAGAGACCACAATACAATACTTGGGTGGTTGATGTTTTGGTCTATCATCTCCTCCAGCAGTCGTTGTGTATTGGCTTTCCAGACTTCATCACCTATTCCCCCACGGCACCAGGGCAGCTCATCCCACACCAGCAACCCAAGCTCATCACATGCGCGGTAAACTTCCGGGTCCTGAGGGTAATGCCCCAGGCGTATGAAATTTGCTCCCATGTCCTTTATAGCCTGAATATCGGCTTGGTGCTGAGCATTTGACAGAGCCGCGCCTACGCCTGCCAATTCCTCATGCCGGTGCGTACCTCGCAGCAACAACCGCTTACCATTGAGGTAAAAAGGTCCGTGTGGTTCGAAATGAAACCAGCGATAGCCATAGCGATCCTGAAGCTCGTCACCATTGCTGAGACGCGCTACTACAGTGTACAGGTTTGGGTTTGAAATATCCCAAAGCATCGGCCTTTTCACCTTAAACTCAAACAACGCCTTTCCACTCGTTCCTGATTTAGCTTTATCCGAAAATACGGTGATTCCCGTAGGGTCTACTATAGAGAGTTCCACTACTTGCTGATGCTTTTCATTGCCTTTGAGTTCCACAGCGATGTTCGTTTGGCCTACTTTTTCGCTGACTTGTGGCGTAGTAATGGTGATGTCTGACAGATATGTTTCGGGTACTTGCTTTAGCCATACATCCCGCGTTATGCCTCCATAGATAAAAAAATCAGATTGCTGAGATGGTATGAGCTGACGATCATACCCATTGTCCACCCGCACCATTAGTTCATTAGCTCCATTTTTTAAAAATTCTGTGAGCTCTATTTCAAAACCAACATATCCCCCCAGATGACCGCCGGCATAACGCCCATTCACATAGAGCTGAGTCTTGGTGTTGGCACCCTCAAAGTACAAAAGGTATCTTCCATTAAGCTGCTCTAAATCAAGTGATTTTCGATACCAACTTGCAGTTCGTCTATAACCTGGAGTTTGGTCGGTCACATCTAAGGCATTCCAGGTGTGTGGAAGGTCTATAGGCTCCCAATTGTCCATGCTCCTGGCTTGCTCTATGTTGCTCATATTTGCTTCCAGATACTGCCAGTTCTCATTCATTAGTGTCATTCGGCTCTGCGCGAGCACACCAGCGCTGACGATCAGCAGCACCAGGACATTCAAGTATTTGTTGGGTATCATCATCTTAGATCTAGTTCCTTTTGACGAAGGAGAGCTTCTATAAAGTAATAATCAGCATAGCTTATCGGCACATCCACCTCATCAGTCTTTGGCATGTTGCCAGTGCTATGGTCAAGGATAAATGGATGAGGTGCATTTTCTGGAACAGTGTAGTTCTTCATGAGGTTGGCAAGTATCTGATCTGCATGTTCCCTCATATTACTATTTGCTGAAAAGTCTGACAGCTCATAAAGCGCTGAAGCAGTAACTGTAGCTGCAGACACATCTCGTGGTTTGTTATCATCTGGGGCATCATAATCCCAGTATGGAATTAAATCACCAGGTAGTGAAGGGTGGCTGAACATATATTGATAAATAGCCTGGGCTTTTTTCAGAAAAGAGGAGTCTTTGGTAAAACGGTAAGCCATCGTAAACCCGTAAAGTCCCCATGCCTGGCCCCTCGCCCACGATGATTCATCACTTATTCCCTGATGGGTTACTTTCATTCGCACCTCGCCCGTCTCAGGATCATAGTCTACCACATGATAAGAGCTATTGTCCTCTCTAAAGTGATTTTCTAAAGTTGTTTTGGCATGCTGATAAGCGATATCATAATAAGAAGAATCGCCAGCGTACTGTGTAGCCAAAAACAGCAGCTCCAGGTTCATCATGTTGTCGATGATTACGGGAAAATCCCAGGTCTCCCGATTGAAATCCCAGGATCTAATGCATCCTACTGTGTCGTTGTACCGGGTAGCCAGCGTAGCAGCACTTTCCAGAATTACTGCTTTGTAATCTTCATTACTTGTCAGCCGATAAGCATTGCCAAAGCTACAGTTGATCTTAAACCCCATATCGTGGGTGCGATCATTGGTCTTCTCGGGTTCTACCAGCCAGGTCCATTCTTCAGCCCGCTTTTTGATAGCGGGATCTTTGCTCAGCTCAAATGCATACCACAAGACTCCAGGGTAAAATCCACTCGTCCAATCTTTTGATGGCACTTTCCGCACTTCGCCATTTGGTTCCAGGCTTCGCGGAAATGCTCCTGCCCGCGCAGGATAATCCACGCTTTTCACACGAGAGATCACAAAATCTAACGGATTGGCTGATGTAGACTTTTGGTTCTCAGCAGCTTGAGTTTCCTGATTGGAAGTACATGCCTGGTGGCAAACGACTATTACTACAAGCGAGAGTGCAACAAGTAATTTTGACATGAAAAAGTGTATTTGAATTGTGATTCTATAGAAGGCTGCTCTGGAGTATTGCTCCAAAGCAGCCTCAATTGTTTGCATTAATAACCGTCGTTCTGTTTTAGGTTTTCATTGCGGTCCAAATCGCCCGCAAACTTTGGAAACAGGTAGTCTCTAGAAGCTTTAAAGGCATTGTCTGGCTCGAGTGTGCCAGGACCGAATGACTCTTCACCCAGCTGCCTGCGGACTATGTCATACCATCGCCCAAACTCGAAGGCAAGCTCAAGTCTGCGCTCATTTAGTACCAGGTCTCTAAACGAATCTTGTGTTTGACCTGTAGTCACATCTTCAGGATAAGCATTGTTAGTAGCAGCGTCTCCATCCAGCTCACGTCGAGCACGCTCACGTACCTGGTTTACAAACCCAATAGCCTCTGCTGTAGGTCCGTTTAGCTCATTGGCGGCTTCTGCAGCTATCAGCAACACCTCCGCATATCGGATTACCGGGTAATCCTGATCTGAGTCTCTGGCATTGATGCCCGACTTGCCCGGATATCGGAAATATTTGGCGATATGAGGACGTGCCACTCCACGAGGCACCTGATCCCAGTTCGAATAATGAACGGTATCGTCGTTGATCAGCGTGACCGTATCGAAACTCACTGCTTTGCGATAGTCACGTGAATCCCAGCTATTGTACACCTCCATGCTGGGTACTGCTACACTCCAGCCCTCTCCTGTTTCGTGGCGGCTATCACCACGAATGCCTGTAACAGAAGCCATGTAGTCTCTACTGTAATTACCTCCGGCATCCTGATCATTGCCTCTAAAGTCAATTTCGAATATGACTTCTGGTGATGATTCGGGAAGACTCGCATCAAACAAGGCTTGAAAATCCGGCTCCAGGGCATAACCAAATGCTCCGGCATTGTCTATCACATACTTAGCTTCGTCATAGGCAGCTTGCCAGTTGCCTCTAGTCAGCTGCACGGAAGCCAACAGAGCTGCTGCAGCACCTTTACTGGCTCTGGCACGAGTATTTTGCTGGTCTGGCAACCATTCCTTTGCATACTCCAAATCAGCGATGATACCTGCATAAACGTCATCTACGTTTGTTTCTTTCAGATTGTAAGCCAGCTCAGGATCCTTGAACGGAAAGTCTATATAGGGAATATTTCCAAACAACCGCACAAAGTGAAAATGGATAAAAGCACGTATGAAATATCCTTCAGCAATGAGTGCTTTTCTCACTTCCTCATCTGCATCGATATTCGCAGCACCTTCTACTGCATAGTTGACAGCAGCCAATGCTTCGTAGCCCTTTGGCCAAAACTTAGATACCATGCCATTGTCTGCAGACATGTTAAACTGATCTACGTCAATTCGTCGACTACTCGTACCCTGATCACCTATGGTGACCATATCGCTCCTCAATAGCAGCGAGAGCGAAAGCTTACGTCCATAAAACTCTTCGCTGGCTATAGCCGAATAGGCTCCGTTTAGTCCTACAAGTACATCAGAGGGTGTTTTATAAAAAGCCTCTGGATTGAGCAAGCCTACAGGTTCTTCTTCCAGATCCTCGCAAGAAAACGAAGCGATGAAAAGGAATGCCAGAAGTGTAAATATTGAATATTGCTTTTTCATGATTTTCTTCTTTTGAGGTGATTATAGTCCCAGATTTATTCCAAAAGTGAAAGCACGCACATTCGGATAGCTACCATAGTCGAGCCCTACCATCAGGTTTCCATTTCTACTGTTATTAGAGTTGCGATACCCTACCTCTGGGTCCAGACCAGGGTACTCAGTAAAGGTGAGTAGGTTTTGTGCACTCACGTACATGCGCAGTGAGCTGATTTTGGCTTTTGCCAACAAGGCTTTAGGAAAGGTATAGCCCAGGGCCACATTTTTCAACCTGATATAGCTCGCATCATATACCCAGCGCGTAGATACACGTTTAGACCGTGTTCCTGTCACTTTTGGCACATCTGTATTCGGGTTGGTAGGCGTCCATGCATCCAAGGCCGCCTTGGTTGCATTGTTTTGGCCTGTAAGGATATCCAGCTCCATCAGGGTATAGTTGAGCATTTCGTTACCCTGAGAGCCCTGAAAAAACACATTGAGGTCAAATCCTTTGTAAGTAAAGGTATTGTTCATGGACCAGATAAAATCCGGGTTGGGGTTGCCGATGATCGTACGGTCGTCATTGGTCAGCTCACCGTCAGGCACTCCATCAGGCCCACTGATATCCTGAAAACGCTCACCGCCAGCCTCTTGCTCAAATCCACTGCCTGGCAAAAACTCATCACCTGCCTGATAGATACCGTCATAGATAAATCCGTAAAAAGATCCCACAGCCTCGCCTTCACGCAGTATACCTGTATTGGAAAGCAAGAAGTGTCCGGGTGCAGAATTGTAAAATTCATCTGCGTGATCAGGCAATTCGAGGATTTTATTACGATTGAATGAAATATTGAAGTCGGTATCCCACGTAAATGGCCCTACGAAATTTCGGGTATTTAATGAAAGTTCGACACCCTTGTTTTCCAACCTGCCGATGTTTTGCCACTGGCTAGATACACCCACGTATGATGGCAGCTGTCGCTGAACCAGCAAGTCTTGTGTTTCCATTCTGTAATAGTCTACAGTCAGGTTTACTCTCCCATCATAGATACCTATGTCGGCACCTATGTCAAACTGCGTAGTGGACTCCCAGGTGAGCTGATCATTGGCCAAATTATCCACTTTCAAGGCGTTTTGTAGCTGATCGCCATTGCTATGGTAAATAGACGCCAGCTCAGCTAGTGACTGATACGGACCAATGGCCTGATTTCCGGTCACACCATAACTCACTCGCCATTTCCATTGACTAATAAAATCTACGGGATCCAAAAAGGACTCCCCTTTCATATCCCAGGCCAGTGCCGCAGATGGAAAAAATGCCCATTTGTTTTTAGCAGCAAAGTTGGAAGCTCCGTCATAACGAGCCGTCATCGTGAGGATATAGCGGTTCAAAAACGAATAGTTGGCTCGGGAATAGTAGGACTTAATCACTGACTCAGTGATAGAAGAGCCGGGCACCAACGGATCAGATCCATTGCCTAACCCCCAATAGCCTGCGGCATCATTGATAAACTGTCGATTGCCAGCATTGAAACGCTCACTTTGATTGTGCTGGTATGAATAACCATTTACCCAGGTAAGGGAATGATCTCCTACAGTCTTGTTGATCGTAAAGTAGTTTTCACTTAGTACAGAGGTTTGCTTCATAGTCTCCATTTCTGCCAGCCCATTTTGGCTTGCTCCTGCTATTAGGGAGGAAGGATAATACTCTCCGTTTCGCCAGTTGTTATACGTCAGGCCAAGTGTGCTCTTGAAGGTTAACCAATCCGCTATCTCCACCTCCGCGTAGTTGTTGGTTTGGAACCTGTCCGTTACCCGCTCACGCTCATAGGCCGTAGCCAGGGCATAAGGGTTATCTATTTCATCACCTATCGTAGAAGTAGTGTATGTGCCATCCGGATGGTAGATGCCCAGGTCTGGATTGAAACGGAATGCAGATGAAATAACTCCCGCCTGGCCGGCACCTCCGCTATTTTCCTGAGTGGTGACCCCTTCGCTGGTACTTCTGCGACCGTATAGGCTTACACCTAGTTTCAGGAAGTCGTTGGCCTGAATATCCATGTTGCTATTGACCGAATAGCGATTGTAGCCAGACCCAATAACCACACCTTGCTGATCAAAATAGGTACCTGACACGTAATAGCGCAAATTCTCATTTCCTCCTGTGATGGAAAGCTGATTGTTGGCTATGATTCCTGTCTGGTAAATCTCCTCTTGCCAGTTGGTATTGGCTCCGCCACCTTCGTAGGCTGGCGTAAGTTGTCGCATGTAGTCTCCAAACTCCTCACCATTGAGTAGGTCCAGTTCATTAAGTACCGACTGAGTGGTGTAGGAGCTGTTAAAGTTAATTTTGGTTTTGCCGGCCTTACCACGCTTAGTGGTAATGAGTATAACCCCATTGGCACCGCGTGACCCATAGATCGCTGTAGCGGAAGCATCTTTTAGGATCTCGATAGAAGCAATGTCTTCTGGTGGAGGCATTTCTGCTCCTACAAACCCATCTACCACACGAATAGGATCACTACTTGCATTGATGGAGGTTCCACCTCTAATTTTGATGCTGTAGTCGGCGCCCGGCTGTCCTCCATTGTTTGATTGGATCTGCACACCGGCAGCTCTACCTTGCAAGGTCTGTACTGCAGACAATGCCGGAAAGGCTGCGATTTCTTCTGCCTTCACGGAGGAAACAGAGCCCGTAAGGTCGCTTTTCTTTACGGCTCCATATCCCACTACCACTACTTCATCCAGAGAAACCAGGTCATCCGTCATGGTAACGTCTACTACAGAGCGGCTGCCCACAGCCACTTCTTTCTGCTCAAAACCTATGAAACTAAATATCAAACGGGCATCATCACCTTCGACACTAAGTGTGTAATTGCCGTCCATATCCGTAATGGTACCAGATGTGGTACCTGACACCAGTACCGATACCCCGGGCAACTCTTCCCCGTCGGTAGTAGTGACTGTGCCCGTCACCGTCCGCTGCTGTGCCCATGCCCAACAGCTCATCATCATTGCCAGTAGCCCGAGCAAGCTCCTGGAGTTTCTAGTTAGGAAAATGTTCATTTTCATACTTGTTTTCGGTTAGAATAAGTAAATCATCAGCAGCACCATAAAGACAATGACTACACTGAGTGCTACCTCAAGAAAACTGATTTTATATTTCACAAAAGTTCGCGTTGATATTTCAGTCCAATCTTAAGGAGTCTGTGGGTTACAAAAGTCCGAAACCAGGGGTACAGAAGTTCAATTTCTACTCTATAAGCCAGTCAGCGTAATTATTGATCAATTTCATCAGTCCGAACGGTGAATTTTTCGGCGTATGCCGAGGGCGTCTCTCCATGATGCTTTTGAAAACACTTGCTAAAGTACTTTGGGTTGGTATAGCCCACCTGATAGCTCACCTCAGAAACACTCAGCTTATTCTGCTCCAGCAGCTGTGCAGCTCGCTTCATGCGCATACTTTGTATGAATTCATTTGGGGTCAAGTTGGTCCATGCCTTGATCTTGGTAAACAACATCGTACGGCTCACCCCCAACTCCGAACTAAATAGCTGAATATTAAAGAATTCATTACCGATATGCTCTTCTATTATATCCAGGGCTCTTTTCAGCAACTTCTCATCCATGGAAGACACTGTAATGTCCGCTGGTTTCACCACAGTATCTTCCGCAAATTTTTTGCGGATACGATCAAAGGCTCTGAGTAAATTGCGTACTTTAAGTTGTACCTCCTTTACATGAAATGGCTTGTTGATGTATTCGTCTGCGCCAGACTCCAGCCCTTCAAACTTAAAAATCAGTGAGGTACGAGCAGTCAACAGCACAAACGGTATATGACTGGTTTTCAAATTGGATTTTACTTGAAAGCAAAACTCTATCCCGTCCATCTTGGGCATCATCACATCACTGATAATAAGATCAGGCACGAGATTAATGGCCTTTTTGAAGCCTTCCATACCATCGGCGGCTTGCTCTATACGGTATTCGCCAGCAAACACTTCCACAATTAACTGCCTGACCGATGCATTGTCTTCCACTACCAGAATCAAAGGCAGGCTCGTATCCTGATTGACATGTATTAAGTCCTGGGCTTTATCTTCGCGGAGCAGCTCTAGCTCATCCTCATTTATTTTTTGGTATACAAGTGCATCTTCACTATTGCGAAAATCTGTAAGCACCTGATCTTCTGACAGGTGTGCTCTACCAAGAGGTAGCGATACGGAAAATGTGCTCCCTGTTCCTTTTTCACTTTCGGCACGAATCTGTCCTTGATGCATTTCCACCACAGCTTTGACAATGGCCAGGCCAATACCTGTACCTGCTTGTTGCATTTTTGAAATTGGCTGCTGGTGCTCTATCTCATAAAACCTATCAAAAATACGCTCCAGGTGCTCGGGTGCCAT
Organism: Marinoscillum furvescens DSM 4134; assembly: GCF_003386095.1. Lineage (GTDB taxonomy): Bacteria > Bacteroidota > Bacteroidia > Cytophagales > Cyclobacteriaceae > Marinoscillum > Marinoscillum furvescens. Next base: position 6,404 of record NZ_QREG01000023.1, on the reverse strand, counting down.
ACCTACACCCGTGTCTTTTACCACTATTTGCACATGTGAAGTTTGAAGCTCTATTTCTACAGTAATACGCCCTCCTTCGTCCGTATACTTAAAGGCATTGCTCAGCAGATTATAAAACACGCGCTCCAGCTTATCCCGATCATACCACGCCATGATGGATTCGTCACTTTTTGACAGCTTGTAGGTAATGTTGTGGATCTTTGCATGCTGCTTAAAGGACAAAAAGATTTCTTCTACGAATTTCACAATGTTGCCTTCAGCAGCTTGAAGCTTTTCGTGCTGGTTTTCGAACTTCCTAAAGTCGAGCAGTTGATTAATGAGCCTTAGCAGCCGTTGAGCATTTTTTTCCATTACCTGCAGCTGCTTGTAGACTTTGTTGGGTCCCTGATAGTCTGCCAAAATCTGCGCCAGAGGCCCCAAAATGAGGGTGAGTGGCGTACGAAATTCATGAGAAATATTGGTGAAAAACCGCAATTTCATCTGATGCAACGACTGCTGACGCTCGTGCTCCAGGTGTTCTAACTCTAGCTGATGACGCAATTTTGATCGAGAGGCAATGATCCGGCCTAAAGCAAGCAAGGAAACCACCACCACTAAAAAGTAGATTACAAAAGCCCACCATGTACGCCATGGAGCCGGTTTTACACGTATTGCCAAGGTGGTGACCTCATCGCTCCACAAACCATCATTGTTAGCACCACGCACTTCGAATGTATACATACCGGGTCGCTGAATGGTATAGGTGGCAGTGTTTGTATGCGAAATGTTCCAGTTTTCTTCCAGACCAGACAGCCGGTAGGCGTAGATGTTTTTATCTGGATTGATAAAATTTGGAATCGCAAAATCAATAGAAAAGATGGCCTCATCATGATCCAACACCAGCTCACTGGTTTCAGAAATCACCTGCGATAGGATGTGCCCCCCTACTTCAACTGATTCATTGTAAACCTTGAAATCTGTAAGTATGGTGCGCGGCGTATAGGTGTTGGGCTGTATCTTTCGTGGAAAAAATGAACTTACCCCCTGAGGGCCACCAAAAAAGAGACGCCCGTTTGTCGTTTTCAAGCATGCGTTGTTATTAAACTCATTGGATACCAACCCATCCGATTCATCAAAGGTTAAGCTCTCGCCTGTATCCGGGTTGTATTTGACTATCCCCTGATTGGTACTTATCCAAAGATTGGCCTCATCGTCCTCCAAAATCCCGTGAACTACCTTGCTGCTGCCATCCGCTCCATCAAAGAGGTCTATCGCCTTAAAATCCTGAATTTGAGAGTCATATAAGCTAAGACCTGACTCATACGTTCCTACCCAAATCCTACCATCCGAGCTTTCATGGATCACCAGTATATCCTCACCAGTACGCTTTTCTGGATTGTAAAAGAACCTGACAAACGCTGTGGTTTCTTCTGCTCTGGATTCAGGCGAAAGGTAGTTGAGACCATACTGCGTGCCTACCCAGAGGCCTCCATCAGTAGCTACATGTACGGCACGGACATGGTCATCCGAAATACTCTTAGGGTCTTGTTCATCGTGTAGGTAGGTTTTAAAGGTTTGGTCTGCCAGGCCCAACACCTGCACCCCGCCTCCAAAAGTCCCCAGCCATACACGGTTTTCTTCATGTGAGATACTGTACACACTATTGTTACTCAGGCCACTTTGCACGTCATAGTGCTGTACCCATTCATTGGATTGCATATTGTACACGTCCAGCCCCCTACTGAGCGTTCCCACCCAAAGTGTATTCCCCTGAAGAAACAGCGACTTTATGTTGTCATCTGAAAGTTGTGCATTATCGGTTGTAATGTGTTGTATTTCTTGGCGCTCCATATCGAGCATGTTGATGCCACCTCCTTCCGTGCCGATCACTATTTTCCCGGATGGGAGCTCCACCATACTGCTCACTACGGGGTAACTCAAACCTCTGCCCGCCGGCTGCTGACTAAAGTTTAAAAAATTGCTGTTCGTTTCATCCAGTAGGTTGACTCCTCCATAGTAAACACCCACCCATAACGAGCCTTTACGGTCTACATAGGTAGATTTGATCGTGTTTTTCGATAGACTACCATCATCCGCAGGGTCACTGAGTAGCCTTACAAATCCTTTTTCACCATCGTATTGATTGAGCCCTTTATAGGTACCCACCCACAGGTTTCCTTTTTGGTCAAAACTGAGCGACCGTACATCGTCATGACTGAGCGAGTGATCTGCCCCCGGGATACTGCGAAACCTCCGGTGAACGTTCAGGTTTTTATCCAACACAAAAAGCCCCTGGCGCGTACCCACCCAAAGCATCGAGTCAGGTGATAGTGCGATGGACTGCACATGCATTTCCTTACCCGGCACAAGAGTTACAGGCACAAATCCACCTGTAGGATTGGTTTTAAAAAGCCCGCTGGATGTCCCTACATAGAGCTCACCCCTAGTTGACTGATACAACTCATATACGTGCACATCAGTTTTGTCTTGTGTAAGATACACTCGCTCCAATCGCCCATTTCTTAACTGGCACAACCCTCCTGCTGTGCCTACATAAAGGGTTCCATTAGAGCTTTGGCACAATGCCCACACACTATTGTGCACCAGGGAGTTAGGGTCTTTTTCATCTTTTAAATACCGGGTAAACCTGTCCTGGTCATAGTCGTAATGATTTAACCCATTGTAGGTGCCTATCCACAGGTCTCCAGACCGATCTACCAAAACCTCCAGGATGTCATTGTTGCTCAGCGTGGTACTGTCATCAGGGTCATTTCTATATACCGTAAACTGATTGCCATCATACCGATTGAGTCCATCGCGGGTACCAAACCACATCAATCCATTTAAGTCCTGCGCGATGCTAATCACTGAGCCCTGCGAGAGCCCATCGGCTGTAGCCAGGTGTCTAAACTGATACTGGCCATAGAGTACGTTGTTTACACAAAAGACCAGAAAAAATGATAGGACTAGTAGTTTGTTGTTTAGTAAATGTGACATTTAGGTTGGGTCTGATCAAAGCCTATATAAATATCTATCCGCAACCTTACGATCATAGATGTCTATATGCTTAGAGAGAAAATTAACAGGTTTTTATGAAAGCATCCTATAGCTTTTGGGTCAACTAGTACTAATCGTGATTAGATCTGACAAATCGAAACCTTGAACCATGAGCATCCATCACGAAATAGACACCTTCAGGCAAATGACTGACCTCAAAATATGTGGCAGATGCATGCCCTACTATTTCTCCACTTACAGCATATATCGTCCATGGAGCTGTACCTGCATGCTCCAGCTGCAGCACCTCTGACACAGGATTAGGATACACAAACCCTTGTTGTAAGCCGGTCTTTAGCACATCGCTACTGGAATCATTCGTATCATCCGCATTGGCTACATACCCTTCCGGCTTCTCGCAGGCATACATTTTCACCTCAGGGTCGCCCAGGCCATCCTGATCGGCATCTGCATACCAGTCTCCACATTCGCTATCTACATTGTTTTGGACATACCCTTCAGGCCTGGTACAGGCAAAAGTATAATGATTGGGATCACCCAAACCATCTCCATCTTTGTCTTCATACCAAACCGGACATGCCGCCACCTCGGTGACTTTGAAGTCCGCAAAAAGCACCGTTTCGTCGCGCAGCGAACTACTATCCGACAAACTCCGGTAGATGCCCCATTTCGGGCGAACAAACGAAGCCTGATCCCTCCACATGTCGAGCGAGGTATTTTCATAGCTTAGCACCGATGTGCCATCCAGTAGGTGAAGGTCCATCCGCAGGGAGCCCGTATCCTCGGCATAGAGCACCTCACAGGTTGCTTTGGTCCATTTTCCTTTTATCAGCCCTATCGGCACTTCCTCTACTGCCGTGTAGGCATTCCCCCCACGGCCATGGAGTAGCTGCAGCTTGTCCGGGTCACCTTTGCGTGGAGTGATGGTCACCAGCGGATTTTTGTCGTCATCGCCACCTACTACTTTTAGCTGAAACAAATGTGTAAAGCCAGCGCTCGACTGGAAGCCTTCGTCAATTTTAAAGTACCATTCATAAGTCACCTGCTCGCGCCTTATTCCTTTGAGATAGTCTGGTGACGGACTGTAAGCCTTGATCTCATTGCGCTGGCGGTCTTCCTTCGTTTTGCAGCGATCCGTATCGATGGTCTTGTGGATGTGAAACCGAAAGACATTTTTGCCCAGCGCCTCATCAAATACCTCATCGATGTGTTTTTGGTTGTCTTCATGGTCACAGTCCGGCACTTCGAGGGGCTGTCCACCTAGCTTTTCTGCCAGCAGCTCATAGGTATTACCAGGTCCATCTGCCACGATTTCCGTTACTGTCACTTCCTGGGCGAAGAGCATCGGTGCCCAAATGACCAACATAAGAATCATTACCAGTGATTTTTTCATACACGCTATATTCGTCTTTAGGTATTTTAAACTTAAAACTATGGCTGGCACTGGCAACAGGCGTACAGATTAGGGGTAACAATCGTACAGAAGAGGGCTTTTAGGGTATTTGATAAGGATTTAGTCCACCGTGCCTGGGTTGGAGGCTTCCATGCGTTGGTTGGAGGCTTCCGTGTATTGGTTGGAGGCTTCCGTGTATTGGTTGGAGGCTTCCGTGCATTGGTTGGGGGCTTCCGTGCATTGGTTGGAGGCTTCCGTGCATTGGTTGGGGGCTTCCGTGCGTTGGTTGGAGGCTTCCGCCCGTGGGTTGGAGGCTTCCGTGCATGGGTTGGAGGCTTCCGTGTGTTGGTTGGGGGCTTCCGTGTGTGGGTTGGAGGCTTCCGCCCGTGGGTTGGAGACTTCCGTGGGACCCGTCCTAATATTACTTGACAGGTTTTTACTTAATTCTTCTAATAATAGTTTACATCAATAAGTGATAATCCTAATTGTACTTTACCTGGATTACAGTAATCCCAGGTGAAGTATACAGGCCAGGATTAAGTCCTGCTTTGGTTTTACGATTTAGCTGGTAGTATTAAATTCAAATACTATTCTTTCTCAGGGACATCAAAATAAACCCTTATCAAGGTTGCTTTACCATTCATTAATTTATCCTTTTCTACAAGATAAATGACTTTATCCTTGCCAGAAAAAGTCTTATATATTTTGTTTTTAGATGTATTTCTGAACCAGTTTTGATCTATAACATTCACTTCATCAAGAAATGATATTGGTTTTACCTGATATTCAAAAACCAAATCAGACCAAGAGGGTAGGTTATTATAGTAATGAAACCAAACATGCAGGTGATTTTTAATTAAAATATTATAAGTCCTACCCCAGTCCTTTGGATAATCATTATTATCAGACAAAGTCCGGCTAGATTTCCTAATGTTATTCAAATCAACTTGTTCATACAATATGTAGAGGGTGTCAGCATTTTCTTCTGTTTCAAAATATATGGCATAAGTAGCATGTCCTACAACCACAAAAATTACAATGAAAAACGCCCTAATTGCATTTATTTGATTCGATTTGCCCATGACTCATATAATTATTTCTTAAGTCTAGCCTACTTTATTAAATTTTCGTCGTATCTGTTTTTAGAATTTACATCACCGTAAAGGAATATATAGTATCCCAAGAAAATAATGCCCTGTCTAATTTATCATCATAGGCTGCCAAATGGACTGATAACATTCGTAATGAATCTTAATAAGGTGTTTTGATCAGACACAATTCAGATTCCGCTTGAATTGGAAGACTTAATACCTCTATTCTATGCCGTCCACCCAAACAACTCTAAACCTGTATATGCATTCCTTCGATCGGGCTACCATATAAATATTTTTAAATATTGAGTTGATACTTGGATCTAGAAAAACACTATTGTTGGATTGTTGAACCTCACACTTCCTTATTTCTATTGCTTTTTTTCGTAATTGTTCAACAGATTTAAAATGAATGAGGTAATACTCATCATTTTCTATGAGTTCCAACCCAGATTTCCTCATGAAAATTTCACTACTATCCGCTAAAAAGATTCTGGTTTCGATGTTGTTAAGACAATTAACAACTAAGGTAGTATCAAGAGAATTTAACTCTACAAACACTCTATCTAGCCTTTCACATTTTTGAGAAAAACATTCCTTGTTAAGTAAGAAACATGAGAAAACAAGTATCAAGGTATACTTCATGATTACTGACAATTAGTGTTTTCAGTGGATTCAAGCAGTTCGATAAAGAGTTCGTCTGCATTCTCGTTGTTCATTGCAACAAGTTCATCCACCACCTCCATTTGTTCAGTAGGCGATCCCGTTAAGATTCGTTGTTTGAGTTTGTCGAGTACCAATGATCAGCGTTCTGGAGTGCATAGATGGGTAGAGTAGAGCCTGACAGCCCTACATGTTGCTATAAATATAGCGAAATAGAACTGCCAGCGCCCCCTTCATCAAACCGTGCATGAAGTTTTCCC
>NZ_QREG01000022.1 GCF_003386095.1 Marinoscillum furvescens DSM 4134 | reverse complement strand
ACGCCTATCTAGGCTATAAAACCCCTGAACAGTTCGGGGAAACTAAATATTCAGAGTGCGCTTAACTAATTGTCCACTTTTTTGTAGCAAATCCAGTCTAATTGGGCAAAGCCATAAAAATAAAGGCGCTCAAACGGAGAGTAAGAGCGCCTTAAATCACCAACCTAACCTAAAAAGAAAGTACATACTAAACGCCGTTTGCGTTTATTATTGTCCAATCTTGAGAAATATATACCGTAATCGGTCTAAAAATGTTTCAAAAATTTCTTTAAATAATTCATTAATAATCAAAATTTGCCTTTTGAACTATTTGAAGGGCTTTTTCATTCATTGAAACACAATGATTTGAGAATGGTTCATTGATAACAGGGAAAAAGTAAAGGACTATTTTTGCACCCTTTAGCGCAAAAGACGTGGAGCCAAACGAACTACTAGCACATTATACATCGAGCGATCTGATCAAGACGATCGCCCATTCGCTCACTCGAAAAAAAACTGTACGTATAAAAGGCCTGGCAGGGAGCTTTGATGCTTTGCTGGCAGCAGCCACTTCCAGTATACATGGTCAGACAGCCATCTATGTGCTGCACGACAAAGAAGAAGCGGCCTATTTCCTCAATGACCTCCAAAACTTTCTACCTCAGGAAAGCCTCATGATGTTTCCGGGCTCCTACAAAAAGCCATATCAGTTTGAGGAAACGGAAAATGCCAATGTACTCCAGCGCGCCGAAGTGCTCAACCAAATCAACAGCCAAAAAAGCAAAGGACTACAAATCATTACTTACCCTGATGCACTTTACGAAAAAGTAATCAACAAGCGCTCGCTATTAGAAAATACCTTTAAAGCCACAGTGGGAGAAAAACTGGATGTGGAATTTCTCAGCGAGCTACTCACCAGTTACGATTTTGAGCGTACCGATTTTGTATATGAAGCCGGGCAATTTTCGGTTCGTGGTGGTATCATCGATGTGTTTTCTTTTGCTCACGATTACCCCTATCGCTTAGAGCTTTTTGGTGATGAGATCGAAAGCATCCGGGAGTTTGACCCAGAGAGCCAGCTGTCTACTACCTCGCTGGAGGAAGTCACGCTCATTCCCAATGTGCAAACCAAGCTGCTCAAGGAAGAACGGCAATCCTTTTTTGAGTTTATCCCTGATGATACCATAGTATGGCTAAAAGATTACCGGGAAACGCTAGACCTTATCGAAAAGGGATTTAATAAAGCTGAAGAGTCTTTTGGCGAAATCATGCGAGTCAGTGGATTCACCCAGGTAGTGCTGAAGCCTACCGACCTGTTCGACTCGGAGCAGTCATTCGACAAACTACTCAAAAAATTCAATCGGGTAGAGTTTGGCAACCGCTACTACCTAAAGCCAGAAGAAGAATTTCAGCTGGAAATCAAACCGCAGCCTCATTTTCATAAAAATTTTGAGCTACTGGCTCAGGACTTGTATCAGTTTCAGGTACAGGATTTTCTACGGATCATCACTGCTGAGTCCTTTAAGCAGCTGGAGCGTCTTGAAACGATCTTTGAAGAAATCAACCACGACCTACGCTTTGACGGTATCGGGGCTTCTCTCAAAGAAGGGTTTATCGATAACCACCATGAGGTGGTGTGTTATACCGATCACCAGATTTTTGATCGGTTTCATCAATACAAGGCCAAGGAAAAATTCTCAAAAAGCAAATCCCTTACCCTACGTGAGCTCAAAACCCTGCAGCCTGGAGATTATGTCGTCCACATCGACTATGGTGTGGGCAGGTTTGCCGGGCTGGATACGGTAGATGTAGGTGGCAATAAGCAGGAAGCCCTGCGACTGATTTACCGCGACGATGACCTGCTCTATGTCAGCATCCATTCCCTGCACAAGGTATCCAAGTACTCCAGCAAGGAGAGCACACCCCCCGCTATCAATAAGCTGGGCACGCAAGACTGGGAAAACAAGAAAAAGAAGGTCAAACGCAAAGTCAAAGACATAGCCAAAGACCTGATCAACCTCTACGCCAAGCGTAAAGCGGCTCCGGGATATGCTTTTCCCGAAGACAACTACCTACAAGCCGAGCTTGAGTCTTCTTTCCTATATCAAGACACACCAGACCAGGCCTCGGCTACACAGGATGTAAAAAAAGACATGGAACTCAACCACCCCATGGACCGACTTGTCTGTGGAGATGTGGGCTTTGGCAAAACAGAAATTGCCGTTCGGGCAGCTTTTAAGGCTGTAAACTCTGGCAAACAGGTAGCAGTGCTCGTTCCTACTACGATTCTTGCCATGCAGCATTACCACACCTTTTCGAAAAGGCTGGAGGATCTTCCGGTGACGGTAGATTACATCAATCGCTTCAAGTCTGCCAAAGAAATCACTGAGGTGAAAAAAGGCGTGAAATCAGGCAAAATCGATATTCTCATCGGTACCCACCGCATTGTCAACAAAGACATTGAATTTAAAGAACTGGGCCTGATGATCATCGACGAAGAGCAGAAGTTTGGGGTGAAAGTAAAAGAGCGCCTCAAAGAAATGCGCGTAAACGTGGATGCGCTCACACTCACTGCCACACCAATCCCACGTACGCTGCACTTTAGTCTGATGGGTGCTCGGGATCTGTCCATTATCTCCACTCCCCCTCCCAACCGCCGACCGGTTACTACGGAGATCCACGAGTTTAACGAAGAAGTCATTCGGGATGCAGTGAGCCACGAGATACGTCGTGGTGGGCAAGTGTTTTTTGTGCACAACAGGATCAGCGATATCGAACATGTGGGCAATATCATCTTTAGGCTGGTGCCAGACGCGCGTATCTGTATAGCCCACGGGCAGATGGACGGCAAGCAGCTCGAAAAAATCATGCTCAAGTTTATCGAAGGAGAGTATGACGTGCTGGTATCTACCAACATCATCGAGTCTGGGCTGGACATCCCCAATGCCAACACCATCATCATCAACCGGGCACATATGTTTGGGCTCTCGGACCTGCACCAGATGCGCGGACGTGTGGGCCGCTCCAACACCAAAGCATACTGCTACCTCATCACCCCACCAGCATCTGGCCTATCGTCGGACGCCCGCAAGCGTCTCACTACGCTGGAAGAATTTTCTGACCTGGGCGATGGCTTCAAAGTAGCCATGCGAGATCTGGACATCCGCGGTGCAGGAAACCTGCTGGGCAGCGAGCAAAGCGGCTTTATCAACGACATGGGTTTTGAGGTATATCACAAAATCCTGGATGAAGCCGTGACCGAACTGAAGGAAACAGAGTTTAAGGAGCTTTTTGAAGATCAAACCGACACTAAGATGCTGCAGGGCATCAAGGAAGACTGTACCATAGAAACGGATATGGAGATTTTGATACCGGAAAATTATGTGTCTAATATCTCCGAGCGCCTCAACCTGTATTCGAAAATGGACAGCCTGCAGACCGAGCCAGAGCTCGCAGAGTTTGTAGAATCCATGAAGGATCGTTTTGGGCCACTGCCCGAACCTGTAGAAAACCTGATAACCTCCGTAAGGGTACGCTGGGCAGCGATAGCATTAGGTTTTGAAAAGGTTTCTATCAAAAACGAGATCATGAAGTGCTATTTGTCAGAAAAAAGAGACGAAAGCTACTTCCAATCAGAGCTGTTTGGAGCCGTGTTACAGTACGTACAAAGCATGCCTAGAAGGTGTAAAATGCGCGAGCATCGCAAAAAACTCATCATCAGCATCAAGGAAATCACGGACATAAACGAAGCTCTTCAGGTGATGGATCAAATGAAAACACCAGTATCTGCATGATTTTCAAGGTGTTTACACAATAATTCACTAATTTTTCTATTTATTCTTTACTAAGCATTCAAAAGATTGCCATTAAAGGCTATTTTTGAAATATTTGTATTTATTAGTAATTTGAAGCGTTTCAAATAAAGAAAACAGGTTATGAAAAAATTTGTGAATGCGATTACGGGCTCGGCCTCTGTGTTGGCCATGTCGGTAATCATGAGTTCTTGTGGGTCAGGTAATCCTACAAGTTCCAATCCCGGCGCTTACAGCACCGCCACCGGGCTGGAGTTTAATGAAGAGGGCGGATTTCAAGTAAACGATTTTAGCGGTCAGCCAGAAGGTCCAAACCTGGTATTTATAGAAGGTGGACGTACTGTGCTAGGTACATTCGAAGAAGATGTGATCAATTCCAACGATCACGTGGAGCGTGCCGTGACTGTAGCGTCCTTTTACATGGACGAAACCGAGGTAGCCAACATCAACTGGCTAGAATACGAATTTTACATCAAGCAAGATTCTGACGAATACTTTTGGCAAAACAACCTTCCTGATACCACAGTATGGGCGAAGGACCTGGCTTACAATGATCCTTATGTAGATCATTACTACCGTTACCCTGGTTTCCGTTATTTCCCAGTAGTGGGTGTAAACTGGAGACAAGCAGTCAACTACTGTAAGTGGAGAACACGCGTGGTAAACATCAAACTAGCCGAAGATGCAGGACTCTATGAGCAAGCTGCTGCAGGTGGTGACGATGCTGCCTTTGCTGGCGCTGAAGGCGACCCTGCTCCTGCTGGTGCATTCCCTAGAATACCGCTAGAGTCTGGCGTAGTGCTTCCTAACTATCGCCTCCCTACTGAGGCTGAGTGGGAATATGCAGCTCAAGCGTTGGTAGGTACTCAGTGGATGGACGAAAACCAAACACACCGTAGACTATACCCATGGGATGGACATGCACTGCGTAATCCTTATGGCAAAAGCATGGGTTACTTCCTGGCCAACTTCAAAAGAGGTAAAGGTGATTATGCCGGTATCGCTGGTAAGCTAAATGACGGTGCAATGATCCCTACTTATGTGTATGACTATCCTCCAAACGACTTTGGACTGTACAACATGGCCGGAAACGTAAATGAGTGGGTGCAGGATGTATACCGTCCGCTATCTCACCAAAACGTGGAAGACATGAACCCTGTACGTAGAGATGGTACGCTAGATCCAGAAAGTGGCTATGATGCTGCATACAACTTCATCGGTAACGAGGGAGACTACACCGAAGAAGAGTGGATCGCTGCTACAGGCCTACAAAAATCTTATAACTCAGACAACCCTCCTACGAAGCGCTTGCGTGTGTACAAAGGCGGCTCGTGGGCAGATGTAGCCTACTGGCTATCACCTGGTACCAGAAGGTTCTTGTTTGAGGATTCTGCTACATCTACCATCGGCTTCCGATGCGCGATGATCCGAGCAGGTACAAACTATTAATACAATAACCTGTTTTTAAAAGCCGGCTTCCCAAAGGGAGGTCGGCTTTTTTATTGGGGTTTGGTGAGAATTGGAGCTCAAAACTGAAAAGCTCTTTTCGCTCGGGTAGGTAATCAGCTAAATCTTGTGAGTAGCCTATTTTTTTATCACAACCATTTTGTATTTGGTGGTTGATTTATGGTTGCTATCCTTATCCTCAAAGACATAGTTGAAATCCAGTTCCGCTGTACGTTCCGAAAATTCAAGATTAACCACAATGTTTTTGAAAATCTTAATCTTGTTGCCAGAGTGCTGGATGCAAAAAACGATTAGCGTCCCCTTTTTTGCGTTGTTGATTACCCGTTCCACGAGTTCAGTCTCCCGTTTCAATTCAGAAGTTCGAAAATGAAACATGCTATCCAAGAGTATAAACTCAAAGTCGGTAAAGTCACGAAAATCATAAATGTCGGCTACTAATCCAGTTAGTTTGATTCCCTGAGTTCTGGCAGAGCGTTCCATTTGTTGGATTCCAACAGCGGAGTTATCAATGCCAGTTACCTCGTATCCGAGTTTAGCCAGAGCAATTGCATCTCTACCTTGACCACATCCAAGATCCAGGAGTTTTCCTCTGGTTGGGTTGTTCGAAAAGAAGCTGATCAGTTCGGGGTAAGGTTCTCCGAATAAGTTCTCCGTTTGATAATGCTTATCATATGCTACCGTCATTGGACTTTGGGGGGATTATTTGAAACGACCAGATCTTAGTCGTATGTCTACGTGACCCATTCCGCAGCTAGTGAATAGCACCAATCTAGTGAAATCTGCTGCGTCCGGCAAGGGGAAGCATACATGCCGGCATAGGCTGGGTTCTGAAAGTGGTGGCAAAAGCACTGCCGTATCCCAGCGGCTGATATCACGGTCGAGCTGCACTGAAACCAGCCAGAATGCACTAAGACATATGCCCGATCAACGATTTCTAGATGGCGTTCTTTACCATTAGTTCTAGGGATTCAGCCGTTAGTTCGGTATCAAATTCAATGTCGTTGTTCAGTCTCAAAAATTGTTTCTGATCCAGGTCTTCGTACATGTCCAACCAAAATGCCTTACCGGTATTGGTTAGTCCTTTCATGTTGTTATCACCGTTTGGGTCGTTCTGCGTAAAGAAACGAGTTCGCCCATTTGAGCTAAACCCATAAACCTCGTTCGATTTGAGTTCATTGGTCAGCCATTGAACTAGAAGGTTGTACCCAAAGAAGCCAATATTTGGTAGTTCTACAACAGAGTAATTTTCTGTTCGCCAAATGTTCATACCGCTGATATCAACTTCTTGACATGTTTCATTTGCTTCATGTATTTGGTCAGTGAGATCAGCGTGGGTGGAGTTCACAACAATATACTTCTTGAACTTTGGAAAGTTCAGGGGTTTTCGGCTTGTCGTTTTATACACCTTCTGGCCTGAGACCTTGTTGATGTACTTAGAAAAGAATTTCTTTCCCAGTTTCCCTTCAACATATAAAATTAGGAGACCAATTGGCAGTAGAATTATCGTTATCAAGCCAAACAGCCGTTCAAATGGCCAGAAAAGAAACCCAAGTACGCCGTTTCCAACATCCTTAGGATATTTGATAACTGTCGCTATCAATGCGAGAATTCCAATTATTATGATAATTGAGACGAAAATTTCCATTTAGCTGACAAGACATGCAACGACCATGTACGCTGTGTACGCCCAATTGGCCAATAACAGCAAAATAGTCAAATCTACCAGTGCTTCCAAAGTTTGTAGAAAGCAGTGCGCTATGAAAGTGAAAAGATCCCGCGAACTGAAGTCTCCGAGCAGCACAAAAATTTCTCGGCGGCTGGATTCAGATGGTAAAAAGCACGTAAGAACATGTCTTATACATTTTGTGAGTAGTTATTTCTTTGCGTTTATAATTTCGTTGAGCTTCCGATCATGTCGCTTGGTTCGAAGTTCATTGCTAAGAATCCACCACATGGCAATTGAATAGCCAATTCCTACAACTACTGTAATCCAATTGAGTTTAAGGAAGAAGATTACAGCTAGAAATATGAACGTTAAAATGATATGAACTGAGTAGTTACTCTTCTCTTCTAGTCTTCGCTGGATAATCATCTTGTTCCCCCGTTTTTTCCCAATTCGCTCTATAGTTTTTTAGTGAATTGTTCTAACGAATAGAACCTATCTAGATCTGCGGTTGAAAAGCAAATTCCATATTTTAGTTCTACTTCATCAATGAACTGGTGAAATCGCTTAACACCTTTAAAAGAGTTCCTAATGTTGTTTTTTGATGCAGGAGCTGTTAGGAGGTAGTCTAAGAACCTTGACTCATCATAATCTGCATTCGGAGTTTGTCGGTTGCGTTGAAATATTTCTATTATATGTGGTTTTAGTTCTTCAGGTGTCATTTTTCGATTGGCGACAATTACTCACAACAAAAATCTCTAGCACACTTAGTACACTATAACCAATTCTATTTTCCCAAATCTAAAGGGTATTTGATTTGATAAAAACCTGTAATAGCTACCTGTGTATAGATCTCGGTTGTATTTAAGCTGGCGTACTCAAGTAAGAGATATACATACCTCAGATCGGTACGCCCTTTTCTAACATATGAGTATCTCATGATTTTCCCAGATGCTTATTTCATTCTATAAATTATTATTATCTATTTTGACTTTTCTATAATTATATCTTTAAAGTCAGCGCACCACGTGAAACATCTCGTTCGAACACTCATTTTAAATCACCTATAATCTATATTTATCAATTGTGGTGTAGTAATACAATATGTTAATAGCATGGACGAATAATATGATGTTACATCCAAAATCACGCTGAGAATGGAAGTAAATCACCTCATTTTCAAAAAGGTAAAATATTGGCCATATTCTGCGTTTTCTGTACGTATAGGCTATTTTCCGGCGGCAATAGTCGCTATGTAAACGCTCGCTGCTTGCCGTAAAATCAATTCGCTGACCAGTTGGCCTGCTGTAGCGCCTGTAGTAAGCACATCATCCACCACCAAAATAGACTTGCCGGCAATTTTTTGTGGTTGTGTCACCTGATAGATGTCCTGTGTGTTTTGCCATCGCTCCACTTTAGATTTTCTCGTTTGAGTACTAGTGCGCTTCACTCGGCGAACCAGCTCAGCATCCATTGGCACTTCCATTATTTCACTGAGACCTTCCCCAAATTTTTCACTTTGGTTGAATCCGCGCTTTTTAAGTTTTGATCTGTGGAGTGGCACGGGTACTATAAGCTCCACTGGCCAATTGGCTTCTAGCAGCTCAGGAGCATAGAGCTTACCCATTAGCGTACCGATTTCTGGCTCATCCTTATACTTCAAAGTGTGAATCAGTCGCTGGGCTACGCCCCCCTTGTGATAGTGCAAAAATGCGGATGCCCCTCGCACTCTCGGCTCATAGACAAATTTCTGTTCTAATGGATTATCCTTTAGTAAATGATAGTGTGTTTTAGGCAGAGAAAACCTACATTTAGTACAAAGGTGTTTTTCTTGATAAAGTAATATTGTGTTACAATGAATACAAACATTAGGAAAGAGCAGATTGTATGAATCCAGCATGTACTCACGCAAGGAATTTTTTACCAAATGGATCATAGAAAACATGTTCATAAACCAGGCACCTAATGTTGTAGTTTGTTGTTATTCAAAGCATAAGAAAAACTAAATATAAGTATTTCGGCTAATGGTATATCAAAAAGATCTGGATATCGAACGGAAATGGGCGCGTTTGATGAAAACCCTGGAAAACAATATGGGTAAGCGTCCGAAGGATCTCAATGCTGTTTTGTTTCTAATTGGCGTGCAGGAGCTTGGCCAAGGTGCTAAAAATTTTGAAAAAGAAGAAAAACAAGACCTGATGCACATTGCGATTTGCAAACTGCTATCATTTTCAGGGTTTTACGAACTGGAAGGTGTAGACGCAGATGGATGGCCACATTGGAGAAATGTCAAACCTCTCCCACGCTTTGATCTGCTCGAACAAGAAAAGCTACTGAAAATGCACGCACTAGACTATTTCACCGAAGAGTTAGGTCTGGCCATTCCATCTTAACCGCAAAAATCACGTATTCTAATGTCTCAGGAAAACATCAAAAACAATCTCAACCGATACAAAACCAAATATTACTGGAACCAGTTGATCAGAGGCATACTGTTTTTGAGTTTTACCATAGGTTCTATTCTACTGATTTTCAGTTTATTAGAAGATATTTTTTGGTTTAGTTCCACGACCCGTTTAGTGCTGTTCGTTGTGTTTTTATTGGCAGTTATAGGGAGCTTTATTCTGTGGATCGGTATTCCATTGCTGGGGTTGCTACACCTGCGCCAGGGCATTACGGACGAGCAAGCAGCGATTGAAATTGGACAACATTTTCCTGAAATAGGTGACAAACTCCTTAACTACCTCCAACTCACTCATTTATCCCAATCCGAATCTACGTTGATTGCTGCGGCATTGAGCCAAAAAACATCCGAACTTAAGCTTTTTTACTTTCCGAAAGCCATTGATTTTCAGGTCAACAAAAAATATGCATTGATCACGCTGGCTTTACTCACCATCCTGGTACTGGCTTCTTTTGTCAATCCTGCATTGTTTACCGAAAGTTCTCTTCGGATAGTAAGATTTAATGAATCTTTTAGCAAGCCGGCCCCTTTTCAATTTGAATTGTTGAGTGATCTGGAAGCTTTCTACAACGATGACTATCAGGTAAAAGTCCAAATTAGTGGTGAGAGTAAACCATCTGAAGTCTACTATAATGAATCAGGTCGTAAGCATCTGATGAAAAGACAAAATGACGGCACATATACTTTTAGTCTGCCTGCAGTACAGCAAGACATCAATTTTCAGTTGGAAGGTGCCGGATTTTATTCCAAACCGTACCAATTGCGCGTATATAAGCGACCGGAAATTCGCAACATGACGCTTCAGTTGGATTACCCAGCATATACAGGACTTGCAGATGAGTCTATCGCCAATACAGGCAGCGTCATCGTACCTGAAGGTACTACAATCAAGTGGTCTATCACTACTAGCGATACTGATGAAATCGTTTTTGCTACCGAGGATACAGCAAAAGCTTTTCAGCAAGACAATGCCGACTTTACTTATCAGCAAACTGCAAAGTCTTCTTTTGCTTACAAGCTAAACATGAAAAATGCCCATGGTAGCAATAAAAGCCCAATACAATACGAAGTATCTGTAGTAAAAGACGAAGCACCGTCTATAGAAACGACCTTTTTGCCAGATACTATCACTTATAAATCGCTGGCCATTACAGGTAATATCACTGACGACTATGGCTTTAGAGATCTAGGTATCATCTACGAGATTGGGGCCGCTACTACTGGATATATCCCTGTAAGCATCAAAAGTCAGCAGCAAAGCCAACAGTTTTATTTTCAATGGGATCTGGATACGCTGGAGCTAGATGCTCAAACACCACTCGTAATCTATGCACGCGTTCGTGACAATGACGCAGTAAATGGCTTCAAAAGCGTCTATTCTGAGAAATATGTCATGCAGAGTCCGAGCGATGAAGAAATCAATGAACTGATAGACAATAAAACTGAAGCTTCGGAAAACCAGATGGAAAAATCACTGGAGATGTCCGAAACGCTCAACGAACAGCTCAAAGAGCTGGATGAACGACTGAAGAACAAAAAAGAAATGGGCTGGCAAGAAGAAAAGCTCCTGGAAGACATCATTAAAAACAAAGAAAAACTTGAAAAGGAAATAGAAGAGCTCAACCAAAAACACAAAGAACTACTCAACAGCCAGAAAGAATTTGGTAAACAAAGTGAAAAGATCCAGAAAAAATCTGAGGAGCTACAGCAGCTAATCAATGAAGTACTGGATGAGGAGACCAAAAAGCTCTACGATGAGCTCCAGCAACTGCTCAAAGAAAAGAGCAAGGCTAATGAGGTAATGGATCAGCTTTCGAAAATCAATCACAAAGAGAAGAACCTGGAAAAAGAACTGGAACGTGCTCTGGAGCTATTCAAGCGCCTAAAACTGGAAACACAACTAGAACAAACAGCTAAGGAGCTGGAGAAACTAGGCGACAAACAAGAAAAGCTTGGTGAGCAGCTCCAAAACCAGAATGAAGATCCTAAAGCTGATCAACAGCAGGGAGACCAGGAGGATCAGCAACGAGGTGAAGAAAAACCATCTACAACAGAACAACAGCAGGAGGATATCAAAGAAAAATTTGAAGAACTAGAAAAACAGCTGCAAAAAGCCGAGCAACTGAACCAGGAACTAAAGAATCCGGAACCGCTGGAAGATTTCAATGAAGAACAACAGGACATCAACGAAAAACTGGATGAAATTCCGCAGGACCTTAAGCAAGATCAGAACAAGGCAGGACAGAAAATGAAAAATGCCGGACAGAAGATGAAGTCCATGGCTAAGAAAATGCAGCAAATGCAGATGAGCATGGAGATGGAAATGATGTCCGAAAACATCGATCATCTGAGAGACATCCTGGACAATCTGATCAAATTGTCTTTTGAACAGGAGCAAATCATCCAGGAAATAAAAGGTGTACGGCAAATTGATCCACGGTTTATCGAGCTCTCCCAAGATCAGCTCCAACTAGAGGCCAATGCAGAGGTCATAGAAGACAGCCTCTTATCGTTGGCTAGCAGAGTAGCGCAGATTAGCAATTTCGTGACACGTGAGGTTTCAGAGATCAATAGAAACCTGGATGCCACCATGGTAGAGCTTCGTGAGCGCAATAAAGGCAAGGCAGCCAGTCATCAGCAGTTTGCCATGACATCTATGAACAATCTGGCACTTTTACTAGACGATGTGCTACAGCAAATGCAAATGGCCATGGCCGAAGCGATGGGACAACCCAAGAAAAATGGTCAGCAGCAAAACTCTCTACCCAGTATGTCAGAGATGCAGCAACAGCTGAGCGAACAAATCCAGCAGCTTAAGAAAAGTGGGAAGTCTGGTAGAGAACTATCTGAAGAACTGGCACGCATGGCCGCAGAGCAGGCAGAACTCAGACGTCAGCTAGAGGAGATGCAGCAGCAACTGGCCGGACAGCCAGGTATGGAAGGAGAAGATGGACAAGAAGGAGGCACAGGAAACAAGCTAAAAGAGGCCATAGAGAAAATGGAAGAGAATGAAGTAGACCTGGTAAACAAAAGATTAACTCAACAGCTTATCGAAAGACAGCAAGACATCATCACTAGAATGCTAGAAGCTGAGGAATCACTCCGTGAACAAAAACAATCACCTGAACGAGAAGGTGAAACTGCTACGCAAAAAGAACGTAGACTCCCTCCTGCCATCGATGAATATTTGAAAGCAAAACGAGAAGAGATAGAATTATTAAAAACTATACCATTAGATTTAAATCCTTTTTATAAAAAAGAAGTAAACGATTATTTTAGGCGCTTAAGCGGACAAGAACAATAATGGACACAATACAAATACAGATCCCCTCCCTTTCTGAAAACATCAGAATTGTAGAAAGTTTTATCGACAATGCCAAGGAGAAGTTTGAGCTAAATGATGACATCTATGGCAACATCATGATAGCTGTCACTGAGTCCGTAAACAATGCCATCATCCATGGCAACAAGCTATCGAAAGACAAGAACGTATCACTACGACTCAAGGTAGACGACAACACGCTCCGTTTTACTGTGCAGGATGAAGGTCCGGGTTTTGACTACAACGATCTACCCGACCCTACTGCTCCAGAAAATCTCGACAAACCCGGAGGCCGTGGGATCTTTTTGATGAAGAACCTTTGTGACGAAGTGAAATTTGAAGACGATGGACGAGCAGTCATCCTATCGTTCTACTTGCACTAATGGGATCTATCAACTTTTTTCAGGAGGATTGCGAATACGCTCCTGCTTCTCCAGAGGCACTCATCCAGTGGCTCCATCAGATAGCAGCAGACCATCAGTATCTGATTGAGGACCTCAACTATATTTTTTGTTCAGATGAGTATCTACTTGGAGTCAACCGCCAGTTCCTGGATCACGATTATTATACAGATATTATCACCTTTGACAACTCCCTGGAAGCTGGGCAGATCATCTCTGATATCTTTATCAGTATAGACCGAGTAAAAGACAATGCACAGGACCTGGGTATAAGTGAGCAATCTGAACTACATCGGGTAATGGCACATGGGCTTCTCCACCTGCTAGGTTATCAGGATAAGACCGATGATCAAAAAATCATAATGAGGCAAAAAGAAGACACCTGCTTATCTTTGCTAAAAATATAGTTCCACGTGGAACACCTGTTGGTGTTTCAGTGTTCGATGTTCTTAATGTTTCACGTGAAACCTTTTTCAATTTATGTTTCAGGAATATGATGTCATAGTAGTAGGCGCAGGTCATGCTGGATGTGAGGCCGCAGCTGCCGCAGCCAACATGGGCTCGAAAGTATTGCTCGCTACTATGAATATGAATACAATTGCCCAGATGTCATGTAACCCTGCTATGGGTGGAGTGGCAAAAGGTCAGATCGTTCGAGAGATAGATGCACTCGGAGGTTACTCAGGTATCATTACCGATAAGTCAATGATTCAGTTTCGCATGCTCAACCGTAGCAAAGGTCCAGCTATGTGGAGTCCCAGAGCTCAGTCTGACCGTATGCGTTTTGCAGAAGAATGGAGACTGGCACTGGAAGCTACACCTAATGTAGACTTCTGGCAAGAAATGATCACAGGACTGATTGTAGAAGGTCAAAGAGTAACAGGTGTCAAAACCAGTTTAGGACTCGAGATTAAAGCCAAAGCAGTCATTCTTACCAATGGCACTTTTCTCAATGGACTCATCCATATAGGTGAAAAACAGTTTGGTGGCGGCAGATCAGGAGAACGAGCAGCTAAAGGAATCACCGAAGTGCTGATCGATCTCGGCTTTGAAGCAGGAAGAATGAAAACCGGAACACCTCCACGTGTAGATGGTAGGAGCCTGGATTATTCCAAAATGGAAGAACAATTTGGAGATGAAGAACCAGGTAAGTTTTCATACATGAAAACCAAACCACTTCAAAAGCAAAGAAGCTGTTGGATTACCTATACCAATACTGATGTGCATGATGTCTTGCAAACAGGATTTGATCAATCTCCGATGTTTAATGGACGCATCAAAGGATTGGGTCCACGCTATTGTCCTTCCATAGAAGACAAGATCAATCGATTTGCAGAACGTGATCGCCATCAAATATTTGTGGAGCCAGAAGGATGGGATACAGTGGAAGTCTATGTCAATGGCTTTTCTACTTCACTACCTGAAGATGTGCAGTACAAAGCCATGCAACTTATACCTGGATTTGAAAAGGCTAAAATGTTCCGTCCAGGCTATGCCATAGAGTATGACTTCTTCCCTCCTACTCAGCTCAATCTCACCTTAGAAACTAAGCTGATTCAAAACCTATATTTTGCCGGACAGATCAATGGCACCACAGGATATGAAGAAGCAGCGTGCCAGGGACTCATGGCCGGCATCAATGCGCACCTAAAAATCAATGAAAAAGAACCCTTAGTTCTTAAGAGATCAGAAGCATACATTGGAGTATTAATTGATGATCTCATCAACAAAGGGACCAACGAGCCTTACCGGATGTTTACTTCACGAGCAGAATTTAGGCTATTACTTAGACAAGACAATGCAGATCTGAGGTTGACTCCTATCGCCCATGAAATAGGACTGGCAACAGAAGAACGCTATCAACTAACCATCGAAAAAATGCATGGTACCAAAACATTGATCAATGATCTGAAACAAAAGAAATATAAACCTGCTGATATCAATCCAAAACTGGCAGCTATTGACTCAGCTCCAGTAAAAGATAAGTCCTCACTTTATCAACTCCTAAAGCGTCCAGATCTCAAGTTATCATCATTTGAACAGCTAGATGATACTTTCGCTTCGTATAGAGAAAAGATAGCACCGGAAGTACAGCATCAAGCCGAAATACAAGTTAAGTATGAAACCTATATTCAGAGGGAACAAGAGAACTCAGAAAAGCTGGCCAATCTTGACAACAAGAAAATTAATCCAGAATTTGATTATCAAAAAATAACAGCACTTTCAGCAGAAGCAAGAGAAAAATTATTGAAAGTAAAACCGACAACCCTGGGCCAGGCTTCACGCATTAGTGGAGTCACACCAGCTGATGTTTCTATACTCATGGTATATCTCGCTAAATAACTTATGTACGAAAAACTCGAAGTTTGCCCGTCTTGCAAACACACAGCATTTTCAAACTTTCTCATCGCTGAAGATCATACAGTCAGTAAAGAAAGCTTTGCATTGGTAAAGTGTGACAAATGTCAACTAATCTTTACCAATCCAAGACCAGATGAAGTGCATATAGGTAAATACTATGAAAGTGATAATTACATATCTCACACGAATAGTGGCAATAACCCTATCAACCTAATCTATAAACTGGTTCGAAAATACACCTTACGACAAAAGGTAAACCTAATAGCAAAGTACACTTCTGGTAAACGAATTCTAGATTTTGGATGTGGTACAGGTGCCTATCTGCATTCTTTACAGCAAGCAAACTTTGATATAGCTGGATTTGAACCAAACGAACAAGCTCGTGAAATAGCATCCAACCTTACCGGTATAGAGATCTTTCATGAACAGAAGCAACTTAAAAATGCAGATAACTTCCATGCAGTGACTGCCTGGCATGTAATCGAACATGTACATCAACTAAGGGATACGCTAAAGCTGCTACGAAGTAAAACAGCCGATGATGGATATTTATTCATAGCAGTACCAAATGCAGCATCATATGATGCCCAACACTATAAGGAAAAATGGGCAGCATATGATGTACCCAGACACTTGTATCATTTCACACCAGAGTCATTTAGATTTTTAGCTAATAAGTCAAAATTGAAGGTAGTAGATATGCTACCCATGAAATTTGATTCGTACTATGTTTCACTCCTCAGTGAACAATATACTCATGGTCGTACCAAACCCATAGCCGCATTTAAACGAGGCATGATTTCAAATCAAAAAGCCTATAAATCCAGAGACTATTCGAGCATCATATACGTTCTTCAAAAAAAATGAAAAACCTACTAGTAGCCTTCAGTATACTTATCATTCTTGATCTACTAACCTCTCAGTGTGCCAATCCCCTAACACCTACTGGCGGACCTAAAGACACCATACCTCCTACACTAATCTCATCTACTCCAGAAGATCAATCACTTCTATTTGATAAGACCGAAATAGTCCTTTCATTTGATGAACGAGTCACTGCCGAAAAACTGAAATCAAACCTTGTGATCACACCGATTTATGAATCGAAATTTAAAACACTCGTTAAAAAGAACATAGTGACCATTCAGTTTGAAGAAGACTTTGAAGACAGTACCACCTATACTTTAAATTTCTTTGACGGCATTACAGACATAACCGAAAAAAATGCAGCAGAAAATCTAATCATTGCATTTAGTACTGGAAACTATATAGATTCCCTTTCCATCATTGGAGCAGTAAAAGATCTGTTCTCCAATAAACCAATGGAAAAAATGATTGTAGGACTTTATCGTATTACAGATAGTCTGGATTTTAAAAAAGATAAACCTACCTATTTTACATCTACCGATGAATATGGTGCGTTTAAACTACAAAACATCAAAGCCAACAATTATAGACTTTTGGCCTTTAAAGATGAGAATAGAAATTTGCTATTTGATGCGGCTACAGAAGCTTATGGCTTTAAAGCAGATACACTAAAATTAGTGGAATCAATTACCGACAGTCTGTTTATACCCTCATTACAAATTGATGCTAGTTCATTAGAATTTATTTCAGCTCGTCCAACAGGTAGATATTACGAAGTAAAATATACCAAGCAAGTTGTATCCTTTGATTACTCCAACAGTGATTCACTTTATCTACCCGCCAAAATTGTAGGAGAAAACAAAACACTCAGATTTTATAACAATGACAATGTCAGTGACAGCACACAAACCATAGTATCAGTGCGTGATAGTTTAGCTAATTCTCGTTCTGATACATTGTATGTGATGTTTAAAGAATCTTCTAGAAAACCAGAAGAATATTCCCTTTCTCTCCTACCAAAAAATGGACAAGGACTATTTCCGCCCTATCGTTTTCATATTAATTTCAGTAAACCTTCTACTTTAATTGACTCATTTTTCGTAAGGATTCCTATTGATACACTCATTGAATTAAGTCCACAACCAAAAGACTTCACGTGGAACAGCAATAACACCCAATTTTCTTTTCAATTAGAACTTGATAAAAAGCAACTAATAGATACTATCACTAACTACCGATCAACGCTTCAATTAGATTCAGTAAATCTGGATTCATTGCATTTACTCATTGATCAAAACTTACAGCGATACAATCCAGAACAATTTAAAATGGTGATAGTAGACAGTGCCTTCATATCAGTAGAGCATGATACATCTACTTCATTGAGCAACAGCTATAAATTTGGACAAACAGAAAACTATGGATTGGTACGTGTCCAGATAAATACCGATCACACCTCCTACCGTGTACAGCTAATGTCCAGAGAAGAGGTAGCCGCAGAAATGTCTAACTGTTCTGATTGTACATTTACCAATGTGAAACCTGGTGATTATTGGGTAAGAGTGCTCATAGACAGCAACCAGGATGGAAAATGGACCATAGGTAATCTGATACAAAACAAAGAACCAGAACCTGTTTACTACTTTCCAGAGGAAACTACCCTACGTGCAAACTGGGAAGTAGAGCTCAGTTATACACTCTGAATAACTCATAATTACGGTGGATAAGTACTGTAGCTTATCCACCCCTATCCACCATATCCTTATTCTGGCTCCTTCACCAATACCCATCAAGGTATAACTCGGTACTTATCCTCTTCTTTCAACTCACTAACCCACACTCATTCACTAATCCACAGTCCACATATAACCGATTAACAATTATCTACAGAATAAATTAATCAATTCATAATCAATACTTTACAATGGTAAAACCATGTGGATAGTAATTTCTAAATTAGAGCTTATAAACAAATCAATTAACCAAATTTAATTTTCATCACTTTCCCACATATCCACAGGGTTAATAGTAGAAATAGTCTTTTATTTAAAACTTAAATATTATTTATTAAGTAGATAGATTACGTGGATAACTCAGCTCGCATATGAAATCACTCTTTGCCATTTGCTTTATTATAATAATGATTGGGATTCCGGCCGCCGCGCAAAACCAGAATGCCAAGCTTGCCAACGAGTATTATCAACAGGGTGAATTTGATAAAGCGCTTGAACTTTACCAGGATCTCGATAAAAACAAATCAGCCATTCCGCTGATCCACGCCAATTATCTACAATTGTTGATAGAGAAGGAATCCTACAATGCTGCTGAGAAATACCTCAATAGGGTGATGAAATACTTTCCCAACAATCTGCAGTATAAAGTGGATTTGGCATTTTTCTTTCATACGACTAACAAGTCCGATCATTTTGAGAAATATATCCACAATCTCCAAAAGCAATTTGGGGATAATCAATACCAGCTGAGCGCACTGGCGCAAAATTTCGTGGCTCGTCAGCTATACGATGTTGGCTTGCTATTTTATGAGAAGGCTCGAAAAGCAAACGGCCGCTTCGCGGCATTCGCCCTGGACATGGCGGCCATTCACAGGCTAAAAAATGACAAAGCTGCCATGACACGTGAGTACATCAATTATGCCGAAGGAAATCCCGCCAATATTTCATATGTGAAAAACCTCTTTCAAAACATCCTTACTGAGCCCGAAGATCAGGAATACCTCGAGCAAACGTTGATAGAAAAAATTCAAAAAAATCCGGAGCAAACGCTTTATGCAGATTTACTCATTTGGCTTGAGCTACAACGAAAGAATTTTTATGCTGCTTTTCTCCAGGCTCGAGCGTTAGACAGACGCAACCAACAACCCGGCGATGAATCCATGCGCATCGCGCGAATTGCTTTCGACAATAAATCCTGGGATGATGCTTCTGATATATTTGAGTATGTAATAAAAACCTACCCCGACTCCTATAATTACGCTACCGCACGTCGCTTGCTCATTCGCTCCCAGGAAAATAAAATAAAAAGTGAATTTCCCGTAGACGAAAATGCCATTCGTCTCCTCGTACAGGAATATGCTGCGCTCCAGCAAGAACTGGGTATCAATCCCACCACTTTGGAGGCACGTCGCAATCAGGCATTGCTGCACGCATTTTATCTAGATGAGATGGACACGGCTATCGCTATTTTAGATTTCGTAATTAGCAACAGGCGCTCACCTAAATCTCTGATCGCTGAATCTAAACTCGATCTGGGAGATATCTACTTACTCACGGAGCAGCCATGGGAGTCTACTCTACTGTACTCACAGGTAGAAAAGTCTCACAAAGAATCACCCCTCGCCTATGAAGCCAAGTTGCGAAATGCTCGACTCAATTACTTTACCGGCAACTTTGCCCTGGCTAAAAGTCATCTGGATATACTGAAGCTAGCTACCACCCGCACTATCTCCAATGACGCCATAGCACTGAGCATGCTAATCTCAGACAATACAGCATTCGACTCTACAGATCAGGTCATGCAGAGTTTTGCTTTTGCCGAACTGCTTATCTTCAGAAACCAACATGAAGAAGCCCGATCGGTATTGAATACCATACTGGAAGAAAATCCCGGACATAGCATCACAGATGAAATTTTTTGGCTTCAAGCCAAAATGGATTTGCAAGCTGGCGCCTATCAGCAAGCGATCGATAAGCTGGACGAAATCATCAATGGCTATGGATACGACATACTAAGTGATGATGCTCATTTCCAAAAAGGAATGATCGTACAAGACTATCTCAAAGAAGATGAGCAGGCCACAGCTATTTTCACAGATTTTTTACAAAAACATCCCGGTAGTAGGCATGCAGCGGAAGCAAGAATGCGCATTAGAAATATGCGTGGAGATCTGATCAACTAAAGCAAAATAAACCTCGGGTCAGGTTCCATCAGTCCCGGAGCAGGGGTAAAATGCTTATTAAAAAATCCATTGAGATGATCACGCGTGCTGTCTGACAATAACTCCTGAAGCTCATCCAACACCTGACCAGATACCATGTACGGAGGCATGGTCAGATTGATCTTATCTCCAGAACAAAAAGCAAAAATCTGATATTCTTCGCAAGTGTCTGCAGATTTGCCAGTGACCATGCATTGCTCAATCAGGCCAGGGATGTTTCCTTGAGATTCTTGTAACTGACGTAGACGACCTTCTGATGCAAAATGACGCTGCATATAGTCTTGCATGACACTGAGCGATTCCTTCGAAATTCCCTTTTGAAGTTCCTGCGCACATTCCAGACAGATGGCATAGTCAAAGATTACATCCTTAGCACGAAATCCCTGATAGTTGCGTACCGCCTTTTCAATCAAATAATTCGTTCCTTCATCTAAGAGATATTTTTCACATTCTAAACAATGTGAAAAAGGGGCATCTGTTTCAAACGAGTGAAAGGCCTTTTCAATAGGTACGAATTCAGGGTTTTCTTCTTTCATGGCATCAAAACTAATTATTACCGCACTGCTTTCCCAAAGCAGAATATAGTATGCATGCATAACAAAATTTTCGTATATTTGATAACCTTCCTAAAGGAGGAAGACCAATGATAGATGTAGCAGCATGAAGAGAGAAGAAACTTTAGACTATAACATAAAAATTGCCTGGCATGCCATTTCTAGAATGTACAATCAGTACGGACAGGAATTTGATGTGACCGCCTCTACCGGATTTGTACTCTTAAACATAGATGTAGAAAACGGCACACCGGCTACTAAAATAGCACCGCTCATGGGTCTGGAGGCCCGGTCTCTTACGCGAATGCTCAAAACAATGGAGGAGAAAAAATGGATCTATAGAGAGAAAGATCCAACAGATGGACGATCTGTTCGTATCTTCCTTACACCCCTGGGTAGGGAAAAGCGAGAGTTTTCGCGAAGAGCTGTTCGTGAGTTTAACACACGAATCAGAGAGCGCATACCCTCCGAACACATCGAAATATTTATACAAGTGGCACAAACCGTCACAGAAATGATTGAAGACAAAACCCTATTAGATAAACTAGCAGAAGCCTTTATTTATGAAACGAAACATTAAGAAAGCCGTGGTATTGGGTTCTGGTATAATGGGATCGCGCATCGCATGCCATTTTGCCAATATTGGACTGGAAGTACTCCTTCTGGATCTGAGCCCTAAAGAACTGAGCGATCAGGAAAAAGCCAAGGGACTATCGCTTGACTCACCCCAGGTTAAAAATCGAGTAGTGAACGACTCACTACAAGCAGCCATTAAGTCTAAGCCCTCGCCCCTCTATCACAAAGATCGGGCAGCACTTATCCAAACTGGAAACTTTGATGATGATCTTCACAAAATCGCCGATTACGACTGGGTGATCGAGGCAATTGTAGAAAACCTCGAAATCAAAAAATCCCTTTTCGAAAAAGTAGAGCAGCATCGCAAACCAGGGACGCTGATTACATCAAATACATCAGGCATTCCGATCAACCTCATGCTTGAAGGCAGAAGTGAAGACTTTCAAAAACATTTCTGTGGCACTCACTTCTTTAACCCGCCGAGATATTTGAGGCTCTTTGAAGTTATCCCTACCAAAAAGACGGATCCCGAAGTGGTAGACTTCTTCCTGAACTACGGAGATCTCTATCTGGGTAAGGAGACAGTTCTTTGTAAAGACACTCCAGCTTTTATCGCAAACCGAGTGGGCATCTACGGCATCATGTCTGGCATGCACACCGTAGAAAAAATGGGCCTTACGGTAAACGAAGTAGATAAACTGACAGGGCCTGTAATCGGCCGACCCAAGTCGGCGACCTTCCGCACCATGGATGTAGTGGGGCTGGATACGGCCGTAAAAGTAGCCGCCGGATTGTATGAAGGACTTCCCAAAGATGAAAGCAGAGAGACTTTTAAACTTCCCAAAATTGTAAAGGAGCTTTACGACAAAAAATGGTGGGGAGACAAAACCAAACAAGGCTATTATAAGAAACTAGTCAATGAGGGCAAAAAGGAAATCCTGGAGCTCAACCTTCAGACGTTTGAGTACGAGTCCAAGTCCAAAGTAAAACTGGATGTGCTCGAAAAAACCAAAAATGAAGAAGACCTTAAAAAGAGGTTACAACTAGCCATTAGTGACCAGGGCAAAGAAGGAGATTTTTACCGAGCGACATTCTTCGATCTGTTTAGATATTGCACATTTCGCATACCTGAGATTGCCGACGAACTGTACCGCATAGATCAGGCAGTAGCTGCTGGCTTTGGCTGGGAGCTCGGCCCATTCGAAACCTGGGACGCCATGGGCGTAAAAGAATGTGTGGAACAGATGAAAGCCATGGACCTTGCGCCTGCTGCATGGGTAGACGAAATGTTGGCTGCTGGCCATGAGACATTCTATACCTACGAAAATGGGCAGAAAAAATACTACGACATAGCTTCTAAAGCCTACAAGGTAGTTCCTGGAACAGAAGGATTTATTTATCTGGATGCTTTCAAAGAAAACAATGTGGTGTGGAGCAATGATGGCGCCACCATTTATGATATCGGTGATGGTGTGCTCAATGTGGAATTCCATACCAAAATGAACTCCATTGGTGGCGAAGTGATAGAAGGAATCAATACCGCCATCTCAATGGCCGAAAAGGAATATCGAGGAGTAGTTATTGGAAACGAAGGGCAAAATTTCTCTGCAGGAGCAAATCTGGCAATGCTCTTTATGTATGCAGTAGATCAGGAGTTTGACGAAATCGATTTAATGATCCGCCAGTTTCAGCAGACCATGACACGAGCTAGATTTTCTGCCGTACCAGTGGTGGCTGCTACTTCTGGGCTGGCATTAGGCGGTGGTTGTGAGTTGTCACTTCATTGTGATGCCATTCAGGCACATGCCGAAACGTACATTGGCCTGGTGGAAGTAGGTGTAGGCGTAATACCCGGTGGTGGTGGCACCAAAGAGCTTACCATGAGAGCTGCCGATCAGTACATGCCCAATGATCCAGAACTAAACATCCTACAAGAGTATTTTATGAATATCGCTACGGCCAAAGTAGCTACTTCGGCGGTGGAAGCCAGAGATATGGACATCCTGCGTGGATCTGACCGGATTACACTCAATCGGGCCCGACTCCTGGCAGATGCCAAAAAACGCGTACTCGAACTGGCCGATGCGGGTTATACCATGCCCACACAGCGTCAGGATATCAAAGTTCATGGACGATCGAGCATGGCCATGTTTGAAGCAGGAATCACCGGCATGAAATACGGTGCATATATCTCTGATCATGATGCCAAAATTGCACGTAAGCTCGCTTTCGTGATGAGTGGCGGTGACCTGACCTCACCTACACTCGTTTCCGAAGATTACTTATTGGACCTGGAGCGTGAAGCCTTCTTGAGTCTTTGTGGTGAACCCAAAACCCTCGAACTTATTCAAAGCGTGCTGTTTAAGGGAAAACCACTTAGGAATTAATAGGTAGTGAGATGTTAGACATTAGACCAAAGACTCATGCATAACTTCAAAGAACTAAAAATTTGGCAAAAGGGAATTCAACTGGCAGTAGATCTTTACAAGCATTCAGAATCTTTTCCAGACACGGAAAAATTTGGTTTGACTTCACAAATGCGCCGTTGTGCTGTCTCCATTCCATCCAATATAGCAGAAGGCTGCGGACGAAAAACGGATAAAGATTTGTCAAAATTTTTAGCTCATTCATTGGGTTCACAATATGAGTTGGAAACACAATTAATTATTTCTAAAGAGATTCAAATTTTAGACAATGAATCGTTTGAAAGTCTAACATCAGAATTAAATGAAATTCAAAAAATGACCAGGACATTAATCAAGAAGTTTTCTAATGTCTAAATTCTTAAAATCTCAAATAACATTAATATGGATGCATATATAGTAGCTGGATATAGATCTGCAGTAGGAAAGGCCAAAAAAGGCGGATTCCGATTTTATCGACCGGATGACCTGGCCGCAGATATCATCAAACACCTGGTCAATTCGGTAGACGGATTTGACCCAAAACGCGTAGATGACCTCATCGTAGGCAATGCCATACCCGAAGCGGAGCAAGGCATGCAGATGGGCAGAATGATTTCTTTACTTTCATTGCCGATAGAAGTGCCCGGTATGATTATCAACAGATACTGTGGATCCGGACTGGAAGCCATTCACCTGGCATGTGCCCGCATTCACTCCGGCACTGCAGATTGTATCATTGCAGGAGGTACAGAGTCTATGTCATTGGTTCCGATGCTTGGTTATAAAACTGCCCTCAACTGGAAAATCGCAGAGAAGAATCCGGACTATTACCTGAGCATGGGACTTACCGCTGAGGAAATAGCCACAGACTACAAGATCTCAGTTGAAGACTCCAATAAATTTGCGATGGAGTCGCACCAAAAGGCAGCCAAAGCCATAGCCGATGGCAAATTCAAAGATGAAATTGTGCCTATCGATGTAGAAGAAGTTTTCGTAAAAGACGGAAAACGTCAAAAACGCTCATTTACAGTAGATACCGATGAATGCGTAAGAGCCGAAACCAATATGGATACCCTTTCAGCATTGCGGCCAGCCTTTAAGCAAGGTGGACAAGTGACAGCTGGCAACTCCTCACCTACGTCGGATGGAGCTGCCTTTGTGATGGTGATGTCTGAGAAAATGGTGAAGGAGCACAACCTGGAGCCTATTGCACGTATGGTGAGCTACACTGCTGCAGGCGTGAGTCCACGCATCATGGGAATAGGTCCTGTGGAAGCGGTGCCAAAGGCACTGAAGCAAGCTGGACTCCAGCAAAATGATATTGACCTGATCGAATTGAATGAAGCTTTTGCCCCTCAGTCATTGGCAGTAGTGCGTGAGCTCGATCTCAACACAGAAATACTCAATGTAAACGGAGGAGCTATTGCGCTAGGTCATCCATTGGGCTGTACTGGTGCCAAGCTTTCGATTAGTTTGTTCAATGAAATGGGCCGACGCAAATCAAAATATGGAATGGTGACTGCCTGTGTGGGTGGTGGCCAGGGAGTGGCAGGTATCTACGAATACCTACGCTAAGCCATCAAATGCAAAAGGGTAGCCAGCGGCTACCCTTTTCCATGATATTTCTTTTTGATTTTTTGAATTTCACTTTTCAGCTTCACATTGGCATGTACCTGACTGTACAGATCCATCACTGCCTCTAAGGGATATCCGAGCTTTTTGGCCATAGCCATGCAGTAGCTGATCTCTTCATCAAAAATTTTACCGTCTACTTTCATGAGTTGTACCAGGTGATGGAGCGTATCAAAGCGCTGGTCGTCCGAAAGCTCATCAAAATCAATGACATGATTTTCCAATTCGAATATCTGCGCCACATCTTCTTCAGATAATCCGTGTGCATGCGCGATGCGCATAATCAACCTGCGCTCGCTCTCGTCTACTTCCCCGTCCATACCGGCAAGGTTGATCAATATTGTCAATTGATTTTTGTCCATAGCTGTGAAATGAAATAGTCTTGAAGAATTTACTACCAAAATGCTAGTGGTACAACAAGCCGAGCTAAAAAGTAAAGTGAAAGTGGATGCTAGTGAGATGAGTTGGAAAAAAGAAAAGTCTCTCGCTGACTAGACAAGAGACTTAAAAGTAATCCTCTTCAGATTACATTGACTTGCAAAAAAGGAAATACCAGGTAAGGTTTCCTTATGACTACCAATAAGTAACAGTGAATGACAAAAAGGTTGGAATCGATGTGAAAAAAAATAAAAAGAAAGAGCTGAAGCGAACATTTAGTATTGAAGAAAGAAATGTGATACCAAAAGATTAAGCGAAATGGAATTGATAATGCTTCAAGCTCTTCCTTTTAACCATCAACCTAGTGCAGTAATGAAACTGCTCTGCTAATTTAGATAATCTCGCTGTTGGGTAGATTGGCCGAATGGTATCTGAAACAATCAAATGGTCCCATATAGCTGGCAATCGATGATTTACGCAAAACGGACCTCACCTAAATGCCGTAGAAAAATACCCTGTTTTGGGTAGATAGCTTTTTTGCAATTATGGAAGAATCTATGAAGGTCTCTGTATGAGGACGATTTGCTTAGAGCGAAACGATTTGATTTTGGATGGCAAACTTGACCAGGCCTACGGCATTTTTACAGTCCGTTTTTCGCATAAGGTTTTTTCGGTGCGTATGAATGGTTTGCTCACTGATGAAAAGCTTTTCACCGATTTGTTTCATAGTGAGCTCCTGGCAGATAAGCTCCAGTATTTCTATTTCCCTTTTCGTCAGTTGGCTTTTGTCATTGAAAAAAGGCTTGGACACTCCTCCGTGCTTGACCTTCTGATGTAGGGCACGTGCTACTAGCTGATTGTAGTAGAAGTCATTGTTTAGCACAGAAACAATCGCTTTCTGTACTTCTTCAGGTTCAGCGCTTTTGAGCAGATAGCTATGCACGCCTATTTCTATAAGGTCTGAAATCAACGCCAGCGAATCATGCATAGAAATCATGATGATGTGAGTATCTGGAAACTTACTAACTACTTTTTTGGCTGTTTCACGCCCATCCAGCACGGGCATTTCCAGGTCGAGCAAAAGAATGTCAATGTGTTCGTTTTTTAGCACATCTAGCGCCAACTGTCCGTTTTCAACATTTTCAACAGATTCCACTCCAGGAAAAGTCTGTACCATCATGGACAAGCCTTTTCGAAAAAGCGTATGATCGTCTGCAATTAATACTTTGATCGACTTTTGTTCCATTTCACTCACTGTGCGCTAAAATTAACCAATCTACCCTGTATTTAGCTAATAAGATTCATCAAAGTAATACTTTTGAGTACTCTTGATTGTTTTGGCTCCACCACAAATGGTATAGGTAACATGTATAAATGGATCATTCTAATAGTGCTGGCTGTAGGCTGCCATCCCGCAAAACATGAACCTGTGGATCCTAAAAGTCTATCGTTTACCACTACGGATGCCTCCGAAATGTATTTTAAAAACATTCGACAATCCAGCTATACGGTGGAAATTAGGAAAGAGGCTGGCATCAATATCTACAGACCCAATACACTACAGAATGTGCTTATGCCTTTAAAGCCAGTTTTGTTAATAAACTGGAGGCATGACAAGGCATATGTGATCTTAGAGTCCACGGAAGCACAGCAGATAGATCAGGTGATCATAGCTCAGGATACACTCTCATACGAAGAAGGTGTGCCGAAGCAAAATTCGACGTTGGCAACGCACATTTACAATGCCATTCTACAGCAGCAAAAAGTAACTGTATACTTAGATTCATCATCGCTTTCGATGTTTGGCCACCCCACTCATCAAGATTATTTTCGTACTACTCTTTTTGATTTTTATCGCCTGGTAGAGATTCGCTAACTACCAAAGAAAACGGTTTGAACTAACCTAACGCTGCATAACTCATTGACCTTTAAATTGTACTACCCGTAAAACAATCGTTTGAGAATGTACGCAGTGAACCCTCTTTAAATTTATATTTTGGGTTAGTTTTGCGTATCTTTTCAAGACTTACATAAGACGTCATTCCCGAATGAGTAAAATACCGTTCAAAACCCGCTTAAATTATAAATTTGACAGTTTTATCTCTAAAGGTACCGTAGCCATGATCTACGGCCTGGGTATTCTGTCGCTTATCATCATTACCGTTTTTGGCGTCTTATTGCTTCTTTTTGGGCTACACCCAGACCATGATAGTAATTTTACCATCTTCGAATCGCTATGGGTAAACCTTACCCACGTACTAGATCCCGGAGTATTGGGTAATCATGAGGAGAATTGGCCCTTCCGGCTTTTTATGATGTTTACCACATTCTTAGGTCTGGTCATTATCTCCACACTCATTGGTTTGGTGTCCAATGGTATCCTTTCCAAAATGGATGAACTAAGAAAGGGTCGATCGTTTGTGATAGAAAAAGACCATGTGCTTATCCTGGGCTGGTCTTCAAAAATATTTACCATCATTTCCGAAATCTGTATAGCGAACGAAAACCAAAAGCGAGGAGTCATTGTGATCCTTGCCGATATGGACAAGGTACTGATGGAAGATGAAATCCGCGACAAAGTAGGCAGCACTGGAAATACTCAGGTAATCTGTCGTACAGGAAACCCCATTGATGTACATGATCTATACATCGCAAACCCGTTTGATACCAAGTCCATCATTATTTTGGATAAGGACAATGAAAACTCTGATTCGCAGATTATCAAAACCATCGTAGCGATAGTGACCAATCCGGATCGTAGAAAAGAGCCGTATCACATCACAGCAGAGATGGAAGACAAGCGAAACTTTGAAGTGGCCAAAATGGTGGGTAAAGATGAAGTGGAGCTTATTCTGTCGGATGAAATCATCTCTCGTATCATGGTTCAGACCTCACGCCAGTCTGGTTTGAGTGTGGTTTATATAGAGCTTATGGACTTTGGTGGTGATGAGATCTATTTTATGGAAGAACCACAGCTAGTAGGTAAGACCTTCCGCGAAATCTTATTTGCTTATGAAGATTCGGCCATCATGGGTATCCAATATGCCGATGGTTCTGTGGAAGTAAATCCTCCAATGGATACCATCTTCCGAGAAGGCGATCAGGTGATCGGTATCACCGAAGATGATGATACGCTCATACCTAATGCTCCCGTACAGATCTCTACGGAAGAAAACAAAATCGTATATACTGAGCCCGAAAAAGGAGAGTCAGAAAAAATACTCATTCTGGGATGGAACAACCGTGCAAGATACATCATCAAAGAGCTGGATTACTATGTGCCACACGGCTCTAAGGTGCGAGTGGTTTCTAAGTTTGATGATGCGGAAAAAGCCGTTAATAAATTAAGCAACCAGGTAGAAAACATTTCACTGGAGTTTGAAGTGATGGACACTACCGATCGTGAGACCCTGGAAAGCATGAACCTCGGTCAGTACGATTACATCATCTTGCTGTGCTATCAAAACTACTTCCCTATACAGGAAGCAGATGCGCAGACACTCATTACCCTACTTCACCTGAGAAACTTCACCGAGAAGAACGGCGACAAGTACAAGATAGTATCAGAGATGCTAGACATACGAAACCGACAGCTAGCAGACATCACGAGTGCAGATGACTTTATTGTAAGTGATAAGCTCATTAGTTTGCTGATGAGCCAGGTTTCAGAAAATAAGTTCCTCATGCGGGTATTTGAAGATCTGTTTGATGCGGATGGCTCTGAAATCTACATCAAGCCTGCAAAAGAATATGTAAAAGTGGGTGAGCCTATGAATTTTTACACCATACTCGAATCAGCCGCTCGCAAAAACGAAGTGGCCATAGGCTATCGTGTAATCACTGAGGCAAAAGACGCCTCCAGAGGGTATGGAGTATATGTCAACCCTCCAAAATCAAAGAGCTTTACCTTATCAGAAAATGATATGGTAATCGTACTTTCAGAAGACTAAGTACTACTGGTTATCCAGTGCTTCTCTAATTTGCTTTAAAGCTTTACGTCTATACAGTCGGGTGCTATGGCTCATCTTTGGAATAGTTTCCAGATAGTCAAGCACCTCATTTTTTTGATTACGATTGAGACGTTTCACTTTAGAAATAATCTCCGACTCTAGTTTTGTTGAATAATGCATAGCAATGGTGGTTTATGCTTACCAATATAACTAACTAGCGTTACGCAAGGTTTAGCTCCGTATCAATTTATAGTTATTACTACGGATAGTCCACTGCGTATTTTTCCGCTATGTTTTTGATAAAAAAAACTCTATCTTCAATGAAGAGTTACTATTCAAAAACAGGAATCTAACATATGGCTAACCAATCCAAAAATGTAGAGGCGTTTGTAGATAAAATCGCCCAGAGAAACCCATACGAAACGGAATTTATCCAAGCCGTAAGAGAAGTGGCCGAAACCATTGTGCCCTTCATAGAAGATCACCCAAAATACAAGGAATCCAATGTTTTGGAGCGAATTTGTGAACCAGAGCGTGTGGTGATGTTTCGAGTTCCGTGGGTAAATGACCAGGGTACTATTGAGGTAAATCGAGGCTATCGCGTACAGATGAATTCGGCCATCGGCCCATACAAAGGTGGTCTGCGTTTTCATCCTTCGGTGAACCTGTCCATATTGAAATTTTTAGCTTTCGAACAGGTATTTAAAAACAGTCTAACCACCCTCCCACTAGGTGGTGGAAAAGGAGGTAGTGATTTCAATCCAAAAGGTAAAAGTGATGGTGAAGTGATGCGCTTTTGTCAAAGCTTTATGACCGAATTGGCCCGGCACAT
Source organism: Marinoscillum furvescens DSM 4134 (assembly GCF_003386095.1). Classification (GTDB taxonomy): domain Bacteria; phylum Bacteroidota; class Bacteroidia; order Cytophagales; family Cyclobacteriaceae; genus Marinoscillum; species Marinoscillum furvescens. The sequence goes on along the minus strand of NZ_QREG01000022.1, from coordinate 85,016 downwards.
TGGCGGCTTTACTGACATACCTGCCGGAGATATTGGAGTAGGTGCACGAGAGATTGGTTTTATGTACGGTCAGTATAAGAAAATCAAAAATGAATTTACCGGTGTCCTTACCGGAAAAGGCTTACAGTTTGGCGGTAGTTTGATCCGAACTGAAGCTACAGGCTATGGAGTGGTTTACTTCAGCAAAGAAATGCTCGAAACCCGCGGCGATTCACTGGAAGGTAAAATCTGTGCGGTGTCTGGAAGTGGTAACGTGGCCCAGTACACCATAGAGAAACTTATAGAGCTTGGCGCAAAACCAGTGACCGTATCAGATTCTGGCGGATGTATCTATGACAAGGACGGTATAGATACCGAAAAGCTAGAGCTCATCAAGAAAATAAAAAATGAACAACGCGGACGCATTAGCGAATATGCTGATCAGATAAAAGGTGCCGAATTCCATAAAGGAGTGACTCCATGGAACATCAAGGTAGACCTGGCCTACCCTTGTGCCACTCAGAATGAGCTGCCCGAAGAAGATGCCAAAACACTCATAGACAATGGCTGTATGGGAGTGTTTGAAGGAGCAAACATGCCGACAACAGACGGAGCCTTACATCTGATCAAAGAAAATAAACTGTTATTTAGCCCAGGCAAAGCTTCTAATGCCGGAGGGGTGGCTACTTCTGGTCTGGAGATGTCACAAAATTCTCAGCGCCTTTACTGGACGCGAGATGAAGTGGACTATCGCCTGAAAATGATCATGAAGAGTATCCACGAAAACTGTGTGGAATATGGCCGCATAGACGATAATTATATCGACTATGTAAAAGGTGCCAATATTGCCGGCTTTGTAAAAGTAGCAGATGCCATGATTGCCCAAGGTGTGGTATAAACGGATTGGCCACAGCACCGAATAAATTGGGCTTTTATCCATTTTACTTTTAAAGAATCTCCTCGAAAGGTCTATCCAGAACTTTTCGAGGGATTATCTTTACAACAAAAAAAGCGACAATTATGGCAATGCTCGGAATTATCATCATCATGTTTGTGGCAGCGATCGTATGCCCGATCATCCTACCTAACAATAAGGTAAGCTCTCACGAGAAAGATCACGTGTAATTTACCTGGGTTTCAATACCCACGGGAGTAGATATGTATACTTTGTTTACATCAGACCTACTTTTTCTGAATATCGATTAGAAGAAGTAATTACTTTTTGGCAAGAATCACTCGCAGTTAGGCTGCGAGTGCAGTTCCATGCTATTCAGCTCTAGACAGAGCAGCTCACCCATATCTTCACGCTCGTCTTTGTAAAAGCAACCATTATCCAATGGCAACACTTTGTGGTAGCTGTTGATATGTTCCGCTATTTCATTTTTAGGATGCGGAACGTGACCATGAACTATCGTTTTATTTTGTGCCTTTGACGAATCGTAGTAATACGAGCGGATGTTTAGCATGTCTTCTTTGCCTAAAAATGGATTCGAAAGATTGAAATTGAATCCGGCATGTACGAGTATGAAGTCACCACAGATAAAATAATGGTGAAGACTCTCCAAGAAGCTAATGTATTTGGATTTCGTTTCAGGATCTAGATCAAAAAATACTTCGCTGTTGTGGTCTGCGAGCTGAGCCTTGCTGGCCTCATCTCCATCACGAAGGTATTTGAGCAGTATCAGGTCATGATTACCAAGCACGGGATGTACGGTATGAGTTTCGCACAGTTCCATTAGATAATCTAGAGCGCCTTTGCTATCAGGACCTTTGTCTACATAGTCGCCTAGAAAAAACAGGGTGTCCTCTGGTGTAGGTTGGAGATTCTCAATAAGCTGCCTCAAGGTTTTGACACAACCGTGAATGTCGCTAATGACCAGTTTTCGACCCTTCGGCGCGGGAATTACTTTGCCTAACGGGTTAGACATGCTTATTCTTTTGACTCTTTCTGGCTTTCTTTACGGAAATCGATGAAAGAAAGTGCAGCACCAAAAGCGGCTAGAATAACCACAATGTTTACAAATAGATTTACTCCGTCAGTTACGGCAGGGTTTGTAATTTCCATGACTCTTTTTTATTTACTGCGAATATAAAAGTTTTAAGACATTTAGCTGAACACCATCGAGCAACTTTGTGCATGAACTCTAAAGAAATCCTACTTTTTGATAATCGAAACGACGCTGACCAGCTCCTCGCAAAACAAACCATCGTAGAGTTGGCCATCGACGGAGAGCGTTGGCTGTTTACCAAATACGACGAATCGTACTTTCTGTTTGAAAAGCATTGCCCACATTTTGACTACCCCCTAAAAGAAAGCCCAATCAGTGGAACAGGCGAAGTGGTATGCCCATGGCACAACTATCGATTTTCACTTATTCGCTCGGGTAGTGAGTCTGAGCAAAGATGCAGACCCCTGCGCGTAATCAGGGCACGAGTAGATGATCAGAAAATTTTGGTAGCGTTTAACTCAGGCTAAACAAGCGAACTACAGAAACCAGCCAATCAGCGATGGCCTGTGCAGTATCATTGCCTGCTCCTCTTCCCACCACGTATAGCACAAACAAAAAGTACATGCCCAGTAGCAGGCTGGCTTTCAATCTCCCGATGTAACCTCCTGCTACAAAGATCAGCAAAACAGCCGCTGTGAGTAGCCACAGTAAAAATCGAAGCTCTCCGCTCAGGTCTACCATCTCCTGCGACATAGGGATAGGGCCGTAGATAAGTGTAAATAAGAACAGTGGGAAACCAAGAGCAAAACAAATATCAAAGATGTTGCTACCCAGCGCATTGGAAATGGCATCATCGTATTGTCCTTTCTGCGCATCTTTGATAGAGATGATAGTATCCGGAAAACTAGATGCCGCTGATGCTAATATCAACGCTACAAACATGACTGGAATTCCCAGTCCCTCGAATTGTCCCAAAAAGGGGACCTCATAAGTATCATGACCAATCCACTCACATGCGAGCACGAGCAGGTAGCAAACCGCAGCTATACACATAGTGGCAAAAATGAGCAGGCTCCAGGCATTGAAGTCATTGATTTTACGCTTGCCAATGAAAACACGCTCCAGATCTAATGTGATCAGGGCCAGCCAGAAATTCTTTTGCTTACGATCCGGGTCCTCAAATTGCTCCTCGGTGATGTGTGTTTCCTCGAGTAGTTCTTCTCTTTTGGACTTATCCATAGACCAAAACATGTAAACAATGTAGATCACATAGATAAGCATAAGCATCAGTCCGTGGTACCAGTCTAACACTGATCCGCTGATCAGTACGATGAACAACAACTCAGCGATTAGCAGGCTAATGCCATCCCGAAGCATGACTTTTTTTGATGCTCTTACTTTGGTAGTGAGTCCTATACCAATTACCGCCAGCACCGCTACGGCTGGTATGACCATACTGTTGAAAATAGCTGATCCGGCTGTGGTACCAATACCCCCAGAAAACCCTTCAGCATCTTTCATAATAAAAAGAAAGAACAGCGAGGTAAACACTTCTGGCATGGAACTGGCCACGGCGTTGATTGTAGCACCACGCACTCCATCGGAGAGATTTCTTCCTACATACTCCGAGGCAACCATAAACCCGTCCCCCGCTCTCCAGATTACCAGGCAACAAATAGCTATTAAAATAAGCGGAATGAGAATACCCATTGACAATACATTAATTTGGTAAAAGTTAATTGACTGGGAGGTAGGACTAATATACAAATTTTATTCATCCTACCTTGAAAATGTACCAATCTTTCAGATATGCAATACCTCAATACCCTTTTTGACCTTAGCAATAGTTTAGCATTTTTAGCCTGGGCGTTAATGATTTTTACTCCACGTTGGCGGTATACGCAGTATTTGGTGCGGTGGATGGTGTTGCCGGCTGTTTTTGCCTTAATGTATACTGTGGCCTTACCGTTTGTTTTAGACCTTAGCATAGCTGATCTGTCTACGCTGGACAAACTTCAGGTGGCATTCCAACAGAAAGAAGTATTGCTACTGGGCTGGTTACATTATTTGGCTTTTGACTTGCTGGTGGGTTGTTGGGTCTACCAAAGGTGTATGCGGCGCGAGGTGTCTGCCTGGTTGCGTATTCCGTCATTGGTTTTCACCTTTGTCACCGGCCCATTGGGGTTTCTACTATTTATAGTGGCTCATCTGATCCGCTATAAGCGCTGGCCCGGTCTGGAACTTTAGCCTGTGTTTACCTTAAAATTTAAATATCTTTAGTCGCCTAAAAAAGACATGAACGGATGTATGTAAACTTATCTGGACTGAATATACTGGTAACAGGTGCTAGCAGGGGCATTGGCAAAGCCATAGCCACCAAGCTGGCAGAGGCTGGAGCATCTATAGCCATACACTACAACAAAAATGTGCGTGAAGCTGAAAACCTTGCCCATGTGCTGGGTAACGAATCAAAGGCATTTCAGGCTGATCTGTCTAAAGAAGATGAAGCGGCCAAACTATTTGACCGGGTGGTGCTGGAGATGGGAAGCGTAGAAATCCTGATCAATAACGCCGGCGTGGCAATATCTGCTCCACTAGATGCTACAGAAGAAGACTGGAACAATGCCTGGAATCAAACGATGATGGTAAACCTCACTTCTGCGGCGGTGCTTTGCCGCATGGCGGTCAATCATTTTGTGAAGCGTAAGAGTGCTGGCCGGATCATCAACATAAGTTCACGTGCCGCATTCAGAGGAGATCAGGCAGAGTATCTGGCCTATGCAGCTTCAAAAGCCGGCCTGGTAGCACTTACCAAGTCCATAGCCAGAGCATATGGCAAAGAGGGTGTCAAGGCATTTGTAGTAGCTCCGGGATTTGTGCGTACAGACATGGCCAAGGATTTTATGGAGCAGTATGGCGAAGAACACACCAAAGGGGATGTAGCACTGGAGCGACTCACCGAACCCAAAGACCTGGCACCGCTTGTCACATTTATAGCGAGTGGTATGGCAGATCATAGCACTGGCTCTACATTTGATATCAATGCAGGCAGCTATATGCACTAACTTGCGGTGTATTGGTATAAATCTTTATCTTTATCATAAAACGACCTCCCATGGATAATTTTAAATCTCACATGCGATCGCTGGTTCAATTGGCCATGTCCGATCATTCTTTTTCAGATATCGAAAAAATGCTCATTTTTAGTATAGGAAAGGCACATATGATGCCTGAGGAGGAGATAGAAGAGCTAATCACGGAAAATATCAATCAAAAAGGTAATGTGGAAATTACTTTTTCGGCATTGTCTTTTGATGAAAAGTTCGAATACCTGTACAACATCATTCAGCTCATGAAAATTGACAGCAAGGTGTTTCTGAGTGAAATCAAATACTGTGAGCAACTTGCTGAAAAGCTAGGGTTTGATAAAAAAGTAGTCAAAAAAATATCAGCCAGAATATACTCTGACCCGGGGATCACTGCGGATAGAGAGTCACTCAAAAAAGAAGCCAAGAAATTTGAAAAATAAAGGTGGGTTTGCGAGTGATGCTGACCAAAATTATATTTAAGCTTTTGAAAACCTGACCATAGAATCTTATGAGTATAAAATCACAATTGAGTACCCTCATCCAGCTAGCTAAAATAGATGGAGAATTTGCAGGTGAAGAGCGCGAGCTCATCATGATGCTGGGTAAGGCAAATGGCATTTCTGAAAAAGAGGTGCTGGAGCTGGTAGAAAACCCCGAACCACTTCCGCCGCTTTCTACTATGACAGACGATGACCGTTTTGAATATCTGTACAACATTGTACAACTCATGAAGATCGATAGTCAGGTCTATCTGAGTGAAATCAAGTATTGTGAAGAACTAGCAGAAAAGTTAGGGTTCAAAAAAAGTGTCATTTCCAAATTGAGTTCTAAGGTATTTAGTGACCCGGCCATTACTTCTAACCGGGAAGCACTGAAACGTGAAGTAAGGAAATTTCAACACTAGACTGATTCATGCACAGGGCTCCATATCGGAGCCTTTTCTGTTTAGCAGCACACCTCATACGACAAGCTATCAATTCTTATGCAGCCATTCGACTGGAGATCATTTGTACCTACCGATTCAGATGACCTGATCAAGGCCCGATTGCTTCTGCACCATGCCATACAGAATGTGGCTGCTGTGGGCAGGCATTTTTCACCTCCTACAGCCAATGACTTACACGCTACGCTGGTTTGGGTGCCCGGCCTGGGACGGATGGCAGGCCGCTGGGTGACGGGCGAAATTGACTTCCGGAGTTCTATTAGCCCTGAAGAGTTTTCAGTCTATCTGGTAGACAAAAAAGTACAAACGCTAGGAGCTCTGGATCTGGAAGGTTGTACCCATAGCGAAGTGCTCATCTGGCTGGAAGAGCAAATTGGAAAATTGGGACTGGATGCTTCTAACCTCGCCATGAATCTGCCCTATGAATTGCCAGACTTTCCCACACAGGCAGGTCAGCCCTTTCATCTTGACTCCAAGCGTGGCATCACTGAGCTGGCCAAATGCTATCACAATACTTACATCATGCTACGGCAGATGCGTGAGGAGCTAGGTGCCGAAGGGCAAGAAATCCTTATTTGGCCTCACCACTTTGATATGGCGCTGGATGTCATCATCAAAGACTCTGGCGACCCGGAAACTACCTCCAAAATCGGGCTTGGTATGTCTCCAGGTCATGAGCATTTTGAGCGGCCATATTTCTATGTAAACTCCTGGCCACATACTGACACTTCTCTTTGTAAAAAACTTAGCGGACAGGCGCTCTGGTATAGTGATGACTGGACTGGAGCCATACTGCCACTGAAGTCGGTCTACGAAGACAACCAGCCCGATACGCTTCATACTTTTTATCAGGAGGCCGCTGCTTGTCTAATCGAGCTGCTGACGAAGTAGCTGAGTCTCAGTAATACCAAAATAGTCTTTCAGGTGAGTGTAGAACTCATCCTGGTTTTGGATAGCATGTTCAGTTCGCTCACCCTTAAGATTCAGAATGAGTTTTCGGTCTGTGAGGGTGATCCGGCCTTCTGGGGTCAGTACCGTGATAAGCTTTTGCCGGGTAAAGTGAGATGCCGAAGATTTTTGATGGAATTCGCATCGAGGGATAAACTCAATCAGCTCATGAGGTTGGAATGCAAATCGATAAACCGTCTGGTAATAGCTATTGTCTTGTGATTTTTTCAATACCCAGCGCTCATCCGGATCTTTCTCAAACCGGTAATAAGTAGTAAGGTCTAGCTGTGGATCAGGGCTGATTCGCTTAGGTACGGAAAATAGCTCACCAAATCCTACGTCGCACAAATAGCTTTTTCCTTCGATCTCTACAAACACTACCATGTGATCAAACGCCGGGCTGAAAGTTTCGTCTTTTTGGAACACTTCTGCGGAGCCTAGCCGGCAGTTAAAGCCGAGGTTGGCCAGCAGATGATAAAAGAGTCCGTTGAGCTCATAGCAAAACCCACCCCTCTTTTTCACTATCACTTTTTCATAGAGTTGACCCACATGCAGAATAATTGGCTGACGGTAGTGGATGTCCAGGTTTTCAAAAAAGATATGTAGCAGGTGGGCCCGGTGTAGCGTTTTCAAATACTTCAAATCCAACTTTGGGCTGTGGTTAACACGGATTCGCTCCAGATACTTTGCCGTATCAATGGCCTCAGCCTTGGGTCGTTTTTTAAAGTAATTGAGTTGGCTCATTGCTCCAATTCCTGCCAGAGATTAAAGAGGAAGTTTTGGAGTGCCTGCTCCCAGGTAGCATCTGCGTCCCATACCTTACCCACATGAAGGTCTTTGAGCGCAGTTTGTTTGATGTAGTATTTGGTGACACTGGCGTTTACCGGAATCTGTACAAGGTCTGACTCATGCTCCAGATTATAGGTGTGCGTCATGTAGTGCGTCTCCGCTGCAGATGTGGGGTAGTTGAGGATGTTTTTTACACTTCGCCCGGTACTGCTCAGACGCAGGAGTGCGTACTGGTAGCCTTGCTCGTACAGTGCGTCACTATCAGTTTCTTCTACCAGCTCCCATTTATAGGGGTAGTGCTTGGTGAGAATTTCTTCAAGCCGGGCATTCTTACGCTCCACTTCCTGATTGTAGGCATTAATGTCAGCGTTTAGCTCTGGGTCTACATCATCTCTCACAGGTATTTTCTCAAAAGGCACTACCGCCAAAGTGAGGCTCTGGATTCGGGTAGGATAGTTTTGGAGTCGGGTGCCCGAAAAAGCCACCAGGTCACCCAAAAACTCCGGGCCTTCTGGTATGATGAAATTGCTGCGCTCTATTTCTTGGCGGAGTACCTGTCGGCCAAGCCGTAGCATCACGGTGCTGAGCGACTGATCACTTTCTTTCCAGCCCTGCTGGCCGTTTTTCACATATTCTTCCTTGTCAAACGGAGTGACGGTGAGGTGATAGGTACCAGTGTATTCGTCCCCTTCCTGTTTGAGGTAGATCAAATTTTGCACCATGCGCTGATCAAAAAGTCTTTTGTAAGCATCCTGCACTTCTGGACCGGCGTTTACATCATCTTTATAGAGGTATGCGATCGGGTCTACGCCGATTTTGCGCAATGTCTTGTGAGCAGTACGGGCCAATTTTTTCCAGTCGCCGCGCATTTCAAACCTGCCTTGCTTCACCGAGGGTACAGACACAATCACAATGCTTCGTTCGCTCGTCAGGTTTTCGGGGAGCTGGTCAGTAAGCTGCACAAACTTGGGGCTACCCACCTCCAGCATATCAGTTTGCTGAGCATGTGAAAGCATGCCAAATAAAAAACAAGCCAGGAATACGGTGTACTTCAAGTGCATATTGTCGCTAGTGAAATTTAAATTTATATATTAACCTGCAAAGCACAAGTCTATTATTTATGGAGCCAAAAAGATGCCATTGGGCGGAGGGTACTTTCGATCAGTATATTAGCTACCACGACGAAGAGTGGGGCGTGCCCGTACATGACGATCAGACCCATTTTGAGTTTTTAGTTTTGGAAAGTGCTCAAGCTGGCTTGAGCTGGAGCACCATTCTCAAAAAGCGTGAGGGCTATCGCAAAGCTTTTGCTGATTTTGACGTGCAGCAAGTAGCCCTTTTCACAGAGGCCGAGATCGAAACGCTCACCACCTGCAAAGAAATCATTCGCAACCGGGCCAAGATAGCCGCAGCAGTAAACAATGCACAGCGCTTCATAGCCATACAGGAAGAGTTTGGCAGTTTTGATGCCTACATCTGGCGGTTTGTAGATGGACAGGTAAAAATAGGACATTGGAAATCGCACGCTGAAGTGCCGGCCACCACCGTAGAGTCAGACGCTTTGGCCAAAGACCTCAAAAAACGCGGATTTAAATTTTTGGGCTCCACCACCATCTACGCTCATATGCAAGCCGTAGGCCTGGTACAGGACCATACGGTGGATTGTTTTCGGTATCGAGAGTTGCAAAAATGAAACTCTGAAGTTTGTAGCATTTATAATATTTAAAGACTCCGTTATATTTGGGTTTTTAATGTACAGCTATGAACAAACTTATTATTTCACTTTGGACTTTCACTTTTATACTCGGAGAGTTGTCTGCTCAAACCATTACTATCAAGCACCCTCCTGAGGCCCATACTTTTGCCGTCGGAAAACGACCCAATGTTATATTTACTTCACCTGCAGATGCGCCCAGTGGATCGCAGTTTGACTATGAGTTAAAAGTTTGTCAAATAGAAGAAGGTCAAACGAAACAGGAGGCAATATCAGAGAATGACCCGTTTTTCTTTAAAAGCATCGACGCTGTAAATGTTCCAAATCAACAGCCAGTTGAGCTACCCTATTTTTCTACAGATCAACTTCAAAGTCAGTTTGCGGTACAAGTAACGGCTGATATTATAAAAGATGGGGACACTACTTTTGCGTATAGTAACATCCAGACGTTTTATTCACCGCTTAGAGTTCCATTCTTTTATGTGGGCAACGTAATGGTGAAAATGGATACGGGTAGTACAGACATAGATAATTATTGGGGGATTGGAAATATTAAATACCTCTTTGAAGATGCTCGCAGGGATTCATTGCGTATAGAAGTGGATGGTCTCAAATTGACTCACTCCTATGGGTATCATTACATGGACGGAGGCAGAATAACCATAGATACTGCTATTGAGTACTCATTTACACCAAGAATTAACCAAAACCTTGCTGATTTCCAGTTTACCACTGATTCATTTTTACTTTATTCCAATAGCTCATGGATATATAATAAAGGAGTTACGATCAATGCTGCGAAAGATTTTGAAAACATAAGTGATATCAACCTTTCGTTTAAAGGTCGAACAAAACACCTCCGATTTGAGGGGCCATTTGGCTCCATGACACTGGAGGACACCCTTACCGTTCCGATTTCAGATGCTAACATGTTCCTGGAATTTCTTCCAACAACAAAAATTAACCTTTACAACCTTGAATATACTTTAAATTATGACCTGGCATTCCATCACCCAATGCTCAAAACGACGAAAGACACGTCTTCAATGATCTTTAGATGGAACGCAGAAAGCAAAGGACAGACACACAATTATCTGGATTTGGATGATTTCATGTCAGATACATTGGTGTTTTCACAGGCGATGAACGCACATTTAATTCTAGGTCATCATGGACATAGAGGAGCTGTAATTGATTTAAGCGATACCATTTCTCCCTATGCCATGCCTAAAGATTGGAAAGGCATCTATTTCAGAGATGCTATGCTCACTTATCCTGAGCATGAGACTCAACACAAAGTGAACAACATACTTGTACACCCTAATGGAATCGATGCAGTAATATCTCATGTGCTGGAGGATTCATTAGTAATGCCTTCGATACCCTTCAATCATTCGTTTCACAGAGTCCATTATTCATTAAAGAATTCTACTCTGGATCATGTTTCCAGATTAATAGGCAATATTGATTCAGAACTTATTGCAGACTCTACAAGAGTTATGTTCATTTCTTTGGAAAATGATCAAATGACCTATCCTTTTGTTATAAGGTCTGAAGGTGATACCGTACACTTTACGCCTCCATATGGTTTGCCTACTACTAGAATTACCGACAAAACGGCTATGATAAACTGGATAGATATGGGGGCTGAATTTACCTATGAGGTCGATATTTCCACAGACACATTTAAAACGTTCGTGCCGGACTACCAAGCCAAAAAGCTAACAGATCATACCGCTTTGCTTGTAGGGTTGGACCCAGACACAGATTATCAGTATCGAATTCGAGCTTACCAGGACGATGAGTTGGTTAGCCAGTCCACATCAGATATACTATTGGCGTTTCGTACCAAACCTCTTGTATTAGGTCAGATTGAACGAGCGCATATCTATCCAAACCCAGCTAGAGATAGACTTTTCATGACACTTGAATCGCCATTAAGCCAAATATCGCTTAAACTCATAGATCTTTCGGGAAAAGTATATTTTAACGATATGGTAAAATCTTCCGGTAGTAAAAAATTCAGCTTGGATATAGCTGATTATCCCAAAGGGATTTATTTACTGAGTATTGGAGAAGGTTCCCCTACAAAAGTGTTTATTGAGTAATAAATATCATTTCATAACATGAAACTACTCACTTTTACACTACTCATGGCTGTGGCTGCAGCCTGCCAAAAGTCTGATGAAGATTGCATAGACGAATCCAAAATTGATAAAGATGCCATCTGCACGATGCACTATGATCCGGTTTGTGGCTGTGATGGTGTCACCTATAGCAACAGCTGCCATGCAGCTGCTGCAGGTGTCACTAGCTATGAGTCTGGCCACTGCCTCAAAGACTAAAGCTGCTCGATGACTATTTTTTTGGGTAACAGAATCTGCCATATGCCACACAGTGCGGTTGAGTCGGTGCAGTTTTTTATGGGTTCAGTCACCAGAAAATAGCCGCTGGTAAGCTCTTGGATATGGATGTCCGCTGCCTCGGGCGCATAGCTATACGCTTCCCATACAGGCAATGCCTCTTTATGCAGCGAATTTTCAAAATGCTGATCAGTCACCAGCAATCGAGAAATGCTGGCCTCCAGGCTGTCTGCCAACTGCACCACTCCCAATGGGCCGTCAGTATCAAACTGATTTCTCGCGCTGTGCACCACCTTACGGCTCACCGTCTCCGCACCAGCCATCAGCTCAGCTTTGGTGAGCCGCTTAAACTCCCGGCTGGCCATTTCTTCTTTTACCGCTTCACGGTCCACCGGCTTTCCGGGGCTGCATGCCGCCATCGAGCTCAAGAGTATAATCACCACAATGATTGATAGGTTGTTTCTGGCCTGCTCCATAAAAGTCCTTAAGCTTTCGTTAATTTTGCAAGATTAAAGTAAAAAATGGATGATTGATAAACTAGAGGCAATCAAGAAAAGGTTTGAAGAGGTAAGTCAGCTGATTGTGCAGCCCGACATCATTGCGGACATGGACAACTATGCCAAGCTGAATAAAGAATACCGGGACCTGGAAAAGGTTGTAAATAAATACGATGAGTACCTCAACGTAACGGGTAACATCAAAAATGCAAAAGAAGTACTCGAAACAGAGAAAGACGAAGAGTTTCGGGATATGGCCAAAGCAGAGCTAGACGAGCTGGCACCGCGGGAGGCAGAGCTGGAAGAAGAGCTCAAGTTTATGCTGATCCCCAAGGATCCTAACGATAGCAAAAACGTCATTCTCGAAATCCGTGCCGGAACAGGTGGTGATGAGGCAGCCATCTTTGCGGGTGATCTCTACAAGATGTATCAGCAGTATGCTCAGTCGCAAAACTGGAACTTCAACATCATGAGCCTTACAGAAGGATCTGCCGGTGGTTTCAAAGAAATCGTGATCAGTGTGGAAGGTGAAGATGTCTATGCCAAGCTCAAATTTGAGTCCGGAGCACACCGGGTGCAGCGTGTACCTCAGACAGAATCACAAGGCCGGGTGCATACCTCTGCAGCCACCGTGGCGGTACTCCCCGAAGCTGAAGACGTAGATGTGGAGCTCAACATGGGCGATATCCGCAAAGACACCTTCCGGGCATCCGGTGCTGGAGGGCAGCATATCAACAAAACAGAATCTGCCGTGCGACTGACCCACGCTCCTTCAGGGCTCGTGGTAGAATGCCAGGACGGTCGATCTCAACATGCCAACTACGACAAAGCACTCAAAGTACTCCGATCGAGACTGTATGAGATCGAGCTGAAAAAGCACAATGAAGCCATTAGCTCTCAGCGAAAAACCATGGTAGGCTCAGGTGACCGGTCAGACAAGATTCGTACATACAACTACCCTCAGGGGCGGGTGACGGACCACCGCATCAACCATACGGTGTACAACCTACCCAACATCATGAATGGTGAAATCGAAGAGTTTATCGAGAAGCTGCGAATTGCTGAAAACACAGAGCTGCTCAAAGCTGAAACGCAAGACTAAATGAGCTTCCGCTGCGTTGGTACTGGGTATATGAACAAACTTTGGATCTTGATTTTGGCTTTTGGCCTGGTGACACTGGCCTGTGAGCCTGAGGAGGAGCAAATCGGTAAGTCCGGAAGCATGAAGCTGGCATTCAGCTCAGACACGGTGCTGTTCGACACCTTGCTCTCCTCTCGTACCAGCCTGACGAAGCGCTTTCGGATTTACAACCCCAACAACATGGCGGTAGAGATCGAAGAGATACGCCTGGCGGGGGGAGCACTTTCTGACTACTCGATCATCATCAATGGAAAGAAAACGAAATCTGTCCAAAAGGAAGTGCTTTTTGGTGGCGACAGCCTGCAGGTGCTTGTAGATGTGGACATAGATCCGCAGGATGAAGACACGCCCTATCTGGTGAAAGACTCTGTGGAGGTCAGCTGGAACGGCAACCAGGCCCATGTGAAGCTCGTGGCCTGGGGGCAGGACGCCCACTACCTCAATGGGCAGGCAGTGTGCGACGAAACCTGGACGGCAGATCGGCCTTATGTGATCTATAACCTGGCGATGGTGGAAGAAGGCTGTAAGCTCTCCATGGAACCAGGCACCCGGGTGTACCTGGACAATGGTGCTTCGTTTATTGTAGCAGGTTCGCTAGAAGTAAAGGGTGATACCGCCAATCCGGTGGTTTTCCGAAACACTCGATTTGATGAAAACTATCAGGAAGCACCCGGCCAGTGGGGAGGTATCGTGTTTATGGCTTCCAGCACCGGCAACACGCTCTCCCATGCGGTGATCGAAAATGGCCAGATCGGTATCGGTATAGGTTATGATTTTTACGAAAGTGAAAACGGGGTATTTCTTGGACCTGAAAACAGCCCCGAGACAGCCGATATTACCATAGACCACACCATCATCCGACACATGTCTACGGCAGGGATCTTTGGGATCTCTTCAGAAGTATACGCCTGGAACACCGAAGTGTATGATGCCGGCAGCTTTTTGGTGGCCAACTTTGCTGGAGGGACGTATCGCTATGAGCACTGCACGTTTTCCAATGTAGCCAGCCACTTCAATACCACCGACCCCATGATGCAGTTTGCTGACAATATCGTGCTCAGCGACGAAGAAAACCTGGTGCAGGACCTCAGCGTGAGCATTACCAACTCCATTCTTTGGGGGCAGGGCGAAGAACAGCTGCTGATCAGCAATGCCGGCGGAGGGCAGTTGGATACCACATTGGTGTCAAACCTCATCCGCTCTGAGCAGGAGTGGCCGGGCAACTACGTTTCTGACGAACGCGACTTTCCCGGTTTTGCCGATCCCTTGCTTTTTGACTTTAGTCTGGACTCGCTTTCTTTTGCTCGCGACAAGGCCAAAGCTATAGGCATCACGGATGATTTGCTGGGCATGCCGCGTGATGAAAAACCAGACATAGGCGCTTACGAAAGAATAGATCAGCAATGAAAACCTTTCAATCCCATTTACAACTGCAACCTTTTTCCCGAGGCTTTCACCTCATCACCCGAGAAGTGGAAAATGCCATTCCGGATATTGCCAAAATAGATCAGGGCATGTTGCAGGTTTTTATACAGCACACATCGGCAAGCCTTACTATCAATGAAAACGCTGACCCTACTGTGCGCATGGATTTTGAGTCGCATTTCAATGAAATGGTGCCCGAAAACGCTCCCTACTACAAGCACACCTACGAAGGGCCCGACGATATGCCTGCACACATCAAGGCTTCATTGCTTGGCCCGTCAGTGATGATCCCTATCACCAATGGACGGCTGGCGCTAGGCACCTGGCAGGGGATCTATCTCTGCGAGCATCGCGACTATGGCGGTGGCAGACGACTCGTACTCACGGCCTGGGGAGACTAGCAGCTGCCGGTATGATGCGATTAGGCGCATTAATCGGCTCAAAATTGATTATATTTGAGCCGATTACTCTAGATAATCGGCTCACTATGCCCTACAACTGGCAACTACATGACTGGCCACATTTTCGATTTGATGACTCAGTGATTGAGCATGAGGTCATCGAGATGGTACACCTTGTCGGCAAAACACACGGAATGTACGAAGGGCTTACTGATCAGTTTCGTGACGAAACGCTCATCAATGCCCTGGTGGAAGAAGCCGTAAAAACCTCGGAAATAGAAGGGGAGTATGTCAGTAGAAAGGATGTTTTGTCATCGGTTCGTCACAATTTGGGTTTTGAAAATTCTCATCATTCGGATGATCATCGAGCGCGAGGCGCAGCAGATCTGGTGATGTTGTCGAGATCCGACTGGAACAAACCTTTGAGTGAGCAGATGCTCCACGCATGGCACAACGCCTTATTACAAGGAAATAAAGACATTGCTCTTGGCCGATGGCGCACACATAGCGAACCAATGCAGGTAATATCTGGAGCTTTGGGCCAGGAGCGTGTACATTTCGAGGCCCCACCTTCTCGTGAAGTTCCAGGAGAAATGTCCCGGTTAATCGATTGGTATAACGGGAAACCAAGTCATGGAGTGAGTCCAATGAAATATGCTCCTATCAAGTCAGCTTTGGTACATATTTATTTTGAAAGCATTCATCCTTATGAAGATGGTAATGGTCGTATAGGACGAGCCTTGTCTCAAAAAGCTCTGTCCGAAGGGTTCGGCTATCCTGTGATGGTGGGTCTTTCTCCGGCCATTGAGGCTAAAAAGAAGGAGTATGATGCGGCACTCATGGAGGCTCAAAGTACTCTGGATGTTACCTCTTGGCTACAATACTTTCTGGGTGTCCTGAAAGAGGGCATATTGACGACCGATGCGATGGTGCGATTTACCTTGAAAAAGGCATCGTTCTTTGATACGTATGGCGAATCTTTAAATGAGCGGCAGCTGAAAGTAATTCGCAGGGTGTTTCAGGAAGGGCATTCGGGATTTGAAGGTGGTCTTTCGGCCCGCAAATATATGGCGATCGCCAAATGCCCTAAAGCCACTGCTACACGTGATTTGCAGTACCTTCATCAGCAGGGCATCCTGCGAGTAGTCGGTGCGGGGCGCAGTACCCGCTATGAGCTCATCTACTAACGATACGCAACATTTCGCTACTACAGCCGGTTAGGCCCGCATGAAAGTAAAACGCGCCATAGTCTGGTTTCGCAATGACCTCCGCTTGCATGACCAGGTGACCCTAAAGCAAGCAATGGAGCAGGCCGAGGAGGTCATTCCTGTATATATTTTCGATCCGGAACGCTGGCGGCACATGGAGCCGGGCTTTGTGAAAACGGGGGCCTTCCAGACGCAGTTTCTGCTGGAAGCGGTAGCCGACCTTAAAAATAACCTCAAGTCTGTGGGTTCGGGGTTAATGATTTATCAGGGCGTACCTGCTACGCGTTTGTTGGCTGTAGCCGAATCGTTTGGTGCCGACAAAGTGTTTGCCAGCAAGGAAGTGACCTGGGAGGAAACTCAGCAGGAAACGGCCGTAGCTCAGGCGCTGGAGGAGGCTGGAAAGTCTTTGGAGCTGGTTTGGCAGGCTACACTTTTTCATGAAGAAGATATTCCCTGGCCCATTCAGAAGCTACCTGAGGTATTCACCCAGTTTCGAAAAGAAAATGAGAAAAGTACTCCCATAAGACCAGCACTTCCGGCTCCCAAAAAAATCCCTACTCCTGAGCTACCAGATACCAACCTGCCCGACCTGGAGAGCTTTGGCTTGGCACCTGTGCTGAGCGACCCACGTGCCGTGATGTCCTTTGCCGGTGGGGAAACAGCAGCCTGGAAGCGCCTCCACCACTACTTTTGGGATACCGACGAACTCAAAAACTACAAATGGACCCGCAATGGCTTGCTGGGTGCGGATTACTCTTCCAAGTTTTCGCCCTGGCTGGCACATGGATGTGTCTCACCACGAGCCATCTATGAGGAGGTGAAGCGCTACGAAACGGAACGGACCAAAAACGTATCCACCTACTGGCTAGTGTTTGAGCTGATCTGGCGCGATTACTTCCGGTTTGTCTGCAAGCGCTATGGCCGCTCGGTGTTTTTCCGCAAAGGGATCAAAGGCAAACCCTTGGAGCTGACGCAAAATCTGGAGCTGTTCGAAAAGTGGCGTACCGGTATGACGGGCGTACCTTTTGTAGATGCCAACATGCGGGAGCTGCTGCTGACCGGCTTTATGAGCAACCGCGGCAGGCAAAACGTGGCGAGCTACCTGGTAAAAGACCTCAACATCGACTGGCGCTGGGGTGCGCGATGGTTTGAATCACAGCTGCTCGACTATGATGTGTGCAGCAACTGGGCCAACTGGATGTATGTAGCGGGGGTGGGAAACGACCCACGCGAAAACCGCTATTTCAATATCCCCAGCCAGGCCAGGAAATACGATGCTAAAGGCGAATATGTGCGTACCTGGGTGCCTGAGCTTGCCGCAATTCCGGGAGGAAATATTCATTTAGATGAACTAAGCGAGCGTGACATCAAAAGTCATGGGGTAGCGATTGGCACCGACTATCCGTACCCTATCAACCGGTAGGAGTTACGGTTTGGATGGTGAGTAGCTTTCAAAATGCCGCTTAAAAAAAGCCCCCTGCGTAGTAGGCGTGTAGTCCCAGTCACTAAAAAGCATGGGTGACCACAGCGGGTCAAACACCCAGGCGACATAGGAGATCTCGCGCTCGTCGCAGTAGGTGGTAATGGCTTCTCCATAGGTTTCGTCGCTGATCACCGGGATATGCGCTCCCTTTTCATTAGCTAGCGAAAAGCCTATTTCCGTAAGGATCACGGGATATTTTTCTTTGATCAGACCCCAATCTTCGGTCCAGGCATTTTCCCATGGCTGAGGTCGCTTTTGTGGATAGGGATGGCTCACATAGCCGATGCCTTGCCGATCGATAGGGTTTTCATAAGCTGCAGTGAGGTCATAGGCCCAGTTGAATCCTGCTACGAGGGGTATGCCTGTTGCTCCATGCGAACGTATGATGGTGATCATCTCTTCGTTGAGGGCCTTCCAACCTTCCCAATTAGCAATGCCTAGTTTTCCGCCGTTGGTGGTGGGCTCATTGAAGAGCTCATAAAACGCCACCGTTGGGTTGTCTCCATAGCGCTGGGCGATGGTTTGCCAAAAAGTAAACGTCTCCTTTCGGGTGGTTTCATATCCGGGTTTGAAAAAGAGCTCCGACTGGAGGTTGCCGATGCTGTGCCAGTCGATGATGACGTACAAGCTTCGCTCGGTACAGAGCCGAACCCCTTCGTCGAGCAGCTGGAGGTAGGCCTCTGCCCCGCGTGCTTGCCAAGCTCTGGGGTGCACCGGAAACCGCACTACATTGGCGCCCCACCGCTTGATTTCATCAAAATACCCGGCATCCCAGTGTCCTTCCTTTTCCAGCTTGTCTGGGTCACTGGTGCTCACCCCGCGAAGTACCACCGTTTGGCCGCTTTCGTCTACAAACTGATTTCCGGATATGGAGAGCCGCGAGAGCTGCCCATAGCTGCAGATGCTACCTATGCTGGCGATGATCCATACGAATAGGGTGTACTTCATGGCTAATACATTTTTGATAAGGCCAAAAGTATGGGGTATGGGAGTGCCTGAGGGGACTCGTATGTGCAGGATTAGGGATTACTTTTTCTGCTTGAGCTTTTTGAGCGGCAGCTTCTTGATCATTCCTCCACGGATGTCTTTTACCTTAGACATCACCAGAAAGGCACCAGCGTCTATCTTGTCGATTTCGGCCTCCAGCCGCGCTACTTCCAGTCGGGTGATGACCGTATAGAGGATGTTGGTATTGGCTTTTTCCTGCTGCTGTAGGCTAAAACCCTTGCTCCCATGGTAGATGGTAGCTCCCCGGCGCAGGTTGCTGAGGATCATCTCGCGGATTTCGGCGTGCTTGTCAGATATGATCGTCACTCCGATGTATTCGTCAAAGCCCTCCAACACAAAATCTACCGTACGTGAAGCCGCAAAATAGGTGATGATGGAGTACATGGCCGTCTCGATAGACAAGAGGTAGGCCGCCACGGAGAAGATGATCACATTGAAAATGAGGATCAGCTCCCCTACGGAAAAGCCCGTTTTCTTTCCCAGATAAATGGCCAGGACCTCTGTGCCGTCTATGATGGCGCCACCACGTATGGAAAAGCCGATGCCCAGGCCCAGGAAAAACCCACCAAATACTGCGACGAGCAGCGGATCATCCGTAATGACGGGAAAGTGGAAGTTGTAAATGACGATGGCGAGCAGGGAGATGCTCAGAAAACTTTTGATGGCGAAGCTGCGGCTGATCTGCCACCAGCCCATCACCAGAAACGGGATGTTGATCAGAAAGATAAAAATGGATGGGCGCCCGTCGGTCACGAGTGCGAGCAGCAGAGAGATACCCGTGACGCCACCATCCAGCACGTCGTTGGGCAATAGGAAGCTCTCCAGCCCAAACGTGGCACACATTACCCCGATAAATATGAGGAAGGATTCGCGTGAAAACTGACGTATTTTTAGTCGGAGTGCCGGTGTTTGCGTGCTCGCCATAAGGTGGAAGATGGATAGATGTGTAAGATAAGTTCGAAATTAGGAAGGCGGCTGTGCCCTCGCAAAAAAGCATTGAAAATTTCTTAGAGTTTTTGGGGTGAGGAATGGATTGTTAAAAGACACTGGGGGGTCTTTCTTTCTTGCATGTAAAACCTTAGAGGTTTTTGAAACCTCCAAGGTTTCGATTAGGATAATGTGCTGCAATTGTCTTACGCTTCGCGACTGGCCGTCCGCGACTGGCCGTCCGCGACTGGCCGCCGCCCAGCCAGTCAAACCTCAAGTCTTACATCTCGAGTCTAATGTCTAATGTCTAAAATCTCTTGTCTCAAAAATTTGTTAAAAAACGGGTAGTTGAAGTGTTGATTCTAACTGAGGCATTTTGTAATATGCCATCCAATCCGTGGATGGGAAGAGTTGTAGCTCTTTTAAAATGAAATTTCTATGCCAGACTACCGCACACCGCTGGAGCCCGATGAGGTATATCATGTGTATACGCATGCTACAGGAGCGGATGACCTTTTCCGAACGGCAGAGAATGGTCGCTATTTTCTAGAAAAATATGCAGAAAGAATTCATCCGGTGGCTCAGACGTATGCCTATTGTTTGATGCCTAATCATGTGCATCTTATGATTCGAGTACGGTCTGTAGATGAGCTCCTAACCCTTTCAGGGTTTCAAACCCTGAAAGGGTTGGAGCTTTCTAATAAAATCAGTCAGCAGTTTGCGCATCTTTTCAACGGCTACACGCAGGCTTACAACAAGATGTATGATAGAAAGGGAGCGCTATTTCGCTCTCGGTTTTATCGTAAGCACATAGATAATGCAGCCTATTTCACAAAACTCATGGCTTATATTCATTACAACCCCGTGCATCACAAATTTGTAAAATCACCAGATGATTGGCTTCATAGCAGTTGGCATAGTTATTTCACACAGCAGCCTACCCGGATAAGTCGGGAGGAGGCTTTGAGCTGGTTTGGTGATTTGGAGGACTTTAGAAAATTCCATGAAGTGGCTAAGCGAAGTGACATCAGCTTACCATTTGAAGATTAGCTTTCAATCATTAGATTACAACAGGTTCGGTCTTACCGGTGGCACGTCCCCAGATGTTGTGATTAGCTTTCAATCATTAGATTACAACAGGCTCGTAAGATTCAACAACGCCATCTGCATAGTTGTGATTAGCTTTTAATCATTAGATTACAACAGGTCCCACTCCAGTATGTCTACCGCA
Source organism: Marinoscillum furvescens DSM 4134 (assembly GCF_003386095.1). Classification (GTDB taxonomy): domain Bacteria; phylum Bacteroidota; class Bacteroidia; order Cytophagales; family Cyclobacteriaceae; genus Marinoscillum; species Marinoscillum furvescens. Next base: position 63,921 of record NZ_QREG01000022.1, on the reverse strand, counting down.
TCTTTGGTTGTGATTAGCTTTCAATCATTAGATTACAACAGGGATGGTACCAAACCTGCTCTCCAGGTCGGCGTTGTGATTAGCTTTCAATCATTAGATTACAACAGGGATTTGCGCTAAACAACATCGGCAATGCCTGTTGTGATTAGCTTTCAATCATTAGATTACAACAGGCCTATCCATGGAGCCATTGATGCGCGATGTGTTGTGATTAGCTTTCAATCATTAGATTACAACAGGCAGCTCAGATGCTCGAGCACCGACAGTTGTGTTGTGATTAGCTTTCAATCATTAGATTACAACAGGCCGTGACTGCAGCTGAGCAAAGTCGCCTGAGTTGTGATTAGCTTTCAATCATTAGATTACAACAGGTTTATCTGAAAGTCCTCACTCATTATAGTTGTGATTAGCTTTCAATCATTAGATTGCAACAGGGCTATTCTACGGATGTTAAACACCTATTCAGTTGTGATTAGCTTTCAATCATTAGATTGCAACAGGATACCCTGATGTAAGGGCCATATTATCAGTAAGATAGGGCTATAAATCCCGGATAAATGAAGCACATTTGTCCGGGATTTTTGATTAAAAGAGCTCTAATTGCTGTGGTGGCTCTGGCGTGTCGGCCTGCTTCGTGGCTTTAAAAATCTCCATCATTCCGAACTGTTTGTCCGTAATTCGAATGATGGCTACATGACCTTTTGGGGGAAGATGCATTTTTACACGCTTGATGTGTACCAGTGCATTTTCCATACTGGGGCAGTGGCGCAAAAAAATACTAAACTGGAAACGAGTAAAGCCGTCTTTTTCCAGCATGTCCACAAATCGCCGGTAGTTGCTTCGGTCTTTTTTCGTTTCTGTTGGCAAGTCAAAAAACACTAATACCCACATGATTCGGTATTGGTTAAAGCGCTCTTGCGAACTCACAGTTTTGGCAACTTGAGCTGCTTTAGCTCGCCACTGTAAACCTTGGCCAGGCTGCTGCTGGTTTGCTGCACAGCCAGCATGAGTGGACTTTTCTGGCTGTTTATACTTACATCCAAGGTGGGGATTTTCAAAAGCTCTTTTTTGATAGGAGGGGTGAGCGTATCGTAATCTTCCAGCGACCTGACTAGCTCCAGTACCATTTCGTCTACGTACGGTCGATATGGCTCCATCACATCATCAGCAAGGCAGTAGGCATTGTACTTGTTGCTATGGTGAAAGCCTATGGCCAATAGCAGTCCACTTCCGGCCAGTGCTCTGGCTACAGTGGCTCTCAAGATGGCATAGCCGTAGTTGAGCAGGTTGTTTGGAGCACCTTCAAATCTTCCTCGCTTAAACGCCTGCAAGTGATCTTCAAACAGTAGCTTCCAATAGTGAGCAGCAGCACGGCCTTCCAGGTTTTCGGGATCGCCCGGTTTCACTATAGATGCCCACCGCTCCATGTTAGCTACTTCCAGTCCGTTTTGGCGGAGCAGTGCGGCCTGGTTTTCTATTTTGGCGCTTATGGTCTGTTGCCAAAGCCGATTATTGAAAGCTTCTGTAGCGCCAAGCTGATGCCGAAGCTGCTCCTGATAGGTATGACTTCCTGATGTGCGCAGTAGCAATCCTTGTGGTAAATGAAAACTGTCGCATGTAATGATGGCTGCATTGACCTCCAGCAGTGAGCTCAATAGGTGATGGCTCAGGGTGATGCGATGGTCTTCTAGCAGCAGGAGACCAATATCCTCTATTGGCACTTGTCGGCTTGGTTGATCATCTGGGTAGCTGACCTTGAGCTGGCGCTTATGCACAGATAGATGCGCCGGATTAGCGAAATATAGAGTTCGTTTAATCATTGGGGTGGGGTTTAATGTTGATATGATCGAGAAAAATGAAAATTAGCCGCCAGTTGAAAAATCTAAACTGCGGCTAATTCTCTAAAAGATTAGTCAAGCTTTGGCGCTATCTGGCCGAGTCTATTGACGGAAAGCTTGATGCATTCATCCTTAATACGTAGGGAGTCCGAGTCTAGTGTTGTTTCTAGTTTATTTAAGCTTCCCATTTCACCAAACGAGGATTGAGCATCATATGATTTAATTGGAGAAGCTATTCTCGCATTTACAAAGTGACATTCTCTCCCAGTAGAGCTTACCATCTTATAGATTCTGTTGGCTTGTTCCCTGGAGAGGTTGCTAAAGTCTGGCAGGCTGTCCTCTTCTGGGAGCGGAACATAGACCAGGTCGTTAGGAGTAAGATGAAAGAGCAGGGGCTCCCCTTTTTCACTTTGCTCAGGTACGGGTTTCATTCCTTGTTTCAGTCGCTCTATTACCTCGTTGAGCGGTACTGTCGCATAGCTTCTTTTCCCATTTTTACCTTGATATACCGCAAAAAACAGATTGGTACCTGAATCCGCTTGAGCGAATTTGACTTTAGTATTTGGACGAGATCCTAGTGGAAACTTACTTTCAGAGGCTTCAGTAATAGGTAGAGAATTTACTTTGATTGCTCTGTCTGCATTAAACCTTTCTAATCCCTCAACGCTGAAAGCTTGATTTATGTCGTCATCATTATTTTCTAGGTGAGATAACAAATCTTGCATTAATTGTAAGTCACCAATTTTATAGATTAATTTAAGTACCGCCTTCCTTGTTTTCACTCCTCCTTGGCCTCTATTGGAAAGGATCGAAATAGGTTGGCGCTTTCGATAGCGTATTTCAGGAAGCTTGAATATTCCATGTGTTATTTCAAGGCCATTTTTGTTAAGTATTGGATTCTTTTTCAAGAACTTCTTGGCTTCCCCTATCCTGCCATCGAACCGTTCTATTATCTCTTCCAATTTTACTCGTATTTCCTGATCATCTAAAAATTCTTTTTTACCTAGTTCTGTAAGTTCTAATACTTGAAAGACATATTGTCGTTTTGCATAAGGAAGCGGAGTATGCATGGATTTTCTAATGGCCCAGCTATCGCCTTTAGTTTGTTTCACTTTTCCTTTTTTAGGCTTTCCTTCTGGGGTTAGCCGGAGTTCGCCATTCTCATCTTTATAGGTCTGGTAGTAGTTTGTGGTTTTGTTGATTACTCGGAGATTTTGCTTAAAGCTCACTACCAGTGTTTCCAGTGCTGATTTCGCATCCTGGGTGAGGGTATCCCACGGCTTGATGAAGTTTTTAGGTACTTCACGTGATACCGGCCCTTTTGCATCAGTCTTCATATAATTAATCAGTTCATATACTCTCAGTTTTCTATTGAGGTCATGCCGTTCTTTAGATTTTGCGTGCTTATTATTTAGCAGGTTTACATGATCTCGGGAAGTACAGGCTACTACCAGCGCATCCAGCGCATGGTGCCGGTGGTCGATGCGTTTTTTGCTAAACCCTTTAGCGTATTCTACGGGTACTGTTGGTATGGTTTTGCCCCAGGTGTTTTCCGAAGTAAATGCATTGGTGCCTGAAATAGCATTCATACGCTCAAACCGGGGAAGAATCAGTTCATTCCATACGATGTTGAGTCCCCAGTCCTGTTTGAGCCGGGAGGTGATCTTTCCCGTACACGGGATCAGGTTTTTAGAGTTGACTCCCTCATCCTTATGCTCATCTCGCACTATGTTGGAAAGCACCGTACTCACAAACTTGCTGATGTAACGGGTGTCGTTCATTTGGCGCTCTATCATCTTGTCAGGAATCTCTTCCATCAAGAGCTTATTGAGCTTTCCTTTGTTTTGGCTGTAGTGATTGTTGACAAAGTCTACATATTGGTCATTTGTAAATACCGTTATTTCTTTGTCTACCTTGCTACCGCTATGGTTTTTGATAAATTCCCTACCTAGCTGATTGTCCTTGAGTGCATTCACCTCTGCTTCACAGAGGACTTTATTGCCAAGACTATCGTCAAAATACCGGCTTTGAGGTATGATATGCTCTATTTCATAAGCTTCTGTAAAGAGAAGACTTAACGGGATGACCCGCCCGGTATACGGAGACTGATATTTTTGCTCTAGCCAAAGCTTGTAGCGCTGGAGTTCAGATAGTTTGGGTAGTGCAGTCTTACTGATTTTGGCGATATCATCCGGTATATCGTTTTGAGAAGCCAATACACCTTCCTCATAGATTTTAAGTGCTTCTTGTTGTTTTGGAGAGTGCGGGCGTACGTTTTCCACGGGGAGTTTGCCGTCTGTATTGTTTTTGAGCTCAGCTATCAGCAGCCTTATGCGTTGGTTGGTTGCTTCATTAGCTTTTACAGTATTTGTAAGTCTCTGTCTTTCCTGTGCTGGATTTTTCATTTCGCGACCGAGCTCCACGTGTATTTCATCAAAATAGTTAGCCGCCCCTGCTCCGTAGTGCATCCAAATATCTCGTACCACACGAAGCGTTTCGGTCATTACCTGCTCTACTATCGGGTTACGCAAAGTGTGCTGTTTGAATTCTTTAAGATAAGATTCGAGATCGTCTATGGACTTCCAGTGGGTAACCAAAGCAGACTCAGCATGGCGATTGTACACCACATACTGAGCGAGCCAAAGCGGGAGTCCCTGGAAGTGATCCAGTTCGGTTAGGCTGTTGGCTTCAGTCTTTTCCCGAATGAGTGTGCGTATGGTATCGTCTGCTTCTCCATTGATTATATTCTCTATTCGCTGTTTGGTTTTGGTATCCATGGCATCTGCACTCCAATGTGCACCTGCTCGCATGAGGGGGAGCAGTTTTTTTATAGCCTTTTCTGAGAATGTCCCATAATCGCTTGGGAACGGAGGGAACTTAATAAATGCTTCACGAAATGAGGCTGTATCAATATCAGTACCGTGCTTTTCGTTGTATTTGGAAGCAAAGGACTCCAGAGCCTTGGCATACTCCATACGGTCAGTTACCGAATAGATGATGTGCCAAAGTTGGTATTCCGTTTCAGCTATCAAAAACCTTTCGGGAATTCCTTCTACTACTTCCAGGCGTTTGACAATAGCAGATCGAGTTTCGTTGAGTGGGTATGATTTTGATTTGTCAGCCTCCTTTGCCTGAGCGTCATCAAAGACGTAGTTCCAGCGATACTTCGCCAATGCTTCTTTGCAGTCCTTTCCTCGTGATGAGCCATAGAAGTATTCAAAAAGCTTTACATGGTTGATTTCACTTAGTGTCATCAAGTGGTCAAAGAGCTTCACCCGGTCTTCCTGAGATGGAATTAATTCTTGGGTAATGTCTTTATCACCTTCCTTGGTATATATTTTCAGATTTTGAAGCCACTGCCACACTCTAAACTCCTGATATAAGGGGTGGGATTTTGGGATGGCTTTTAGGGGTTTACTTCTCCAAACCAGTTGGCCATTTTCATCTTTGACCTGGTATCGGCGAGACTCCAGTTTACAGTCGCTGATGGAGGACTTTTGGCTCCTTAGTGGACGTTGATAAAAGATAATATCTTGTATGATGAGATGCTTCAGGTCTTTTTTCGCAAGTTCTGACCGATGGGCTTCATTGTAGGGGTATAGCTCCAGAAGGCACTCCTGATACTTCTCCGGCGCAAAAAATTCAGGCTGCACCTCCATTTGCTTTTTGAGAATTTGCTGTAGCTCTTGTTTGTAAAACTTTCGTTCGATGGTACGTACCAGTTTGCCCCTAATTTTTTGGTTGGGTTGCTGGAGTAGTGCATCATAGATGTATTCACCTACTGTTTTACCTGATTGGCCAATGTGCTGCTCAGTTTTTTTCTTGATGAGCGTCCAGTCGTCCTCTTGAGGAGATCTAAAGCTTCTTTTTTCATTCCCTTCTTTGTCGGTTTTTACCGTACCATCGGGGTTTAGGTCAGTTGTGACTATAAAGTCTCTGGTGGTTCCCTCCCATTGGGTTAGAGGTGTTTTGCTTGATCGCCTGTATACCCAACCATTTTCCAAGATTATCGAATGCCAGACCTCCCCTTTTCTATTTGGTTCTGAATCCATTTGCACTTCTGATATTCTCAACGAGTGAAATTCCACGGTTTTGTTTGGAGTTTCTTCTTCCTCTTCACCCCTTAGCTGATAATAGCCGCGTTTTTGATTGAAGTTTAAAACGATCCACGCTAGCTCTTCTTTGGTGATGGCCTGCCTTAGGGCTTTTTTACGGAGGTAGTAAAGCGTCCAATCCTGAGGAACTTTAGCTGGCTGGCCATTTCTGTTTTTGCGATTTAAGATTTGAGGTTGGTGTTTTTTGAAATCCTCAAGCATTTCATCAAAAGAGTCGCTGAAGATGAATTGACCATCTGCATTGTAGGGGAGCTTTGGTTCTGCGTGGGCAATAAACTGGCCCGGCCGCTGATCAAAATCAATGTGTCTGGCATAGTGCAGGGGAAGCCAGTCAAGGACGTGCAGGACACGGTGAAGCCGCTCCCGTCTGAGTAGGTGGCGCTCTCTGAGCCGTCGCACGCTTCTAAACTGGGTACGCTGAGCCGTTTGCGAGATGGTATTTCCACTATCAAAATCACCCATTTGCTCTTTGGTCATGGGAATGATCCGGCTGCCCAGCCCTAATATTTTACCTTCTTTTTGGTCAAAGTTGTGGTCGATCAGTGCCCAGCCAATGGAGTTGGTACCGATATCCAGTCCGAGAATTTTTTTCGTTTTCATTATGATGGTGTTGGGAATTAAACAGTATCTTTAAATCATTGAAAGCTAATCACAATAAGGATTATTCCGTTGTGAAAACATCCAAGGTGGGGAAACTCGCCTTTTTTTATGCCTCACTTTCAAAAAATAGCCTAAAAAATTTCTATCCTGTTAGTTTACACAATTGACGTGTAATAAACAACTCTTCCGGTTTTGTGAGATGGAGTCGCTTCATTTGAAGCTATTCTAATTGGCGTAAGATGCTAGCGGGTGTGCGCTATGGGTGGTAGTACCTATAAAGGAGGCAATCTAATGCCGGCCATACCGACCTGTCAGCCTTTCATGGCTGTGGGGTGAGGCGCCATGCCAAATAATATTCTGTCATGGCTGTTATTTTGCCTCCATGCCAAATATTATTCCGCCTTGGTTCATTATATCCCCTCCATGGCTGCCATGGAGGGGGTATAGTCAGGCATGGCGATGCTATAATGAGCCATGGAGCCAAAAAGGTCGCCATGGAGGCACCATAGTGGGCCATGGAGGCTCATAGGTCGCCATGGAGCTTAGAATTTTGCCCAGTGGGCGCTTTTATAGCCCTTTAGGCGCTCGGGAGATTTCCAGAGGGCGTACTTGCCTGCATCGCGGATTTCGTCTACGGTCTCTTTGAGCAGGGTAAAAGCCTTGTCGCGAAGGGTTTTGTCTTCACCGTTTTCCAGTCGCTCCCCATTCATGGCAGCTAGCACCTTACTTAGGTTTTCACTGATGGCCGCTGAGTCGTCTAGCTTTTCTGTCTGGAAATTGATGGAAGCCAGTAGGTCCTGATGGGCTTTGCCCAGTAAGGACAGGTCACTCAGGTCTTGCACCAGGTCTGCATGGCCTAAGCCTGCCTCTACCTCCTGCACCTTTCCGAGTAGGTCGGGATGCTTTCGAAAAGCAAAGCGGAAGGCATGCTCCAGCTCGTTTTTGAGATCCATGGCTTCACTGCTTTGGGCCTCCCACTGTCGGGCGGCTTCCTCTTTGGTGTTGCGCTTTCGGGTCCACTCGCTCTGTGCATGGCGCAGTGCCCCCAGTCGTACAGGTAGTGCGTCGATCGTACGCTGTGGTAGTCCCACGGCGGTGAGTTTTGGCAGGTCTTCTTGCATCCATACTTCCAGGTCTGCGGCCTCTTGCAAGAAGGTGTCCACTGGCATGTTAGGTTGTTTTACACGGTCGGCTTCCATAGCTTCCAGCTGTGGTAGCAATTGTTCAAAATGAGTTTTGCTCATAGTAAATAATGGTTAGTTAGAAATAAGCGACTAAACTAGTCCCTAACGTTGCCTGTGTCAATCCCCTAAATAGGGGATATTTCAAGAGTACCACCGTCTTTTATCATCAAGCTGTAAAAGTTGCTTCTCGTGATTAATGATTCTTGTCTAAAGTCATCTGATTTTATCTAGAAACCCTGGAGGTTTGGTAAACCAACAGGGTTTCGATTAGGGTAATGACATTCCTGCAATTGCCTACACTTCGCGACTGGCCGTCCGCGACTAGCCGTCCGCAACTGGCCGCCGCCCAGCCAGTCAAACCTCAAGTCTTACATCTCGAGTCTAATGTCTAGAATCTCGAGTCTTACGTCTCATGTCTCCCCTACTGGCATTTGGCGTCCATTTTTCGTAACTTATAGGAAGACCAAAACCAGTGAATGATGAACATGCTATCACAAATCGAACATTGGGGCGACACCCACCGGGCCAGCTGGCTGGTGGTGCTCCGCGTAGCCCTGGGCGGACTTATCGTCTTCAAGGGCGTGTATTTTGCCATTAATCTGGACCAGCTGCAGGCACTTTCTCAATCGGTGGCTTACCTTTCGGTAGGTGCTGCACATTATGTCCTCTTTGCCCACCTTCTGGGCGGACCCCTCATCCTGCTCGGCTATTTTACGCGTACGGCCTGTCTGATGCAGCTACCCGTGCTGATTGGTGCGGTGGTGTTTGTCAATGCGCCGAATGGCCTACTGGCCCATGGCAACAGTGAGCTGTGGGTATCTGTACTTACGCTGCTGGCGCTGTTGCTCTTTAGCGTAATGGGTGCTGGCAAGTTCTCCCTGGACGAGCTACGCCGAAAAGATGAAGAGCGCTCCGGCAAGTGGAGTTGAAAGTGATTTAAAACCCTGAAGGTGTACTTTGGGGTTTTTTGTTGGGTGATGGAGGCTTTTAAGAAGTGGTGAAGGCTAGTGGCATTGGTGTCTTCTTTATGAAGTCTACTATCTGCAATTTGATGAATCCCTTAACGCATAAACCTCCAAGGTTTTCGAATAGGGTAATGACTTTCCTGCAATTGTCTTACGCTTCGAGACTATCCGTCCCCCCAGCATGACAAATCCTCAGGGCTTACGTCTTAAGTCTCGTGTCTCCAGTCTTCGCCTATTGCATCTTGTCCCCCGTTCGAATAAGGCTGTAATTGACTAACTTAGCTATCTGGCGTACGTTTGATATCATTATGGAAGAATACAATGTACATACTGCTAAAACTCATTTTTCACAATTACTTGAAAAAGTAGCGGAAGGGGAAGAAATCATTATATCGAAAGGAAGCACCCCTGTGGCAATATTGAAAAAATATGAGGAGCCATTACAAAAACGGAAGGTTGGTCAGCTAAAAGGTAAAGTTCATATAGCTCCGGATTTTGATGAATTTGGTAGTGACTTACAAGAGATGTTTGGCTTGAAAGCATGAATTTTCTGCTCGATACCCATATAATTTTGTGGTGGTTGGCTGCTGCTCCGGAGCTAAGCGAAAGTGAAAAGCAACTCATAGAAAACAGGCAACATAGAATACTTATAAGTGCAGCTTCACTTTGGGAAATCAATATTAAAACGGCCATTGGAAAACTTAAAATTGCTCCTGAATATGTTGAAATACTTCGTGAAGATGGCTTTGAAATGCTTGAAATTAACTGGTTTCATACCCAAAAAATCCTCGACCTCCCAACAATACACAATGACCCTTTTGACCGGATGTTGATTGCTCAGGCAATCACTGAAAATGCTAACCAGGGACAAATGGATTAAAAAATATCCCTACGATATTTTTACTGTTTAATTAGCTTAAGCGCTTGAAAATGGTTGGGTGGAGAGGCATGCCCGGCCTGATAAACCTGCCTATCGTCTAAAGGCTTGCCTACCACCTTTTGTTACCTGCCTACTGACTCAGCATTCAAAACCTGCCGTCTTACGTCTTAAGTCTCGTGTCTCAAGTCTTTGCATACTGAAACCTGCCTATTGCCTATTGTTCCCTGCCTATTGCTTATTGCAATCAGGTCGGTACTGGTACTGGAGGCCTAGCAAGAAGTTGCGCAGAAACTGGTCTTTGCATTTGCGGTATTGTTTTTGGCCTGGCTTTCGGAAGATTGCGCTTAGTTCATGTTTGCTTACCTCGAGATTGGCCCGGTCCAGTACGTCCAGAATGTCCCGGTCTTTGAGATTGAGGGCTATTTTCAGTTTCCTGAAGATGATGTTGTTGTTCAGGTTTTTCTCAGGTTTGGGAGTTTCACCATCTCTGGCGCCTCGTTTTTTTACGATCAGCCCGGAAAGAAACACTGCCATCTCTTCGTCGTAGAGGGTGGTTTGTGCTTCGTCTTCATCATTTTTCAGCCAGTTGCTGATCTCGGCGCGTGTCACCTCCTGGCCTCCGAGCCGAAATAGCTCGATTACCTGATCATCGCTAAAATCAAAAATGTATCGGAGGCGTCTGAAAATGTCGTTGTTGGTCATAGGTACAATGCTCAGCTGCAAAACTACACCCTTTTAGCCCCAGGTTAAAGAGCGTTGCTTGGACCTTGGAGAAGTAGATCCGGGATTCGATGAATATTGTTTCAGCAATTGTCAGACTTAAAACCTTGGAGGTTTCCCAAACCTCCAGGGTTTCTTTCTCGAAGTATACTTCCATCCAGCTGGTAGCTGGTGTATGGTTTTGTCTTATGCTTCGCGACTTGCCGTCCGCGACTTGCCGTCCGCGACTTGCCGTCCGCGACTTGCCGTCCGCGACTAGCCGTCCGCGACTAGCCGTCCGCGACTAGGCGCCCCCCAAACTCATCATAACCCCAATCTCAGCATGACAAAACCCAGACTAGCTCCTGCCTTACAGTCTTTGTCATATTGTCAACTAGTCCAGAATCATTTTTTTTTAGTCTAACGTCTCGCATCTATTGTCTAAAGTCTCCAGTCTTTGCCAACTGCCTATTGAAACCTGCCTACTGCAAGCTGCCTGTTGCCATTACTTATTGTTCCCCGACTAATGTCTTTCAACTTTACCTAAAAACCTTGGAGGTTTCCCAAACCTCCAAGGTTTCTTTCTCAAAGTATAGTTCCATCCAGCTGGTAGGTGGTGTATGGTTTTGTTTTATGCTTCGAAACTTGCCGTCCGCGACTTGCCGTCCGCGACTTGCCGTCCGCGACTAGGCGCCCCCCAAGACTCAGGGTGACCCCAATCACTGCAAGATGAAACCTTCGTCTAAAGTCTCGCATCTATTGTCTAAAGTCTATGATCTAATGTCTCTCAAAAAAATTCTCCTCACCACTTGTAACCTTCACTGCCATTCGGGGTAACTTATCCGAATTGACCCAAAACCAAACCTAAACGACTGTTGAACAAGGTAACCGATGAGCAACTGATGGAAGCCGTGCAGCGGGATAAGCTGGACCAGCTCAATGTGCTATTTGAGCGCTATCAGAAGCGTATCTACAACTACTTCCTCAAGTCCACCGGAGATGTAGAGGAGAGTGCGGACCTCACGCAGGCGGTATTTATCCGTGTGCTGAAGTACCGCAAGTCTTACCGCAGCGGCAGTGCTTTTGAGTTTTGGATCTTCCAGATTGCTCGCAATCAGGTAAAGGATCACTTCCGAAAGCTGAAAGTCTATAAGGACCAGTTCACGGACTTGCAGACTATACCCGATGTGGAAGAGTCTGATGAATATGCACTCCAGAGCGAACGCGAACGGCGCCTGCAGCTGGCCATGAACCAGCTACCGCCAGACAAGCGTGAGTTGCTGGTATTGGCCAAGTTTCAAAACATGAAATACGAAGACATAGCCAACCTGCGCTCAGCCTCCGTATCGGCCATCAAAGTGCAGGTGCACAGGACCATCCAGCAGCTTAGGGCTTACTATTTCGAACAAGAAGACTAAAACGATGATACACGCAACCGACGAACAGCTATACGAAGCAGCCGAGGCACACCCTGACGATGAACTGGCTCTTCACCTTGCCCAGTGTGAGGCATGCCGAAACCGCTACGAAGAGTACTGTGCCGTGCTGCAGGTGATCACCGAAAGCAAGGACGAGGAACCACCACAATCCATACGCTGGGAAGTAGAGGCGGCCATTGCAGAGGAGCGGGCATCGATACCTCGCCAAAAGCCTTATTTGCAAATAGCAGCTGCTATTTTGCTTTTGCTCACAGGATACGTGGTAGGTACTTATCTGGCGCCCACCCATCGCAAAGAGGTGATTGCACTGCAGTCGCAGGTGAGTCTGCTTAAGGAAATGGCCCTGGTCAATGCCCTGGAGCCGCAGACAGCCAGTGAGCGTATACAGGTAGTCAATCAGATACAAGCCAATGAGCCTACTGTCAGTGAAAAGCTCATAAGCACCCTGATCCGTACGCTGAACACAGACGATAGTCCTAATGTACGCTATGCCGCAGCACAAGCGCTGGAGCGCTACATCCATCAGGAATCCGTGCGCTTGCAGCTGGCTGCTTCTTTGGAGTTTCAGACAGATCCGCTCATACAGCTTTCGCTGATCTCCATGCTGGTAGAGGCACAGGAAAAAGCCGCCATCAAGCCCATCAAAGAGCTATTGGGAAATCCCAATGCTCCGAAAGAGCTCAAGCAACAAGCGCAGCTGGCGCTCGATATCCTTACTTAATGCATTCAAACGGCCAATTGAATAGATATAAAACCGATTTGTAAAAAAATTAACACAACAAACATGAAACGAATACTGACTATACTGACCGTGCTAGCCGTGAGCTATACTGCTACGGCACAGCTGAAGACCTTCAAGCAAAAGATTGCCGGCAATACTGAAGAGACCACTTTGGTGATCGAAAACCTCTTCGCCGACCTGGTGATCGAAGGAAGCTCTACAGGAGAGCTGCTGATCGAGACAGACGACTATGAAGGCATTCCCGAAAAGGCGAAAGGGCTCCGTCCGCTTTCGGCCACAGGACCAGAAAATACCGGCGTAGGCCTTAGTGTGACCACCTCCGGGGGAGAGATTTCCGTAAGTGCAGCCAGTGGCAGTGCCAATGACGGCACCTATATTTTCAAGGTGCCCAAGAACCTGAAAGTCCGTGCAGATCTCAAAAGCTGGCAGGGAGGAGACATTGTCATTCGCAACATGGCCAATGAGGTGGAAGTCAAAAGCATGAATGGGGACCTCCGATTTGAAGACGTGACCGGTCCGCTGGTAGCCAATAGTATCAGCTCGGACATAGAAGTGGTCTTTACCAACCTTAGCCAGAGTTCGCCCACGTCGCTGAGTTCTACCAGTGGCGATATAGATGTCACCCTTCCGGCCACCACCAGGGGTAATTTCAAGATGGGATCCATTTCCGGAGAGATCTATACAGACCTGGATTTTGATTTCGAAAATGACAAAGACCTGCAGCGTGTAGGAGGAGATATGTCGGCCAATGCTACTCTCAATGGAGGAGGCGTAGAGGTGTCACTCAAATGCATCAGTGGTAACGTATACATCCGTAAAAAATAGTCATTAGGCACCGCGCGCTCGCGTGGTGCTCATAAACCCTAAGCCATGAAAAACATACTGACAACACTGCTGCTGCTGGCAGCCTGGGTGACCTATGCCCAGACACAAGTGACCGAGGAGGCCAATATTACCACGCAAAATGAGCTGTATCTGGACTTGGACTTTGCCGGTGAGATTGTGATCAAAACGTGGGATCAACGGAAGGTAAAAGTGGACGTGACCGTATCTATAAACGGTGGAGAGGACAATGACATCTTCGAGCTGGAAAAACGAATAGAAGAAGATCGCATCACCTTTCGGCTGAAAACCGAAAACTGGAAAAAACTGGAAAACCGAGCGAATCAGCGGGACTGCACCTGGGAAACAGATCTGCACTACACCGTGTATATGCCCGCAGACATGCAACTGGAAGCGAAGACCATAAGCGGTAGTTATATGCTTGCGCCACGCACTACTCCCACCCGGCTCAAAACCATCTCCGGAGATATAGACATCACCGTCCCAGCGGGAGTCGGCTTACTCTTTGACGCCAAGACTATCTCCGGGGAAATCTACACCGACCTGGACGTCACCTACCCAAATGGAACCGACGGGCTGCGCCAGGTGGTGGGCATGGATGTGCGCGGCCAGATTGGCGATGGTCAGCGGCGCATGGATCTGCATACGATCAGCGGCAATGTGTATTTGCGAGACGGCCAATAATTACGCCGGCCATCTCGAACTCGAAATCACATGGGCATGAATTTTCGTCCGCAAAATTTGAACGCTAATTTTCGAGCTCGATATTTACTTACAACGCATAGCGGAAACAGCTAATAGATAAAATAGCAATTATCTGATCTAAATATGGATAATAACAATTACCTAATACAGTTATAGAAAACAAAAGATTTTTAGAATAAAAATGAAGTTATTAACACACACATCAACACGTTATAAAATAATAATATTGTGATAGATACCTGAAAGGTAGTCTGTACCCAGAGCTTGTGGCAGCTCAAATACTCAAACAAAAAAGCCCCGGGTCTTCATAGATCCGGGGCTCAAAACACTGATTAAGTAGTAGTAGAAGTGTTTATTCTTTTGGTAAAAGGCTCACTGCAAATCCTCCTGCGGCTGCCATGTTTACCAGTATTTCGTCTCCTTTGGTCACTTCCATCTCCAGTATGTCTATGGCAGTGGGATTGTCCAAATAGTGCGTATCCGCTGCATCACGGTAGATTTTTGCGATGTATGTGGTGCCTTCGGTCAGGAAGTCCAGCTGGAGTGTATAGTCTAGTGGGTTTTCGTCGGTCATGCCACCTACAAACCAGTTTTCACTTCCGCGCTCCTGACGAGCCATCACCAGAAAGTCGCCCGGCTCACCGTCGAGCACCTTGCTTTGCTCCCAGTCTACTGCAACTTCTTTGATAAACTCAAACGCAGGATTGCCACGGTAAAACTCCAGCAAATCGGCAGCCATTTGTATAGGACTATAGATGGTCACATAGAGGCCAAGTTGTTGTGCCACTGTGGTTTTGATAGGGTGGTTTTCTTTGTACGGAAGCAGGCTTGGATTGAGGATGCCCGGCGTGTAGTCGATAGGTCCTGCGAGCATACGCGTAAAGGCCACAATTGGTAGGTGTTCTGGAGGGCTTGCCCCTTCTCCAGCCCAGGCATTGTACTCCTGGCCACGCACGCCTTCACGAGAGATGGCATTCGGGTAGGTGCGGCGCTTGCCCGTAGCTTTGATCGGCTCATGCATGTTGATCGCTACTTTGTATTTGGCACCATACTCTAGTGTCTTCTGGTAGTGATTGACCATCCACTGGCCGTGGTGATACTCACCTTCAGGGATGATGGTACCCACATATCCGGTTTTTACTGAGTGGATGCCCAGCTTGTTCATAAGCTGATAGGCTGTATCCATGCGCTCTTCGTAACGCGCCACAGCGCCAGAGGTTTCGTGGTGCATGATGATTTGCACGCCTTTACTCTTGGCATAGTTGGCCAAATACTCCAGGTCATAGTCCGGGTATGGGGTGGTAAAATCAAAGATGGTATCCCGCATGTCAGGCTCGGTCCAGGTTTCCCAGCCGGTGTTCCATCCTTCTACCAGCACGCCTCCAAAGCCATGCTCGGCAGCAAAATCCAAAAACTCTTTGGTATACTCAGTGGTGGCGCCATGATTGCCGCTGGCATAGTCCCAGGTGCGGCGGTTGAGGTGCATGTCCCACCAGATACCAAGGTATTTCATGGGTTTAAACCACGATACATCGCCAATTTCATTTGGATCGTTGAGGTTTACAATCATCTTAGACTCGATCAGGTCACCTGCCCGATCAGCAATTTGTACGGTCCTCCATGGCGTTACGAATGGCGCTGTGGTTTTTACCTTGATGCCTGCGGCATTGCCTACCAGTTCACTGACCATGCTCAGGTTGGTAGTGTCTACCTTGAGCGTCATACCGGCATAGTCGGTAAGATCTGCCTCGTGAAAGCTAAGGTAGATGCCGTCATCGGTTTTCATGGTCAAGGGTGTGTTTACGGCATTGCTGTGTAAGTAAACCTGCCCCAGATGATCACCCGGGATAAACTGCTCGTAGGCATTGATCTCCGAAAACTTCGAAGTAGTGTAGAGGTACTCGTAGATGTCCCAGTCGCCAGGGATCCACCAGACCTTGTGGTCACCCGTGAGGTTAAACTCCGTCTTTTCTTCGGTGATGATAACGTCTCCCGACAGAGCTTCCTGCTTAGGGAACTCGTAGCGAAAACCTATTCCGTCATTAAAAGCACGGAAAACAATGTGAAAGTTGCGTCCAGCACCGGAGGTTTCATTGAGTCGAACACGCAATTCGTTGTACTGGTTGGCCACTTCGCGCTGTTCACCCCAGGGCATTTCCCAGGTTTCGTTTACGGTGTTTTGGTCTACACCTGATACTTCCAGATTCAGGCCCAGCTCTGGCTGATCCTGAAACTCAAAACCCATAAATGAGGTGCTGATTTGTTCTTTGCCCTGAAAGGCGACACGATAGGCCGGGCGTCCGTCGATCAACTCAAAGTCCACCACAATTTCACTATCCGGAGATTGCAGGCTGTACCGCGTTTGTTGATTTTCCCCACAGGCAGCCATGCCAAAGCAGAGCACTGCGAGGTAGATTAGATGTTTCATACTTCTTTATACGTTGATTATTAGCTGGGCTAAAAGTAATGATATCGACAAGATATCCGCACTGATTTTGCTAAATCCAGGACTGGCGATTTTTTGCAAAGGTTTGCATTGACAAATTTTTACAACTCGTGACTGATGGGATGGATTACAACATTCGTCGAAAGCAGTTTTTCTATACGTCAGGCTTTTCTATTTTAGACCCACCTAACACATTTTTAAACCTATCGCCGACCTGTTCCCATGAAAGCCAACAGACATCTGGTAGTGTCTCTTCTCGTTTTTTATGTCATTACCGCACTTCTTAAAAACCTGCTCAACCTCACCCTAATCATAGACCTATGGGTGCTGATTGTCCACCTGGTGATGGGAGGCGTTACGCTCATTCACGCTTTTCAGTGGATTGGTAAGAAAAACACCCTCGTCTTTTTTCTCATCACGTTTGTGGTGGCCTGGTCGCTGGAGTCGCTGAGTATTGCTACCACATTCCCATTTGGTCACTATTACTATACGGATCAGCTGCTGTTGAAACTCGGTCAGGTGCCAGTGATCATCATGTTTGCCTACTTTGCGGTGGGCTACCTTTCGTGGGTGATGGCTCATGTGTTTGCCGGATGCTACGGCAAGCCCTATGGACGTGGTGACGTATTTCTGGTCCCAGGACTCGCTGCGATTATCATGGTGGCGTGGGATATGACTTTCGATCCGCTGAGCTCTACCATAGTGGGGCTATGGGTGTGGGTAGACGGAGGGAGCTACTTTGGGGTGCCTATTCAAAACTTTGCCGGGTGGTACCTGTGCGTATACATTATTTATACGCTGTACTTTTTGTTCATCAGGAGCAAGCAGCTCCCAGTCACTCCCAGGCAATTGGAGTCCCGCTGGTTTTGGGCGTATCCTGCCCTTGCTTACCTCATTTTCTCGGTAGATACGATAACAAAACCATTTCGCGCACTGCTGGGCTATGACCCCAATGCTCCCGTACCGGCAGTAAATGAGGAAGTGGAGCTGTGGATGACTTATGACATCTATTATGCGCTGGCACTGGTGAGCGTATTTACCATGACCTTATTGGGAGCACTGGCTTTGGTACAGGTTTATAAAAACGCTGACCTAAAATGAGTCGCCTCAAATCCTATGTGCTCGTGGTGTTTTGCTACCTCCTGGTAGGTTTAGCGGCTGCACAGGTGGTGGACGTCTCGAAGCTGTCCGAAAGCTATCGGCTACAAGGCAATGAAATGGCTTACATCCGAGATACTACCACCTCCCTTACTATAGTAGACATTCGTTCAAACGATTGGCAGCAGCAGTTTGACTACCTGCCCAATGTCTCCCTTGGGCTGCAAGAAGATCCCTACTGGCTGCGGCTGCAATTTGAGAATAGCGAAGTGGACAAGGAAATCGTACTGGCGTTTCACTATCCATTGTTTGACACGCTAGAACTCTACCACTACCACGAGGGTAAGCTGGTGGCCAGTCATCACACTGGAGACCTTTGGCCCTGGAGTACACGCCCGGTAGAGTTTGTTGGCTTTGGGTTTGATCTAACCATGGAGCCGGGAATGCACCAGGTATACATCCGTGCGCACTCCCACAATTCCATGAATTTGACAGCAAGTGTGAGCAGCCCTGATGCATTTACCCGGGAGCGTCTGGAGTCTGATCTCGTGCACGGCATGTATTATGGCTGGCTCATTGTAATGGCGCTGTACAATTTGTTTTTATTCTTTTCTGTACGTGAGCGCATCTACCTCTTTATGGTAGGCCTTCCGCTGGCCAACCTGTTTTTGTTTTTGTCACTTTCGGGTTACGGTACGCAGCTGTTTTGGTCAGAGAGTTTTTACATGAAGCAAAATGCATTTGTGCTCTTTGCCGGAGTGGTGGAGATCCTCAGTGCCTGGTTTACCTCTGCCTTTCTAAACCTGAAGAAAAACAATCGCTTTTTCTATCATTATATGAACGTGCTGGCCATACTTGGGGTGCTGTTTTGTGGGCTTTCGTTTGTGGCAGATTATGAGGTGGTCATCAAGCCGCTCATGCTTTTCATTTTCCACAATGCACTTATTTTTCCTTTTGTGGCCGCCTTGCTCCATTTCAGAGGTGAGCAGCGGGCTTTGCTCTTTCTCATTGCCTGGGCGCTGTATCTGCTGGGCACCATACTGGCCATCAGTGTGGGCGTAGCTATAGAGCTGCCCGGTTGGGTCAAAAACTTCAACATACTTGAGATAGGTTCTGCGCTGGAGACCCTACTGTTTTCCCTGGCGTTGGGAAACAAAATCAATACGTTGAAGGAGGAGGTAACAGTAAAAGAGAAACAAGCTCTGAAAGCTAAGATTGAGCACCAGCGGCTGTCCGCTCACAATCAGGAGTTGGACTTTCAGCTAAAGCTGCGCGAAAAGGATCTCCAAAATGAAAAGCAGCAACTAGCCACTACCACGCTGTGGCTCACCCAGAAAAACAGCGTGCTACAAGACCTCCAAAAAAGCCTTAAGGCACTCGAGGGCGAAGCTGATGCTCAGCATATCAAAGCGCTTTCGAAAAAGCTGGGCAACCACCTGCATGCCGATCAGGATTGGGAGCGCTTCAAAGAGCATTTTGAGAAAGTGCACACGGGATTTTTTAGTTCACTCTACGAGCGATTTCCAGAGCTGACCACCAATGAGCAGCGCTTGTGTGCATACTTGCGCATGAACCTCTCCAGCAAAGAAATTGCCACGCTGCTGGGCGTTTCGGTCAATGCTATAGAACAAGCAAGACGCAGGCTTCGCAAGAAGCTGGGTATCTCCAATACAGAAACCAACTTGCTTATGTTTTTGCAGGAGGTAGGTAGAGATCAGGAAATGGAAGTGCCAAACCTGCGCTGATAGAGCTGACTGAAGTGGGTCTGGTTTTTCCAGCCACAGTGCAGAGACAGCTCTCTGGCAGTGATGTCCGGGTTAGTCATTTTGATATTCCGTGCCTTTTGGAGTTTTACCTCTGTGAGAAACTCCCGAGTACTCAGGCCTGTGGCGGATTTGATTTTTCGGTACAGACTACTGGCCGACAGCCCAAATTCATTACACAGCATCTCCACACTTAAGTTAAATTCCGAACAGTGACTAGCAATGTGAGACTGAAGCTTTTCGATGAGTGCTTTGTCTGGGTTTTCCAGTGGTTCGGAGCTGATTTTGATGTACTCCTGCCGGCTCTGCGCATTGATCAGGGAGTTGTTTACCCGAGCTATGAGCTCTTCCGGGTCAAATGGTTTGGCCAGAAAATCATCTACACCCAGACGCAGCATAGCTAATTTGGCATCAGCCAAAGCCGTGATTACGATAATGGGGGTACAATTGCCGGCAGCCTTGAGCTGAGTGATAAACTCACGGCCGTTCATCCTGGGCATCATGTAATCCACCAGTATAATTTCAAAAGTATTGCTTTTGATCAAGTCGAGACCCTCTACTCCATTAGAAGCGTGCATACACGCAAAATCCGGAAAGATCGAGCTAATCATTTGCCTTAGTTCGGGCTGATCTTCTACCAGCAACATTTTAGGTTTAGCTGTCAAAGAATCAGTCAACTCTTGCTCCACAGTCTGGATGGGTACGGAACTGGACTGATAGGCTGATGCTGCAGGGCTCGTCAAAGGCAACAGAATGATAAATTTTGAGCCCTTGTTGGGAATACTGAATACTTTGATTTGACCCCCGTGCATATCTATGATCTCGCGAGCATATGCCAGGCCTATCCCACTACCTCCGGCTTCATTCACAGAATTTTTTGCCTGATAAAACTGATCGAAGATAAACTCCAAATCTGATTCGCAGATCCCAATACCGGTGTCCTTTACACTTAAGTAAATAGTGTTTTTCAGTGGGCCATAACGAAGCTCCAGGGTTACTTGCCCACCTTTATCGGTGTACTTCAAAGCATTGTTGAGCAGGTTGTTGATAGAGCGTTCCAGATAGACCGTATCTGCCTGTACTTGTTGTTTGCGATCTGTATAGTCGTGCAAGTTCAGGTCTACACCTTTTTGGTGATAACTGGCGGCAAACATTTGATGCACCTTATGCACCAGCTCCGAAATATTGATGGCCTTAAGGTTTAGCTCCAGGTGATTGGAGGTCATCTTCGAAAGGTCAATCACGTCGTTGACAATGCGCTCTATCCGATGAATTTGACCATCGATGTTTTCTTTGTGCGAAGGGCTGGGCCCACTTTTAAATACCTGATAGAAGGTACCTTTCAATATGGTAATAGGTGTGCGAACCTCGTGCGCCAGGTTTTCGAAGAATCGGCGCTGATAGCTATGGAGTTCTTCCAGTTGTGATTTTTGCTTACGAATGAGCGCATGGTCTTCTACAGCCTGATTGCGTTGTTCGGCCAGTTGATTTTCATTTTTCAGGTTGAGGCGTTTGAAATAATTGACAATGATGTAAATGGTGATGAATAAACCGAGTGTAGAAAATGGAAGGACATCATCTTTGCCCGGCAAATCCATCAAAACTTTTGGTAGAAAAAAGCAGGCAATGGCCAGAAGGAAATAGGCGATGTTTACCCACTGATTGTCGAAAAACACGAGAGCTACCAGCGGGAAGGACAGGTAAAAATACTCTGCGCCCATCCCCGGCTGCAGCAGGTACGAAAAAGCAAAAACCTCGGTGTAAATCATCAAAAGGAAAATGCCACATGCGACATGATGCCTGGCGCGGTGCTGTAGGTAAAACAAACCGACGATGGCCAGCATGACTGTGCCATGAATGCTCAGGCTGATGACAAAAGGAAACTTTGGGATGAGGTAATCTTCCAGTAGAAAAAGAACGGAAAGACCCATTCTTATAAGGAAAAACGTATTGAGCATCCGCACTTTTTTACTTTCCTGCGGAGTGTCTGCATGTTGGGTGCCAGTAGCTACCAGGCTACTTAAAGTTAAGCGCTTCATTGGATCGGTTGGTGGTCAAAAAAACATCCAAGGCTGGAACTGGCAATCGTAAATTTAATGCGAAACAGAGCCCTCACCAAACAATTGACCGGTATCGTAACAAATCTGACCAGTTTCGAAACAGGGATTCTGCTTTTTTTGAGCTGCGATTATTTAGTCAATGTTATCACCAAACCGGCAGCACATTCCCAACCATTTTTTCAGGCTGTATCAGTGTTGTAGGGGTGGATTTTTAGGCTTTAAACGCTCTATTGGCTCTTTTTGAATCGTCGGATGGCAGCATCTATAGGTGGTCATCCGTGGTGATTAACTAATGTTTTTCCCTAACCTCAATAAATTATGAATCAATCGACAAGCACCAATCATCAAAAGCTGCGGCAATTCCTATTTGCTGCGTGTTGTATTTTTAGTATGTGGCTGCAGCCCCTCCAGGTCTCAGCCCAAAACGAACCACAAATCAGCGTGCCGCTGATGGATCCGGGCAGCGTCACCAACTACTACGCTACTAAAGGCGAGTACTACAACATGGAATACTATCCGTGCGAAGGCCTCATGCGCTTTGTGATCTATTTGAAAGATGCTAATGCTGCTAATAACCACAACGAGTTGTGGGATTTTGCCATGGGCCATGGGTCTTACGAAATCTTGAAACTCAACGACGATGCGAGTAGATATGGAACGGATGATGTAGATAATGGCCAAAATTACCGGGGGAGTGTTTTTGATCACCCAACTGGTGATGGGTTTAGCGTAGCACAGTTTGAGGGGGTCACCAACGTACGTGTGGAAACCGTAAACGGCAGAAGCAACGTTACCGTGCTACGTTGGGACTGGCATGTGCCGGCAGATTTTTATGGAAATACCGCTGTACCTCTTTCCATGCACATGGATTGGGAAGATAAAAATAGCGAGACCACTGGGAATACAACTCAGCTACCAGATCTCTCCTTTCCACTCATGGGCCCTATGTCTCCGCCCCGCGCTTCTCCCCTTACCAACACACGGGGCTTCAACGTGACCTGGGATGCCTTTGCCGACTGCCTTGGCTCTTCTGAGTCTAATGTGACCCTTTCCCTTTATCGCTATTCGGACCAGGAAGCTCCCAGGCTGATAGCCTCTGGGCTCTCCCCTTCATTGGCGAGTTATGATGATGTGCATGATGCTGCTACCAATCCCATAGACGAGTGCAATGATTACTATTACAGAATTCGCCCGGTGGTCAACAATGACTTTGGTGACCATGAGCAGCAGCTCTCCACGGATGAAGTGGAGCGCGTAAAATATCTGGAGCTACTGCCAGAGCCGACCAACATACAGGCTACACAAGACTTGTGTAGTGGAGAAATCAATATTACCTGGGAGTGGTATGAAAACAATCCCTCTGATGGGTTCCTAATTGAGTGGGGTACTAATACCAATACCATCTACGAGTTGACTACTACCGCTGGTTCTGCTCGCTCCTATACTCACGCGATTAATGATGCTGAGGACAGGGATCGCAATTTGTACTACCGGGTGCGATCGGTCAACAGCTGTGGGCCTACCAACAAAACCAATACCTCATCAGTACTGGGGATAGCCCTGGCAAGTCCTAATGCCACACCCAGCAATGTGACACTTACCCAACAAACCAATGGTGTGGAAGTGACCTGGGACGAATCCATTACCAATGAAAAAGGGTTTAAGCTCGTGCGTACCCGTACCGGTGGCGGCAGAGCGGAGGTCACCCTCGACCCCAATACGACCAGTTATCTAGATACTGATACGGAAGTCTGCGAGAGTTATGCTTATGAAGTGATCGCTTTCAATGATTGCGGAGAAACCACTTCAGGTGAGTCTGCACCAATTTCGGTGATTACCGATTTGTCTTTGGCCTATGAGCCTGATTTTTTAGAGACATCCAAGGGATATTTCACCGATCGTGCAGAGCTTATTTGGAGCATGAAGGATGTAGAGCCTTACGTGGATTTTCAGAAAATCTATCGCCGGGAGCTGGGCAGTGCGGTAGTGCCTCAGCTCATCGCGACTCTGGATGGACAGGTGCGCTCTTTTGAAGACCCCAGAATAGATGCGGGCGTATTGTATGAGTATTTTGTGATAGCCGAGGCTACTTGCGGCCTGGAGGATTTGCAGTCTTATGACATTAGCCTTCTCGATGGCCAAGACTTTGCAGACTGGACCAAACCTACTCAGGGAGTGGCTTATGGCGTTTCGCTCCGCAGCCCTGTAGCAGTGGTCAATGGCAACATCAGCTATGGTGGCGGCATAGCCGTACCCGATGTGCGGGTAGTGGCCGAGCGTGAGGCGGGGCTCTCTGGTAGTTCGTTGGTTTTTGGGGCAGGTGATAAGTTTCATGTTCCTCATAGCACATCATTGGAGTTCGAAGATCAGTTTACCGGTTCGGTTTGGTTTAAAACCACGGCTAATACCACGCAGGTGGTGTTTTATAAAGACGGACTGTGGGAAGTATCCACAGACGGTAGTGATTTGACCATTTATGTAAGCAATGGCACCTGGCAGCGATTGCACGCGAGTGACGTGATCGAAACGGGCAACTATTACAATGTGACTACTACCTATGACGGGTCCGTGGCAATCCTTTACCTTAATGGTCAGGAAGTGGACAGAACCCCAATGACTGGCAACCTACAAGGTGATGGCAAGTCCGTCATCTTTGGTGGGTATAAGGATGCGCGCTATGATTTTCATGGCTATATCGATGAAGTGCGACTGCATGCGGAAGCGATGGACTCCATGACAGTGGCACGCACTTATGGGCGCTATTTTGCCAAAGACGAATACAGTCTGCGCGCCTACTGGCCTATGAATGAAGGCGTGGGGCCTTACCTGTTTGACGCCTCCAATACGGGCGGCGTTTACAACAAAAACGATGGAGAAATCGGTACGGCTCAGTGGAGCAATGACATCCCTACCAGCAGTCAGCTGGGCAACTCTGGCTATACCAATGACGCTGGAAACTATACCATCGCAGGTATTTACTACTCAGGTACAGGTGAAAACTTTACCGTAACGCCTACCATTACACTAGCGGGCGTAGTGCATGAGTTTGATCCCGGCAATCAGGTGGTCTTTTTAGGCGAAGGAAATTCCGTTCAAAATGGCGTAGACTTTGAAGATGTTTCCTCCTTTCAGGTTACTGGTAAAGTTGTATTTGACTATGGATCACAAAATGCGGGCTCTGAGGATGTTGGCATCTACCTGGATGGGATACCGGTTTCGGATGGAGTAGGCAATGCCGTAAAAACGGATGAAAACGGAGAATTTAATATCTCTATTCCTATCGGTGAGCATGTACTGTCATTCAAAAAAGGTTTTCATGATTTTGAAAACGATGGACTGTGGCCGCCGGATGGGTCCAAACATGATTTTCAGGAGGACGTTTCGGGCATCGTGGTGCTCGACCAGACCTTGCGCAAGATTGCAGGTCGTGTGGTAGGGGGTACTCGTGAAGGTGAAAAACCTGTAGGCTTTGACCGGTCAGTTAATAACATAGGGCAGGCGCAATTTGACCTGGTGTCAGAAAATGGCCTAATCAAAACAACAGTAGTCACCGATGTGAATTCTGGAGAGTATGAGGTAGAACTTCCACCACTTAACTATTTGGTTAAACTACCCGGCACCAATGACCCGGGTATCGACGTGATCAACAACCCTGGTATATCCTTCTCTGGTTTGGAAACCCTGGAACTGTCTGAGGTTTTTGCTGATCTCGTAGACCGTGATACCGTATACAATGGCAGTGGTGAAGTAGATCGTGTAGATGAGTACACCTACCATCTCAAGCGCAACTTTATCTACCGAAATGCTCCTCAGATTCAAGTGACAGAAGGCAGTGAAGGACTGGAAGGTGAGCAGTACCTGGGTGAACGCACGGGAACATTTGCCGATGATGAAGGTGCCGAATATACCATGACCCTGACCGATGGCTCTGGCTATCAGCTGGGCATGCCTGTATACCAAATGGCCCGACGCTACGGACTAAAGATCGCCGTATTTGAAACCTATACCAACTACGACAGTGGTAGCGGTGTAGACGATGTGGTGCCGCTCAATGATGCCACCATCAATATTTCCAATACCGTAGGTCCAGGCTATTACTATGATCAGTTTGGCGCGTTTAACAACTACCCGGCAGGTAGCACCGATCAGATCACGCTAGCCGATGCAGATGGTGATACCACCTATTATTTTACGGCGGATGAACCCAACTTGAATATCAATGAGTCGGACCCGGCAGAAAGTTACACCCGAGCACTGGCCATTTCCGTGCAGGCAGGAGGCAATACCGCCACCTGGCCCAATCCGCTGGATGCATCGGAAGCTCAGCTGGTGTATGTGCTAGGTTCTAAAGGGACCAATACCAATTTTATCACCAAAGCACCAGACAAAGTAGATTTTATCCTCAGAGATCCTCCTGGTAGTGAAAGCTACGCTACCATAGAGAGTGGACAGTCGTTTACCAAATCAGAGTCCATGAGCATAGCCTCAGAGTCTAGCGTAAACATGAACCTTGGGGTAGGTCTCGGACTCAACACACTTGTAGGTGGAGGTATCTGCGGTGTGGGAGAAATTTTTGAGATCAAAGCAGAAGCCACGGTAGGTTTCAACGTGTCTACTTCGGTTGGCACTGAAGGGGAAAAGGTTGAGACTTATGAGTTTACACAGAGCTTTTCTACCAATGATGACATTATAGATGTGGGAGCAGACGGTGACTTGTTTATCGGCAAGTCTGAAAACTTCCGGTATGGTATTTCTGATAACCTGGAGCTGATACCAGCTGAGCTGTGCGGCCTTACTGAAGTACTGTGCGTAGACGGTATGCCGTCAGTGTATGGATCAGACGGTAGAGAATATAAGCTGGGCCGTAGGTACGGGTTTTACCTGGTGCCTGATGGAGAGCCTACGTATTTTATCTACTCCCAAAACCATATCGAAAACTACTTGCTGCCAGACTACATCACCTTGCGCAATACGGTGATGGAAAACAATCCGGCCTACGTGTCGCGTCTGCTACCTGAGCATTCCAATTACGGTACCAACAATGACGATCCAGTATGGGATGCAGCCGTATCTTCGGAGGATCCATACCTGACCGAAGAGGAAGACCTGGACGGCCCGAGCTATGTCTTTACGCCAGCAAACCCATCAGATATCGACTCTATCCGATGGTACAACCAGCAAATCAGACTCTGGAAGGAAACCCTCGCGCAAAATGAGCAGGAGAAAATAGAGGCTATCAACTCCGGCGTGGGTAAGGAAAATTACAGTGTTTCTGGAGGTGCGGTTTACAACAACCAGAAGACCTTTACCCAAAGTGGTACCCGGACTACTACGTTTGAGCTGGCACTGGGTATGTCAGCAGGTGCTTCGGTATCATTGGATGGATATGGAGTGTCTATGTCCATGGAGCTGAGCGCGGCCTTCGAGCAGTCGTTTGGCATGTCTAGCAGTATCACTGAGGAAAGCACCATTACCTACGCCTATGAGCTCAACGATCCGGATGTAGGAGATTTTATGTCTGTAGATGTCTATCCTGGAGTCAATGGCAATGGCCCGGTGTTTAGCATTTTTGGTGGCCAGACCATGTGCCCGCATGAGGCGGAAATCACCACTAAATATTATCAGCCAGGTACTGTGATCAGCAATGGTACGCTTCAGCGCGAAAAACCAAAAATAGATGTGGCTGTAGCCGAAGTGTTTAATGTGCCTGCAGATGAGGAGGCAGTTTTTACACTTACGCTGACCAACGAAAGCGAAAGCTTTGATGACCAGCTCTACACCCTGGAAGTAGTAGAAAGCACCAATCCAGACGGTGCCGTCCTGCAAATCGACGGGGCGACTTTCAACACCAGCCGCGAATACCTCGTGCCAGGCAGTGGCGCTATCAACAAGACGCTGACCATGAAGCGTGGGCCATTTGAGTATGATTATGAAGACATCAAAATCGTGATCCGCTCGCTGTGCCAGTACGACCCTACTGATAACGATGTAGACATCACCGATACAGTGAGCATATCGGCGCATTTTCTACCCGTATGTACGGATGTGTCTATCCAACGTCCTGCAGACCTCTGGACCGCAAACTTTGAAAGTGAAGATACCGTGTCCATCGTGATCAATGACTTCAATGTAAACTATGCCGGGTTTGAGCACATCACGCTGGAGTACAAGCCGAGCCAGTCTTCTATCTGGACTCCCGTAGAGACTTTTTATCGGGAGTCAGACGATGAGGAGGCATTGCTCATACCACGAGACAATCCAGTAATCACTTACGACTGGTCAGTGAAAGATTTACCGGATGGTACTTATGACCTGCGTGCATATACGAGCTGTTATGTACCGGCCAATGATGGCTATGTGCAGGCCGAGTCTGCCGTAAACTCCGGGCTCATCGACCGGGTAAACCCGCATCCTTTTGGCAATCCTTCGCCTGCAGATGGGGTGTTGTCACCCAATGATGAGCTCATGATTCAGTTCAACGAACCCATCAATAGCGGGATTTTGACCAGCTCCAGCTTTGACATCCGCGGGGTGCTCAATGGTGGTGACCTTCGCCATGAAGCTGCCGTACACTTCGATGGTGTGGATGACTACATGCAAATTCCTGAAGGACTCAACCTTTCACGCAAGTCATTTTCTATCGACATGTATGTGAAAAGAGATGATACTAACGCTGCAGTACTTTTCTCTCAAGGCACTCGTGCGGAGAGCGGACTGGAAATTGGGTTTGATGCTGCGGGGCATGTATACCTGACTCTGGCAGACACGGTAATTACCAGCACTACAGCCATAGTAGATGATGCGTGGCACCACATCGCGGTTGTCTACGATATCGATCGAGAAAATGCTGAGCTGTTTATCGATGGTACCAGCGACATAGTAGACAATAGTTTTGTGACGGCTTACAAAGATCAGGGAGCCATCGCTGTGGCCAAAAGTGTCTTTGATGAGTCGCTGCATTTTGCCGGCTATATCCATGAGTTGCGTATCTGGAACCGTGCTCTGAGTGTAGCTGATGTAAACACCGCTGCTACCAAACGTATGGCCAGAACCTCACGCGGGCTGCTGGCCAACTGGCAAATGGAAGAAGCCCATGGCACGATTGCACAGGAAAAAGTAAAACTGCTGCATGCAGACGTCCATGGTACCTGGCAGGTGTTTCCGGCAGGACTATCTATAGCTTTTGATGGTTCTGGTTATGCAGAGGCAGTAGCACCTGCCCTATCTGCTGAGCAAAGTTTCACGGTTGAGTTTTGGGTGAAAACCACCGATACCAACGCCTCTATTTTGGCTACTGGCAAAGGAAATGGTACAGACTCCAACCAAAACGGATGGAACTTACGCATCAATGAAGATGGAAAACTAGAAGTACACAACCATGGTGAATCATTCTTATTGGCTTCATCAGCCATCAATGATGGGGATTGGCACCATGTAGCACTCTCCTGCAACCGCCTCGGCAACATCAATGGCTTCCTGGACGGGGTAGCTGGCAATGCTGTGGAAGCCGCTGGCTATACAGGATTTAGCGGAAGCAAACTGTGGGTTGGAGCCCGTGGGTGGTTCGATGGGTCCGTACAGGAAAACGACGAGTACTTTACAGGAAACCTGGATGAGCTGCGCATTTGGAATACCAACCGATCGCTGACGCAGGTTGTGCAAGACCAGTATAACAAACTTACAGGTGAAGAAGCTGCACTGGTAGCGTACTACCCTGGAGAATCTTATGTAGAAGTTGGTGGAATACTAGTGAGTAAAGCCACAGCGGCCAATCATGCAGCCGACGGAAGCCTGACTTTCTCAGGTCAGGAGTTTTCGGAAATTGCTCCGAATGTGAAACTGCCTCGCCCGGTGGAGAAAGTAAACTTTACTTATTCGTCTAATGGTGACAAAGTGGTCCTCAGCCCTACGGATGCAGATGCGCGTATTGAGAATACCATTTTAGAAATTACGGTAAAGGACATTCAAGACCTGAATGGAAATTCGCTTCAATATCCAGTAACCTGGGCGGCATACATCGATCGAAATCAGGTCGTATGGCTCCAGGAAGACATCCGTCTGGAGAAAGACCTGGGTGAAACGCTGACGTTTGAGACGCGGGTGACCAATACTGGCGGAGCTATTGCGGAGTTTACCATCGACAATTTGCCATCATGGCTGAAAGCCACTCCTGCCTCAGGATCTGTGGAACCGCTCAGTAGCGTGCCGGTCACATTTGAGGTCAACAAAGGCCTCAACATCGGTAAGTACAATCAGGACATCTACCTGCGTACTGATTTTGGATATGATGAACGCTTGGAACTAGACCTGAAAGTATATCAGGCACCTCCTGCAGACTGGACGGTCAATCCTTCAGAGTACCAATACTCCATGAGTGTAATAGCTCAGGTGATGCTGGAGGGGGCATTGTCTCGTGATGAGGATGTAGCTGTGGCGGCTATTGTGGATGGTGAGGTTCGTGGAGTAGCCCATCTGGAATACATCGCAGCGTATGACAACTATCAGGCATACCTTTCTATCTATAGCAATGTGCCTGCTGGTGAAGAGGTGGACTTCTACGTTTGGAATGCCTCCGAAGGACGCATACATGCCAACGTCACGCCTAATTTTGATTTTGAATCTGACAAAAGGCACGGTACGCCTGCTAGTCCTGAAGTGCTGGAAGTGCCCGACTATGTGCGTAAGGAGCTTCAGGTTCAGAAAGGCTGGCAGTGGGTGTCTTTCAACCTGCAATCTAGCGAGCAGTCGGATGTCAATAGCTTCATGGCTGGGTTTGATGCTCAGGAGGGAGACCTGCTCAAAGGTCAGTACGTCTTTGATCAATATGATCCTACCATTGGCTGGTTTGGCTCGCTTACCGCAAATGGTGGACTACAAAGTCATCAGATGTACAAGCTCAAATCGGATCGGGCTGGGGAGTTTGTTTTCGAAGGAGAAATCCCCGACCCAGCAGATGTGACCATCTCTGTAAATGAGGGCTGGAACTGGATCAGCTTCATTTCCCAGCGAAA
This sequence comes from Marinoscillum furvescens DSM 4134, assembly GCF_003386095.1. GTDB lineage: Bacteria > Bacteroidota > Bacteroidia > Cytophagales > Cyclobacteriaceae > Marinoscillum > Marinoscillum furvescens. The sequence goes on along the minus strand of NZ_QREG01000022.1, from coordinate 33,533 downwards.
CATGAACCTCAACGAAGCCCTTTCGGCATATGATGCCACGGTGGGAGACGAAATCAAAAGTCAGCGTGCTTTTGCAGTCTATACCGGTAGTGCGAATGGCTGGCTGGGAAGTCTGGAGACACTGGTGCCGGGTGAAGGGTACCTGCTACATGCCGCGCTGGCAGACGAGTTTGTGTATCCAAAAGAAAGTGTGGTGAACGGTCGATTGGATACGTCGGTTCCCGAGTTGCCGGTGGCCATAGACGTTTTCAAGTATCCAAACAACATGTCGCTCATAGCGCAGCTTCCGGGAAGTGGTGAGGATACACTCATCGTTTACCATCAAGGCGAAGTGGTAGGATACGGACTTCCAGCAGGTGGCTATTCTGGCCAGCAGCTATATTTTACTACCATTTTTGGTAATGGTCCACATGGCGAGCTAGAGTTTGTAGCGCTCAATCAGTCCCTGACACCACTAGATCCTCCATCGGATATTTCGTTTGCGCCTGATCAGCGACTAGGTAGTCTGACCCAACCCGTGTTGTTTACGAGCAGGGTAATGAGCGTAGCTTCTACTCAGTCTGAGGTTTACCCGAACCCGTTTACAGAAACGGTGACCATCACGGGAGATGCAGGTGCGGGCAGTTCGTTGCACATTGAATTACTGGATGTCAGTGGTCGACTGTTAGGCACTGTACATACCGAGTCGTCAGCATCCGGAGCCTTTGAGATCACGTGGGATGGCCGAATAGGTGAGACTTCTGTACAGGCAGGTATGTATTTCATACGTGTCCGATTGGGAGAGCAGCAGGAGCTTCTTAGGATCATTAAATACTAACCACCATGGAAGCTCTATCGAAAAACCAACCCCTAACCTTAAAGCAATTTGAGATGAAAAAATTAATAATTCTGACATGCCTGGGTATGCTCCTATCGGTGGTACTCACCGCCCAATCACCTGATTGGGAGCAGCCTACAGGCTATCAGTACTCCATGAACTTTACAGGGGTGCTGGTAATGAGCGGCGAAGAGTCGCGTGACGAAAACGATAAGGTGGCCGCATTTGTAGACGGAGAAGTCCGTGGTGTGGCTCAGCCGGTTTACGAGTCCAATAACGACCGTTATTATGTATTCCTCACCGTCTTTAGCCAGCAGGCAAGCGGGGAGGAGGTGACTTTTAAAATGTATGACGCCAGTGCCGATGAGCTATCCAATGCACTGGATACAGTTGATTTTGAAAACAATGGCTCATCGGGTACGATCAGTAGTCCAACAGTATTTCGTGACAACCACACCCCTACAGCGATAGAGGTTTCTACGGATGAAGTATTCGAAAATACCGTAGTGGGCGAAACGGTGCTGACTTTTACAACAGTAGATGAAGATGCCGATGATAGCTTTACCTATGAATTGGTGGAGGGAGCAGATGCCACACACAACTTTTTGTTTGCCATCGAGGGAAATGCGTTGCTGTATGATTCACTGCTGGATTTTGAGGCGTTTGACTCCAAATCCCTTTCTATCCGTATGCGTGCTACTGATTCCCATGGCGAATCAGTGGAGGAAGTCATAGCACTGCAACTAATGGATACGAATGATCCGCCCACGGCCATTGTAAATGTAGCTACTAGTGAAGCGAATGGAAGCTTTGCAGAACATGCTGATCTGGGTACCGAGGTGTTGGTTTTCCGAACGGAAGATCAAGACGCACGTGATAGTTACACCTACGAGTTGGTAGATGGAGTGGGAAGTACCCACAATGATTTGGTGGCCATCAGTGGTAGCAGTCTTCAGCTAGCTGCCGACATCAACTATGAAGATCATACCGATGGACTGAGCATTCGAGTAAGGTCTACGGACAGTGGTGGACTGCAAATGGAAACCATTTTCACCCTCGACATTACCGATATCAACGACGCTCCGGTGAGTGTGGTGATCAATCTTTCGGCCATCGATGAAAACCTGCCCGAAGGTGATGTGGTGGCAACCTTGCTAACCGAAGATGAAGATGCCGTGGACCAGTTTACCTACAGCCTGGTGGCTGGGGAAGGTGATGCCGACAATGAGCTGTTTACTATAGCTGGAGACCAACTAAAGGTAGCAGCCCTCATCGACTATGAGACCAACCCGGTGATCAATGTACGCCTGCGCAGTACGGATAAAGATGGAGAGCAGGTGGAAGGAGCTTTTGAATGGCAGGTAAACGATCTCAATGACCGCCCTATTCGTACGCATGTGAGCGAAACACGTATCGCTTTTGATGTGGAGGATGGAGACATCATCGCCAAGTTTTCTACTGACGATGAAGATGAAGCGGACACCTTTTCCTATGCATTTGTGGAGGGTACCAATGACAATGACCTCTTTCGGATAGAAAGTAACCGGCTGCTAGCCAATGCGGATTTTGCCAGCCTCACCGGGCCTTTCGAAACGGAGGTTCGGACTACAGATGCACGAGGGTTGACGATAGACTCGGTCTATGTTTTTTCGCTGGCATCTATCGCATTGAGCAATCAGTCGCTAGCAGAAAATGAAGCTACAGGTACGGTCATCGGCCAATTTTCTACCGCTGGATCCGGCAACTATACCTACACGCTGCTCAGCGGAAAAGCAGACAATGACCGCTTTAGCATTGACCAGGATCAGCTGCTAAGCGCCCAGACTTTTGATTTTGAGAAACACAGTACTTTCGAAATTTGGGTGAGATCTACAGGAGATAATGGCTTTGCATCTGAGCGTTCATTTACCATAGCCATCAATGACGCCAATGATCCTCCAGAGCAGATAGAACTATCGATGAATACCATCGAAGAAAACCTTGAATCTGGGTCTGTGGTGGGTGTTTTTACTACGCTCGAACAGGACAAATCCGATACTTATACCTATGAGCTTGCGGACGGTGATGACTACTTCACGATCGAGGGAGCCCAGCTAAAAACCCGCACACCCTTCAATTTCGAGGAGCAAGACAGCTACCCGATCAACGTGAAAACGACTGATGCCGGAGGCCTTTCTACCACCGCTGAATTTGTGATTTCGGTTATTGACCAGCCGGATGCTCCTGATGATCTGCTGGTTTCCAACCTGTCCATCGATGAAAATGCAGCAGCGGGCACCATTGTGGGTGAGCTCTCTACAGTGGATCAGGATGCCAACAGCACCTTTATCTATCAGCTATCGGGCGTGGATTATGAGTCCAATGAGGCCTTCTACATTCAGGGAAACCGGCTGATCGCCAGTAGAAGTTTTGATTACGAAACCAAAAATGCCCTGACCATCAAGCTTTCTACCACAGACCATACAGGACTGGTGTTGGAGAAGGATTTTGTGGTAAACGTGCAGGACGTAAACGAAGCTCCCATGATTTCCATTCAGGAGTTCGAGGTACTGGAAAACAGTGAGAATGGTACGCTGATAGGTACGCTACAGGCATCAGACATAGATGCCGGGCAGTCGTTGACGTTTTCTCTGACAGAGGATGAGCCGGCGTTTTCTCTGGCTCCCAATGGAGACCTCACGGTCGCAGGCCAGCAGGCGCTCGACTATGAAACGCGAGATTTTTACAGCTTGCAGGTGACTGTAACCGACGATGGCACTCCGGCGCTGACCAACAGCACATGGGTGCAGGTTTTTGTATCTGATGAGCTGGAGGAGGGCATCTTGCCGGTCAACAACTTTTTGAGCCCAAATAGCGACTCGAAAAACGACTACTTTGAAATCGAGAATGTAAGCCTCTATGCAGGCTATGTGTTGACGATTTACAACCAAAACGGTAGTGAGGTCTTTCGCTCGGAAGCTTACGCAAATGACTGGTCTGGCACCAATCAATCCGGTGAAGCACTGACACCTGGCACTTATTACTACCGCTTTGAGCATCCCGAAAACCCTATCAACTACCGTGGAACCCTAACCATAGCCAAATGAAAAAGCTAAATCTAATCTGTCTACTAGTAGGCCTGATGACTGCCGGAGCAGTCCATGGCCAGAGTTTGTACAACAATCACCTGTACACCAACAACCTGTATAGCCTCAACCCGTCCTTTGCAGGTAACCATGAGGACCTCTCGGTGCGTTTTCAGAGTGCGCTCTACCCATCATCTACCTATGAGGCACCAGAGTTTATTTCGGTCTTTATGGAGGCGGCATTTTTTGAAAATCTGGCCGCAGGGGGAAATTTCCACAAAGAAGTGGTAGGTAGTCAGGAGCAGACTTTTGGTCAGGCATCGCTGGCCTACAAGGTGGGTTTTGCCGATGGAGGAAAGCTTGGGTTTGGATTGGGGCTGGGGTTTTCCAGCGTGCGGATTCAAACTGAAAAACTGAACCTATCTCCTTATGTAGACCGGTCAGATCCGGTGCTGGCGCTAGATGACATCTCTCAGGATGAGCTTAGACTGAGCTATGGCATGAGCTATCTGTGGCGCGGGCTGGAGGTAGGTGCCGCCCTGCCCAATATGCTGAATGGTCAGGACCTGAGGTGGCAGGAGGCCAACTTCCACGCCGGTTATACCCATCAGTTTGGAGCATCGGCCTGGAAAGTGCGGCCCAATGCTGCGTATTTCACACGAGTGGAGCAAAAGAATGTATTTGATGCGGCCCTGCAGCTCATCTGGAATGACCGACTCTGGGCACAAGGCGGTACGCGCACCAACGGAGCCCAGCATGCGGGACTGGGTATCAACTTGCCTAATATTCAGCTGGGCTACGTGTTTGGGTGGTCTACGGGAGAGGTTTCCAGATTGCTACAAAATAAGCATGAGCTGATGATCAGCTTTTCGCTGAGCCGTCACCACAATGTGAAGCTAGGCAACAACCGCCTGGCGGCAGAGAAAAACGAGGAGGAAAACTACCGAAACCTGATGAACCGCTTTGATCACCTCATCCGCCGATATGACGAAGTGGCGCATGAGCAGACCACTCAATCAGAACAAAAGGCATCCAAACAGGAGGAAGAGTTGGAAAAACTCAATGAAGAGCTAGCCATTCTCAAAAGCCAGCTGGAAGACCGGGATCATACGATTGTGGTGAAAGATGAGCTGCTGTCTGACAAAATAGAAATCAAACAAGGACACTATGTGATTGTGGCCACGTGCCGCAGGCTGATTTGTGCTGAAGATATCACCAAAGACTTTCTCAGACGAGGAGTGTCTACGGAACTGGTGCTCAATCGGGCCAAAGGCTTGTACTACATCACTTCGGGTTTTTATGAGGACTATCAGGAAGCATTGAAGGCCATGATGCAGCAGCGAGAAGCAGGTGTGGAAGATGCCTGGGTGCTGGTCAACGATTTTGAAGAGTAATACACAGCAGGTGTATTGGTTAGGTGCCATTTCGGTGGCAAAAAGATGAGCGCAACTTACTCACAATTTCCGTTGGCGCACATCACTGGTTGGTTAAGGAGGCCTGTGGCGGGCCTCCTTTTTTACATAGCGTACCGTTCTTCTTTTAAGTTGCACACAAAATCACTGATGGCATGCTTGTGCGCGTCCTCTTTGCGATAAGCTACGTAGTGCATGCGTCGCAAACCTTTTGGCCCAAGTCGGGCAAAACTTACTTCATCTGGTAGCTGAAATCGTCTGAGTGCCCATTTCGGAAAGGTGCGCCATTGTACTCAAAGGTGAGCTCCTGATCTGCATCATCTTTGGCTATGACCGGGTCGGGGGTGCCTTGCTTGAGGGACTTCCACGAGGTGCGAAGGGTCTCCCCTCCGATGGTCACCGTGGGGTAGTCGGCAGCTAGTTGGGAACTCCTTCCTTAGAAAGGAGAGTCTAGTAAACGAACTATGTATTCTTCGTTTTGAGGAAGATATGAAGAAGGATCACAAGCGAACGCTTGCTCTAGGTGGGGTATGATCATGGAAGGGAAAAAAGACAGAGTTGAGATAACACCCTTAGCCAAGCTGCTATGCATGGTTCGCTAATATCCCCTTCTTAAAATCATCATAGATGGAAAAGGCTTCTTGTAAGATGGATTCAATATCATCATAACCCTTGAACATCGCTTTAGATACTTTCTTCTCTCCTTCTGTCATTAGTTGTACTAAAAACCCCCATGGGGCAGAACTTTTAATATCTCTACCTTCATGAATCACGGATAATCCAAAGTCAAATGAGTTAAACCTTATCGTGAAGCCAAACTTTAGCTTAAAGCCTGACAGATCTTCTTCCAAGTAAAATTCTTTAGACTTTGAATAATTTATCGGATGCCCTATTTTTTTTGCTATTTGGAGCACACTATCATTTTGACAATTAAAAGATTCATCTCTCTTATTGTATCGGTTTGACATATTATCATATCTTGATATGAAGTCAATGTCTTTTAGTATTTGCTCAATTTCCCCTTGTAAGAAATCCTCTTTGTTCATTATTCAGGTACAAATTTTAGTGTAATTCCTTTCTCTGATGCAATTTGGGTATATCTATCAATATCAAAGAATGATCTGTTAGACTCTGGAATTTCCAAAATCAATTTAGCGTCATTTGGAATAGCTTGGTCAAATAAGCTTTCATAACCAGGCTTCTGAGACTTTATGACTCTTGGCGGAGCGTATTTTTCAATGAGTTCGTCGAGATATTTTCTAAATGTTGATTCACTAACATCTACCAAATCTGTTGCTTTCCTTGATACCACCTCTTTAGTTATTGGATTATAGCCATCCAAATATTTCCCGTTATCTAGGTAGACTTCCCAAAATGGATACCACTCTTCATCCCATGCCTTGCGATTGAAGTTATTCCCTCTGGCCAAAGGCGAGTCATTCAACATGTAGTCCCGTGTATGATTCCAATCCGCTCTATCCCTCGGAGGCTTACCTTCCCTGGCTTTTCTGGTCAGGTAACTGGCATAGTCACTTTCTAAGGCATTATCCACAAACTTGCCATTATCGCCAATCTTGCTTACATAATCGTCAAGGAATTTCTGAGGATCTGATTTAGACATCAGCAGATTCTCAAAATATGCTGCATCATACCCGTCCTGCTTTAGGGCTTTATTTAATACATCAAGATTATCCATGTTTTTGGCAAGGTCATCAAGCCCTGCTTTTTTAAAGGAACTCCACGCATCAACGCCAGCCTCACCTTTGCTACCGATAAACTCAAGAAAGTCTTCCTTCTGAAGACCCTTCAGGAAATCTCCTGAGTTTTCAAAACTATTAATTTTGTTAGCAACCTTCAAGAAGTCCAGCTGGCTTTCCATCTTTCCAGACAGACTGATCAAGGGCTGCATACCAGCATCCCCATGCTTTCCGGCCAGTTCTAATACGCCAACCTGCAGATTATACCAGGCCTCTGGGTTCCCCGTAAAACTCTTTTTGGCACCTCTAATCAAAGCTTCCATCTCAGTGGAAAACTGATCTGAAAGAACCAGCGTAGAACGTATCGATCTGGAGGTTTTAGCCACTCTGACTATCGCCTTAACCCCTACGACCACACCACTAGAGACTATTGCAATTGACGATAGTACCGCAGCCAATCTATCTCCTTCTACATAATAAACCACTGCATTGACACCATCAGCAGCCATACCAAGCAGAGGTATGAATCCGGCCAATTCCAACGACGCATGTACCGGATCATCTTTGATTGCCTTCCAAATCTCAGCAAGTCTCATCACCTCTGATGACGGGTCTAGCTGATTTTCGGAGCTTAGTTCAAATCGTTCCCAAACTGATCCAGTCCATTTGAAGTAATCATCCCCTCCGTCCTCATGGTTATGTACACGATAGATATAACCTGTCGCTTCTCCAGCTTCATAACCTTCAACAGCACGAGAATAAGCGAACATAACCCCGTTTGGGTCTGCGGGGTTTACGATGACAAATCCATTGACCAATAGGTCATTATAACTGGGAGAAACTGTGGCCAATTCAATATCCCGTGTACAACCTTTGTCTATCCGTATCCAGCCCTGCGTTTCTTGATTTCTCAATGAAATAGCACTTGTGATAACTGGGCCTGTGGCTTGATAGTCGTCTTCAGAACTGTAGTTGGAATGTGTGATATAGCCTGAATGGATGCCTAAAAAGCAATACTCGTCTTCAGCTCCAATCACCACCATGCTTTCAGTTCTGGCTGGTGCAGCTGTCACCTTAAAACTGGCAGGATCGCTGCCATTTAGTTTGTACCCATTGAATATATACTGACCATCAACCTTAGAAAAACTCGAACTATATATGTCCGCTCCATCCTTAAATGCAAGGAGCACACCACGTGGGATTCCTAAATCATATGTGGTTCCTTCTTGATCCTTTATGGAACCAGTAAATGAAGGAACGATGGTTTTCGGAAGTTGAATTGGCTTCCCGGCAGGAGAAAGAAATACTACATCATTGCCGGTAAACATATCATCATGGACAAAAACATCTTTGCGGCCCAGATAGTCAACAAACAATGTTATATCTGTATACGCCCCATCCTCTTCATCATCAAACAAAGTCGCAACACTGGCCGGATCGTGGACATAGTCCCACTGGTATTTGTAGAGCTCCTTGCCTCTGGAGTAGTCCATCAGGTTGTCTGTCTGGCCTTTGGGCAGGCCTTTTTCGGAGAAGGTGTGCTCCAGTCGGTATACACCATGACCAAGCTCGTGTGCGATGGTCTTGGTCAGCGCTTCAGTGCTCTGGCCATTGGTGAAGACAAAACCCCATTGCTTTTTACGTGGCATGTAGCCCAGCTTGCTGGTGTTCTCCGCTTTGGCAACCAGAAAGACATAGTAGGTGTCTTTGGCACGCTGGTGTTTGGAGCGGAAAGCTTTGATCAGGGCGTTCATCTCCCCGGTGTAGTTGGACAGCATGCCGGTCTGCCCATCGTCCAGGCCATTGCCGTCTTCGTCCCAGCCTGTGAGGGTCTGGTTTGCCATCACTTCCACCTGCCAGCTGGCTACTGCCGGACCATAGATCTCGTTGAGGCGGGCTTGTAGTTGGCTCTGGGTAATGCCTGCCCCCGCGCCATTTACCGGCACGATGGTCACTTTGGTCAATACCTCCGCATAGCTGACCGTCTGCAGGACGCCTGCGGTGTATTCACCTACTTTGGCAACCAGCTCACCGGTGGAACCATCTGCCCCGCCTACAGGCTGGAGGGTGTAGGTACCTCCGGTGCTGCTGCCCGTTAGAGGGGCGCCATTGTACTCAAAGGTGAGCTCCTGACCTGCATCATCTTTGGCTATGACCGGGTCGGGGGTGCCTTGCTTGAGGGACTTCCACGAGGTGCGAAGGGTCTCCCCTCCGATGGTCACTGTGGGGTAGTCGGCGGCTAGCTGCTCATGAATGGGCGCATCAAAGCCGTACTTCTGATCTGTGGCTGGCTGAAAGGTGACCGGAGTAATGCTTTGGGCTACCGGATCGGTCTGCTGCTCCACCCGCTGCAAGGCAGCGATCATGGCGCTCACCACTGTCTCGCGGGCTTCTTTGGGCTTGGCATAGACGGTGCTGCCCAGCTGCTGGTCGCTGGTTTCTTTGGCGATCAGCTCTACTTCTTCTTCACTGAGGTCCAGTAGCTGGTATACTTCCGTGGTTTTGCCCTCCAGCTTGAGCTCTACGGTATAGCCATCGTCCTGAGGGATGAACAGGATGTGAGCGGCCAGTAGCTGATCGGTGGAGGTGTTGTTGAGCTTTTTGAGGCGGGTGTTGCGGAATACTCTGGGCCAGAGCTCGTCGCTATCGATGTAGCCGATGGTGAAGACTTCTATCTGGTTGCGCTCGGCAAAGCCTGTGGCGAAGGCTTCCAGTCGTTCGTCTTTGGCGATGTTTTCGATCCCTACCGAATGCATGAAAGCATCCAGGTCGGTGAGCTGGCGCATGAGGTCACGGGCGCGCTCTTCACTGATGGTGACCGGGTCTAGCTGCCCACCATCGGCGGGATAGTCCTGGGCGGTAAGTTGAAAACAGGTAAGAAGCACCAGAAGTGGCGCTAACAGGTGCTTGAGGGAAGGGTATAACTGTAGCCTTTCCCAGGTTTGGCGATAGTGAGTAAGCATGGTTAAGCTGGTGATAACGGTTAGTTAGCTCAGCTAAACTAATACCTACCGGTGAGAATAGCAATTTTGGGGTTTGGTGAGGGTAAGAGTAACCTTTCTTGTTGGAGACAACTCCAACAACGGCAAAAGTCTCATAAGTCAATTGGCAAATAGCAAAATGCAAAAGGAGCTCATACAATCCTATATCTAACAGCACCTCGCTGCAACCAGAAACCTTGGAGGTTTTTAAAACCTCCAAGGTTTGACCTGCTATAAAAAGTACCTTCATCATTTCTTTAGCCTTATGAACTATTTGGAGCGAGTACCAGACCAAACCGCTACACTGATCAGCAGTCAGTTTAGCGTGGTGGTGAACGATTTCTACATGGTGGTGGATGACTTTCGCATGGTGGTGAGCCATTTTCTCGTGGTGGTGAGCGACTTTTGTATGGTGGTGAATGACTTTTACATGTAGGTGAGCCATTTTAGAGTGGTCGTCAGCCATTTCTAAATAGTGGTCGGTGATTTTAGTACGGTCGGAGGTGATTTTTTGTAGGGTGGAACTGGTCGGGTCACCTTGGGTTGGGGTCATCCTGAATGGGGAAGACCGGTCGGATCTGATCCTTCGACAGGCTCAGGATGACCCGACCGACATGCTTCTATAGTTCTGCATGGTTTTGTTCTAGTTTTCGAGACTGGGCGTCCCCCAACTCAAACTGACAAAACCAACAGGCTGGCAGATCGGATCATCATGACAAAACCCAGTTTTAATCCTGACTTTTCTTTTTCCAGTACCTGATTAGCCCTGCTACGCTCATCCAGCTGGGGTTTGCAGCTTCATATTGTTTTACACCGTGTTCGGATACGCCTTTGCCTCGCAGCTGCTCTGCGGTGTACTCAGAAAACTGTGGGGTCAGCGCCTCGGCATTCATGCCTTCTTCCCAGTGTTTTTTGATGTACTGTGCCCAGTCTTGCAGGATGTCACGCAGCTCATGCACATGATGTCCTATTTCGGTGATCTGGCCATAGTGCGTGAGGTACAGCGTTTGAGCTTTACGCTCTAGCAAGATGTCCAAAGACTGGTTCCAGTCTTCCAGATTGATGTCTGGCGGTGGGCACGGAGGTACCACAGGGCCATCACCAATTTTTACGCCAGCCACATCTCCGGTAAAGATCAAATCATCCAGCTCCCAGGCAATGTGATGTTTGGCATGACCAGGGGTATGCAGTGCCGTGAAAGTGGTATCTCCTATCTGAATGCGCTCCAGGTGGTTGATGGCTTTTAGCTGCTCGCCAGGGATTTTTTCCATTGCACCCCAGAGCGTTTCCATCTGGTCTCCATAGATCATTTTTGCGGAGTTGTACAGCTTGGTGGGGTCCTCCATGTGGCTGCTGCCAAAAGGGTGGACGTAGATTTGAGCGCCGTGTTTGGCAAAAGCCCACGCTGCCCCCGCATGGTCAAAATGAATGTGGGTGAGCAAGACGTGCTTTACATCTTCGGGTGCATAGCCATGCGTCTTCAATGCAACAACTAGCGGTTGGTAAGTGGAGTGAGGCCCGGTTTCGATTAGGACTGGTCCTGCACTGGTTTCGATCAAAAAGGCAGCTATGGCATGGTCGATGCCCTGAAATTGTAGGTCGAGAACGTGAATCATAGGGTGTGTTTTATGGGTTATTCGCTGTGAGGCTCCTACGTAAGCCCGGAGGTTAAAGTTAACCCTTCTGTGCTTTTGGCTGATGAATCATTTTTATCTTTCGGGCACAAAACAACACGAAACCCCTATCAGAAATGAGTAAAGATTACTTTCAGCTGCACATGCCAGAAAATGTATGCTTCGGATGCGGAGTGAGCAACGAGGAAGGCTTGCACGTAAAAAGCTACTGGGAAGGAGACGAAGCGGTATGTCAGTGGGAGTCCGAAGAAAAATACCACGGCTGGGCAAACTTGCTAAACGGTGGCATACTGGCTACTATCATAGACTGCCACTGCATGGGCACGGCCATGGCCGATGCATATCGCAAAGAAGATCGTTCGCTAGACTCGGATCCGGTGTATCGATATGCTACCGGCACGCTCAACATCAAATACCTAAAGCCCACGCCAAATGACAAAACCATTGAACTTCGCACAAAAGTGACGGAGGTAAAAGGACGGAAAACGGTGATGCACTGCAGGTCTATAGTGGAGGGGGTAGTGACTGCCGAAGCGGAGGTCATTGCGATTAGAGTGTATGATAGCAGTCAGGACCAGGGTGGGAATCCTTTTAAATAGCAGCATTTGAGTCCAATCAATGTGGATAAAAATTGATGTGGAGCTGCTATGAACGCCGTATATTTAGCTACAAAAACTGACAGGCTAAATGCATCCAGAACTATTTTCCATTGGTGATTTTACGGTCCATACCTATGGCTTTCTGATCATGGTGGGCGCCATGCTCGGTTACTTTTACATGGCTCATACAGCCAAAAAAGACCTGGGCATTGAGCCGGAGCGCATCGAAAACCTGGCCTTGATTGTCATTGTAATGGCCTTTTTAGGTGGCAAGGTCTTTTTCTATCTGGAGGATCCGGCTTACTATTTCGGTACGCCCTCCAATATGCTGAAAGGCTTCCGCACAGGATTTACCTTTTACGGTTCGCTACTTTTCGTGATACCGGCCGTGGTGTGGTATTTCCGAAAGCTGAAATGGCCGCTTTGGCCAATGATGGATCGTATTGCTATCGCAGGATGCATTATTCACGCTAGTGGGCGGTTAGGGTGCTTTTTTGCTGGCTGCTGCCATGGAGTACCTACCGATAGTTGGGTAGGAGTTTCCTTCACGGCCGCTGCCACACAGGCGGATCCCGTGGGTGTGCCCCTTCACCCTACGCAGCTTTACTCAGTCACGCTCATACTGACTATTTTGGTAATACTCGTCCAGCTGAAGCGTCACCAGCGCTTTGAAGGACAGCTGTTTTTGACCTATGTGAGCCTTTATGCACTGGGCAGAGGCGTGATAGAAATCTTTCGTGGAGATGAGCGTCGTGGGTTTATCATCGATGGCTGGATATCACATTCACAGTTTATCAGCCTGGTAGTGATATCAGGGGCTGCAGTACTCTACTGGTATCTCAAAAAGAAAAAAGCCACAACTTAACTTCTCACCCGCACTTTTAGGGCCTTTGGCAGCACGCTAAACTCAAACGGTGGGTGTTCGAAGTATTCTCCATCAATGTGCGCTTCCAGGCGCGGGTTTTCTGCTATACGTAGCGATTGGGTTTGGTAAAGTTTGACTTTCTTGAGTTTGTGGTGACTTCCAGATTGCAGGCGGTGGATGTTCATAAAGCGTCCCAATCCCGAAATATTGCCCACTTCACACACATCCAACAGGCCATCTGTAGTATCTGCATGAGGAGTGAGCTTGAAGCTGCCGCCGAAGGTGGTGCCATTTGCCACACAGAGTAAGATGAGGTTTTTGCTTTTGGATTTATTGTTTACCTCAAAGGTGTATTTGCGGGCGCTATAGCTGGCGAGTATTCGGAGTACATAGTAGTAGTATTTCGATGCTCCCTTGAAAATACTTTTCCTGTTGAGCATATCCGCCACGATCTGTCCATCAAACCCTACGCCTACTCCATTCACAAATTTCCGTTCGTTGCATACGCCCAAATCGATGGTTTTTATCTGGCCTGTTTCCATCGTCTGCATGTAGTCCTTCAGGCTGCTGCCGATATTTAGCGTTTTGCTAAAGTCATTGCCCGTCCCATTGGGGATAATCGAAACAGGAATGTCGTATTTCAGGCCGTTTATGCATTCATTGATGGTGCCATCACCTCCCACCACTACCAAATCCGTGTAGGTTTTATCCAGGTAGTCCTCCACAGTCTTCCAGCCATTCTGACTTTGGGCCGTGAGGAATACATCGTATTTCATTTGTTTGGTGGTGCAATAGTCTACCAGCTCGCGCAAGATCTTTTCGAGATTGCGCGAGCCGGAAGCTGGGTTTGCCACTATAAAAAGTCGGCGATTCATCCGTTCAGGTTAGAGGTTATTCTCTATAAAAATGGTCATTTTTTCATAAAGATGACCTCTTCTTCCGCTTAGCGAATGTGCTTTATCCGGGTAGTAAAAAGAATCGAACTGTTTGCCGGCTTTGATGAGCGCTTCCTGGAGCGTTACGGCGTTTTGGAAATGCACATTGTCATCTCCCGTACCGTGTACCAGCAGGTAGTCTCCTTTCAGCTTGTCGGCATGGTGGATCGGGCTGTTGTCATCATAGCCTTCGGGGTTGTCTTGCGGGCGCTGGAGGTAGCGCTCCGTATAGATGGTATCGTAAAACCTCCAGGTAGTCACAGGAGCTACCGCTATAGCCAGGCTAAACACATCAGCGCCTTTGAGGATGGCCAATGAAGACATGTAGCCTCCGTAGCTCCACCCCCAGATTCCGATGCGGTCTTTGGCCACAAAAGGTAGATCGGCCAGGTATTTTCCTGTGGCTATCAGGTCTTCGGTTTCATATTTGCCGAGCTGCTTGTAGGTAAGTTTTTTAAAGTCAGCACCGCGTCCGCCAGTACCTCGTGTATCCACGATTGCCACGATATAGCCTTTTTGTACCATAAGCTGATGCCACGCAAAATGACTTCCACCCCATTCGTTTTTCACGTTTTGAGATCCTGGCCCGCTATACTGATATACGATCGTTGGGTACTCCTTGCCAGCAGTAAAATCAGCAGGTTTTAGAAAGTAGCCATTCAGCGAAGTGCCATCTACCGTTTCAAAAGTGAAGAATTCTTTAGCCGCAAAACCGTAGGCTTCAGTAGTTTGGGCCAATGCTTTATTGTCTTCCAGCACTTTGATAAGCTTATTACCCTTCGTTTGATAAAGGCTTACCTGGAGCGGCTCGGTAGCAGTAGACTGATAGTTCATATAGTAGCTGCAGTCCGTACTCATGTTGATTTTAGAAAACCCTCTGGTAGTAAGGCGCTGTTTGTTTTTACCCTTGAGGTCTATGCGGTAGAGGTCACGCTCCATGGGTGATTGCTCCGTGGAGGTAAAGTACAATACAGGTGTTTTCGGACTTTGGTCCAGACCTACCAGCGACTCTGCCTCGTAGCTGCCTGTTGTGATCTGTCGCACGAGTGTCCCATCAGTTTTGTACAGGTAAAAATGCTTAAACCCATCCATTTCGCTACTGTACAAAAAGTGTTTGCCATCATTTAAGTAAGTCAGGTCATCACAGTAAGTCAGGTCTATATACGTTTCACTTTTGTCTGTGAGGACTACTTTGGATTCGCCTGTAGTGGCATTCACATGCAAAATGTCGAGCTGGTTTTGTAGGCGGTTGAGCCGCTGCACCGATACGGTATTGGCATCTTGAGTCCAGTACACTCTGGGGATGTAGATGTCCGTTTCGTTGCCTGTATCTACCGTTACTTTTCCCTGATTTGTGAGGTCAAAAACATGAAGCGAAACGATCGAATTGGCTTCACCGGCTTTGGGGTATTTGTAGATGTAGTCCTGCGGATAGAGTGCCCCATCATTCCACAGCTGCATGTTGTACTCACGCACACCACGCTCATCAAATCGGTGATAGGCTATCTTTTTGCTGTCTACCGACCACACGAAAGCTTTGGTCAGGTATAGCTCTTCTTCATATACCCAGTCGGTACTGCCATTGATGATCTCGTTTGGTTTGCCGTCTGTGGTGATGGCTACCTCTACATCATTATCCAGGTTTTTGTAGAAGAGGTTGTTGTCTCGGGTAAAGGCTATTTTTTTGCCATCTGGCGAAAACGTAGCGTATGCCTGGCGACCTTCGCTGAGGAGTTCTGCATCAGAGGCCCCTAGCGTATACACATAGTACACCGCAGTAAACGACCTGCGGTATACGGACTTTCTGTCCGTCAGGAGGAGTACTTGTTTTTCGTCTGCGCTGAAAGCATAGTCATCGATTTGGATGTCTAGCACATCACCGTCTACCAGCGTTTCGGTAGCTTCTCCAGTGGTGACATCATATTTTATCACCTTGTTTTGGCTTAGGGCGGAGTAGTACTGGCCATCGTTCATCCAGTTGACACTGCGCACGGAGTTGGGGTAAAAAGTCCAGTTAGATAGCTGGTCAAAGGTGATTTCCTTTTGGGCAATAGCCAGCAGGCTCACCAGTGTGAGTAGTAGTGTAGTAGAATACTTCATTTTGGATTATTAAAATTGTTTTCAAACGGCCGTCCGCCGCTTGCTCTGTACATTCAATTGTTTTGGGGCAACAAATCTAAAAAGGCAGATTGCTTAAATCCACATTTCCGCCAGTAAGAATGATCCCTACTTTTTTTCCGGTGTATTTTTCTTTTTCCTTGAGCAAAGCTGCAAAGGGCACAGCACATGAGGGCTCGATGATGATTTTCATGCGTTCCCATATCGTGCGCATGGCATCTATGATTTCCTTTTCACTGACGGTCACCACTTCTTTCACATACTTTTGAATAATCTCAAAGTTTCGAGCGCCTATGCTGGTACGCAGGCCATCGGCGATGGTGTCGGGGTTTTTTACGGGTATGATTTTATTGGCTTGTAAAGATTTAAAGGTATCATCGGCCTTTTTGGGCTCACCCAATACCACCTCCACATTAGGGTCTATGTACTGTGCAGCAAGTGCTGTACCGGCAGCCAGTCCACCGCCACCTACGGGCGTCATGATGGTGTGTAGTCCGGGTACGTCTTCCATGAGTTCTTTGGCAGCGGTGGCCTGACCCGCGATGATGCGGTAGTCATCAAATGGGTGCACAAAAATGGCTCCTGTTTCGGCGATGACCTGATCACACGTGCTGATTCGCGATTGCTCATTGGGCTCACACAGGATGACGTCAGCACCATAGTCTTTGGTGGCATTGATTTTCACCTGAGCACTGTTTTTGGGCATAACTACATAGGCCTTGCTACCAGCGAGCTTGGCAGCCAGTGCTACAGCTTGGGCGTGGTTGCCAGAAGAGTGCGTGGCAAATCCATTGGTGCGCTCTTCCGAGCGAAACCCGAGGATCATGTTTGCGGCGCCTCGCATTTTAAAAGACCCCACTTTCTGGAAGTTTTCGCATTTAAAATACACCTCACACCCGGCCATCTCATTGATGGTCTGTGAGGTAAGCACCGGAGTGTCCAGCGTAATCTTCGAGATTCGCTGGTGCGCACGTTTGATGTTGGTGAGGCTTGGGATGGTATCCATAATAGCTTTCTAAAAGAGTATTCTAGTGAATTAGTGTGCTTGCAGCCAGTTGGTGCCGGTACCGATGCCTATTTCCATAGGCACATCGATCTCTATGGCTGTTTTCATAAACTCATCCACTTTGCTGGTGAGCAATTCGAGCTCGCTTTCGTGGGCATCAAAGACCAATTCATCATGCACTTGCATGATCATTTTGGATTTTAAGTTTTCCTGCTTCATCCAGTCATGCACTTTGATCATGGCTACTTTGATCATGTCTGCGGCACTTCCTTGTATAGGAGCATTGATGGCGTTGCGTTCTGCAAACCCACGCATGGTGAAGTTTTTGGCGTTGATGTTTCGCAGGTACCTTCTGCGACCCAATATGGTCTCTACATATTCTTGTTTGCGAGCCTTCTCTACCACCTCGTCCATGTAGGCTTTTACTTTCGGAAACTCAGTAAAGTACGCTTCAATGATTTCGCTAGCTTCTCCACGCGAGATGCCCAGGTTTTGGGATAGCCCAAAAGCCGAGATACCGTAGATGATCCCGAAATTGACTTCTTTGGCTTTGCGGCGCATGTTGGGCTCTACATCATCGAGAGCTACTTTGAAGACTTTGCTGGCTGTGTTGGCATGAATGTCCACACCATTTTTGAAAGCCTCGGTCATGCTTTCGTCACCGGAAAATGCGGCCATAATGCGCAGTTCGATTTGAGAGTAATCGGCCGCCATGATGCGATAGTCTTCACCGCGAGGAATAAACGCCTTTCGGATTTCACGACCCTTTTCGGTACGGATCGGGATGTTTTGCAGGTTCGGATTGTTGGAGCTCAGTCGGCCAGTGGCGGCTATGGTTTGCCGGTAGTCCGTATGGATGCGGCCGTCTACTTTGCTGATCAGCTTGGGCAAGGCATCTACATAAGTAGATTTTAGTTTTTGATATTCTCTAAACTCCAGGATTTTCGATGCGATTTCATGTTCATTGGCAAGTTTGGAGAGGATGTCCTCACCAGTTGCAAACTGCCCGGATTTGGTCTTTTTTGGTTTGTCTACCAGCTTGAGTTTGTTGAAAAGGATTTCTCCTAGCTGCTTGGGAGAACCGATATTGAACTCCTGACCGGCGATTTCAAATATTTCCGTTTGAGCACGAAGGCTTTCTTTTTCCAGTTCCTTGGACATTTCCGCCAGAGCGGCCTCATCTACATGTACGCCTTCATATTCCATATCGGCCAGGACATACGATAGCGGCTCCTCCACCTCGTGCAGCAGTTTGCCGAGGTTAAACTCTTTGATTTCGGGCTCCAGCTTTTCTTTGAGCTGGAGGGTGATGTCCGCATCTTCACATGCGTAATTTTTGACATCTTCAGGGTCAATTTCACGCAGTGATTTTTGTTTTTTGCCGGTACCGACCAGCTCAGAATAAGAAACCGGCGTGTAGTTGAGGTAATTTTCGGCCAGCACGTCCATGTTGTGAGCCGTCTCCGGATCTATGAGGTAGTGGGCCAGCATGGTGTCGAAGATTTTTCCCTTTAGGGTAATGCCATAGTTGCGCAGTACCTGCATGTCGTACTTCAGGTTTTGACCTATTTTTAGCGTGTTCTCATCTTCAAAGAGCTCTTTAAACTCATTGGCAATAGCCTGGGCTTCTTCCCGGTTTTCGGGCACGGTGACAAACCATGCCTCTCCTTTTTGGACACTAAAACTGATCCCTACGAGCTCGGCTTCTACTGACTGCAGGCTGGTGGTTTCGGTATCAAAACAAAACTCTGGTACTGCGCTCAGTTTACGAATCAGCTCCTTGCGGCCAGCAACATCTGCTACCAGGTGATAGTTGGTCTTGCGATCTTCAAGTGTTTCTTTCGAAGAGCCCGCTTCACCACCTTCAGCTGCTCCAAACAGTCCAAGCTGCCCGGAATCTTCATTGGAAGCCTGGTCACCAAAAACTCTTTTTCCGATGGTACGAAGCTCTAGTTCTTCAAAGATTGGGTTCAGTATATCCGCAATAGGTTCTTTCATCGCCAACTGCTCTTCGGAAAATTCGAAAGGCGACTCTATTTCGATGGTAGCCAGCTTTTTGGAGAAAATGCCCTGCTCGCCATTCTCCTCTATTTTCTTTTTTAGTGCACCTTTTAGCTGGTCGGCATTGGCTACTATGTTTTCTACGGTGCCAAATTCCTTGAGCAGTTTGGAGGCTGTCTTGTCGCCAACTCCGGGGATGCCGGGGATGTTGTCCACGGAGTCCCCTTTCAGTCCGAGCACATCGCGCACCTGGTCTACATTTTCAATATCAAATTTTTTGAGCACCTCAGGAATACCCCAGATATCTACGGCATTGCCCATATAAGCGGGTTTATATAGAAAAATGTGCTCCTCTACGAGCTGTGCATAGTCTTTGTCTGGTGTCATCATGTACACCTCAAAGTCCTGGCGTGCGGCTTTTTTGGCCAGGGTGCCTATAAGGTCATCGGCTTCATAGCCATCCAGCTCTATGATCGGAATGTTGAATCCTTTGACAATGTCTTTACAGTAAGGGATAGCCACTCTGATTTCTTCGGGCATTGACTGTCGGGTGGCTTTGTACTCGGGGTACTCTACATGCCGAAAGGTAGGTGCAGAGGTGTCAAAGGCCACTCCTATGTGTGATGGCTTTTCTTTGGTGATAATTTCCAGCAGGGTGTTGGTAAAGCCCATAATGGCACCCGTATCGGTGCCTTTTGAGCTTATTCTGGGGTTTTTACTTAGGGCAAAGTGTGCTCTGTAGATCAGAGCCATGGCGTCTAGCAGGAACAGTTTTTTCTTTTCACTCATGCGAGTAAAGGTAAACCAACTGCCAAAGATTTTTTATCGCCGGGCACTGATAAAATCGAATACGTGGCGGTACGCCTTGCTGGCAGCCTCCTGATCATATACCGGGTTGCTCGGATTGGCAAACCCATGGCCTGCATCGTATGATTTTAGGGTTAGCTCTGGGCTGAGCTTAGCCATGGATGCCTCAAATCTGGCTGCTACTTCTGGCGTAATCCACTTGTCCTGCTCGGCAAATACTGCAAGTACATCACACTGGAGCTTTTCCAGCCGGTCTGTTTCGGTCTCGGGCATGCCATAAAACATGACGGCTCCTTTGGCCTGAGTGCCAAGGGTAATAGCTGCCTGTAGTGACCACCCTCCACCAAAACACCAACCTATGGTGTAGAGGTCTGCTTCCTGTCCGGCAAATGCTGCCGCACCTTTGATAATGGTCAGGGCACGCTCAGTTGAAACTGCCTGCATGTATTTTCGGGCATCTTCACGGTTGTCGGCCACTTTGCCATCGTACAGGTCCAGCGCGATGACGTTCATGTCTGGAAATCGTTTGGCAAACTTGTCAGATTCATTTTTCACATAGGCATTGAGTCCATACCACTCATGAATGACCAGGAGGTAGTCATTTGAAGGTTGTTTGGCTTTGACAAAATAGGCGTTTGCGGCATTACCATCGCTTGCGGGGTAAGTGATCATTTCACCATTAAACTCCTGAGCAGGGTACGGATTAGGGTCTAGGTGTGCCATGGCAAAGGCATCATCGTAACTCAGCTGTGCAAAAGCCTGGGTAGTGTTGTGACACATGGTGAGCTGGTTTATTTCGGTTGGCTCAATAAGCCATATCAGCAGAGCAGAAATTAGGGTGATCGGAGAAATGTTGAGTATCATAGATTGTGAGTTTGGTTCATCTTCTTTCTCACAATCCTTAACTCACATTATTTGTTTTCCTTGGTTTGAAAGAAGGGAACGAAATTTCAAAGCATGATCCTTCTTCCTGTGGTTTGTAGGTGATTTTTCCACCGTGTTTTTTCACAATACCGTAGGAGATGTATAGGCCCAGGCCAGTTCCTTTTCCTTCTTCCTTTGTGGTGAAAAATGGTTCGAAGATTTTAGAAATATTGGGGGGACTAATACCTACGCCATTGTCTTTGATGGCAATGATGTTCTGTTGGTTTTTATAATAGATATCTATGGTGACTTTGCCTTTTTCTTTACCATTTACAGCATCTACGGCATTTTTCAGGATGTTGAGCAATACTTGATTGATTTCTACCTTGTTGCCCAGGATGTTGAGCTTTTCATTTCTCACGATCCAAAAGTGAATGTTGGGGTGCGCATTTTGGAGGAGGATGCAGGTGCGAGCTACCAGCTCATTGAGTGATAGCTGCGAAACCTTTTTTTCCAGTGCTTGTGGCGAAATTTTAAGCAGGTTATTTACCACATCTGTGGCACGCTGCGAGCCTTCCATGATATTGATCAGGAGCTTGTTGATTTCTTCGAAGTTTTGCTGGTATTTGGCAAATTGTGCATCAGACATTCCGTTTTTAATGTCTTCCAGATCTTGAATGATGGGCTGCACATTGCCCCCGACGTAATTGAGTGGGTTGTTTAGCTCATGGGCAAGCCCAGCTGTAAGACGACCTACAGAAGCCATTTTTTCGGACTCTACCAGCTGGTCCCGTGCCTGACTAAGCTGCTTGATGATTTTTTCTTTTTCCACAATGGATTTTTGAAGCTTTTCGTTCAAAGCCTCAAGGTTGGCGTTTTGCTTAATGCTTTTGCGTCGTTCTTTGTCAAACTCAGTTTTCACCTTGTACACCACCATCAGGATTACGGCAGAGAGAAACAGGTAATTGGTAGCGTAGGTTCTTTTTGGAAAATCGTCATTGATGATATCTGTAAAGCTTTGAATGCCTACCATGCAGGCCATAAATATGAAATATGTGAGGGTGAAGTACTTGCTTTGAGACCGTGGTGCTATTAAGGTAAGTATAACGCCTACTGCCAGTGTGCCAATGGCCGTGTGACCATACATTCCACCAAACTTGGTCCAGAAGAATATGGAGGCTAATAACAATAAGCCTATCAGTACAAACCGAATTTGAAGAAAATAGCCTTTGTATTTTGAAAGCCAGTAGAATGAAAGCCCGCAGATGGTGAGGGCCAGGTCCATGACCCAGTAAGAGTCCCACCCTGCTCTAAATAGTCCCTGAACGAATAAATAGGCGGTGGTTACGCTCTGGACTATGCAGATAAATTCGAAAAGGGTCTTTTCGAGGGGATTAGGCTTTGGAATTTCGGACGGCTTAGATTGCATGGATGCCTTGAAAATAAGTAAACCCTCCTAAAGTATTTCACTCCCTTGTGAAATATCGATGAAAATTGGTAGATGGTCGATTGAAATCATAGAAACTCAAAGGCCTGTGTTCATCAAGAACCCAGGCCTTTGATTTCTCATGCTAACTAAAGATTAATTACCGACCATCACAAAGGCTCCCCAGTAATAAGGTGCCTGCCATTTGTCTTTAAGTCTTTTCTGAGCAGTGATAAATGCCTCGTGTTTCGTTTTGCCTGAAAGCCATTCTTCATAGAAGTTGGTCATGAGCTCTTGCGTAGCATCATCATCTACCGTCCACATAGACATGATGATTGCATCTGCACCTGCTACCTGAAAGGCTCGCTGAAGACCATACACACCTTCTCCATTTTTCACTTCACCCAGACCTGTTTCACATGCTGAGAGCACTACCAGTTCGGTGTTGTCCAGATTAAGGTTCATGGCTTCAAATGCCGTAAGAATTCCATCTTCATCATGAGGAATTTCGTTAGAAATCACCCCTTCACTGATGAAGCTATTGGCACCGGCTAGTATAAGTCCTGAGCGAAGTAACGGATTTTGTACGTAGGTGTCTTTTTCACCCTCATGGTCTTGGTCATTTTCAAGGAAAAATCCGTGAGTGGCAATGTGAAGTGTTCTTGGGTTTTGCACTTTTTTGATACTGTCCTCCAGAGCTTCATTGCTAAGGTAGGTAACTGCCTGAGCGTTTTTCTTGGCGTACAAGCTATCAATTAGGTTCACTTCTTTTTTTGTACCCGGAAGCAACGATAGCATAGCATTAGATCGCATGTATCGTAGCATGTTGCCACGTAGGCCCCTTGGAAGGCTTCCTGATCTTGTGAGCTCGGCAAGGTCTCCCTGATCTCCACCTCTCGAGCCTCTTACTCCCCTGCTTGCACCACGCATGGCACGATCTTCGGCCGCAGCTTTAATGATTTTATCTGCCGAGGCACCACTTTCCTTTTGCTTTTGCTCGATGACTCCCATATTGTAGTTAGGATAACCGAACAGATAGGAACGGTCGGCCGCAGAACCAGCATTTACAGCTAATAAATCTTTGGTGTTATTTACAAGCTGAATTTCCAATTCATCCAATGTGAAATTACCGGTAGCAGGATTTCGTAAGGTGTAGATACTGATTTGGTTAAACACACCATCAGGAGAGAAGTATACCTTTTTAATGCCTTCTAACTTGTTGGCAATGGGTCTCCAAAAGAGCTTATACGAAAAGTCTTCATTGATCTTGTACTTAATGGCGTTTCGGTAATTGGACAGATAGCGTGTCTCCATCATTTTACCATTTTTCATGATTACCATTTCTGGATAATCCTCGGTATCGGGAGTCACTATTAGTGCGGCATAGTACACTTCCTCAGTAAATGATCCACCCTTAGCCGGATCAAAATCTCTAAATCGAATAATTTCTACAGCAGCTTCCCCAGTTTTTAGTTGATCTCGCACATCTTGCCAGGTCATGTCTTTCGCTGCGAAATTGTCTGCGAACGCCGTAGACAACTTGCTCAATTCTTTTTCTAAGGAATTTGACAAAGTTGTGAGTGAATCGATCTTAGCGTTTCGTATGTCAAGTGGAATGTCTGTAGCACTAAACAGTTTCGCCAAACGCTCTTTCTGGCTGATCCAGTTTTCGTATTTACTGATGAGCTCTTCATCGCCACTGTTAAGGATAGCGTTTTTCACTTTGTTGGTAGCCGAAAGGATGATGCCTTTCGTAGCTAGCTGGTAGTTATACATTTCGCCAATCAGTTCTTTTTCATCTCGGCTTGTTTCTACTATAAATGAGTTGTATTGCTCAAAAGCAGGTCGTAAGTTGGTATAATAGAACTTAGATTTTTCTTCTTCACTGAGAATTGGAAAAATCGTATTGATTTGTGTGAAATAGTTCTGAAAAGTCTCTGCATAGTACGATTTGGCATCAGAAAATTCATTCATTTCCCAGTTGAGTGTAGCGAGCGAGCGTGTGGCCTTCGAGTATTCATCATGTTGCTTGCCTACACTCTTTTTTCGAAGTGCCAGTGACTTCTCATAGCTTTCTCTGGCGTTTTCTAAATCACCCATCATGAAATAGACGTTTGCCAGGTAATAGTACGGAAATGAGGTTTGATATTGATTATCACCAGAGATATCTTCTGTCAGAGAAACAGCCTCTTTGGCAGTTTGAATAGCGGCATCAAATTTTTCTTGTTTGGCGAGGATATAGGCTTTATTCTGAAGAATTCTGGCATAATAAAGGTTTTCCTTACCCATTGTCTGCTCAAGAATGGAAGCAGATTGGTTGTAATATTCATGTGCCTTTTCTAGAGATCCACTGAAAAAATGAACATTTCCCAGCTCTAAGGTCTCTATGGCATAGTTGATGGATTCTTTTCCATATAACTCTTCACTTTTGGCGAGATTATCCAGATATATCTCTTCAGCTAGCTCGTAATTTCCAAAAAACTGCTGGAGCAATGCGATATTTCCGTTGAGCCTTACTTCATAGTCCGTCCAGTCTTCAGGTAGTCTTTTTAAAATATCTTTAGCTTCAAGATACACTTCTTCAGCCAGCGGAAGTTTTCCGTTATTTGTATAAAGCCCTGCTAAACTTACAAGAAAGCTTACATTTTCTATCGATGCATACATTCCCTGCTCGTTCAGTAAGTCGATCGCTTTAAGCAGATGTTTTTCGGCTTTTGAGCTTTCTCCTGCCATTTCATAGAAGTCGCCGATAAACCGCTCCAGCATAGCTTCTTCAAAGGTTTTTTTCTTGACCACTTTTTTAATGTCTTGAGCAAGGGCTAAACCTTTTTGGTACTCTTCTGTAAATATGTAGTGATCGAGCAACGATTGAGCGTCATAAATGTAGTTTTCACTCGCTTTTCCGAATAACTCTTCGTCTATTTTTAGTAGGTCCAGATAGATTTTTTCTGTTTCACTGAAATAACCGAGTTCATCCAGGACGTAACCCAAATTGAAGGCAGTATTGGTAAATCCTTCATCAACCTGACCAATGTCTTTTCGAATTTGATACTCCTGCCTGAAAAACTCAGCAGCAGTCTCCAAATCATCATTCCAGAGCAAGTAGGAATCCCCCAAAAAGAAATTCATGACGGCAGCCACCGTGTCTTCACGGCCGGCAGAGTAGGCAATGATTTCGGCTTCCTTATCCAGGATGCCTTCATAATCTCCGTTTTCGTAGAGCTTGTTGATTTTTTCGTAAAACTTTTGCTCTTTCTTCGTTTTGAATGGAGACTGAGCATGCAATGCCGCTGAAATAAGCAGCAATAAGACTGAACTAAATAATACTCTAGTCATGGCGGAATTAAATTTTTTTAATACAAAATATAAAATAACTAATATTTTTTGATTGCTCCAAATACTGCTATCGATCCACGAGATCTAATCGATAAATGTACACATTCGAAAAGATATCTTTTGGTAATTTTGATCGAGGCCCTATTGATTTTGATCGAAATCAACTGAGCATCAGCATTATCCCTGTATTATTTCAATATATTTTTGTGAAATTACCATATATATGGTATTACATTTTCTAATTGTTCCGGCTAAATTTCCGGTTCATAATCTATTGCCAATATGAAGTTTACCGCTCGAATTGTTGCTTATCTTTTATTCTCAATGGTGCTGACTGGTGAGTTACTAGCTCAATGCACCAATCCTCTGGATCAGTCTGTAAGTGCACAACACGATACCATAGCATCAGGAACTGAAACATTCATAGACATACTGTCTACAGAACCAGGTGTTAACTATTACTTGCGAGAAAACAGTACCAATGCGCTTGTAAATGGCCCTCTAGAAGGTACGGGTGAGGCAGTAAGCTTTAGCACAGGACCTATTGATTCCACCACTACTTTCAATGTGCTGGCAACACGTGGAGATAGCATTCTATTTACTTCACAGGTAATAAACTCATCATTTCCAGCTTATGGCCTGGGATCTTCGTCCTTTTCGAATGGTGTAAACCTCGGTGATGTGGATGGAGATGGTGATTTGGACCTAATGTCGAGCTCGAATTGGATCAATTTTATTTATTACGAAAACACGGGTACCGCTGAGGCACCAGATTTTGCCGGTCCAGTGGATAATCCATTTGGTATTACTACTACAGAAAATATTACCCATCGATACTCACGTTTTGTAGACTTGGATGGAGATGGTGATTTGGATATGATGGCCGGTCAGTTTAAGAGTGGTGGGGCTGATTTTAATTACTTTGAGAATCAAGGTGATTTCAATACTCCATCATTTGCGGCACCAGTGACTAACCCATTTGGAATTACTGCTCCAGGATCTAACGCTATTAGAGGGATTGATTTTGCAGATTTGGATGCTGATGGAGACTTTGACATGATCTCGGGAGATGGTGATGGCGACATAAATATCCATCTAAACAATGGGACAGCTGCTACTCCTTCGTTTTCTGGTATATCTGTAAATGGCTTTGGACTAACCTCGCTCCCCACTACAAATTCCTTTCCCCAGTTTATAGACCTGGATGCTGATGGCGATCTGGATATTGTTGCTGGGGGTGCTGATGGCAATTGGTATTATTTTGAAAATATAGGCACGTCAAATTCTCCATCATTTGCTAGCTATGTTGTGAATCAACATGGCTTTGATCCAGTGCCTTCGGGTGAAAGTTCTCCTGGTTTTGGTGATCTGGACGCGGATGGTGATTTGGATATGCTGTCTGGTAATGATCAAAACGACTGGGTTTTTTATAAAAATGAATCAGGTGTTTGTGCTACTGTACTGAGCCAAACGCCTACGGTTTCTGCCATTGCTTCGATTCAGACAGCAGCAACTGGAAACTGGTCATCGCCTGCGACCTGGCAGGGTGGCACGGTCCCATCAGCAGGAGATCCTGTAGAAATCCTTCATGATGTGACATTGGATGTGGATACGGCAAGAGCTTTTGGTGTGGTGTTGGCAGATACGGCCACTCTTAGTTTAAATGCCAATGTATTGGATATTCAGTCACACCTGATTTTGGACTCTGCAAGCACTTTGGCATACGAAGGAGGTGCAGTGTTGTTTTCGGGAGCGAATCAGCTATTGGAGCAGCACAACACTCAGTCACATGGCACGATCATTTTTGCTGGTGTAGGCACTAAAACTATAAACTTATTCGGGTCTACCATTTTGGCACTGGACGACTCACTTGTGGTGGATTCCGGTGCAGAATTAGCCTTTATTCAATCAACAATGCTATCGCTAAATGATTCTGCGGGAGTAAACATACAGGGAATCATTGGGAGTGAAAATAAGTGGTCTTTACAGCTTTCGGGTAACCAACACTTTATTTCTGGAGGGGATTTTTACGATATAGCCGTCAGTAGCTCGGCTCAGGTCTTTTTTGAGCAGTCGCTAAATTATGATAATTCATTTGTTACGGGTGGCGCTGGTTCTACAGTACATTTCTCCAATATGGAGGTCAATCTGGGAGCAAGCTGGTCCTTTGATGCGCTGGACTCGATTGCTTTTGAAGCAGGCACTCAATTGTCGGCAGATAGTGAGTTGACTTTTAGCCATCAAGCTAACCCTTTGCCAAGCATGATACTCACAACCTACAGCGATTATTATCTGCTTGGAGTTGTGGAGTTTGCCAGTGGTGAAACGCTACAGTTAAATGACGGTGTGTTGAGCATGGGTAATGCTACTTTCAATGGTTCTGGTGGTGGATTGGTAATATCTGGAGGAGATTTTTCAAGTAATGGCCCTGATTTGACTTTTAACTCAGGTTCATCCCTTGTTGTCAACAGTGGTTTTTTAGATATCACCGGTGGTGATCCCTCTGCGGAAGGAACTCCATACTACATCTCTGGTGATAACTTTCAAATTACTGTAAATGGAGGTTCAGTCAATTTTGATTGGGGAACTATTACAGGCCTAGGAGGTGATGGGCTTTCGGTTACAAATGGCGAGGTTAATGTTTCGAACACTATTTTTTCTGGAGGCACAGGCAATTCTTACCTTACTTTTTCTACAGAAATTGGGCCGATTACCTTTAATGGACTAGAGTTTAGTTCTGGGCCAACCTATAACGTTGTAATTGATACCGGCTTTTCTGCTTCCGTTTCATTTAACCAATATGATGGAGCCTTTTCTGGCCCTGATTTTCATAGTCCAGGGGATATGGGAACCATAGAATGGCTACTGCAACAAGGCGAGAGCCAATCAGGCCCCGAATACGCCGTATCATTAGGTGATTTTAACCCCGTAGCATTTGAGTCACCGGCATATGTGTTTTTAGGAGATGATGATATGTCCGGTGAAATTCTCCTTGACTTTGACTTTGACTTTTTTAAAGACCCTGTATCAAGCGTATATATTAGCAGTAATGGGTTCATCACCTTCGATCCTTTTTCTGATAATGGATGCTGTGAGGGTATGAATATTCCTAATCAAATTCTGCCAGATAATTACATCGCAGGCTATTGGACAAACCTCAACCCTGCAGGGGCCGACACCATAAGGTATGAAATGCTTGGAGTGGCTCCGAACCGAATTTTTGCAGTGGAATTCTTGAAAGTAAGAGACATAAATGAGAGTGGTCAGCATACTTTCCAAATCCAACTTCATGAAGGGTCAGACATCATCGAGATTCACACCACTTCTGCGAACATATCAGATACTACAGCACTCATTACTCAAGGTATTGAAAACTATAGTGGTACCTCTGGAGCTTACTATGATGGACGTGTTGCATCGCATTTTACCCTATCAAATGATGCAGTGGTATTTACGCCGCAGATAGTTGCACCTACTTTGGATCATGTAGAGCAATTTATCTCGGAGATTCCTATGGATTGGATTGTAAATGGTGCAGTGTGGGAAGACAACCCTGAGTTTGGCACAAATGGTGAACAAGGCAACGCCCGAATAGAACCGATTGATGGCAACTACTTAACTACTCCTTACACGCCTGAAATGGAGTATTTCGAATTTCACTACCGTGCAGCTGCAGCCATTGGTGATACCATAAAACTAGTCGTAGAAACGTCTACAGAAAATGTGGAGTACACTTACCTGGATACGCTCAAGTTTGTTCAAGATTCTTACCTCAAATACCAATATTCTTTTGACCCAACTTTTTCTGGTCATGTAAGATTGCGCCAGGTGGGCAATACGCAGGCTGCGCATATCGATGACTTTGGGTATGCTGTCAAGCCGTCCGCTCCAGGACCTAGCAATATCATGGAGGAGTTCAATGAATTGCAGGAACTTCCATATTCGGGTCTGTATACGTTCGGTTCTGGTGATTGGGAAATCAATGAAGGAGCAGGTGAGTCTGCAACAGTATATAGCCCTTCTTATGCTTTAAAATTAAATAATTCCGGAGGTAGTGTAAAGTTGCCAAATGTGCCGGGGGAGGTAGAAATTTCATTTTGGTATGCTGCCTTAGGGGCTGACAGTGTCACGTTTGACATTGTGAAAAACCGAGAAAGTTTCCCTTTTCCAGAGCCTGTAGAGACCATTACATCTTACAATGCTGATTTCAAACAAGCTACTGTATTACTGGAACACGCTGGCGACAATGTCCAGTTGGAGTTGATTATATCAGGAGGAAACTCAGATCTTGTCATTGATGACGTTTTCTTCAATTTCGGTAGCGCAGATACTTTAGCTCCTACTTTTGATGTGGTCTACATTAATTCTGTAGGTAGCGACTATATCGAAACTTATTATGCACTAAGTGAGGAAGCAAATGTTTACAAGTTGATCACTCCGCTTGGTTCTTATGCGCCTTCTGTTGCGGAAGTTATAGACCCATCGATGTATATAGATCCTTATGATTTCTCAGGTGTAATGACTGGTTCCGAAGCGTATTTTTATGCATCTGGACTGATGGATAGTACTGGCTACAATGTCTATTTGGTAGCGGAAGACATGAATGGTAATCTGTCCGATGTTGTTCCGTTTACGGATGTGTACACGACTACTGGCAGTGCAGGATCACCATCAATAGTTTATGAGAGTTTTGACAGCTTTGAAGGCCAAACCGACGTAATCGAAAACGGTGGGTATTTTTTTACTGAAATGGCTTTTGTCTTGTCGAATGCTGAAGTGACTTCTGATTCTACTTTGGATTATTACGAATATGGGAATGCCGTGGTGTTGGCAGATTCGAATTCCTTCATCCAGACTTATTGGATAGACAATGTGGAAAGCTTTGGGTTTTCGTACCGTGTTAGTGATACCTCCAGCAACGCTTCCTTTGAGGTAAGTTTAAGTTATGACAGTGTAGATTTTTCAAATGTTATTTTCGCTCAAACGGCCGGTGATACGGTCTACAGCTCACATGAAGAATACTTCAGTGAGCCATTTAGCGGTTTCATAAGGATAAGAGCATCAGCGGTAGATCCAGCGGATGTAGTGATTGATGAATTTTGGTTTTCAGAGGCTATGACCTCCCAGCCTAACCCTGTAAACTATGAGGATTTTGATTATTTCTCAGGAGAGCCTAATGTTTCGCAAACTGGATCATTTGAGTTTACAAATACCAGTTTTGACCTACTTCAAACAACTGTAACTACTGATAGCGCACTTACCTATGGTCAAAGTGGCCAGTCCCTGATGTTGACAGATTCTGGGTCGTATATCCAAACCTATGTGTTTAATATTTCCAATTTAGGATTTTATCACCGAGCTGATAATCCTGCACCTGTAGACTTTGAAATCCTGACCGGTGTCAGCCTGGATGATTTGGTGCTAGAAAACTCTGGGTCTACTTCTTCAATGGAGTATATGGAGTTTAATCATTCATTTACCGAAGCATATTCAGGATATGTGAGAGTTCGGGTTCCAGGCTGGTATGAGGCCTCACTACTCATTGATGATTTCTATACTGTTGATGCAGGAGGACAAGTTTCTAATCCATATGTCAACGAGTCATTTAACTCAATTTCAGGTCAAAATTTGACTAGTGATTCAGTCATCCTTGAAAGTGGTAAGTGGAAAATAATAAATGGAGCTGAGGAAAACGTATTGTTTCAGAGTGACTCTCTTGCATTGCAGCTTTATCCGGAAGGAGAATTAGTTTCACCGGGAATTGACGGTACACAAGAGTTTGGGTTTAGTTATCGAGCGTTTGATTCGCCAGCTTATTTGTACGTAGCATACTCAACAGACAGTACAAACTTCATAGGACTTGATACGCTCTATGTAGATGCTTTGGAATACTATACCTATACAGGCTATGTGGGGGTTGAAGGACCTGTCCAGGTTCAGGTCCTTGCAGATTCTTTTGCTACTGATCCGGTTATTTTGGATGATTTTTATTTCTATGAGGTAGTGTCTTCACAGCCGGGATTGTCAGTTTCCGTATTAGAAGTTGGGAGCTATGATGTTAGTTTGGACGTGCATGTAAGCCCTACTTCTACCGTATATTATATAGTAAGTCAAGACGGCACCATTCCCTCTGCGGAGCAGATAAAAATGGGTCAGGATGGCACAGGTTCCACTGCGGAAAGCGCTGGTAGTTTTGAAGCAATCGATGGGAATTATACGTTTCAGATTCCAGGAGAAGCACAATTGTTACCGTCTACCTCTTATTATACATTTTGGATAGCTGAAAATGAATCAACTTTCGAGCTTTCGGAAATTGTGAGTGATACTTTTACCACCGATGTGGCACCTGTTGAGATATACATAAAAACTATAAATGTATCAGACACCGTGCTTGCTGCCGGCGTTGCTAACCAACTGATTCATAAGTTCGAAGTGGTGATCAAAGATGGTCAGGCTACTATGGACGGATTCTTGATCACACCTGACACCATCAATTATACTTTCAACGAGACGGATTTTATTTCATTTACTTTCTGGGAATCTATAAATCAGGACAGCTTGGAAAATGCGACTAACCTGGGGAGCACTTTCTTTGCTGACCAGGATCCAATTATTCCTGATGGAAGCATCGGCAAACTGTTTAATAGTACATACAATGATGGAGATACAGTATACTGGTATGTGACAGCTGATTTATCGGCTGAAGCGATGGAAGGTAGTGAGATTGGGTTCACAAAGCCCGAAGGTGAAAATAACTTTGGCATTGAAGACCCTAAAATAATCATTGACCAGGGACTAGATGCTGGGGCTGCATTTAGTATTCAAGCTGCTCCGGTTACTCCTAAAATCCAATTCGTGACAGAAAGCTTACCTGCTCAAAATCTGGATGCCGGTACAACGGACAACCTAATTTACAAAATGGTCTGGGCAGTAGCAGATGGGAGTATTACCACTTCCGGACTATACTTTACGTTGGGGGGTTCATATAATGAAATGGATTTTCCTGACAGTGCATTTCAGCTTTCCTATGCCGTCAATATAGATGATGAGCTTGTAGCAACTGATCTAGGAGGAGCTAATCTGGGTAACGCTCAAGAATTAGAAAACTCTTTGGGTTGGTCAATGACTGATACGTTCAATGATGGAGATTCCATCTATCTATACTTAACTGCTGATATAGACGCAGGAGCAAATCATGATAGCACCTTCTATATTGAAATACCTACTTTGGACAATTTTGGAATTGATGATCCGAAGGACAAAATAGATATGGGGCTGGCTCAAGGGTCAACATTTACTATTCAGAACAATACGGAAATTCCTGTAGTCACAGTTTCTGATCTTACTACCAACAACGTTTCTCCAGCAGTAAGTGGTACCATTGGCGATACGCTTTCAGTGATCAGTTTAACAGTAGATGGGAGTAGCTATTCTGCTGTTAATTTGAAGGATGGAAACTGGGAAATAACTGAGGGTGTCATTTCAGCTTTGGCTGAAGGAAGCTATACCATGGAAGTAACCGCCACGAATTCAGGTGGAAATACAGCCACTGCAACTGGGCTTCTCCAAGTTGACCTCACACCGCCAGTGTTGACCATAAATAGTTTGACTACAGGAAACACTTCTCCTGAGGTAGTAGGAACCGTGTCTGATACTGATGCCTTTGTTACAGTCACTATCGAAGGCACAAAAGATACTGTGACTGTAGCAAATGATGGAAGCTGGACTATTGCAGCAGGCACATTTGGGCCATTCACAGATGGGACCTATCAAATACTAGGAATAGCGAAAGATGGTGTAGGCAATGCTGATACTACATATGCTGAACTGATTGTAGACACCAGCTTACCTGTTGTCACAGTTGATGCTTTGACCACCTCCACCCCTTCCCCTTCCCTAAGCGGTACTGTTGATGATTTCCAGGCGAGCATTAGTGTTACGGTGGCAGGTGTTAGCTATACAGCGACCAA